>JBGSYF010000025.1:0-137006 GCA_041751015.1 Chitinophagales bacterium
CAAGGTCAGGTCCAGAATGTCGCCTTCGCGAGCAGTCGGGATGGAGAAGGTATCACCAAACGCGGTGTAGGGTGACAATACCAGTGGGCTGATGCTGCATGCGCAACGCACACGCCAGGTCCAGGTGGTACCGGCACCGGCTGCAGCATAAGGTACATTGGTGGTGTTGTAAGGAGCGGTCAACACGTTCACGCTGGGCGATGGACCAGGAGAAGGAACAAGACGCTGGCCTTGTACCTGACAACCCACGGCAAGCGGGGTTGGGGTCCAGTTGAGCTGAACGCGGTTGGACAGGTTGGTAGAGGTCTGGTTGGTCGGAGCAGTAGGCACACAACCAGGAGCACCAACTACCTCAATCGTCAAGTCACCACATCCTCTCTGGCCACCAAATCCGGCAACGCGGATAAGGATGGTGCTTCCAGCATACAGTGCCAATACAGAGTCACTGAGCTGAATAGCCGACTGGAAGTTTCTGGCAAGACCTGTTGCGGGGTTGATTCCACAAGTACTGGACAGAGTGCCTACACCTGGACGAATGGCATCGTCATTACAGGCAATCTCGGTTCCACCACAAGCCGTCCACAAGCTCAGACCAGTGTCGTAGGTGGAGTTACAGGTGTAAATCCAAACCGTGTCTGCACCGGTAGGTACATTGTAACGGTACCACACATCCAGGCTGTCGGCAAAAGTACAGGAGGTGATGTCAGTTCCTGTAGCAACGCTATTGATAGCATTGTAGGTTCCTGGGCCAGGCAACAGGGCTGCAGAAGCGCAGTTGTCGGTGCCATTGGCTGGTGTGGTGCTGTAAGTACAAGTGCCGTCATCAGCGGTAGCCAATGGGTTGAAGTTACTGGCACAAAAGTCCGTACATCCCAGAACTGGGGTTGAAATACACAGTTCAAGTGCACCAAAATCATTCGAGCCAAAATCCCAGAAGCGAATCAGAAGAGGACCTGGGGTGAGGCCAGTTACCGTTCTGGAACCTCCGTCAGAGTAGTTAGAGCAAGTACCGGCAGTAGCCAGAATGCCCGCTCCCAAAGCACCACAAGTAACTCCTTGATAAAGCTCTACAATAGAGCTGAATCCTGGATTTTCGGGGAATTCAATAATCACAGCTCCACTGGCAGGTACTGTAGTCCTGAACCAGAGGTCAGCCGGCGTGCTGGATCCATCTACGCACGTCGGCGAGAGGGGTTGAGCCGGGTTGAATGTTGCACCAATGTTACTACCCGTATAGCAGTTACCTACCGGAATGGAGATGAAGTTTGCACACTCATCGTTAACCGCTGGCAGAAGACAGGAGCCATCATCAACCGTTGCACAGGCGTTGAAGTTGATGGCTGCGGGGTTGGTACAACCGGAGATAGGACCATTGGCCACAAAGGAGAAAGACTCCTCTAGCTGCTGACCAACGCAATCATCCGTGCCATCTCCAGCCACACCATTGTTGGCCACACCAGTGCCGACTACACAGCCGCTGCTGGCTACTGAAATTGTCCAGGTTCCACCGTTCCATCCGTCTCCCCAATCGTCAAAGGCGTTGAAGGTATAGGTGGCACCATTGGTCAGGTTTACGTTGACTACTTCACCGGCTCCGTAAAATCCGCAGGGGCGTGAAGCCACAACGGTGCTACCGGGACCAAGCAGTTCCCATGATTGTTCTGCAGGAAAAGATCCTGTTGTAATGGCAATGTTGTAGCTCGTAGTCTGAGCCTGAGCGTAGAAGCCCAGACAACAGAGCAGGAGCAGCGACATCGCTTTTCTTGTAAGATTTCTCATTTAATGTTGTTTTGGTTTAGGAATAATGATAAAAATCGGGTTCTATCCCGAAAAGTTTTACAATATAGAAAGAGAAAAGGCTTTATTCAAAGGACTTGGGAAAAAAGTTTAACTCTTTATTTAAATTAATGAACAAAATGACATAAATTTCTCATTGTCAATGCCATATAATCAAACATCATTGGATATAGGAGGCTTTTGTCATATGCAAAAATAGAAGCCAATAGCCTGTGGATGGCAAAACACTCTTAATAGAGTTGTTTAAAAAAAACCGGGAAGTGCCGTTGTGGCACTTCCCGGCAAAGAAGTTTAAATCGCTTAAATCCCGGCTTAACGGCTTACTGTAAAGCTCGTCGCGGGGTTCTCACCAATACGTACAAAGTACATGCCATTTTCAAGCTGGCTGACCGGGATTGAAGCCTGGTTGGCTCCCTGAATCACGGCAATGCGCTCTGAGTAAACGACGCGGCCCAGCATGTCGCTAACTTCAATCAGCGCATCGGCCTGCTCCTGGCTGCCGAAGCCCATCATGATCACATCGGTAGCAGGATTGGGGAACACCGTCAGTTCAATCTCAGACATCATTTCGCGTGCAGCGGGAATGGAGAAGGTATCGCCAAAGGCGCTGAAAGCGGATACGTCCAGCGGGCTGATGTTGCAAGCACAACGCACTCTCCAGGTCCATGTGGTACCCGCACCGGCTGCGGCATAGGGAACATTGGTGGTGTTGTAAGGTGCACTCAGCACGTTCACACTGGGCTGAGGGCCCGAGGGAAGGCGCTTGCCGTTCACCTGACATCCAACTGCTCCGGGAATAGGATCCCAGGTCAATACCACTCTGTTGGCAAGGTTGGTAGAGTTTTGGTTAGTTGGAAGGTTAGAGGAGTTACAGGCGGCATCACAGGCATCCTGTGAATGGCTGCCCAAAAATCCAAACTCATCCTGAGGGTAAACCAACCACTCGTCTGCACCCAGAACCCACTTGTTCTGACCTGATTTGACTTCAGGCTTGCGCACCAGCGTGTACTCTGAAGTTGCACCTGTTCCAACAGGCCAGTTAATACCTGGATCTTCACCCACCGTACCAATAGCATCGATGGTATCTCCACCGTTGAAAAGGATCACAGCGTCATTCCCGTTGTAGAAGGTCACCGTTGAAGTAACATCAGCCACCGCCAGAATCGCAGAATCTGCACTTCCATTGGCAATGACATATACATCACCTGCGGCAAGGGTTCCGCTCAGGATCAGCGAATTGGTGGGAATGGTCGCACCGTTGTTAAATGCTTTGACGGAATATGCACTCAGATCGACAGCAGCACCGGTTGGGTTGTAAATCTCCAATGCCTTGTTGTTGCTGGAACCTTCAATGTATTCGGAGAAGTAAAGATTTAAGCAATCGCCTATTGGAGCCGAATCATTGTCAATGATGGTTACCGTAGCCAAGCTTACTGCTCCGATGATGCAGCCACCCGTAGCATTTTGAAGGGTCAGGGTAAAGGTCTCAGGACCTTCCACCAGATTGTCATCGATGATGGGGATGGAGAGGTTCTGGGTTGTTGCACCGGCAAGCGTAAAGGTTCTGGTGCTCAAAGCTGGTGCGGTATAGTCCATACCGTTGGTAGCGGTTCCATCGGAAACAACAACCTGTACCGAGCAGTTAGCCGGCATGGAGATCGTCAGCGGAACAGATACACTACCTGCGCCCTCATCAACGGAAACTGCCGAAGAGGCAAAGTTGAAGGCCGCTGTGCTGCTTGAGGCAGAAGCGGTAACACTGATGTTGTCCAGTCCGTACTCGTCGCGGCTGCCTCCTCCAGATACGTCAGCACCGTTCCAGCGCAGATAAACAAAAGCACCGTTGGGTACGCTCAAACCGGTCAGAGTTGTGCTGCGGGCTACCAGAAATGGTCCGCTGGCATCCGATTCTGCTGGCGTTGTGTAGTCAAGTGCTGCAACTGGAATGTAGCTCACATCATCCAACGAGTAAGAAAAGTTAAAAGAGTTGGCGCGGGGTTGATCGTTGATCACCACGATGTCATAGGAAACGGCCATCTCAGCGATACTTCCACCTGTGTTGTTCTGAAGCCTCAGGGTAATGGTACCCGGGTTCCAGTCTGATCCGGTAGGCTGAATCAACAGGGCGGTATTGCCTACGCCGTAATTCAGCGCGTAAAGACCGCCGGATACTACGCTACCCGTTGTAACACCGCGGGCAAGATCGCCAGCGACGGTATCAATGTCGCCAAAGGTTCTGTTGCCGTCGGACATTCCGGTCAGGGCCCAGTTGCCCGCAGCCAGACGTCCGGCTGAAGGTCCGATGTCAAATCCGCCACCGGCAAAGCCGGTAAAGTTTTGGGTTACCGGAACACCGGTAGTCGGTATGGAAAGCTGGGCAAAAGCCATACTTCCCACGCTCAGCAAAGCTGCGCTAAGGAATAATTGTGTTTTCATGTCAAAAGTTGGTTTTGGGTTCGATTTGGCGTTGCAAAGTTAGAAAATGATGTGTTGTGGTTATTCACTTGTTGAAAAGAGGGCTAATCGGCTCCTTTTCAGGTCACTATGAAAGAAATTTCACCCGGCAAAGAGAGTTCTTGAACATTAACTCCCTGTTTCCTCACGGTTAACTGTACATCATTTCAAGGGTTAAATACCGGAAGAGATCATGCTATTATGGATAGTCTTGCCCGATTCAAAGAAGATCTGGACAGAAACGCCCCCAACAGACCTAACTTTGAATGGAGTTGCAGAAGCAAAACATCCAGGAATCAAGTTTATGATACATTGATGAATGCGTGGCTGTCCTCACAGCAGCTTGATTGTCACAAATGGCGCACAAAGATTTTTACAAACGGCAAAGGGTAAGCATAGCTTTACCGCAATCCTGAATTGTTTGCCATGCGACCCAATACTATACAGATAAAAACCGGTCATCTACTCCTTGCGGAGCCTTTTATGGATGACCCCAATTTCAAGCGTTCCGTCATTTTACTCTGCGAACATAAGGCAGAGGGAACCCTGGGCTTTATCATCAACAAGGGGCTCAACATGACGCTTGGCGAGGCGCTGCCGGACCTGAGCGACTTTGAATCCCAATTGTACTTTGGCGGGCCGGTGGAAACAGACACCTTGCACTATCTCCACACCTTGGGTCATCGACTTGAAGGAGCTGTCCCCGTGGCGGAGAACCTCTGGTGGGGAGGAGATTTTGAGACCCTCAGTACCCTGATTCAAAGCGGGCAGGTGCAGCTAGGAGAAGTGCGTTTCTTTCTCGGGTACTCCGGATGGAGCCCCGGGCAGCTCAACAGTGAGATGGAGGAGCACGCCTGGTTTGTGCATCCCGGCAGCACAGAACTCGTCTTCAGCCATGAAGAGCAACTTTGGCGCGAGATACTGGTAGCCAAAGGCGGGCAGTATCGCCTCATCGGCAACTACCCCGAAGACCCGCTTTACAATTGATAACTTTATATAGTTCGAAGGGCCTTTCGAACTAAAAACGGGTGGTTCTGCGCTATGCACAACCACCCGTTTTCATTTTAGAACGTTCAAATGGAGCTAAGGCGAAAGGCGCCAGGCTCTCTGAAAAGGAAACTCCGTCCTCATCGCTGAATCTGCACCGAGCCCACTTCCTTTCCATCCAATCTCAGCCAGTACATGCCCGGCTGCAAAGAGCTGACCTGCAGGCTGATCTGGTTGCGACCGTTCATGACGGAAACCAGATCTGTCATTACCAGACGGCCGCTGATGTCCAGCAGCTCCAGCGCTACACTCGCGTCCTTTTCGGCAGTCCAGCTCAAGAAAAGTTGATCGCTGCTGGGGTTAGGATAGATTTCCATCTCCAACATGTCCGCGACCCTGGAAAGAGCCCCGGGCACAGTAAAGGTGTCTCCAAAAGCCGTGAAGATACCCGCGTCCAGTGGATCCAGGCTGCACGCGCAGCGCACTTGCCAGGTCCAGGTGTTGCCGGCACCGGCCAGCGATTTGGGCACAGATATGCTGCTGATCGAAGGGCTAACGGCATTCTTTCTGGGGGAAGGACCGCTCGGCAGTTGCTGACCTCTGACCTGGCAGGCCACCGCTCCCGGTTGAGGATCCCATTCCAGAATGAATACGGTACCGAGTTCGGTATGGCGCTGGTTAGTGGGCAGGCTGTCCGTGCTGCAAGCTGCGCCGCAGGCATCCTGGTCGTGAGCACCGAGGAAGGAAAAAGTGTTTTGTGGATAAACCAGCCATTCCTGGGCACCAATGTTCCAATCCTTCTGACCATTCTGAACGCCGGGCTTGCGCACCAGGGTGAATTCAGAGGTTGCACCGGTAGAGTCAATGGGCCAGTTGATGCCTGGATCCTCTCCTACCCGGCCAATCACGTCGATGGTATCCGCTCCGTTGAGCAGCACCACGGCATCATCGCCGTTGTAAAAAGTTACGGTAGAGGTGATATCAGCAACAGCCAAAACAGCGCTGTCCGCACTGGCATTGGCAATAACGTAGACCGCTCCATCGGCCAGGATACCCGAAAGCACCTGGGTGTTAGAGGGAGAAGTAGAGCCGTTGTTGAACACCTTGACGGTATAGCCACTCAGGTCAACATCTCCACCGGTAGGGTTGTAGATCTCCAGGGCCTTGTTGTTTCCACTGCCCTCAATGTACTCGCTGAAGTAGAGGTTCTGGCACTCTCCAAAAGGTGCAACATCATTGTCCTCGATCGTAATGGTGGCTACCGAAACGGCGCCGATGATGCAACCGCCTGCTGCATTCTGCAGTTGCAACACAATGGTTTCAGGCCCTTCGAGCAAAACATCCTCCAGTATCTCGATAGAAACAGACTGGGAAAGTCCACCTCCAATGCTGAAATTCAACATTTGAGGGGAACCGAAAAGAAAGTCATCGCCTTCGTCAGCCGTACCGCCTGTCAGCACAACATCGACATCACAATCGGCTTCTTCTGAGATCTCGACATTCAGATTGATGATGCCATCGCCTTCAGAGACCGACAAGGTGGCGGTCTGAAAATTGAAGGAGGCCGCAGAAGCGCCGGAGGCTGCTGAGACTACAATGTTGTCCAGACCAAGCTCATCCCGCGAACCGCTTCCGCTCACATCCGCACTGTTCCAGCGCAGGTAGATAAATGCGCCATCGGGTACACCCAGACCGGTCAAAACCGTGTTTCTCGGCACTGCGAAAGGCGGAGCGCCAGCATCGCGGGCAGCGGGTGAAGTGTAGTCCAGCGCCGGAACGGGCAGGTAGCTGACATTATCCGTGGAGTAGCTGAAATTGAAGGAGTTAGCTCTGTCTTCGTTATTGATCACGATGATGTCGTAATCGACATTCAACTCGGCGATTTCAGCACCGGTATTGTTCTGCAAGCGCAAAGTCAAAGTTCCCGGGTTAAAGTCAGAACCGGCAGGTTGAAACAGAATGGCAATGTCTCCACTTTGATTCAATGCATAGGTCCCTCCGGTAGAGACTCCGCCGGTGGTAATACCCCGTGCAAAATCTCCGGTAAGGCGCGTGTCGCCAAAGTTGAGGGCTCCATCGCTCATGCCGGTCATGGCCCAATCGTTGCTGCTCAATTGGCCAGAATCAGGTATGGCCTGAAAGCCAGTTCCGGCATAACCGGTAAAATCGACGCTTACCGGAGTGGCAACTGCCGGTATGCTGAGCTGGGCGCTCAGTGGTGCAATCGGCGCCAAAAAGCACGCCAAAAGCCCGGTTAACAGATTTGTGTGTTTCATGTTGTGTCTTGATTATAATATACAAATTTTCAAATGCTTGGCAAAGATAGAGCATTCAAAGCCCGAATCATAGTTTAAAACGCTCCACAGCTAGCCGCAGGTTAAACACTACCCTGCTCAGAACCTATTCCAATGACACGCTGACCACTGAGCACAAAAACCCGATCGCCTTTGCCGGGCCGGATGCGATGAAGACCTGTGAAAGTGCCGAAAGCCGGCAACAGGGCCTGTTGAGCCGAAAAACAAAAACAGGGCAAAAGCAGGCTTTGGCGCCCGTAACCCTTCAACTTCACCCCGGGATGAACATGCCCGCTGATGCGGAACGAGGGCGGTTGCGCAAAATGTTCTGCGGCTGGTTCCGGGTCGTGTCTCAGCTCCAGATCTCCGAGTAGAAGGCTCTCGCCCATGTTTATCAGACCCAAATCGGCCATCAATGCCGGCTTCAGCACATCGTGGTTTCCCTGAACCAATTGAACTTCCAGTCCTTTCTGTCGCCTTCTCCAGGCTCTGAAATACTCGACCTCTCTATTGTAGTAACTGTGAAATAAATCACCCAGAACTATCAGACAATCAGGCCTATATACGTCAACAAGAAAATCTATGCTCCTCAGCCCCTTGTCAAAGGCACTGTGCGGAAGGGGCACGCCCGCACGCCGGAAATGCCCCACTTTCCCAAAGTGCAGATCGGCGAGCAGCAAGCTGCGTCGGGCAGGCCACCACAGCGCCCCCGAAGGATCGGCCAGCCAGTCCTGACCCGCCCAGCTCAGAACAGCACACTCGCGTGCCCTTGAATCGGCATGATCCATCTCAGTCATCCAATTTCATTCGGGCTATCCGGGCCTCCAGGCTTTCGGTGCTCATTTCCTGGCGGAAACGCTCTACCAAAATCGGAAAAGCCAAGGGACTGGGCTTGGCGGTGTGCATGACCCTGATCTCCTGCTGACGAATGCGCAACAGGGCTTTTCGAATACGGGCCTCTTCGAGCTGGTCGTCCATCACCTCATTCATGGCCTGGCGAAACAACAGGTTTTGGGGGTCATAGTCGGCAAAGACCCGATAGATCAGCCCGGCTGAAGCCTGGAGATGTTTGGTTTTTTTGAGCTTGCCAGGGTAACCGGGAAAGGTCAGCCCGGCAATACAGGCGATGTCGCGGAACTTCCGCTGAGCCATCTCGGCGGCATTGACGCTCTGCAAAAGATCTTCGCTCAGCCGCGAGGGCTCCAGCACTCCTTCGGCCAATGCCCGCTCAATAGGTATGGGTCGGTCACTGAGCAGTTCAAAACCGTAGTCGTTCATCGCCAAGGAATAACTCGCCGGGTGGAAGCGGCTCATGCGCCAGATCATGAGGCTGGCTATACCCTCGTGCACCTGTCTTCCCTCCAGGGGAAAAACAAAGACGTGGTGCCCGTCTCCGCTTTCCATCACCTCTATGAGCAGGGTGTCCTCGTTCGGAATGATGGAGCGCCTTTTCTGTATCTCGAAAAGCGACTTCAGGGCCTCCAGTTCCTTGCCCTCCAACTGACCTTTGGACACCTTGCCCAACTCCTTTCGCAACAGATTGCTGAGGTAGGAACTGAACGCCATTCGACCCCCACCCCACTGCGGCACCGCCGCTGTCTTGCGTTTGCTCTTGCGCACCAGCACCTCCATCTCCCTGACCTGAATCAACTCCAGAACCCTGCCGGCAAACCAAAAAGCATCGCCGGGCTTGAGCTTGCTGATGAAGTACTCCTCAACACTGCCCAGATGTCCGCCGGCCTGATAGCGCACCCTGAGCATGCTGTCGCTGACGATGGTGCCGATGTGCAAACGGTGCCTGCGGGCCACGCGCTGATCGCTTACCACAAACACCCCATCTTGCCAGCTCACGCGGTGAAACTCGTCGTATTGCCTCAGGCTGGGGCCTCCCACGCTGATGAATTGAAGGCACCAGCGCCATTCCTCTTCAGTGATGTCAGCAAAACACCAGGTGCTGCGAATCTCGGGCAGCAACTCTTCAGAATTAAATCCCTCAGACAAAGCCAAGGTCACTAAATACTGCACCAGCACATCAAAACAGCGCCGCAGGGGAATCCGCTTTTCGACATACTCCAGCTTGAGCGCCTCTTGCAGGGCAGCCGCCTCCAGAATCTCCAGAGCATGGGTGGGCAGAAAGTGAATCAGACTTTTAGCCCCCGGTCGGTGTCCGCTCCGCCCTGCCCGCTGGATGAAACGCGCCACCCCTTTGGGGCCACCGATCTGCACCACCTGATCCACCGGTCTGAAATCCACCCCCAGATCAAGGCTAGACGTACATACCACGGCCTTGAGATCGGCGGCGTGCAGGGCTTCTTCCACCCAGGTGCGAATCTCGCGGTCCAATGAGCCGTGGTGCATGGCCATGCGCCCGGCCAGCTCCGGATCGGCTTCCAACAATTTCTGATACCAGATCTCGGCCTGAGATCGGGTATTGGTGAAGATCAGGGTGCTCTCCGCCTCGTCCAGCAAAGGCAGCACTTTTTCAAGCAGGCGCGTGCCCAGATGACCACCCCAACTGATCTGGGAAAGGTCATCTGGCAAGATCGTTCGCATGTCCAGATTGCGGCTGTGTCGGGCCCGAACTATGCTGGTTTTGTCTTCCTCCATGCCCGGGCCCAGCAAGACTTCCAGACCCTCCACCAGATTGCCTATGGTGGCTGAGATGCCCCATGTGAGCATATCCGGGCAGAGGGCTCTGAAGCGGCTCAGCGCCAATTCCACCTGCACGCCGCGTTTGGAGCCCAGCAATTCATGCCACTCATCCACCACCACGGCACTCAGATTGCCCAACATCTGCGGGTAGTTTTTTCTGGCCAGCAGCAGATGTAAGCTCTCCGGGGTGGTCACCAGCACTTCGGGCATGTTCCTGATCTGACTCTGCTTCTGGGCCGAGCTGGTATCACCGCTTCTCATCTCCACCCGCCAGCCCAAATCATAAGCATCACAAGCGCTCTGCAAGGCTGAAGCAATGTCAGAGGCCAAGGCTCTTAAAGGGGTGATCCAGAGGAATTTAAGAGAAGATTTTCTGTATTCGGTCGAAGGCTCTTTGAGCATCTCCCTACACAGGAGCGGTATCCAGGCCGCATAGGTCTTTCCGCTTCCCGTAGGAGCATTGAGCAGGCCGCTGCAATCGCCCAAAACCACTTCAAGCATCTCCTCCTGGAAAGGAAATGGGGTCCATTGCCGGCTCTGGTACCAGGTATGAAAAGCATCCCTGGCCCGAGACTGCTGTGTTGAAGGGTCGGGCTGCGCTTGTGGAAAAATCACGTTTTTGAAGG
Source organism: Chitinophagales bacterium (assembly GCA_041751015.1). Taxonomy (GTDB): domain Bacteria; phylum Bacteroidota; class Bacteroidia; order Chitinophagales; family BACL12; genus WGOA01. The sequence continues at coordinate 10,811 of JBGSYF010000025.1, forward strand.
AGCGTACTTTGCGGCGCTCTGGCTAATTTAGGCCGGAATTTCAGTCTGGGCTCCACCTTCGCCAAACCAGGCATGATTAGGGTTCCACTTTTAGTTTTTTGCCCGATAAGTTCCCGATTTCCATTGCATTCAAACCGGAACATGCCACTAAAAAGTTAAAGCATACCGGTAAAAAAAATATTTACATGCTTAATCTGTCCACAAAAACTTCCCTTTACAGCATAGGTCTGAAGTTCTTCCCAGACCTGAGAACCGCGGTTTTCTGTTGTAGCCTGATCCTTGCCGCCTCCGGCTTGCAGGCTCAGACTCAGAATTGCACCTTGGCTGCAGGCTCGGGCGGAACCTTGAGCACGGGCAGCGGAACTGCGTACGTCGGCTCTATGAGTCCCATCATCACCCGAACGGGTGAAAGCAGTGGTCTTGGTCTGGTGCAGTACGTCTTTGTGAATCCCAATGATCAGGTCTTTGATTCCTTTTCCGGTAAAACCGGTGCGCGCATCCTACTGGCCAACAACAGCGGACGCGTCGATGCCGGTGCCGATCTGGGCCTCGAAGATGGCGATGAATTCTGTGTGTTCTCCTGGTCCTTTTCCCTTCCGGTTTTACAGGCCCAGATTGACAGCTTGTACAACAGCGAATTTTCCGGTGTCGCCTGTTGTCTGTTTGCCCAGGCAACCCAGGGAGTAGATGTCTGTTCCCTGCTGCAGGATTTCGGCATCCTGGAAGGCGCCGATCTGGAAGACTTCAACGACCTGGCCGATTTTGCCATAGCCTATGGGATACAGGCCACCTTTCCATCCATTGCCTTTCTGGTGGATTCCTTCATCAATACCATTCCACCCGGTGCGCCTTGCACACCCGGAGTACCTATGTGTTACGCCGCTTCAAACAGCTTGTGTTTCACCGTGGACACCGGCTCTTCGGTCGGCATCAACGGGCCCTACTCCAGCTATGGTGCAGAAGAGTGGATCAGCGCCCTGAGCCTGGGACCCAATCCCATCAGCGAAATCCTGAACCTGAGCTTCAACAGCCGTTATGAGGGCCAGGCCAATCTTGAATTGCTGGATTTGACGGGCCGATTGCTCCACGCTCAAAAACTTTCGCTCAGCCCAGGAGAGAACCGGCATACGCTTCAAATCCCCCGCGCTCCTGCGGGTTACTACACCATGCGGCTCAGCAGCGCAAACTGGTCAGTGGCCTCCCCGTTGTTGATGGAATGATTACGGCGGAAGGGCCTTGCAACACAACACAAATTAAAACCAAATCATCATGAGTTTGAAGATTACCCAACTTAAAAAGTGTGGCTTCGGCCTGCTTGCTGCGGCGCTCTTCAGCGCTCTGAGCCTCAACGCTCAGGTGCAGAATTGCAGTCTTCCCGCCGGTTCCGGAGGAAGCTTAAGCACCAGCCAACCCACTATTTGCGCCGACGGCAGCCTGTGGGCACCCCCTACCCTTAGCGGCTATACCGCCGGATTGACCCGCACCGAATACATCTTTCAGGATCCCAGTCAGATCGTCTACAACGAAGACAGCACCGCATTTGGTCCTAAGATTCTGGCCATCAACCTGAGCGGAGCCTTCAATCCACAAGCGGCCGGCCTTTCCAATGGAGATCAGTTTACCGTAACAGCTCTTCACTACAACCTGAGCAGTTTACAAGCCTTCGCTCAGGCTTTGTTGAACGGAAGCTTTCTGTTTACCCCTTGCTGCACCTTTGCCGAACTGGTTCAGGGCATTGATGTGTGCAGTGTGTACAACTCCATAGGTATCTTCAACGGTTCGGACATCACCAACATGAACGTCTGGGTTGCGAGCATCCTGGCCTTCAATGGAGCAGATGCGCTGGACAACATCATCTATTCCATTGACCAGATCAACGTTCAGGCGGGTCAGCCCTGCACCGATGCACTGCCCATCTGTTATGCCACATCCAGCAGCGTTACCGTTGACATTGTCTGTGCCACTTCCTGCTCCACAGCCACGCCTCCCAGCGGCCTGAACTCGACCAACCTTTCCAATCGCATTGCGCTGAGCTGGAATCCGGTTCCGCTGACGGTGGCCTGCCAGGCCAACGCCAACCGCATTACGCCCCCCGGCCCTTCGCCCAGTCAGAACATCATCGGCGCTGCTCCTTCCTCAACTCAGGTGCCCTACAGCCTTCTGGGCGCGGGAACAACCTGGCGCTGGAGAGTGCGCTGCGCTTGCAGCATCAGCCCCAGTGTAAATGCCACCGCTTTTTCGGTTTACGACACCTTCAGTGTTCCCGCGGCGCGCGAAGTAGAGGACCTGAGCCAACTTGACGAATCTGCTATGGTGCTCAGCGCCTGGCCCAATCCCGCTACCGATCAATTGGTGGTGGAAAGCGGATTTGGCTTGCAGGGTCTGGAGGTATACGACGCACTGGGCCGCCTGCGCATGAGCCAGCAGCCCGAAGCCTGGTCTTCGAGTCAGCAGGTGATTTCGCTCCATGGTCTGGAGCCCGGTATCTACTGGCTATGCGCCCGTTTTGAAGGCGGCGAGCACGCGGTGGAGACGCTGCGCTTCGTGGTTCAATAAACGCTCGCACGTTTTATAAATTCGTTTTAAGCGGGGGAAGGGCACCTGTGCTCTTCCCCCGTTTTTGTCCACCACTGCTCAAGTCGCGGGGCAGCCGAACAGACCTTCAGCCGAAAAAGTGGCTAACTTTGCGGCATGAAGGCCCCGGATACGCTACCTGCCGTTGAAGATATTCTGCGCGAATACCTCGACCGCAACAACCTGCGAAAGACCCCGGAGCGCTTCAATATCCTTCGCGCCATCTATGGGAAAAAGGGGCATTTTGATGCAGAAGCCCTTTATCTGGAACTCAAGAAACAGGATATGAAAGTGAGCCGGGCCACGGTTTACAATACCCTGGACATCCTGGTGGACTGCCACCTGGTTTCCAAGCAATACTTTGGCGATTCCATCACCAAGTACGAGAAGTCATACGGCTACGGGCAGCACGATCACCTGGTCTGCACTCAATGCGGCCGTATTCTGGAGTTCTGCGACCCCCGCATTGAGCGCATCAAGTCCATGGTCGAAGAGGTTTACCAGTTTCGCATAGACTCCCACGCCCTCAATTTCTACGGAGAGTGCACGGACACGACCTGCAGCGGTCGCCGCAACGGAGAACAAGCTGAAAAATCCAAGACCTGAACAAGCCGGGCTCTATGTTGAAGATTGATATGCACAGCCATATGCTCCCCGAGCGCATGCCGGCCTGGTCTAAGAGATTTGGATACGGTGATTTCATCGAATTGGAGGACGCCCCCGGAGCCTTCAAGAACATGATGAAGGGCGGGGAATTCTTCAGGCGAATAGGAGCCAATTGCTGGGATGCGGAGTTGCGCATCGAAGAATACGCCCGCTTTCAAACGCAGGTGCAAGTGGTCTGCACTATACCGGTCATGTTCTCCTATTGGGCTAAAGCGGCTGATGCCCTGGAGCTCTCCCGATTTCTCAACGATCACCTGGCCGAGATACAAGAGCGCTATCCGCGCCACTACATCGCCCTGGGCACCCTTCCCATGCAAGATGCAGACCTGTCTATCGGCGAACTGGAGAGGCTTGCCGATATGGGGATTGCCGGTGTTCAGATCGGATCCAATGTCAACGATCTCAATCTGGGCGAAGAACAATTCTTTCCCATCTTTCAGGCCTGCGAGCGCCTGAACATGGCTGTGCTGATTCACCCATGGAACATGATGGGCATGCAGCATATGCGCAAGTACTGGCTGCCCTGGCTGGTTGGCATGCCCGCAGAAACCTCCAGGGCCATGTGCTCTATGATCTTCTCCGGGCTCTTTGACCGCCTGCCCGGGCTCAAGGTCAACTTCTCCCACGCAGGCGGATCCTTCATGGGCACGATTGGGCGCATTGAACACGGCTTCAACTGCCGCCCTGATCTGGTGGCCATTGACAATCCAAACAACCCGCGCCAATACCTCGGTCGCTTCTGGGTGGACAGCATCACCCATGACCCCGCCATGCTGACCTACATCCTGGCCCTGCAGGGCAGCAGCAAGGTCTGCCTGGGCTCAGACTACCCCTTCCCCCTGGGAGATTTGGAAATCGGGCGCATGATTGGCGAAATGGGGCTGGAAGAGAACACCGTCAGGGATCTCTATCATCGCTCCACCCTGGCCTGGCTGGGACTGGAGGAAACGGCGTTCAGCGCAGCAGAGTAAAGTAGAAGGTGCTCCCCTGCCCCTCTTCGGATCGCACCCAGATATCGCCACCGTGGTTGAACACGATGCGCTTGCACAGGGCCAGACCTATGCCCAATCCTTCGGCGTCCTGTTTGCTCTGAACCCGGCTGAACACTTCAAAGATGCGTTCCTGATACTTCCGCGGTATCCCGATTCCGTTGTCGGCAATGGAGAACTGCCATGCTCCATCGCTGTTCTGCACATCGATTTCAATCACCGGATCCCGCTGCTCATCCCGGTACTTGATGGCGTTGATGATCATGTTCTGAAACAACTGAGCCAGCATACTGCGATCGCCCTGAACCACAGGCATGGTGGAATATCGAATGCTGGCATTGCCCTCCTCGATGACCAGTTTGAGGCTGTCGGCCACCTGCTTGAGCACGTCGTTCAGATCAACCCGGTCCGCCTTGAAATTCTGGGAACTGACCCGGCTGAACTTGAGCAAACCCTGGATCATCTCCCGCATTCTACCTGTGGCATCCACCGTAAAATGGATGAACTCATCGGCTTCTTCATCGAGTTTGCCCGCATAGCGTTTTTGGAGCAACTGAACATAGCTGGTAACGGTTCTGAGCGGTTCTTGCAGATCGTGCGAAGTGGCGTAGGCGAATTGCTCCAGATAGGCATTGGAGCGGCGAAGTTCCTCAGCCGCTGCCTGCAGACGATCCCTCTGCCGAAAGATGTAATCCTGAATGCCATAAGCGCATAGATTCATAAACACATAGAGAATCAGAAACAGCGGAACATCTACCTGGGTATCTTTACCGGCCAGAAAGGAAGCCTGAGTGATCAGCAAGAACATGCTGACTTGAAAGACCAACAGTTGGAAACGGGTTCTGAACACCAATGAAGCCCCAAGAATCAAGCTGATCAACAAGCTGCTCAAATAGAAAGTGAAGCCATTTACATATGTAAGAAAAATAATATGCGATATAACCAAATAAATAGTGACGTAGTTGATAAAGGTGAAATCTCGCCGAATGAATGGCCAGGTAAAGGAGAGGAGGTATATGCCAAGGGAAAGGATGGCCATCGAAGCCCTGACCAGGGTGTAGTGCTCCAACTCCGGCTGGAAGCTGTGCTCCAGAATGAGCATGCCTGGAAGGCCGATGAACAAGGCGATGTGGAGGAAGCGCTCAAAGGTGAACTTTTCCAGGCCTAGAAGGCGTTTTAGTGTCGCGCGAATATTCAATGGAGGCAGAGCTTAGCCGCGTAAATATACAAACCAATGCCAAAAATCTTTTATATCTTACTGCTTGTCAATCTTTTATCCGCGTGCAAAAGTGGGGAAAAACATGGAGCTTCCACAACTGAACCCGAAGCCTCGGAGAGCGTGTTGACGACAAGTTCTGAGACCCGGGACCCATGGACGGTAGCGCAGCATTCGAATGCTCAGCAGGATGGGGCATTACCAGACGCATCTGCAGAGGAAGAAGAGGCTGCTGCGAAGCTCACTAAGATCCCAATCCAGAGTGGTGCCGCGGATTCAGTTGATGTTTCCGATGCGCAAACCGACGTCGATCCGGCAGATAAGAGCAAGATCGGCTCTACTGATAAGAAAGAAGCCCTTCCCTCCCCTGCTCAAAGCAGCAAAGCCCTTCCCCCGGGAGAATACCTTGCAACGGATGAACCAGCGTTAAAGCAACCCAGTGGTCAGGGAGTGGTCAGCAGCCTGGATGCGCTGATCAATGACATGGATCAGTTCTATAGTGACTATGTTAGAAATGGAAAGATTCTATATCAAGATTTAAGTTTAAATCAGGCCAGTTTGAACGAGCTTGTTCACCGAATAGGCGACGAGCAATGGGATGGACTCGAGGCGGAGCAGCGCGAGGCATTAATTATTAATTCTTATAATATACTTGTTATTCATCAGGTGATCAACCACTATCCCATAAGCTCTCCCATGGACATTGCAGGGTTCTTTGACGTTCAGCAGATGCGCATAGGCAGCAAGGAAGCCAGCCTCAATGATTGGGAAGATGAATTGCGGGATGACGCGCGCATTCACTTTGCCCTGGTCTGCGCCGCCTTGGGCTGCCCACCGATTCAGAGTCTGGCGTATCGGCCCAAGACCCTGGGCATCCAATTGGACATGGCTACCCGCAAAGCCTTGAACGATCCGAAATTCATACGCTATCGCCAGGGTGACCAGGTAGCGGAGATCAGCCGAATCTTTGAATGGTATGTCGAAGATTTTGGTGGTGCGGACGCCATTCGCGACTACATCAACCGCTTTCGCACAGTGCCTATTCCCGAAGAGATTGACCTGAGCTATTACGAATACAATTGGAAGCTCAATATTGCCCTTTGATCATTAAGTTTCAACGCCAAACATTTTACATTTGGAATCCGCTGTAATTATCTGGATATCAATATATTGCAAATGAGTTGTGAAGCATAGAGCCTATTTTTTATAAAATTCCTATCTTGACGGGCATCATCCTGCCCGATGACCATAACCGATGACTTGTTTCAGCTCATCAAGTCGCTGAAGCAAACTGAAAAACGCTATTTTAAAATATTTGCCTCCATTCATGTAAAAGGAGAGCAGAACAACTATGTCAAGCTTTTTGACGCCATAGACCGGCAGAACGAATACGATGAAAAATCCCTGCTGGACGGCTTTCAGGGCGAAACCTTCATCAAGCAGTTCGCCGTCACCAAGAACTACCTCTACAACTTCATCCTCCGAAGCCTTCGCTCCTACTACTCCGGCGCCGACGCAGAATCCCGAATTCAGGAAGAAACCGAAAGCGTCAAGATTCTCTTTGGGAAGGGTCTGTACAAGAAAAGCATCAAGATTTTGGTCAAGGCCAAGGCCCTGGCACGGCAATACGACAAGTACGAATTGCTCTTCCATCTGATTAAATGGGAGAACGAGGTCAACACCCGCTTCTTAAAAGGCGATAAGCTGGATGCCTTTCGCCGCGACTCCAACCATGAGATTCGGGAAGTCCTGCAGATCATGGAGGAGACCTATCAGCTCAGGCTGCTGGAGCAAGATGCCTTCAGAGTCTATCGGCGCTACACTCGTGCTCGCTCCAATTCCGAACTTCAAGCCATTGAACAGATCCTCGCTCATCCGTCTTTGGCTGAGGGAAATCTCCCACGCTCTTTCATCGGCAAACTGCGCTACTACAACATCAAGGGCGTTTACCAAACTCTGCTGGAGCACCACGACGAGGCCCATCGCTTCGACCTGCTTCGCTTTCGTTTGTTTGAAGAGCATCCCCACTTCATTCGCGAAAACCTCATTCAGTACATCAAGGTGCAGAACAACCTGCTGCACAATTACATGGAACTCAAAGACTGGCCCAACTTTGAGGAAATCCTCAAGAATGTTCGGGAAACAGCCGACCAGTACGCCAGTTCCATCACAAACACTGAACAGGCCATCATCTTTGAAACCAGCTATGTGCAGGAACTGGCTCACTACTATCGCAGCTACCGCTATGATGAGGCCCTGGCTTTGGTACCCCGCGTCGAAGAGATGCTGGAGCGTTTTGAGAGCGTAATCGTCATCGAGTTCAAGATCGAAATGCTCTTCACCATCGCCAAGATTTACTTCTACACCGGCGATCTGGACAAAGCCTCCGACTGGGTCAATCGCATTGTGCTGGATGAGAAGCCCAATGCCGCCGATGATGTTATCTGCTTTTCTCGTATATTAAATATTCTAATTCATTATGATTTAGGAAACTATGATTTATTAAAGTACGAGTTGAAATCCACGCGTCGTTTTCTCCTCAAGAAGAAGCGTCTTTTTTTGGTCGAAGATCTTTTGCTCAAACAGCTCGGTAGAATGATCAGCATCAAAGACCCGGAGAAGAAGAGAGACTTGCTCATCGGCTTCCATGAAAAGCTGGAGGAAACCTTGAAGAAAGAGTTTGAAGTCAATGCACAGAGCTACCTGAATCTGCTCAATTGGTTAAAAAGCAAGATTGAAGGCCGTCCAATCCGCGACATCCTCAGCACTAACGTAGAATAACTTATGCTATGGTGCTAACCGCCGGATTTGCTAAGACAACTTATGTTATGGTGCTAACCGCTGGATTTGCTAAGGCAACTTATGTTATGGTGCTAACCTCTGGATTTGCTAAGGCAACTTATGTTATGTTCACTCCTGACTCGGTAAACTTGATCTGAAGCAATCTCTTTCGGGTGTACGCCGCTTCAGCAGGATACCCAAAGGCGTTGTTCAGGAAAACGGTATTCCCGATTTTCTTGAGAAAGTTGAGATGGGAATGACCGCAAACATGGCAGAGTGGTTTGAGTGCAGACACCTGCTCACCCAGAGCTTTGGAGCCCAGAACCGGGCTAAGCCAGTAACGCGCCGGATCGACGCGATCGGGTAGGATATCCAGCCGGGGCATGAAATGAGAAAAACTGAGCACGGATGCGCCTGCAGGAAGGACCGATAGATCCACCCGGCTCATCCACCAGGCATTGATTTGCACCTGGTCCATTCCAGCAGGCCAGACGCAATGACTGAAGTCCGCCCAGCGCTGCCGGAGTTCAGGGCCGGGGGTCCCGAAACTGAAATCGTACCAGGAGGGCAAGGGAACGATCCAATGCCCACCAACCATAGCCGGTTGAATCAACACGTCGAGCCGCTCGCAAAGTTCTTCTATGCGCAAAAGTTTAGCTGCTGAATCCATGCCCTCTGAGCGCCTGACCCAGACATCGTGGTTGCCGGCCACAAAGAACAGGTGCCCGAAACGCTCGCGCAAACGACTGAGGCAGTCCTCCAATCCAGGGAGATCGTGACTGATGTCCCCGCCGAGCAGCAATGCATCATCGCGGTATTCCCGCAGGGGCAATTGCCTGACCCATTCGGCATTCTCCCGGTAGTCAATATGCAGGTCGCTGACGCTGTAGTATCGCATAGAAAACCGGCCCTGTCCAGGCCGGAAAAGTGGAGGGTCAGACCTTCACAACGCTTAAAAATAGGCTATTTTGCCCCAAAGCCATTCGACATGCAAAGCAATGTGTTCAAAGGGAAGACCGTACTGATCAGCGGAGCCGGCAGTGGTATTGGCCGGGCTGTGGCTGCGCGACTCAGCGAGCTCGGGGCCCGTCTTCACCTCAGCGACCTGAACATCAGTGCGCTGCGCCAGGCCGCTTCAGGCTGGCCCAATCCCGCGGCCTCCCTGACAGAGCTGGATGTGCGCGACAGCGAAGCTCTCGGAGCATGGATCCGCGAAAGCCCGGGCCGCGGCAACCGGCTGGACTACCTGTTCAACAATGCGGGCATTGGCATGGCCGGTGAATTCAGGCATATGCACGCCGAAGACTGGGTGGCTGTGCGCAGCATCAACCTCGATGCTGTTGTGGTGGCCAGTCAGGAAGCTTTTAAATATATGGAAAATCATGGTGGAGGGCATATTGTCAACACCGCCTCCCTTCTCGGCATCAGCCCCTCCCCTTTGGCCAGCTTATACAGCGCCTGCAAACACGGGGTCATGGGTCTCTCGCACAACCTGTCCATAGAGGGAAAAACGCTGGGCATTCTCTGCAGTGCCGTCTGTCCCGGCTATATAGACACCGCCATCTTTGATCGGGCGGAAATCAGAAACACCAACAAAGAAGCCATGCTCTCCCACTTGCCCTGGAAGCTCTATCCGGTTGAAGAAGCCGCCAGATGCATTCTGGAGGGCGTAGCTTCAAGTCGAAAAGTGATCGTCTTTCCCGCTCACGCCCGACTGAGCCATCGGCTCTGGACCTTCTTACCCGGGCTCTACGCCCGCATCAATGAGCGGCTGCTGGAGCGACACCGCAAAGCCGCTTCGAACCGATAAAAAAAACCTTTGCGATAAGGGCCGCAATTTATGCATTAAAAATATAACTTATTTGAATAATTTTGGTGGTTGCTCCATCGCGTCCCAGCGATCGATGAAGTGAACCAGCACCTTGAGCATAGCCTCCATACCGCTGCTCTGCAGATTTTCCATATTGTCCAGGCGAGTGTGATAAGTCGGATCGAGTTTCTCTGAATTCAGCCCAATCACACAGGTCGCAGGCAGCCCGCGATTGGCAAAGGAAGAGGAATCCGTGGCCCCAACCATTAGCGGTCCGCTCTTGAACTTCATTCCACAGGCCTGCATGGACTCGGCCAGCATGGCGTTGAGCTCTTTGGGATAGCGCGCTCCGGTGAAGGTCTCCGAACTCAGAATATTGATGAACTGATCATCCTTGAAACTCTCCATGTTCAGCAGAACCGCATTCTCCGCGCGAAGCTCCTGCTCAAATTCCCGCACATAGGCTCTGGAGCCCTTTAATCCACATTCCTCCGAACCGAAACTCATGAGCCGGATCCGGGTGCGCTTCAGGCGGCTGTGTCCCGAAGCATCCGGATTGGCATAATGCCTGCCTACTCCCCAGGCAATCGCAAGACCGCTGAGATTGTCAATAGCACCGTCAACAACCCGGTCTCCGTGAATAGACCACATGCTGATCAGCAAGGGCGAAAGGCCCAGCAAGATCCACCAGGGCATCTGCGCCGTCAGGCTCATCTGCCCCATCACCGGGCTCCACAAGGAGGCCAGCGCCAGATAAAAACCCCCGAGGACCATCACAAAACCCGCCAGCACCGTGGCGATGATGCCGGCCTGACCAAAGCGATACCACCACTGAAACTCCGTGGCCGAATCCACATGCCCGGCGATGATAAGGGTGGACTGTGCATGATCCACCGGCTCTATGTCCGCGCTCACATTGCTGGAGTCCATCTGTGGAAAGATCGAATCCAGCCAATCGCGGTACATCACAAAATGCCCCAGAAAGATCACCGCATTCACCAGGCCCAGCAGGCCGGCCAGAGGCAGGCTGATCCAGGCCAGGGCCATGGCAATCAAAAACAGAGCGACAAACCATTTAAGACTGATAAACTTTCCGGTCAGGGCAGCCTTGAAGCGCTGCACATCCACCTGCTCTGTGCCAACCATTTGTTCAAACTGTTCCCTGACCCATTCCTGGGCCTTGCGCTCGGCATTGCTGCCGGGTGAGCGGGGGCCAAAGCGCTCGACTATCTGGCCGACAAAAGCATACATGTCCATATGGAGAAAGAGAGATTGATTAGGCAGAGATTGATCCGTCAAGGCCCATGAGTCGGGCCAGTTTTTCGGGGGAAAGGGGACCGGTCTTATCCCGAACGCCGATGCTCCATTCCCCAAAGATGCGACGGGCCAGTTGGCTCAGGGCCGGAGCAATCCAATCGGCGCTATCGGATGAGTACTGATGTATCAGCAAGGCGGCCTGAACCAGCTCCGTCAGCGCTTCGAGGGCGGGACGGGAATGGTACTCGGCCATGGGTCGCTCCATGCGCGTTAGCTCTTCTATACGCGCAAAGATCACAACGCTGCGCCGCGACCATTCCTCCGCGGCTGGCCAGAGGGCCTGGGCCCAATCCTCAGCCCCTGGGTCGGGCAACTTGCTGAACAAGCGCTCCAGCTCCTGTTTCAGAACAATTGCGGCACCGGCCTTGTCCATCGCCCGAAGCATGTCGAGCAGCATGATGTTACCGGCTCCTTCCCAGATGGGCAGGACTTGCGCGTCGCGGAACAATTTGGGCATGATGCCCTGTTCAATATAACCCAGCCCACCCATCAGTTCCATGGCCTCGCGTATGGCATAAACGGCAAACTCCGCACTGGAGCGCTTGACCATGGGCGTGAGCAGGCGCAACAAACGAGCCTCCTGTTCATCTCCCTGATCGGCTGCATCCAGGGCCTGTATAGCCCTCCAGCACAAGTAGAGTTCTGCCTGCCAGCCGGCGCAAAGCCTTTCCAGCCGTTCAGCAACGAGCGGATGCTCAAGCGCAGAGCGCCCAAAACTTGTTCTGTTCGAGAGGAAGAACCAGGCCTCGTGGAGAGCTCGTCGGGTCAGAGCTACAGCGGTTACGGCATTGTAGAGACGGCTGAGATTGATCATCTCGGTCATGATCGCAAAGCCCTGACCTTCTTGGCCCAGTCGCTTGGCCCAGGTCCCCTGGAATTCAATCTCTGCCGAAGCCATGGAGCGAACCCCCAGCTTGTCCTTCAGGCGGATGTAATGTCGGGGGTTTGCAAGCCCTCCAGGTCCTTGTTGCTCCAACAGGAAGATACTCAGGCCCCGGGTACCCGGCTCCGCCCCTTCCGTGCGTGCCAGAACCAGGGCGATCTCGGCAGTGGCGTTGGAGCAAAACCACTTTTCGCCATACAAGCGATACCAAAATTCGGGCTCTGGAGTGTTTTCAGGCAGGCTGCCCGGTTCGGCCTTCAGCGCCATAACGCGGTTGGCACCCACATCTGATCCCCCGGACTTCTCGGTAAGGAACATGGCGCCGGTATAGAGCTCCTCCGCCTTCCACGTGTAAATGTGCGGCAGTATTCGCTCCCGGTCGGCAGGGCTGGCATAGCGATCGATGATCCGCGCGGCCCCATCGGTCATGCAGAGCGGGCAATACAGACCGGCCTCGCCCATGGCGTAGAGCAATCCGGCGCTGAAGCCCAGTTGATGGGTCTGCCCTTTGAACTTCTCTTTCAGCCCGGGATCCCATTTGAGAGCAAACATGCCCGAAGCCACCGCCATACGGGTGAGTTGTTCATAGGCCGGGTGGAAGATCACCTCTTGCCGATCCTGTCCGTACAGATCGCGATCCCGCAGGACGGGACCCTGGCGATCAGCGCTTTGAGAGAGTTGGTCCATCTCTGCACCCAGAGCCCGGCCTAACTCTTGCCAACGGGGTGACATCCAGTCCCGGGTAGATGCAGAGAAGCTTTTCGAATAGAGATGACTGAGTATGCGGTCAGCCACAAACAGGTTTTCAGGGCGAAGGGCCCCTTCCACCAAAACGCGATTCTGCTGATCTTTCTCTAAAGAATTCATAGATGCGGGCCTCAGGAACCCGTTCCTTTGAATTGATCGGCCTTGTGCTTGAACAGCACGTTGAATGACGTCAGGCTCCCATAGATGCGGGTGATGTACTGCTGCAGGTGAATGCGATCCTCATCCGTCAGCTTGGCGTGGATGTTGATTTGCTGCTCCAGCACCCGCAGCCGATCGCGCAGCATGACAATCTTGTGGAAGAAGGCCTCCAGCGGAATCTCCTTGTTTTGCAGGCTCTTGTCCTGGGGCTGCAGGATCATGGTTCCGCCCAGCCAGCGGTCGCCCAGATGCACGATCTCCTGGATCCCTGCATAGCGATCCAGGACCTTCCACAGGGCATCTTCTACTTCTTCAAGGCTCAGACCCAATGATTCGCTGCCCTCTTCGATCAGCTCCAGCTCATTGCCCGAGCTGGGGATTTGCTTGCTCTTGTCCAGATCGTGAAAATAGACTTTGAGGAAAGCCGGGCTTTCTTCTACCAACACACCCCGACCAAAGCTGGGGTGCTTCACCAGAGCTCCAATGTTCATCTTTTGATTTTATCGTTCAAAGTACTTCAACTTCCAGCGCGAATGCTGCCTGCTTCGCTTTGATAGCTTTCCACCACAGCGCAGACTTTCAGGGGCTTAAAATACCACTTTCGCCACTTTCGCCCCTGCCTGCTCCAGGGCCGCTCCGGAGCCGCTCCAGAGCCGCATTGGATGAAAAGAAACAGGCCCGGAACGCTGTCGCGAACCGGGCCTGTGGATCACCAGATCCCTGCCAAAAACGTCGATCTATGTCAAACAAACATCGGCTCCTGGCGGAGGGCCGGAGCCGATGCTCTGTAGGGTAGTAGTTTAGTGTACGAAGCGCAGGGTGCTGACAAAGGTTACTCCGGGTACGATGGGCTGCTCACCGGCGGCTTTGCCCTGGAGGTTTTCCTCGACGTAGCGCACGACTTTGCGATCGTTTCCGCTGACCTTGAGAAGATCAATTCGGTTGTTTTCGTCTACCTGGAAGTGGATGCGCACAATCACTTCCTGCTGGGGTTCTGCAGCAAAGGTCGGATAGCTGATTTGCTGGCGAATGGCCTGGGTGAGAATCTCACGGGCGGCCTGGGTGTTCAATTCAATGTTGCTGCTGTCGCTGTCCGGGTTGCTGTATGTTGCGGGGGTGCTGTTCATAAGCATAAGACTGGAAGCGAGTAAAAGGGATTGTAAGATCATCATGGCAGTGCGTTTTATTTGGTGATGTTGATGATGCAAGGATATTGCGACTTTGGCCGCCTAAAAATTTACTTATACCAATAGCCCTAAATACTCGACCAACACAGCAAAGGCTGTCAAAAGCCTGATACCAGGGCTAAAAAGCTACTTTCCAGGGCCTCAAAACACGTTGGTCGAAAAAAAAGGGGCATTGGTCGAAGCTCCTGAAGACTTGGTCGGTGTATGACAGACGGAGAAGAGAGCAATGGCCATCGGGTATGCCATAAACTCTACCTTTATGAGGCGTATGCAATTGCTTCGATCCACCGGCACCCGGATAGGTATGCACCTGAGCTTCTGGGGAGCCTGGTTGATCTTATGGACCAATATTCTCAGCCATGACCGGGATCTATGGGTAGCCCTCTATGAAGCTGCCTGTCTGGCTGGAGTCTATGCTGTTTTCGTATATTTAAATCTTAGGCTGGGAATACCCCGGCTTTTGTGGAGTGGACGCTATCTGGCCTATGGTCTTTTCCTGTTGCTGATCATACCAACCTGCGCAGCGGCGATCTGGACCCTTTACATCTGGATGGGTCCCGGTTTAGCGCCCGATGAAACCGGAAACGCCCAAGCCTATGCGGTAGCCGTGGTCAACTCTGTGTTCATGATCTTTCTGACCTCCAGCCTTAAATTGGTTCTGCACTCATTGAACCAGCAGCAGCTCAACCGACAGCTCGAAAATCAGCAATTGCAGACCGAGCTCAATTTCCTCAAGAGCCAGGTCAATCCCCATTTCCTCTTCAATACGCTCAACAATTTGTATTCCCTGGCGCTGACCAAGGACGACCGCGCTCCGGAAATAGTCCTGAAGCTATCGGCCATCCTGCGCTACATGTTGTACGAGTGCAACGAGCGCATGGTGTATCTGAACAAGGAGATCTCCTATCTGGAGAACTACATTGAATTGGAAGAGCTTAGACAGCAGGGCAACAAGAGCATTGAGTTGAGGGTCAGCGGCAATCCGGACCGCAAGATGATCGCCCCGCTTTTGTTCACACCGCTGCTGGAAAACGCCATCAAACACGGACTGAACCGGAGCACCGAACAGGGTTGGGTGAACATTGAGATCGACATCCGGGGCATGGATTTGCACGTGCACATGATCAACAGCAAAGGACCGCTGAGAACCAGAGCCGGCAAGAATCAGGCTATGCCCCAGCAGGAAGAAGTGCAAAGTGCAAACTCCGGAACGGGCACGGCTGCGGCACCGCGCAGCGGAGGCATTGGACTGATCAATGTCAAGCGCCGCCTGGATTTGGTATACCCCAACCGACACAGCTTCTCCATTACCGATGGGCCTGAAACCTATGCGGTAGATTTGCATTTAACCCTTACGGAATAAACAGCCTATGATCCGTTGCATCATCGTTGACGACGAGCCCCTGGCGCTCGACATTCTGGAAAACTACATACAAAGGGTTCCTCATCTGAATCTGGTCAAACGCTGCAAAAACGCACTGGAAGCCTACGATTTTCTACAGCGCGAATCCGTAGACCTGATCTTTCTGGACATCCATATGCCGGAATTGACCGGAATTGATTTTCTCAAATCGCTGTCCTCCCGTCCCCTGGTGATCTTCACCACCGCCTATTCCAACTATGCCATGGAGGGCTTCAATCTGGATGTGCTGGACTACCTGCTCAAACCCATTGCCTTTGACCGCTTCTTAAAAGCGGTGGACAAGGCTTCCCGTCTTTTGCTCAGCGAGGCAGAGGAGGCAACAGAGCTTCGGCAGGAAGCCAAAGAAGATTTCCTCTTTGTCAAATCGGAGGGCAAGATGGTCAGGGTGCGCTTTGAGGATGTGCTCTTTGTGGAAGGGATGAAGGACTATGTTCAGATTCAGATGACCGACCAGCGTCTGATCGTTCACCAGACCATGAAGAACATGGAGCGCGCACTGCCAGCCGACCGCTTCTTGCGCATCCACAAAAGTTACCTCGTCGCTGTGGGCAAGATCGAATCCCTGGATGGCAATCTGGTGGAAGTGGGGCGGCATAAGCTGTCCGTCGGTGCCAGTTACCGCGATGAGCTGCTCGCCCATATTCAGCGCTACAACCTACCCGACCGCTGATGCAAAGCCTTTCCAACGCATTGGAACAGCACTTCCACGCTGTGATGCTCATCTGGCTTGCTGCTGCTGTGCTGGCCTTCGCATTCTCCAAGTTCATTCGCGCCCCCTATGGCCGGCATCAGCGCCGGGGATGGGGTCCGCAAATCCCCAATCATCTGGGCTGGGTGCTGATGGAAATGCCGGTTCTGCTGCTCTTCAACCTGTGGTTTCTGCGCGGGCCGGTAGAGCCCAATGCCGTGCACTGGGTCTTTGCCGCCCTGTTCAATCTACATTACGTCTACCGCGCACTCATCTATCCCTTTCGTTTGCGCACAGCAGGCAAGACCATGCCTTTGCTCATCGCCTTGATGGCCGTGGGATTCAACCTGGTCAACGGCAGTTTACTCGGCTTTTGGCTGGGCAATCTGAGTGGCGCTTATACAAACGCCTGGTTTGGGGATCTGCGGTTTGCGGCCGGTCTTCTTTTGTTTGCAGGTGGCATGGGGCTGAACATCTGGGCTGACAACCGCCTGATCAAGCTGCGCGCTCCGGGGGAAACCCGTTATCGCATTCCTCAGGGGGGTGCATTTCGCTGGATCAGTTGTCCCAATCACCTCGGTGAGATGCTGGAATGGGGTGGCTATGCCCTTTTGACCTGGTCAGCGCCAGCGCTGCTCTTCTTTGCCTGGACTGTGCTGAATGTCTTGCCGCGTTCCCTGGCTCATCACCGCTGGTACAAAGAAAACTTTGCGGAGTATCCCCCGGGTCGAAAGGCCCTGATTCCCGGGCTGCTTTAGTGTTCGGGCTTTGAGACTCAGGAAACTCAAGGAAGGAGTTCCGCCAATCGCGCTTCCAACTCCTGCCCGCGCAAGTTCTTGCCCACAATCACGCCCTGGGGGTCGATCAGGAAATTGGCGGGAATGCTCTCTACCCCATATTGCCTGGCCACTTCGCTTCTCCACCATTTCAGATCCGAAAGCTGGGGCCAGGTCAGGCCGTCCTGGGCAATGGCCTGCAGCCAGTATCCCCTCTCCCGGTCGAGCGAAACACCGACGATAGTAAAGTTGCGCTCTTCATAGCGGTTGAAGGCATTGACCAGATTGGGGTTCTCCTGGCGACAGGGAGCGCACCAACCCGCCCAGAAATCCAACAGAACATACTTTCCGCGATAGTCGCTGAGCTTGTGGCTGACCCCATCGGGATCGGGCAGGCTAAAGTCCGGCGCCAGAGCTCCTACCCGTGTGCCGTCAAGGCGGTTGATGTACTCACTGATGTACTGGCTGTAAACCGAATTGGGATTGCTCTCCCGCAGCGATGTCTCCAATTGAATAACCTCTTCGGGGCTGTAGATCTGCGCGGTCTGGTTGGCCCAGGCCGCGTAAGCACCGGCAGCAGAGTTGAGGTTGTCCAGTGGCCATTTTTTCTGAAAAGCCGTCTTGGCCGCTACATTCTCGTTCAACTCGTCAATGATGCCCTGAATGCTGCTCATGGCGTTTTCGTCTCCGCCCGGATTGCCGCCGTACTGCATCATGATCTCCTGGTAGGCATTCTGCAATTCCATGGCCTTTCGATCAAAATTGCGCATGTCTTCGATGAAGGCCATGAACTGCGTGTGGCTTTCCGAGCCCTTGACATCCATCATAGGCAGGCTGTCCACATGAGCATCAATCACGATGTTCGCGTTCTCCAGGAACACCGGAGCTCCCTGGGTCAAGTCGGCAAAACGGATGAAGTGCATGAGGGGCTGATCGATGCTGCCCTTGAAGTTGAACTTACCCTTCTCGATCAGGGTAGAGTCCACGGTCTCAATACCGCCGTCCGTTTGCAGGATTAAGTAGGCCAAATCATTCTCCAAACCCTCAATACTGCCCTGAATGCTGTATCCATCACCCTTAGCGGCTCCTTCCTGACAAGCAGAGAATAGAAGCAATGGCACAATAAGTAATAATGACTTGGAAATCAGCAACTTATTCACATTCATTTGAACTAAACTTACAAGAGTTAAACACCTATTCCATTTTGTTTTCTTCGGGAATAGGAGCCGCAAATTTACACTCTATTTGCGCAAAATCCTTTGGAGCCATCTCTGGAAGCGGAGTGTGGAAAACAGAGGGATACCGCATGCAGTTCCGTCTTGGGCGCTCGTCCTGCATCCCCTATCTTTGAAGGGAAGGAGCTTTTTTGACGCTGCACACTGCAGCATCGTTCATCCGATAACCGAACCCCTATGGACACCATTCCCGTGAAAACGCTGGCTGTATCGCAAATGGCCAAAAACCTGATTGGGTCGGAGATCATCAGGCTTGCCGCAGAGGTCAAAGCCCGTCTGGCAAGAGGCGAACAGGTCTACAACCTGACCATAGGCGACTTCGATCCGGAAGTCTTCCCCCTTCCCGATGGCTTGCTGGAGGAAATCATCACAGCCTACCGGAAGGGCGAGACCAATTACCCCCCGGCCAACGGCATAGGCAGCCTTCGCGAAGCGGTTCAGCGCTTTACCGAGCGCAGGCAGGGACTACACTACGATGCTGATCACATCCTGATTTCCGGGGGTGCACGCCCGATCATCTACGCCATCTACCGCACCCTGATCGACCCGGGAGACCGCGTGATCTTCCCGGTGCCCAGTTGGAACAACAACCACTATGTACACCTGAGCGGGGCCCAGCCCCTCCCCTTGCAAACCCGTGCGGAAGACCGCTTCATGCCCACGGCCGAGCTGCTGGAGCCCCATCTTCCCGGTGCTGCCATGCTGGCGCTCTGTTCGCCTCTCAATCCAACCGGAACCACCTTCGATCCGGAAGAACTCGGCCGGATCTGCGATCTGGTTCTGGCGGAAAATTCCCGGCGCAGTCCATTGCAGAAACCGCTATACCTGCTCTACGATCAAATCTATGGCAACTTGACCTACGGGCAGGCCGTTCATTGCGATCCGGTGAGTCTGCGGCCGCAAATGCGCGATTACACCATCTATGTCGATGGCATATCCAAGGTTTTTGCCGCAACAGGCGTCAGGGTTGGCTGGGGATTCGGCCCTCCGCAGGTCATCAATAAGATGCGGGCTATCCTCTCCCACGTCGGAGCCTGGGCGCCCAAGGCAGAGCAGGTAGCTACCGCCAACTACCTGGCTCGTGAAGATGTTGTTGACCGCGATATCGAGCGTATGAAGTCCGCCCTGGAAAGGCGTCTGGATGCCTTTCACACCGGATTCAATCAGTTGAAGAGCCTCGGGCATCCGGTTCGATCCATCGCGCCCCAGGGGGCCTTGTACCTGACCGTGGCCTTTGACCTGATCGGAATGCAGAAAGCCGATGGACGAGTTCTGACCAGCGGTGCCGATGTTACCCAGTTCCTGCTCGAGGAAGCTCGTCTGGCTATCGTGCCCTTCAGCGCCTTCGGCACAGCACCCGACAGCCCCTGGTACCGGATTTCGGTAGGCACCATCCGCGAAGGCGAAGAGCGCGAAATTCTGCAGTTACTCCACAATGCGCTAAAGACCCTTTCGCGATAAATCAAGGTCAGCTTGCCATTTCCGTTGTTTAATCTTTTCATTGCAGAGCAGAACATCAGCACAGAGTCTGCTCCTCTTTCCCCTTGAATCCCCCTCCTTCTACTATGCATCCTTACGCAAAACCCATGCTGCGCGATGGAGCGCTGCAAGACATCAATGTTCTACTGACCGGTGGGGGAAGTGGTTTGGGCAAATCCATGGCCCGTTATTTCCTGCAACTCGGTGCCCGGGTGTGCATAGCCAGTCGCAGTCTTGACCGGCTGGAAGCCGCCGCCGATGAACTGAGAAAGGAGACCGGTGGCGAAGTGCTGCCCCTGGCCTGCGATGTTCGGGATTACGAAGCGGTTGAAACCGTTATTGCCGAAGTCAGCAAGAAGTTTGGCAGTGTGGATGTGCTGGTCAACAATGCCGCTGGCAATTTCATCAGTCCCACCGAGCGCCTTTCGCACCGGGCCTTTGACACCGTTGTTGACATCGTGCTGAAAGGGAGCTACAACTGCACCCTGGCCCTGGGCAAGCACTGGATTGCCAATGGACAACCCGGTGCCGTGCTGAGCATCGTGACTACTTATGCCTGGACCGGCTCGGGCTATGTGGTGCCCTCAGCCTGCGCCAAAGCGGGGGTCCTGGCCATGACGCGCTCTCTGGCGGTGGAATGGGCCAAGTACGGCATCCGCTTTCACGCCATCGCCCCGGGACCCTTCCCTACCGAAGGGGCCTGGTCGCGCCTCATACCCCCCGGTATGGAAGAGCAGTTTGACCTGAGCAAACGGGTTCCCTTGCGCCGCGCCGGAGATCATCAGGAACTGGCCAATCTGGCCGCCTACCTGATCAGTCCCTTCGGCACCTACCTCAATGGAGAGGTGGTTACGATAGACGGGGGGGAATGGCTGCAGGGTGCGGGCGAATTCAGCGCATTGGACGCTGTTCCCCAAAGCATGTGGGATCAGATCCAAAGCCAGATTAAAAAGCGCGCCAAATCATGAAGGAACTCCGGCTGCCGATACGCCGATCGGCCCGCTATGCTGTGCTGGGCGAAGCCCGGGAAGAGATCAGAGCCCTGTGGATCGTCTGCCACGGTTATGGACAATTGGCGTCATCCTTTCTGGAGGCCTTCCAAAGCCTGGACAACGGTCGAAATCTGATCGTCGCGCCCGAAGCCCTTTCGCGTTTCTATCTCGATGGCTTCAGCGGCGAGGTGGGTGCTTCCTGGATGACCCGCGAAGACCGACTGGCCGAGATTGACGACCAGCGCAATTATCTCGATGCCCTCTACCGCGTTTGCACCCACCGGCTCAATCCGGATGTGATGGTCAATGTTCTGGGCTTCTCTCAGGGCTCGAGTACGGTGTCGCGCTGGGTGGCCGCAACAGAGTATCCTGTGGACAACCTGATTCTCTGGGCCGGAGAGCTGCCGAGTGATGTGGAAGCCAGCTTAAAGCTTCAAAAGTTGAATATGTATTTTGTGTATGGAACGAAGGACCCTTTCCTGAGCGATCAGCATATTCAGCGATTTGCCGAGCTCAGCCGTCGCAACAGCTTTCACGCCAATACCATGAACTTTGAGGGCAAGCATCAGATTCACTCTGAAACCCTGATGAATCTGGAGCGTCTTCTGGCCAAAGCTATGGTCTAGGTTCAGAGAAGATACGGTCGTAAACCCCTGCCATCACCGACCAGTCGTAGCGCCCCAGATGAGCGCGTACAGGCTCGGGATCGTAGTCCTCAAATTCGCTGAATGCCCTGAGCAAGGCAGGTAGAAACTGTTCCGCATCTTCATACAAAAAGCGATGCTTCTCCGAGATCGGACCCAGATGTTCGGGGTACATGCGCTTGTTGGGCAAAACAGGCCGGCAGCCGGCGTAGAGCGCTTCGACGACAGAAGCCCCGAAAAAATCCTGCTCCGAACACAGGGGAAGAATATCGGCGCGTTGCAGCCATGTGGCGTATTCCCGTCGCGATTCCACCATACCCCAATGTATGATGTGCTGGTGCAGGTCGCGGCGCGCCGCAGCAAACACCCCCTCCCGGTCGCCCATGTCCTGCCCGATGACCACCAGTTTAAAAGAATGTGTAGCGCTGATCTGCCTCAAGGTATCAAAGAACAGAGCCGGGTTCTTGTCGTACTCCCAGCGGTGATTCCAAAGCAGCAATGGCTTGCGCCCTTTAGCTTTTGGAACAATAGGTTCCAGACTCAAGCTCTGCAGGTCCAGACCCAGATACAGGGTTTTAGATTTACGTCTCAGGACCTTCACTTCTGCGGCCTCTCTATGGTCGGGGAAGCCCGAGAGAAAGCCGGGCAGGGCGTCTAAAAACGCCCTTCGATGCCAGCCGGAATTGAAGAAAACCCGGTCGGCCGCCAGGCAGGACAACCAGTTGCTGAAGGCAAAGTGATGGTCCGCTTTGCTGTCCGGGCCCCTGTCCGAAGCTGAGCTGGGATAGAGGAGCTGATTTTCGTGCATGTACAGATCAATGGGAATGGCATGCAGGCTTTTGGCGAGCAATCCCATAAACACGGGCAGATCCAGCATATCCGTAGCCACAATTCGCCGGGGTTGTAATCCCAGGTGTTGGTACTTTCTGGCCAGGCTCATGGCTCCTCCCCTCATTCGCCATTTCCAATAACGTGGACTCAGTTTGAGCACTTCAATGGATAGTTGGCTGCGTTCCCGGTATTCCTCGATCCAGCTTCGGTGACTGCCCCCATACCAGGGTTCAACGATCAGTACATCGGGGCTTTTATTCATGGGGAAGTTTCGCAATGGCCTGGTGAACCAACAAAAAAAAGCCCGGAACAGCAGTCCCGGGCCTTGTATTATAGCGCGAAAGGCGGATTACTCTTTGCCTAAGTCCATTTCCATGTCTTCAAGCTTCTTGCGATTTTCAACCAGCATAGCTTTCTGCTCTTCGGTCAGAATGCCCTTGTAGCCTTCCATGCGCTTCAAAGACATTTCGCGGGAGTAGTTGCGCTTATCATCAGCGGTTGCGCCTGGATTTGCTTGCTTCCACTCACGACCTTCCTTGTACAGGTTGGTGTTGAGCTCAAGTACTTTTTCCTTCTGCTCTGCTGTCAGATTAACAACACCGTGCAACTGTTCTGTTTGGTCTTTAGCGCGTGACTTGGCCTGATCCATGGCAGAACGATCTTGTGAATCTTGCCATTGCTGAAGACTGGCCTGCTGGTCCGGATTCAACATCCCAATCACTTTGGATCGGGTTCCGACGAGCATTTCATCGGCTTTGATCTTCAGTTCAGCTCTGCTCATGTTCGGATTGGCCTCTTTGAGCTCACGGATTTTGCTATAGGTTTCATTGAACTGATCACTGATGTTTTTCTTCACATCATTGCTCAGGGTACCCACCTGGCCTTCGAGCCAGGCAACTCTTGCTTCTGCAAACTTCCTTGCCTGATCGGCCGTAGTCAATTGGGAATAATCATCTTTGGGCTCTGCTGAACCCTTAACCGAATTTTGCCGATCGGAGTTTTGCTGATCAACTTTTTGCCGGTCTACTTTTTGCCTATCGTTGTTTTCCTGTTGCTGTGCAGGCTTATCAGTGCTTTGTGAGCCACCTTTAACGGCCTGGGCCTGAAGGGCAGTTCCCGCCATGAGCAGGATTGCCATCATAAATACATTATTGGATTTCATTTCTTAGGGGTTTGGTTGCTTTGGGAATAAAAAAGGAATACGCGTCCTATTAAAAAATAGCGCTGTTTATATACCGGCCATAAAGAAGCCGCTTGACAGCGTTTGTCTATGCAAAGTAATGGCAAACCATTGATTGATGAGATGTGACGGAATAATAAAGTGCAATTCATTATTGCTCAAGGCAATACAAAGAGAGTTAAAAGTCTCAAATAGCTTTTTTGAGTAGAAAACCGCTCCAGGCCGCCACAGCTCCGAGCATTCCACCCAACAAAACACTGAGCAAAAGCACTGCCCAGGCTCCGGGCAAGCCGGTCAATCCGGCCATGTGACCGGAGATTAAACCATCCGTGCGAATATGGACGGGTAAGACATAAGCGCCCCAAAGCAAGGCCAGCCCGGTAAACCCACATAGAGCGGCTTGAGATGCACTTCGACAGAGCATAAACGCACCTATGGCGGCCCCGGCCACAATTCCCCACCAAAACGGAATAATCATCAGACTGAGTCTGGCCAGAACAGCGATGATCAGAGAAGAGCCGATCCACTTCATGGTTGCCTGTTTGTTTTATCGCCTGAACCAGAGGCTTTAAAGTACAGCGTATAGCCCGTGCTCTGGGGTTGATCCCTTTCATAAAGCAAGTACACGAGCGGATAGTAGTTGCCGGCCGCCCAGTCGGGAATGAAATCGCCGTATTCGGCGCTAGCCGGATGACCACTTTGAGAACCCGGATAGATGCCCCAGGCCCTGGGGGGATCCGTGAGCTCAACCACCATGCGCCAACTCGGCCCGTGCCGCTCTGAAGTGGCGTTCACAATATGGCGGTATCCCCCATTTTGAACGCTCGTGCGATTGAAGGGCTGCAAATTGAGCAGGTGATTGATGGAAGTGCTCTTGTACTCCCACCAGCTCTTTTCGGTTTGACTCTCTTTCCAGGCCCATTCCGCCAATGCGGAAAGGTCTTCTCGCTGCTCCGTACTCCGGTGATCAAACCAGATGCTCTGGGGATCGCGGGCCATCAGGGCAATGGTTTGGTAGTGTTGTGGCTTGATGACCGGGCCGTCCAGGGCATCTATTTCGTCCCAAATTAATTCGTATAATTTATCATACCAGGATTGAAATCGGGCGGCTTTGAATGAAGTTGCATCATATTGGTAATCCCACTGACTGAATTCTCCTTCTGCTTGTGGATAGGCCTTCAGCATCAAAGGCAGGGCATCGGCTGCGAGCTGTCCGTAGTTGTCGAGTTGAAGTTGCATCAGGTCCTCAGGGCTAATGGCATTGCCCATCTGATCGAGCTGTTGGTTGATGCGCTGATTTCGGAACTCCTCATAGTAGCCGAGCTGATCATAGGGATAGCTGCTATCCGCGGGGTACTGATTGGCCGATGAGACATAGCCCCGCTCCGGATTGATGCTCTGTGGATTGTGCTCTATAGGGATATAGCCAGCCCATTCGTGATCAGCCCGGCTGCCGTCGAGCAGGAAGCGACCCTGGTCTTTCCAGCGCAGCGGGAATCGCCCTTGCTGAGTGATGGCTATGTCTCCATCGCGGGTAGCCAGCAGCACATTCTGACCGGGACATTGAAAGTAGGGCAAGGCTCTTTTGTAGTCGTCCAGACCTTTTGCGCTGTTGAGGATCAGGAACATCTTCATCTCGTTCGAAGCCTGGTGCAATTCCCATCTCAGGGCATAGGCTTCGAGTTGAGCGTGCTCAAAACTGCGATCATAGACCACCGGCCCGTGGTGGGTATAGCATACCGTATCATATTGTATCTTACCCCCTTTCACAACAATTTTCTCTATTCGGGTATTGGTGTTTCGCCATTCCCCTTCATACTGATATTGCTGACGGCTTTGATCTTTATAGCTGATCTTGTACCAGTCGCGGACATCCCTTCCGGCATTGGTCACACCCCAGGCGATATCTCGGTTGAAACCCAGCACAATTCCCGGAGCTCCGGGCAGGCTGGCACCACACACATTAATTTCAGGAGTATGCAACTGAATTTGATACCAAATGGAGGGCAGGTTGAGTTGCAGGTGTGGATCGTTGCAGAGTATGGGCATCCCAGAGCTGGTTCGGCTGCCGTGAACCGCCCAGTTGTTGCTGCCAATACCCTTGTCGGGCACGGGTTCGCTGAAGGGCAGTTGAGCAAAGGCAGGAGCTTCAGAATCGGCCGGGCTGCCGACGGGCAGGGGCTCAAATTCGAAAGGCGATCCGGCGGGAACGATGGGCGAAGTATTGGCATCGTTGGGATACAATTCGGCAAAGGCTTCCGCGCCCAGGCGAGCCCGCAAAAACGTATGCGGTAGATCGTACTCCGTGCTGCTCAGGTCCTGTCCCATGTACTTGAGCAGCAATGCGGTCTTTAACGGTGTCCAGGGTTCCGGTGCATATCCAAGAATCTTGTATTCAATTGGAAAATCTTTGAAAGTCAGGCTGGAGATCAGCGCATTGACCCCCTGGGCATAGGCGGTCAATATCTGCCTGACCGAGTCGTCCTCAACCATGGCGCTCAGAGCCTGCTCGGCAGCGTAGCCCATGCCCATGCGCCGCTGAAGCCGATCAAATCGCAGAATGCGGCCATCGCCTTTCTCTTCCAGATCGGGACCGAGAATTTCGGAGAGACGGCCCGCCGCTGCATGGGTCTGAAATTCCATTTGCCAGAGCCGATCGCGGGCCGTGACATAACCCTGAACCCGTATGGCATCCAGATAGTTTGTGGCGAAGACATGGGGAATGCCCAGGGTGTCATAGCGCACGGAAACCGGCCCATCCAAAGCCTCCAGGCTAAGCTGCTGATCCCGCGTGTAGTCTTCTGCCTCTCGCGCATTGGCCCAAACACCGGAGAACGGATCCAGCAATTGCCCGATGGCGGGGACCTTCCCCCAGGGGCGGTCTAATACAAAGATCAATCCTGCGCACAGCAAGAGCGCAAACAGGGCTTTGAGATAACGCATAGGCTTTTTGATCCTTAATCGATCTACAATCCGTGGTGAAAATAGAAAAATGTTCAGGCCTGCGGCATGCCTGGTATGTGCATAAGCCCGCTCGCGCTCGCCGTCGAAACTCAATTCACTAACTTTGCTGAGGCTCTTCGATTAGATTTATCCACATGACAAAAAGACTCACGCTCTGCCTTGGCTTCCTGATTTGGCTTCCTGTTTGTTTGGTGGCAGCACCCGGGGACAGCACCTGGGTGCGGGCCCATAGCCAGGTTGATCTGGTTTGGAACGAAGCCTATGACGTCTATGCCGACTTTCCCGACAGCGAAGAGCCCTATGGCCGGGTCTTGCTCTATTTTACCATGGGCTGCGCTTCCTCGGGTTGTTCAGACTGGGACTATACGGTGCTGCTGAGTTTAGTGGATACCGTGGATGGTACCGAGTATGACCTGGGGCGAAGCATTACGCCCTATGGGGGATACATGCGTACAAGCCAAAAAGGATTCAACAACGATTGGACGAGAACCTTCGTCTATGACATCAGCGATCTGGATGCCCTGCTCCGCCATCGCCAGAAGATCCGGGTTTACTACGATGGCTGGTCCAGCGGTTTCTCAGCGACCCTGGATTTCGCTTTCATCGAGGGCATTCCCGCCCGGCCCGTGCTGGGTGTGGAGGTGCTGTATTACAGCGGTGCTGCTGATTGGGTGTATTCGAACAGCGCTGACTTTGAAGCGAGTTATCTGCCAGAGCGCACCGCAGCCATTCCCCCGGGAAGCAAACACCACCGCTTGCGGATAACCCCGAGTGGTCACGGATTTGACAACAATCTCTTCTGCGCCGAATTCTGTGAGCGGGACTACCGCGTTGTGGTCAATGGCCTGGAGCGTTTCCGACAAGCGATGTGGAGAGAGGATTGCGGTTACAATCCCGTTTATCCGCAAGCGGGCACCTGGCTCTACGACCGGGCCAATTGGTGCCCAGGAGCAGAGGCCTGGACGCATTTCCACGAGTTTGAGGCTATGGAGGGCCTGACTGCCATGACTTTGGATATCGATCTGGACAGCTATTCCTGGTCGGGTCCCCAGGCGCCCGCTTATCTGTTCAGCGCTTTATTGATCCACTATGGCGAGTTTCAACTGCAACACGATGCGGAAGTGGCCGAAATCCTGCGCCCCTCGGCCGACTACGCGCATGCCCGCTTCAATCCCTCCTGCACAACGCCCCTGATTCGCCTGGCGAACAACGGTGCGGCCGCGCTCCAATCCTGCACCATCGCCTATGGTCTGGAAGGGGGAAACACCTGCTATCAGGCCTGGAGCGGGAATCTGGCTTATGGGGAGTCTGAGCTGCTGGAATTGGGGCCCATCGACTGGACTCATATCGCGTCGGGCGCTGGTTCAGGAGTGTTTTTTGCCCGGGTCGAAGGGCCGAACGGCGCTTTAGATGAGCAGAGCTGGAACGACGAAAGGCGAAGTGCTTTTGAGGCGGTTCCCGTGTACGACAACCAGTTTATCGTTTGGTTGCGCACCAATGCCCGCCCGGAGCAAAACGCCTGGACCATCAGCAATGAGCTCGGAGAGGTAGTCGCCAGCCGACTGAGCTACAGCAGCCCCTTCACGATCCATCAGGATACGGTTGACTTGCCCAATGGCTGCTACCGCTTCAGTCTCATGGATGCGGCCAAGGACGGCCTGGAGTTTTTCGCCAACAGCGACGGCACAGGGAGCATTCGCTTTGCGCGGACAAGCAGCGGCTTTATGGCATCGTTTGACGCCAATTTCGGCACCAGGTTGGACCACGAGTTTCAGACGGGATTGGAACAGGGTCAGTGGAGCAGTCCCGCTTCCTGCGAGTTGACCGGCTTGCCCCCTTCTCCTATGGATGATCAGCAGGAGGCGCTTTGGTTTGCTCTCTACCCCAATCCGGCCAGTCGATTTTGCACGATAGAGCTCAATTTGGCGGTCGCTGAGCCCCTTAGTGTGCTGCTTCGCTCTATGTCCGGCAAACTGCTGTGGCAGGCTGATTATGGCGTTCTGAACCATTTGAGGGCAGATATTCCCCTGGATCAGCTTCCCGCAGGGCTTTACGTGGTGGAAGCCCGTTCAGCAGGATTCAGAAAGGCCAGCCTTCTCGCGGTGGAATGAGCCTGTATCTGCGGAATGAGCCGGGTATAAATAAAACAGCGCGGCTCCCACCGCGCTGTCTCCCATTCAGCAAAAAAACCAGGTAAACTGGATATATCTAATAAGATGGTCAAAATAAGACTTTAGATTCAATCGCACAACCTCTTTTCGAGCTTTGCGGGTCTGCTGAGTCTTTATTTTCTGTTTGCCGGCTCTTTTCAGGGCTTGCTGAGCCATATTCGGTACAATGCCTCCTCTTCAGGCGTGGCAGTGGCTGAGCGAAAAACCCGAAAATCGTTGCGGACCATTTTGCGGGGCAAGACGGAGATGTTCATCAAGACCTCATCCCTGCTCAACAGGATGTCCATGGCCTGGCCTTCCTCAGTACTTTCCAGAAATGGCTTGATATCCCCCTGGAAGCGGTATCCGTTGACCCCCAGGATGATGTCTCCGGGATTCAAACCGGCCTCCCAGGCCGGTTGATCCCTAACCACCCGACGCACGTCTCCCGTGCTGGATATGCTGGCTCCAAAAGTCAGCACCGGTTTGAAGGCGCCATAGTTCTCCAGACCGACTCCAATCCGCTGGAAGTACGGTGTCAAGTCCAAAAACTCAGTACCGTATATGTATTTTTCAAAGAAATCATCCAGCTTGCGACCGGCATTCTGCTCCAGGATCTCCTTGAGCTCTTCTGCGGTGTAGCCCTGATCGGGATTCTGGCGGTATCGCCGGTATAGCTCTCTAAACACATCATCCATCCTGCGCTTGCCGCCGCTGTTGGCCAGGATCTCCAAATCGATGGCCATGACCACCAAAGCGCCTTTGCTGTAATACGAAACCGTCGAATTGGAACTGTTGGCATTGCCCTGGTAGTACTTGATCCAGGTATCAAAGCTGGATTCGGCGACCGATTGAATGGCGTCGCCGGGTCTGGACAGGGCCACATCGATATTGCCTGCAACAATATTGAGGTATTCATCCTCGCGCATGAGACCTGCCCGCAGCAGGAGCAGATCGTCGTAGTACTGCGTGCCTCCTTCGACCATCCAGAGCAAATCCGTATAGTTCTCTTTGGAGTAGTCCATGGCACTCTGCGGTTGGGGAGAGATGCGCTTCCCATTCCACACATGGAAATACTCGTGACTGACCAAACCCAAAAAGACGAGATATCGGTCCTTGGGTTGATACTGCCAGCGTCTGTATATCATATTTGTTGAAGCCATATGTTCAAGGCCGCCATAGTCCTGGTGCGTGTTGTGCAGGATGAACAGAAAACTGGAATTGGGGTTGTGCCCAAACAACTCCGTGCAGACTTCCGCAATCGCTGAGATATCCTGTTTGAGCAGTACAGTATCGTAATTGCCCTCTCCCTTGATGGCCAGTTCATGGGGTATGCCCGCCGCCTCAAATCGCAGGACCAGTTGATTGCCGAGTTCAACGGGTGAATCCAGCAATTCACCCAGGCTGGCAGCAAAGCGCAGGTATGGGTCTCCGTTCAAGACTGGCAATGCTGTGCTGATGGCCTTCCACTCCGGATAAGGTATAAATCGAATGCTGGCTGGAACATTCACGCCGGCGGGATAGAGGTATAAGCCTGCTGGTATCAGCGAAGCGTGTTCGCGATTGACAAAGGGTGTTCTCACGCTGTGGGTCATGCAGTGCACCCGATAGCTGACCGCGAATGAAGTCTGACCTGGGTGCAGGACTCTCCAGGTGTCTTTATCCAGCTTGCTGACCTGGAGCTTGTTGCCCTCCTGATCTTTAGCTTCCAATCCCTCCAGAAATCCTGCGTAATCCCGGATGTTGTAATGGCCCGGGGTCCAGGCTGCCATCTCCAGATCGGTGAACGATTGTTCAAGATTCTGCAGGTCCAGACTGATTTCGGCATACTGAGTCCAGGGTTGAGGGAACTCGACTTGATAGCTCAACAGGGGTTGGGCTTTGAGGCCTGACCCCATTAAGATTAAAACAATTAATATATTTATATTACACATTAGTTTCCGCTTTCCAGTATCTTGAGCTCAACCCGCTGGTTGAGTTTGCGCCCTTCGTAAGTGCTGTTGTCGGCCACAGGCATGCTCTTGCCATAGCCGTTCCAGGTCAATTGACTCTGCAATACTCCGCGATCGAGCAGATAAGCCACAACAGCCCTGGCCCTCTGGGTCGAAAGTTCCAGACAAAACTGTTCCGGTGGATATGAATTGGTGTGGCCCCCAACCTCAACCACCAGACGCGGATGAGCCATCAGAAAATCCGCGACGACGTCCAGCTCGCTGCGGCTGGCCAGGAGCAGGGTGCTCTTGTTGGCCGGAAAGTACACGCCTTTGAGCAGGATCAGCCGCCCTTCCTCCAGGGGAACCAGGCGAATATCGGTCTGAATCTCTTCATAGGTATCCGCTGGGCTTGAGGGTTCGGCGAGATCCTCAGCTTGCTGCCCCAAATCTGCGAGCAACGGAACCGGCTCTGTCACCGGCCTTAACTCCTGGTCCGGTTCTACCTCCTGACCCGGTTTTGCTTCCCGGCCCGGTTCTGCTTCCTGGCCCACTTCTACCTCCTGGCCCGGTTTTGCTTCCCGGCCCGGTTCTGCTTCCTGGCCCGGTTCTACCTCCTGGCCCGGTTCTGCTTCCTCGCCCGTGTCGGCAAACCACAATGGCTCGCGATCAAGTGGAATCAGCACCGGGAAATAGCCCGGCGCCTCAGCCACTAAACCCCTGGGCAGGGAGTCCTGAACTGCAATCAGAGCCGTCCTGCCGGCATCCTCTGCCTTGATGTCCATCCGGGTTTCGCGAAAAGTCAGGGTTGCGGCATCCAGCGGCTGTCCGGAGTCCTGACTCAACATTCTGGCCTGGATCAGACTCACGGGATCAGGTCTTCCGGATTTTGGTAAGCGAATGCGAAAGATATCCGCGGCTCCGTACCCTCCCCGATCCGAGGAAAAATAGGCGTAATCTCCAGAGGCTGGAAGGGTGTAGTAATATTCATCACGCTCTGAATTGATGCGCGAACCCAGGTTGAGTGGCCGAGACCAGTTGGTCCAGCTATCGTCTATTCGCCGGCTCAAAAACATGTCATAACCACCAAAACCGGGATGCCCGTTGGAAGCGAAATAGAGGCTTCGGTCATCAGCTGCCAGAAAGACACTGCCCTCCATTCCCGCAGTGTTGATGGTCGGACCCAAGCTCTTTGGCGTTGACCAGCGCTGACCTTCGCCCAAAAAAGAAACATATAAATCAAGGCCGCCAAGTCCTTCCTCCCGCTCCAGGGCCAAAAGCATCACCGTGCCCTGAGTGTTCATGTGCACACAAGTAAACTCATTTTTATTATATAAATCTACAATATCTATACTCCGGGGGAAAGACCAGGCCACTCCGTCAAAGTGGCTGAACGAAACCCGAAACTCCGAGCCCCACTCCTTGCGCAGGTAATCGTGGGGAAGCAGCATCTGCTTTCCATCGGGCCGGATCCAACTCACGAAATTGTGGTGCTCATTGTTGAGGGGCGAACCGATGGAACGCGCTGGAGACCAACGTCCTTCCGCATCAAGCTCCGAAAACCAGATATCGTCACGGCCATCCTCCCCTACATTGTCTGGGTGCAGCTTGCGCGCAAAATAGAGGGTCCGGCCATCAGGGGAGATCATCGGCAAGACATCGGCATAGGCAGAATTGACGGCAGGACCGAGATTCTCGGCTGCCTCATCAAACAATTCGTCCTGGATCATATGAATATCAGGGCGAATGGGCTCGGGAGAATCTGAGATGGCGATGGCATCAATCTGGGACATTCCGGGAACCCTTGAAGTGCGCAGCACCAAACGCAATTCCTGAACATCGTAGTGGCTCAGTTCATCCAGTACAACACTGAACAGGCGGGCACCCGGATAGAAGCCCACCTGCTCGTTGTTCCGGTTTTCGTAAATCGTGTGCTTCCCCCCTTGAGTATCAAAGAGTATGATCCTAAAAATTGCGCCGGGGTTGAGGGTTTCGGCTACGGCCACCTGCCTGACCTTCATAGGCTCGGCAAAGCGAACCCGAACAAACTCATCGATAGCGCTGCTCGGTCGGTACATAGCCCAGGCCACATCGCTCGGTCCAAAGCCCGGCCAGACATCGGGCTCGCCGAGGACCTGAGCTGCTGAAGATGCCTTTCTGCTGTGTTCGGTCGAAAAGGAGATCAGCTCGGAAGCCCATTGCACCCTTTGGGCAGAAGCCTGCCCCGATTCAGCGAATGCAGAGCAAGCGATGATGAGCGTTAAGAAAACACCCCTGATCATGAGCCTTCCTGATCCCTCACTTCGACATAATCAATGTACTCTGCATCGTATTCATCCGCGCCTGGATCCTTGCGTTCGGGCGTCCTGGGTTTGAAGAACAGACCGATGATGTAATCCGTTGTCTTGAGCCCTTTGAAGATGATGTGCACCATGTAAAAGAATGCCCCCAAACCGACGATCCATCCGATCAGAGGTGTCTTGTAGATCTGGTCGATCAAGTGTCTAAAACCCTCATTGAGAGAGTTTTCCGGAATGCCTGGCATGGCTACG
Organism: Chitinophagales bacterium; assembly: GCA_041751015.1. Lineage (GTDB taxonomy): Bacteria > Bacteroidota > Bacteroidia > Chitinophagales > BACL12 > WGOA01. The sequence continues at coordinate 43,985 of JBGSYF010000025.1, forward strand.
CTGAGCAGGTAGAGCAGCACTGCGCTGATGAGGAGATAACCATCAAAGCGCATGACCTGAACCCTCTTTCGTTCAAAATTCATGACTGCCCTCCAGCGATTTCGCTCCAGATTTCCCGCAATGGTAGTGTAGATGATAAAAGTTCCGGCGATGCCCACCAGGGCGGCGACGATGGCCCCGGATCCCTCCATCGCATCCCAGGTCACCAGAGCGGAAACGGAGACCAGAATGTAATAGCCTACAGCCTTAAAGCCGAGAAAGGAAAAGTCCTTGTTCAAACCTATGGAATGAAGCAAGGAAGACAGAGAGAGAGCCACAAACTTCCAAATCGTGCTGAAAACGATCTGGATGACCCCCATGTAAAACACAAATTTGACCAACTCCATGGCCCTGTAAAACTAAGGGCGTTTTCTGAGCTTAAGACAAAAAAACAGGGCGAACCCGGATGGGTCCGCCCTGCCAATAGTTAAACCTTGTTAGGATGCTTAGTGAGCAACAGAGAATGTCTCTGAGCGAATTTCAGCACCATCTTCAATGGTCAGGAAGTAGGTACCATTCTCAAAACCGGCAACATCAAAGCTGAAGTTGTTCAGTCCTGCGAACATGTTCTCCGTGCGGCTCAAGACCACGCGGCCAAGCATGTCAACAATGGTCATAACCACATCGCCACCCTGGGCGTTGTAGGCCACCATCAGCACATTGTCAGCTGGGTTGGGGAACATCGTCATGTCCAGCATGTCGGCTTCGCGAGCCAGAGGAATAGAGAAGGTATCGCCAAAAGCGGTGTAGGGGCTCAGCACGAGGGGGCTGATGCTGCAAGCGCAGCGTACACGCCAGGTCCAGGTGGTACCTGCACCGGCAACAGCGAAGGGCACATTGGTGGTATTGTAAGGAGCGGTCAACACGTTCACACTCGGGGTAGGACCGGTAGGAACGCGCTTGCCATTCACCTGACAACCCACTGCACCTGAATTCGGGGTCCAGTTCAACTGAACGCGGTTGGACAGTACAGTATGCGACTGGTTGGTCGGAGGAATGGCCGGGTTACAGGCTACAGAAGGCTCCTCGGTCTGGAGAATGAAGCTCCAGGCATACGGACCGGCAAAGAAGCCCCAAAGTCCACCGGTTACGACAGCGCGTACCAAGTCAGATGAACCCTGGGTATAGATCCCGGCATCGGTGCGAACGGGGAAACTCTGACCGTTGTAGGCCAGCATGTAATCGCCGGGTGCAAGGCTGGCAGAAAGCGGAATGTCATAAACCAGGATAGCGGTATCTGCGGGTACGCTGCCCGTGGCAATCAGGTTGAGGTTGTCGATGTCTCCACCGATGATCTCATAGAGATTAGCCGTAATGGGCTCTGAAGCAAAAACAGGATCAACAGAAACCAGGATGGTGGCACCGGTTACCTCCACGGGAACATTGTAGGTTTGAACTACACCATATTCGGCCGTAGGATCAAGAGTGGCCAGACGAACAGCGCTGATCGGTGCGCCGAGGAAGGCCAGTGAACGCTCCTGATTGGTTTCGTCAACGACGAGGAAGCTAAAGCTGGTATCATCCAACTGGCTTGTGCCGGTTCCACTAGGAGACTCAACCACATATTCAAAAATGTAAACGCCTGTGTCCGGTGGGGTGTAGGAGCTGGTTCCGTTCACCACAACAATCTGGGTGGGGTTCAGCGGGTTGACTACGTTGGACAGACGGCTGGCAATTGCGGGGCTGAAACCGTTGTTGCTGCTGAATACACTCATCCGAACGCGCACGTTGTTGAAAACGGTTGCTCCGAGGTTGCCAACAACAGCAGCAAAATTGCTTGCGGTCAGGTTGTACTCGGGGATGAAAGAGTAATCATACATGCGGCCTTCGCCCATAGCCAGCACACTTCCTGTAGGAGGTGAGGCAGCCGGTGCAACCAGCAGGGTGTAGGCACCTGCATCCAGTCCACTGTAAGCGTCAACAACGATGTAATACACCGTACCTGTACTCATGAACACATTGACCACTCTGGAAACCCAGGGGTTGGGGAAGGTAGCTCCGTTGGCGCAAGCGTCGTCGTTGCAGGCAATTTGCGTACCGCTGTTGGGGGCGGGGCAGGAACCGGAATAAACATACAATTTGGTGTCAAAATTGGTGGTACCCTGACAGAGGCTCAAGTCGTAGTAGCCGGAGCTTGGGGGATTCCAGGCAATAACCTGATCCTGCCCACCAGCGTTGGTGTAAGGGCAGACTTCATTGTAGTTGTCTGTAGCGGCTGACGTGTTGCCAACAGCAGTCCAGGGGGCAGCGCCTGTAAACGTTACAGCAGCGCCACAGGTGTTTGCCGGTGTTTGCGCCATGGCTGCAGCGGTCATCAGCGCGCAAGCTGAAAACAGTGCATAAAATCTTTTCATAGAAAACAGTTTGGTTTAGGGAATGATTCAATTCAGAAGGTGGCGATAGGCAAAGAAGATTTTGCCGCTCACCAAGGCATAAAGGTATAAAAGCCTACCCAATTCTAATAACGATTTTTGACCATTTTAAAAAAAGTGGAGAACTTTCAGGGAAGGCCAATTAGTAAAAATAATTTATTGATTTTCAACGACTTATAATAGTTATTAAAAGCTCCTGTAAAGATGAACTACAGAGGACTCCTTGTATATGGCGATTCTAGCTGAACCCTGTAGCTCCTCCGAACCACTCTCCGCTTCCCAAGTTTGTTCCCTGAAAACTACTAGTAGAAGTTTGCCTCTTTTTGCCATCAGGCTATTACCACCCCAATGGCTTGTTTCAGGCAGGTAATTTTGGCCGGGCTATGGCCCAGGACCTCTCCATCAGCTTCCAGAAACACGGGTGGAGAAGAGTGCAGATGTATGGATTTGCCCCTATAAGTGTGCACGGTATCCAAACGGGTAAAGCTGCCGTCCAGCACAGAGGGCAATCTATAAACCATTGCCAGCGTACTCATCTTGCCGATAACCGTTAGATCCAGTAGACCATCATCGTACTCGGCTTGGGGCAACTGCATCATCCCGCCCCCGTTGTAACGGCAGATTCCTGCTGCGAGAGTAAGCGCCGTAAGTTCAACATGCTGTTCATCTATATCCAGCACAATGCGGGTATGACGGTAATCAAACAAGGTTCTCAATATGGTAATCCAATAAGACACTTTGCGACCGGCCAGCCAGCCCTTCCAACCCTGAACCCTGCGGGTGACCTCTCCGTCAAAGCCCGCACCGGCAATATTGAGGAAATAGCGCAGTCTTTCCTGCCCGGGTTGCCCGTAGATCACCTGCCCCACATCGTGCATCCGGGTGCGGCCCCCGCTGAGCGCCGCTACAGCCTGCCGGGGATCGGTGGGCATGCCTATGGTGCGCATCCAGTCGTTGCCGGTTCCCACCGAAAGCATGCCCAGCGTGATGTCTGTGGAAGGGACTTCCTCCTGGGAAAAGATGCCGTTCAGCACTTCATTGGCCGTGCCATCTCCACCGAGCAGAGCCAATCTGCGGTGCCCCTGGCGTATGGCATCTGCACCGATCTCCAGCAGATGACCGGGACCCTCAGAAACCACCGCCGCGGCCAGCAAGCCCGCCTCCTGCATGATCTTTTTGACCACGGGCAGCATTCGCTTGCCCTTGCCGTTGCCCGAGGCCGGATTGACGATCAGCAACCATTCGCGCTCCGCGCCGCGATTGAGCGCCGGGTCGTTGTGCAATTCTTTTGACCTGCCAGGAGGGGGATTTAAGATAGAAGAGGACACAGGGGACTAAGATAGTCGATATCCTCTCATATGCCGGACATCTAAACTGCGACTGTTGAAAAATCTTGATGCTCAAAACTCCTCCTCATCCATCTTCTCTCCGCTCAGCATACTACTGAGAAGATCGGCAAAGCGAGTCCCACTTTCGACCAGATGCTTGCTCAGCAGGGAGTACTCCGCCAGCCCGTGCAGTAGAAATTCCTTGAGGAAATAGCGCTCCGCTCCGTTGCTGGCCTCATGGTAGTAGCGATCCAGGATGTCGTCCAGACCGGGCACGGTATCGAGAGCCTGCCGATAGGCCTCGCCGTTCATGTCGTGAAAGACGTCCACCGTGTTTCCCTCGCCAAACCAGGCCGCTATACCCGCGTAGGGATCGCCCTGAGCCCCTTCCTTTCTGCGCTTCTTCTTCAGATTCTCCGGGTTCGGGAAATACTGGACGAACTGCTGCCGTATAGCCTTGCCCAAGAGATTGAGCGCCACCAGATAGGGACCCTCCTGCTCTCCTTCGTAAACCAGTTCCACCTTGCCTGTTAGAGCGGGTATCACGCCCCAAAAGTCCGCTACCCTGACCATGCTGGATGCCTCTCCGCTGATCAGGGTGCGCCGCTCTGCCGCGCTGATCAGGTTTTCGCGCGCACTGATGGTCATGCGGGCGGAGACCCCGCTCTTGGCATCCACCAACTCACTTCGCCGGGCTTCTATCGCAATTTGCTCAATCAGATCGAGCGCTATAGGATGAAGGCTGACGCGCTCCAACTGCGCGGGTGCCGGATTCGCCTCCTGATCGGTGATGATGCGAGAGGTCTCCAGGGTCTTGGGATAGTGGGTGAGTATCTGCGACTCAATGCGGTCTTTGAGCGGGGTGACGATGGAACCGCGGTTGGTGTAATCTTCGGGGTTGGCGGTGAACACAAACTGTACATCGAGCGGCAAACGCAACCTAAAACCCCTGATTTGAATATCACCCTCCTGCAGGATATTGAACAGGGCAACCTGTATTCGGGGCTGCAGATCGGGCAGTTCATTGATGACAAAGAGCCCGCGGTGAGCGCGGGGCACCAAGCCGTAGTGAATCACCCGCTCATCGGCATAGCTCAGCTTGCGATTGGCCGCTTTGATCGGATCCACATCGCCGATCAGGTCGGCCACCGAAACATCGGGGGTGGCGAGTTTCTCGGTGTAGCGCTCGCTGCGATGAATCCAGCGAATGGGCGTTTCGTCTCCGTGCGAGGCGATCAGATCGCGGGCCTCCCGGGTGATGGGCTGCAGGGGATCGTCCTGTAGCTCTGCTCCATCAATAGCGGGCACGTACTCGTCCAGCAATTCCAGCAACAATCGGGCAATACGCGTCTTGGCCTGCCCTCGCAGGCCCAGGAGAATCAGATTATGCCTCGAAAGGATGGCGCGCTCCAGATCGGGGATGACCGTGTCTTCAAAACCGTGGATTCCGCTAAAACGGCGTTTGCCCGACTTGAGCAGGGCCACCAGATTGTCCCGCATCTCATCCTTGACCGTGCGCGGGCTGTAGCTGGTTTTAATCAATTCGCCCAGCGTGTTGATGCGGTTGTGTGGAGCTTTGTTCATTCTATTTTGACTTGAAACAGGGCTTGTTTTGTGTGGTTCGAAGGGCCTTTGAAACTGCATCAGGGATGCCAAAGGCACTTATAAGTGGAATTAGCGCAGCCTCTTGCGCCGGTTTTGTTCGTAGTCCTCAAACAGGTACTCGCCCAGACCTTTGAGGCTGGTGTAGAAGGCCTTTCCCCGGTTGATCTGCGTAAAATCTTCTACAAACTTCTGCAGCCAGGGGTCTTCGGCAATCATGAAGGTGGTTACCGGAATGCCCAATCTGCGGCATTGCGCGCCAAGATTCAGGGTGCGGTTGATGATGCGCCGATCCAGTCCGAAACTGTTTTTGTAGTACTGCCCATCGGACTGTTTGATGCAGGTGGGTTTTCCGTCGGTGATCATGAAGATCTGCCGGTTGGGATTCTTGCGCCTTCGCAGGATGTCCATGGCCAGTTGCAGCCCGGCAACGGTATTGGTGTGGTAGGGTCCGACCTGTAGCCTGGGCAGCTCGCTGATCTCTATTGGCCAGGCATCATCACCAAAGGCGATCACGTCCAGGGTATCTCTGGGATATCGCGTGGTGATCAATTCGGCCAGGGCCATAGCCACTTTCTTGGCCGGAGTAATCCGGTCTTCGCCATAAAGAATCATGGAGTGCGAGACATCGATCATCAGCACCGTGCTGGTTCGGGCCTGAAAATCGCTCTCCCTGACCACCAGATCGTCCGGGTCCATGCGAAACTGCTCGGTTCCGTGCTGGATGTGCGCATTGCGAATGGACTGGCCGAAGTCGATCTGATCGAGCCCGTCTCCGAATTGATAGGGCCGGATGTCCGAAGAGAGCTCTTCCCCTTGCCCGGGCAATGGGGTCTGGTGCTTTCCGCGGGGACTTCTTTTCATCTTCCCGAAGATCTCCTCCAGACTGCTTTGCCGGATCAGGCGATCCATCTTAGCCGTGGGCGTCATGCCCGCCGGCTGATCTTCCGGACCTTGTATATAGCCCTTGTCGCGCAGTTCCTGAATGAAGTCGGCTATGCCATAGTTCTCATCCGTAAGCTTGTATTGCTTGTCCAGCTCGGTCATCCAGCTCAGCGCTTCGGCTACATCTCCGGAAGTGTGCAGGAGCAACTCCTTGAACAGCTTGAGCAGGCGCTCGAAAGGGCTGCCTTCTGCGTCCTGTTCAAAGTACTGGGTAAAGCGAAATCCTCTCATAGTCCTGCGAAAAATCTGACCAATTTCGGTGGGCGCTGCCCACTGTCCTCAACGGAGGAGCAACATAGTCCACAACATCAGCTTTAACAACCAAAGTCCCCCACTCGTTCGCAGAACGCGTCGATAATCGTGAAAGGCGCGTTGTTGATAAGCCAGACTCAGCCTGCGCGCAGGCGCTTCTGCGGCAAGGAGCAGCAGCATCCAGGGGGCCATACTGAGCAAAAGCAAGCCCAGTGCCAAAGCTGTACTCCAACGCTGGAATAAAACCGGGAGCAGGACAAAGAGACTCCACCCTTCCACCGTTGCCAGTAACAGGTTCAGCAGCCTTCGCGCGGGCTTTCCTGCCGACCAGGTCTGATTGAAGGCCCCAAAACCAGCTTTCTTTGCCCGGGGCAAAACCCCTTCGCTCTGCCGCAAAACAAGCGTGCTCAGCGCAAGAACGCTGAGTATTTGAAGTCCAAAGGCGATATCAATCTTATCCACATCCATGAAAAAAACGAGCCAAGTTCGTTTTTTCGCAGATAACCGTTGCCCGACGATAGTTCTATCGGGGCAAATCAAGCCCCTTGAAGAATGATCATTGGACTATTGGCGGATGAGCAAAAGGAGAACCGGGTTGCCCTGAGCCCGGAGAACATCAAAGCTGTAGAGCAGTTGAGCGGAGCAGCGGTGCTGGTGCAGAAGGGGGCGGGCGAGCGGGCCTTCTTCAGCGATGCGCAGTACCAGCAGGAAGGTGCGGAACTCCTCAGCCGCCAGGAATTGATGAGCAAGGCCGATGTGCTGCTGAGCGTCAATCGTCCACCGGATGCAAGCTCAGGAAAGATCTATGTCGGGGGCTTCAACCCACTGGGCGATACCGACGGTGCGCAGGCGCTCGCATCCTGCGGAGCGACGGCCTTCAGTCTGGACATCATCCCGCGCACGACACGGGCTCAGTCTATGGATATCCTGTCTTCGATGGCCACCGTTGCCGGATATCGCGCCGTGTTGTTGGCCGCTTCCACCATGTCCAGATTCTTTCCCATGTTCATGACGGCGGCGGGCAGCATCAAACCGGCTAAGGTGCTGATCATCGGGGCGGGTGTTGCGGGGCTGCAGGCCATCGCCACCGCCAGGCGTCTAGGTGCCGTAGTGGAAGCCTCGGATGTGCGCTCGGCGGCCAAAGAAGAGATCCTCAGCCTGGGTGCAAAGTTTGTGGAGGTGGAAGGGGCGCGGGAAGACCAGGGCGCCGGAGGCTATGCGGTAGAGCAAAGCGAAGAGTTTAAGAAGCGGCAGCAGGCTGAAGTTGAGAAGAGAGCCGCGCAGGCCGATGTCGTCATCTGTACGGCACAGATTCCGGGTCGAATGGCACCGATGATCATCCCCGCCAGTGCCGTGGCCCAGATGAAACCGGGCTCGGTGATCGTAGATCTGGCCGCCTCCAGCGGGGGCAATTGCGAACTGAGTCAGGACGGCCAGACCGTGATCAGCTCGGGAGTGAGCATCATCGGCGACAGCAATCTGGCCAGCGGACTGCCCACGGATGCCAGCCGCATGCTGGGAAAAAACATGGTCAACTTTCTCAAGATTCTCTTCAAGGACGGGGCGCTGAACATGGAGGACGAACTGGTCAGCGGAACCTGTGTTTGCCGCGAGGGAGAAATCGTGCACGAACGCCTGCTGAAGATGATGAGCCCTTCCACCTGAACAAGATGACTCCTGCCCTCTCCGCAAAAACGCCAGGCCATTCCACCCAACAAAGTCAAGCGACTTCTGTCGGCAAAACATAAGAAAAACTATGGAAATCATCGGCTCATTTTTTTTGGCCAATCAGGATTTCATCTTCCTGCTCATATTGGCTATTTTTTTAGGGGTCGAAGTCATCGCCCATGTGCCGGCGGTGCTGCACACCCCGCTGATGTCGGGCGCCAATGCGATTCACGGTGTGGTGATCATCGGCTCCATCATTGTGATGGGACACGCTGACCCGGGCGACTACCTCAGCCTCATTCTGGGCTTTCTGGCCGTGGTGCTGGGCACCCTCAATGTGGTCGGGGGTTTTTTCGTGACCAACCGCATGCTGGAGATGTTCAGAAAAAAGAGCCGCTAAGCCGATATGGAATCCATACAGCACTACTTCGACTTCGGGACCGGAAACTTCGCCCTGCAGATCATCTACCTCTTTTCTTCCATAACATTTATTATGGGATTGAAGATGCTCTCCAGCCCGGACAGCGCGCGTCAGGGCAATCTGCTGGCCGCGGCGGGCATGGGTCTGGCCATACTGGGTACCATCTTCCTTCACCGGGTTCCCCTGGAACCCGATGGCAGCACGGGTTTTCAAAACATCCACAATCTGGGCTGGATCTTTGGGGGAATTGCGCTGGGCACAGGCATCGGCTGGGCCATGGCTATGCGGGTTCAGATGACGGCCATGCCGCAGATGGTGAGTTTCTTCAACGGCATGGGGGGGGCCTGTGCGGCCCTTATCGGATTGATCGAGTACCGCAGTGCGATGCAGCACGGCACGGAAATGGATGCGGGCTTCACGCTGGTGATCTATCTGGGCATTCTGATCGGAGGCATCTCCTTTGCCGGCTCCATGGTGGCCTACGGAAAACTCGAAGAGCGCATCAGGGATTTTGGCGGGCGTTATCTGCAGATGTTCAATCTGATCTTCCTGCTAATGCTGATTGCGGCTGTTTTTGTGGGTGTGCTCCGGCCGGGGCTGATCCCGCATCTACCCTGGATTGTGGCCGCAGCTTCGCTGATGTACGGCGTCTTGTTTGTGCTGCCCATCGGTGGAGCAGACATGCCCGTGGTCATCTCCCTGCTCAATTCCTTTACCGGCATTGCCGCTGCCCTTGGCGGTTTTCTCTACGACAATCAGGTCATGCTCACCGGAGGAATTCTGGTGGGCTCCGCGGGGACCATCCTGACCATATTGATGTGCAAGGCCATGAATCGCTCCCTGCTCAATGTGCTGATCGGCTCCTTTGGAGCCAAGGGATCGGCGGCCATCATGAGCGGAGATCAGAGCATTCGCGAGATCTCGGCAACCGATGCAGCCATTCTCTGTGCTTACGCCCAGCGGGTCAGCATAGTGCCCGGATATGGTCTGGCCGTTGCACAAGCTCAGCACATCTGTCACGAGTTCGAAAAACAGCTCAGCGAGAAAGGGGTTGAAGTCAGTTACGCCATACACCCTGTCGCCGGCCGCATGCCCGGGCATATGAATGTACTGCTGGCTGAGGCCGATGTGGCCTATCCAAAATTGCTGGAGATGGAAGATGCCAATCCGCAGATGCCGAATACCGACGTTGCCATAGTCATCGGCGCCAATGATGTGGTCAATCCCGCGGCTGAAAGCGATTCCTCCTCCCCCATCTACGGCATGCCCATCATTCACGTGGACCGGGCCAAGACCGTCATTGTCATGAAGCGCAGCATGGGGAAGGGCTATGCGGGCATCGAAAATCCGCTGTTCTTTGGCAAGAACACGCGCATGCTCTTCGGCGATGCCAAAGCCAGTCTGGAGAAACTCGTATCCGAAGTAAAAGGGCTGTAAGGTCGGCGCCGCCTGACTTATCGCAGCAGGAACAAATCGCTGACGGTGGTATACGTGCGCCCGTCCAGACCAAGACCGCTGGCCGTGATCTTGTACATACCCACTTCCTGAGGCTCTCCTTTGTAGGTTCCATCCCAGCCCATCAAGGGATCGTTGCTCTCGAAGATCAACTCACCCCATCGATTGTAGATCCGCAACAGATAGCTCTGCAGACCCCAGTTGAAGGGCAGAAGAACGTCGTTCGTTCCATCTCCATTGGGCGAAAAGGCATTGGGAAAAGCCAGCTCGCTGTCCGCATCCAATCGTATCAGTACACAGGTGGAATCGCGGCAGTTCTCTATGCTGCTGGCGTACGCGCAAACCAGATACTCCCCTGGCTCCTCGTACTGAAAACTGTAACTTTCACCAAAGGCGGTGATTCCATTGCCCAGATCCCATCGTATCTCATCGGCTTCCGGACTGGAGGCATTGAACTGGACCAATTGGTAAAATGACCCTTCAAGAGGATCAACGCTGATGCTCAACTCGGGGTTGGGATAGACCTCCACGGTGGCCGTTGCCGTGTCCCCATTGTTGCAGGAGGCGGGGTCATCCATGATCAGGGTCAGGGTGTAGACGCCGGGCTCCTCGTAGAGATGGCTGACTTCCGGGCCCTCACCTAAAGCCCCATCTCCAAACTCCCAGGTGTATGCAGGACTGATGCCAACCGATCCGTTGAAGGGCTCCAGCAACAGAGGAGCACAACCAGCCCCCCCGCTCACCGCAGCCACAGCGCGGGGAGCGACGGTAACCGTAGCACTTAAGGTATCACCGCCATTGCAACTCAGGGGATCAAACACAATGAGTTGAAGAATATAAGTTCCCGGCAAATAATAAACATGTCGGGGACTTTCCTCCAAGGAGGAGCTTCCATCCCCGAAGTCCCAGAAGTACACCGCCGGACCGACCGAGAAGGAATTGTTGTCCAGATCGACGAGCAGGGAATCGCAGTAGTCGGTAACTGTCAATTCAAAATCGGCCAGGGTACTGTCCTGATGCACAATCACGGTGAGCAGGGCCGTATCGGCCAGATTACAACTGGAGGGATCAGTGGCGATCAGGGTCACGGTGAACTCCCCCGCCGTTGTATAGGTATGGCTGGGCTCAAAATCTGTAGAGAGCGGACTGCCGTCTCCAAAGTCCCAAAGCCAGGCAACAGCCCCGGTAGAGTTATTGATGAAATCGGCTGCAAGAGGCAGGCAGCCGATCAATTCGGGCTCAACATCCAAACCGGCATTGACCCCGCTGAAATCCAATGCAATCTTGGCTACACCCAGATTGCAATTGCTGCTGTTGTTGGTTTGAGATACCGAACCGACCGTGGTGGGAAAATCATCATTGCTTCCGCAACCCGCACAGACGGCCTGATAAATCACCCCGTTCTGGTCAAAGCGACTGGTTCCTCCGTCAACATGCTCACGGCTGATGTTTCCGCCATAAAAAGAAGCGAACTCCAGACCCGTCATATCAGCGGAAAACACGCTGAAATAAAAATCGCTTCCATCTGTAGTAGATTTTAGAGCATCGGGCGTTACCGGCATGCCACTGGTGCTGCCAAAGGTATTGGTGATGCCGCCCCAACCGGAGATATAGACATTCTCACAGATGTCTACCAGAAAGGCTGTTGGCGAGATGTTGATCTCGCCGCTTCCACTCCCGTAGAGCATGGAATACTCAAAGTTGCTGAAATCAGGCAGAAGCTTTAGAATGAACTGACCCGATGAAGGCACGCTGTAAATGCCCGGGGTAACCGGAAACACGCCACTTCGGGTCTGACCGGTCAGGTACACATCCCCATCGGTATCCAAGGCTACAAAGTAAACCTGATCATAGCTTGGTGTGCCGATATAGCTACAGTTTTCAATGGCTGTTGCCCCGGAGTTGAGGCGCAGGACATAGCCATCCGCGCTGCCTGAGAAGCCGGGCAAAATCACCCCCGGTGTCGTGGCCAGATCCGGACTGTTTGTACCTCCTCCGGCAATCAGACTGCCGCTCTCTTCGAACTTGATGGAGTAAACCCCATCGGAGCCGCTTCCGCCAAAATACGTGCTCCAAAGCATGGTGCTCAGGTCTGCACTGAGGCTGAAGATCACCCCGTCCTGTCCGCCGCCGCTGCTGGGTTGAAAGACTCCTGCTGTGACGGGAAAGTCAATCGAATTGGTGCTGGAGGCCACCACCGGATTTCCCAGAACGTCCAGAATGATCTCTCCCCTGGCGTGATCACCGTAGTTAAAAGAGGTAGCCCCCCCCAGGTTGAGTCCGTCATTGCTCACCCCCCCGACATAGGTGCTGGCCAGCAACTCGTCACCATCAGCCGATAGCCTGCTCAGGTAGATGTCCGTTCCCACCGGAAAGAAAACACCGGTAACCGTGACGTTGGTGCCCGCCGCAAACAAGTTGTCAAATGCACCTGGGCTGAGCGGGTAATTGGTGGAGCCTGTTGTGCCATAGACCCACAATTCGCCCGCCTCATTGACGATCATGGAATGGGGAAATTCATTGCCATTGCCGCCCAGATAAGTGCTCCAGATGTTGGTGCTCCCATCGGCCGAAAACTTGGTGATGGCCACATCGCAACCAAAGCTGCCCGGACCGCCGCCAAAGACCGTCTGGTAGGCGCCCAGGGTGATCGGATATCCGGCTCCAAAGACTATTCCAGCTCCGTAGAGATTGCCCTCCGCATCATAGGTGGCCGAGTATCCCCAGTTGTCGGAGGTGGAACCGCTGTAGGATCCAAACACCCAGGTGACCGGATCTATCACCAGGGTATGCCTTAGGTCGTAGGATTTAGGAAACTCAAACTCAAGACGGTCTCCGCGCAACTTGTAGCGGCAGGGCACCGTGATTCGCTGTCCCGCAATTTCCTGGTAGGCATAGGGTTTCATCTCCACTACCGCTCCCAAAGAAGTTTGAATGTGCAAATCCCCGTCGATGATGCTCATTTTCTCCTGGCCTTCATAGAGCATGGCGAATCGCGATGGATCAGCGCCAGGCTCCACAACCATATCATACTTTATGTTATTTCCCTGACTGTACAAGACAAGGGTCATGCCCGGCGCGTAGCTGGCCTGGACCCGTCCATAGCGGCTCAGATTGCCGGCCCACTGATTCCGATCCTGTCCCAGGATGAAGTTGACCTTGCCCGGTCGCTCTTCTGATGGCCTGAAGCGAAGCGGTCCTTCGGCACCCAGCAAACTCAAGCGGTAGGCATGCGCCTTGACCATGTGATCCTCTGGGTCGTCGTCAATGCTGTACATGCTCGAGTGGGTTGGCCGACCGGCCAGGCTCTCTTCTCCCTGCCCTACACCTGCATGCAATGCGGCTGTATGCTCATAGGGCCATTGAAGGAAGTGCCAGGTCAAAGCCTGATCCTCCACAAACAAAGCCCCGGAAGCGACCTCTGCCCGGAATTGCACATTGGCCGGCCACTGACCACCATTGGGAATGAAGTCAATTTGCGCTGAACTGTTCCAGCTCTGGCAGAGCGCGAAGAGGGTAAACACCCAAAAGGTAAGAGTTTTAGACATGTTGAAAAGTTCCGGTGAAGCTTGCCGGGTCTATAGACCAAGGCAAACAAACGCTGCTAAACTCATGTCCAAAATAAGCATTGGCGAGCAACATGGGCTTTATCCCACTGGCAATGATGCCTCTGCGGACTTAGTTTTGGGCCGATGAGCATGAATAACCCTGACCAGATTCGGGAGGCGCTGTTGCAATTGCCAGGCGAAGAAGCCCAGTACCGCATGGCCCCAGCCTTGAGACGGCAGGCGATTCCTCCCAACTGGTCCGGACAGGGTGCCCGTAAAAGCGCGGTGCTCATCCTGCTCTATCCCCAGGCTGGTGCCCTGCACACCGTCTTGATGAAGCGCGTAGTGTACCGCGGAGTGCATTCCGGGCAGATCAGTTTTCCGGGGGGTAAACAGGAGCCTTTCGATCCGGATTTGCGCTTCACTGCCCTAAGAGAGACCGAAGAGGAGATTGGAGTGGAGTCAGGTCAGGTGGATCTCTTGGGATCGCTATCGCCCCTCTATGTCCCGGCCAGCCATTCCCATATTCAGCCCTATGTGGGTTATATGGACAAGAACCCGGTTTTCAGGCCTGACCCGCGGGAGGTGGCGGGATTGCTGACCATCAGTCTCGCGGTCCTCTTTGATGATGCCATCAAAAGCGAAACAGAGATCAGCCTGAGCAACGGTCTGCAATTGAAGGCACCGTATTACGCCGTCGATGACCAGATCGTCTGGGGCGCTACAGCCATGATCATCAGCGAACTCGAAGTGGCGTTGAAGGGTGTCGCGCAAGGGAGACAGGCAGATAACCGGTAACGTGTATCACCCTCAGTGCGTGCGCTCCAGGAGGGCTTCTGCCAATGCGCGGAAGGAGTCTTGTGCCTCGGGCTTCAAGCCCGCGCGGGACAGGGCTTCCAGAGCCATTTGATGATGCTCTGCGATGGCCTCGCGCACAGCGCGTCCGGCACCGCTTCGCTCGTAGATTTCTTTCACCGCTTTTACTTTCGGGGGAAGGGCCCCGGAATCCATGCCCGGGTTCTTTACCGGCTGCTCCGGCTCTCCAGCCCGACCCATCCAGCTCCTCAGCAGGGCTTGATCAGAAGCCGATGCGTTATTATATGCATGAATAAAAAGATATGTTTTTTTATCCTGCATGATATCCCCTCCGGGGTTCTTGCCTACCTGCTCGGGATTGCCGTAGGTATCCAACCAGTCGTCCCTCAACTGAAAGGCCATGCCGAGCTGCTCCCCAAACTCGGCCAGGGCTGCGGCTCTGTCGCTGTCTGCCCCCCCGCAACGGGCACCGGCAAAGAGACTGAAGCCCAGCAAGACTGCCGTCTTGAGCCGGATCATCTCCAGGTAATCGGCCTTCCTGACCTCGAGTTGTTGCTCAAAGTCCATGTCCAGTTGCTGACCCTGGCAGACCTCTACCGCCATTTCGCTAAAACGCCGGAGTAAATCGGGCAGGAGCTCCGGATCGACCTCCTGCAAAAAGCGAAAGGCATCCACGAGCATCACATCACCGCTCAGAATGGCGGCATTGACCGAGTAGCGCTTGTGCGCCGCGGGCTTGCCCCGGCGCAGCGGGGCCTGATCCATGATGTCGTCGTGCAGCAGGGAGAAATTGTGAAACCACTCCACGGCCATAGCCGGGCCCAGAGCCGATTCGGCCTTTCCACCGTATGACTCTGCAGCCATCAGCGCCAGGGCCGGGCGCAGGCGTTTGCCGCCGAGAGCAATAATATAGCGGACTGGTTCATATAGATTTTCTGCCTTCTCTGGCGGGCGGTACTGATCCAGTCGCTGGTGCAGGATGTGCAGATAATGAGCGGGAACGGCCATGGAGGGGCAAAGATAAGAGTTGCTGGTTTTTTTATATTTTTCCATCCAACAGCAAGTGCTCTGAACAGCACCTTTTACGGGTACTTGCTGTTTGTGCTTTAAAGTCGGGCATTGACCTCCACCTGAGCCCCGTCTGCCAGACGCGCTGCTGGCCCGGCGGATTAAACGCAATATGCCCAGCTATGGTTGGACCATTTCTGCTGCAGGACCTGGAGCGACTGATCTCCAAAGGCATTCCCAATCTGGAGGCCATTGAGCAGCTTTTGCAACAAGCCGAAGAGCGCTATCGCGGGTTCTTTGAGCAGAGCCGCGATGCCATGTACTTCAGCAGCCTAGAAGGTCGCTTCATAGACTTCAACCAGGCCATGCTGGATTTGCTGGGCTATACCCGTCAGGAGATGCTGGCCCTGCCCGCGGTGAACATCTACGACAACCCCGCCGACCGCGATCGCTTCATGACCGTGATGGCTGCGCGGGGTGCTGTGAGGGCCTATGAGGTGAGGCTCAAGCACAAAGACGGGCAGAGACTGATCTGCTGGCTTTCATCCAGCACACGCAAAGATGAAGAGGGCCAAATCGTCGGCTATCAGGGCCTGATTCAGGACATCACCGAGATGCGCAGTTTACAGGCCGAAAGGGATCGCTTCTTCAGCCAGACCCGCGATCTCATATGCACCCTCACCCCGGACGGCTACTTCAAGAGCATCAATCCGGCTTTTCAGGACACCCTGGGATTGACGGAGCAGGATATTCTCAGCGGGCATTTCTTCCACCTTTTGCACCCCGAAGACATCGCGCCGGCCAAGCACAAGCTGGCCGAACTCAACCGCGACAACGGGGGGCGCTACCGGGGCAGGGTGCACTTCAGTTGCCGGCATCGCTGCCACAATGGTCTGTACAAGTTGTTGGAATGGGGTTTCTCTCCGGACATACCCGGGGAAGTCTGGTACGGCATTGGCACCGATGTGTCCGAACAGCGCCGAAACGAAGAACTCGAGCGCGAAAAGATGCTGGCCGAGCGCTCTGCTGCGGTCAAATCCGACTTCCTGGCCAGCATGAGCCACGAACTTCGCACCCCGCTCAACGCCGTTTTGGGCATGGCCCATCTGCTGGCAGAAACCCACCTCGATCCGGTTCAACTGGACTATGTGCGAACCCTGGAGGCCTCCTCGGCATCCCTGCTGGAAACCATCAACAACATCCTGGATTTCTCCAAGCTGGACTCCGGCAAACTCATGCTGGACGAGCAGATCTTTGAGCCTTCAGCACTGGTTGAAGAACTCATGCTGACCTTTCGCTTTACGGCCGGTCAGAAAAATCTGGATCTGGAGGCCCTGTTGGAGGAGAACATTCCAAAGTATCTCTATGGCGATGCCTTTAGGATTAAACAAGTACTTCAGAATCTGGTGTCTAATGCCTTGAAATTCACTGACAAAGGCCATGTTATTTTATCGATTGAAAAGCGGGACACCGAGTTGTCGTCCGCCGATGGAGATTCCCTTCCCCTTCCGAAAAAAGCGGGGGATCCGGGCCAGTCCATCACCTTGTTGTTCAGTGTGAGCGACTCCGGAATAGGCATTCCCCAAAGCCGGCAACAGGCCATCTTTGACCCCTTTGCCCAGGTCAGTGAGGGCACTGCCCGGCGCTATGGGGGCACCGGACTGGGCCTGGCCATAGTCTATCGGATGGTCGATCTGATGGGAGGGCAGGTTCGCCTGCAAAGTCAGGTAGGGCTGGGCTCGCGTTTTGATGTGCTCATTCCCCTGAGCATCCCCGATCAGGAGCAAAAGAAGGACGATGGAGCGGCCGCAGAACAGGAGCAACTTCCCGA
The DNA here is from genome assembly GCA_041751015.1 of Chitinophagales bacterium. Taxonomy (GTDB): domain Bacteria; phylum Bacteroidota; class Bacteroidia; order Chitinophagales; family BACL12; genus WGOA01. The sequence continues at coordinate 61,270 of JBGSYF010000025.1, forward strand.
TCTTGGTGCCCGGCGCATCCTGCTCGTGGAAGACAATCGCATCAATCGCATGGTCATTCGCGAATTGCTCAAGAATCAGTGGCCCGACATTCAACTGACGGAATCGGAGAGCGCGGAGGAGGCCCAAACCCGCCTGAGCAGCGGCAATTTTGACCTGGTGCTCATGGACGTCATGTTGCCCGGCATGGACGGCCGCGATCTGACCCGATGGATCCGCGAGCGCATCGACGGGGCGGAGCATCGCCTGCCCATTCTGGGCCTGACCGCCTTTGCCTCCAAAGAAGAACAAGATAGTTGTCTGGAATCCGGAATGGACGATTGCCTGTCCAAACCCGTTCGCCCCCATGCCCTGTACCGCCATATGGCGCGTCTGCTGATCAATCCCGAAGCGGTGAGAAAAGCTGTCATGCCGGAGCCGGAGATCGATCTGAGTTATCTGGAGATGATCACCCGGGACAATCCCGCGCTCAAAAAAGAGCTTCTGGCGACCATGGAAAGGGAGACTCCTGAAGAACTGGGGCGGCTCGAAGAAGCCAGTGCTGCGGAGCGCTGGGATGACGTCAGGGCCTATGCCCACCGGCTCAAAAGCACCCTCCAGCTCATCGGCAGTTCAGCCCTGCACAATCGACTTCAGGGTATAGAGCGCGATGCCCGGGACCGGCGGGACACCGGCAGTTTGGGAGAGATCATCCGACAGTTGAGTCTGGAGATCCGCGCAGCGCTGGAACACGTTCGAAAAATCACCTCATCATCCAAGCCTTCATGAACTTGAGACATCGCATCTTTCTGGTCGACGACGATACCAAACACCTCCTGTTGCTCAAGGACTATCTGGAAAGAAATTCTCCGTATTCTTTGGACATTAATTTGTTCAGCAGCGGTGAAAACTGCCTCGAAAAACTGAACCTGAACCCGGAGATCATTGTCCTGGATTACTACCTGGATGGAATTCGGCCGGGTGCCAGCAATGGGCTTGAGATTCTCAAGGCCATTCGCTCCCGCAACCCGGATACCGAAGTGGTGATGATGAGCTCACAGGATCAGCTTCAGGTGGGTCTTCACACCCTGGAGTACGGTGCCATAGACTATGTGATTAAGGGCGAAACCGCTCTGCTCAGAGCAGAATTGGTGATCCGCCGAATCCTGGAGCGAAGGGCCTCTGAGCGTTTCAGAAAGGCCCAGACCCGCCAGATGACCTGGCTCTATGTAGCCCTGGTGGTGCTGGCTCTGATCATCGTGAGCCTGGCCATCATCATGGTTTGAACATCACTCCTGTTCGGCCCCGGCCAGCACAAAGTTCATCTCCCTTCTGGCCAGGCTGACATCGGCCACCCGAATGCGCAGCTCATCGCCAATCTTGAACCAGCGGTCGAGCTCCACGGCAAAAAGGGTGTTTTTCTTCTCCTGGTGTACAAACTCCGAGCCCATGCTGTCCAGGCGTATCATGCCTTCGCAGCGGCTCTCCTTGAGTTCGACATAGATGCCCCAGGAGGTGATTCCGGTGATGACCCCGTCGAACTCCTCGCCTACCCGTTCGCGCAAAAATTCAGCCTGTTTATATTTTATTGATTCATATTCAGCATCCATGGCCTTTCTCTCCATGATGCTGGAATGGCGGCATTGCTCCTCCAGCAAAGACTTGTCCGGCTGAGTTTGGGACTGACCCTTGCTCTTTTTTTGCGCGAGCGCCTGAGCCAGCAGGCGATGCACCATCAGGTCCGGATAGCGACGTATAGGCGAGGTGAAGTGGGTGTAGTCATCAAAGCCAAGCCCGAAATGCCCGATGTTGTTGGTGGTGTAGATGGCCTTGGCCATACTTCGAACGGCCATTCGACTTAAAACACCCTGCTCCGGCTGCCCTTCGAGCTGCTTCATGAAAGTGTTGATGGCTTTGGGCAGCTCCTTGGGGTCTTCGGGCAATTTGAGCTTGTAACCGTACTCGTTCACCAGGGTTTCAAAATTCTTGAGCTTCTCGGGATCCGGCAGATCGTGGACGCGATAGACCGATGGCCAGGTGGAGATGCTCTGGCGCATGCCACTCAAAAAAGTGGCAACCTGACGGTTGGCCAGAAGCATGAAATCTTCGACCAACATATGTGCGGCCTTTCGCTCTTTGAGATAGATGCCCAGTGGGCGGCCCTTTTCGTCGAGTTTGAAGCGCACCTCTTCGGTCTCAAAGCTGACCGATCCCTCCTGATAGCGCCGCTCCCGGAGTTTGACGGCCAGGTCCTGAAGCAGCTTGATTTCATCGGCGAAGTCTCCCTGCCCGCTCTCGATGACGCTTTGAGCCTCTTCATAAGTGAAGCGCCGGTCGGAGTGAATCAGGCCTATCCCGAACCACTCGGCGTGTACCTTGGCCTTGCTGTCCATCTCAAAGACCGCGCTGAACACCCGTTTGTCTTCTCCGGGTCGAAGGGAGCACAGTTCATTGCTCAGGCGCTCGGGCAACATGGGATTGACCCGATCCACGAGATAGACAGAAGTGGCCCGTTGATAGGCTTCCTTGTCCAGCGCAGTCTGGGGTTGAACAAAATGGCTCACATCGGCGATGTGGATGCCCACTTCCCAGCGCCCTTCTTTGAGCGCTTTGACGGAGATCGCATCGTCAAAGTCTTTGGCATCTTCGGGATCTATGGTAAAGGTCACCACATCGCGAAAGTCGCGTCGCGTTTCGAGTTCTTCCGGGCTGAGCTCGGCGCTGAAGGAATGGGCCTGATCGAGCACCTCCTGGCTGAATTCCAGGGGAAATCCGGCGGAGATGAGGATGGATCGCATCTCCGTTTCGTTCTCCTCTGCCGCTCCCAGAATATGGACGATGCGCCCTGCCGGGTTGCTGGAGCGGTGAGGCCAGTCGGTGATCTCTACGGCCACCCGGTCTCCGTGATTGATGCCGGGGTTCTCCTGCAGCTCATCCGGGGGAAGAAAGATATCGCGCATGCCGCGGCGGTTCATGGGCACAACAAAGGCAAAGCCCTTGGTGATTTCCAGAGTTCCTACGTAGATTTCCTTAGCTCGCTGCAGCACTTCGACGATCTCCCCTTCGACCTGTTTGCGGCCCTTTTTGTCCCGAAGCACCACGCGGACTTCATCTCCGTCAAACGCCCTGCCGGTTTTGGTCCGGGGAATGAACACATCGCTTTCCATGCCGGGAATGATTACATAGGCACTTCCCGAAGCGGTCATGTCCACCCTTCCCTTGAGGATCATATGATCCTTTTTACTACCGTGCAATTGAAACAGGCCCGAGGGCAGCTCCAGCACATCGCCGGACTTGACCAGACGGCGCAGTCGGTCATTTATCTTGTTGGCGCTGGCCTGGTCACTCAGTTTGCGAACCAGGTTCTTTCCGCTGAGCGGTCCAGATGCTTTGGCGAGCTGGCGAATGATCTGTTGATCGAGCGGGAGGCTTTTTTCTCCTGGCTTAGGAGGGCTGGGGCTGCCCTTTTTCTTCTTTGACACGTGTAGAATCCTTTAAATACGAGTGAGATGGTCGTGTTTTCTGCCACAGGGTACTCAGCTGCGCTCAAAAATCTGTGGAATTGTTTGGAAATCTAATCAATGTTCTGCAACTTTGAAGCTCAGTGCGGCGCGCGCCTTCCGGCGTGGGCCGTTTTTTTTGGCGCGGACATCAGCGGACTTTGACCGGTCGGCGAAATGAAAGCGGTTTTGATGCGTAGGTTCTGTTGCATTTTGGTGTGCTTCTGATGCTTCGAAGATCGATGCGTTTGCCTGACACATGAGAGTGTCAGGGTGTCGTTCAGTGCCTTCCTGTGCTACATGGCTTGAAACAAGCCTTTTTCACCCATCAAAACCGGATTTATGCATTTTTTGTTAATTTTACATTCCAGTCTTCGCCGTTCAGCGCTCCGCTCCTTTTTGTTTTTGTTGATTGGAATATACAGCTCTGCCTCAGTGCTGGCCCAGGAATACCTCTATGAAGGTTATTTCTGGAATGCAGCTATGGATCGAATTGCCGCTTCGCATAGTTCCTGGGGTTGGGTAGATTTCAGGGAAGATGCGGGGCTAAACCCCCAAAGCCTTTTTCGCGACCACGCCGGCGCGTTTAATCTGGGTGATGATGATCAATTGGTACTGGTCAAGGTGAATACCGATGCCCAGGTCGGGCATCAGCATTACCGCTATCAGCACTACTACAAAGGATTGAAAGTCCGCGGCAGCGAATACATTGTACACACGGACGAAACGGGATTGGTCAGGAGCGCCAATGGCAAACTGGTCAGCGGGCTGAGCATGAACACAAACCCTTCCATCAGCGAGCGGGCCGCATTCAATCTGGCCATGGCCCATGCCGATGGCAATACATTTCTATGGATGGACCAGGCCGCAGAGATGGCCCTGAAGGAACAGCGGAAGGATCCCGATGCTACGTATTACCCCGTCGGCGAATTGATGATTCAGCGCCTGGAAATGGGTTTCGACTTCCGCCCTTCTAACTACCGCCTGGCCTGGGCTTTTGACTTTTACATGGGCCTTGAAGGGGAGGCGCGGCGGGTCTACATCGACGCGATGACCGGGCAATTCCTCAATTACCTGCCTTTGTCCATGTCCTGCAGTTCGCATACAGGCAATACTATATGGTACGGATCGCGACCAATTTCGACCCGCTCTGTTCTACTGGCGGGGATACCGGTTTATAGGCTTGAAGACCATTGCTTTGGCGACCATCCCTACGAGATCAATACATATGACCTGCAGCGCACAAGCTCAACAAGTAGTTTAACTAATTATATTAATCTTTCATCTTCATGGACTGATGCGGACGATCTGAGCGGTGTTACTGCCCATTGGGCCGCGCACCGCACGCGGGACTACCTGGCCAATGTGCATGCCTGGGAGAGCTGGAACGGCGCCGGAGCCGCGATGAATACCTACAATGAAGCTATGGTGTTCGGAGGCCACAACAATGCCTGTTGGAATTGCTTCAGCAATGTTGCCGCATTTGGTGGGGGCAGCGAATCAACACCAAACGATGATTGGAACACCCTGGATATTGTTGGTCACGAGTTCACCCATGGGGTAATCCGTTCCAGTGCGAATCTGACCTACAGCTATGAAAGTGGGGCTTTGAATGAATCCTTCGCGGACATTTTTGGCGAGATGGTGGAGTCCTACGCATTGGGTACACCAGACTGGCTTATTGGTGCTGACCGGGGACCCGAGTTGCGAAATTTCATGGATCCCCATTTGCGCAACATGCCCAAGACCTATCTCGGGCTGCACTGGAGAACCGGTACTGGAGATGCCGGAGGCGTCCATTACAATTCCAGTGTTCAGAATCATTGGTTCTATCTATTGTCTAATGGCGGCAGCGGTGTGAACGACAACGGTGATGCCTTTTCCGTAACCGGAATTGGGCGTTTCAATGCCAGGCAGATTGCCTTTAGATCATTGACCGTTTATCTGACGGCTGATGATCAATACTCCGATGCGCGCAAAGCGGCCATTCGCGCAGCCAATGATCTGTACGGAAGTTGTTCCGTTCAGGCCATAGAAACCGGCAAGGCCTGGTATGCAGTGGGCGTGGGAACGGGATGGAACACCGGAACGATCTGTGGTCCCATCAACACGGTCTCCTTTCCCTACTCCGCGAGTCGTATAGACGAGCTTGCTGCCGGGGGAACCTGCAACAACAACGTTATTGCCCATTTGTTTCCGGTGACCTATCGCTCCGCGGGGCGCGTGGTGTTGCGACCGGGATTTACGGCAGTGAGCGTCCTTCCCGGAAATCGCTTTGTAGCCAAGGTGGAGGATTGCACTTATACGGTCTTCAGACCAGGCGCGGAGATGGATGGTGTGGCGCCCCACCCCGATACGCATTTTGATGTCGAAGACCATCACGGGCATAACCACGCCTCTGCAGAGTATGCAGATACCAGGGTCACTCCCAATCCCGCTTCCGATCAAATCACCTTGTTTTTACCCGTGGTGGAAGATGGCTTTCAGCTCCGGGTTACGGATATGGCCGGTCGCCTGATGCTCGAACAATTGCAGATTCAGGAGAGTCAGTGGTCGGTTCAGGTGAACGACTGGCCTTCCGGACTGTATTTGCTGGAACTCAAATCAAAGCATAGCCTGGATTATCACAAGCTCGTGGTGGAATGAGCTCAATGCTGACCGCTCATCCACTCCCTTTCCCCCTGATTACATCACTAAAAAAGGTGATTTTGTTCTTAAGTGCTTGGATATCTCAAATGAGCTTTCTATTTTGCAGCATCAGTGCGCATCGCCTCTCAGGGGCGGTACGCACTTTTTTTTTAACCCCTTGAACAGCAATGTTCAACTTTACTCAAGTTTCACAGAAACGAAGACATCCTGAAAATCAAAACAACGCACGATGAAACTAATTAAACACTTAGCACTTTCTGCTACCCTTTTGGCAACGGGCGGGGCTGCCTTCGCGCAGTGCTCAGCCGGTTCCACACTGATTGTAGGGCCATCTGACCAGTATGCTTTCCGCTGGTGTAATGGCACTACGGTGACCAACATTGGCCTGAACTTTGCCTCATCCGTCAATGAGTACCAGTTCAAAAAACTGGACGGATCCAATGTGATGACCATCAACCCAGTGGGTTCTGCCTATATCCGTATGGGCGCTCCAGATGCTGGAAATCACGCCCAGTTTGCCGTTGATGGCGACCTGACTTTCTCTGGAAATGCCGACTACTTAGTAGGAAACAACCGTTATGCGTTCCGCTCTGAAGGCAATCAGAACAACGGTCTCTTCTTCAACGTAGCCCAGAACCAATATGAATTCCGCGACAACGGCGCTGCTGCTGGTTTGGCCATCAAGGCCAATACCGCTGGCGGCAACTTTGCCGGTGATCTGATTGGAAATGGTGGTGCCACATTCAACCGGCAGGTAGTTGCTTCAGGACCCAGCGGACAGCCCGCAGCCGTAAAAGGTATCGGTCAGTTTGCCCCAACCAATGGTTATCTTGGTGTTCAGGGCACTGCTGATTTTGACGGCATCGTAGGCTTGAGCCTCGCCGGCCAGGAGATAGGTGCAATGGGTGTATCCACAGGTGGTACAGTATCTGACAACTACGGTGTCTATGGCTATTCCAACAACGTGGGTATTCGCGCTGCACACAGCGGCAACACCAACCGCGCTGACCTGGCCACTTCAACCCGCGCCGGCTTCTTCAACGGCGACATCGAAGTGACCGGAAACATCATCGGCAACCTCGCCCAGCCTACTCTTGCGGGTGTGGTAACCATTACCGGTGGAAACAACAACACCAATACCATTGGTGCTCTCAAGGTTACCGGTACCAGCACGTTTAGCTCCAGTGTAGGATTTGACAACAACGAAATGCAGATCTACAACAGCACAGACTCGGCTGCCGGTACGCTGTTTCTCAATTTCTATGGAGGCAACATGGATGTCAATAATGCTTTCTTTAACCCTAACGGGGTAATGAATGTGGGTTCGGGTAACTTGGTCGTCAGCAATGTCAGCAACAGCACCGGTATCGGTACTGCTTCACCCTCAGGTAAACTTCATGTGAGCCAAACCACAGCAGGCCGGGTAATCAATGCTGTCTATAACGCCACATCGACCACCGGAAGCATCTTCAACTTTGAATCCACCAACCCGCTGAGCAGTGCCAATGACCTGCTCCAATTGGTGATTCCCCAGACCTCTTCAACCACGGCTCAGTTTATTGAGGCTGAGACTTCAGGTACAGGAGGTGGCATTCGCTTCCAGGTCAACGGAAATGGTCATATTGGTGTCGGTACCTCGGCATCAAACACCCATGCCATCCAGGCCTGCGGTTCTATCCGCGCAACCGAAGTGATCGTTGAAACCGGCTGGTGTGACTACGTCTTCGAAGACGATTACCAACTGGCCCCCTTGAGCGATGTGGAGAAATACATCAAGGCCAACAAGCACCTTCCCGGTATTCCCGCTGCGGCTGAGATTGAAGCCAACGGTGTGAAAGTAGCCGAGATGTCCAGCAACTTCATGCTGAAGATCGAAGAACTGACGTTGTACACCATCGCTCAGGAAAAGCAGATTGATGCCATGCAAGCCCAGATTGAAGAACTGAAGGCTCTGATATCCGCAAAGCAGTGATGACGCGCATATCCATTTGGTTAATTTTTAAAACCTGAGCCATGATTCAGAACACCAAGAGATTTTTATCGCTCTGGTTGATGCTGGTATGGCTGGGCATCGCTGCGAGTGCTCAACAAGCGCTGATCACGCCCCTTAGCGTGACCATGACGCCTGAGCACCAGTCGGTGTACAGCAACCTGATGGCCAAGCCCACTACCTTGAGGGTAGAGGCGGTCAGCATCAATTTCAGCGCATTGGAGGACAACTCCATACGACTCAACCTTTTCCCCGAATTTGACATCGTTGTGCCCCGTGTGGACATCGGTTATACCGGGGTTGAAGCCAAAACCTGGATCGGAACCTTTCCTTCCAGACTCGGTACGGCCACTTTTGTCTGGTTCGAAGAAGACCGCGTACAAGGCCACATCTCCAGTCTCGACGGCAACTTTGAGTTGTTCGGTCTGGGCGGTGGAGTGTACCTCATCGCCGAACACGACAACTCCAAATTTGGAGGCTGTGGAAGCGATGGACACCAGGCCCAGGATCCCAACCGCGATCCTGCACCGGAGGTGATTCAGTACAGCAATGACATGGGCGAGGTGGCTCCACCAAGTGCACCTGGCATGCAGCGTTCTGTAGTCAATGATGAGTGCTTTATACGCATGATCATCGGCTACACGCCACAGGCCAAAACCAATACCCAAAGCACTTATGGCCGCACCATGAACGTGCACGTTGCTCTGGCTGTTGTCGATGCCAACGTTTCCTACTTCAACAGCAACGTAGAACAGCGGGTCGAGATGGCCCACCTGTACGCTGCAACACAGAATCAGACTTCCAGCTCTGTGAACGATGTGAACAACCTCAGGAACACAGCAGACGGTCTGTGGGATGAGATTCACGCCAAGCGCGATTTCTACGATGGCGACATGTGTGCTATGATTACGGCAGGGAGCTATTCGGGACTTTGTGGCCGGGCCTATGGCTTTGACTACACCGATGCCACGAATATGTTCAACGTGAGTGAGTACGATTGCATTGTTGGCAACTATACGATGGACCACGAGTTTGGTCACAACCGCGGTTGCCGTCACGACAATGACGGTACCACCACTCCGTTCTCTTATGGCCACGGATACAGCTTTGGCGGATCTCCGAGTTTCCGCACCATCATGGCCGTGTCCAGCAGCATCACACGCGTGAACTATTGGTCTAACCCCTCCATTACCTTCGGTGGCAACCCGATGGGAACGTCTGGATTTGCCAACAACCGTTTGGCCCTCAACGTGGGTGACTTCACTGTTGCACGCCACCGTCTGACACCTGCTACTTTCAGTACTGGAATTATCGTCGGAAGTGATGAGCAACTGAATATGGTGACGACCAGCACACTCACGGCAACTAACTTAATCCAGTCCGGTGGAGTGTTTGTGTTGAAATCCAGATCACAGGTGCGTTTGGCCCCCGGCTTCAGAGCCTTGGCCGGATCCACCGGAAGGGTCAGGATTGAAGCCAACTGCCCGGGAGTATCCTATTCCCGCGAAGAGGATATCCTCGCCGATATGCCCACACAGGGCAACATCGAAGATCCATTCTCCGGCACGCTCTTCCCCAACCCGACTGACCGCCAAACCATGCTGCAGTTCATCCTGCCAGAGGCTGGTGATGTCACCGTTACGCTCTTCGATCTGAGAGGTCGTCAGGTAGCGGCGATTGAAGCCAATCGCTGGATGGATGCCGGACAGCACAGTCTGAGTGTTGATGTCTCAACACTTTCAGCCGGTAACTACTTACTAATGGTAATGAACAGCGACAACCGTTACGCCTACCCGCTAACGGTAGCCCGTTAATCTGTTCATCCAATTTGAAAAACTCAGCAGGGCTGCCCGATCAGGGCAGCCCTGTTTTATTTTGGTGATCCACACCCGGGAAGCTTTGAAGCTCAAGGGAGCCTTCTGAGCGAATCAGGGTTTCCCCGCCTCAAACCAGGCAATCACCTCATCAGAGCTCTTGCGACGGATGTCGGGCACGAGGGCATCTTCAGCCGGATAACCAATGGGCATGAGCAGAAATGGCTTTTCATTTTCCGGTCTTCCCAACACTGAACTCAGGAAGTTCATCGGGCTCGGAGTATGAGTCAGGCTGGCCAACCCGGCCTGATGCACGGCACTCAGAAAAAATCCCGCAGCCAGCCCGACGCTTTCGGTAACATAGTAGTTATTGTGTTTAACAGCGGGATTCTCTGGATCAAACTCATATATTCTCCTAAACAGTACAATGATCCAGGGGGCAATCTCCAGAAATGGTTTCTTCCAATCAGTACCAAAGGTCTGCAAGTCCTTGAGCCAGGACTCTGGCATACGACCGTGATAATTTTCGTATTCTTCTTTTTCCGCAGCCTTTCGAATCTGACTTTTCAGCGCGGGATCGGATACCGCACAAAAAGTCCAGGGTTGTTTGTTGGCACCGCTGGGAGCTGAAGAACCTGCCATGATCAGATTCCGAACCACTTCCCGCGGCACAGGGCGATCGGAAAACATGCGAAGGGAGCGCCGGGTATTGTACTCTGCACTCAATGCAGCAGCCCGCTCAGCAATCTTTTCTATAGACCTTTCCCTTGAGGGAAAGGGGCTGAAGGAGAACTCCCCTGCCGTGCTCATTGCTCAGTTCTTGGTAGCCGCCAGACGCATTCTGATGTCCTCCAGTTCGCCCTTGGGAATGGCCTCAATCAGCTTTTGGGTATAGGCGTGCTGGGGATTGTTGTAAATCTCATCTGCGGGACCCATTTCCTCAATCTTGCCCTGATTCATCACCACCATGCGATCGCTCATGAACTTGACCACACTCAAGTCATGAGAAATAAAAATATAAGTAAAATCAAAATCTTGTCTGAGTTCAATGAGCAGGTTGAGCACCTGGGCCTGAACGGAAACGTCCAAGGCGCTGACCGACTCATCACAGATGATGAAGCGCGGATTGAGCGCCAGAGCCCGGGCTATGCAAATGCGCTGTCTCTGCCCACCGGAAAATTCGTGGGGATAGCGGTTGAAATGCTCCCGCTGCAAGCCAACGCGGTCGAGCAACTCGCGCACTCTTGCCTTTCGCTCTTTTTCTGTGTCGAAAACCTTGTGCACATTGAGCGGCTCCATGATGGCATTGCCAATGGTCAGCCTGGGATTCAGCGAGGAATAGGGATCCTGGAAGATAATCTGCATGTCTTTGCGCAACTCCTTCAGGCCGGTCTTGCTGATGTTGATCAGGTCCTTCCCATTGAACTCCAGGGTGCCTTCATGGGGATCAACCAGGCGTATGATGGTGCGGCCCAGGGTGGTTTTTCCGCAGCCCGATTCGCCCACCAGCCCCAGCGTTTCACCCGGGTGAACATCGAAACTCACATCGTCCACCGCCTTGACGTACTCCTGAGGACGGCCGAAGATGTTGCGCTTGCTGGGAAACCAGGTCTTGAGGTTGCGCACCTTGAGCATGGGCTGCTTTTGCTGAAGGGCTTCGAGGCGCTCTCGAGTTGTCTCGGGCGAAACCGTCACCGAATCGATGAGTTGAGCTACAGAGTGGGCCTTCTCGCGCAGCGTGCCATCTGCGTTTTCCTCCATGAAGTCCGCAATGACCGGAAGCTTGCTCAGGCGCTTGCCCAGGGGCGGGCGACAGGCCAGCAGTCCCTTGGTATAGGGGTGCTGGGGATTGGAGAAAATCTCCATCACCGTTCCCTGCTCCACAATCTTGCCCTTGTACATGACAATTACCCGGTCGGCCACCTCGGCGATCACCCCGAGGTCATGGGTAATGAAGATCACCGAGGAATTGATGCGGGTCTTCAATTCAGACATCAAATCCAGAATAGTCTTTTGAACGGTCACATCAAGGGCTGTCGTGGGCTCATCAGCGACCAGGATCCCCGGGTTGCAACTCATGGCCATGGCGATCATCACGCGCTGTTTCTGGCCCCCGCTGAGCTGGTGCGGATAGGAAGCGGCCATCCTGGGCGGATCGGGCAGTTGTACCTTTTCAAACAATTCCAGCGTGAGTTCCCTGGCCTGTTGCCGGCTCACTTTTTGGTGCAGCATGATGGCCTCCATGACCTGATCTCCGCAGGTAAAGACCGGATTGAGCGAGGTCATGGGCTCCTGAAAGATCATGCTGATCTCATTGCCCCGGTAGCGACGCATATCGGCCTCCGGAATCTGGGCCAGATCAACCGTACCATGGCTGCCGTGATACAACATCTGACCTCCGATGATCTGTCCCGGAGGGTTGGGGATCAGGCGCATGAGAGAAAGACAGGTCACCGACTTTCCGGAGCCGGATTCCCCGACAATTCCGACGGTCTCCCCGCGGTAAATATCAAAACTGACATCGTTGACCGCTACGGTCGTTCCCTCTTCTGTCTTGAACCGCGTGATCAGGTTCTTGACCTCAAGCAACAGCGACTTATCCATATTGGGGTGAAAATAAAGGAATTGTGCGGATTGCTCAAAGACGTGGAAGTTCACTTTGTTTCAGACCATAGCCACCGCTTCGTCAGGCAAAAGCTCCCCGCCAGCCATCTTGAGCAGCACCCGCGCCGTTGTGACCACATCGAGCGCGCAGTAGTTGGCGATGCGCTCCAGATCGTTGTCCTGCCAGAAGACCCTTCCCACCGCGCTTCCATCAATGTCTGACTTTGGACTGGGGATGCCGAAGACCGCGGCCAGCAGGCGCAGGGAAGCAAAATTGCGCCGATCTCCGAATTGCCAGAGTTCCATGGTGTCCAGATGCGGAATCTCCCAGGGCTTCAGGGCCGCGATGTCCAACTGAGCCGGCAGACTCATGCCCCTGATCAGCATGCGGCGACACAGAAAAGGCAGGTCAAAGCCCTTGATGTTGTGCCCGCACAAGCGGTTTCGGCTCAGGGAGGGGTAGTGCTTGTGCAAAATCTGAGCAAACTCCTCCAGGACCATGTCCTCTTCGGGATGGGCTATGGTCTTTACCCGGAAGCCAAGACCATTCCGGCTGCGGGTCAGAAAGCCCAGAGAGATGCAGATCACCTGCCCGAATTCGGCAAACAATCCGGCGCGCTCCGAGTACCACTCCCCCAGATCCATGCCCTCAGGGGCCTTGCTTCCTTCGCGCAATTGCCAGATTTCCTGAAGTTCCGGGGGAAGGGCGGCAAAGTGCTCCACCAGCGGCACGCACTCGATGTCAAAGAAAACGAGCTCTTCCAGATTGAGTTGTTGAAGCAGTCGCATCATATTGACTTGGTCTTCATAGGTTCAGCGGCGGGCTTTTGAGCCAGCAGGAACAATTCCCGCCCGGCTCGTGGTGCAATGCTGTTCTCCGCCGCCTCAAGGCTCAAGATGTTCAGGCTCGATCCCAGGATCGCGCGGTACTCCTCCTCCGTTCCCCCGTAAGGCGGCTTGTCCTGATTGAGGGGATCGTCAAAGAGCAGTCCGGCCAGCAGGCCCGACGGTTTGAGCAACTGCGTGATATGACGGGCATAGGCCAGACGCAAAGTCGGGTCCAAAGCGCAGAAAAAGGTCTGCTCCACAATCAGATCATAGGAGCCTTTGTGCAGAAAAAAGTCGCCGGTGTAGAGTTGCTCGCGGGGAAAATCGGGCACCCGGCCCACAAAATCCTGTAGCGCCTGCCGGGACCAGTCCAACAAGTGCAGATTCCTGAACCCCTTTCGCCATAGATACTCCGCTTCATAAGCCCGGCCGCAGCCCGGAATGAAGATGCTCAGTTCCCGATTGCTCAACTGGTCGAACCAGGCGCGAAGTGGCGCAGAAATCTCCCCGATGTCCCAGCCGGTTTCTCCGCTCAGGTAGCGGGATTCCCAGAATTTTTGATCCAGATCCATAAGCTCCTCTTTCAGGACAAAGTAAACACCTGCGGGCCATCTGCCGAACGGGAATCAAAGCTGTGTAGCCCTTCGAACACATCCGGCAAGACGCACCCTGACCTTTCCCCATACATTTTCTATTAATTTCGCTTGCACAAGGTGTTCACCCTTCAACCCCTATGCTATGAGCGAAAATATCCCGGAGGAAAAAAAGAAAGACCGGGGCCCTTTCATGTACGTGATTCTTGTGTTGATGCTCTTGCTGATCAATGGAGGTCTTTTCTACAGCACTTTCCAGAACAAGGAGAAAAACAATCGGCTCAGCGAGCAAAAAGATCAGGCTGATCGGATGATCCAGGAATTGAACGCCGAAGTGAACGATTATCTGCTCCGTCTGGAGACTTATCGCTCAGACAATGAAGAACTGACCTTTATTCGCGACAGTCTGCGACAAGTGGTGCTCGGCAAACAGAAGGAAATCCAAAAAGCCCTGCATGAAAAGAATTTCACCGTGGGTAAACTCGCAGAGATTCAAACAGCGCTGAGCGATGCACGCCTCCAAATCGAATCCCTCAAGATCGATAAAACCCGTTACATAGCCCAATTGGACTCGGTCTCTACGGCTTTCAATCAATTGCAGAACGACTATCTGGAGCTGGAAAACCGCTACACCGAAACTACTGTACAAAGCAGAACCCTGCTGAATCAACGCGATTCCATCGCCCAGTTGGGCTCAGTTCTGCAGGCCGTCAATCTTTCCGGAAGTGGCATCAGGGGGCGCAAGAGCGGAGCTGAAACCGATGTCAACCGGGCCAAACGGGTAGAGCAGCTCAAGATCTGCTTCGATCTGCTGGAAAATCGTCTGCTCGGGCAGGGCAATCAAACCCTTTACCTCAAGATCGTCGGCCCCGGAGGTTTGACGCTGGCCCAGGGTGAAAATGTTTTTGTCAACCGCGAAAACGGACAGGAGTCCATGTACTCCAACCGCTTCACCTTTGAGTTTCGCAACGATCCCTCGGAGCGTTTCTGCACCTATTGGGAGCAGAATGCCGAGTTCGCTTCGGGCAACTACAAGGCTGAGATCTACCACAAGGGCTACCTGATCGGCTCGACGGATTTCGAGCTCAAGTAGTGCAAAAAGCAGAGCGAGCTGCGCTCAGAAGATGGCTCTCAACTGCGCGCGGCCAATATGCGCCGTCGGGGCGGTTCCAATCTTGCGGCCCTCGTAGTTCAGGCCCAATTGCAGATAGCGCGAAAGCTTTCGGTCATAGCCCAGGGTCCAGAGGATGTTGTTGCCGTTCTGCAGGCCCTCGAGCATGGCAAAGCCCACCGGGCTGGCACTCAAGCCATTGAAATCTACAATGACGAAGGAGGTCTCTACGTTTAAACTACTCGTTCCCACTAAGTTATAGCGTCCATCCAATCCGAAGGTTGTGCTGAAGAGCTCTTCTTCACCCAGGCGATTGCGCACCGATTTCAGCCCTGATCTCACGCCTACCCGAAAGGCCGCACCGCTTTGATAGTTCAGCTTGAGCTCCGCATCACGGGAAGGGAGCTCGTAATCGCGCGTGATGAAGGACTCGGATTCCAGGATACGCTGCCCACTCCTGGACTCCACCCGCAGGTTGAAACGCTTGCCCAAAGCGGCCCGCAGAATCAATTCGTGCCCCAGATTGCGGCGGTCTTCAGGCCCGCCTACTAAGAGGCTTCGGTTGCGATTGTCCTGCCAGGTGTACTCCAATCCAAACGAAGGGCGGCTTCGGTTGAACCACAGGGTGTTGCGCCAAACACTGCCCAGGCTCAGCAGGGAAGTGTCTTCAAACTGCGCTCCGGGCCACCAAAACGCCCCTTCCTGTCCGGCATAGATCTTGCGGTTCATCTGCCATATGCTCTGTCCGGATAGACGGGTCAAAAATGCACCCACGCCCTTGGCCGAGGCCCATTTGGCCTTGGGCTGCAGACTGATGCTGTACTGGGCATTGAGCACGTCAGCTCTGAGGTATTCATCAGAGGGCGTAAAGACCCGGATGTAATTGCCCTGATCGGCAAAGGCCGCGACTTCAAACTCGTCCAGTTCGGCGATGCCGTTGTCGTTGTAGTCGTTCCAGGCGTACTGCCCCTCGCCGGCAGGCACCTGCACATAGGCAAAGCTGCGCCGCGGTTCGCTGGCCGTGCCCAGTTCGTAGAGCACATCGGTATTGATCAATCCGGAAAGGGCCTGAAAACCGTACTCCAGGCGCCCCAGATAGGCCTGCTCGGGCTGAGCACTGATCAGGGCGCTGTCCACAATCTGCAGATCCCTCCAGGTCGCCGTCCACTGCAAACGCTGGTTTTTCAGACCGCTGAAACGCCCGCTGAGCAGAATCTCGTGTGCTATTGCAGAGAGATCCATCACCGTGCCATTGGGCCCTTTGTCCCGCCTGAGCCTATGCGTCAGCGTGTACTGATTGCGGTTGGAATCCTCCCTGCTCAGACTGGTCTGCAGCAAATCGTAGTAGATGCTCGCAGCGGTCAGGCTATCTGAACCGGGTTTGCGAAAGCGTATATCATCCACTTCCCCATAACTGCGAATGGTCCAGCTCTTCCATCGCTGAGAGATGTCCATGCGGGGCCGGAAGAAGACAGAGGAAGCAGAGTCGGTGCGGGCCTGGAGGTAGGATCCGCTGATGTTGGCGTTGAATCCCCCTTCCCTCAGCAGAAAATTGCCGCCGTTTTTCCAGCCGGTATAACTGCCCTCCTGCTGGAAATGATCCAGCCGATAGCCCAGCTTGAGCGCGCTTCCGCGTTGCAGCTCCAAACCGCTGCTCAACCAGTGTTCATTATGTCGAATGGCGCCCGGGCTCAGATTCCAGTCTCTGCCGAATTCCATAGGCCGGTAGTTCTCAATGGGTTCTAATTGCGCGGCAGCGTACTCATAGCGCGCATCGGCCACCAGAGCCCAGTTTTTATCGCTTGAGCTGCCCTCTTGCGCCGTGCTGTCTAACGCATTTCCTCCCAGAGGTATGCGCTGCAAGAAGCCCAATTGCAGCCCCAGTCCGGCGTCATCCGCATCGTTCTGGCTCGAAAAGGTGTTCACATCCCGGCGGCTCAGGGCTACTTCGGCCGTCCATTCCCCCTCCTTGAAAGGCCGGTAATCAGCTCCCAGAACCACCAACTGACGCGAGAGCGGAGCGGGCAGCAAACGCACCGGTTCAAAGTCACCCTGGGGAATGCCTCCCAGTGGCGCCACCCATTCGTACACCCTTCCATTGGCTATGGCGGGCGAAAGGCGGTAATTGCCCCTTCCCTGCCCCACCTGGCTAAAGCTGACCTGATACAAAGTCTCCAGGGCATTGGTGGAAAACACAAAGACCGTATCAAAGCCCAGGCTGTCCACGACCCGATAGAGAATGCGCCCGGGATCAAAACTGGCGGTATCCCAGGCCGGGGCAAAGGCCAGTTGTATGCTGTCGCCCACGCTCTCCAGTATGTTGCGATCCCGACTGCTCAGCGGACCGTCCAGGGTTTGATTGCGCCCATCCTGCTCGGTAAAGGCATTGAGACGCACGTCAAACTTGCCCCCTGCATCGGAATAGCCCATATGCCCAAAAGCCAGGGAGCGGAAATAGCTGCGCTCAGCGTACTCAAATTCTACCTGTAGACGCAAATCCTTGGTGATGACGCGATTGGGCATGAAGAGGATCTCCCCCGCGTTGTAGTCGATGATGTAGTCGTTCTCCGCGCCCCGCCGCATCAATTCCCCATCGATGTAAACCCGCTCCGAACCGGCCAGCACGATGATGAAGCGCTCGTTATTGTTGCCCAGGAGCAGATAGGGCCCCTGGTTGCCTTCGATCGGAACAATGAACTGGCGGCGGTACTGTCCCCGAGCTACGGCCGCGCTGGCCCCGAAACTCCACTGCCCTCCGTTCGGGCTGAGCATAGCGCCCCGGTACTGGGCTCCCTGCAGCCTTCTAAACAGGTTCATGAAATAGCTCTGAGGCCGGCGCAGCTCATAATCACCCACCACCAGCTCGTGCGGATCGCGGCGCAGGCGAATGTAAACCTTGTCGAACTCCTGCAATTGCTGGGTGTTTCCCTCGGGCTGAATGGGGATGTTGTTGTCTGTGATGGCCGCTTCAATCTCCACATCGCGCAGGGTTCCGCTGAGTTGCAGATTGAGGCTTGAATTGAGCACCACATCCTGGCGGTTGCCAAAACTCAATCCCCTCGAAAAACTTCCGCTGTAGTCCAGTCCACCCATATCCAGATAACTGCGGGTGTTCAGGTCCCGGGTGCTGTAGATCAGCGGGTTCTGAAGCACATCAATCGTGTCCAGTCCCAGTCTGTCCTTGCGGGCGTAGATTTGGCTGAAATCGAAAGCAAAAAGACGGTAGCGGGCCAGGAGGCTATCCGGGCGCTGACCGGGAAGAAACAGGATCAGGGCACTGGCCGGTTCCAGACGGAAATGCTCGCCTTCGTTGAGCAGGATGCTGTCCTGTTGTTGAATGGCGTAGAGCGAAAGGCTTCCCGGCACTACCGAAAGCGTGTCCAGTTTCAGGCTGTCTGTTCCCGCTCCAAAGTATCTCGAGATCTCACCGGTCTGCTGAGCCATGGCATGGCTTCCCGCGAGAAAGAGCAGTAAAAACAAGGGCACGAAGCCGGTTCTATGTCGGCTTTGCAGCATTAAGCCTGTCCATTCGCCGGGGGAAAGGCGGATGCATCCCCTGTGCAAACGGAGCTTCCGCCCTTGCTGGTATCCTGAGTTGGAGTCCAAAGCGCTTTACAGTACCCGGTCTGGAAGCAGGAACTGCTGAACATAGTCCTCAACCCCTTCCTCCAGGCTGTAAAAAGCTTCGCGATAACCCGCATCGCGCAGCTTGTTCATTGGGGCTTCGGTGTGGTACTGATAGGTATCGCGAATATCCTCCGGCATATCGATGAACTCGATGGATTCGGGAACTTTCATGGCCGAAAACACCGCCCTAGCTAAATCCAGAAATGTTCTGGCCTGGCCGCTGCCCAGATTGTAGATTCCCGATGAGCTGCGGGTATGCATCAACCATTCCAGCACCCCAATCACATCACGGATGTAGACAAAGTCGCGGCGCTGTTCCCCATCGGCAAATCCTGCCTTGTGCGAGCGAAACAGGCGAACCGAGCCGCTCTCTTTGATCTGGTGGAAGGCGTGAAAGATTACCGAGGCCATTCGCCCTTTGTGGTACTCATTGGGACCGTAAACATTGAAGAACTTCAAGCCCGCCCAAAAAGGGGGTTTCTGCTCCTGAGCCAGGGCCCAGACATCAAATTCCTGCTTGGAATCTCCGTAGGGATTCAGGGGTTTCAGGGAGGGTATACCGGCGTGATCGTCTCCGTAGCCCTGGCTGCCGTCACCATAAGTGGCCGCTGATGAAGCGTAGATCAGAGCGATGCCGTTTTGGGCGCATGATTTCCAGAGATGGCGGGAGTAACCGCTATTCCAGCGTTCAAACACCGAGCGGTCAAACTCCGCAGTGTCCGTTCTGGCTCCAATATGGAGCAGAAGGTCTACTGAAGCCGCGTTTTGCTCCAGCCAGGCCGGGAAGTCCTGTCGGGCGATCTTGAGAGCATAGCTCTTGTCTTCCAGATTGCGCAATTTGTCCTCGCGGCTGAAATCGTCCACCAGAACAAGGCTTTTGGAAGGGGCGAATTGGCGGGAAGCGTTGAGCTGTGCCAGCATGGCGCTGCCGATGAATCCGGCAGCTCCGGTGATGACCACATAGGGGCGATGATCCATGTGTGCACAAATATAGGCTCTGGGGTCCGGCGTTGTTGAGGGCTTTGTAACTTGCAGGGGTGTCGCTAATGGGCATACTGCCCTTCGACTCAAAGCGACCGACTTATGGCGGATGACATTGCACTGAACACCTGATCAGGGATCTATGAACAAGAAACAGCCCGCTTCCGCTGCCGCTGAATCGGAAGCTACCGATGGGCGCAAAGTTGAGTGGATCAGCGATCGGGAGCAGTTGGAACAATTTTGCCAGCAGGCCCGTCTGGAGCGCATCGTTGCGGTGGATACCGAGTTTCACCGCGAGCGTACTTATTACGCCCGGCTTGCTCTGGTGCAACTGGCCACCTTTGACCGGATCGCCTGTGTAGATCCGCTTGCCGGCCTTGAGTTAGACGCTCTGGACGAGCTGATGAACGATTCCGACGTGCTCAAGATCATGCACGCCGGCCGCCAGGATCTGGAGATCTTTGCCGAGCGAAACAACGCCGTTCCATCACCCATCTTCGATACCCAGATCGCCGCTGCGCTTTTGGGATTGGGCGAACAGATTGGTTACGGCCCCCTGGTTCAGAAGGTCTGTGGACTCACCCTTTCCAAAACCCAGGTGAGGACCGATTGGATGCGGCGTCCACTGGACAAGGATGTGATCCGCTATGCCGCGGACGATGTGCGCTATCTGGCGCCGATCTACCGCCAGCTCAACGCCGAGTTGCGACAGCGCGGACGACGGGAATGGCTCGATGAGGAGCAGGCGGTTCTGCTGGATATGGGCACTTACAAAAGCGATCCGGATGAGGCCTGGGAAAAAGTCAAGGGCACGGATAAGCTCAAAGGACTGGGCTGTGAAATCGCGCGCAGGGTAGCGGCCTGGAGAGAGCGATGTGCCCAGGAGCTCGACCGCCCAAAGCGGCGAATCTTACCCGATGAGATCATCCTGGATCTGGCACGGCAGCAACCCGATAAGATGAGCAGTCTGGAGCGGATGAGGGGACTGGATGACGGGGTCCGAAAGAAGTTTGGACAAACGCTTTTGGATCTGGTTCAGGATGCTGTAGAAAGCCCCCGGGAGAGCTGGGCTCCGGTGAGAAAGCGGACTCAGGGTCAGGACGCCGATGATGCTCTGGTCATGGCGCTCAGCGTTGTTCTGCAACAGTGCGCCAGGTTGGCCGACATCAGTCCCGCTCTTTTGAGTTCCAAATCTGAGCTGAATGCCCTTGCTGCCGGTAAACGCGATTTGCCCATACTCCAGGGATGGCGGAGCGAGCTGGCCGGCAACGCACTGCTTGACTTCCTTTCCGGAAAATCCAGCCTGAGATGTGAGAAAGGTCGCTTGAAGCTGGAGGATGAGTCTGCGTAGTTTAGCCCCGTCGCCCGAAGCAGCAACACCGCATCTAAAATTCACTTAATCACCCATCAGGGCATGGCCCATCATATTACCCCGGCAACACAAGCTCTAAGCAAGGCAGTCCTGGATGCGCTTGCCGTTGATCTGTACAAACTGCGCGACTACCTGATTGCCGATGAAGAGCATATCGGGGAAAGGCTGCTGGAAGTTCACCCGGAAAACAGAGCCTCCGCGCGCAATCTGCTGCACTATCTGAGTCTGCGGCAATACGATATCCGGCCCTTGCAGGATAGACTGAGTCAGGTCGGGCTCAGCTCTCTGAGCCGGGTAGAGCCCCACGTCATGATAGCCCTGGAACGCACCCTGGCTATGCTGGCCCTGGCCCGTCAGGCGGGTATGCCGGATTTCAGCGATGGCCCCTCGCCGATCGGATTCCGGCAAGGTCAGCAAATGCTGGAACAAAACGCCGGACGCTTGCTCGGTCCGGTCGGGCAGCGCCGCAAGGTGCGGATCATGGTAACCCTGCCGGGCAGCGCTGCCGAAGAACCCGATCTGATCAGAAAGCTGCTGAATGCCGGCATGAGTATGGCCCGGATCAACTGCGCTCATGACGATCAGGATTGCTGGGCAGCCTTGGTCAGCCATGTTCATCAGGCCAGAGAGGATCTGGGAGTTTCCTGTCGAATATGTATGGATCTCGCCGGCCCCAAACTGCGCACAGGCGCGGAGATGATCCACGCAGAAGACCATAGAGTTTTTCGCGGAGACTGGATGCTTTTACTGCCCGCCATCGATCCCGGCAATCCCCCTCCCGAACCGGCGGAATGGTTGAGAAGAGAGACTGAATTGGGGCAATCCCAAGCAATATCGATAAAACAGGATGCTGAGAACGGTCATACTGCTCTTGAACCTCCTCTGCAGTGGAAGGCTGTGATCACCTGTGAGATTCCCGAGATTTTTCGAGATACCCTATGCGGAGAACCCATTTGGTTTGACGATGGACTGATCGGTGGCGAGATCGTAACTGCCGCTGAACACGGACTGGCCATTCGCGTCACTCAGGCAGCACCTGCCGGGCGCAAGATCAAAGCGGAAAAGGGCATCAATCTGCCGGGGAGCAATCTGCGTCTCAAAGCGCTCAGTGCTCTCGATCGCGAAAACATACCCTTCGTGGTTAAACACGCCGACCTCATTGCCATGTCCTTTGTCAACCGCGAAGAAGATGTGGTGGACTTGCTGGATGCCCTGGATCAACACCATGCCAGTGCCCTGGGTCTGGTGCTCAAGATTGAAACCCGCAATGGATTTATGAATCTGCCCCAATTGCTTCTGCGGGCCATGAAGCGAAGAGAGGTCGGTGCCATGATCGCCCGCGGTGACCTGGCGGTGGAGTCCGGCTTTGTCCGACTGGCCGAGGTGCAGGAGGAGATCCTGCGCATCGCCGAAGCTGCTCATGTACCCACGATCTGGGCGACACAAGTATTGGAGAATCTGGCAAAAACGGGTCTGCCTTCCCGCGCAGAAGTAACGGACGCCGCTGTGGGAGTGCGCGCAGAAGCCGTCATGCTCAACAAAGGACCCTATATCCTGCAAGCCGTGCAGGCGCTCGAAGACATCCTGATCAGCATGCAAAGACATCAGACTAAGAAGCGCTCCTGGCTTCCGCGCTGGGAGGCGGGTCATGGGCCTTCGCTGCACTAAAATGCTTGGAGTGCTAGCTGGCAGTTAATCAGTTTGACAGCTCCTTGATTCATCGCCAGCGGTTTTAATGATGTATCTTAGCTTGCTGTGAAGCGAAGTCAGGCAGTACACTTTCTACTTTGTTGTGCCTTGGTCCTTCTGGCGGGATGCAGACCGGGTACTTCCTTGCCCGTAGCGGAATACAACGATCAGATTGTCGATGAACTCGAACGGGCTTCCAGACGTATGGCCGCCTTTTATGCCTGGCCCAATCCCGATAAAGATCATCTGGAAATCCTCGAAAATTATCTCATTGACGCCCGTGAGAGGTTGACCGGATTCCCGGACTACAAAGGTGACTCCGATTTTCTACACGAGGCCATCAACACGCTGGATTTTTACATGCGTTTGTGCAGGGAGCAAAATCGCTCTCTGGTCAATCTGAGTTCCGACCAATTATATACCATAGAAGATTCTCTGTTGATCAGGAGAATAATCGCCTCTATTCTGGTGGAAGAAAATCGCAACAATTCCCGCCTGTTGGAGCAACAAAAACAGTTTGCCATCAAACACGGGATGGTTCTGGTCAGAACCGACTGAACAGTCGTTCAGCAGGCGCACAACACCCCGCGAGTATCCACAACCGACTGAACAATCGTTCAGCAGGCGCACAACACCCCGCGCGCAGCTACAACCGACTGAACAGTCGTTCAATGTACGGACTAAGCCCCGCGCGCAGCCCAAACCGACTGAACAGTCGTTCAGGACAGCGCCCCCTCCATGATCAGCTCCAGCGCATCGCCGTAGCGCTGCGCCCACTCGCCGACCAAACCATAGTCCTGCCCGTCAACACTGATCTCCCTATCCGTGACTACGCCAAAGTCGTGAACCGGCACACCGCTTTCAACAGCCAATAGCTGGACCGCTGCCCAATCCTCAGGGCGGATGCTGATGAGTACCCTCCCCTGAGCTTCGCCGAAGAGCACTCCATCCTTTCTCAAGCCTTTAACCGTTTCGATCGAAAAGCCCAGATTGCCGGACATTGCACTTTCCATAGCACTGATGAACATTCCACCTTCAGAGACATCGTGAGCAGACTGTACCAGGGATGCTTTGATCAAACGGCGCAGCAGATTCTGCATCCGTACTTCCTCCTCCAAATCAAACTCGGGAGCCGGACTGTAGGGAATGTTGTGAAAGATCTGCACATAGATCGAGCTGTTCATGTCCTCACTCAGACGGCCCAACTGGATGATTCGGTCTCCGGCATTCTTGAAATTCAGGGTCATGCGCTGTTCCATGTCCTCAATCAAACCGACCATACCGATCACCGGGGTCGGGAAAACCGGTCCGTCTTCGCTGCTCTGATTGTAGAAGCTCACATTGCCCCCGGTAACCGGGGTTCCCAATCGGCGGCAGGCATCGCCCATGCCGCGGATGGCGTGAACAAACTGCCAATAGACTTCGGGGTTGTAGGGATTGCCGAAATTCAGGCAATTGGTGATGGCCAGACCTTCGCCCCCGGAACAGGCGATGTTTCGGGCAGCTTCTGCAACGGCTATGGCCGCTCCTTTATAGGGGTCGGCGTGCACATAGCGGGCATTGCAGTCCACGGTCAGGGCAAGGGCCTTCTTTGAGCCCTTGATGCGGATCACCGCAGCATCTGAGGGGGCATTGGTGGAGGTATTGTCTATGCCCACCATGGAATCGTACTGGGTGAAAACCCAGCGTCTTGAGGCGATATTGGGATGACTCACCAGGCGCAATGCCGCCTTGAGCGGGCTGGAGGGAACGGGGTATTCGCTCGGATCAAACCGGCCGAGTTCTTTGAGGTATGCCGGTTCGCGGGTCTCGCGATCGTAAACCGGAGCCCCGCCGCCGAGCACCAGGGATTCTGCGGGAATGTCCGCCACCTTTTCGCCCTGAACAAAATACTCTAGCTGGCCGCTGTCGGTGACCTCCCCTATCTCTGCGCAGTGCAAATCCCATTTGTCAAAGACCGCCTTTACTTCGGCCTCGCGGCCTTTTAGCACCACCACCAGCATGCGCTCCTGACTTTCGCTCAACAGGATCTCCCAGGGCTTCATATTGGCCTGGCGGGTAGGCACCCGGTCCAGGTGTATCCGCATACCGCTCTTTCCCTTGGCCGACATCTCGGCGGTGGAACAGGTGATGCCGGCGGCCCCCATATCCTGCATGCCCACCAGGGCTCCCGTTGCAATGGCCTCCAGGGAGGCTTCCAGCAGAAGTTTTTCCTGGAAAGGGTCTCCCACCTGAACAGCTGGCAGATCCGCCGCCGAATCTTCGCTGATGTCTCCACTGGCGAAAGTGGCCCCGTGAATCCCGTCCTTGCCGGTGGCTGAACCGACGATGAACACCGGATTTCCCGCGCCCTGAGCGATGGCGGCGCAGGTCTTGCCGTGTTCCACCAAGCCGACGGACATGGCATTGACCAGGGGGTTGGTCTGATAACAGGACTCAAAGTAGAGCTCGCCGCCTACCGTTGGCACGCCGAAGCAATTGCCATAGTCGCCGATACCGCGCACCACGCCCCGCAGAAGATGGCGGGTCTTGCTGTTGTTCAATTCGCCAAAGCGCAGGGAGTTCAGAGCAGCAATCGGCCTTGCCCCCATAGTGAAGATGTCCCGGTGTATGCCCCCCACACCCGTCGCTGCCCCCTGATAGGGCTCAATCGCCGAAGGGTGGTTGTGCGACTCGATCTTGAACGCACAAGCCAGACCATCCCCCAGATCGATCAGGCCCGCGTTCTCCTCCCCGGCCTCCACCATGACCCGGCGCCCTTCGCGCGGCAAAGTCTTCAACCATCGAATCGAATTCTTGTAGGAGCAATGCTCCGACCACATCACCGAAAAAACACTGAGCTCGTTGAAATTGGGGATACGGCCCAGAATCCGCTGTATCTGGGTGAACTCATCGGGCAGGAGACCGAGTTGTTCGGCGGTCTCTACAGTAACGGAGTTCTCGGTTCGGGCTGAATTCATGCCGGCTTACGGGGTTGGGATCGCGATGAAGGGAAAGCGCAAAGTTAGGCCAAGCCTTTCAACCCGGAATCCATCACAGAGGTTCAAACCCGGCTTAAACAAGGATCCGCTCAAGGATTCTGCTCAGTTCGGCCACCTGCAGGCCTATCTTCGTCCCAAAAGATATTCTTGGATTTGACAGGGAATATACTCGCACTCCTTGTGTTCAGCCTCCTTGGCTCACTGTGGATACTGCGCGGAAAGTACTGGGCCGGCAGCCGTTTGAAAAGATCGGTCCTGCTGAGCGCATTCCTGTTGAAAGTAGGCGCCGGTTGCCTCTATGGTCTGGTCTACTTCAATGTGTATAAAACGGGTGACATTGTTCACTATTTCCAGGACAGCAAGGTCATCTACAGCGCGCTGCCGCAAGAGCCCCTCCATTTTTTGCAGATGACTTTCGGTTACTCGCCAGATGGTCAGGTACCCGATCATCTGCTCTACCTCGATGATCAGATGCGCCTGAACTGGCGCACCCAGGAATACCTTTCCGTGCGCATCAACAGCCTGCTCAACCTGCTGAGCTTTGGACATTTCTACGGAAACATCGCCCTGCTCTGCATAGTTTCCATGATCGGGCTCAACTGGTTGCACTTATCCTTATGCCAGGCATTTCCACGGCATAGCGCCGCGCTGGCCCTAGCGGTCTTCTTTCTGCCCTCCACCCTGTTCTGGTGCTCGGCGGTGCACAAAGATGCCATCACTCTCTTCTCGCTCGGCGCTATCATCTACGGCATTTCGGCCCTGGTCAGGGTTCCCGGATTCAGCGATCTTTTCAAGGTATTGCTGGGGATGCTTTTAATGTGGAACAGTCGCTCCTACCTGGTGCTGATTCTGCTGCCCAACCTCTTTCTCTACGTCTATGGACTCAGGCACAGCGGCAGGCATATGCTGCGCTTTACCCTGTTCAATCTTCTGCTGCTCATCCTGTTGATTCCTCTGGGGAGAGGCATTCCGGCTTTGGACATCCTGGGGAGACTCGCCTTTGAACAGGAATTCCTCCTGGAGCTCAAGGGCAATACCCACCTGGACATGAGGCCCATCGGCGATTCTCTCTGGAGTCTGCTGAGCAATTTCCCCATGGCACTGGACCACGTCTGGCTCAAGCCCTTTACCCACCCACCCCAGAACCTCTTCCAGGGTATAGCCGCCATATTCGGCTTTCTGCAGATGCTCTTGCTGCTGCTGTTGCTGAGCCGTTGGCGCTTCCGCAGAAACTACGACCCTCTGCTGAGCTTCTGCCTCTTCTTCAGCCTGGCCATGCTGTTGGTGGTCGGCCTGACGGTGCCCGCATTGGGCGCTATCGTGCGCTACAAATCCGCTGTTTTACCCCTGGTTTTTGCTGTCGCTTTGGTGGGAAATGACCCGAGAAGATGGCCTGCATGGCTTCCTTCACCCAATAAATTGTTAAAAAACGAATTTTAAACTTAGAATTAAAAAAAAAATGTAAGGATAGGCCTTCAAAAACAAGATTTTCCTCTCAAAAATTATAGTTTGAATTGAAGTTTTGCACTTTTTTTCCACGTTTGGCATTATTTTTTTACTTGTTTCGGAATTGGACATAGTTTTGCAGCCGTAAAACACCCCTCTAATGTCCAATCTGCGTTTCGCCTCCATTGAGAAAGTATTAAGCCGGGAGAAAGTCCAGGTAAAACCCCCAGCCGACAAGATATCCGACTTCTTTGCTTCGAATGTCTTCCACGAAGGGGCCATGAAGAAGCACATGTCCGAAGAGGCTTATCTCTCGGTCAAGGCCTCTATTCGCTCCGGACAGAAGGTGGACCGCCGCATCGCCGACCAGGTGGCCAGTTCCATGAGGGCATGGGCCATGTCGAAAGGAGCCACACACTATACCCACTGGTTCCAGCCCCTGACCGGATCTACGGCTGAAAAACACGACTCCTTCTTCGTTCCCACCGACAACGGAAAGGGCATAGAGAACTTCTCCGGCAGCGCACTGGTGCAGCAGGAGCCGGACGCTTCCTCCTTTCCCTCCGGAGGCCTGCGCCAGACCTTTGAAGCGCGGGGATACACCGCATGGGATCCCTCCTCCCCGGCTTTCATTATGGAGATTGACCGGGGCCGCACGCTCTGCATCCCCACCATCTTTGTGGCCTATACCGGTGAAGCGCTGGACTACAAAGCTCCCTTGCTCAAGTCCATCCACGCGTTGGAGGAAGCCGCTTTGGAGGTGATGCGCAACTACTTCGACAAGAAAACCACCCGGGTCACCCCAACCCTGGGCTGGGAGCAGGAGTACTTTCTGGTGGATGAGGCCCTGTGCAAAGCCCGCATTGACCTGTCCCTGGCCGGGAGAACCGTCTTTGGCCACATGCCCGCCAAAGGACAGCAGCTAGAAGACCACTACTTCGGCTCCATTCCGGAGCGCGTCTATGCCTACATGCTCGACGTGGAAACCGAAGCCCTCAAGCTCGGTATTCCTGTGCGCACCCGACACAATGAAGTGGCGCCGAGCCAGTATGAAGCCGCTCCGCTTTTTGAGGAAGTCAATCTGGCCGTTGACCACAATTCCCTGCTGATGGACCTGATGGACCGGGTAGCCAGAAGGCACAGGCTCAGAGTGCTGTTGCACGAAAAACCCTATGCGGGCATCAACGGTTCGGGCAAGCACAACAACTGGTCTCTGGAGACGGACAGCGGAATCAACTTGTTAGCCCCCGGCAATACGCCCAAGACCAATCTGCGCTTTCTGACCTTCTTTGTCAATACCGTTAGGGCGGTCCGCGAACACAGCGACCTGATCCGCGCGGCCATAGCATCGGCGGCCAACGATCACCGTCTGGGTGCCAATGAAGCCCCTCCCGCCATCATCTCGGTTTTTCTCGGCAAGGAACTCACTTCCGTGCTCGATGAGATCGAATTGCGGGCCGGAAGGGACCAGTTGGACAAGATGACCAAGGAAATCCTCAAGCTGGACATCCACAACAAGATCCCCGATCTGTTCCTGGATAACACCGATCGCAACCGCACCTCCCCTTTCGCCTTTACCGGCAATAAGTTCGAGGTGCGAGCGGTTGGATCTTCAGCCAATTGCGCCAGCATCATGACGGTGCTCAACACCATGATGGCCGATCAGCTCAAGACTTTTGTCCGCGATGTAGAGGCCATTCGCAAGGAAGGTGAAGACCGGGATGTGGCCATCTTAAGGGTCCTGAGGCGCTACATCAGGGAATCCCGTCCGGTGTTCTTTGAGGGCGACAACTACAGCGACGAATGGGCTGAGGAAGCCGAAAAGCGTGGACTGAGCAATGTCAAGACCACTCCCGCTGCCCTGGATTTCTACCTGAGCGACAAGGCCAAAGCCCTGTTTGAACGAAACCAGATCTTCAATGATCGCGAGCTGCACGCCCGCCACGAGATCTGGCTGGATGCCTATACCCGCAAGATCCAGATTGAGGCCCGCATCATGTTTGAACTCGGGATCAATTTCATCATTCCCGCAGCCATTGGCTACCAGAATCGCCTGTTGGAAAACGTCAAAAGCCTTCGCGAGATCGGACAAAGCGAAGAGCAGTACGGCGTTCAACTGGAATTAATCAATAAGATTAGTTACCATATTCAGCAGCTCAAAGCCAGTCTGGACGAGATTGTAGAAGCCCGTAAGGAAATCAACCAGGTGGAGGACGCGCGGGAACGCGCAGGCCTCTACTGCGAGCGCGTTACCGCCCGCTTTGAAGGCATACGCGAGCACGCCGACAAGCTGGAGCGCTACATGGACGATGCCACCTGGCCATTGCCCAAGTACCGGGAATTGCTCTACATCCGCTAAAGCAAAGGGCCTGCGCGCCTTTCTGAAGTCAGGTTCAGTGCTGGTCTTGCTGACCGCGTTCCGCAAACCGCAAGCGATTGCATACTTCAGCCAGCCGGGCCAGCGTTTTTGATATGGCCTTCAATCAGAAAGGCTGAACGTAAATTTGCCCCATGGCAATGCCCCGATTCGCCCTGTTGCTCGCGATCAGCTCGCTGATGCTGCATTCCTGTGTTAGCACCGGAAAACTGCGCGATGGAGACACCGCCTTTCGATTGGGCAAGTATCAAGTGGCGGCAGAAATGCTGCGCGAAGAATACAACGGCAACAAGAACCCCGCCACCCGCTCCCTTCAGGCCTATCGTATAGGTCTGAGTTATGATGCTATGAACCGACCGGAGTCATCGGCTCAGTGGTTCGCCAAGGCCTACGAAGACGGCTATGGTCTCGATGCGCTTTACGAGCAAAGTCGTCAGCTCAAGAAGCAGGAGAGATACGAAGAGGCCATCGAAGTCTTGAAGTTGTTTATGCAAGAGGAGCCGGATCGCCGGGCCGAAGTGCGGCGGGAAGTAGCCGTGCTGGAACAGATCCAGGAACAGTTGCGCTCCGATGCGTATTACGAAGTGCAGAATCTGGGAGCCATCAATTCTCTGGCCGAAGACTTTGCCCCGGTTCTCTTTGAAGGAGGGGCTCTGGTGTTCACTTCAGGGCGGTCCTCGGCCATAGGTGAAGGCGACAATCAGTGGACGGGCAGCAAATACTACGATCTGTTCAGCGCCCAGCCCAAGCCGGGCGGCGGGTATTACGATCCGGCCCCCTTCGACCTGCAAATCAATGGCCTTTTCTACGAGGGCACCGCAACCTTTACCGCCGATTTCAGCGAGATGGTCTATACCCAATGCGGCTCTGCGGACAAGAAGGTGGACGACGCCTGCCAGCTCATCTACCGATTCCGCGAAGTGGACGGCAGTTGGAGCGAGCCGGAGGTGCTTCAACTGTTCAGCGATTCGGTCAATATTGGTCATCCGGCCTATGCCCCGGACGGCAAACGCCTGTTTTTCTCGGCATCCGGTGATCCGGACAGCTATGGCGGAGCGGACATCTACTATGTTCGTCAGGTCGAAGGGGGTTGGAGCCAGCCCATCAATCTGGGTCCGAGCATCAACACCACGGGCAATGAAGTCTTTCCATACCTGGCTCCGGATGGCAGCCTGTATTTTAGCTCGGACGGGCATCCGGGAATGGGCGGCCTGGATATCTTCAACACCACCGAAACCCGCAAGGTCTGGAGTCGTCCGGAGCCTATGGGCTATCCGGTCAACTCGGGAGCAGACGACTTCGGTGTGCTGATCTTTGAGCGGGAAAATCCGCATCCCGATACCTTACTCCACGGACTTTTCAGCTCTTCGAGAGCAGGCGGGAGCGGCATGGATGACCTCTACCGATTCATCCTGCGCAAAAGACCTCCTCCGCCACCGCGCTACGAGTTGATTGGTGATATTGTCGAAAAGGTGCTCAGCGATCCCAAGAACCCCGATAGCGAAGTCACGGGCTACAGGGCCCTGAACAAAGCCAGCGTTGAATTATATGATCTAAGTTCAGGCATATCCCAGGGTGTACTGGAACTGGATGCCGAAGGGCGGTTCAGCGCCCAGCTCAATTACGCCACAGAGTACCGGGTCAGCGGCAGTTTGAGCAAGTACTTCAGCCGGGCGGAAAGCCTGAGCACAGAAGGCCTGCCCCGCACAGCCGGGGATACCTTTAGGGTGGAAACACGCATCGTTCTCGAACCCATCACGGAAAGAGACATCACCCTGCGCAACATCTACTATGACTTTGACGACACTACGCTCAGGTCTGAATCCTTTCCCGAACTGGAAATTCTGATCAAGATTCTGCGCGAAAATCCCCTGTTGCGTGTTGAGATCGGCTCCCACACCGATTCGCGGGGCCGGACGGAGTACAATGACATCCTGAGCCGCGGCAGGGCCAATTCTGTGGTGGCCTATCTGGTCAGCAAGGGGATTTCCGGACAGCGCATGGAAGCCCGGGGCTACGGGGAGCGCCGCCTGTTGAACCGCTGTGCCGATGGGGTGGACTGCACGGAAGACGAACACCAGCTCAATCGCCGCACCACCTTCAAGGTCATCGGGGAGATGGATCTGGAGAGCGAGCAACCCGATCAGGTGCCCACCGATCCCCGAAGGAGGAACCGCTGAACATCAGCCGGTTCTTTGTATTAGGATTTTTTCTATAATTTTTAACTAAATTTTTTTGGATTCAACGCCCGTGGCAGCGCTGAGGCCAGGCATTTCGTATATTAGACAAGCCTTCTCTCTAAACCCTTCTCCCACTTTGCTATGCAGCCCTCTTATATCCTGTTCGCCATTCCCTTCTTCTTTCTGGCCATAGGTCTGGAATACATCTACGGAAAACGCAAAGGCAAGCCCTATTACCGGTTCAACGACGCAATCACCAACCTGAATATCGGAGTGGGCAGTCAGGTCTTTGGATTGTTTCAAAAGTTTGTCCTGCTCGGAGCCTATATGTTCGTCTATGAACATTTTGCTTTTGTGCGACAGCCCCAAACCTGGTGGTCCTTCGTGCTTTGCCTCGTGATATTTGATATGTTTTACTATTGGGCCCATCGCTGGAGCCACGCCTGGAATTTTCTGTGGGGAGCCCATGTGGTGCACCACTCCAGCGAAGACTACAATTTATCGGTTGCCCTGAGGCAAAGCTGGTTCCACAACATCCTGGCTTTCTTCATCTTCCTGCCCATTCCTCTGATGGGCTTTGATCCGATGATCTTCTTTCTGGCGGGTGCCGTGGTGACCCTCTACCAATTCTGGGTGCACACCGAAGCCATAGAGCGCATGCCGCGCTGGTTCGAATGGGTCTTCAACACGCCCAGCCACCACCGCGTACACCACGGGGTCAATCCCGAGTACATCGACAAGAACCACGCCGCCATCTTCATCTTCTGGGACAGGCTCTTTGGCACTTTTCAGGCCGAAGGGGTCAAGCCCACCTACGGCATCACCACGCGACTCAACTCCTGGAACCCCACCTGGGCCAATGTTCACTACTACGCCGAAATGGCGCAGGCCATGCGCAGAATGAGCCGCCTTCGCGACAAACTCTACATGCTGGTAGCCAGACCGGGTTGGCTGCCCGAAGAACTGGGGGGTTACCAGGCCCCGGGTCCGGTCAAAGCCGAACAGCCCAAGTTCAATGTGCAATCCCCCGGGCATCTGAACGGCTATCTGCTGGTGCAGTTCGTGCTGATCGTCTGCGGGCTGGCCGCCTACATGAGCTTCTTTGAAGAGATCGGCCTGCTGTATCAGCTCCTCTTTCTCGGGGTGATCATCTTGTCCACGATGATTGTCGGTGCGGTGATGGAACAGCGCTCCTGGGTTCGAATGGCCGAAGTCGCCCGCCTGGCCCTAGTGGTCATCAGCCTGAATGCCCTGTACTTCACCACTTACTTTGATTGGTTCTACGTGATGTTGCTCAGCTCCCTGGCCGCTTTCACCCTCTTTGCTACCTGGTTTATTCTCAAGTTTCGCTCCCCGGCCAGGGCCTGAGTTGGACTTGCCAACCCTTCAAAGCGCGACTGAGCACTTATCTTTGACTGGTGAGTAAGGATTCTGCCAATCCCACCCAGGGCCGCTATGACCGGCGCGGAGTTTCGGCCTCCAAGACGGAAGTTCACCAGGCTATCGAGCATCTGGACAAGGGTATTTTCCCCAATGCCTTTTGCAAGATCCTGCCCGACATAGCTGCGGGGGATGAGGACTTTGCCAATATTCTCCATGCGGACACTGCGGGTACCAAGAGTTCGCTGGCCTATATGTACTGGCGCGAAACCGGTGATCTCAGCGTTTGGGCAGGCATCGCCCAGGATGCCCTGGTGATGAATCTGGACGACATGGCCTGCGCAGGGGCTACCGGACCCATGCTGATCTCCTCTACTATTGGGCGCAACAAACACCGAATTCCGGGCGAAGTACTTCGCGCCCTGATCGAGGGAACGAGCGCCTTTCTGGAGCGGATGAATGATCTTGGTTTGCGCATTGATCACGCCGGCGGAGAGACGGCTGATGTCGGGGATGTGGTCAGAACGGTTGACGTGGGCTTCACCGCCTTTGCCCGCCTGAAGAGAGATCAGGTCTTTGTCAACGACATCAAAGCCGAGGCGGTCCTGGTTTCGCTGGCTTCTTTCGGTCGTGCCACATATGAAGACCAGTACAATGGGGGCATGGGCTGCAATGGGCTGACTTCCGCCCGTCACGATCTTTTCCACTCCGACTACCGGCAGCGCTATCCCGAAAGTTTTGATCCGGCTACTGAGCTGGACATGGTGTACAGCGGGCCCTTCCAGCTCAGCGATCCCGTACCGGTGAACAGCGGCGAGCCCGATTTAAGCTCCATGGACATGGGGCGGCTTGTGCTCTCTCCTACTCGCAGCTATCTTCCCTTTATCAGAAGGGCGCTGGAGCTCTACCGCCCTCAACTGCAGGGGCTCATCCACTGTACAGGGGGGGGGCAAACCAAGGTATTGCATTTTCTGAAAGAGGTCCGTGTGCTCAAGGACAATCTCTTTGAACCCCCGCCACTCTTCCGCATCATACAAGAGGTCAGCCAGACGCCCTGGCGGGAGATGTATCAGGTCTTCAACATGGGACAGCGACTGGAATGCTATTGTGATTCATCCATAGCAGAGGAATTGATCAGCCTCGCCTCCGAGTGGAACATCGAAGCCAGGATTAGCGGTTTCTGCGAAGCATCTCCCCGCGCTGAAGTTCAGGTGCGCAGTGGCGGTTTGGATTTGCTCTATCCAGCGGCCAGGACTTGATGCTGGTCTCTTCACTTGACGATGCTGCCCGCCTTCAACAACATAGGAAAACTTATGTGGTGAGTCTCGCCGGCCCCCCATGCCTTTCTCAGTTCAGGGATCAGGCGCTCAAGGGGGTTCTCTCCATGGGCCTTAACATAATGAGCAAGGGCAGACCAGGTACCCAGGTAGCCAATCAGTTGATCAAAACTCCAACAATGCACGCTTTCCAAGGCTGGTGTGTCCATGGCTGGAAAGGGAAAAGGAAGGCTTTCATAAGCTTCATCGATGTAGCGCCTTTCGGGGTCCCAATATTGACCCAAAATATTTTCGTATAAATTATCAACCACTCTATCTAAATCGGGTGGCAACTGAATCTTCCCATAGCCGACCAGGACAATCAGTGCACCATGTTTTGACGTTCTATTGACCTCAGCATAGAAGCGCTCAAAATCAAACCAGTGAACGGCCTGCCCAACACTGATCAGATCAAAGAAATCGTCGGGGAAATTGCTCTGTTCCGCCTCGGACATACTGTAATGAATGTTATGGAGGCGGGGGGCGTGATCCATCTGGGCCTGACTGATATCGGTCGCATACACCTGTTCAAAGATCCCGGCCAGTTCTACAGCGAGCTGCCCATTGCCCGTAGCGCAGTCCCAGGCGCTTTGTCTATTGGGTTGAGATTCTCTGATAAAATCAAAGAGCGCTGAGGGATACACCGGTCTGTATTTCGCGTACTGTGCAGAGTGTGCCGAGAAATTATCTTTCATAAATAATATATTATTTATAAATATTTAATACAACGCATGCCTCTCGATAGGCTCATTTGGACCGCCGTCAATCCCTGAGCAAATCCCGGTAGGCCTCCTTGTTGCTCTGAAAGATTTTCTTCTGAGCGGCATCCAGAACAGCGCCGATGTCCTGACGCAGTTTTTGGTTGAGCGGGCGCACGGCTTCCTTTCTTGCCGCTGGGTTGTCCTTGTGCTGAGAGGCGGCCGCTTTGCGCTGAGTGAGGTGATCGGCGACAATCTGGCGCAAGCTGCTTTGCTGATCAGCTTTCAGGTTCAAATCCGCGTTCAGGCGACTGAACAATTCCTCCAATTTCTCTTTTCGGCTCATGGCAATCAAACATTAGTGAAAATTAAGGAACGCCAACTCAGGGACCGAGCTCCAACTCCAGCCTCCGAACCAGATTCTCGCCTCTCAAGGCTCTCCCCTCGGCTGCGATCAAACCCTGGGGGTCGATGAGGAAGCCCGCAGGGATAGCGCTAACCCCATAGGCGCTGCTCATGGGTCCGCCAAAGTCAGGCTCCACAATGTGGAAAGGCCAGGGAAGCTTATCATCTTCAATAGCTTTGATCCAGGCGGCGCGTTCCCGGTCAAGCGACACGCTGAAAACGGTAAAACCGCGGCTGGAATAGCGTTGGTATTGCTCCACCAGATTGGGATTCTCTCTGCGACACGGTGCACACCAGGAAGCCCAGAAGTCGACCAAAACCCATTGCCCTCGCAGATCGCTGAGTTTGACAGACTTGCCTTGAGGGGTCGTGCCCAGCAGCTCCGGAGCCTCCTGACCAAATCGGCTTCCATTGGCGATCTCCTCCGCCAGCTTGCTCTCCCACTGAACGATGCGGTTCTGTAAATCAGACGCATAGCTGGAGCCGGGAACCACGGCAATCATTCGATTGGAAAAGCTGCGAATGGCCTCAAAATTACTGGGCCAATCCAGTGATTCTAAAGCAAAATACCCTATCAAGGGGATAGAGGTCGTATCCGCCACACTTCGAATACTGCTCCAATAAGCCCGACTTTTCGTTTCGCGCAAACTGTTCAGGCTATCCATCGCCCGGCTATTCCCGCTCTGCAGGGCATGATCATAAGCCGTTCCCAGTTCTACCAGTTCTGCATAGCGATCTTCCCAGGAACGACTGACCTGTCTCAAGGCATCAGCAGAAGGAGCTCCGGCCCAGCTCAGCTCATCGGTATTGTTGCCCTTGCCGAGCGCGTAGCGCTGGCCCGGACTTAATATCAGGGGGAAAGCCCTTTGATCCAGCACCAGCTCGGCTATGATGTCCTCCGGCAGTTTTGCCGTGATGCTCAATTTTCCATCCTGGGCAAGCTGCCCACTGTCCAAAAGCACCCGGGTTTGCCTCAACGGTCTGTTGTAGCGAATCTGATAGAGTGCATAGGATTGACCTGAAGCGCCGGGCAGTTTGGCCTCAATCTGCACTTCATCGGCAGCGGGCGCATCCTGCCCTCCACCCTCAACGCAAGCGCTCAGCGCACTGAACAACAAACCCAGCATGAAACGTTGATACAATCTATAAAATTTTATATTTCTTTTTCTCATACGGCTGCTCCGGTTTGACGACTCAACAAGGCGATGGCTTCCTGAACGGCATCTCCGAGACGCTCCGGAAGTTTGCCTCCGGCTGTGGCGTAGAAAGCCTGACCTCCCCCTCCCCCCTGCATCAGGCGGGCGGCCTCGCGAACCACCTGGGCCGCATTCCATCCTTTCTCTTCGATCAGGGCATCGCTGAGCATGATGCTTAAAAGGGCTTTGCCCTCCGGAGCAGCACCCAGAACGATGGCGCTTCTGGGGTGATCCTGGCGCAATTCATAGGAAAGGCTCTTGAGACTCTCCGCATCGGGCACTTCAACGACGGCCTGAATCCATCGCACCCCCTCCGATTCGACGGCGGAGGCTCTCAACTGTTCGCGCAACTGGCCCAACTGCAGTCGGCCGAGTTCTTCCGCGCTCTTTCTCAGGTTCGAATTTTCTTCCTGCAGCTTTTGCACGGCCTTGAGCAGGTCATTGGTCTTCAACACCTCACTGAGCTGGCTGATCAACTGCTGACGCTCCTTCATCCATTCCTCCACCGCTTTGCCGCTGATGGCTTCAATGCGGCGAATGCCCGCAGCCACAGCAGATTCCGCGACAATCTTAAAAGCCCCTATGCTCCCTGTTGCGCCCACATGGGTCCCGCCGCAAAGCTCTCTGGAAAATTGTGCATCGAAGGTGATCACCCGCACGCGATCCCCGTACTTTTCGCCAAAAAGAGCGGTTGCACCCATGGCAATAGCCTTGTCCATAGGCACTTCGCGAAGCTCTTCCAGCGCGATGTTCTGGCGGATACGGGCGTTGACGATCTGCTCAATCTGCCCCAGCTCTTCGCTGCTCAGCTTGCTGAAATGGCTGAAGTCAAATCGAAGGCGATCGGGACCGACATAAGATCCCTTTTGTTGAATATGAGGGCCCAATACCTCGCGCAGGGCCGCGTGGAGCAAGTGAGTAGCGGAGTGATTGGCTTCCGTGTCGGCCCGTCTTGCCGGATCAACCAGCGCGTGAATCTCTGCCGAAGGATCGGATGGCAGGCGGTCCAGCCAGTGAATGATCAGATCGTTTTCTTTCCGGGTATCGAGCACTTCAAAAGACTGTCCGTCAATGTCCAGCCTTCCGCGGTCGCCAATCTGCCCCCCGCTTTCTGCATAGAAAGGCGTTTGCTCTAAAACAACCTGAATATGCTTTTTACCCTTTTGTTCAACCTTGCGGTACATCACCATTTGGGTACGGGCCTCCAGTTGGTCATAGCCTACAAAGTTGCCGCTGCCGGCGGAAGAGGACAGGCGCACCCAATCTGCGGTTTCGGTTTCTGCGGCCGAGCGGGAGCGCGCCTTCTGCGCAGCCATCTCTTTCTCAAAACCGCTTTCGTCCACTTTCATGCCCTTCTCAGCCGCTACCAGGCGGGTCAGGTCAAGGGGAAATCCGAAGGTATCGTAGAGCTCAAAGGCTGTGCTGCCATCGAGTAGCCTTTCGCCCTTGACGGCGGCCATCTGCTCTTCAATTTGATCCAAACGGCGAAGGCCGGCCGAAAGAGTGCGCAGAAAACTGATCTCCTCCTCCTGGATCACCCGTCCAATCAGCTCCTTTTGCTGATCCAATTCGGGAAAGGCGCTCTTCATCTGAAGGGCTAAAACGGCCAACAGTTCAAAGAAGAAGGGCTTTTCCAGGCCCAGATAACTGTAACCATAGCGAACCGCTCGGCGCAGGATTCGGCGAATCACGTAACCCGCTCCGGTATTGCCCGGCAATTGACCATCGGCGATGGTGAAGGAAACAGCACGAATGTGATCGACGATGACCCGCATGGCGATATCCGTTGCCCTGGAGTCTCCGTATCGCTTGCCGCAGAGCTCTTCAAGGCGGGCTAACAAAGGGGCAAAGACATCGGTGTCGTAGGTGCTCTGCACGCCTTGCAGAACCATGGCCAGGCGCTCGAAGCCCATTCCGGTGTCCACATGGCGGGCCGGCAGGTTGACCAGGCTGCCATTCGCCAGGCGATTGAATTGAATGAACACCAGGTTCCAGACTTCGATGACCTGGGGATGGTCGCGGTTGACCAGCTCCGAGCCGGGACGGGCAGCCCGATCTTCTGCATTGCGCATATCCACATGCAATTCGCTGCAGGGGCCGCAGGGCCCAGTGTCGCCCATCTCCCAGAAATTGTCCTTCTTTCCAAAGCGCAAGATCCTTTCCTGGGGCAAGAAACGCGCCCAAAGGGCAGCAGCTTCATCATCGGGTTGCAAGCCGTCCTGTTGATCACCCTCAAAGACCGTCACGTAGATGCGCTCCTTTTCGATGCCATATACATCGCTGAGCAACTCCCAGGCCCAGGTGATGGCTTCATCCTTGAAGTAGTCCCCAAAGGACCAGTTGCCCAGCATCTCAAACATCGTGTGGTGGTAGGTATCCACCCCCACCTCCTCCAGATCGTTGTGTTTGCCCGAAACGCGTAGGCATTTTTGGGTGTCGGCCACCCGGGGCCATTGGGCCTGGCGGTTGCCCAGAAAGATGTCCTTGAAGGGATTCATCCCCGCGTTGGTGAACAACAGCGTTGGATCGTGTTGCACCACTATAGGGGCCGAAGGGACAATTTCGTGTCCCCGGCTGCGGAAATAGTCCAAAAAGGCTTGTCTAATGGCTTGGGACTGCATAGATTATATGTGGAAAACCAACTGCACAGTTATTGGAATGGTCTGACTATTTTTAGCCATAATGCATTTAGCACTCCTGAAAAGTCCTGTGTAAAGGAGCTCTTTCGGGGAATTTTGATTTCAGGGGCACAGAAACAGGGTGTTGATTCGTTCCTCGGAGTAGGGCATGATGATGGATTGCCGCACTGAAGTTCGATTTGAAGCCCAAAGTTAGTGGTTCCCGCTTTATGACCCTTCACAGATCAAAGTGCGCTGCACTGGATTTTGTGCAAGAGTTGACTTATGTTCATCGGGGTATTGTCTCGGCTGATTACAGGGTATTGACGTGAAGAAGATTAAATATTATTATAATCCGTCCACCTTTCGCTTTGAGCGAATAGAGCGTTCCTTTAAGACCTGGGCTCTTAGGACTTTGGGCTTTTTATGCGCCGCTCTGGTCTTTGGAGGACTGTTCGTCTTTGCCGCCTTTACCTGGCTGGATTCGCCCAAGGACCGCTTTTTAAAGCAGGAGATTGCCCGGCTCAGGCTGGAGTACGACCTGATGAACCGGGAGCTGGATACCATCAACTACGTGATGGAGAAATTGCAGGAGCGCGACAACAACATCTACCGCGTCATCTTCGAAGCCGAGCCGGTGAGCCCGGGAATGCGAATGTCCGGCATCGGGGGAAGCGAGCGATTCAAGCGTCTGAACAACTACGAAAACGGACAGATCGTCAAGCGCAACCTTTTGCAGATAGAAATGCTGAAGCGAAAACTGGTCGCTCAGTCCAAGTCCTACGATGAACTCGCCCGATTGATTGGTGAGAAGGAGGATATGCTGCAACATATTCCCGCCATTCAACCCATAGCCAACGATGACTTAACCCGCATTGCCTCCGGCTTTGGCTATCGCATACACCCCATCTACAAAACCCCGAAGATGCACGAGGGACTGGACTTTACCGCTCCAAGTGGCACTCCGGTTTACGCCACGGGCAACGGAGTGGTGATCAAGGTGCAGCGAGAACAGGGCTATGGAAACATGGTGGAAATCGCGCACGGATACGGCTACCGAACCCGATACGCCCATTTGCAAAACTTTAGCTGCAAAGTGGGCCAACGCGTCAAGCGCGGAGGTGTCATCGGGGTGGTAGGCAATACGGGTATATCCACAGCCCCCCACCTGCACTACGAAGTACTCAAGGACGGTGTAAAGGTGGACCCCATCAATTTCTTCTACAACGATTTAACCGACGAAGAATACGCGACGGTGATTGAACTTGCCAACAAAGCCAACCAATCCTTCGATTAATGTTTCACTAAAACCCCATTGCTCAAAACGAATCTCAGTGCCATGCCTTACAAGGAAAAGGAAATTACCAAACTCTACTACTCCATCGGTGAAGTGGCAAAGATGTACAATGTATCCACATCGCTAATTCGCTTTTGGGAGAATGAGTTTGATATCCTGAAACCCAAAAAGAACAAGAAGGGCGATCGCTTCTTCACCCAAAAGGACGTGGACAATCTGAGCCTGATCTTTCACCTGGTCAAGGAAAGGCGCTTCACCCTTCAGGGCGCCAAACAGAAGCTCAAGGAAAACCGGGAGGCCACCCTCAATCAATTTGAGGTGGTGCAACAACTCAAGAAAATCAGAGAATTTCTGGTCGAAATAAAGCAGGGACTTTGAGCAGGCCGCGGCGCTAAAACCCAAAATCTCTGCTTCCCGCATTCCAGCGGATGCCCCCACCGATGTAGGTCGTGCTGATGGTTTCAGCTATGGCACTCGCCTCCCGGCGGCGGGTCAGCCTCAGATCGATGAAGAAATCGTGGAAGAGCTGCCAGGAGGCCGTGCAGTCCAGCAGGATCAGGTCCGTCTGAACACCCTGACCAATCTTGTTGCCGAATTCCCGCTCAAAGTCATCGTTCTTTATAAAGATGTCCCCGCCCCAGTTGCTTCCAGCCGTGTCTACCCCATAGCGCGCAGCGATGAGCCGGGCGCCCAGTTCCAAACGATCCAGGGGCTGATAGCGCAGCAGCCCCACCCCTTCGCGGAAGTTAGCCCCCAGTGGATGAGCAAGGGGCTGGGCAAAGTGGCTGTAACTGCTGATGGGTTGAAAATGACCATAGGTATAGGGCCGGACGGTGTTGAATTCAGCCTGAATGTCGAGATTGCTCAGGCCCAGCACGTCGATGTACTTGAGCCCGGCCTGAAAACCAAACTTGTTCGCCCACCAACCCTGCTCCTGCCTGATCTTGGAAAAATTGAACTCATCCAGGATGAATTGCCCATAAGCCTGACCGCTCTTTCCCAGGAGAACCTTCCAGTCCACACCCAACAGCACATTGTCCAGACTGCCCAGATTGAATTCTACAGCCCGGTAGAAGATCAGCGGATTGAGGTAGTAAAGGTCAAAACCAGTCCTGCCTGTGGAATCCACCGGACCAAACATAACAGTTTCATATATTCCAATGTTTACCTTGCTTCCGATGTTGACTCCCAGCCGGTGCATAGCCATATACTTTTTTTGTATAGGACTATCTCTAATATTTTCTTCTTTGTAATCCGCCAGCTCAGCAAAGATGTTCTGGTATTCCAACTTCCAAACTCTGGTTTTGATCTTCAGAAAAAGGTAATCCTTGCCGGCATCCGACAAAACCAGTGAGCGGTATCCGTCCCCGATAAAGTTTCTGTCCTGACCAAACTGCATGTGAATATGCCGGCTGACGGGAAACTCCACATAGCCCCGCACGGAGAAATAGTCCACCCCGCCGCCGCCGAACAGCAAGGTATCGGTGTTGATGGGTTTGGCCCTCCCCTCACCCGGCATAGCCTGATTCTGGGCCCGCCAGCGGTCCAGAACGTACTGCATAAATCGGCCCTGATTGTCAGTGGCAAAGAGGTAGAAAGCCACCTTGTCGTCTACGCGTCCCCGCAACTCTGCACCCCGGGTATTGATGTATCGAAACTCTTCAGAGCCCGATTCGGTTCCCAGCTCCCAATGCAGAACCGGATTGATTCTCAGGTCGAAATGGGGCACATCCAGATGCCAGAGCGATGCGGGTTCACGGTAGAAGATGCCCCATACCGGCTTCAGCGAAGCCGGTGCCAGTGCGCTGTCCAGCGATCGGGCGTACTCGGCGTGATCGTTGTAGAGGTAGTCAAAGTTGAAGCGGTCTGCCCGCGATTGAAGCACATCCAAACTATCGCTGAATAGCGCCTGCCGAATCACCTCAATGCTGCGATAGGGCTTGTTGGCGGTATGCAATTCTCCGCTGAGCTGCCCGGATCGGATCTCCATGCGGTCGATCAGATGCTGACTGCGGTGCCCGGAGGGCAGGTAGACCGACTGGGCCTGCAGCGCAGAAGCGAACATCAGCAGAGCAATCGACATCACGTTTCCCTTAAGCATAAAATTAGAATTTATACTATTAATTATCAAATATTCCTGATTTGCGGGAAAGGCCCCACAACAACACCATAGAGACAATGGCTATGGCCGCATACCATTCCGCTCCGGAACTGCCCAGGATCAGAGAGCCGCTCAAAAAGAGCAGAGCGTACACCATGGCCACCGCACAGAGCCAGGCGGCAAAAAGGGCGGGCAGACGGCCATTCTGCGGATCGATGCCGCAGCTGGCGCGCTGAGGTCCCCAGGCCCCGGATGGTCGCACCCGTCGGTAAAAGGCGTTGAGATGCTCCTTCTCAACCGGAGCGCTGAAGAAGGTAAAGAGCAGCCAGGTCAGTGTGGTCGCCGAAACAATGAAAAGGAAACTCTGCGGAAACTCCATGTTCAAGGCTCTGGAGATGGCAAAATAGACGATAGAGCTGATGGTCGCACTCAGCTCGCTGGTGGCATTGATGCGGTGCCAGTACCAGCGCAGGATCAGAACCAGACCCAGACCGGCTCCGCATTCGATCATAAACAACCAGATGGAGGTAATGCTGTCAAAGACCGAGGCCACCAGCAAAGAGAGCAGCATCAGGGCAAGGGTACTGAGGCGGGCCACCCCAACCAGGTGCCTTTCGCCTGAACCGGGTTTAATGAAACGGGCATAGAAGTCATTGACCACATAACTGGCGCCCCAGTTGAGCTGGGTGGAAATGGTGCTCATGAACGCCGCGATGAAGGAAGCGAGCAAGAGGCCCCGCCACCCGACCGGCAGGAAGTCCTTCATCGCAAAGACGTAGCCGAGCTGCTTGTTGTGCTCGTAGCGCATGGCCTGATCCAGCGATGAGTCGGAGCCCGCGGCCAGGCGCTGCAGATCTGCCGACACCGCGAGCAACTCGGGCAACAGAGCGGCGGCGCGCTCATCGCTGCGGGCCAATTCGCGCAAGTCCGCTTCCGGCAAGGCAAACCATTGTGCCGAAGCCCCTTCGCTGATCAGGGTTTGAGCGTGTCGGCCCAGATCGCTATTGGGCAGATTGCGCTCCATGCTGTAAAGACTGATGGAGGCCAGGCCCACCAGGATCCATGGCCAGGGTCGCAGGCAGTAATGCGCGGTGTTGAACAGCAGCGTAGCCCAGACGGAGTCGCGCTCACTGCGCACGCTCATCATGCGCTGTGCCACATAGCCCCCACCCCCCGGCTCCGCCCCGGGGTACCAACTGGCCCACCACTGCATGCCCACCCT
This sequence comes from Chitinophagales bacterium, assembly GCA_041751015.1. Taxonomy (GTDB): domain Bacteria; phylum Bacteroidota; class Bacteroidia; order Chitinophagales; family BACL12; genus WGOA01. The sequence continues at coordinate 105,222 of JBGSYF010000025.1, forward strand.
GGCCAGAAAGGCCCCCAGCCCAATGCTGAGCACGGTTGCGGGATTGGCCGGATCCGCTCCACCGCCCGGCGCCTTGTCGATGCTGATGCGGGGAAAGAAATCCAGGGCCGCTTCGGGAACGGATGCGCGCAGTCCGGCAATTCCACCGATAGCATCGCTGCGAATCACCAGGGCCGCCAGACCTATGGTGCCCGCCATGGCCAGTAAAAACTGTATGCCATCGGTGACCGCTATGCCTTTCAGACCGGCAAAAGAGGAATAGATGGCCGTGAGCAGCATCAAACCAAATGTGATCAACATGGCCTCCTGCCGACTGACCCCCAGGAAGACTTCGGCTATGCTGATCATGGCCTGACTGACCCAGCCTATGATGAGCACATTGAGAAAGACGCCGAGGTAAATGGCCTTGAATCCGCGCAGAAAAGCGGCTAATGGCCCGCTGTAGCGCAGTTCAATCAGCTCCACTTCGGTCATCACTTCGGCGCGGCGCCAAAGTCTTGCAAAGAAGAAACTGGTCAGCAAACCCCCGAAGAGCATGTTCCACCAGAGCCAGTTGCCGGAAACACCGGAGTTTCCCGTCAGATCGGCTACCGCCAAAGGGGTGTCTGCACCAAAAGTGGTGGCTACCATAGACAGCCCGGCAATGTACCAGGGCAGATTGCGGGAGCCCAGGAAGAAGGCACCTAAATCTTTGCCGGAACTGCGGGCATAAGACAATCCGAGGATGACAATGAAGGCAATAAAGCCCCCCATCACCAACCAGTCCACCGGGGCGAGCTGCATGATTTCTTAGTAGCTTAGTGCCCGCTGTCCAGCGGCCCGCGCACCCATGCGGAGCCTTTGACTCATCACAACGGACCTATTCAACCGACCTATGGCTGCAAGTATAAAGAAAATTGGAGTGCTCACATCAGGGGGCGATTCACCGGGAATGAACGCCTGCATACGGGCGGTGGTGCGATCAGCGCTGGCCAATGGCTGCGAAGCCGTTGGCATCAGCGGAGGTTATGAAGGCATGATTGAAGGCTTGATGCGCCCCATGCTCCACCACGATGTGAGCAACATCATACAGCGGGGCGGTACCATCCTGAAAACAGCCCGCAGTCCGCGCTTTCACCAGCACGAATGGAGGGCGGTCGCGCATGCCAAATTGGTGGAGGCCGGGATTGATGGCCTGGTGGTCATCGGCGGGGACGGAACCTTTACAGGTGCCAAGATCTTTGGAGAAGAGTTTGACGTGCCCATTGTCGGCACCCCGGGAACCATTGACAACGATCTGTACGGCACCGACTTCACCATTGGCTACGATACGGCGCTGAACACCGCCCTGGAGGCTATCGACAAGATCCGGGACACGGCCGCCTCACACAATCGCCTTTTCTTCATTGAAGTGATGGGGCGGGATGCCGGTTACATCGCCATCAATGCCGGTATTGCGGGAGGTGCTGAAGCCATTCTGATTCCGGAGAGCAAGACCGATGTCAATGCCCTGATCCGCCACCTGGACAACGGTCATATCACCCACAGTTCCAGCATAGTCGTGGTGGCCGAAGGAGATGATGAGGGCGGAGCCTTTGAAGTGGCCAAAAAAGTCAAACAAAAGTTTAACAAATACGATACTCGTGTAACGGTTATTGGCCACATCCAACGGGGCGGCTCACCAACCTGTGCTGATCGCGTGCTGGCCACCCGGGTTGGTGTCGGTGCGGTGGAAGGCTTGCTCAAGGGTCAGCGAAACTGCATGGCCGGTGTTCGAAATCTGGAATTGGTCTATACGCCTTTCGAACAGGCCATAAAACACAACCAGGAAATCAGCCCCAGTATGCTGAGCCTGGCGCGTGCATTGAATTGTTATTTATAATATTTTTTAACATATCGCATTAATACCCTACTGATGCGCACAGTCATCCGCAATGCCCAAATCGTCAATGAAGGCTCGATTCAACAGGCTGATTTATTGATTTGCGACGATAGGATTGAGCGCATTGGCCCTTCCATGGAGGCGAGGGAAGCCCGGGAAATCGATGCCAAAGGAGCCTATCTGTTGCCGGGCATCATCGATGATCAGGTGCACTTCAGGGAGCCGGGCCTGACCCATAAGGCCTGTATAGCCACAGAATCAGCAGCCGCCGCAGCGGGGGGGGTAACCAGTTTTATGGACATGCCCAATGTCAAACCCCCTTCATTGAGCCGCGAATTGTTGGAAGAGCGGTACAACATTGCCTCCCGTGATTCTGCGGTGAACTACTCCTTCTATATGGGGGTGAGCAATGACAATATCGATGAAGTACTAGCCATTGATCCCCATAAAATATGTGGTGTTAAAATATTTATGGGTTCCTCCACGGGAAACATGTTGGTGGACAGCGCTGTAACCCTGGATAAGATCTTTGCCGATGCTCCAACCCTGATTGCCGTACATTGCGAAGATGAAAATCGTATAAAAGAAAGAACTGAGCATTACAGAACCCGCTTTGGTCAGGACATTCCCGTGCGCTGTCATCCGGAGATTCGGGACGAAGAAGCTTGTATGTTGTCCAGCTCCCGGGCGGTAGCCCTCGCGCGCAAGCACGGAACCCGCCTTCACGTCCTGCACATTTCAACCTGGGAAGAATTGGGTTTGTTTGACAGCGGTCCCATTCAGGGCAAGCGAATCACGGCTGAGGCCTGTGTTCATCATCTGTACTTTGACAGCTCTGACTATGCCCAATTGGGCAGCCGCATCAAATGCAATCCAGCGATAAAGTCGGCGCGTCACCGCAATGCCCTTCGCCAGGGCCTGCTGGATGATCAATTGGATGTGGTCGCCACCGATCACGCCCCGCATACTTTGGAGGAAAAATCGGGCAACTACTTTCAGGCCCCTTCGGGACTGCCCCTGGTTCAGCACAGCTTTTCCATGATGGTTCAGATGGGTCGGGAAAGCGGTTGGGAGCTTCCTTTTATCGCGCAGAAGATGAGTCATGCCGTCGCAGATTGCTTTCATATTCGGGAGCGCGGCTATCTGAGGGAAGGCTATTTCGCCGATTTCTTTCTCTGGGATGAAGATGCCCAGAGCGTTGTTGAACCCGGTAAACTGCTGTACCGCTGCGGATGGTCTCCTCTGGAAGGGCGCTGTCTTCCCGGGGCCATACTGGGTACCTGGGTCAATGGATCCCAGGTATGGGACCGCAATGAGGGCCTGATTAACAGAGCGGGAAGCAGATTGTTATTTCATTGAAAATCAGTGAGTTAACCTGTATTTTCTGTTCAGTCATCACGCATAGATTCCCAATTAATCTGTCACAAGCAGCCGGGCTCCGTCTGGGCTGGGGCAAGCCTTTCGCTCTACATTGCGAAAAGGAATAGTCTAGCTCAAAGAAAATGTTTACTCGCCATCTTATCTACATCAGCTCGCTCATAGGTATATGGGCCGGGCAATTGAATGCGCAGGAATTCTGGTCCGGGGCCTACGATCCCGCGCAGAACACCACCTCCTGTGTCAACGACCAACTGCGCATCGAGATTCAGGATCGTCTCAACACCTCTATTGAAGAGTTGAGACAACAGGGGCGCCTGAGTTTTGAGTACTCGAGAAGCTCCAGCCCAATCTTTAGCTGGCCTGTAAAGCACAGTCGCAGTTCGGGCTATGCGAACATCAGCGCCATCTCCAGCCATGTGGATCACAATCCAGCACCTGGAAGTCAGGACTTTGCCTGTGGCCTGCGGAGTTATGACGGGCATACCGGAACCGATATCTTTCCCTGGCCCTTTCCCTGGACAGCAATGGACAGCAACTGGGCAGAGGTTGTGGCCGCTGCTCCGGGCACTATAGTGCTCAAACAAGACGGCTATGACGATCGCGAATGCGACGGTTTAGGCAGCGGCTGGAATGCCGTGTTTGTCATGCACAGCGATGGATCCATGGCCTGGTACGGCCATTTAAAAGCGGGGTCAGTGACGGCCAAAGAGCCGGGTCAATCGGTCATTCGCGGGGAGTATCTGGGCATCATCGGCTCATCCGGCAACTCCACAGGGCCCCACCTGCATTTTGAGATTCGGGATTCGGATGCTTCGTTGATCGATCCCTACAGCGGACCCTGCAATCACGCCAATAGAGATTCCTGGTGGGAGGATCAACCGGATTACCGCACTTCGGCCATCAATGCGGTGATCTTTCACGATGCCCTGCCCGAGCTCTCCTCCTGTGATGGAGAGAGCCCGGAACGCATGAACAGCCGAAGTCGCTTCTATCCCGGCGAGGAGATCATCCTGGGTGTTTATCTGCGCGATCCCAGAACGGCTCAAAAACTCAACATCGCCATCCGAAAGCCCAATGGCGCTTTGTTTAAAAGCTTTGAAAAGACAATTGACTACACGGCCAATGCAGGTTATGAAATCATGACCATGCAATTGAATCGACGTGCTGAGCTCGGCAACTGGACCGTGCAGGTGCAGTATCAGGATCAGACCCTGCACAAGGTTTTCAAGATCTGTGCCTCGGAAGATATTTGCCTCTGTCCGGTTCCTCAGGCGCTGCAACAGCGGGAAATCAACAGCAATGCCGTGAGCTTGCGCTGGAATGGATCGCCGGAGGCGGAGGAATACCAGATCAGGGTGGACGTAGACAGCCGACCTTCGCGCAATTTTTTCCAGGTCAAAGATTCCCTGCAAATCGGAGAGCTGCCGGACGCGGCGAAGGTCAGTTGGAGAGTCAGAGCCCGTTGCGGCTATCTGAACTCCGATTGGAGTGGAATGCAAATTGGTCGCTTGACGGTGGAGTTGCCCGAAGTTGATTCCCTTCCGCCTTCACCCCCCCCACCTGCCCGAGTGGCCAATGGCTGGCGCTGGAAAGGTGAACGGGGCCAACAACTCGCCCTGTTCGATCTGCACGGTCAGCAAATCCTGATAACTCAGGGAGAAGAGCTGAACATCCCCTTTGGATTACCTGCAGGAATATACGTCCTGGAAAAATACTTACCCGATGGCCGCAGGCAATATGCGCGGGTCTTTTGGTAATCGAGGCGCTGATGCCGCACTCAGCCGTAGATATCCCTCAAAGACGAATCATCCCTGTGCTCATTTGCCGGGCTGCTGTTCTGCCCGCGAAGCCAACTGATGTAATCCGTTGAAGGGAACCCCGACCATCCCAGTTGGTGCATCATGTTGATCACTTGCCCGCGGTGATAGCTGCTGTGATTGACCACATGCTGAAGCACCTGGGCATTGAGCATGTGAAAGGTCTTGCCCTTCATGTTGCGGTAAACACAGCGCTGCAGCATCCAATCGGCGTTTTGCGCATCCACCCAATCGCGCAGGTCCTCTGAATTCCGGAGCAGGTAGGGCGCATAGTCCACAAAGGCTTCCGCAATCTGCTGACTTGGCCAGGTATCGGGCGAATGGCCTTTGAGCCGCTGAAACCAGATGTTCTCCGCATCCCAGATGTGGAACCAGGTCAGGCGCAGGCTGCTGAAACTGCTGGGCAATTCGCGCTCCTGTTCCCTTTCCGGATGGGCCGGAAGCAAGTCGAGCAGGAGCTGATTGGCCCAGAGATTGTACTGCAGGAGCGGTTTGATGAAGTCCATGCGTCGCGAATGCTGATGTGCAGTAAAATAGGGCGAAATTCGGCGGGCAACAAACTCAACATGCCCAACTCAAGCGATTCTTCCCGAAAAAACAGCGGATTCTCCACGGCCTGTGTTCGCTACCGGGCCGTAGAGGACAAGGCCATTCAGCCCCACCGCGAGGCCATCTATCCCACTTCGGCCTTCAGCTTTTCCAATGCAGACGAGGCCATGCGCCTCTTTGAAAACCGGGAGGCTGGTTACATCTACGGCCGCTGGAGCAACCCCACGTCCGATGCGGCGGCGATGGCCATTGCGGATCTGGAAACCCTGGGCAGCGATCTGCAGGCCGAAGCCCGACTCTTCAGCTCGGGAATGGCCGCCATCTCCGCGGCTCTGATGGCCCTGCTCAAACCCGGTGATGTCCTGCTGAGTCAACACCAACTCTACGGGGGAACCGACGAACTGCTGCGCGGGATTCTCCAACCCTGGGGCGTTCAGAATCTACGGGCTGATCTCAATGACCTCGACGCGCTCGCCGCAGTGCTGAAGAAGGAACCCCGAATCCGTTTGATCTATGCCGAAAGCCCTTCGAACCCCATGCTGAATTGCGTGGACTTCACGGCTTTGAGTGCGTTTTGCCGGAGTGCTGATCTGCCCCTGGTGGTGGACAATACCTTTGCCACTCCCTATCTGCAACAACCCCTGCTCCTGGGCGCCGATGTGGTGCTTCACTCCACCACCAAGTTCCTCAATGGCCACGGCTCTGCCCTGGGCGGAGCGGTCGTCAGCACCCGCCTGGACTGGATGAGGAATGAGCTTTTCGCACAATTGAAGCTGATGGGCGCCTGCCCTTCGCCCTTCGATGCATGGCTGCTGATCAACGGCATCAAGACCCTGGAGCTTAGGATGGAAAGGCATTGCAGCAATGCCGCAGCGCTGGCTCAGTTTCTGGACGGGCATCCGGCCCTGAGCACTGTGCACTATCCCGGGCTGAGCACTCACCCCCACCATCAACTGGCCAAAAGACAGATGAGAAATTTTGGTCCTATGTTGAGTTTTGAACTGAGGGGGGGGATTGAAGCCGGAATACGCCTCATGAACCGCGTAAAGCTCTGCACTTTGGCCACTACTCTGGGAACCCCGGACACGCTCATTCAACACCCGGCCAGCATGACGCATCGGCCTGTGCCCCGGGAGGATAGGCTCGCCGCAGGCATCAGTGACGGGCTGGTCAGACTTTCGGTGGGCATTGAGAACATCGAAGACCTGATCGCGGATCTGGATCAGGCGCTCGCGGAAGGCTCAATTGGATCCGCTGAGATTGATCCGTTCAACTTGATCCGTTTGAGTTGATCAGCTCAGCTTGGCCGAAATCAGGCTGATGAATTCGCTGCGCGTCGCCGGGTCCTTGAACTGTCCGGTAAAGGCTGAAGTGGTGGTGGTGGAATTCTGCTTTTGCACTCCTCGCATCATCATGCAGAGGTGCCTGGCCTCGATGACCACCGCTACCCCCAATGGCTCCAGAGTCTCCTGCATGCAATCCAGAATCTGATGGGTGAGGCGCTCCTGCACCTGCAGTCGGCGCGCATACACATCCACCACACGGGCAACCTTGCTCAGTCCGACGATACGTCCGTTGGGAATGTAAGCCACATGGGCTTTGCCGTAGAAGGGCAACATATGATGCTCGCAGAGGGAATAGAGTTCGATGTCTTTTACCAGCACCATCTCGCTGGCCGGCTCATTGAACATAGCCCCTTTGACGATGGCATGAGCATCCATTTCATAGCCCTGGGTGATGAATTGCATCGCCTTGGCCACCCTCAGCGGAGTTTTCTCCAAACCCTCCCGGCTTGGATCCTCACCGATCCGCTCCAGAATGTCGTGGTACATCCCGGCTAAGGCATCGGTGTTTTCGCCGGAATAGATCTCCTGCTTGTTGTAGTTTGGCTGTTCCTGCATGCTGGAAGTAGTAATGATCTGGCTGGGAATGATGTCTTTGAATCGCATGTCAGCTTCGGGGGAAAGGGGTTAGGGAAATCACTCACCGAAATAATCTGCATAGATGTTTTCGGTCTCGTATAAGCGCACTCTGTGGAGCATCCCGGCGGGAAGTTGAGGCTCCAAAAGCGCCCAGATTACCTTAACAAAGTTTTCCGTAGATGGTTGACACTGGACAAAATCTTCCACATCCAGGTTCAGATTTTTGTGATCAAAACGGGCGACAATGTGCTCCCGCATCAGGCGGCCCAAATCCTTGGCATTCATGATGAAACCGGTCATGGGATCAGGAATACCCTTAACTGTTACGTATAAATCAAAATTGTGTCCATGATAGTGCTCGTTTGCGCAGACACCAAAGATCTCCTCGTTGCGCTCCGGGCTCCATTGGCTGACATAGAGCCGATGAGCGGCGTTGAAATGCTCCTTTCTGGTCAGGTAAACCATAGCCATGTACGCGTTAAACGCCTGATCTGCGGCATAATGAACGGCAAAGACTCGTTTTGCACCGGATGGTAAAGGTAAGGGTCTGCAGGCTTAAAGGGCCTTTGGGCTCGCTCTCCAGGGCTAAGTGGCGTTTTGCGGCGTTTCCAATTGACGGCTTAGTAAACCTTATTCAAGGCGAAGTTCGGCTTCAATGCCCGTCTGAACGCGGCTTTGAACGGGGGATGAAGTAATTTGGTCAGCGGGACAGCCCCTCCTTGAGATGCCGGTCCCCTTCACTATGGATATTCTGCTGGTAGCTGCTACCGCGTTGGAAATCAGCCCTTTACTGGAACGTATGAAGCTCTCCCCGGGTTCCCGATCCGGCAATGCTGAAGGAGTTTTTTGCGAGAACCGCATCGAGGTGCTCATCACCGGAGTCGGGATGACGGCTACCGCATATCGACTGGGAAGGCGACTCGCTCAGCGCTACTTTGACCTGGTGCTGCACATGGGTGTGGCGGGGGCCTATCCGGGCCGTTTCGAGCCGGGCGATCTCTGCCATGTGACGGTAGAAGAGTTCGGCGATCTGGGCGCAGAAGACGGAAAAAACTTTTTGGATTTGTTTGCGCTCGGCCTGGCTGATCCCCAGGCCTTTCCCTTCCTGAATGGAAAGCTGGCCAATGGCCTTAACCCCGGTCCAGGACCCCTCGCCGATCTGCCCAGGGCCAGCGGATTGACGGTCAACACGGTACACGGCCACGAACCCTCGATCCGGCGCTGTCTGCAGTACTTTCAACCCGATGTAGAGAGCATGGAAGGCGCTGCGCTGTTCTACGTCTGTATCTGCGAAAAACAGCAATTTGCCTCTGTCCGTTCCATCTCGAATTTGGTTGAGCGCCGAAACCGGGAGGCCTGGAAGATGGCGGAGGCCATTGCCCGGCTCCGGGACTTCGGTTTGGACTTTCTGGAAAGCCTTTCGAACAAAGAGCGCGTTTAAAACCACACCGCCGTGAAAATCAGCCTTGGCTTTTCACCCTGCCCGAACGACACCTTTCTCTTTGATGCTCTGGTGCACGGTCGGGTGCCCAGCCCCAATCTGGATTTTGAGGTCGTCCTGGCCGATGTGGAGGAACTCAACGAAAGAGCGCTCAGGGGGGAGTTGCAGGTCAGCAAACTCAGCTACGCCGCCCTTCCCGCTGTTCAGGATCAATACGCTCTTTTGCGCTCCGGAAGCGCACTGGGTCGCGGAGTAGGACCTCTGCTGGTCTCTGCCTTAGCAGCGCCGCCATTGGATGATCCAGCAGCCCTGAAGAAACTTCGGGTGGCCATTCCGGGCCGATACACCACGGCTAACTTTCTGTTGAGCTGGGCCTTTCCGGACATCCAAGACAAGATTCCCATGTTGTTTTCCTCCATTGAAGACGCGGTTCTGAAAGGTGAAGTGGACGCCGGCTTGCTCATACACGAGAACCGTTTTACCTATGCTTCAAGGGGCTTGAAACTCTGGGCTGATCTGGGAGAGCGCTGGGAAGTCAGCCGCTCCCTCCCTATTCCTTTAGGTGGAATTGTGGCCCGGCGCGATCTGGGCGTTGAACTGATCAAAGAGATTGACGGGCTGTTGCGCAGCAGTGTGGAGTACGCCTTTGCCAACCCCGATGCATCAAGAGACTATGTTCAGCAGCACGCTCAGGAGATGGATATGGAGGTTCAAAAAGCGCATATTAATCTATATGTGAATAACTATACCATTGATCTGGGCCCGGATGGCATCCGTGCAGTGCAGGAGTTGGTTGCTGCAGGCGGTGGAAATAAAACTAAAATCTTCGTATAATTAATATTTATGAAAATAGCCATCATCGGAACCGGGCATGTCGGCGGAGCGTTGGCAACCCGCTGGGCAGAGGCCGGACACCAGATTTTTCTGGGCGTGCGGGACACTAACGCCTTCAAAGGCATGGAATTGCTCAACAACCGAAACACCAGCGTGCACAGCATCGAAGAGTCTGTGCAGCTAGCTGATCTAATCCTGCTGGCCACTCCAGCCCCAGCAGCGGTGGAGGTTGCCGGAAGTCTGGGGATCACATCAGGAAAAATCATCATCGACAGTATGAACATAGTCATGGGTCGAGGACCGGCCGGCTTTGACAATACCAGCGATGCGATATTGGCCAACACACAGAGCCGCGATGTGGTCAAATGCTTCAACACCACTGGTTACAACAACATGGTCAACCCGGTGTACGAGGGAAGTGGCATCGATATGTTTATGGCTGGTGATTCCCAGGAGGGCAAGAAGCTGGCCAGGCAACTCGCGCGCGAAGCCGGCTTTGCCGAGTGCTATGACGTGGGAGGCAATGATCGCTTTACCCTCATGGAGCAATTCGCGTGGTTTTGGATCAATCTGGCCATGTTTCAGGGTCAGGGCCGGGAGATTGCCTTCAAGTTGTTGAAGCGATGAACAGCTATTCCTCTAAAATGCCCCAAATCCTGAGCCGCTGAAGAGCCTCCTGCGGACTGGCGCCAAAGCTGACCAAACCCTCCTCATGCCCACCCATTGCAAATACACCTATATTTTTTAACTCACTTTCTTTGAACAAACGCCCAACTTCTTCGGCCATGGCCGGGGTGCCATAGGGGACATCCCCAGCGGTGCAGGGCAACAGATTCAACAAGCGGGTCCAGTGGGCCAAATGGTGAACATGCAGAACGCAGGTCTGGGGGGAAAGGGGTTCGCGGGGCAAATCCGCCTTCGGCTCCTCTGCGCCTGAGCCTGCTTCGATCAGGCCTTCGTATACCGCTGCATGGGTCATCGACTCTGAGCTGGCATCCAGCGGCCCTTCGCAGTAAATGGAATTGGAGGCGGCATCTGACCTGAGCACCCGCACATAGTGCCGTCCATCCAGATGCTCCAGATGCCCGGTTTGTGTGCCCGAAATGACAAACTGCAAAGCTGCTTGTGGCTTTGGTGAAGGAGGTATCCAACTGATGTTGCCGTATCCGATGCCATCGGGGTACATGCCAATCAGGCCGGCGCGATACAAGAGGCTTCGGGCCTCTTCAAGCCCCTTCCAACACGCTTCCGGAAGGGCTTGAGATGCGATCCTCTCCTGTCTGAACTTGACATAGCCTTCGTCCCGGGGAAGAATACTCACGCAACAACGGGTTTTCTCTCGGGGAACAAACTGAGCAGCCCTTCCTCCGAAGCGGGGCAAACACCGCGCTCGGTGATCAGGGCACTGACCAGGCGGGCGGGCGTCACGTCAAAGGCCGGATTGGCCGCAGGGCTGTCCGCAGGGCAGATCAGTACCTCGTCCGCCTCGGAGCGGCTGATGTTAAGACCCTGCACCTTGCGCACTTCATCCCCGTTGCGCTCCTCGATGGGAATCTCCTTGAGCCCATTGCGCACTTGCCAGTCTACGGTGCTGGAGGGAAGGGCAACATAGAAGGGAATTCCATTGTCGCGGGCAGCCAGGGCCTTGAGATAGGTGCCGATTTTGTTGGCCACATCCCCCTGCCGGGTGGTTCGGTCGGTGCCGGTGATGACCATATCCACCTTGCCGTGCTGCATCAGATGACCCCCGGCATTGTCGCAGATCAGGGTATGGGGTATACCGTGCTGCCCCAGCTCCCAGGCCGTGAGTTGAGCACCCTGATTGCGGGGGCGGGTTTCGTCTACCCAAACATGAAGGGGGATACCCGCATCCCAGGCCTGGTACATGGGCGAAGTGGCGGTGCCCCAGTCCACGGTAGCCAGCCATCCGGCGTTGCAATGGGTGAGGATGTTGACAGGACGATCCGGGTGGCGCTGGTGCAGATCCTCAATCAATTGAAGACCGTGACGGCCAATCGCTTCATTACAGGCCACGTCCTCATCGGCGATGCGCTTGGCCTCGGCCAGGAGCGCTTCGACCCCGGCGGACTGAGCCGCATCCCCCCAGCTCGCCGAGGCGATGACCTTCCGCTGCCGCTCCAGAGCCCAGGCCAGATTGATGGCCGTAGGTCTGGCCTGATCCAGGTAGTCGCAAATCTTGAGAATCGCCTCTGCATTGGCCGGTTCCGCAGCAGCGGCCAGCCATACTCCATAGGCAGCTACGGCCCCGATCAGCGGTGCTCCCCGCGTGTGCATGTCGCGTATAGCATTGAACACCTGTTCGGGGCTCTCCAGATGCTCGATGACCCAGCGATGGGGCAGATGGCGCTGATCGATGATGCCTATGCTGGCGGGCTCGGTGGAGTGCACCCAGACGGAGCGGTAATGTGTATCTTTGACTTTCATGCTTACAAGCTTCAAATTTAGCCAAAGCGCTGAAGCTCTCCTCTTGTTTATCACCCCGAAGATTGGCTGTGCAAAGCACAAGAGCGATTTTTTACGGACCCGGCCCCTGCATCTTATCTCGTTCTTAGCGGCAATCTGCCTCACGTCACTGAGCATTTCCGGGCAGGAAACAGCGGAAGATCCCGGGCAACTCCCCTCTGCCCTGCTCTTTGTAGACTCGACCTCCATCATCGGCAGATGGTCCGAAGGTCAATTGTTCAGCGCCCCGGATCAGATCTCCCACACGCTCATGGGCAATACCCTATATGAGGGAAACACGAGCCAGCGCGGATCGATGCTCTACCTGATTGGAATTACCGATCCATACTCCCGCAAAGATCAATACGTCTACTTTGAAGATGGTCGGGAGATCGCCTTTAGCATGACCCGGGGCCAACTCTTCCTGGGTGAAGTGCGGGAATCCGATCTGGAATTGTTGTTGAGCATACAGGAGGACATTCCCGGTTACATCAATGTTTTTTCCGGCCTGGACAATGTCTATCTCGGTACCCTTGCTGTGAGCAATGGACCCCTTCGACCCGCCGAATTGTTTGCCTGCCTTCACTACTACATTCTGCATTACGATCTGGACCGGCAGGTCAACACGCGCATAGAGCGCTACTATCCGCAAAGCGGTGATACTTCAGACGGTGGAATGGGTTCAGGCATCATGAAACCCTATATGTTTGAAGATCCCTACTACGAATGGCAATGGGACGGCAAGACGCTCAAGCCGGTCTGGGGCATCCGGGCCGAAGACGAGTGGAGTTATGACGGCAAGTACATCCGGCCGCTCTTCGGGCTGGTTTCCCGCCAGGAATGGGTGTGGGATGGACGCATACTCAAACCTTACTGGTCGCCTGAACCGGCCAATCAATGGATATGGGACCGAAACATACTTCGGCGCTTCTGGAATGGAAGAGCAGAGGAGGAATGGATCTTGGAAGATGGCATATTGCGACCTCATTGGGGTGCCGATCCTACTCGCACATGGATCATCGAAGGAAACATGCCCCTGCCACTGATAGCCATGATCGTCCTTGGGGTTAGCGATAGAAACAGCAATGATTAAATACATCCTCTGCTTTCTTCTGACAGCTATAGCCGGCCAAAACACACAGCATCTGTGCGCTCAGTCCCGAACGGACCGGGTTGAAACAACTTAAGGTGAACTGCAGAAGCGCAAGCGCACGGTACAACTCTCCAGCATCATTGGGGCTGATGAGCAATGGTCTTATGTGACGGTGGAGAAGTACAGTCTATTGGCTCCATCATCAGATAAACTTTGGATTGAGCGCTATGACCGCAACTTAAAGCTCGTCCAGGCCAGAGAATACTCACAAGATTTGAGCAGATTAGAGGCTTCATTGGTTGAGCACTTTCTCCAGGATGGAAAGCTCTGGCTGTTTCTTAAGGCGATAAACCGCAAGGAACTCTCTCAATCTCTCCTGCTGCAAAAAGTAGATCCTCTCAGCCTCAAACCCATTGATGAACCTCGCTTGATCAGCACAGCGAAGGGAAGCACCAACCGGCTACTTCATCATGTAGACTTCCTCTTTCACCAAAATTTATCGGCATCGTACATGGCAGTTGTGGCCATCTGGCAATTTGGCAGTATAAAATCAGAAATGCAACAAATTTCCATTGATGTACTGGATTCCGACATGAATTCCGCATGGTCAATTGATGCTGAAATTCCATATAAAGATTATCTCTTTGAAATTGAGCAGATCAGGGTTGACGAACAAGGCAACGTCTATCTTCTCGGCTTCAAATACAAAGGAGATCAGCGAACTTTGAAGAAGAATGGACTTCCCAATTACGAATATCACGTTCTCAAGTTCAAACGGGGAAGTACAGATACCGAAGACTATACCATTGCACTTGATGAGGAATTCATCACGGACATGACCATAGATGTGCTCGACAACCAGGACATCATCGCCGGGGGATTCTACAGCCTCAAAAGACAAAACGCCATACATGGCACTTACTTTCTCACGATTGATGCCGAAAGTAAGATCGTCCGAAGCAAGGCTCAGAAGGCTTTTACGGAGGATTTTCTGACACAATCGCTCAAGGAGAAGGAACAGGAACGCATCAGCAAAAAGATAGAAAAGGGAAAAGATGTAGAATTATACAACTATTATCTGGATGATATCATTCGCCGCGACGACGGCGGAGCCGTACTTGTTGCCGAGCAATACAGGGAATACACAAGCACCAGAACCAACGTTGGCACCGGAACCACTTCCGGTACAGGCATTCCAACTACTTCTACCGTTAGACATTATGTTTACGACGATATCATAGTGGTCAGTCTTTCGCCGGAAGGCATCATCGAATGGGCTACAAAGATTCCAAAGAGACAGGATACCCGCGAAGACAGGGGTCAGTATTCGTCTTACTTGTACGCGATTGCAAACAATAAATTATATTTTATATATAATGATAATCCCAGCAACTTGAGCCTCAAAAAAGAGGGGCGCTATTCCAACTATATCCCCGGCATAAACAGCATATGTATGCTCGTCAGCCTGGATGTCAATGGAGAACTCGAAAAGGAATCGCTGTTTATGGTGGGTGAGACTCAGGTCATTCCAAAACTCAAGAACAGCAGGCAAATTGACGAAAACAGCGTATTGCTCTATGGAACCTTGCGCAAGGAACAGCGCTTAATCAGATTGGATTTTAAACCACAAGACTGAACATGGGCTAGTTTAGCGCCAGAGCGTTTAGCTCAGTAGACAGCGGTTTCCTGAGATCATCAGGACTTTGGATACATCTCCTCGGCCACCCTGCTTTGGTATTGCTGATAAACCTCTGAAATGATCCCGTCGGAGATTCCAAATTTGGGAATGACCACACGGCGTATGGAGGCCCATTGCATGACCTGGCGAAAAATCTGTGCAGCGGGCAGAATAACGTCAGCGCGGTCTGGCTTCAGACCCATCTCCCGGATGCGATCTCCGTAACTCATGCCGCTGAGTTGTTCGTAGGCTGCGGCTACCTGATCGACGTTCAGGAAATTTTCCCTCGCCCTTCCATAGATCTTGATCAACTTGTTGATGTTACCTCCGGATCCGATGGCCATGACCGACGTTGAAGAGGGTGGCCTGTTGGACTGGATCCACTCCTGCATTTGCTTCCAGGTCTCCGGCTTGACCATGTTGTTCAGCAAGCGCAGGGTTCCAATGGGAAAAGAGTGGCTGGCCAGAATTTTTCCCTGGTGGAAATAGACCATCTCCGTTGAACCACCTCCAACGTCAATGTACAGATAGTGCTGCCTGTCCCCGGTTTGGTGACTGCCAAATTCCGAATGGAGAATCACGGCGGCCTCGCGCTCACCACTGATGATCTCAATGTTGATTTGGGCATGTCTGGCCACTAATTCAACCACTTGTGGCCCGTTCGAGGCATCCCTCATGGCCGAGGTGGCATAGGCCCGGTAAGACAGCACCCGGTGCACATCCATCAACATGCGAAAGGCCTTCATGGTGGTCACCAGATCATCGATCTTCTCGCGGCTGAACTGCCCGGAGATGAAGGCCTCCTCCCCCAATCGAACAGGCACCCTGTAGAGAGAATCCTTGATAAACAAAGGCTGGCCAGAGCGCTCAAAGACGTTGCTGATCAAAAGGCGAACGGCATTTGAGCCTATGTCAATAGCGGCAAATCTCACAAAGCGCCTGGATGGTTGTTCTGATCTTCAAAGGTTGAAAGTTGTTCTTCGGCCGTTGAAGATACGGAAGCGCCCCCATTTCCAGCTTTGTCGAGCTCCGCGCTGGCTTTGCCCGCCTTTGCTCCAATGGACTGCTCCAGAAACTGCTGAAAGTAAGCGTACTGAATCTTCTGGCTGCGCCAGATCGGTTCGTCCTCCTTGCGCTGGCGATAGGTATTGCGCATCTGTGCATTGATCACTCTCGCCTTGACGTTGTCCTTCCACTGAATCTCCATGACATCCTGCAATTGCTGTTGCAGGGAGGCGTCATAGATGGGGACCAGAACCTCAACGCGGTAATCGAGATTGCGGGTCATCAGATCGGCGGAACCGATGTAGTACAGGGGCGAACCATCGTTGCAGGCAATGAAGATCCTGCCGTGCTCCAGGTACTTATCCACGATGCTGATCACCTGAATGTTTTCACTCTGGCCCGGCACACCCGGAACCAAAGAGCAGATTCCCCGAACAATCAAACGAATCCGAACTCCGGCCCTGCTGGCCTCGTAGAGCTTCTTGATCATCTTCTTGTCCACCAGGCTGTTCATCTTAAAGAACAACCAGGCATCCCTTCCGGCGCGGGCATTGGCAATCTCATGATTGATGATGGAACCAAAGCGATTGCGCATGAAAAATGGAGCCACCAGCAAGTTCTTGTACTTGCTCAAGCTGTAGTTCCGCTCGAAGAAGCTGAATACTTTGTCCACTTCACGGGTAATGCGCCGGTTGATCGTCAAAAGCGCAACATCGGTATAGACCCTGGCGGTATCCTCATTGAAGTTTCCCGTGCCGATGAAGGCGTAATCGACCACTTCCCCATCCTCTACCCGCCGGATCAGGCAGAGTTTGGCGTGAACCTTGAGTTGGTTGACCCCGTGAATGACACGTATACCCTCGTCCTGCATGCTGTTGGACCAATAGATATTGGCCTCCTCGTCAAAACGGGCCTGGAGCTCAACCACTACAGTCACCTCCACCCCATTTCTTGCCGCATTGATCAGTGCCCGGATGATGGCGGAGTTCTCTGCAGCCCGATAAAGGGTCATGTGAATCTGAATGACCTTGGGATTGATGGCCGCCTCGCGCAGGAAATCAATCAGATAGTGAAATGACTGAAAGGGAAAATGCAGCAGAATATCCCGCTCTCTGATCACCGAATAGATGCTTCTTCCGGGTGGAAGATGCGGGTGGTTCAGCGGCTGTGGACGCGAATGCAGCAGGTCCGTTCTTCCCATATGGGGAAATTTCATAAAATCTTTGAAGTTGTGATAGCGCGCTCCCGGAATGATGGCATCCTCATCGGCAGAAAGCTTCATCTTGCGAATCAGGTATTCCAAAAAATTGCCGGGCATCTCCTGATCATAGGTCAGGCGAACTGGATCGCCGGCCAGCCTTCGTTTCAGACTTTGCTCCAGCGCGCTGATGTAGCTCAGGGTCTGGTCATTGTCAATGTCCAGCTCGGCATCCCGGCTGAACTTGATGGTGAAGGCCTCTGCCTGATCATGTGGGAAAATATAATAGATCGAATCGAGGTTGTAACGTATCACATCATCCAGCAGAATCAGGTACTTGCGTCCGCCTCGCTCGGGCAATTCAACAAAACGGTCCAGCGCTTCGGGAATCTCTATCAGAGAATAGCGCGTGGAATCGGGATTGCTGCTTTCAGAGAGGCGCACCGCGAGATAGATGGACGTATCGCGCAGAGAGGGAAACTCCTTGACCGTGTCAATCATGATCGGAAAGAGATTCAGGCGAATTTCCTCCTGAAAGTAATCCCTTACCCAGAGACCCTGACTGGGAGTTAACTCCCTTTCATTGATCACATAGATGGACTCCTTTTTCAGTTCCTCCATGAGAATCTGATAGGTATTGTCGAATCGCACCTGCTGGCGCAGGACGATGTCCTGAATCTGATCCAGGACTTCAGAGGGTTCGCCGACAAATTCCTTTACTGTATGACCTAGCTTGGCAATCCTGCGCACTGTCGCTACGCGCACACGAAAAAACTCATCCTGATTGTTCGAATATATACCGAGGAATCGCAGGCGCTCCAACAGGGGAACGGAGGGGTCTTCCGCTTCCTGAAGTACCCGCTCGTTAAAGGCCAGCCATGATAACTCTCTATTGATATATTTCAAACTACTATTACTCATAGTACCGTATTTTATGGTATGCTTTACAGAGCAGGATCTATGGCTTTGGGAATGACAAAGAACAACTTCTTTCCGCGCTCTGGAAGAACAGACCACTGGTCGGTTTCAAACTCCATGGCGCATACCCCCGATGTGGCAAAATGCACATTGCCCAGGCGGCAGTAGCGCTCGCAGAAAGAGGAGATAACGGGCTCATGACTGAAGAAAAACAATCGCTGGATATCGTCTGGCGTCTCGCGAATGGCTTCGGCGATTCCCTCCAGGCCGGCAAAATAGAGCCGGTCGTCAATGCGGATATCCTGTTTGAGAAAACCGAATTGCTCCGCCATCAAGGTAGCGGTATCCGCTGCCCGAACAGCGGGACTGGACAACATGGCGTCGGGCAAATGACCGAGCTTTTGCAGGTAGCGGGCAATGGCAGGTGCCGCCTTTCGACCTCTTTTACTCAGGGGCCTGTCCCGATCGGCTAAGCCGGGATCATCCCAACTGGATTTCGCGTGTCTTATCGCGGTGAGAACCTTAGTCATAGGACCCTAAAACTAAGGTATTTATGCCTCGGGTTCAGCCCGCCGGATCAATGCTCTCAAAGCTTCCCGGGGCTCCCCTGCAGGTTGTATCTTAGCGCCCGTTTATACCCGCTATCACAAGCACATGTCTATCACAGAGATACCCAGACAATACGATTCGGTTCAGGTTGAGGAACGCTGGTATCAACACTGGATGCAGAAGGGCTATTTCCGCTCCGTTCCCGATGACCGGGAGCCCTTCACAATCGTGATTCCGCCGCCCAATGTAACGGGGGTGCTGCACATGGGTCATATATTGAACAATACCATACAGGACATCCTGGTCAGAAGGGCCCGTATGCAGGGCAAGAACGCCCTTTGGGTACCGGGCACCGACCACGCTTCCATCGCCACGGAGGCCAAAGTGGTGCAGAAACTCCGCGCAGCCGGCATCAAAAAGGGGGACCTGAGCCGAGAAGAGTTCCTTCAGCACGCCTGGGACTGGAAGGAAAACTACGGGGGCATCATCCTCGAGCAGCTCAAAAAACTCGGCGCTTCCTGTGATTGGTCCAGGACCCGTTTCACCATGGAACCGACCATGTCCGAGGCGGTCATTGATGTCTTTGTGGATCTTTACCGCAAGGGCATGATCTATCGCGGATTGCGCATGATCAACTGGGATCCGGAAGCCCGCACTGCCCTGAGCAATGAAGAGGTGATCTACCGCGATGTGAGCGACAAGCTCTACTACGTGCGCTATCCCATCAAGGATCAACAGGACTATGTGGTGGTCGCTACCACGCGACCGGAAACCATCATGGGAGATGTTGCGGTGTGCTTCCACCCGGATGACCCCCGATACAGCGGCCTGAAAGGCAAGAAACTCATCGTGCCCATGACCGGTCGAGAAGTGCCGGTGATCTTCGACACCTACATCGACATGAGTTTTGGCTCAGGTGCGCTCAAGGTCACTCCGGCACACGACATCAACGACTACGAGATCGGCAAACGTCACCAGCTCGAGGTCATTGATGTGTTCAACGAAGACGGCACGATGAGCGAGGCCGCCGGTCTGTGGGTTGGCGAAGACCGCATGCTGGTTCGGAAAAAAGCCGCAGCGAAGCTGGCCGAACTGGACCTTTTGGAGAAGGTCGAAGATCTGATGCACTCCGTCGGATTCAGTGAGCGAACCGATGCGGTGGTTGAGCCCAGACTCTCCTTGCAATGGTTTCTGGCCATGGATAAACTGGCCACTCCCGCGCTGGAAGCGGTCATGAACGATGAGGTGCGCCTGATTCCCTCCAAGTTCAAGAATACCTACAAACACTGGATGGAGAACATCCGGGAGTGGTGCATCTCCAGACAACTGTGGTGGGGGCAGCGCATTCCGGCCTGGTACTACGGCCCGGGCGAGGAAGACTATGTAGTGGCCAAAAATGAAGAAGAAGCCCTGGAAGAGGCCCGCAAGAAAACCGGCAAGTCCGGTTTGAGCCTCGCTGAGCTTCAACAAGATCCCGATGTGCTCGATACCTGGGCCTCCAGTTGGCTCTGGCCCATCTCGGTCTTTGATGGCTTTTCCGATCCCAGGGGGCGGGACATCAATTACTACTACCCAACCCAGGTCCTGGTCACCGCTCCGGAAATCCTGTTTTTCTGGGTGGCCCGCATGATCATGGCCGGTCTGGAGTACCGGGGCGAGGTGCCCTTCAGGGACGTCTACCTGACCGGCATCGTCCGCGACAAACAGCGTCGCAAGATGAGTAAGTCTCTGGGCAATTCGCCCGATCCCCTGGAGATCATCGCAGAGTACGGCGCCGATGGAATGCGTGTGGGTATGCTCATCTCCAGTTCCGCCGGCAATGATATTCTCTTTGACATCAAGCAGTGCGAACAGGGTCGGAACTTTGCCAACAAGATCTGGAACGCCTTTCGACTCGTAAAAGGATGGGAGATCAGACCGGGCAATAACCCCGACAATCAGGCCGCCGTGCTGTGGTTTGAGAACAAACTCAAACGCAGCGTCAGCGAACTGGAGCAACAATTGAACGACTTCAGGATTTCCGAAGCCCTTAAACAGCTCTATTCTTTTGTCTGGGATGACTTTTGCTCCTGGTACCTGGAATTCATCAAACCCGCAGCGGGCCAACCCATTGACGAAGCCACCCACGGGGCCAGCATCCGCTTCTTTGAGGTGCTGCTCAAGCTGCTCCACCCCTTCATGCCCTTCATCACCGAGGAGATCTGGCACTACCTCCTTCCCAGAGCCGAAGGCGAGGATCTGACCATCGCACCCTGGCCCAGTCAGCACAGTTGGGACGACTCCACAATCGAGAAGGGAGAGGCCGCCAAAGACATCATCGGCAAGGTCAGGGAACTGAGAAATGCCCGTCAACTGGGTTTTAAGGAAGCCCTGCCCCTCTACGTACAGGCCGAATCCCTCAAGGACTACGAGGCCTTCTCCCCCATCATCACCAAGATGGGCAAGATCAGCGAATTCAAGGCAGTGCAGGAGGAGCAACCCGGAGCCCTGGGCTTCATCTCAGGTACCACCCGCTTCTTCCTCATCAGCCAGGAATCGGCTGATCCGGCGGCCGAACGCGAGCGCATCAACGCGGAAATGGGGCGTCTCCAGGGTTTTTTGCTGTCGGTGGAAAAGAAACTCAGCAATGAGCGATTTGTGAGCAATGCCGCAGCGGACATCGTCGAGCGAGAGCGGCAAAAACAAGCCGATGCCCAGGAGAAACTCCGCCTTCTGGAGCAGCAACTGGCCTCTTTGAACTGAGCTGCCATCCGGCCTGGTACCAGAATTTTTTAGGTCAAACAGGGCTATTTCAGCCATATGCAGCCTCTTGTGTGAAACTCGGGACTTCCGTATCTTACCCCTTATTTTTCCCAGTAAGTGCTCTCTACCTCTCGTGTTTAGCCACCTAATTCAAGATTGATGAAAAAACTTCGGACCGCCTTGCCATTTCTCTCTTGTGCGCTCTTTTTGGGCATCCTGATCAGCTCCTGTAAGAAGGATGACGTCGGCATTCAAACCATGACCAAGGATTTTGATGCTGAGGTAACCCTGGAATGGATGGACATGGTAGAGGTCCTTTCCAAGGAGACTACAGGCGCTTTTCCCCCGGTGGTGGCCAGAGCTATCGCTTACATTGGCCTTGGCCTGTACGAAGCAGTCGTGCCGGGCATGCCGGAGTACCGCTCCATGGCCGGACAGGTCAACGGTCTCAATCCGGGTATGATTCCAGATGCCGGACCGGGCGAATACCACTGGGGAGCCGTCGCCAATGCCGTGCTCAGCGAGATGATCAAGACCTGCTATTCCAACGCTACGGCGGCCAATAAACTGGCTATGCAGGAGCTGGAGGAACAATACAATACCCAATTTGCGGCTGAAGTACCCGCAGATGTTTACAACCGCTCCATAGCCCATGGCAAAGCCGTCGCGGCAGCCGTGATTGAATACGCCGATGCCGATGGGGAGGCCAATTGCTTCAACACCAATTTCCCCACCAGCTACTTCGCCCCGGTCGGTGTAGGTCTGTGGAAGCCCACTCCGCCGCTCTTCGCCCCGGCGCTCCAGCCCTACTGGGGCAATGTGCGCCCCTTCCTGACGGTGAATGTGACCGATGAGCTCCCGCCGCCATGCCCCAACTACACCATGGAGCCGGGTTCATTCTTCTATGAGGAATTGATGGAAGTCTATCATCAGGTGGCCAACAACACCGATGAGCAGAAAACCATAGCCCATTTCTGGTCGGATGATCCGGGCAAATCCTCTACCCCACCCGGACACTCCCTGTCCATCCTGCGCCAGGTTCTGGCCATGGAACAAGCCGATCTGGCGCTCAGCGCTGAGGCCTTTACACTTCTAGGTATAGCCGTACACGATGCCTTCGTCTCGTGCTGGAAGGCGAAATACATGTACAACCTAATCCGGCCTATCACCGTGATACACCAGGAGGTCGAAGCCGGATTTACCATTCCCCTGCCCACTCCTCCCTTCCCCGAATACACCTCCGGGCATTCCGTGCAGTCCGGTGCGGCGGCCAAGGTGCTCACCGAGCTCTTTGGAGCCAGTTATGCCTTCACCGACTACACCCACATCAACCGGGTGGACATCAACGGCGCACCCCGCTCCTTCCCCTCATTCTATGCCTTTGCCGATGAGGCGGCCGTAAGCCGGCTCTATGGTGGAATTCACTACCGCATTGCCATAGACGAAGGGGTAGCCCAGGGGCTGGGTGTGGGCTCCAACATCATGGCCATTCCCTATAAGAAGTAATCTTATACTAAGCACTTCGGCCAAGTGCTGAACTGCCATTCCACCTAAAGAAAAACCCGGGCGCAAGTCCCGGGTTTTCTATGCTTGAGCGCCTGGCCTGATTTACCTGGCGGCTATATTCATCTGTTCAAAGGTTCCATCTCCGAAGGACTGCAAAGCCCGCTGGAAGCCGGGATCCTCGCGGTTGACGACCATGAAGTAAGCTTCCAGATCCCAGAGATTGCGAGCCATCATGGCCTTCAAAAGCATCTCCAGACGGGGAATAGAGACGGCGGCTTCCTCCTCATCAAACTCAACATCTTCGTCCTTTGCATGCTTGAGAAAGGCCTTCCAGACCTCCTCTTCAAGGGCATAGTTTTGGGCATACAACATAGGAGTTGGATACTCCTTCAGCAATCGGGATCTGTGCTTGTTGACGTAGGTGATGGAAAACTGATTCAGGATGCCCTTGCCCACGGTCTGATCGTAGAAGTCGCTGACAAAATTAGTGTCCAGGGCGACGAATAAATCCGGAAGGATACCTCCACCTCCGTAGACGACACGGCGATTGTGCTGGGTGTAGTACTTCAGGGAATCCGGTGCATCGCTGAAGACCCCTGCGGTGAGCTCCCCACTTTCGAGTCTTCGCATGGTCTCGCCGTAGTAGTCTTTCTTATCACTTTCATAAGGGCGCTGTATCGAACGGCCACTCGGCGTGTAATAGCGCTGTACCGTCAGGCGAACAGCCGACCCATCAGGCAGGTTAAAGGGGCGCTGAACCAGGCCCTTTCCAAAGGAACGGCGGCCAATGATCAGGCCGCGATCCCAATCCTGAACGGCTCCGCTGACAATCTCCGACGCACTGGCAGAACCCTCGTCAATGAGCACAACCAGTTTGCCCTTGGTCCATCCACCCGACTCGTCCGCGTAGGCATTTTGGCGGGGATAGGCTCTGCCTTCAGTATAAACCAGGAGCTTGCGCCCGTCGAGCAATTCATTGCACAACTCCATGGCGGTGTTCAGATAACCACCGGAATTGCCGCGCAAGTCCAGGATGAGGTTTTCCATGCCCTCTCCTTTGAGGCGCGAAAGGGCTTCGCGAAACTCATCTGCCGTAGTGGCGCTGAATCGATTGAGCTTGATGTAGCCGGTCTGCGGATCGGCCATATACCCGGCATCCATGCTGTACAGCGGAATCTTATCCCGGGTAATGGTGAAGTCTATGGGTTTGTTTCTGCCCTGACGCTGAACCTGAACCGTCACCTCTGTACCCTTGGTGCCTCTGAGCCGCTCCATGACGCCCTGATTCTTGATGCCGATGCCAGCCACGTCCTCATCGTCCACTTTGAGGATCTTATCGCCGGCCTGAAGACCTACCTTTTCACTCGGGCCCCCGCTGATGGTGCTGAGAACCACAATGGTGTCCTTGAGGATGTTGAATTGAATACCAATTCCCTCGAAGTTGCCCTGCAGAGGCTCATTGGCCTCTTTGAGGTCTTCGGCTGAGAAGTAGTTCGAATGGGGATCGAGCTCTTCCAGAACATGGACTATAGCCTTTTCGACCAGGCTGTCCAGATGAACAGACTCCAGGTATTTATCGTCCAGGAAATCCAGAAAACGCTCAAACTTCTGTGCGCTGCGAATGACTTCGGACTGCTGAGCCATCAAGGCAGGGGAAAGGACAAAGAGCAGGACAAAGACCCACCCGGCCCTGAGCAGTGTAGCCGACCTTCCCCCGAAATGGGAAGATTCATGGCTTGCCCTGTCAACAGGATTAAAAGATAGACGCAAGATGTGAGATCTCTGATTATACATGCATTTTGGGTTGGGGGACAAAAACAATCAATGGAGGGCTAATCTAGTGAGCCTGGTGATTTCTCCACAATCCATAACGCAGCAGAGCCGCTAAAGGTGCGGACCTTAATAAAGTTTAACGTCTTTATGCCCTGATTAAGTCGCCTAAGCCCTTTCAAACCAGAAATGGGGAAAGTGCCCCACGATCAGCATGCGCTCCTTTTCGCCTTTGCGGGCGCTGATGACTACATCGATCCCACTTTCTCTGGGCATAGCCTCCACAAAGACCACGGGCTGAGCATCGCGGCTGAATTGCACAATTCGACCTATGGCCGTGCGATAGAAGCGGGCAACCCGCTCGGGATCGGCACTGACCACCGGCAATACTCCATAAAGCACTTCGATGCCATACAGCCTGAGGGTAATGCGGAAATCCCGCAACTCTGCCAGCAGGGCATCGCGCAAATGAATCTCCCGATGGCTGACAGCAGGCTCAAAAAGATTGCGAACTTCCGGTATCGTCATGATCTGTGGGCTTGGGTTGGGATCCAACGCGCCAAGCTTACCCTGGCGTGTCTTCAGCCTGCCTGCTTAGACAACCGGAGAAAACAGGAAGACCGAGAAAAAGGAACAGAAACTTGAGCGGAAAGATATAGGTCAACAGATGCATAAGAAAGAACAGTAAAGCGTTGTTTGTGACATCATAAAAAAAGGTATCCATTCCTGTCTATACCGCCTTCTTGAAACCTTTTGGGCCATAAAACAGACATAAAAAAACAGCCGCTCCCTTTCGGGAACGGCTGTTCTGTGACATTTTAATAAGATCAAGAGTAAAACCCCGACCGGATAAAAGACGGATTACATCATGCCGCCCATGCCGCCCATTCCGGGTGCACCGCCGCCGCCCATGTCAGACTTCTCTTCGGGCTTGTCAACGATGGTGGTTTCGGTGGTCAGCAACAGACCGGCAATCGAAGCGGCGTTTTCCAGGGCCACTCGGGCTACCTTGGCCGGGTCTATGACACCAGCGGCCAGAAGATCTTCGTAGCGGTCATAGCGGGCGTTGTAGCCGAATTCCTTCTTGCCTTCTTTGACTTTCTGCACGACTATGGAACCTTCCATACCGGCATTAGCCGAAATCTGGCGAAGGGGCTCTTCCAGCGCCCGGCGAATGATGTCGATGCCTACGTTTTCGTCGTGGTTGTCAGCCTCCAGCTTGGCGATACCTTGCAGCGCGCGGATGTAGGTTACCCCACCTCCGGCTACAATGCCTTCTTCCACAGCAGCGCGGGTAGCGTGAAGGGCGTCATCGACGCGGTCCTTCTTCTCTTTCATCTCCACTTCCGTTGCGGCACCCACGTAGATCACGGCAACACCACCGGCCAGTTTGGCCAGGCGTTCCTGCAGTTTCTCCTTGTCGTAATCGCTGGTGGTGGACTCAATCTGGGCCTTGATCTGGTTGACGCGGGCCACGATATCGCTCTTCTTGCCAGCACCGTTGACGATGGTGGTGTTGTCTTTGTCAATGGTGATCTTCTCGGCGCGACCGAGGAAGCTCACATCGGCATTCTCCAGTTTGAAACCGCGCTCTTCGCTGATCACCGTTCCACCGGTCAAAATAGCGATGTCTTCCAGCATAGCCTTGCGGCGGTCGCCGAAACCGGGAGCCTTGACGGCAGCAATCTTCAGCGTACCGCGAATCTTGTTCACTACCAGGGTGGCCAGAGCTTCTCCTTCAACATCTTCAGAGATGATCAGCAGGGGTGCACCGCTTTGAGCAACTTTTTCCAGCACGGGCAGCAGCTCCTTCATGTTGCTGATCTTCTTGTCGTGGATCAGGATGTAGGGATGCTCCAGATCGGCAATCATCTTGTCGGCATTGGTCACGAAGTAGGGTGACTGGTAACCGCGATCAAACTGCATACCCTCTACAATGTCCACATAGGTGTCGGTGCCTTTGGCTTCCTCCACCGTGATCACACCTTCCTTGCCCACTTTCTCCATGGCCTGGGCAATGATGGTACCAATGACCTCGTCATTGTTGGCGCTGATGGTAGCCACCTGCTTGATCTTGTCGCTGTCGTTGCCGACTTTGCGGGCCTGCTTGGCGATGTTGTCCACCACAGCAATCACAGCCTTGTCAATGCCGCGCTTGAGGTCCATGGGATTGGCACCGGCGGTCACGTTCTTCAAACCGGCGGTCACGATGATCTGAGCCAGCACGGTAGCCGTGGTGGTTCCGTCACCGGCCACATCGGAAGTCTTGGAAGCCACTTCCTTAACCATCTGAGCGCCCATGTTTTCGAGCGGGTCTTCCAACTCAATTTCCTTGGCTACGGTCACACCGTCCTTGGTCACCTGGGGTGCACCGAATTTCTTTTCGATGACCACGTTGCGGCCTTTGGGGCCCAGGGTAACCTTAACGGCATTTGCCAATTGGTCCACACCGCGCTTGAGCGCGTCACGGGCCTCCATATCGTATTTAATTATCTTAGCCATAGCTATTGTTCTAGTGCTTGGGTTTTAGGATCCGAATGTTTTGTAATGACCGCGAGCCTATGTCATGCGCCTTGGCGCTTAAGCTCAAACGGAGGTTCAGAGGATGGCGAAGATGTCTGATTCGCGCATGATGAGAAGATCCTCACCATCCACGTTAAGCTCGGTGCCGGCATACTTGCCATAAAGCACGTTATCGCCAATCTTTACGGTCATTGGCTCATCTTTCTTACCATTGCCCACCGCTACGATAATGCCGCGCTGGGGCTTTTCTTTTGCGGTGTCGGGAATGATGATGCCACCGCTCGTTTTTTCTTCGGCCACGGCGGCGCGCACCACCACACGGTCAGCCAGCGGGGTGATGTTCAGGTTTTTCTTTGCCATTTGATCAGCAGTTTAGGGTCTAGACTTGGGTTTGACTTAGGATAAATTCTGCTCCCAGGCACAGCCTTGCGGAAGCACGACTCACCTTCATCACAAGTTGTGCCAACCGGCAACTAAGGCTCTATTCGGCCCTAAATGGCCACAAATCATGACAGAATTACACAGGTGCCACGAAAGGAGGGCTTCAAAACGTCAGAATTGACTTACAACAGGCAATTCTGTCAGTTTAGTTCGAAAGGCTTGGCAAACCCGCTCCGGATTTCGAACTTCATCATAGCATTTTAGTGCATATTCAGCTCAGCATGATCAATGCACGCATACTCTAAAGCTTGTGTTCTACTACAAACACCTGACTATGAACATCTTAGAAAAAACTCAAAAAGCTATCCGGCCCATGCTCGGCTATGCTGCCCTGCGCTATGCTGCCCTGCTTGGATTGGGACTGTGCATGAGTTCACTGAGTGGTTGTGAGGATGATGAGCCACTCCTGGATGCCATTCAACCCATGCTAGAGATCAGCTCCCCTCAGGCGGATGAGGTCTTCCCCTTTGGCTCAACTGTTGATTTGTCCTTTACCGCCTCGGACAACGATGCCCTGGTCCTCTGGATCATCAACATCAACAACATCAATTTTGGCAATTCCGTCTGGGCTGATGCCGACAGTTTGTCCGGATCTTCCATCAGCATCAACCGCACCTTCATCATCAGCGCTACGCAAGCCACTGAATACGAGATGATCGTAACCGTTGTTGACGCCTCGGGCAATGAAGCCATTCGCAAACGCCGCTTCTATGCCGGGCCCTGAGCGAAAGGCCTTTCGAGCCGACACAAATGAGCTGCAAAAACCAGCCTGCCCGACTGGCCGGAAGTCCTAGGGGCCTATGCTGATGTTGCGCTCCAGCACAGCATAATTGCCGCTGTGGTCTTCGGCCTGAATCCAAAGGATGCAAGGCGTCAGCGAGCCGACACTGGCCTGGATGTTCAGCTCCACATTAAGCAATTGAGCGTGCTGGTGATTGCCTTCACTGACCAGAACTACGCCATCGGCTGCGCGGCGCAACTCCATATCCCAGCGGTGTAATTCATCGTTTTCTTCTATACGAAAACTGACCATAATGCTATCTCCGCTGTTGAAGACTGCGCCCTCATCGGGACTGAAAAGCGTAATGAGCGGAGCGATGTCGTCTTCATGAGTGTCTTTGTCGCAGGCAACAAAGAACATGGCAGCGCAAAGCAGGATGCCTATCCCGCTGAGTTTGATTTCTTGCATGTGAATTTTATCTACTTAAAATTGATAAATTATACTCGCATCTAAAGGACCTTCTGAGCGCACCTGACCGGCTCCATAGTTTTGACTCAGGGGAATCCTGTATCGAAGGGCTCCCGACCATTTACCGACTGAAGCAAAGCATCCTGTACTGGCATAGATGCCCTCTCCCCCGGTATCATCGCGCCAGAAAGAGCGCTTGCTGTCCCTCAAAAATCGCTCAGCGTAGATGCCCCCGAGCAGACCCATGCGCACGTGCGATGTCGGTATGGTCCATCGGGCATCCACTGCGGCGGCATACTGATTTCCAAAGCGGTAGCCGAGCAAATTCTCGGTGTTGTACCGATAGATGGCCTCCGCTTGTATGGCCCAATCTGTTATACGATATTGAGTGCGCACTTCAAGCATGAAATCGACACTTCCGGTGCCGATTTGACTGTTGAGGGGCAAACCGAGATTGTCTTCCTCTGATTTGAATTCACCGGTTGGCGTCTTCAGACCCGCGCCCAGGGAGAGCCAATACCCGCTCTGATCCTCCTCTGACTCTTTCATCATCACGGCATACCGCCCAATGAGCCAGGTATCCCCAATGCCGTGGCGGGTATTCAGCTCATCGCCCGTGTTCCGGGTTTGCAGACGGTAGGGCACCTGAACCTGAATCTGCCAGCGCTCGGCCGGGCTCCAGATGCCGTTCAAATTCCAGGTATTGATCCGGTCCGAAGAGCGCAGCCCTTCCTCGGTCACACCGTTGTCGAAGCGGTCCAGGCGATACTGGAGACCAAGGGTATGGGTACCCCAGCTCTGCAAGATGCCAAAATCCGTAGCGCTGGCACTGCAACCGCAAGTGCTGCATGCCATCAGCGATTTATGGCCGCCTGTGAAGATCAGCAGGAGGAAGAGAAACGCAGACTTGATGATCTTGTCTTTGCCCCCGGCAAAGGAACGAGGTCTCAAGGCGCTTAAGCCTGAATAGGAAGGATGGAACATAAAAAGAATTGAAGGCGGAAATGAATCTGATACGATCTCCGACGAAATGCTGCAGGAAGCTTGCTCCAGCTTTGTACGGGATAATCAGTACAATGGCACAGCGAGGCCGCCAAAATGTTCAGGGGCACATCGCAATCCCGGTCTTCAAATCAGGCTCTGGGAGGCAGAAAAACGCCTTCGCGCTGCGGTACAAGGGCCATATGGAGGCCAAAACTCAAATAATCCTGCTGAACCTGATGGGTCCATTCCATCTCCGCGTCAAGGCTCATATGCGGGGCAATGGCCAGAAGAATCTGGGGAAGGGAGAGCGGTGTATCCAAATCGCTCTTTTTACTCAATTGGGTATTGAGGTAACAACTGCCCTTGCAGTCCGATTCCATCAAATCCCTTTCGACACAGAAAACTGAAGCAATCAGGTTCTTATTGACTTCATAAGATAGATAGGGCGCAAAGGGCCGGGCGAAGGCCATTAGGTAAACCATCACGAGAAAATAGAGGCCCGCCTTGCGCATACATCAAAACTATCGTGAATACCTCGCAATGTCAACCGCAATCGGGCTTCCAATGCGACAGGGACAAGTCGGATTCGCGGAGATTGGGATCAAATGGGTGGCTACAAAGCCACCGCCTCACCAACCATAGCTCCATGCAAAACTGAGCTTCAGATCGATGCTCCTTCACGGCGTGGCAGCATAGTGGACTGCGCATTTACGGCTCCTTCGCTGTTCAGTAAAACGGAAGGATGACTCATGGTTTCCGGTGACGCAACAGGGGTGGCCAGGCCTTCCGCTTTGTCGTTCTTACCGAAAATCAGGGATGGCGTCATGTGTTGACTATGCGCCCACACCGTAACAGAAGCCGTGAGAACAATGTGAAATAATACAACAGCTTGACGTGACATATTAGATTAAGGAGTTAACTGTATCGCAAAGGTAATGAGTTGTACGGGCCACGAAAAGAAATGTTAGGTAATGTGGACAAATAGTTATCGTACGATGTACACCAAGTAGAGTATCAAGCTCTACAAGAAGGCCAGAATTGGTATTATTCTCCCCACTTTCAGGGATTTTCCCGGAATTGCTCATTTTTTTTCGAAACAGTTCTTCATCCCAGTTTTCAGGGATGCCCAATTTCGGCTAGGTCTATAAGATCTCTGCTTGTTTCGGGCTAATTGAACTGCTTAATCCAGGCCGCCTTATTGAGTTACATCCCCACCCCCCTTTTCAACCATTTCTTTGCCACTTTTGCCACTCCACACAGCCTCAAAACACGCATCAGTCAGCCATGACGGGAACAAAAAATTCTTAATTTTCGGGCTTGTGGATAAGTGTTCTGGCTGCCCAATATGACAGACACATTCTATCTGCACCAATGGGGCTGTAGCTCAGTTTGGCTAGAGCGCTAGAATCGCACTCTAGAGGTCGAGGGTTCGAGTCCCTTCAGCTCCACGAATTTCAAGGCTTCAGCTTCCAGATCTTATCCGCTGCAGGCAGGTATTCGGAAAGGGCAGCCGAGCCATACCAGGGATACAGATCAGCGTGCAACAGACCTTCATTGATGGCCGGGTCGCCCCTGAGCAACTCCTGCGCTTTAAGCGTATCGGAGGTGTTCAGGACAAAGATTCCACGGTATGCCTGCGCGTTCTTGCCCAAAGGTCCGGCAATGATCATCTCTCCCTGTTCCACCAACTGACTGATATTGGCCATGTGACCGCGAAAACAACTGTCGATGAAAGCCCGATCTGTTGCCTGATTGTCGCCTGACTTGAGAATGACCAGGATATCACTAGTGTCCGGTTAAGCGTTTTTCACTTCGCTCTAAATTATTGATTTTCAGGATTTTCCAGCAATTTTCTATTGTGAACGATTTGAAACCGGAATTACCCTTTAAACTTCGTTGGCCAATCATGAGCCACGATGAAC
>JBGSYF010000026.1:0-482724 GCA_041751015.1 Chitinophagales bacterium
GCTCTTTTAGGGCTTCAATGGCCACTTGGGCCTTAAACTTTGGGGCGAATTTTCTGCGCTTCATTCTCATCGGTTCAATGGTTTAAGTTATCATTTAATCCTAACTTAACCATTGGTCGGAGAATCGGGGAGTATCACAAAGAGCCTGAACGCGCTTCTTTCTGTGAGTCAACTTCCTCATTATCAGGAATTTAATTCATGAGTACAGAAGTAACTCAGCAAGATTGGGGCAATTTGATCTTTTATTTTTTATCGGTGGAAAACAGGAAGCTTATGACGGTATACATTGGCAATCTCGCTTACGAAGCAGGTAATGAGCAATTGAAGGAATTAGTCGAGCAGACGACTCCGGTCAAGCACATGAATGTTGTTCGCGATCGGCAAACGGGTCGTTCAAAGGGTTTTGCTTTTGTCAACCTGGAGGACGAATCCCAGGAGGAAAAGCTGATCGAAACGCTGGAGGGGCAGGAGTTCATGGGCAGAAATCTCCGGGTCGTCCGGGCCCATGCCCGCACGATCCGTATCCCTTAAGGCATCGCATCCTTTCCAACCAAAGGCGAAGATCGCGATCCACACCAGTCCCTTTAAGAAGAAGAACAGAAAGCCGGCCAGTCCAAAGCGCTTGAGCACTCCCTTCCAACGGGGGCGCTCAACGCCTGTAGAGTCATCTGGCATGTCCTGTTGATGGGCGGCATTGTTCTCCGCAGGTCGATTCATGGAGTTGGGCTTCAATAATCGATTCGATTGGGCTTCTTTATCCACAGATCAAAGACCACCTGGGCTTGTGCTCGGTGAACTCCTATAAAGGGGATACTCCGCATCTTGGGATCCAGATTCAGTTCACTGTAGATAAAGGCATCATCAAAACCGGTCTTAGCGGCATCTTCTTTGGTGGCCGCGAACCAAACCCGGTCGGGCCGGGCCCAGTAAATGGCACCCAGGCACATCGGACAGGGCTCACAACTGCTGTATAGGACACAACCGTCCAATTGAAAGCTGGCTGTGCGGCGGCAGGCATCGCGGATGGCCACAATCTCCGCATGCGCCGTGGGGTCATTGCTCCCGGCCACCTGATTGTGTCCCTGACCAATGATCTGGTCATTGCGCACGACTAAGGCCCCAAAGGGCCCGCCCATCTCTGATTGCGCACCTATACGGGCCAGTTCAATCGCCTGATCCAGAAAGTAGAGGTCTTCTGCGCTGGGAATCATAGAGAACGGGAGCTTGAGCGAAGTAAGTAAGCCTTCGAATGGTCTACAGAGGCCCCAAAGTTAAGGCCATGTCGAAGCTTTGGCATCCTGTTTGCCAACCCATTAACCATGCTTGTGAACAAATAGTCGTCCTCAGGACTTTAACTCCTGTGTTTGACTCCTCCATTGGTACTCCTGCCCTGATAAAGCACTAAGGATACCCATTATCGTTGAGTCGGGACCGGGAGTCTTTCAAGCCCTGCAAGCTTGTGACATCGGAGCTAAGTGGCAAAAAGACACCATTTACGGGGCTTAGACCACTTTTTTCAGCATCAGTAGACTTGCGTTGTGACAGGGTAAGTTTTTGGGCATACGTTGAGCTATGGCCTGGAGCAGAGACCCATTCCACCTGAAAGCCGCCTGACTCTACCCTGTGACCTTGCGCGATAGCATTGATAATCAGCCCATTGCGCGTTTGAGATAAAAATATGCAGGGCATCTATTGCGTTTTCGAAAGCCCTGTTGGATATTGAATTCATACGCCGCTGTTGGGCGCTGAATTGGACCTGAATCGTGTAAAGAGAGACCCCGCCAGAAAGCTCAAAAAAGGATGCGCTACGGCAAATCCGGTGACCTGAGGCAGAAAAGCAAAATCAACTCCTACACAGAACAGTCTCCCTGAAAGCCCACCCTTCGAGGCAAACACGCGAAACCGAGAAAGCACAAAAGAGAAACCCCAAAAACAACAACTATGCTGAACCGGAAAATTCGCGAAATGAAAACCTTTAAACTGCCCAGCTCCATCTCCTTCATCAAGGACAACCGATTGATCTATGGCGAGTACCTGGCCAAGATGGAAAACTGCATGTGGACCATTGGCTATACCCGTCGAAACAGCGGTGACTTTGCCATCTCCGTGGTGGATTCAGACTATGAAAGCGCCAAGGAGCAATTGAAGAATGAATTGATACGTCTTGGACAGTTCAATTGACCTTTTGGGTTTTTGGGTAGCAGCGGAAGGGATGCTCGTCAACACCCATCTCTTGCCGCTTTAGCACTCCGGGTTAGCCAATCGCATAACAAGAACCGATATAGCGGGTCATCTTCCCGCCTTCAAACTCACGAACGTTTTGGGTATGCCGCCCTGGTCCTTCGGGACCGGGGCTTTTTTTTATGGCGAAAGGCGGGGCATTTCCAGCCCCATGCTTGTGGCTCAGGACCTGGGTTCAACACTGAGCAAATCCTGCAATTCTTTGAGCTTTAACAAGCTCTCTACCGGGGTAAGCTGGTTGAGGTCCAGGGCCTGAAGGATTTCCCGGACTCTTCCCAGTGCCGGATCGCCCACTTCAAAGATGGAGAGCTGATATCCAGCGGCATGGTCCTTGGGCGGCATCCTTCGCAAAGTGGCGCTGGCATCGGCAGAGCGGTACATCTTTTCCATGGCACTTCCCTGCTTAGCTGCGGAAGCGGATGGCCCGCCGGATGCCTGGGGATAAGCTTCCTGAGCCGGTTCCGCCGCCAGAGCAGCAGAGCTGTTCTCCATGCCTTGTCGCTCCAGAATGTGCAGCAATTCGCTGGCTCGTTCCACAATGGCTGGGGGCATGCCCGCCATTCGAGCTACATGAATGCCAAAACTGCGCTGGCTCTCACCGGGAGTCAGCTTTCTGAGGAAGATCACCTGTCCTCCGCTCTCCCGGGTGCTGATGTGGAAGTTGTGCACCCTCGGCAGGCGCTGGGCCAGCTCGCTCAATTCGTGATAGTGGGTGGCAAAGAGAGTGCGCGGTCTTCTGTCTTTGTGGTGGTGGAGGTACTCGGCCAGAGCCCAGGCGATGGAGATGCCGTCGTAGGTACTAGTCCCGCGGCCGATTTCATCCAGTACTAACAGACTGCGCTCACTCAGATTGTTGGCTATGCTGGCGGTTTCCAGCATCTCCACCATAAAGGTGGACTCTCCGGCGCTCAGGTTGTCCGATGCGCCGACGCGGGTAAACAGGCGGTCGACGATGCCGATCTTTGCGGCCTGGGCCGGCACAAAGCTGCCGCATTGAGCCATCAGGGCAATGAGGGCAGACTGGCGCAGCAGGGCAGACTTTCCGCTCATGTTTGGCCCGGTGATGATCAGAATCTGCTGCTCTTCCCGATCCAGCTTCAGGTCATTGGGCACAAATTGCTGATCGGCAGGCAAAAGCCGCTCTATGACCGGGTGCCGGCCTTGTTCGATGAGCAACTCGTAGCCCTCGTCTACA
The DNA here is from genome assembly GCA_041751015.1 of Chitinophagales bacterium. Classification (GTDB taxonomy): domain Bacteria; phylum Bacteroidota; class Bacteroidia; order Chitinophagales; family BACL12; genus WGOA01. The sequence continues at coordinate 3,437 of JBGSYF010000026.1, forward strand.
CTGGGGCGGCGGTATTGAAAGTCCAGAGCATTGCGCGCAAAACAACTCAGCACATCCAGTCTGGCCATCAGACCTGCCTGCTTTTGGAGCAAAGCGATTCTCTGGATGATCTGATCACATTGCTCGGAAAACAGACGACTTTCCAACTCGGAGATGGCTTGCTCCGCGTTGAGTATTTTTTCTTCGTATTCTTTTAACTCTGGTGTTATATAGCGCTCCGCATTGACCAGGGTTTGCTTGCGAATCCAGGTATCAGGTACCTGATCCTTATAGCGGCGGGTCACTTCCAGGTAATAGCCAAAGACGTGATTGTAACCCACTTTGAGCGAAGCGATGCCGCTGCTGATGGCCTCTCTTTGCTGAAGGGCCGTCAGAAAGCTTCGCCCGTCTGCTCCCAGACTGCGATACTCGTCCAATTGAGCATTGAACCCAGCTCGAATGACCGGCCCTTTACCCAGTTGAGCGGGCAGTTCATCGGCCAATGCAGCGCTGAGCTGTGCCAACAAATCTGAGCAGGGGTCGAGTTGTTCGCGCAGTTGAACGATGCCTTGCGGAGCGGCCCCTTCCAGGCAGGCCAGCATGCCGGGCAATTGCTCCAGTGCATTTCGAATCTGCCCCAAATCTCTTGGCCCCGCTTTGCCCAGCGCAACTCTGGCCAGGACGCGTTCCAGATCGCCCAGAGCAGAGAGCAATTGCACCAGCTTGTTTCGCCGATCGCCCTCTCTGACCAGGAATTCCACGGCATCCAGACGCTGCTCAATCTGTCGGATATCCAACAGGGGAAGGGCCAGCCATCTTCGCAGAAGCCGGGCGCCCATCGGGCAAACCGTCCGGTCCAGCACATCCAGCAGAGAAGAGGCATCGGGCTGCAGGGCATCCAGCAATTCGAGGTTGCGAAGGGTGAAGCGGTCCAGCAGCATGTGCGTTCCGGCGTTGAGTCGTCCCAGAGCGCTGATGTGCTCCAGGCGGTGGTGTTCCGTCTGACCCAGATAGTGCAAAACGGCACCGGCTGCAGGGATGGCAGGGCTGTTTTCCTCTATGCCAAAACCCTTTAAAGTACTGGTTCTGAAATGCGATTGGAGCTTTTCCAGCCCAAATTCGACTTCAAAAATCCAGTCTTCAAGGGGGTAAACGTAATAGCGCGACTGATGCCGGTGCTGGAAAGCTTTCATGCGGCTGCGGGCGATGAGCACTTCAGCGGGCTTGTAGGTATCCAAAACGCGATCCAGCTCTTCGCGCTCTCCCTGTGCGTATAGAAACTCTCCTGTGCTCAGATCCAACAGCGCAATACCGCCGGGAGAGGAGCGAATTCTGGAGTGCTGAGCGGCATTCGCATCAGGCGTTAGACCGTTTTGTGCAGCGCTGTTACGGCTGCTGCTTTCGGGCTCATGGGCTCCTTCGAAGAGCGCAGCCAGGAAGTGATTGCGCCGGTTTTCCAAAAGCTTCTCTGAAGTGGCCAAACCGGGAGTGACCAGCTCCGTAACACCGCGTTTGACCAGGGTCTTGGTCAGTTTTGGATCTTCCAACTGCTCGCAAATCGCCACGCGCAATCCCGCACTGACCAGGCGGGGCAGGTAGCTGTCCAGACTGTGGTAGGGAAAGCCGGCCAGTTCCACCGCTGAAGCCGCGCCATTGGCTCTCTTGGTAAGCGTGATGCCCAGAACGCCCGCTGCCTTGATGGCATCTGCTCCAAAGCTCTCGTAGAAATCGCCCACCCTGAAGAGGAGCAGGGCATCCGGATGCCGGTCCTTGATGCGCTGGTATTGCGCCATAAGAGGCGTAGTCTTGGATGGACGCCCCTTTTTCTGATGGGCGGCGGGGCTGCTTTTACTCATGCTAAAGGTGAGGACTGTGCCATAGCTATCTTTCAAAACTACTAATTTGCCGCTCCGTTGATTATGCCTTGTGGATAACCTGTTCAACCGAGCTGTCAAGGCCATGCAATGCTGCCCGGGCAGCGCGCCGATTCAGTAGCCGCCCATGTCTGACCAAAGCCTCTTGCCCCTTATCATCTTGCTGGATGATGTTCGCAGTCTGCACAATGTTGGCGCCGTTTTTCGCAGCGCAGATGCCTTTGGCATAGAAGCGGTTTGGCTCTGCGGTATCACCGGAAGACCTCCCCATCGCGACCTCCACAAAACCGCCCTGGGCGCGGAAGACAGCGTACCCTGGCGCTACTTCGACAGCCGCTCCAAAGCCCTTGCTGAGTTGAGAGAGCGCGGGGCCCTATCCCTGGTTTTGGAACAAAGCCCAGAGAGCATTCCAATCGAAGGCTATCGCCCCAAGTCTGGTCAAACCCTGGGCCTTTGGCTGGGGCACGAAGTCTATGGGGTCAACACCGAATTGATAAGGGACGCTGACTCGGTGCTGGAGATCCCTCAGTTCGGGCAGAAGCACTCCCTGAATGTCAGCGTTGCGGCGGGCATAGCCATGTATCAGCTCAGCATGTCTATGAGAAAAAACGCACGCTGACCCTGCGCAGCAGACTAGCACCCAAAGACTCAGAACTTCAAACCCACCCCAACAATGACGTGGCGCTGCTCAAAGTAGCGGGCCGGATTGTCCGGAGGACTGCCAAAAGATCGGGGATCACGAGGATCGAGGAAAGCGGGATCGCGCCACTCCGAAGGCACCGGATCACCGGGCTCCCAGGCCCTTCCGGTCACCGGATTGATGATGGAGGCGTTCTTGTTGTTCAGGGTATTGGTCAGCTCAACTGTAAAGGCAATCTCGCCCCATTCCATACTCCACCACTTGCGGTAATTCAGGTTGAGCCAGAACAAGCTGGAACCCACTTTGGCAAAACGCCGCTCGGGATCCGATTCGATCTCATAAATTGGTCTTCCGGAGATGGGCTCATCGGCGATGTATTGATAAGGCGTGTAGCGCCTGCCCGTGCGGAAGATGGCCTCGGTATAGAGGGACATATGGTTGATCCAGGAGCGGCCCCACAAGCCCCCTGGCTGGTTGAGCGTAAAGATGGCGAAAGCCTTGGCATCCAGCGGAGAATCCCAGGCGAGGGGAAGCTCTACGGTGCTCTCCCGGTTGCCCGTGGCCAGGATAGAGGCCAGGGTCTCCGAGCTGGAAGAACTCTGCCCCGTAGCGATGGAGTAGGCAATGGAGACCTGTCCGTTAAACCACTTGCCTATCCTTTTGATGTAAGCCACTTCAAGTCCCCTGATCCGCGCGTAGTCCGAGTTAATGCGAATGGTGCGGCTCACTTCCCGGCCGGTGATGTCGTTGACCAGAATGCTAGAAGATGTAATAAAATCGTATTTGTCTCGCCAATATGCTGAGACATTCAGCGCATCATTGCTCGTGATCTGCGATTTCAGACCCAGTTCATAGCTGATGTCTACCTCCGGATTCAGATTGGGATTGCCCAGAAAACCCAGCGTAGAGCGGTCGGTGAAGAAGGGATCCAAACCGGTGTACAAGAAGGAGGGGTGAGGCATCACCATGGAATGCCCATAGTTGAAATACATCATCTGATTCTCCTTGATGGGGAAAGAAGCAGAGAACTTGGGCAGGAGCCGCATCTTGAAATAGCGATTGCCCAGACGGTAGCTTTCATCCTTGTAAGCCTGGCGAATCTCATCGCGAATCGGGGCAGCGGGATTTTCAATGGCCTGATCGACGAATTGACCCGGGAACCAATATTCAAGGCGCACGCCCACATCGGCAATCAAACCCAGGTACTTGAACTTATCGGCCAGAAAGAAGGCCCCGCGCAGCGGGTTGACCTTCCACACATCCGAAACATCACCCAGGCGAAAGGACTGGGTAAACTCCCCGTTGGGCAACTCAATCGGAGCGCCGATCCAGGGTCGGGTAATGTCAATCCACTGCATCTCCTGCGGCTTGACTTCGGTGCCGAAAGTCAGGCGGTTTTTAGTATCCTGGGAGTAATAGGTGCCTTGGGCGTTGAGGGTGAATTCCTGAACGTAGTGATCGTGCCAGAGCGTGGCCACTCCGCCGTTGTTCACCAGACCCGGGCCCGGCAAAACAAAGGTGATGGGATCATCCGGATTGAAAACGGTGGTGGGGAAATCCACGATGGAGCGGGGATCGAACTCCGTGTTGACCACCTCCGGTCTCCAGGGTCTCCCGTTGGCATCGGCCCGGAGTTTCACATAAAGCCTTGAACCCGTAATCCGATACGAAAAACGATTGCTCACCGTGTGGTTCCAGCGTATGGACTCCAGATTGGTGTCGTGGGTGTAGGTATTGGCGTTGTCGGGCTGCTGAAGAAAGTTGAACTGATAACCCGGGGCGAAAGGCACGTCGTTTCCAGTGACGATGCGCAGCATATTGAAGTCCTGATTGACCGTCAGGGATTTCAGATAGGTAAAGGCCAGTCGCTTGCGCGGATTGATGTCGTAGTTGAGCTTGAACATCCCCGACCAGCGATTGTCCTGATAAGGTGTCCAATTGGTGCTCGGATAGAGCGAGGAGACCACCTGATCGGCGGGAATCTTGATGAACTCGTCAGAGAAATTGCCCTTAAGCGAAGTAAAATACCGCCATTTATCCCGGCTGCGCTTGGGAACCAGCTTGAGCGGCCCGCCCATACCAAGTTCTATAACCTGCTGATTGAAAGAGGATTGCGCGTCCTTATTGAAACCGAAGTTGTCGCGCTTATAGGTCATATCCAGGTTGAACTTATCGCCTCCGCTCTTGGTGCGGGTATTGACAATGCCCGCAGTGGCGTTGCCGTATTCAACTCCGGCACCACCGGTCGTCACCTCCACAGAGTTGATGGAATTGGTGCCGATATCGATACCAAATCCCGTGCCCGCCAGGGGATCGGAAGCGGAAACCTCGTCGATGTAAAAGCCGGTCTCGTAAGTTCGGCCGCCGCGAATATTGACGCCCTCCGGGTTCTTGATCACACCCGTTTGCGTATTGAGCAGGCTTTGGATCTGTCGGGTAGGCGCCATCTCAATGGTCTCTGCCGAAATGGTGGAGCCCGTCTTGCTGTCCTCAATGTCAACCAGCGGTTTCTCCCCAATGATGGTCACCGCTTCGGAAAAGAGCACCGAAGTGGACTTCATCTTGATGTCGAGGCGGCGCTTTTCGCCCGCTTCGATCTTGAAGCCGGTAAACAACTGCTTCTCGTAACCGATGGACGTAATCTGCAGGGTGTATTCGGAAGGGCGGATATCGGTGATGCGATAGCTGCCGTCGAAGTCTGTGGCCGCACCCGAGGTGGTTCCCACCAAAAAAACATTCACCCCCGGCAGCAATTCTCCGGTCTCACCATCAGTAATGGTGCCGAAGAGCTCCGCTCTGGCCTGAGCGAAAACCTGGCTGCTGAAGAGCAGTGCACTCAGCATGAGGCACAAAACCCGAAATTGTCCTGTGCTCGGCCGGGGCTTGCGGGGCTTCATGGGGGCGAATTTAGGCCGCTGATTTGTAATCCTTTAGCATTCGATGCAATAAGAAAGCTTTCCTGTGGAAAAAAGCTTTTTCGTCATCTTATGTGGAAAGGCTCTTCAGCCTTCAGCAAGGCTTTCGCCAACTTTTAGGAAGTGCAATCCGCAAGGCCACGAACGACTCATGGCTTGCACGTACCATTGATAGTCCATTTCGCGATTGACGTAGTCCGCGTCTTCATTATCGACGACCAGAATGCGCAACTGCGGATTCTGTCGGAACCAGGCAAAGTAATTGTCCTGAATCTTTTGCAGATAGGCGGGGTCAACGGCCATTTCAAAATCCCTTCCCCGCTGTCGGATGTTCTGAACAAGCCTATCAACACTGGCGTGGACATAGACAATCAGCTCCGGCTCGGGAAGGCGCGGATTGATGATGTGAAAGAGTTTGTGAAAGAGCTGATACTCCTCTTCGTCCAGATTGGCCTTGGCAAACAAGAGGCTCTTGGTGAAGACATAGTCCATGATCACCCTGCTGTTGAACAATTCCGGCTCGCTCATCTCACGGCTGAGCTGGTGGTAGCGCTCGGCCATAAAATACAGTTCGGTGGCAAAGGCCTTTTGCTGAAAATCTTCAAAGAACTTGGGCAAAAATGGATTGTCTTCAAACTCTTCCAGGATCAACTTGCCCTGAAAATCACTGGCCAGACGTCGCGCCAGGCTGGTCTTGCCGGCTCCGATATTGCCTTCTATGGTTATGAGTTGGTAGTGCATATCGCCCTGGGGGAAAGGCCGTAAAGGTAAAATAAATGGGTGGCCTCAAGGTCGAAGCGGATTCTCATCCAGGGGCAGAACCTGCAAGGGATCCTCACAACTTCTGAGCATCTCCGCAATGCTCAAACCGCTGAGCGGGTGGATGAAATCCGGGGCCAGTTCGGCCAGGGGCAGCAGGGCAAATCTGCGCTGCGCCAGTTGAGCATGGGGAATGGTCAGGCCGGGTTGATTCACTGTTTGTTGCCCGTAGAGCAGGATGTCCATATCCAGCTCCCTTTCCATCCAGCGGCGGCGCTCCTGTCGCCCGAGCTCCTTTTCAATGCGCTGAATTTGTTCAAGCACTTCATCGGGCGAAAGTCGGCAGGACAATTCCAGGGCCTGGTTGAGAAAGAAAGGCTGCCCGGATTCCCCCCAGGGCTCGGTCTGATAGATGGATGAAGCTCTGAGCAGAGTGCCGATGTAGCGCCCCGCCAGCAGGCCCGCCCGGCGCAGTTGTTCCTCTCGCTGACCCAGGTTGCTGCCCAGCAGAAGGTAGAGCATGTCGCCGCTTGATTCCAAGGGGATAAAGGTAGCCACAGCGCCAGGCATCAGACAGCCCCGGACAGTTTCTGCAGTGGTATTTTTGCGCCACCCATCACCCGGCCTGTCAAGATGCAGGTCGCCGATCAAGCACGAAAGCCTTTCGAACTATGACATTTTTCAAAACCATACTGGCTGCGGCCTTTGGCTTCTTTGTAGCACTGGCGCTGTTGACCTTTTTCTTCTTTGTCTCCTTTGGCGCCGCCCTGATCGGGTCCTCCAAAGAGACCAAGATTAAGTCCGGCTCTGTGTTGCGCGTTAACCTGAACTACAGCATGCCGGACATGACCCAGAGTGGAATTCCTTTCGGAATGAGCCCTCTGAGCTTCAACCTGAGTTTGGCCAACGGTCTGAATGAGGTCATCGAAGGGCTGGATAAAGCGGCTAAGGACAAAGCCATCGAAGGCATCCTGCTCGATCTGGAGTTCAATCCCAATTCTATGGCCAAGCTCAATGAGCTGATCCTGGCCCTGGACCGTTTCAAAGCCTCCGGCAAGTTCATCGTCGGCTATGGACAGACCATGAGCCAGAGGGCCTATTACCTGGGCAGCGCCGCCGAGGCCGTTTACCTGCATCCGGGCGGTCTGCTGGAGTTCAAGGGATTCAATGCGGAAACCACCTTCTTCACCGGTGCACTGGAGAAGATGGGCGTTGAAGTGCAGGTCTTTTACGACGGCAAGTACAAAAGCGCCACAGAGCCCTTTCGCCTCAAACAAATGAGCGAAGAAAACCGCCTTCAGGTGCGCGAGCTGATCGATGAGCTGTGGGGGCAATACCTCGATACCCTGGGGCGGAGGCGCTCCATGGACCGCGAACAATTGCAACACGCCGCGAACAATCTCGACGGTATGTTTCCCGCCCTGGCGCTGCAGTCCGGTTTGGTGGACGGGCTGATGCACGAGGACGAATTGCTGGACCACCTGCGCGAACGCCTGGGCCTGGACGAAGAGAAGGAGATTCCCTTTGTCAGCCTGGATCAGTACCTGAGCAAGAACGTCTATACCGGCAAATCCAAATCCTCTAAAAGCAAGAACAAGGTTGCCGTCATTTACGCGGAAGGCGACATCGGATTCGGAAGCAGCGGACCGGGCCGAATTGGCTCAGAAGACCTGAGTAAACTGCTCCGCAAAGCGCGTGAAGACAAGGACATTCAAGCCGTTGTGCTCAAGATCAACAGCCCCGGAGGCGTAGCTCCTGCCGGGGACATGATCTGGCGGGAGGCCAAACTTCTGGCCCGGGAAAAAACCCTGGTGGTCTCTATGGGAGATCTGGCGGCCTCTGCGGGATACCAGATTGCCGCACCGGCTGACTACATCGTCGCCCAGCCAGCAACGCTGACCGGTTCCATCGGGGTTTTCATGATCATCCCCAATCTGCGAACCCTGATGGAAGACAAGCTGGGTCTGAGCCTGGATACCGTGATGACCGGGACCATGGCCGATTTTCCCAGCCTGGTCCGACCGGTTTCGGAGGAGCAGCGGGCTTTGCTGCAGCGCTTTGTGGATAGTGCCTATCATAGTTTTATACAATATGTCGCGGAGGGCAGAGACATGCATCCGGAGCAGGTTGAAGAGATCGCCCAGGGCCGGGTCTGGACCGGTACTCAGGCATACAGGCTCGGTCTGGTGGATACGCTGGGCACCCTGCAGGTGGCCATCGACAAAGCGGCTTCCCTGGCGGGCATGGGCGAGGACTATGAGCTGGTGCTTTGGCCGGAGGTGGAGTTGAGCTTGTTTGAGCAGATCATGGTCGATGCCCTCAGTGCGTCTTCATCGCAGTGGCAGCAAAGCCTAAAAGCCCGGTGGATGGCGGAACACGCCGCTGAACTGGCCATCGTCGGAGCATCGCCCATGCTATCTTCTTCTTCCCAGAGCGCTAACACCCATCAGGCCGAACGACCACTGGACTATCTCAACCGGCAGTACGGCAAGCTCTTGCGCTGGGTTCAGGATGGCCAGGTGCAGGCCAGATTGCCCTTTGAATGGAATTACTGAGCAGCGCTTCGCTGGAAGATCTGGCCGGTCATCTTGGCAAAGCGGCTTCGGGGTTTCAAAAACCACGCAGTGTTAGGCGGGTTAGCGGGGGCTGCATCAATGCCTGTTTCCGGGTGGAGTTTCCCGAGGGGATCTTTTTTTTAAAGAGCAACGATGCCCGGCGTTTCCCCGGTATGTTCCAGGCCGAATCCCGGGGTCTGCAAGCCCTGCACCAGAGCGGAGCTGTGCGCGTACCCCGTGTCTTGACCCATGGTCAGGATGACAATCATAGCTGGCTCTGGCTCGAATGGATAGAGAGCGGTCCCCGCGCTGCGGACCATCAACAACACCTGGGGCGCTCGCTGGCGGAGCTGCATCGGAACAGCTCACCCGTCTTTGGCCATCACCCTGACAATTACATCGGCTCATTGCCCCAGATCAATCCAGACCATGCAGATGGAAGGGCCTTTCTGCGCCATGCCCGCTATGAACCCATGAGAGAGATGGCCGCCCGAACACTCGGAGGGCTGCCCCCGCAACTTGATAGACTGCTGGATGCTTTCATGGGCAGGCTGGATCAGATATTCCCTCCTGAGCCACCCGCTTTGCTGCACGGAGATCTGTGGAGCGGCAACGTCATCAGCGGTTTAGATGGAAGGGCCGTTCTGCTGGACCCCGCCGTTTACTACGGCTACCGCGAAGCCGATCTGGCCATGATGCAGCTCTTCGGCGGCTTCGGGCCGGCGTGTTTCGACACTTATGAAGAATGCTTTCCCCTGGAGCCTGGCTGGACTGAGCGCGTAGCGGCCCATCAGGTTTATCCGCTGATGGTGCATGTCGCCCTCTTTGGAAAGGCCTACCTCGGGGATTTAGTGCGTTCGATTGAACGCTATACCTGAGGCAACTTACCTTTGCGTCCATGGTAGAGCCCCGCGTGATCCTCGACAGCCAGCAAATTGCCCTGGTGCTCGAGCGGCTTTGTCACCAACTCATCGAGAACCATCGCGGCTTTGAAGACAGTTGCCTGATCGGCATTCAGCCCAGGGGCATACGCTTTTCGCACCGCATAGACCAAACCCTGCAGCGTCTGCTGGGCGGGCGCACCTGGAATTACGGCGTGCTGGATCCCACCTTTTACCGGGATGACTTCCGGCGCCGGGAGATGCCGCTGAAGCCCTTCGACACAAAGATTGATTTTCTGGTGGAAGGGCGGGATGTGGTGCTGATTGACGACGTTTTTTACACCGGGCGAACCATTCGCGCCGCCATGGACGGGCTGTTGCACTACGGCCGCCCTTCGAAGGTGGAATTGCTGGTGCTCATCGACCGCCGCCTCAGCCGCCACCTGCCGGTTCAGCCCGACTATGTCGGCAAGACGGTAGATGCGGTCACCTCGGAGCAGGTGCGGGTGGAATGGGCCGAAAGCGAGGGAGAGGACAAGGTCTGGATCATCTCCGACAGCCCTTCGAACCAAAGAACAGACCGCGATCAACCAAACTCACTGATGCTATGAGCGCTGCCAGCCTGGAGAAAAATGCCTTGTCGGTAGCCCATTTGATCAGCATTCGCGATTTGCAGGCCAGCGATCTGGATTTGATCTTCCACTACTCCGATCAATTCAGAGAGGTGTTGTCCAGGCCCATCAAGAAGGTGCCCAGCCTGCGGGACATGACCATCGCCAATCTCTTCTTTGAGAACTCCACCCGCACCCGGATTTCCTTTGAACTGGCCGAGAAAAGGCTTTCCGCCGATGTGATCAATTTCTCCTCTTCCTCCAGTTCGGTGAGCAAGGGAGAGACCCTGCTGGATACGGTGAACAATATCTTGGCCATGAAGGTGGACATCATCGTGATGCGCCATCCCAGTCCGGGAGCTCCGGTGTTTCTGGCCAAACACATCGATGCCCAGGTGGTCAACGCGGGTGACGGCACCCATGAACACCCCACCCAGGCTATCCTGGATGCCTACTCCATTCGCGAGCGCAAAGGGGAAATCAAGGGTCTCAAGGTGGTCATCATCGGAGACATTCAGCACAGCCGGGTGGCCCTGAGCAATATTTTCTGCCTGCAGAAACTGGGGGCCGAAGTGATGGTCTGCGGTCCGCCGACCCTGATTCCGCGCCATATCGGCAGCCTGGGTGTGCACGTCAGCCACAACCTTCGCGAGGCGCTCAACTGGTGTGATGTGGCCAATATCTTGCGCATACAACTGGAGCGCATGGATGGGGGAGGGCCGGGAAGCAAGCTCAAAGCCTTCCCCAGTTTAAGGGAGTACGCCATGGTTTACGGGGTCAATCGCCGCATTCTCGATGAGGTAGGACGGGATATCCTGATTTTGCATCCGGGGCCTATGAATCGCGGAGTGGAGATCTCCAGCGATGTGGCCGACTCGGGTCAAAGCATCATCCTGGATCAGGTGCAAAACGGCGTGGCCACCCGCATGGCGGTGCTCTATCTGCTGGCTGCCCGGCAGCGCGGGACAGAAAGCCTGAGTTGATTGATGTCCATGCGCGCGACAAGGCTTATTTTCAGCCTTGTGATGCCGCTTTTTGCCCGCAGTTCCCTTTGCTTCTTATTGATCCTTTTTTGGATGTCTGCATGCCGTTCCCCCGCAGCAGAAGAAGAGTCTGCGGCAACCGAAGTGCGCGATCTTGAACATATCATACAGCATGGTACGCTAAGAGCAATCCTCGTCTACAGCAGCACCAGCTACTTTGTTTACCGGGGAAGGACCATGGGATATGAATACGAGTTATTGCAGAATTTTGCCGGGCGCATGGGGCTCAAGCTGGAGATTGTCCTGGCCCGGGACATCAATGAGTTGATTCCCATGCTGCGCGAAGGGCGGGGGGATCTGATCGCCTATGGCATGACCATCACAGAGGAGCGTGCGGCTCAGGTCAACTTTACGCCTTATTTGTACCTAACCCGGCAGATGCTGGTCCAGCGCAAGCCCGCCAAAGCTGACTCTGTCGAAGTGGTGCGCGATCCCTCCAGGCTCATTGGCGATACCATCACGGTCAGAAGAAACACGGCCTATTTTCAGCGCCTGGAAAATCTGCAAAAGGAAATCGGTGGCCCCCTGCATATTCGACTGGTGGACGGGGACTGGTCCACGGAGCGCATCATGGAAGAGGTCGCCGAGGGCCGCTTGCGCTATACCGCCGCGGATGAGAACATCGCCGGGGTGATGGCCATGTTCTACCCTCAGTTGGATGTCGCCACCCCCCTCAGTGTCTCCCAGCGCATCGCCTGGGCCGTCAACAAAGACTCTCCTGATCTGGAGGAGGCCTTGAAAGAATGGATCGAAGAGATCCGCGAAAGCAGTTATCATAAAATTATTTATAAAAAATATTTTAATGATATGCAGGCCTACCTGCGCCGCGCCCGCAGTCCATACATGAGCCTGAATGAAGGGCGCATCAGTGTATACGATGAGTTGATCCGGCGTTATTCCCTGCAAAATGGCCTCGATTGGCGGTTGACCAGCGCACTGATCTATGAGGAAAGCGGTTTTAATCCCGCGGACAGTTCCTGGGCGGGCGCGCGGGGTCTCATGCAGATCATGCCGGCTACGGCCGCGGAGTTGGGCATAGAGGATCCTTCCGACCCCGAGAGCAGTGTAAGGGGAGGAACCCGCTACCTCAAACAACTCTATGATATGTGGAAGGATATTCCCGATTCGACCCATCGGATGCAGTTTGCGCTGGCTTCCTACAATTGTGGCTATGCCCACATCTACGATGCCCAGCGCCTGGCCGGGCGATACGGAGATGATCCACTGCAGTGGACCGGTCATGTGGAACACTATCTGGAAAAACTCAGCGATCCTGAATACTACAATGACTCCGTGGTGCGCTATGGGTATATCCGCGGCTCGGTACCGGTGAACTACGTTCAGAATGTATTGGATCGCTATACGCAATACCGCAACCTGATTCCCCATCAATAAGTTCGGGCAGAAGCAAAAAACAAGGACGGAAATGGCAGCCAAAGAACCAAAGCGCTGTGCCTGGGTAGGCCAGGATCCCCTTTACCAGCAGTACCACGACAGCGAATGGGGCATCCCCCTGCACAGCGATCAGCGCCAATTCGAAATGCTCTGCCTTGAAGGAGCCCAGGCGGGATTGAGCTGGATCACCGTGTTGCGCAAGCGCGAGAACTACCGCTCGCAGTTTGACGGCTTTGACGCGCATAAACTCGCCCGCTGGAGCGATGCCAAACTGGACAAGGCCTTGCTGAATCCGGGCATCATCCGCAATCGGCTCAAGGTGTACAGCATACGGAAAAACGCCCTGGCCTTCCTCAAGGTGCAGGAGGAATTCGGAAGCTTCAACTCCTATATCTGGTCCTTTACCAAGGGGGAACCCATCATCAATCACTGGAAGGACATCAGCCAGGTACCAGCGCGCAGCCCCGAGAGCGATGCGATGAGCAAAGACTTGAAGAAACGCGGTTTTTCCTTTGTGGGAAGCACCATCTGCTACGCCCATATGCAGGCCACGGGCATGGTCAACGACCACACCACGGATTGTTTTCGCTATGCAGCCCTGAGCCATGGATGACTTTCGCTACTTATACGATCGCATTAAATCGGGCGAAGGGCAGCAACTCGATTTCAAGCAGCACATCAGTGCCGAAACTAAGATTGCGCGCTCCCTGGTGGCCTTCGCCAACGGGGATGGAGGCGTGCTGCTCGTGGGAGTGGACGATCAGGGGCAAATCCGCGGCGTGGATGCCGCCCAGGAACGCCATATGCTCATTCGCGCCGCCCGGCGTTTCTGCGACCCGCCCCTCTTTCTGCACTTTCAGGAGCGCTATGCGCGGCGCAAATGTGTGCTCGAAGTGCGGGTGGACTCCAGCAAGAGCAAGCACAGGGCACTGGATGAGGCCGGGAGGTGGTTGCCCTGGGTGAGGGTAGAAGACCAGACGGTTCTGGATCCCACGGCCGCCGCTGAGCTGGATGCCGAAATCGGTGCCGATCCCATTCCCATCCTGATGGAAAGGCATACCGGCCTGATCAACTATCTGCGCAAAAACGATCAGATTTCGGTAACGGACTATATGCAAATGATGAATCTTCCCTACACCAGAGCCAGCCAGTCGCTGAATGCCCTGGTGGAGACCGGGGTTCTGGAGCGGGAGGACATCGGTGGAAGGGCCTGGTACTTCATGGCTGCCGGCTATTGATCAACGTGAGTGCACCCTTGCTGACCGCGCACCTGAAACAAGCGTTTAGACGCACAAAGTGCCTTGACAGACTTGACCCTTTGGCTATCTTTGGCGGGCATGAATCAGCATCCCCTACCAGCCCTGCAGAGCGCGCACTTATTGGAAATTTCCTGGGAGGTCTGCAACCAGATGGGCGGCATCTACACCGTGATCCGCTCCAAGGTTCAGGCCATGGTAGAGAAGTGGGGCTCTGATTATGCGCTCTGCGGTCCCTGGGTCAGCGATGCGGTTTACGGAGAATTCGACCCCAGTCCGGAGAGCAGCGATGCCTTGGGCCGCGCGGTCATTCGCTTCAGGGCGATGGGCCATGAGATCGCCCATGGACGCTGGTTGGTCACCGGACGTCCCCGAGTCATCCTGATCAAGCCCCAGGGCGTTTTTGACCGCCTGGGCTCCATCAAATCCGAGCTCAGCAAGCGCTACGCTGTCCCGGACAGACAGGGAGATGATCTCTACGATCAGGTCTTGTTGTGGGGCGAAATGGTGCGCCGCTTTCTCCAGTTATTGGATGAAGAAACTCAAAAGGACATCAGGCAACTGGTTCATTGCCATGAATGGATGGCAGCTACTCCCATCCTGGGAGCGGCCACAGACAAGCTCCGTCTCAAGACCATTTTCACCACCCACGCCACCATGTTGGGCCGGGTGCTTGCCATGCACGATGCCCAGTTTTACGATCACCTCCCGGAATACGATGATCAGGCCGAGGCGGAGCGATTCGCCCTGAGTTCGATTCACAACATCGAAAAACAAGCCGCCAAAACGGCACATGTCTTTACCACGGTCAGCGAGATCACGGGCCTTGAATGCGAACATCTCCTGGGTCGAAAGCCCCATAAGGTCACACCCAACGGACTGAACATCGACCGCTTTGCCACCAACCACGAAGTGCAGGTCAGGCACGACAATTACAAGGAGAAGATTCACCAGTTTGTCCTGGGTCATTTCTTTCAGAGCTACGGTTTTGATCTGAACAAGACGCTCTACTTCTTCACCTCCGGGCGTTACGAGTACCGAAACAAAGGATATGATTTAACGCTGGAAGCACTGGTGAGGCTCAATAAGATGATGATAGAAGCGGGCATCGACAAGACCGTGGTCTGTTTCATCATCACCCGCCGCCCCACCAATTCCATCAATCCCGATGTGTTGGAAAGCCGGGGTGTGCTCGAGGAGATTCGGCGCAACACCGAGGCCATCACCGAGCAGATCGACAAGCGTCTCTTCTATGCTGCGGCCTCTGCAGATGAGGACTACCGGCTTCCCCAGCTCAACGATCTGGTAGACGACTACTGGAAACTGCGCTATCGCCGCACCATACAGAGTTGGAAATCCAAGCGCTGGCCGATCATTGTAACCCATAACCTGGTGGACGACCACTCGGATGAGGTCCTGCAATCGCTGCGCTCAGCCCCCCTGGTCAACAGCCCGCTGGACCGGGTCAAGGTGGTGTATCACCCAGACTTCATCGCCTCCACCAGCCCTCTGTTCGGCATGGACTACAGTCAGTTTGTCCGGGGATGTCACCTGGGCATTTTTCCCAGCTACTACGAACCCTGGGGCTACACCCCGCTGGAATGCGTGGCCCGGGGAGTGCCCGCGGTCACCTCTGACCTGAGCGGATTTGGCAAATACGTGCAAGCACTTCGAGGCGGGCGGGAAGAAACGGGGGTCTTTGTGCTTCGTCGCCAGGGCAGGAAGGATGATGCGGTGGCCGGCGATCTTTCCAGATTCCTGTTTGAATTTGTGCGCACCACGGGCCGCTATCGCACGATCATGCGCAACCAGCTCGAGGATTTCTCCGAGAAGTTCGACTGGCGTCTGCTCACCCTGGACTACGACGAAGCCTACGAGTTGGCGGCTACCGGAGGCTGAGTGGGACTGGCCATGTTCATCGCCCCCATTCGTCGGGTTGTTCCCGCCACAAAGCCAGGGAACTCCGTTGCTCATCGCTGATCTGGCCCCGTCTGAGCACTTCTTCGAGCAGGTGATCGTAGTCGCATAGGGCAAACCAGGGGCAGCTCATTTGCTCAAAAGCATCATTCGCCTTGGCAAAGCCATAGGTGAAGATCGCGCCCAGGCCGAGCACCTCTGCTCCTTCACTGCGCAGAGCCTGCACAGCGCTCAGGCTGCTTCCCCCGGTAGACACCAGGTCTTCAATGACGATACAGGAGCTGCTCTGGAGCATACGCCCTTCGATCCGGTTGCCCATACCGTGTGCCTTGGCCTGAGCCCGGACATAGACAAAGGGAAGGTCCAATGCTTCAGCCACCAGCACTCCATGCGCTATACCGGCCGTGGCAACACCCGCCACCATACTCGCCCAGGGATAGCGCTCCCGCACGATGTCGGCCAGGGCATCGCGGATCATGCGCCGGGCATCGGGCACCGACAAGACCAGGCGATTATCACAGTAGATCGGACTCTTCCAGCCGGATGCCCAGGTAAAGGGCTCATCGGGGCTGAGGCGAACAGCGTCCAGGTCCAGGAGCAAGGCAGCTATCTTCGAAGCGCTTGCAGCATTGGGCACCACGGTGTTTTGCATGCCCCAAATCTAAGGGGAAGGGAGCGGCCGATCTGCGCATTTTGCGTTTTTTCCCCTGAGGCTTAAGCGCGTTTTGAGCATCTTTGCCCGGTTCCCGTCTTTTGATGGGCTTCTGACGCCCTTCGCCATGAAGAAATTCCCGCATGCCTGCCACTTCCCATATCCTTTGTAGGAGGGGAGCCGGACTTTTAATTTGCTAAAAAATTATATGTTTAAACATGTTTTGATACAGCGAATGGTGCCGCTCGTCTTGTTCATGGCTCTGTTGCCCCTGGGCGAGCTCTGTGCACAGCCCGTCTTACCCTACAAGCACCCGGTGCAGCGGGGATCGGCTGAACTGCTGGAGCAAATCCGACAATTGCAGGTGCTCGGCGGGGCCTTGTTCGTGGCCGCTCACCCCGATGATGAAAACACCCGAATGATCGCCTGGCTGGCCGGAGAGCGCAAGGTGCAGACCACCTACATCAGCCTGACCAGAGGGGATGGGGGACAGAATCTCATCGGGCCCGAACTGGCTGAACTGCTGGGTGTGCTGAGAACCCAGGAATTGCTGCGGGCCAGGGGCATAGACCGGGGTGAACAGCTCTTTACCCGGGCCAATGATTTTGGCTATTCCAAGCACCCCGATGAGACCTTGGAGATTTGGGATCGGGAGGAAGTGCTGTCTGACATGGTCTGGGCCATTCGCAAGCTGCGCCCGGACGTGATCATCAATCGCTTTGACCATCGCAGTTCCGGAACAACCCACGGTCACCATACGGCTTCGGCCATCCTGGCGCTCGAGGCCTTTGAGCTGGCCGCTGATCCCCGGGCCTTTCCGGAGCAGTTAGCCTTTGCTGAACCCTGGCAGGCGGCCCGCATCTTCTTCAATACTTCATGGTGGTTTTACGGTAGTCGCGAAGCCTTTGCCAAAGCCGATAAAAGCCAGTTGATCTCGATTGATCCGGGTACCTATCAGACGGCCAGAGGCCTGAGCTACTCCGAGATCGCCGCGCACAGCCGCAGCATGCACCGCTGCCAGGGATTTGGCTCCACGGGTGCGCGGGGTTCCGAGCCGGAGTATCTGGAATGGCTGGGCGGCATTCCCATGCCCGCGACGGAAAGCGCGAGTGGGCAGGCGGGGGAGGGGGCCCTAAGCGCCGCACAGGATCCATTTAGCGGATTGGATCTGAGCTGGTCGCGGGTAGCAGGAGGACAGGCCGTTGAAGAGGCGCTGTTGAAAGCGGAGACGGCCTTCGACATCAATCAACCTCATCTGGCCGTGCCGGCGCTCATGGAGGCTTATCGCCTGATGGAAGCAGTGCAGGAAGACCCGCGGGTCAGACATCGCCGCGAATTGTGCGCCGACCTGATTCGCCAGTGCCTCGGGCTCTGGTTTGAAGCCACGGTGCCCAAGGCCCAGGCGGTGCCCGGTGATTCTTTGTCTGTACAAGCCGAATGGGTTGTGCGCAGCCCCCAGGTGTTGACTCTGGAAGTCCTGGAACTGCTCAACGAAGAGGGCGAGGTGATTCAGCGCAAGCCCTTGTCCGGTGTTACAGCGGGCCAAAACGAATCGATAAAAAAAACGTTGAACATCCGCATCGCAAATGACGCGCCCTTTTCAACGGCCTATTGGCTCAGAGAGGAGCCCAGCCTGGGATTGTTCAAGGTCGAAGAACAGGAACTCCGGGGCCTGCCGGAGAGTCCACGTCCCTTCTACCTCCGCGCCATAGCCAGCATAGATGGTCAGCCCATTGTCTGGAAAGCGCCCCTGGTCCATACCTACAACGATCCGGTTAGGGGGCAGGTTTATGAGCCCTTTGAACTGCTGCCTCCGGCGGCGGTGCGCACGGATCAGCCGGTCTATCTCTTTCCGAGCGATGCCGCCCGTCCGCTTAGGCTGTTGATCAAGGCCAACCGCGATGGGGTACGTGGAGTCCTGAGAGCCAAAGCTGAGAACGGCTGGGAGATCTCAGATGGTATGCCCTTTGACATCGCTAAGAAGGGCGAGCAGATCGGTCTGGATTTGATGGTCAGACCTCCGCAGGGCAATCAGAGCTCTGAGTTGAGGCTTGTCCTTGAGATTGATGGGGTGTCCTATCCCTGGTCCATGCTCAAGGTGGACTACGAGCATATCCCTGCGCAAACCATACTCAAACCGGCCAAGGCCCGATTGTCCCGGCTGGATCTGGAGCTTCGTTCCCATAACATAGGGTATGTTATGGGTGCGGGCGATGACATTCCCCAGGCATTGCGGGAGATCGGTTGCACGGTGACCTTGCTGGACGATGCCTTCTTTGCCGCCTCGGCACTGGACGAAAGACTCCAGGCATTTGACGCTATAGTGGCCGGTATCAGGGCCTACAATACCCGGGAACAATTGCCCTTGGTTCAGGAGGCCCTTATGCGCTATGTCCAGCAAGGTGGCACCTATCTGGTTCAGTACAATACACAGCGCCCACTCCTGGTTGATCAGATTGGCCCCTATCCCTTTGTCGTTTCCAGAGAGCGGGTAACCCGCGAAGATGCTCCGGTCACTTTGTTGCAGGCCGCCCATCCCGCGCTGAGCCAGCCCAACCAGATCACTGAGGAGGATTTTGATGGCTGGATACAGGAGAGGGGTTTGTACTTCGCCTCCTCCTGGGATGAGGCTTATACGCCGCTCTTGTCCAGCCATGATCCCGAAGAAGACCCCCGTCAGGGCGGACTTCTGGTGGCTCAATACGGAAAGGGCTGGTTCGCCTTCAGTGGCTATTCCTTCTTCAGGCAGTTGCCGGCGGGAGTGCCCGGGGCCTTTCGCCTCTTTGCCAACCTCATCTCGCTGGGTCGCTGAATCATGAAGCACAAACGCTTTTCCGAACCCGACAGTCAAATAGACGAAAGTCCACCCATCATGGGAAAGTGGAGTAGGCTCTATGCCACCGTGCTGATCATTCATGTTCTGCTCATGCTGTTTCTCTGGCTCTTTGGCCGGCACTGGTCCTAGAAACATAACATATGGTATCTTATGCACCTTGTTGACTGGGTAGTTCTGTTTGGCACCCTGCTGGCCATAGCGGCTTACGGTATGTACAAGACGCGCTCTGTGGCCAACTCAGAGAGCTACTTGCTCGGTCAGCGCGAACTGAAATGGTGGACCATAGGTCTGAGCATCATGGCCACACAGGCCAGTGCCATTACTTTTTTGTCCACTCCGGGAATGGCCTTTGAAAAGGGCATGGGCTTTGCGCAGTTCTATTTCGGACTGCCCATAGCCATGGTGGTTTTGGCGGCCTTTGTCATCCCGCATTTCTATCGGCTCAAGGTTTACACCGCCTATGAATTCCTGGAGAGCCGTTTTGATCTGAGGGTCAGAACGCTAACCGCCATATTCTTTCTCTTGCAGCGCGGCCTTTCCGCGGGACTGACCATCTTCGCCCCGGCCATCATCCTGTCCACCATACTCGGCTGGCCACTTGGACTGACCAACCTGGCCATAGGCTCTCTGGTGATTGTCTATACCGTAAGCGGTGGTACGCACGCCGTTTCCCAGACCCAGAAGCAACAGATGATCGTCATCCTGGGTGGAATGGTGATTGCCGGTGTCATCCTGATGTACAAGTTGCCCCAGAGCGTGGGCATGGGCGACGTGCTCAGCCTGAGCGGACAGATGGGCAAGCTGGAGATGATCGACTGGAAGTTCGATCTCGAAAATCGCTACAACATCTGGTCGGGATTGCTGGCCTCTACCTTCCTGTTCATGTCCTATTTTGGTGCGGACCAGAGCCAGGTTCAGCGCTACCTGAGCGGTCGCTCGCTGGCCGAGAGCAGGATGGGGCTTCTGTTCAACGGGGTCATCAAGGTGCCGATGCAGGTTCTGGTGCTCTTCATAGGACTGATGGTCTTTGTGTTCTTTCAGTTCGAAAGGCCTCCCATCCATTTCAACCAGGGCAACCTCAACAAGATCAGCAGCATCAGCCAACAGGGAGCCTATCCCTACGCCGACAGTTTGCAGCGGCTTGAAGCGCTTCAGGCCACCCTGTTTGCCGAGCGCCGCGATGCGCTGGATCGCTTTGTCGAGGCCAGGAAGAGCGGATCCGAGGAAGAGATGAGCCTGGCCGTGACGGAGATTAAGGCTTCGAACGAGCGGGAACAGGCCCTGCGCAGTTCGGTGAAGGAACTGATTCAGGAGGCCAACCCCTCGCTCAATACCCTGGATTCAGACTATGTCTTCATCACCTTTGTGATGCGCTACCTGCCCATAGGCCTGGTGGGGCTGTTGCTGGCCGTGATCTTTTCCGCGGCCATGTCATCGACGGCATCGGAGATCAACGCCCTGGCCACCGCAACGGTGGTGGACCTCTACCGGCGCTCTATTGTGCGGGGCAAGGGAGATCGCCACTACCTCAATATGTCCAAAGCCTTTACCCTGCTCTGGGGCATTGTTGCGCTGACCTTCGCCAGTGTGGCCAATCTCTTTGACAATTTAGTAGAGGCGGTCAACATTGTCGGTTCCATCTTCTATGGAACGGTTCTTGGGGTTTTTGCGGTGGCGTTCTTCTTTCGCAGCATTGGAGCACGCGCGGTTTTCTGGGCTGCCTTGATCTCCGAAACCATGGTTATAGCCCTGTTCTGGTTGCACGAAGAAGGCCATTCGCCCTTTACTTATCTCTGGCTGGTGCCGATTGGCTGCTTCCTGGTCATCGGTCTGAGTTACGGGATCAATACCCTATTCCCCGACAAGACTCCTCTGCTCCTTGAAGAAGAGGAGAGCAGTTGAAAAAAAACAGCCCCGAATCATGGCGATCCGGGGCTGCGTGCAGTCTATATCGTGGCAGTTTACTTTCCGCCCTTGGAGCTCCATTCCTGAATGGAGGCATCATTCATCTTGATGTATTCCATGTTGCCTTCTTCGCGGGCCTTTTCAGAACTCATCTTGGCCGTGGCAATAGCACCGGTATAATCGCCTGCTTTGGCCTGGATAAGAGCCTTGGTGCGCAGAACAAAGAAGCGATCATAGCCCTTCTGCTGAATGGCGATGTCGATGTATTCCATGGCCTTGTCCTGCTCTACGCCGGCGTCATGGTAGTAGCGGGCGGCCTGGTAGAAGAAACGACCATCCGGGCCACCCAGGGTTTTGTCCAAAGCGCTGGTCACCTGCTCGTGGGTGCCCAATTGCAGGGGAAGGTCAACAGCGGTATTCTCCCACATCAGGGTGATCATGGCGCGGTCGTCGCGCAGATTGGTGGGCAGTATGGTAAAGGTCTCCACCTTGTCGCTCAAACGGCGTGGTTTGGCCTTAAAACGACATTGCTCTTCCTCGACAAGATAGGGATTGGGAGGACCCCAGCTCTCGACATTGTTGCTCAGAATGATCGTCCATTCACCGTTTTCGGGAATGCAGAAAAGAGCATAGGTCCCGGCGGGAACTTCCTGAGCACCGAGTATAACAGCTTTGTCAAAGCTCAATGTGGTGGATGCATTGGCACCGGTGCGCCAGATCTCTCCGTAGGGCACCAGATCGCCGAAGATGGTTCTATCCCGGGCCGAAGGGCGGGAGTATTTGATGTTCACTTCGGTCAGGCCGATGCTTTGGGTGATTTCGCAGGCCGGGCTGGGAGCGGGGAAGCTGACCTGGGCGTTCAGCGTAGAACCGATCAACAGCGCGGCACTTAAGATTAATGTATATCTCATGGGTTTAATTTGGTTTTAACAATACAGGGAGTGTAAAACTAAAGGGAATAGGCGGGATTCTGCGCATGGGTTCGCGTGTTGCGCCTTTAAAGGGCTTGCTGGCGACTTCCCAAACAGGGATTGACGACTTCAAATTCAGGGTAGGTTGCCTGATTCTTCCTGCTGAAGCACCTCCGATATAGGACTTTCAACAGCTCGCATTAAGCGGGGAAAAGGCTCCATTAAACAAGGCAGCTTGTGTACTTTTGGAAGGTTATTCCAAACGGGATATCCGATTTGTTTTACTCCATAAAGCCCTTTGACCCGTCTTTGCCTTATGCCCGTTCCCACAATCCGTATCTATGTTGACGGAAGACCGGTTTTCCTGAGGAAAGGCAAGCGAAGCGAAGCCTCAATAGCCTGGACCAGAGCTCATCCCGCCATCTACTACGGCCGCAAAGGCGATGTGAAGCGGGCGTTGTGGCTCATGGAACACGACCATTTGTTTGACAGTTTGACCATCTACGGCAAGGACCTCAGCAAGGTCAAGGATCACTTTTTCAGCATGTTCAGAGTGATTCAGGCCGCCGGAGGCCTGGTCAAGAGCAACAAGGGCAAGATTCTGCTGATCGAGCGCAAAGGGCGCTGGGACTTGCCTAAAGGCAAGTTGGATCCGGGCGAAAAACCCGCCCAGGCCGCGCTCCGGGAAGTGAAAGAGGAAACGGGCATCAAAGATCTGGTGCTGGGGAGTAAACTGCTGGAGACTTTCCACGTCTATACCGAGCGAAAGGTGCGGGTGTTGAAGTGCACACATTGGTACACCATGAGTTCCGCGGGAAAGGATACCCTCGTTCCCCAGGCAGAGGAGCAGATAACCCGTGTAAAGTGGACCGGAGCGGAGAAACTACCTTTGAGACTACAAAATACCTATCCTAATATTCTTGATGTCTTTCAAAGTGCCGGCTTGATGGCGCTGGAAACTCATCTGGAAGAAAGTTGATGCCATGAAAAACGCCGTGCCAGATGACCTGCAGATCGCTTTAAGCGCAAAGCCCCTTCCCTTGAGTGACATTGCCGCCAAGCTGGGCTTTGATGAAGGGGAATTGGAGTACTACGGTCGAAGCAAAGCCAAGATTCCCCTGCATCTACTACGCATGGATGAGGTTGGAAAGCGAAAGCTGATCCTGGTTTCTGCCATCAATCCCACTCCGGCGGGCGAGGGCAAGACCACTACTTCCATCGGCTTGACTGAAGGGCTGAATCGCCTGGGAAAGAGAGCCTGTGTGGTACTGCGCGAACCCAGTCTGGGCCCGGTCTTTGGCATGAAGGGCGGAGCCGCCGGCGGGGGTTATTCCCAGGTCATTCCCATGGTGGACATCAACCTGCATTTCACCGGAGATTTCTCGGCGGTGGAGAAGGCAAACAACCTGCTCGCCGCCATAGTGGACAACCACATCTACCAGCGCCCCGGTCCCCCGGAGCTGGATCCGGCCACCGTGGTCTGGAAGCGGGTCATGGACATGAATGACCGGAGCCTGCGCAACATGGTGACGGGTTTAGGGGGAAAGTCGGGTGGCATTCCCAGGGAGGCGGGTTTCAACATCACGGCTGCTTCTGAAGTGATGGCCATTCTCTGCATGTGTGAAAGCCCCGCTGATCTCAAAGATCGATTGGGCAATATCTATCTGGGCGATACTTATGATCGCAAGCCTGTCTTTGTCCGGGATCTGAAGGCTCAAGGGGCCATGGCCATTCTCATGCAGGATGCCATCAAGCCAAACCTGGTTCAGACCCTGGAGGGCAACCCCGCTATCCTGCACGGGGGTCCCTTTGCCAATATTGCCCAGGGTACCAATTCCATTATTGCCACTAAGATGGCGCTTTCCTGGGCGGATTACGCGGTGACCGAAGCGGGTTTCGGCGCTGATCTGGGTGCAGAGAAGTTCTTCGATCTCAAGTGTCGTCAGGCCGGGTTGAGCCCATCAGCAGTGGTGCTCACGGCCACCATTCGCGCCCTCAAATACCACGGGGGAATGGCGCTGGATCAATTGACCCAGCCCGACACCAAGGCCCTGGAAGCCGGTCTTCCCAACTTGGAGAAACACATTGAGAACATCCTGAAGTTTGGCGTTCCGGTGGTGGTTTGCATCAATCGCTTCTCTAGCGATTCGGAGGCGGAGTTGCAAATGGTCTTGAAGCGCTGTGCCGATCTGGGTGCCCGGGCTGCTGTTGGTGAGGGCTGGGCCAGGGGCGGAGCGGGGATGGAGGAGCTTGCCGCGGTGGTCTTTGAGGCAGCCGAGGGCTTCAGCGGAAACTTTGTTCCTGCGTACTCCCTGGAAGATACTCTTGAGGAAAAAATTCATAAAATCGCCCGAAATATCTACGGTGCGGCATCCGTGCAATTCAGCCCCAAGGCAAAAACCGACATGCGTCGCATTGCCCGCCTCGGTCTGGAGAAGCTGCCGGTCTGTATGGCCAAGACTCAATACTCTCTGTCGGACAATCCCAAATTGCTGGGCCGCCCAAAGGATTTTGTTCTGACGGTGCGCGAGATGGAGATCGCGGCAGGAGCTGGCTTCCTGATTCCGATTACCGGAGACATCATGCGCATGCCCGGTCTGCCCAAAGTACCGGCGGCCCTGAACATGGATATGGACAAGGACGGGCGCATCAGCGGCCTTTCCTGAGCAGCCTGACCGGAAGCTTTAGCGGCGATGTCACAAGCACCCCTTCTTTATTCCTGAGTATTGACCCTCACGACCGCGGGCACGAAAGACTGGTAATTACCCCCGCCCATGATGATCTCTTTGACCACAGTAGAGGAGATATGGGAATACTCCGGGCGGCTCAGGATCAACAGGGTTTCGAGATCCGTACCGGAAACATCCCGATTGACTTGAGCTATGACTTTTTCGTATTCAAAGTCTGCAGATGATCGTATGCCGCGTATGATGTATCGCGCATCTACTTTTTTGCAGAAATCTACGGTAAGTCCTTCGTAGTAGGCCACCTCAATGCGCGGATCGTCTCCAAAGAGCAGGCGCAACCACTCCAGTCGTGTATCTAATTTAAAATAATAATTTTTTCTTGTATTTATACCTATGGCAATGATCAGGCGGTCAAACAGATCCACGGAACGGCGAATGATGTCTACATGACCAATGGTGATGGGGTCAAAGGATCCGGGGAAGATGGCCGTTTTAGAGTTAGGCATGATGCTTGTTCAGGGGTAGAAAGAAATGGCTTAAAATTCCGGCCGTTCAAATATGCTGAACAGGGTGGTGCCGTACTTGCGAAGTTGTAGAAAAAATTCGTGCTGCTCGAAGTGGTGTGCCGGATTGTGCTCCAGGATGAACCATGCACCCGGTGCCATGGCCGTGCTGGCACTTACCAATTGCGGTAAGTCTTTTAAATTGGGAAGGGGATAGGGAGGACCGGCAAAGATGATGTCGAATTCTCTTGTTGGCCTTTCGAGAAAGCGAAACACGTCCATCTGCAGAACCTCGATCGGCAACTTGAGCGTTTCAGTTTGCTGGCGGATAAAGGTTACCAGCCTCTTGTCCTGCTCAATGGCAGTGATGTTAGGACAACCTCTGGAACCGAATTCATAGCTGATGTTGCCCGTTCCGGCAAAGAGATCCAATACCCTGACCTGGCTCAGATCCCAGGTGGTGGACAGAATATTGAACAAGCCCTCCTTGGCAAAATCCGTAGTTGGTCTTGCGGGTATTTTATCGGGTGGAACAAAGCGCTTACCCTTCCAATGACCTCCTATGATCCGCATAATGGTAGTGCAAATAAATTATAGAAATAATGCGAAGGTAAATCCCGTATCGCCCTGTTGTAGAGGAAACCTCTGGGTCTTCGCCCAAAGGCCATCTTGCCGAAATGGGGCTGTATGGTCTCAAACCAGGAGGATTCAGCCCTGATCTCTCCCAGCAGAATCATGGGGCACTGCTGGCGATCCAGATCCAATTGTTGAAAAAACAGCGTCGTGAAGTAGAGCAAATCTGCGCCACTGCGAACCGGATAGCTGTTGAGGAACATCAGCCTTCCCTCATCAAAGACAATGGCCGTAAACCATTCGCGCTGCACAAAGACATAGCAAATTTTGCCCTGATCTGGACGCTCCCGGTTAAGGGCGAGCAGGAGAGGGTGCAATTGATGAACGATGCTGCCGTTGGCGAAGGTGTTGTTGAGATAGTCGGCCAGATCCACATCTACAGCGTACTCAAGAACGGCATCATAACCCACCATTCTATCCTGTCCAATTCGCTCATGGTCACTAAGACCTGACTGCAAATGGAGCAGGGCGTGATGCTTGTCAAGTTCTGCGTAAGACTCAGGAATCAAGACCCAGGGCCGGCTGCCCAAAGCACAAAGTACTCCCGAAAAGGGAAGGTGAAGGATTTCCTCTCTGGCTATAACCGTCTTAACCGATTGTAAAAACTGCTCGCGCTCCTGCTCAGCAGAGAGATAGATCGTGTGATGAACCGTGAACTTTCGCCTTTCTTCTTCATAAACCGCATAGCTGAGGCGGTGAGGGAGAAGAATCAGACACAGGGTGGAGGTCCGTGTAAAATTCCGGTCAAAACTCTCATCGACTATGCGGCCGACCGGTGACTTGTGATCGGACAATTCCATGGTACAGGTCGGTGCCCGGCACCATTAGTCAGAGTAATCTACCGAAGGCACTGGAAAGATATCCGTGTTGGCATCGGTTATGGAGCCGAGTTGGTAACCCGAGTTGGGATCGTAAAACTTCTTGTCCAGACCGCTGTAGTAGTAGCGCTTGGGCGCTGTGACCTGTAAGGTTGGAACCTTGTAACGGCCTCCTGCAGCCTCTATGGTACTGGCTTGCATATGGAATCGCTTTCCGTCGCTGAAAGGGATGATGGCAATCTCTTCAACCGGATAACTGAGCCTTTTGAACAGTGAATCTTTGATGGATACCTTGTAATTCTCAACGATGCGGTACTTCGTGGTGTCCCCATAAATCAGCGGGTTGGGACCGTGCACTTCCTCCTTGTAGTCTGAACGCAGGATCAATTGTTCCCGCTGAAGTCTAAAGCTGTCTCTAAGGGTCACCTCAAGCAGGGAATCAAAACTGTTGGTGTACTTTCCGGTTACCCGGTAATAGGCATCCTGGGCTTGCTTGATCTTTTCAAGCTTAACTACAACGGCGTCATCACGACGCACACTTTCCTTGGTGAAATGAATGGGGCCCCGGAGATCTTCAACGAAACGATAGCCGAGAAAGACCACCAATGCGGCCAGACTGATCTTTAGGAGGGTAAGGGGAAGATTACTCATATTAAACCCGACTTTGCTCCGCAATAATAGGGAATTTGTTTCATCCAGTCCATCTTTGGCCCGTTCAGACCCTGTGCAGCGCCTGCGCGCTTTCGCTTTTCTTATAGTCGCTGACCAGATTCTCCACCACCTGGCCCACCGGGAGAATCTCCTGCACGTATTCAATGCTGGGTCCGGCACACCAGAGCGTCTTATACGTGGCGCTGAAAGCGGCGTTCTCCAGGGCCTTCATACCCCGGTAGAAGGTCAGGGCTTTGGCGGCTTTCTTGAGGCGTTTGTTTCGGTTCAGCAGCACTTCCAACCAGTTTTGCTGAGTGCCGATTTGCTCTACATAGGGGGTTTTGATCACCGTGCAGGGCGTCCCGGATAACTTGGTGGTTTTAACAATATCCCGGGCACCGTATTCAATGCAAGCCTGTTTGTATTCGTCCGAGACCGGAGATTCGGTAGTAGCGATGAATGGGCTGCCCATCGAGATGCCACAGGCTCCCAGCCGCAGCATCGCGGCGAATTGATCTCCCCGCCCAACCCCACCAGCGGAGATCACGGGTAGCTTTGAGGCTTTGCAGAGCGATGGAATCAGTTCATTGGCCGGCCTTGGCCCGGCATGACCTCCTGCCTCGGCATTGACGGCGATCAGGGCATCTGCCCCCAGTTCCTCCACCTTCCTGGCATAGCTCTCATCCACCACATCGCAAAAAACCTTGATGCCCTTGGGGGCACAGGACTCAATGATCCTGGCCGGAGAGCCCAGGGAAGTAATGATGTATTCCACCCTCAGGTCAACGCAGGTTTGCAATTGTTGGGGCAGCTTGAAATTGCTTTGATTGGCGATCAGATTGATGCCAATAGGTCCGTCGGCTTGTTTGCGAATGTGCTCCAGGTCCTTTCGCATCGCCTCATCATTTCTCCAGTTCAGAGCTGGAATGGCACCGGTAATGCCCGCCCGCAGCGCAGCAATGACCATGTTGGCATCGGAAACCAGGAACATGGGCGCCATGATGATGGGGTATCGGATACCGAGCATCTGGCTCAAAACCGTTGGAATATTGTCGGTGGAAGGGTTTTGCATGAAGAATCAGATGGATGAGAGAGAAAGCCGAAGGGCTGAGGAGCTCAAGGTGCTCGAGCCCCTGAGCTACTGCAAGATAATCAAGCCCGATAAGGCTCAAACCCGGCTAAGGTGTTTTTCAGGGTTCAAAGGTGTAGAAAAGCGCCAGAATATAGCTTCGACCGGGGTCGATGAAGCTGTCTGGCAGACTCTGCTGGTAGAAGAACTGCCAGGTGATGTCGTGGTCCTTGCGGTTGAAAGAGGCTCCGACACCCCCTCTGAAGCGCGATGCCAGGTCGGGTACCGGGTAGAGCCCCGTCCAGTTTTCAGCACTGCCGTGAACAGACCAGCGCTTGTTGACCCTATAGCGCAATTTGACACGCACTCTCCAGTCTCCTTCATCTGCCTTGACCGGAATGAATTCGTGCTGGTACTTACCTCTCAAGGTCAGATACCAGGGTTTGGAGCGGATAATCTGGTAGGATACCCCACTGCCTATGCGCTGGGTCAGTCCCGTTCTTCGGACCGAAAAACGGTACTCCTGGAACACATCCAGGCGTTTGTTGAAGCTGTAGCCCACTTCGGCTTCGGTAAAGGTTTGCTGAAAGCGGCTGCCATCCGAATCCAGGCGCAATTGCTGCTTGACATCCAGGGTCCAGTCTTTCGCCACATCGAACTTCACACCAACCCCGGTCCAGAACCGCCCTTCCAGATCAGATTTTTGAGCTTCCTGAGCCTGAATGACAACAGGCAGAATGAGCCCCAACACTAAAGAGAATAGGTAGTTATTGGTCTGCATCGCGGTAGAAGACACGGATTCTGGCCGTATCCCGGAGAAAGTCAGTTCTGAGAACCTCAACCCGCTCAATCGGCAGACCGGTGCGTCTGCGGAGGTCCTCCAGCAGGATATCCCGATTGGCCGGTTTGATGTTGTCAATGATTTCGTACTGAATAATGGTGCTCTTCATGGCATTATTGTACCAGGCATACTCCAGAAAACCCAATAGTCCCAGAATGCTGAAATTGGCGAAGAGCAGTTCGGTATAACTCACCTTCTTGGTGGCCAGGGCATTGATGACCGCAAGGGTGATGACCGCAAACAAATAGGTCATCTCCTTGATGGGAATGGTGATGGTGCGATAGCGCAGAACGCTGAAGACCGCAAACAATCCAAAGGCAAAGCCGATCTCGATCTTAACGGTGCTCATCAGATAACACACAAAGAAGATGAGCGGGTTGAAGATCAAAAAAGTGAAGGCATAGTCGCGGTCACCCGGTTTGCGGTAATAGAGGTAGCGAACGATGACCAGCAGGATCAAAAAATTGAACAAAAATCGAATGAGCAATGGCCAGAAGTCATCGTCAAAAAGGGCAATGCCCAGAAATTTTTGCTGTTGTGCAAGCACATGCACCAATGGACTAATGGCCATAGATCACAGAGGATAGTTTGTTGAGACGGAGAGTTTTTTCTTTAAATCGATTGTAGGGCAATCCCGCGCGGCAATGCAACATGCCCATGCAGTATTTGCTCAGGCTGAGCGGAGCGATGTGCATGCGCTCAAAGGTCCGGATGAGGTTGTTGCGCCGGTTTGACTTGACTTGCTTGACTTCGGCAATCACCAATTCGCTGAAATGTATGCCCGCCTCCAGCTCGGGACGCTTTGCATACATCTTCATATCAATTGTACTTCTGTCCTGGCGGTTCATTGCAGCCAGCGTCAGTCGGGTGAACTGAATGTCAAGACTTGGCATCAGCTCATCAATACCATAAGGTATTTTATTCTTGTGGAAGAAATTCTCATGCCCCTCCAGGCTGTCTTTTATGGATGGAACTGCCACGCGGCTCTTGATGGTTCGGCTTCTGTTGTTCTTGTGTTTGCACTCCAGAAAAACCGGTCCCTCATGCCCGTATGCGCGATACCGAATCTTGTAGCGGCCGGCTTTGCCGCGGTGGTGATCGCGGAACATGCTGAAATCAGCCGTATCAAAATAGCGGTTTCTATAGATGGTGGAACGACTGGATTGATGCAAGAGAATCTGGTAATGAGGGGCAACCCTTTCCAGCAATTCAGGCAGGTGTCTGAGTTGGAAGGCGTACTTGGTGTCCTGGCGATTCTGCAGACTGATGCGGTCCAATTCGTCCAGACTCACCGGATCAAAGGACTCGGTGAGCTGGACAAGTTGAGGGAAATCGCTGTGCAGATGCATGATGGGGGCTGAACAACCACAAAGGGGATGCAGGACGGTTTGAACCCTAATCTTTGAGCAGATAGATGATCGGCGCCTCGACTAACTCACCGCTTTTGCTGATTTCCAGATCAATCGCGACGGCTTCGCTTCCACCTGGGCAGAGCGGGCAATCCGAATAGGCATAAACGGTGTACTGCCCCTTGCGCAGAAAGTCAAAGCGGTATCGTCCATTGAAATGGGCACGGGTATCATCACTGACTACACTGTCTTGCCCATAGACGAGAAACACGCGCTGTTCCTGGGCGGGATACTCCCTGAACAGGTTGCCATAGAGGTCGTATTCCTGAAAGACAACCAGGCCGGTGATTCCGGCTGTGCCGCCCTTCCCCTCGCTGCAGGAGGACATCAGGAAGCTGAGCACTAATAGAAGACATAGAGCAGTGGTGGAGGACTGATCAATCATGTTGGAAGGTGGTTCCGGTAGTGGCCTGTTAACATAGGCTTAACATTCAGTAAAGATAAACTTTAGCTAAGCGCATTTCCCAACCAGCCTTTTGCTGCTCCAAAAAGCAACATATCACTTGTTTTGCACGCTCAAGCGGAGCATTTGGCTCAATTTTAGCCTCAAAAATTGCTGCGGTTCTTAAAAACAGACGGATTATTGCGCTGAACATGAAAAACTACCCTTTCAGACCATCTTCTATCCGACTATTCAGACCTGTCTCTCGCCGTATGGCGAAGGGTGTTTGTGCTTTGCACAAGTTTTGCGGATCTGTGTTTTTGTCTCTTTTGCTCTTGTCCGTGGCGACTGGTCTTCGCGCTGCTTACGGTGCAGCGATCATCCCAGACGGAGCATCGGAGCAACCCGTTCAGAACCCGAGCCACGATCCCTCAGTTGACTCCAGGGCGCTAAGAGGCTGCGCCCATTGTACGGCGGCCCGCCTTCGCGCCGGGGAAAAAGGTTTGCTTGGTTCTGGTCGGGGCAAAGAATTCAGCCTGGCTGATTCGCTGCGAGGCTCCCTGCGCCCGGAACGCACCTGCTTTGATGTCCTTTTCTACCACCTCGATCTGCTGGTCGATCCGGAGTCCCGGCGCATTGAGGGTTCAAACCGGGTGGTTTACCGCATCGTCGAGCTTTCCGATCGCATTCAGCTCGATCTGTTCGCCAATCTGGACATTCGGGAGATCGTCGATGGCGAGGGGCGCAAGCTGAACTTTGAACGCATTGAAAATGCCGTGTTCATTGATCTTCAAGACAGGGGAATCGTCGGCAACACGGCGGAGATGACCGTTTACTATTCCGGGGAACCTACCGTGGCGGCCAATGCACCCTGGGATGGAGGCTTTAGCTGGAAGAAGGATAAAGAGGGCAAACACTGGGTCGGAGTTTCCTGTCAGGGGGTGGGTGCCAGCATATGGTGGCCCAACAAAGATCACCTGAGCGACGAACCGGATTCCATGCTGATCTCCGTTCGCGTGCCGGAGGATCTGATGCTGGTCAGCAATGGGAACCTCCGGGGCACTCAGCCCGGCCCCGAAGGATACGTTCAATACGATTGGTTTGTCAGTTATCCGATCAACAACTACAACGCCACAATCAACATTGGCGACTACGTGCACTTCAGCGACACGTTTCACAGTTCGGTCGGTGCCTTGCCGCTGGATTACTATGTCTTGAAGCCGAATGAGGACAAGGCGCGCAAGCACTTTGAGCAGGTCAAGCCCATGCTGGCTTGCTATGAAGAGTACTTTGCCCCATTTCCCTTCTTCAACGACGGATTTGCGATGGTGGAAACCCCTTATTTGGGTATGGAACACCAAAGCGCTATTGCCTACGGCAATCAATACAAGACAGGCTATGCGGGCTACGACTACTCCCGCATAGGGCTGGACTTTGACTACATCATCATCCATGAAGCCGCCCATGAGTGGTGGGGCAACAGCATCAGTGTGGCCGATATCGCCGATCTGTGGGTGCAGGAGGGCTTCTGCACTTACTCAGAGGCCCTGTATGTAGAGTGCATGTTCGACTACGAAACAGCGTTGAGATACATCAATGCCAAGAAGCCACAAATCGAGAATGACATGCCTTTGATTGGCGAATACGGGGTCAACGAGGAAGGCAGTGGTGATATTTACCACAAGGGATCTCTCTTATTGAATACCTTGAGGCATATGTCTTTTGACCATCACGGCAGCCATGATCAGTGGTTTGAAGTCATACGCGGCCTGACCGAAGATTTCGAGCGCTCCACAGTGAGCAGCGCTATCATAGAAGACTATGTGGCTCGCAAACTCGATCTCGACCTCAAGGCCTTCTGGAATCAATATCTGCGCAGCAGCAAACCACCGGTCCTGGAGCACCGGTTCAGCCGATCCGGGCAGAATACCCTGCTGGAGTACCGCTGGAAAGCTGATGTGGAAGACTTTGCCATGCCCATTCGCCTGATTGTTGAAGAGAATAGTGAAGCAGGCTCGGAGAAGCTGCTCAGGCCCAACAGTAACTGGCAGGTCTTAGATCTGGGATCTATAGGGAAAGGCGATGTGCGCTTTGACCAGGAGCGCTACTACTACAACATCTCGGCGAAGTAGGAAGCCCTGCTGTTCAGGGGATGCGATTCAGGACATTTAGGGCCATGTCTATGCCTCCATCATCTACATCCAGATGAGTGACTAGTCGAACCAGGTCAGGACCAAGATCCAGGGCCTGCACACCACCACTGCTCAATGCTGCACAAAAGGCATTTGCCTGATGGCTGGGGTTTAAAGTGAAAAGAACTATATTAGTTTCGACTTCATAAATTTCGCGGCACCAGGCCTTGTTCCTTATGCAATCTCCTAATTGACTGGCTCTGCGGTGGTCATCCTCCAGCCTTTCGATATGATGCTCCAGTGCATAGAGTCCGGCAGCGGCAATGATGCCCGCCTGCCTCATTCCACCGCCAAAGATCTTGCGCCAACGCCGGGCCTGACGGATAAAAGCCGATGATCCGATCAAAACAGAGCCCACCGGACAGCCCAAACCTTTAGAGAGACTGATGCTGATCGAATCGCACACGGCACCCCAGTCTTTGGCCGAAGCTCCGCTGCTCACAAGGGCATTGAACATGCGAGCTCCGTCCATGTGCAAAGCCAGACCTCTGCTCTTGCACAATGCGCTGATATTGCGGGCTTCATCAAGACGATAAACCGATCCCCCCCCTTTGTTGCAGGTGTTCTCCAGAACCACCAGTCGGGTAGGGGCTTTGTGAATATCATCGGGATTGATGGCCTCCCCGATTTGATCGGCATTCAACCTGCCCCGATCGCCTTTGAGCAGATTCAGGCTCAGACCGGAAAGCAAGGCGTAGGCACCGGATTCATATTGATATATATGTGAAAATTCATCGCATATCAGGGATTGACCGGGCTGGGTATGGGTCTTGAGCGCGATCTGATTGCCCATGGTTCCCGAGGGACAAAACAGTCCGGCTTCCATGCCAAACAAAGTGGCCATCTCGTGCTCCAGGGCAATGACTGAGGGGTCTTCCCCCCAGACATCATCGCCGAGCGGAGCCTTGATCATGGCCTGAAGCATGCCCTCTGTGGGCTTGGTCAGCGTGTCGGAGCGCAGATCTACGGTCAAGGCTCAGGAGTTTATGGTGGAAGGAAAAAGCAGTTTGATCCAGGCGGTTCTGCCACTCATTGCAGCGGCCGATATCAATTGCCCAAAATTTGCTGAACAAAGCTATAGCCTAGCGCGGGCTTGAAGGCCAGGGGGAAGATCAAACCAAAGATAGCCCCGTAGAGGTGAGCGTCATGAGCGATCGAATCCCCCCCGCGGCGGTCCATGTAGCTGGAGTAACCCAGATACAAAAGCCCCATAAGAGCCGAAGGCAGGCACAGGACAAAATAGAGGCAGATCTTTTGAAGCGGGAAAAACAAAATATAAGCAAAAACCACTGCTGACACAGCTCCTGATGCTCCGAGAGCAGCATAGCCGGGATCGTTTCTTCGCTTGAAGTAGATGGGCAGGGAAGAAGCCAGCAGGGCACCCAGATACAGACCTATGTAGAGAAAGGGACCTGCAGCATGTTGAAGTTGGTTTCCACCACTTCGCCAAACATCCAGAGCACAAAGAGATTGATGCCTGCGTGAATCCAGTCGCGGTGAACAAACCCATTGGTGATGAGACGGTGCCATTCGCCCTGTTCTTTCATCTGAGCGGGCAGAAGCAGACTTCGATAACGCATCACAGGATCGCGAAAAGCCGCATAACTACTGATGGCTGTAAGGATCACAATGATTATAGTAATTGACATAAATATTATATTATTTTACAAAATGCATATCCTCGTCTTCATCAACAGCGAGGCAAATATGCATCAATTACGGGGGCTGTGCAGCAGCCGGAGCACAGGTGCGCCAAACCGGAAGGGAGCCCCGCGCTCATCCGTGGTGATAGGGCTCCTGAGCCAGTATGCTAAAGGCGCGATACAGTTGTTCGGTAAACAGCAGCCGCACCATCTGGTGATTCAAAGTCATGCGGGAAAGGGAAAGGCGGTAGGCCCCGGCCTCGTACACCGCGGGTGAAAAGCCCCATGCACCTCCGACCGCAAAACAGAGTTTGCGAACATTAGCGCGCTCCAGCTTTTGCAGGTAAGCGGCAAATCCCTCCGAGTCCAGTTCCTGCCCGCGAACATCCAGCAGAATGAGATAATCCTTAGCGCATGCCTGAAGCAGACTCTGACCTTCCCGCTCCATCTGCTCCGCAGCAGAGCGACCCCGCTCTTCCTTCTGTGCAGGCAATTCCCTGCGCCGGTAACTGGCGTAGTGCTTCAATCGCCTTTCGTACTCCTCCAGGCCCTGCAAAAGCCAGTTTTCCCGGGTTTTGCCTATGGCCAGCAAGGTGATGTCCAGGGCCATACGCGTTCAGCGAATTTGGTTTTGGAGATTCTTCTTCAGCGTGAAATAGAACACCGTTCCCGATGGCCTGGATTCATACCAGATGCGGCCCCCGTGCCGCTCGACGATCTTCTTGCAAAGCGCCAGGCCTATGCCGCTGCCCGACAGCCTGCCCGAGTTGTCCAACTGTTCAAAGATCTGAAAGACCTTTTCCTGATAGTGATCCTCCAGGCCTATCCCATTGTCTTCAATGGCGATCTGAAGCTCATCGCCCAGCTCCGTGCAACTCAGATTGATGCGCACCGAATTGCTCTCGTTGAACTTGATGGCGTTGTCGATCAATTGGGTGAAGAGCTCGCGGATTTGCTCGCGGTTGACCATCACCACGGGCAAGCTCCCTTTGGTCACCACCACCTGCCGCTCGCGATTCATCAGGCTCCTGTCGGCGATGACCGCTTCGAGCACCTCATTGAGGTTGACCAGGGCCACCGAGGGATCGGGACGGGTCAGGCCCGAGTAAATCAGCAGTCCATCGATCATGTCGTACATGCGCTTCACCCCGCCCACGGCAAAGCCCATGTATTGGTGGGCATCGTTGTCCAGTTGTCCGTTGAGCCGCTTTTCGAGCAACTGAACGTAGTTGGCAATATTGCGAAGGGGCTCTTTGAGGTCGTGGCTGGCGATGTAGGCAAACTGCTCGAGTTCGTCGTTGGAGCGCCGCAATTCCTGAATCTTGCGATCGAGTTCCTCGGTCTTGGCACTCACCGAGCGCTGCAGCAACTTTCGCTCGTGCTGTCCAATCAACACGTTGTAACCCGCAAAACTGATGCCGGCTATGCCCAGACCCGCCAAAAACAGAAACCAGCCGGTTTGGTACCAGGGGCGGCGTATGCGCAAATCAAAACCAGCGCTGTATTCGCTGATCACACCGTCCTTGTTGATGGCCTGCACCTCAAAGCGGTATTGTCCCGGGGGAAGGGCACCGTATCGCACTTCGCCGTTGGAGCTGTGATTCCAGTCCTCATCAAGCCCCGACATGCGGTAGCGGTAGTGAATCAGGTTGCCGCTGCTGAAGGCAATCCCGCTGAAACGGACAGCGAGGCGGTTTTGGCTGTAGGGGAGCTCGTAGGCATCCAAAACCAAGGTATCCCGCTCGGCGATGGCAAGCCCCATCAGATAGATGCCCGGCGCTACGCTCTGGGTGCGAAAGTCGGCCTCGTTGAAGATGGAGATGCCGGTATTGGTTCCCAGATAAAGGCTGCCCCGCAGCGCCACCAGGGTATTGATCTCGTTGGACAGCAGACCGTCCTTGGTGTCATAGGTCTCATAGTTCATCGATCGGCTCCCGACGTCGTGAATCTGAAGACGGGCGATACCCCGGTTGGTGGCCACCCATAAAGTGCTGCTGTCCTGAACAAATAAATCGCTGCAGATATTGCCCGGCAGCCCCGTCAGAGCATCAATGGGCCAGTTCAGCCCCGATTCGTTGATCAGCAACAGTCCCTCGCCCCGGGTAGAGATGGCCAGACAACCCGCTACGGCGGCCAGATCGGAGATGGTAGCGGCCAGCAGGCCTTCGGGAAGGGTGAGCCGGGAGGTTTCAAAACCGTCAAACTGGAAGAGACCCTGCTCATTGGCGTACCAGCAACCGCCCTGGGGTCGTGCAGCAATGCGCAACGCGGGCCGGTCAGCAATGATATGGCGCCGGTCAATGCCCGAAACGTCTTCGATCTGCGCAAGGGCTTCAAAGCTCTGCGGGTCAAAGCGGTACAAGCGCTCACTGGTTCCCACATAGATGGAGCTGTCGGAATCGGCGGCCAGTGCTTGAATGCCCAGCAGTGGTCCGTGTCGCTCCAGGAGGCGGTAGCGGCTCATGAACAAGCCGTCTTCAGAACCGGCCAGCATGCTCCCATCCGGGGCCTCCATCAGGCATTGCACAGGGCTGTTGCCCGCTCTGCCCATCACCGGACTGCCCAGGCCCCCGATACCGGCAAAATTCAACACCTGAACCTGCCCGCCCCGCATTCCCATCCACACATTTTGCGAACCTTCGGTGGCCATGGACAAGACCACCGGATCACTCAGACCCAGGGCCGTGGTCAGATTGCGGACAAAGGAGGCGTTGCCCGGCAAAAAGGCGGCCCCGTCCTCACCGGTGCCCAGCCAGATATTGCCTTCGCGGTCCTGCAGCAACACCTCAACCTGCCTTCCGGGAGCTATGCCCTTGACCGGCATCAGTTGAAGACTATCGGGCGAAAGGCTGGAGGGCCAGAGCCAGCACTGTACCCCCTCGGAAGCTCCCGCGAGCCATAGCCGTTTGTTGTTGTCCAGCAACAAGGCCCGATAGCGCGAAGGGTCATCGCTTAAATGGCCATTGCTGATCAGCGTTTGCTCCCGGGTTTCGGGATGAAAGAGGACCAGTCCGGCCTCACTCAGGTAGATGATGCGTCCCCGCTGGTCTTCGACTGCGAGAAAACGCGAGAGATCGGCAGGGGGATAGCGGAGTTGGAAGGCCTGACTCTGATTGCCCTGCAAACTGATCAGTCGGCCATTCGATTCGTCCTGATCGTAGAGCCAGGCGCGCCGCTTTGAGGAAAACAGGGGTTGAGGCTTCAGCCAGGAAGTTCCAGCAGGGGGCAGAACGGGCCGGAAAGACCCTTCGACATAGCGAAACAACTGTCCGGAAGTGGAGGCGAGCAATTGACCCTGTTCGTCGCGGCCGATGTGCAAGACCGGCTCGGGTGGATCGGCGGAGATCTCAGCGCTGACAAAACGGTTCTGCTCCAGGGCGGCCAGCCTGCCTTCGGACAATACCCAGATTCGTCCGTCCACATCCTGTTGCAACTCCCTGATCCGGATATGGGGCAGACCGGCGCGTATGCCGTAGGATAGGATGTGCCGACCATCATAGCGACTCAGTCCCGAGGAAGTGCCCAGCCACAGAAAGCCGCTCGAGTCTTCCAACAGGCAGTTCACCCTGGAAGAGGGCAAGCCGTCATCGGCCTTGAGCCACACGAGTCGGGTATCTGCGCTGGGGGATTGAGCCTGGATGTTGAGGCTGAAAAGCGCGGAGAGCACTGCCAGACACAGCGCAAAACCGAGGCTTTGGAACACCCGTGGAGAGACGTGGTACTTGGGGTTGGTTTTCAAAACAAAGGTAGGCCTGCGCTGAGTTCGGGCTCAGCAGCAAAGTAAGAAAAATAGACTAATATTGTTTGCGCTCGACCCGCCTGCCAACTTGTGGCAAACGACTGAATTTCAGCAAAGACCAGAGGCGGAGTAAAGTAATCTACCACACAAAATTCGGCTTTTCTTGACGCTTACCCTTATTGTTCTTATTCTGGTGATCGGGCTGTTTTGCCTTTTTGCAGAGTTTTTCATCTTTCCCGGGCTCACTTTGAGCGGAATTCTCGGCGGAGCCTGCCTGGTGGCCGGGGTGGTTTTGGGCTATAGAACCTTTGGGTACACCATAGGGAACGTCATCTTTTTAAGCACTCTGGTGCTCGCCGGGCTGATCTTCAGGGTTGGCTTGCGCAAGCTTTCCTCCCGTCAGTTTGCCATTCACGAGTCTATAGACAGCAAGGTCAACGTGCGACTCGGAGAGGTGCGGGTAGGGGATCTGGGCAAGACCGTCTCCGCCCTTCGACCCGGAGGAACAGCGATCATTGGGCAACAGCGCCTGGAGGTCTTTACCCGGGGTGAGTTTCTGGATGCCGGGCAGCCGATCGTTGTCAGTTCGGTCAACGCCAACCGAGTAACGGTCAAAGCCCATGTCGAAATGCCCGCGACCCAAGATATGTCCCCGGAGGTATGAGGGGAATTGCCTTACTTTGCCCTTCAACTTTCGATCTAGCCATCCCAACCCCCAATGGAGTCTATTAATTTCCTCTTGATTGTCAGCATAGTCGCCCTTCTGGCGATTGTTGTTATTCTTTTCATGCTCATGCGAATCATCGCCATCTGGATTCAGGCGGTGTTCTCCGGGGTGAAGATCTCTCTGCTCGAGCTGGCCTTGATGCGGGTCAGAAAGGTGGATCCCGCCACGATAGCCAATGCGATGGTGGCCGCTACCAAGGCAGGTCTGATCTTGAATACCAAGGAGATGGAAGCCCACTACCTGGCCGGAGGCAACGTGGTTCGGGTGACCAACGCACTGATTTCGGCGGACAAGGCCAATATTGATCTGAATTTCAAGGCGGCTACCGCTATTGACCTGGCGGGTCGCGACGTGCTGGAAGCGGTCAAGATGTCGGTGAACCCCAAAGTGATTGAAAGTCCTCCGGTAACCGCTGTGGCCAAGGACGGCATTCAGTTGATCGCCAAAGCCCGGGTAACAGTGCGGGCCAACATCAAGCAATTGGTCGGCGGCGCCGGTGAAGAGACCATCATCGCCAGGGTTGGAGAGGGCATCGTGACCTCTATCGGCTCGGCTGAGTCACATAAGACGGTGCTGGAAAATCCCGATACCATCTCCAAGCTGGTGCTGGGAAAGGGTCTGGACAGCGGAACGGCCTTTGAGATTCTCTCCATCGACATCGCCGATGTGGACATCGGAAAGAACATCGGTGCTGAGTTGCAGATTGACCAGGCCAATGCCGACAAAAACATCGCTCAGGCCAAGGCCGAAGAGCGCAGAGCCATGGCCGTTGCCAATGAGCAGGAGATGATTGCCAAGGCCCAGGAAGCCAGGGCCAAGGTGATTGAAGCCGAGGCAGAGATCCCCAAGGCCATAGCCGATGCTTTCCGCTCGGGCAATCTGGGTATTATGGACTACTACCGTCTGCAGAACATCCAGGCCGACACGGGTATGCGGGATTCCATCTCCAAGCCCCGCTCCGAAAATCCCGGTAAGTCAGACGGATAGAATACACGGAATGAAGGAAGTCAATCGGCTTTAGCTGGCCTTGTTCAGTTTATTGAACAAGCCCGCACTAAAATGTCCGCTTCCTTGTTTTTTTGTCCTCTTGATTGTTTATTTTTGCCGTCCCGGTGAATTTGTCTTTGCCGGGAATCGCAAGGACCTGTAGCTCAATTGGATAGAGCACCTGACTACGGATCAGGAGGTTGGGAGTTCGAATCTCTCCAGGTTCACCAGACAGGCGCTTCAAGGCCTTCAAAACTCACTGTTCTACTATTAAGACCGGGTCTTTTCCTGACCCGGTTCTTTGTTGACAGGAATGGATGTTGGCTTATAGTGTTGTTTAATGGCCTGGGAAAGGCTTGGGAATCCAGATTCCAAGGGGAATTTGGCGCTTCAAGCCTTTGTCCGGCTGGGAAATTTGTCCGATATTTGCATTTCGTTTCGAAAATCTGCACTTTACCATGGCCAGAGTTTGTGAACTAACGGGAAAAAAGACCATATCCGGCAACCGGGTTTCCCACTCGAATACCAAGACCCGGCGCAAGTTTTTGCCCAATCTTCAGCGCAAGAAATTCTGGCTGGAAGATGAAAAACGCTGGGTTACCCTGAGAGTATCCACCTCGGCTATCAGAACAATCACAAAAAAAGGACTGAGCGCATACCTGCGCGATTTGGCTAAGAAAGGCCATGTCGTTCACGTCTGAGCACAGGTTAAAGCGGAATCATGGCTAAGAAATCCAAAGGCAACAGAATTCAGGTTATTCTGGAGTGCACGGAGCACAAAGAGAGCGGTTTGTCCGGCACTTCCCGGTACATCAGTATGAAGAACCGCAAGAACACCCCGGAGCGCATGGAGTTGAAGAAATTCAACCCTATCCTGAAGCGCTACACGGTTCACAAGGAAATAAAGTAATCCACCAATCATGGGAAAAGTATCAAAGAACGCGCGCAACTCTTCCGGCCAAAAGGTTTCCGGTGGAAAGGATTTCGTCAAAGTCATCGTCACCCAGAAGTCGGAGAAGACTGGTGCTTACTCCTTCAAAGAGGTGATTGTCCACAAAGACAAGGTCAAAGAAGCGCTGAAAGGCGAAAACTGATTCTTGCTTTTCAAAATCTGTACGCAATTCAAAAGAGCTTCTCCAACGAGAGGCTCTTTATGCTTTTGAACCTTTCGACTGCTGATTACCTAACTTTAGAAGCAGCGCTGTGAGCATCTGCATCTGACCTCGACTATGGGCCTCTTTGACAAATTTTTTTCCCGGGACAAAGCCGCTGAGAAACAGGAAGACCTGCAACAGGGCCTTGAAAAGAGCCGGGATGGCTTCTTTGGCAAACTGTCCAGAGCGGTGGCTGGCAAATCCAAGGTGGATGAGGCTTTTCTCGACGAACTGGAGGGCATTCTGATTTCCTCCGATGTTGGGGTAGATACCACCATCAAGATCATCAATCGCCTGGAAAGCAGGGTTGCCCGCGACAAGTACTTTGGCGCCGGAGAGCTCAATATTCTGTTGCGCGACGAGGTCATCGCTCTGCTGACCGAGAACAAAACACCGGATTTTGAAGATTTCAGCCCGCCCCAGGGTCCCCGACCCTACGTGATCATGGTTGTTGGCGTCAATGGGGTGGGCAAGACCACCACCATTGGCAAGTTGAGCATGCGCTATCGGCAGATGGGACTCAAGGTCCTGCTCGGAGCGGCAGACACCTTTCGCGCTGCAGCGGTAAATCAATTGGGCATTTGGGCGCAGAGAGCTGAAGTGGACATCGTCAGTAAGGGCATGGGAGCCGATCCCGCTTCTGTGGCTTTTGAGACTGTGCAACAGGCCAGGCTGACCGGAGCCGACGTGGTCCTGGTGGATACCGCTGGTCGTTTGCACAACAAAGCCGGGCTGATGGATGAACTCTCCAAGATTCGGAGGGTGATGAGCAAGGAAATGCCGGGAGCACCCCATGAGGTGCTGCTGGTTTTGGATGCCTCCACCGGTCAGAACGCCATTGAACAAGCCAGAGAGTTTACCCGGGCCACCGAGGTAAGCGCCATAGCCCTGACCAAGCTGGACGGCACGGCCAAAGGCGGAGTTGTGCTGGGCATAGCCGATCAGTTTTCCATTCCCCTTAAGTTCATTGGAGTAGGGGAGAGAGTGGATCAACTTCAGGTCTTCAACAAACGTCGTTTTGTCGAATCCCTTTTTGCCGACAAAGCCATTGTTTCCTGATGGGCAGGGGCATCTTGCTTGCTCACAGGGTACATGGCAGCTTGGGATGGGGCTTTTAATACCATACAGTATTTTATGTTAATGCGACCTGTTGAAGTTTCCTGGTACAATTGAACCTCCTATATTTTTAAGCACTATGCACACCAAAGGTCAGGATAAAGTCAACATCATCACGCTCGGTTGTTCAAAGAATCTGGTGGATTC
Organism: Chitinophagales bacterium; assembly: GCA_041751015.1. Classification (GTDB taxonomy): domain Bacteria; phylum Bacteroidota; class Bacteroidia; order Chitinophagales; family BACL12; genus WGOA01. The sequence goes on from JBGSYF010000026.1 coordinate 46,264, forward strand.
CGAAGTGCTTCTTCACCAGTTGAAACACGGCGGAATCGATTGCGGACACGGATCAGAGCAGGATGATGCCAATGTGATCATTGTCAATACCTGCGGCTTCATCGACCGGGCCAAGGAGGAGAGCATTCAAACCATTCTTCGCTGGGCAGATGCCAGGCAAAGCGGAGACATCGACAAACTCTATGTGACCGGCTGTCTTTCCCAGCGCTACAAAGACGAATTGCGCGCGGAGATACCCGAAGTGGACGCCTGGTTTGGCACTCTGGACATGCCTGATCTGCTCCGGCGCTTTGAGGTAAACTACCGCCATGAGTTGCTGGGCGAAAGGATTCCGACCACTCCCAGACACTATGCCTATCTGAAGATCTCGGAAGGATGCAACCGCACCTGCTCCTTTTGCGCCATTCCCCTAATGCGCGGCGCCCATGTCAGCCGAAGCATGGAATCCATTGCTGCAGAAGCGCGCAGCCTGGTTCGTCAGGGCGTCAAAGAAGTCATGCTGATTGCCCAGGAATTAACCTATTACGGGCTTGATATATACAAAAAACGCTGTTTATCGGAACTTCTGACTACCCTTGCGGCAATTGAAGGCCTGGAATGGATACGCCTGCACTATGCCTATCCCTCCAGGTTTCCACTCGACGTCCTGGACGTCATGGCTGCACATCCCAACATCTGCAATTACCTGGACATCCCTCTTCAACACGCCAGCGACCCTGTGCTGCAGGCTATGAAAAGACAGATCAGCCGACGCGAAACCGAAGAACTGATCGCTACCATTCGAAGCGCAGTGCCGGGAGTGGCCATCCGCACCACTATGCTGGTCGGTTTTCCCGGCGAGACCGAGGAGGACTTTGATGCCCTGATGGATTTTGTCCGCACACAGCGCTTTGATCGCCTGGGGGTTTTTCCCTACAGCCACGAAGAGGAGACCAGCGCTCATCAATTGAAGGACGACGTCCCCGAACAAGTCAAACAGGACAGAGCGGCCGCACTCATGGCTCTTCAGGAGGAAATCTCCGAAGAGATTAATCAGAGCAGAGTCGGAAACACCGAGCGGGTTTTGATCGATCGCATGGAGGGGGATTGGTTTATCGGCCGCACCGAGCGCGATTCACCCGAAGTGGACAATGAAGTGCTCATCAATGCCCGGGAACATTTTTGCCGTGTGGGTGATTTTATAAACGTGCGCATTGATCGCGCCGAAGCCTTCGACCTTTACGGCAGCCCATTGCTTGTTGAAAAGGTGTAAACGGATTGCCATGCAAACTTCATCAAGCAAAGCTGCCTCAAGCTCCGACACAAGGGCCAACTTGAAGGTGGAAAAGTTCTCTTACCGCGAAAGTGGCCGCTTCCATACCCTGGTTTGCGACTATCTGGAGGGGCAACCCGATTTGCTCGAATTGGTGGAGTACAGTCCTGATTTGGCGGGCATAGCTCAGGCTATGGAAAAGCTGGACCTGATCGAGTACCCCAGAGCGGTTCTGGCCGATGGCTTTCGCCGGCAATATGCCTCCTTGACGCCCCACATTGCTGTGCAAACCAATTTAGAGGCACTTGAGCAGGGAGCTCATATGATCGTAACCGCCCATCAGCTCAATCTCTTTGGCGCTCCCTTGTACTGGATGTACAAGACCATCTCTGCCATAGCCTTAGCGCGAAAGTTGGAACGTGAATTCCCTTCCCGCAAGTTCATTCCTGTGTTCTATCTGGGTGGGGAAGATCACGATCTGGCGGAGATTGATCATTTTAAGTTGTTTGGAAAGAACATACGCTGGGATCGGGAACCCGAGGGTCCCACCGGATTGATGAATCTGGAGGGCATGGATCAGGTCTACGCCCAATTGAGTGAACTGTTGGGGGATTCCGCCCATGATGAGGAACTTCGGGAGCTGTTTAAAACGGCCTATCTGCAAGGAGGCACGCTGAGCGATGCCCAGACCCGATTGTTGCACGAATTGTTTGGGGTCTTTGGATTGCTGGTTTTTCGCCCGGAAGATCCCATACTTCGAAGGGCGTTCAATCCCATCGTTCAAAGAGAGCTAGAAACGCCCTTCGCCCTGAATGCCACAAAGCGGGCCATAGAGTTGTTGGATCAGCACTGGCATGTTCAGGCCATGCCCAGAGATCTGAACTTGTTTTATAGCGAACCCGGCTTGCGGGAGCGCATAGAGCGGGATGGAGATGGCTTTGTTCTCAGCGATTCTTCGAGGCGATTCAGCGCTGCTCAGATGGCGGAGTTGCTCGAGTCGGATCCGAACCGCTTCAGTCCCAATGTCGTGCTCAGACCGCTATTACAACAGTGTTTACTGCCCGCGCTGGTCTTCATCGGCGGCGGTTCTGAGCTGGCGTACTGGCTGCAGCTTAAAGAGCTGTTCAAACAAGCCGACGTCTTCATGCCGGTGCTTATGTTGCGCAATTCAGTCCTTTGGGTAGATGCAGCCTCCGCAAAGAAATGGCGCAACCTGGATCTGGAGCTCGGCGATCTCTTTGAGGATGAAGACGCCCTGCTCCGCCGCTGGGTTGATGCTCATGAGCCTGAGGATCTGAGCCTGAAGAAGGAACGCGAAAACATCACAGCGGTCTATGCGGGTATAGCCGCTATCGCTCAGGACATCGATGCCAGTCTGCTGGGCAAGGTGGAGGCCGAAAAAGCCGCCCAGCTCAATGCCCTGGACAAACTCAGCCAGCGACTGATCAAGGCGGGGAAACAAAAGCATGAAATTGCTATAGGACAAATTCGCAAGACACTGGGCAAGTGTTTTCCAGACGGTGGCTTTCAGGAACGCAGCGAACACTTTGGTATGCTCTGGGTCAAACACGGAGCAGACATCCGCCAGATTTTGCTCGAGCAGCTCGATCCGCTGGATCCCCGCTTCACCGTTATTGAGGAAGGCTGATACTGAGCCGAAACAGCGATTCAAGAGGAAGGCGGGGATTCAGCCCCGAGTCAGGCGGCCATGAGGAAACAGGAACTGAGCCGCAGTCTGTTTTCGCAGCAGATCAACTTTTCTTTGGCGGGGTGATTTCACTGAGCACAAAACGGCTCTGCTCGACTGTTTTCCTGGCGGTCCAGCCGCTCTCGGCCCGCACTTTTCGCCAGATCATCAAACCGCGGTAGCCACTGGCCAACAGACCCAGACTGCCCTCGGGACTGACGGGAATTTGCTCTCCGTCACGGGTTCTGATGACATCCCTGGATTTCACAAAGCCAATTTAAGGCGGAAAGTTCATTTCTGGTCTGGAGTGGCTACCACACAAAAGGTATCAGGCGAGCCGTATTCTTCTTGTACTCCTGATAGGCGTGTTGCATGCCATAGCGCTTGTCCGCCGAGCGTTCGAGTAGGGGAATGCCCGAAACGCGGATCAATAGAAGAGCGATCCATAGCGGACTGATCAGGGCCAGGGGCCAGAAGCTTCCCAAAGAGGGCAGGGCCACCAGGTAAAACCCGATCCACACCAGGATTTCTCCCAGGTAATTGGGGTGTCTGGCCCATTTCCACAAACCACTTTGCATGAATTGACCTTTGTTGGCTGGGTTGTTTCTGAAGCGAAATTTTTGCCAGTCGGCCAGGCTCTCGATGCCCAGTCCGAAGATCCAAATCAACCCGCCAAACCAGTTGAGGTCGGCAAAGAGCGCTGAAGAATCCGAGTTTTTCAGCACCAGTGTTAAGGGAAGAATGACTACCCAGACCGTTACGGCCTGCAAAATCCAAAAGGAGGCCAAACGCCAGGCATTAGGTCGCATCTCATCAAAACGGGTATCCCGATCCATCGCGTGAATGCGCATGAACAGGTAGCCACCCAGTCGGGCAGCCCAAATCAGAATCATCAGGCTCAGGTAGGCCGCCGTGCGGTTTCCCGGACCGCTGTAGAAAAGCATGACCACCGCCGCAAGAGCAAAGCTCAGACTGTACATCAAGTCGGTGAGCTTGTCACTTTGGCGCAGATATCCATAGACGAAACCGCCCGCATTCAGCGCGAAGATAACGAGCGCCGAAATCCATAGTGGATCCATTTCATATATTTTAGACCAACCGATAAAAACAATAGCCTCCTTTCCCCCGTGCAAATCCCATGACCTGCACTAAACTACAATGCTCAAAGCGACCAAAGTGTTCAAGCCATAGCGTGAAAATCAACGGGTACCACCTTGGAGATGCCCTGTTCCTGCATAGTAACCCCATAGATGGTATCCACTCTGGCCATGGTTCGCTTGTTGTGCGTTACAATGATGAATTGTGAGTTGTCGGCGAACTTGCGAATCATATCATTGAATTTGTTGATGTTGGCATCATCCAGCGGAGCGTCAACCTCATCGAGTACACAAAAGGGAGCCGGTTTGAGCAGGTACAGACCGAAGAGCAGTGCCATAGCCGTGAGCGTTTTCTCACCACCTGAAAGCTGATCGATGACCTGTGGCCTCTTGCCCTTGGGTTTGGCCATGATGTCTATCCGGGTTTCGAGGGGGTTGTCTGCATCCTGCAGGACCAGATCGCAGTCGTCTTCCTCGCGGAACAACTGCCGGAAGACCATGATGAAGTTTTCCCTCACCTGAGTGAAGGCCTCCATGAACTTGACCTTGGCCGTGTCATCGATCTCGGCAATGGTTTCCATCAGGCTGTTCTTGGCACCGAGCAGGTCTTCGCGCTGCACCTGGATGAAATCGTAGCGGGTCTTCATCTCGTCATAGGCCTGAACAGCCATGGGATTGATCTCTCCATAGTTCTCCAACTTGCGCCGCATGCGATCCACCTTCTGCTGCAGGGTTTCCTCATCCAGATCCATTTCGGGCTCGCGGTCCAGGATGCTCTCCAGATTGACCTGAAACTCGATCATCAGCCTTTCCCGAACCGAGTTGAGCTGCAACTTGAGCTCGCCCATCCGATCCTTGATGCTGGAGATCAACTCGTTGATCTGATCTCTGCTGCGGCCTGTCTTGCGAAACTTCTCTTCCAGCTCGTGAATGATGCCTCGGGCTTCGTAGAAATGCTCTTCGGCCTGGCGAATCACCGCTTCGGCCTGATCGCGCTCCTGATAGGCCGCCTGCAGGGCTTCTTCGATCTGGCTCAACTGGGTTTCGATCTGACCCATCTCAGCCTGAGCTGCTTCGAGGCTCTGTTCATTGCGGGTCTTCTGCTCCCTGGTCTCCTGAATCTTCTGGGCCTTGAAGCCCAGTTCCTGACTCAGGGTATTGAGCTGATTTTGTTGCTGGTGAAAGCGGATGTTCTGCTGGTTGTAGTTGCTCGTGGCTATCCCCAACTGGTTGTTCAAGGTTTGGAACTCCTCGTCCAGTTTGGCCACATCGGCTCCTAAAAGTTCGCGCTCCTTGCGCTGTACATCCAGACCTTGCAGGAGCTCTTCATTGCTTTGGCCCAGCGCCTTGATCTGATCCTTGTTGTCCTCCAGACGCTGAGCACTTCCATCGCTTTGACGGGTGATCTCTTCCATTCGGGTGCGGCATGCCAGCAGGCGCGAAGAGGCTTCCTGAAGGGCGCTGCGCACGCTTTTGAGCTCCTCTTTTGAGGAGGATGAACGCAGTTGAAGATCCAGAGCCCTGAGCCGGTCGCTCTCTGCGCGCACTTGCTGCTCCTGGGCATCCAGGGAAAGGATGTCCTTCTCCAGCTTGTCCAGATTCAGCACCCGTCCGAGTCTCTTGCCCTTGAACAATCCGACACTGCCTCCGGAAAGAATGAAGCCCGAGCGCACAAACTTTCCGCTCTGGGCAATGCCATCCAGCTTGTTGTGGCGCAGCAATTCTTCATCGCTGTCCGAAAGGGGCTGGGTCAGAATGACCGCCTTGCTCAACAGGGCCTGAAGCAGGGCCTGATAAGGCGCTTCGGTTCGCACCAGAGAGATGGCGGAGATCATGTGCTCCGGCAAAGAGGGAAGGGCGTTTTCGCTCGCTTTGAGTTCAGAGAGAACCAGGAAGGAGGCGCGTCCCTGCTGACGGGCCGAAAGCTGCTCAACGGCAGAGAGCGCCGAGGCCATGTCGGGAAGGACGTAGTGATTCAGCCAGGGTTCGAGATAGCTCTCAATGGCGGCCTTCCACTCTTCGGCGCATTGCACCAGATCGGCCAGCAGAGGAGCCTTGCGCGTTTCTTCGACGTTCTTGCGCAGGTAGCGCACGCTCTCCGGAAAGCCCTCCAGCGATTCGACCATGTTCTTGGTCAGGCGATGCTCGTGGCGCTTGGCGTCCAGTTCCCGGCGAATGGCGGCCAGTTTCTGTGCACAGGCCTCTATGGCCAGGCGGTTGGCCTCCAGCTCAGTGCTCAGCGTCTCTTCGGCCTTTTCCAGATTGGCCACCTTGCCCGCCGCATCCGCCCTCAGCGATTCCCAATGCTCTTCCTGTCTCTGCAGGTCTTCAAGCGTGCTGACCCGATGCTGGCTGTCTGCCTCCATGCGCTCGATCTCCACGCGGAAATTCTCAATGCGCACCTCGTTAATTTCGAATTGCTTTTCGGCCTGAACCACCTGGTTGTCCAGTTGGCGAAAGGCCTGCTGCCGATCGTCAAAACGCTGTTTGGCCTCCCCGTGAATGCGGCGCACCCGGGTCAGGTCGGCATTGAGTTGTTCCAACTGGGCCTGAATATGCTCTATGCTCTCCTGGGCAATTCGGCGGTTTTTCTCCAGCAGGATGCTCTCTTCTTCAAAGCGACGGGCATTGTCCCCGGCCTGGCGGATCTCGCGGGCAAGGCTTTCCCGACGCTCTTGCAGGTAGCGCATCCGCTCGCTGAGTATATTGCGCTCATTCTCCTGACGGCGAAGCATTTCCAGGCGCTCATTGAAGTTGCCCTGCAAGGCACTCAGCTCTTTTTCCTGCCCCAGTAACTCGGTCTTTCTGCTCTCCAGTTCAGCCTCGATACCGGCCAGCGCAGCCTCCAGTTCGAGCTTGCGATCTTCTTCCTCAATCTGCTGCTGACTGATGCGCTGATAGGTTTCCTTCTGATTGCCCAGCAAGCGGACAGCCCACTCTATGGAGAAATCGCGGTACTTCTCCTTGAGCTGTTGGAAGCGCCTGGTTTTGGTGGCCTGACGCTCGAGCTCCTGCAGGTTGTTTTGAATCTCGAACAGCAGGTCTTCAACCCGGTCGAGGTCGGTTTGGGTGCTCTTGAGTTTGAGCAGGGTTTCGTGCCGCCTGATCTTGTACTTGCTGATTCCCGCGGCTTGCTCAAAGAGCCTCCGGCGGCTGTTCTCCTTGTCCGTCAGCAGGTCGCTGAGCATGTTGAGCTCGATGATGGCATAGCTGTCTGAGCTGATGCCCGTATCCAGAAACAAACTGCGGATGTCCTTGAGCCGGCAGGGTACATTGTTGAGCCGGTATTCGCTCTCACCCGTCCGGAAATAATGGCGGGAGATGGTGACTGTCTGGTATTCGGTGGGAAGGAGATTGCGGGTGTTCTCAAAGGTCAGCGACACTTCGGCCAAACCGGATGACTTGCGCGACTTGGTTCCGTTGAAAACCAGGTTCTCCATGCGCTCCGTTCTCAGATTGCTGGACTTGGTCTCGCCCAATACCCAGCGTATGGCGTCCACGATATTGGATTTGCCGCAGCCATTGGGACCGACAACGCCGGTGATGTTTTGGTTGAAGTGTATCGTCGTCTTGTCGGCGAAACTCTTGAACCCCTTGATTTCCAGTGCGGTAAGCTTCAATTGCAGTGTTTTTTCGGTCGAAATATATGCCCCTTGTAAGATCGGGCTCCTTAGCGCACAGCTCCGATCTTTCTCTGGTACTTTGCTTGAGTACTAAGAAGGTCAAAAATAACTGGAAAGCAGCGCCGGATTGCCGCTTCGATTTTCATTGTGGAGAAGATGTGCATTCAGGCGCGCACAGGGCTGAAACGCCAAAATTGGCCCAACAAGTGTAACTTTCCGGCGGGCTGAATCGCCTGATTGGGAAGGGCTCTTGTCTCCGCGCTTTTTTACGAGCAAACTCCGGTCCTGGGTGCTGGTTTAAAAGCTCTGATCAAGGTCGAATAATCTCATCATCAGTTTTTTATGGAGTTAAGTGATTACGCATATTTAGTTTTCCTGTTGATTTTTGCCATAGCCAACGCCATTCGACAGCGCAACAGGAAGAAACAGGAAGAAGGCAATGCGCCCCTTCCACCCCAGGGGGATGTCCGCAGCGAGCGCGAGATGCGCAGGCAGAACCAACCCCGACCTGAACCCGGTCGAGAGCTCAACGAAGAGGAGGAAGATCCGGTTCGGCGCATGCTCGATGAGATGCTGGGGCGAAGGTCAACGGCCACCACAAAAGACTACGAGGAGGCCAGCGCGCCCGCTCCCAAGCCAGCCAGACCAGTTCAGCAAACCAGGAAGGAAGCCGCTGCAGCGCGCAAAAACATGCCGCCAACCCCTAAACTCAAGGTCGCAGAAGGCTATCGCGAAGGGGAGGACCTGGCCGAATACGCCCGCCGCACAAGGCGACAGAGCAGGGCAAAGTTGCAGCCCCTGGATACCACCAGCAGCACGCGGCGCAGCAGAAAGGGCAAGCGAATCGACTTTGACCTGAGGACAGCGGTGATCTACGACGCTATTCTTCGCAGACCTTACGCCGACGGGAAATCCTGATGTTGTTTCTTCCTAGCGCTGTTCTGCCGTGTACAGGCATTGCAGCGTCTGCCGGTTTCTAAGCTCCAAAATTGGTTGATACAAAGCGTGTATCTCCTTTACAATCTGATCGTTATAGTGTCTTATGCTCAACAAGCTGAGCTCTTCGTTGTAGCGGATTCTGTAGCCCATGCCCAGTTCATCGAGCAGGGCATCCTTTCGCCCTTCCTCCATGATAACGGCCACTGAGATGTTCATCAATCCAATCTCAGTCAGATAGGCCTTGGCCCGGTAACGACCCAGGGTGGAGAAAATCTGCTGGATATGGTCTTCGCCGAGATAGCCCAGGTCTTGTAGTTGCAGGCTGATGAGCAATAAACCGTCCAGGCGCACGCGAATGGGCGGATACGCTGCCTCCGGATCTTCCGCACCGATATCGCTGCCCGCTGCAGCCGGATCGGAAAAGGAGCGCACCCTGAGGGGAATGCCCGCGTGTTCCAGAGGGCTGAGCGTCTTGGGGTGAATCACCTTGGCCCCGTAGTTGGCCATCTGAAACACTTCGCGATAGGACAACTGCGGCAGGCGTTGGGCATCGGGAAAGAGAGCCGGGTCTGCGCTGAACACCCCGGGCACGTTCTTCCACAGGGTCACTGACTCTGCGCTCAGGGCATCCGCAAAGATGCCGGCGCTGAAATCCGAGCCCTCCAAACCCAAAGTGACGGGATGGCCCTCCGGGCTGATGCCGATGAAGCCCTGAACCAGGTGCACCGTGGCTGAGCCTTGAAGCAATGCCGTTCGAATGGCCTTGCGGGTCAGGGCCCAGTTGATGCGGGCCTCCCGGTGTGTGGCATCCGTGAAGACCAGTCTTCGTGCATCGTGCCATTCCACCGACATTCCCGCATTTTCAAAAGCGGCGGCAGCCAGCAAGGTGGACATCACCTCGCCGCGGTGAACAATGCCATCATAGAAGCGATCAAATCCCGGTTCCAGCGCTGAGGCTGCCCATTGCCGTTCACCCTCACTTGAGGCGCTCTTCTCGCGGCGCGCAAGTTCTTGCTCCCGCTTCAGAATACTGGCTCTGATCTGATCAAATTCTTCCTGAAGCAGAGTCATTGCCTTTAGAGTCAGCGATTTATGCCCTTGCTCATCCGGCCTCACAGCCTCCTTTTCCGGCGGGAAAGGGGGCACAGCTATCCCCAACTCTACGGCCACAGCGCGGTGAAATGCCTCTATCTCATCCAATGCCCTCCTCGCCTCTGTTGCATCGCCGGCCCAGGCCAGGCGCAGGACCTTGTCCAGAGCCACAGTGGTCTTGCCCATGGCGGAGATCACCACCAGCAAATTGCGGGACCCGGCATTTTGAACAAGTTGGGCCGCATTGAGTATGCCCCCGGCATCCTGAACCGAGGCTCCTCCGAATTTATAGACCTTCCATCCGGTCTGGCTTGCTGTTTTCTTAGTTGGCATTGTATTTTTGAGCTTCCTCCATTTGAGGGCTATCGGCAGCCGAAAATACACCGTTGCATCGGGCACTGTGTTCAAATGCACAGCAGCTTGCCCCACTTGCAACTCCACAGCCGATTTTTTCGTACTTTCTCCCATCAGACCGATGCAGCGGGCAGATGGTCCAATATGGCCCAATATTGGTTTATTCTCAGCGCTGCCCCGATATTTACCAAAGGGCTACTTCATCCATCCACAACGGTTTAGGCCTCCCACAGCATGAATTTTCAAAACAAAATCACAACGCTCGATGAGTTCATCATCGAACGGCAGTTGGATTTTCCTTTTGCATCCGGTGAACTGTCCAACCTGCTTCGGGATATAGGCTTTGCCGCCAAAGTGGTTCACCGCGAGGTCAACAAGGCGGGCCTGGTGGACATACTGGGCAATTTTGGCTCCATGAATGTGCAGGGTGAGGAGGTCAAGAAACTGGATGTTTACGCCAATGAGCACTTCATCGCATCGCTCAGAGCGGGTCGGGAATGCTGCGGGGTGGCTTCTGAGGAGAACGATGACTTCATCGCCTTTCAGGATGCCAACAGCCGCAATTCGCAGTATGTGGTTCTCATGGATCCCCTGGATGGTTCCAGCAACATTGATGTGAACGTCTCTATCGGCACCATTTTTTCCATCTACCGCCGCCGTTCCCGCCAAGGTGATCTGGTTCGAAAGGAGGATTTCCTTCAAAAGGGCACCGAGCAGGTGGCCGCCGGCTATGTGATCTACGGCTCTTCCACCATGCTGGTGTACACCACTGGACGCGGAGTCAATGGCTTTACCCTCGATCCTTCCATTGGTGAGTTCTGCCTGTCCAATACCAACATCATCACCCCTCAAATGGGCAAGGTTTACAGCGTAAACCAGGGCTATTACTCCAAGTTTCCCGAAGGCATAAGGCGCTTCATCGACTATTGCGTGGAAGATGACGAGCAGACCAAGCGCCCATGGTCTATGCGCTACATCGGGTCCATGGTGGCCGACATTCACCGCAACCTGATCAAGGGCGGTCTGTTTATGTACCCGCCCACCACCGATGCACCCAAGGGCAAATTGCGCCTGCTCTACGAGTGCAACCCCATCGCCTTTATTGTGGAGCAGGCCGGGGGAATGGCCACCGATGGTTACCGCCGCATCATGGAGATCGAGCCCACGGAATTGCACGAGCGCTCGCCCGTGTATCTGGGCTCTAAGAATCAGGTCGAAAAGGCTTCGGAATTCCTGCAGACCTACGAGGAGCGCTCCAAAGTCAGCGTCTGATCCGGTCTGCTTGCGTTGGATTGCGTCTGCTTAAAGAGGGTTCTCCGCCTCATAGCCCTCGTCAATCTGAGTGGCGTTTTGGGCGGCGGAAACCGCCAGGCGATCGCAGCGCTCGTTCAAGGGGTGGTCATTGTGGCCTTTGATCCAGTGAAAGCGAACCCTGTGCTGCCGGTACAGCGCCAGAAAGCGCTTCCACAAATCGGGGTTCTTCTTGTCCTTGAAGTTCTTGCGCTCCCAGCCAAAGACCCAACCCTTCTCCACCGCATCCACCACATAGCGGGAGTCCGACCATATTTCGACCCGCAAACCTGGTCTTTTGAGCGCCTCAAGGGCTGCGATGACCGCCATGAGTTCCATGCGATTGTTGGTGCTTCGTCTAAAGCCACCGCTGAGCTCCTTGCTGGCTTTGCCGTAGAGCAGAACCGCTCCATATCCGCCGGGACCGGGGTTGCCGCTGGAGGCCCCATCGGTGTAGACGCGAACCGGTGCCTGAGCGCTGTGGGCTGAAGAAGAACTGCTCATCTCTGGGTGGCTAAAATACGACCTGAGCATTGGAGCCTGATTAACTTGCGCGCTATAATTTTCGGGCATGCTCACACCTCATATGGCCTCCCACAAGCCCACCCGGCTCTTTGTCATTCTGGGCGGCTTGTTCATCTCCAATGCGCTGCTGGCTGAGTTTATCGGGGTAAAGATCTTCGCCCTGGACCAAACCCTGGGCATGGCCTCCGGGCTCATCTACCGTATAGCCGGAGTGGAAGTGGCTCCCCATTTTACGATAGGTGTGATGCTGTGGCCCGTGGTCTTCATCATGACCGATGTCATCAACGAGTACTTTGGTCCCAAAGGGGTCAGGCTGCTGACCAATCTCACCGTGGCGCTGATCAGTTATGCGTTTATCATGGTCAATCTGGCCATTGCGGCAGAGCCCGCACCCTGGTGGCCAGGCAGTTACACCAATCAGGGCGTTGACGACGCGCAACTGGCCTATTCCACCATCTACGGACAGGGAGCCTGGATCATAGGGGGTTCTCTGGTGGCCTTTTTGGTGGGACAGATTCTGGACGTCTTCGTCTTTCACCGCATTAAAGCCATCACCGGGGAAAAAGCCATCTGGTTGCGGGCAACCGGCTCAACCGTTGTATCCCAATTGGTTGATAGTTATATTGTTATTTACATCGCGTTTGTTTTGGGCCCGGCCAACTGGTCATTGGATCTGTTCCTGGCCGTTTCCACCAACAACTACCTGTTCAAGGTCGCGGCGGCGATCTTGCTGACGCCCTTGATCTATCTGGCGCACGCGCTGATTGAGCGCTGGCTGGGCGATGAGCAGGCCACAGCCTTGAGGCGGGCAGCGATGGGCAAGTAAACTGATTATCGGGGGAAAGGCCTGCTCTTGCTCAGCGGATTTGCTGAAACAAAAAAGCACTCTACCTTTGAAGGGCATCAACGGTGCTCCTTCTGCGGTTTTATCCCGCAGATCATGAGCTGAAAAGGGAATCCGGTGCAATTCCGGAGCAGTCCCCACTGCTGTAACTCCCGTATCCTTTCGCCCGAAAAGCAAAAGGATGCCGACTTCGGTTTAATCTCCGCCACTGTCTGCCAGACGTGCAGATGGGAAGGCAAACCGAAGGGGAGAAGTCAGAAGACCTGCCGATGATGGTTCCGTCAGCCCGCTTTTGGGGATAAAAGCCAACCTGACCCATGGAGAAAAGACACATCCATAGCCGACTGAGGACCCGTGAAGACGGGGGCGGAATCTGTTGCGCACAGCTCATTGCGCATTCATTGGATTCAGTGCCCGGATTCCCGCCCTCATGCTCCGCATCTCCTGCCTGATTTTTTATTTTATATGTTTTATTGATGTGCTTTCTGCGCAAGGGGATACTGCTGCCGGGAGGACGGCTGATTCCATTTGGCTGGAGCCCTTGCTGGTGAAGGGCTACGGGGTGCTCTCGCCCACAGATCTCCAGGTGGATTCTACCGATCTGAATCGCTTTGCTTTCAACACCCTGGCGGATATGCTGAGCTTCAGCACAGCTTTTGCCATCAAAGACTACGGACCCGGCCAGATTGCCACGGCCGCTTACAGGGGGGCGGGGGCCAGGCATAGCCTGGTGCGCTGGAACGGTATGCGGCTCAACAGTCCTATGCACGGCACAGTTGATCTGAGTGCTCTGGCGGTGGCGGGTTTGCGCTCGGCCCGATTGGTGAGCGGCTCGGCGGCGAGTGCCCAAAGCGGTATGGCTCTGGGTGGACTGCTGGAGCTGGAGAGCGGCCCCAGCGCTGATGCCCCGGGTCTGAGCGCAGAGCTCGCCGGATCTCTGGGCAGTTTTGCCCAATCCCAGGCCCAGGGCAGTGTGGAGTATGTCGAAGATCGCTGGGCCCTGCGAAGCAGCGGGGCCTATGCCTATGCCGATCTTGACTTTCCGGTACAGCACCCTGTGCTGCCCCCTTTCTCCATGCCATCGGCACAGTACCGACGCTGGTTTACGGCTCAGGATATAAGCATCAAGAGCGGTGAGAGCGGGCAGTGGACTGTGGCACTGGCCGGCAACGGCAGCAGCAGACTCATTCCCCCGGCCCTTCAAGTGAGCGACCAGCGGGAGGAACAGGAAGACCAGCTCTGGCTGGGTTCCGCTCAGTACCAGAATCAGTTTGGCGCCTGGGCTTTGCAGTGGAGGGCGGGTTGGATGGATGAACAGTTTGCCTACCGGAATGAGCTGGCCGGTATTTACTCCGAAGGGCGGGCCATGGCTGGGGAAAGCGCGCTGAACTGGTCAAGATATGACCGCTCCTCAAGATGGAAATGGGAGGGGGGCTATACGCTGAGACGAGAACACATCCAATCGAGTGGCTATGCCGAAGATTTCTCTGCCTGGGAACTACGCCTGCAGCAAAGTGTGCAATACGCGTTGAGCCCCCGGCTCTTCCTGCGGACAGATCTCCTGCAGGATCGCTATGACGGAGATTGGCAACCCTTTCAACCCGTTGTGCGGTTCTTTTATCAGGAGCCCCAAGCAAAAGTCTGGCGACTCAGCGGCGGAGCCGGGGCAGCCCGGCACTACGCCCGTCCCTCACAGAATGATCGCTGGTGGCTGCCGGGTGGTCATCCCGAACTCTTGCCTGAACAGGGCTGGATGCTGGACGCCGACCTGTCCTTGCGCTACGCCAAAGATGAGGTGCAGGCTCATTTGCAGGCCCTGGTCTGGACAGGCCGGATCGATCAGTGGATCCAGTGGGCTCCGCAATCAGCCAGCTATTGGGAGGCGAGCAATCTGCATCAGGTCAACAATCGCGGGCTGGAATTGCGCTCCTCCTTTGGAGGCAACATGCCCTGGCTTGCTGCTGCCTTTTGGAATCTGGAAATGATCTACGCCTATACCCGCGCAAGAACCGGCGAGCAGAGCTATTTGCTCTATCAACCGGACCATCGCTATACCGGGCGGGCTTCCATCCGTGCAAAACGCTGGTCCTTGGGTTTGCGTCAGAGCGGGAGCAGTTGGCGCCCTACCCGAACCGACGGGACTGCCGGTTTGCCCGCCAATGTCCTGTTATCGGCTGATTTGAACGCCTGGTTCTATGTCGGTTCATGGAAAATGGAAACCGGCTTGATAGCCGACAACCTATTGAACAGCTATTTCGAATCGGTGATCAATCGCCCACAACCCGGGCGCTCCTTTCGACTTCAATTGATTGTTAAAACTAATTATAAATGATAAGAACATTTAGTTATACTGGCATAACATTTTTAATGGTATGTTTTTTGGCCTCGTGTAAAGAGGAGAACAACAACCCACCGGAGGCGAAGTTTAGCAACGGATTCTTCGTGCTCAATGAGGGCAATTTTGGCTCGGCCAACAGCAGTGTGGACTTCTACAGCAGGGATGAGGGATTGAGTTCGGATGTTTACGCCGCAGCCAATGCGGGCCTCAGCCCCGGAGATGTCCTGCAGTCCATGAGCGAGATGGATGGAGTTTACTACCTGGTGGTCAACAACAGCGGCAAGATTGATGTGATCAATACGGAGAATTTTGAATTGGGTATGAGCATCAGTGGCTTGACCTCTCCCCGCTACCTGTGTGAGGTGTCCCCCGGTAAAGCCTATGTCAGTGACTTTTTCTCCGGAAGCATCAGCATTGTTGAATCAGCCGGCAACAGCGTCATCGGAGAGATCGTTACCAACACATGGACCGAGCGCATAGTCAGTCATGGGAACCGGGCCTATATTGCCCTGATGGCCAGGGACCAGATCTGGGTACTGGATGCGGCCAGCGACATCTTGTTGGATTCACTGCCCAGCGGAAGAGAACCGGAGAGCATGTTGTTGAATGACCAGGGCAATCTCTATGTGCTCAGCACAGGAGGATTCATGGAAGCCGAACCGGAACTGCGCCTGATCAATCCGCAAAGTGAAGCGTTGCTCCAGCAGTGGACTCTCGGCTCTGTGGGTCACTACGTCAGCAAACTGGCCATCTCCCCGGATGGGGACTGGCTCTATTGGTTGGGTCCCGGCGGGGTGTATCGGATGCAGAGCGGCTCCGCGACAGCGCCGGCTTCAGCCTGGATCAGTGCATCGGCTTCTTCGTTCTTTTACAGCCTGGGTGTTGACCGGCAAGGCAGCGGAGAGGTCATCATCGGGGATGCGCGCGACTTTGTCAGTCAGGGCATGGTACTGCGCTACAGTCCGGATGGAGTGCTGGTGGACTCCTTTTCAACGGGCAGCAATCCGGGTAGTTTTTACTTTGTACCATGAGTCGCTCGCTACTCTATAGAATCCTTTGCACGCTGAGCTTGAGCTTCAGTCTGTATACCTGTTCAGGAGTGCGGGATGATTCAGGCGCAGCTTCTCAAACAGCCGATGAATCAGAGTGGTTGCAGTCCTGGCCCGAAGAGGAATTGAATCTTGGCCATGCCCGGGGATTGCGCGTCTGGCAGGGTCACCAATACAAGAGGGTATGGATCAAAAGCCCTTCCACCAATGCAGAAGAAACAGCATGGATGCCCTATCTTCTGCTCGACAGCAATTGCCCACTTCCGGAGAATTTATACGCCGATCACCGGCGAATTCGGGTTCCGCTGAAGCGGGTGGTTTGCGTGAGCACTACGCACGCCGCCATGTTTGCCATGCTGGACCAACGAAGAATCATGGTGGGCATGAGTTGGGGCGAAAATCTCTACGACCCGCAACTTCGCCAGCTCTATGAAAAAGGGCACCTGCGCGAAGTGAGCCGGGAGGGCAATCTGGATATGGAGAGCATACTCGACCTTGAACCGGATCTTGTGCTGACCTATCTTACCGCCGATCCCGAGTACGGAGAGTTTCGCAAGATGCAACAACTCGGTTTGCCCGTCATGCCCATAGCGGAGTTTATGGAGGAACATCCTCTGGGTCAGGCGGAATGGCTGCGCCTGGGCGGTTGGCTGCTCGGGCAGTCGGCTTTGGCGGATTCTCTCTATGCGGGTGTGGAACAACACTATGCAGCGCTCCGCTTGAACGCACAAAAAAGAGGGGAAAAGCCCTCGGTTTTCTCCGGGCTGGACTTTCAGGGGAACTGGACCGTACCCCGGGCCGAGAGTTTTGCCGCTGCCTTCCTGAGCGATGCCGGTGCTGCCTATGTCTGGGCCGATGCCGGCGGCAAGGGCAGCTTGTCGGTAGATTTTGAGCAGGTGTTTGAACGGGCTTCTGAGGCCGATTTTTGGGTGCATCCCGGGGCGGCGCGCAGTTTGAGCGAACTGCAGCAGCGCAATGTCCGTCTGAGACACTTCAAAGCCGTGCGTATGGGACGGGTTTACAACAACGATGCCAGACTCAGCCCTGGGGGGGGGAATGACTATTGGGAGTCGGCGACCTTCAGGCCCGATCGCGTGCTCGAAGACCTGATCAGCATCTTTCAGGGGGGGGGGCAGGAACCGGATGAGCTTTTCTACTATAGACGCCTGCCCCAATGAAGACTCAGAGCTTTGGGCGGCGGCGAGAATTCATCAGCCTGCTTCTGCTGTTGCTGGCCTTGTTGCTGGTCTTCGCGGCGGATCTGCTGTACGGTTCCGTGCATATTGAAGCGCATCTGGTCTGGGCCGCTTTGAGGGGCGATCCTGAACTTCCGCAGAAGTATAGCATCATGGTGCTGGAGTCGAGGTTGCCCCGGGCTTTGACGGCCATGCTGGCCGGTGCGGGTTTGGGCGTCAGCGGCTTGATCATGCAGACTTTCTTCAGAAATCCGGTAGCCGGCCCTTATATCCTGGGCATCAGCTCTGGAGCCAGTCTGGGCGTTGCCCTTTTGCTCATGGGTGGAATGGGTTGGCAACTCGGCGCCCTGGGCGCTGCCTCAGCTGCGGCGCCTATAGTAGTGGCCGCGGCTCTTGGCGCTGCTCTGGTCATGGGTCTGATGATGCTCCTGAGCGTCAAAGTCCGCGATCCGGCTACTTTGCTCATCATCGGTTTGATGCTGGGCAGCTTTACCGGAGCCATTGTGGCTATACTGCAATACAGCGCGGGCAGAGAGAGCCTTCGCCATTTCATCTATTGGTCCTTTGGCAGTCTGGACCATACCCATTGGGCTGAACTGGGCGTTCTGGCTCCTCTGTTGGGACTGTGCCTGCTCGTTGGTTGGCTGATGGCAAGGCCCTTCGACCTGATGGCTTTGGGCGATGACTATGCCCGAACAAGTGGCCTGCCCTTGCTCAGCGTAAGAATCATCATGGTGGCTTTGACGGCCTTGCTGGCCGGTTCGGTGACGGCTTATTGCGGTCCTATTGCCTTCATCGGCGTTGCCGTGCCCCACATGGCCAGAGCGCTGAGCGGGCAAAGTTCACACCGGGTTTTGCTGCCTTACTGTTTGCTCTGCGGGGCGCTCTTGCTGACCGCCTGCGATCTGATGAGCCGTCTGCCCGGCAGAGCAGGCACCCTTCCCATCAATGCCATCACCTCCCTGATTGGGGCTCCGGCTGTACTGGTGATTCTCTGGCGGGCGCGACGGGTGGGACAATTCTTTCAACAGGGCCAATGATTTCCAAGGAAAAGACAGGGCGCGCTGTGCTGCGCTGTGCTCAGGTGGGCATAGGCCATTCGGCGAGAAATGGCCCCTTAGTGGAGGGAATCGACTTTGAGTTGTACCCCGGCGAGCTCGTGGCACTTTTAGGTCTCAACGGTTCGGGAAAGTCAACCTTGATCCGAACGATGTCCGGGCTGATCCCCGCGCTGAAGGGCGAGGTCTTTTTGGGCTCCGATCCCATCAAAAGGCTCTCGGCCCTCAAACGGGCACGCCGCATGGCCGTCGTCCTCACCGCCCTTCCACCCATAGGCGAAACCCGGGTTGTGGACCTGCTGAGCCTGGGACGTTTTGCTCATCAGGGTTGGTTTGGCAGTTCCGGTGCTGATCATGATAAAGTGCTGGAGGTGGCTCGCGATCTGAATCTGGAGCCGATGCTGGATCAATCGCTCTATCAACTCAGCGATGGGGAAAGGCAGCGGGTCCTTATAGGCAGGGCGCTGGTGCAGGACGTTCCCCTTATTTTGCTCGATGAGCCCACGCATTACCTGGATGTGGTACAGCGCGCTCATATATTTAATTTGCTGGCCGCGCTGGCCCGGCGTCGGCAGGCCTGTTTGTTTATGGCCACTCACGAGTTGGAATGGGCCCTGCAGCACGCGGATCGCATTGCCCTGATCAGCGCAGAAGGGTTCTCCATAGGTACCCGCGATGAGATTCGGCACAGCGGAAAGCTGGAGCGTTTGTACAACAGCCCTTCGCTCCGATTTGATGCGAAAAGCGGGCGTTTCCAAACCATAGACCCTGCGGAAGGAGGGTGATTACTGGTCTGCGGCGGAAAAGAATTTCAGGGAAACGGCATTGATGCAGTAGCGCAATCCCGTAGGAGCGGGGCCGTCTTCAAAGACATGACCCAGATGGGATTTGCATCGGGCGCAGTGAACTTCGGTTCGGACCATGCCATAGCGCTGGTCTCTTTCCCGACCGATGTGCTTGTCTTCTGCAGGCTGATAGAAACTTGGCCATCCGGTGCCCGAATCAAATTTAGCATCGCTGTCAAAGAGCCATAGACCGCAAGCGCTGCACGCATAGGAGCCTTTTGGTCCGGCCTGGTGCATGGGGCTGCTGAAAGCCCTTTCCGTGCCGTGTTGACGGGTAACCTGGTATTGCTCCGGGCTCATTCGATCTTTCCATTCCCGATCACTGAGCTCCAAAGTCTGGCCGTCCCAGTCTTTCAACAGTTGGAGGGTGTCGGTGGATTGGGCTCCTTGTAAGGGTGTGACCTGAGTGCTCAATGGCTGTTCAGGGCTTGAAGCCATTTTGTTTTCGGTGGAAGAGCTGCATGCAAGCGACAGCAGAGCGGTGCTCAAAAGAGTCCATA
This sequence comes from Chitinophagales bacterium, assembly GCA_041751015.1. Taxonomy (GTDB): domain Bacteria; phylum Bacteroidota; class Bacteroidia; order Chitinophagales; family BACL12; genus WGOA01. Next base: position 65,953 of record JBGSYF010000026.1, read on the forward strand.
GCATGGCTTTTGAGCTGGGGCTATACCATTTCATAGGAGTTTAACAAGGGAAGGGGCCAGAGAGTTTCTCCAAGTGGGTGGAATATATGCCAACAAATTGCGCTCCGTTCCGTATGCTATTAAGGTAAACTCTGATATGATGCGAGCGGGAACTGCTCCTTATGCTATGAAACGCTTTGTTTTGGTTCTACTCTTAGGGCTTATGTCCGGACTTTGTTCAGCTCAGAGCACCATCAAAGAGAGCTTTGCTGAAGACGGACAATTGGAGGAATTGTGGCAGGAGCTCAGTGAAGATTATGTTCAGTGGATCAGCTTCTATCCCAATGGTTCTTTGCGCGAAGTGGGGCACTGGTATCAGGGACAGATGCACGGCCCCTGGTCAATGTGGGCCGAAAACGGGCAGAAGATCGGGGATGCCACCTATCGGTATGGGCAGAAGTCCGGATGCTGGAGAGTTTGGGCCCTAAACGGGGAGTGGCTCTATGACCTCTGGTATGAGAATGGTCGCTTGTTGAAGTCCCGGAGTTCTGAGCTGGCCAGTCGCTGATGCGATTGAGCTGGCTTCTTTGGATCTCTGAGTCCTTTGCGGCTAGTGTGGATGCAACTGCTGTAAGATCGCTCACTTTTCGCCCGCCATGTAGCGATTGATGTTCAGCACCAGATCGCCAATGCTCTCTATGCTGGATACCAGATTGAGAAAAGCAATGCTCTGCAAAGGGGAAATCTTTGACTTTTCCAGTGCCCGGAAGACCTGGCGGTTGAGCTGATCGCGCAATTCATTGATCTGTTTCTCGGCTTCTTCCGCTTCGCGGAGATCCGTCTTGGAGAAATCCTCGTTCTCCATAGAATGGACCATGGCTTTGACCCTGCCGGAGACAAATTGAAACATGCGATGCACGGGCTGCCGGATTTCCTCCGGAATATTCAACTCGTCTTCTCTCATCTTGCTCTCGTGCAGAGCCATTCGACAAAAGATGTCTCCCATGCTCTCCAGATCGTTGATGATGGCCAACAGGCTTTGTATGCGCTGAGAGCCTACCGCGCTGATGTCTTTTTCAGAGATGCTGGAAAGGAAGTTGGCGATCTCAATCTCCATCTGATCGGTGATCTCCTCTCGTCTTCTTATTTTATCTATAAGTTTTTCTGAGTTTTTTTGTTTTCCGAAGTACAGCATGGTGACATTGCTGCTCATCTTTTGAATCAACTTGCCAAATTGAGCGGTTTCCTTGCGGGCCTCTTCGATGGATAATTCGGGCGTTTCCATGATTCCGCTGACGATGTACTGCAAACTGGTTTCCTCTTCATCTTCTGAAACAGAGGGAACCATGCGGTGGACCACACGCTCAAAGAAGGGTAGGAACCAGACCAGCAGCAAGACATTGGTCACATTGAACATGGTGTGAAACAAGGGCAGACGGTCGTTGGGGAAGTCAACAGTGACCTCGAGTTGGGTTATGCCTTCATTGCCGGCTTGTTTGTACAGGAAGTAGCCCTCTCTCAACATGAACTTACCCGGTCGAAGTTGGTCGGGAATCACCACCAGGCTCTCCGGGGAATAGTCGTCCATCAGGTAATCCGCTGGTCCATTGGAGGGCAACAAGCCGTCCCTTTCAGCCTGCTCAATCATGTAGGGCGAAACGCCGATGTCCTCCAGAGCAACGGTCTGGACTTTCTCAAAGGGGACGGATTCTACGAAGCGGATGACCAGATTCAGGGCAAGCAACATCCAGACCACACCGATGACATTGAACAGAAAGTGAAAACGCGCCGCTCGCTTGGCGTTGTTGTTGGCCACCAAAGCAGCGATGTTGGCCGTGATGGTGGTTCCTATGTTCTCACCCAGCACCATGGCTGCGCCGATGGGAAAACTGATCCAGCCATTGGCGACCATAATCAGCGTGATGGCTGTGGAGGCGGAGGAGGATTGGACGACGACGGTTAGTATGGCTCCGAATCCAATGAACAGTATGGTCGTGAAGAATCCGAGATTGGTAAAGCGGTTGAAGAACTCCAGGATCCCGACATTGGCCGGATCGTCCAGATCAGGGACATTGCCTTTGAGAAAGTCCAGACCGATGAACAATATGCCAAAACCGATGAGGAACTCTGCCAGATTTCTCCATTGATTCTTCCTCGAAAACATCATGGGCAGGGCTACCCCGACCAGGACGATGGCAAAAGGTGTGATGGATATCTTTAAACCGGCGTAATTGACGATCCAACTGGTCAAGGTGGTGCCGATATTCGCACCCATGATCAGGCTGAACGATTCGGCGAGCGTCAATAGGCCTGCATTGACGAAACTGATGACCATCACCGTTGTGGCCGAGGAAGATTGAACCAGAGAGGTGGTGACAAAGCCGGTAAAGATGCCCTTGGCCGGGTTGCTGGTTACCGAGCGCAGGATCTGACGGAGTCTCTTGCCCGCCAGCTTCTGTATACCATCGCTCATCATCTTCATTCCGAAGATGAAGATGCCCAGTGATCCTACGATGAGGAGAATCTTCCAAATAGCGGAGAGAATGAGCAATAGACTGCTTTTTGGGAGTTTTCGTAGCCTTGGACTTAGAAGCCCATAGACAATGCTGGGCAAAGATTAGAAAGATGTGCCAAATCGTGAAAGAGTTTATTGCTGCTATGGGACTTGTAAAGTATGTTTTTATAAATTAATAATAATTGAATTTATAAAACGCAGGCAGGATAGATCAGGTTGTTAACCTGCACTTAACATAGGCTTAATGAAATGACGCCTTTATAAGCCTAATTTTGTGCTTTACTTCTGTACAGCTTATGCAAACGGATGTTGTTCATGTACTGATTGTTGACGATGAACCCGATATTCTGGAGTTTATGCGCTACAATCTCGAGAAGGAAGGCTACAGTGTGCAAGTGGCTTCCAGTGGAACAGAGGCTCTGAAAAGGGCGAAAGAACGCCTTCCCGACCTGGTGCTGCTGGATGTGATGATGCCAGAGATGGACGGTATCGAAGTCTGCAGTGAGCTAAGGGCCAATGCTCGATATCAGTCCACAGTCATCGCTTTCTTGACTGCCCGCAATGAGGACTTTACCCAGATTGCCGGATTTGATGTGGGCGCCGACGACTACATTACCAAGCCGATCAAGCCACGACTGCTCTTGAGCAGGATCAAGGCGCTCATGCGGCGCAAGGTGGAAAAAGTCGCTGATACCAATGTTCGCTATATTGGCGACATGGCGATTGATCAGGAAAAGTATCAACTGCACATCAACGGAGAGAACATCAACCTGGCCAGAAAGGAATTCGAATTGCTCAATTTGCTCGCTTCAAAACCCGGAAAAGTCTTTGCCCGCCAGGAAATCTTCAATAAGGTCTGGGGTTTTGATGTCGTCATTGGAGATCGTACCATTGACGTCCACATCCGAAAACTCCGCGAAAAAATTGGGTTAAACGCCATCCGCACAATCAAAGGGATTGGCTATAAGCTGGACGTATGATTAAAAACCCCACGCCCAGGGGTATAGTATTCAGAACGGCTGCGCTAACCGCCGGTGCTACGCTTGCTCTATTGCTTCTGCTGTTTGCCCTTCCGCAAACCACCCTGGATTTGAGGGTATTGATCATCACTCCAATAGTTGTCTTCTTACTGTCCTTCTTTATTCAGTTGCACGCTCTGGAGCGCTTTATCTATAGGAAGATAAAAGTTATATATAAGAATATTAGCCAATTAAAGACGCCCAAGGGCCTGCCAAAACGAAAAGTTGATCTGGACCGGGACATCATCACAGAGGTCGAAAATGAAGTGATGGAATGGGCCGATGTGCAGCGAAGGGAGATTCGTCAACTCCAGGACATGGCCAATTACCGCAAGGAATTTTTGGGGAATGTATCTCATGAGCTCAAGACGCCCATTTTCTCAATTCAGGGATACATCGATACGCTGATTGACGGTGGCGTATATGATGAACGCATCAATATGGAGTATTTGCATAAAGCCGCCAATAATATTGAGCGAATGATTGCTATTGTGCGGGATCTGGAAAACATCAGCCTATTGGAAAGCGGTCAGCTTCAATTGGACCTAACCGTCTTCAATGTTTGTGAGTTAGCCGCTGAGACCATGGAGGCCCTGGAAGATCAGGCGGATGCTGCCGATATGAGCATTGGCTTCAAGCCGGGTATTCCTCAGCAGGTAAAAGTCAGAGCCGATCGAAATCGCGTGCGACAGGTACTGGTCAATTTTCTGACCAACGCCATACGCTATGGTCAGGAAGGGGGCTATGCCCGCATCGGAGTTTATGACATGGGCGACAGGGTGCTGATTGAGGTCTCGGACAATGGAATAGGAATTGCCACGGAAAACCTGGGGCGGGTCTTCGAGCGTTTCTTCAGAACGGATAAAGCGCGCACCAGAGAAAGGGGAGGAACCGGATTGGGGCTCTCTATTGCTAAACACATCGTAGAAGCCCATGGCATGAGCGTCAATGTCAGAAGCACGGAAGGAGTAGGCTCCACCTTCGGTTTTACCCTGCCCAAGCCTTAATCAAAAGGCCAGCTTACTCAAGGTATCAGCAGATAAAACAACAACGGCTGCCCGCAAAGGCAGCCGCTGTTGTTAGCAAATGCTGAATGCGTTCAGCGCAGGGAAAATTAGTTCTGAACACGGATCACTGATCCCTGATGGATCTGATCACCGGAGCGGATTTCGTAGATGTAGGTACCCGGGCTGAAGTTGGAACCATCAATGCTGATGACATTGATGCCACTTCCCAGGTTCATACCATTCTCTTCATAGGCTACACGTCCCTGAGCGTCAAACATGCGGATGCTGGTCTCCGAGTCGTTGTTCAGGACATCAAACTGGATATTGAGTTGCTCGCGGAAAGGGTTGGGGCTGGCCAATACATTGCTGGCACCCAGATCAGCAACTCCTTCGCGGGCAGAGAACAAGCGAACCTTGAGGTTCTTTTGAAAGCTGTTCTCAGCCTTTAAGCTGATGGATACGTACAACTTGCGGTCTGATTCGTTGTAGAACCAGCCATCATTGGAGTAGTTCAATGCGGCGATAGAGGGGCTAGCGGTGATCAGGGAACCATCTTCGCGGTAAAGGCGGGGCACCTTGCCACTGGGAACGGTCATGATGATGCGGCTGCCGGACTCTTTGAAACCGTGCAGATTGAGGAAGAACTCAGACGGCATAGGATCAGAAGTAAAGCTGGCGGTGAATACCTCGTCAACCGGAATCCACTGAATCTGGCGATGGCGGTACTCAGGCCACCAATGCTTGATCTCGGCAGACTCGTACATATCCAGGTTTGAGCCACCTGCGCTGCGGGTGAGTCGGATATTGCCGACACGACCGGAGGTGTAAGGATCGGAATGAATGGTCAGGTTGGCATAGTCTCTGGCTGAGCAACGGTTGGCATTAGCCGGACCGTCGAGCACACAGGAGCTGGTTGTGTAATTGTAGTTGCGACCCAGATAAATGGTCGGTTGACCGGAAGTGCTCACGGTACCTCTAAGGTCAACCAAAGCACCCTTGAAGCCAGTCCGATCAATCTTAACCCTTGGTCCTGATCCACCGATGAAATTGATGTTGCGGACATAGGAGTAGACATCAACAGCATCTTCCTCTATGACAATGCGCTTGTCAAAGCCAATGACATCAACGTCGAGAATCTTGGGTTCTTTGTTGCCGTCTGTGAAGCTGGTAAAGATGTTGATGGCTCCAATGTCCTTTGTGGTGTTAGCGATCTGATTTGAGGTGTTCTTGATCAAACCAACCAGGTGCAGCGATGAACGCTGAATGTTGACACCGGATCCATTGGAGGCCAGGACGGATTTGCGCAGAACAACATTTTCCCCTTCCAGCCAGGCACCGCCAAGTGTGTTCTTGTATCCGGTGAAATCGGAGAAAACCATAGGCTCACCGCTGTCCAGACCAGCTCCGACAAACAGACCCCAACCGGTTGTGCGGTAATGGGCGCGGTCATAGCTGCCTTCTGAGGAACTGTTGGAGTGAGCTACGTTGCCGGTAAAGGCATTGTTTGGCATAGAGGTTGCCGTGCCGTTGCCGTCGTAGAAAAAGCCCATTCCATCTACAGATCCTGCGGCGTGGTTGTCGCGAACAATGTGATTGGGGCTCGTAGTCCAGAACACACCCGGGTGACGTTCGGACTGCAGTGAACCAAATTGACCACCGGGGAAAGCGTAATACTCGCTGCTGGGCAGTCGGGTTATATAAACACCCAGGTTGCCGATGTACTGGTTGTCAACTTCATCACCGTCTTCGGCGATCACATAGCAATGGGACACAACATCATAAGCCACGTTGGAAATGACCTTGATGCCATTTGAACCGTGGGTTACAATACCGCGGTGGAAGGAGCGGTGTATGCTGTTGTTCCTGGCGTACTCGGAGTATGAGTTACCACTGAAGTGCCAGTGCAGGGGATAGCGGGCACCCTCTCCATACCAGCCCATGCGGTAGAACTCAACCCCTTCAACTCGGGCTTGTGAGCCATTCATGATCATCACGTGACCACCGTTCTTAGAGCTTTCCGAAGCGGCATCACCTTGCAGAACGATGTCGCGAGTCAGCAAGCCCACTTCTGCCCGCATATCAACAACATATCCATCGATAGAATCAATGCGTCCAAAATGCTGGTGGTTCAGCGGGGAGTTCAGGCGGATTTGATGACCGGTGATGTTGACGATGGTGCGCACTTCAGCCTGTTCCGCTTTAGTGCCACTGGGGGCAATGACTATCTTGTCACCGACTCTCCAGTTGACGGCATCTACTGTTTCGATGATGACATTGCCAACACTGGCATTCTTGCGGAGTTGGGTCCAGGACTGCACATGGGCTCTAGCTCCGTGCAGTTCAAGACGACCACCGCCCATGACCATCAGGAATTTATTGCCCAGTCCCATTCCGGTAACGTCGTGGATATCACCGGTAAAGGTTATGGTAGCTTTATGGTTGAACGGGGCAGCCTCGGTGCCTATGCGGAGTTCACCGCCGGTGACCAGGATATAGCCCGTGCTTAGATTGATGTTCTGATCGGCGAAGATCAGTGTTCCGCGCACTTGAATTCCCTTGAGAGATGGGGGATTCACGTCCAGGATTACGGTTTGACCGGGGGCGATGTTAACTGTAGAACCCGCTGCAGGCAGCGAGCCCCCCCAGGTTGCCGGATTCGACCATAGGCCCGTCTGTGCCATGGTGTTCAAGCTGAAACTAATCAGCAGGAGGCTGAAAAAGTTGGCCAGCGAGCGGGCCGGAGTGATGAGGAACTGTTTCATAGTGTTTTGAGTCGGTAGTTGAAGTTCATGTTCCATGTTGATATTGCCGGGATACGCAGGATCCTGTCGGACAACGGAACCAAAACTATTCGGTTGACTCAAATTGCGCCATTTTTTCTTTTAAAGAATGATCAAAAAATAAGGGCTCAGTTACTATGTTGATTACTCAAAGTACAAAAAATTTCCTGTTTAATTATTTGCAAAACAATTACGAATAAAAAGCTCGGTAGAAATTTAAGTGAGAATGTGATTGGATTGTGACTTAATTTTTTTTGGTGTCTGTTGATAATAATTACACCTTTATAGCAGAGAAAATTAGCAAAAGTGACTTGAAAATATTCATTACAATAAAAGTTATAAATCCATCAAAATAACGATTCTGGTGAAGAAACTAAAAATAAAAGCTAAGGATTACAAAAAAAGTGACATACTTGATGTTTAGTCCTAAGTTATGCCTTGGAAAGGTTTGAACCCTCCAAACAAGTCCAAAAATGGATGAGCACACCGTGAATTGTGTGCTCCATTCAGCACCTAAACAAGCTAATTGAACTATATATATAGGTCATTGTCCATGACTGACCGGCCTCAACACGCGATTCAAACGCACCGTGCCGAGTTTGGCGGGAAAGGGCGTGTGCACATCCCAGCTCCACCACACAAACCAGGCCTTTCCGACCACGTGATCTTCGGGTACAAATCCCCAAAACCGGGAGTCCTGACTCTGGTGACGGTTGTCACCCATCATAAAGTAGTAATCCATGCCAAAGGTGTAGTCCAGACTTTCCCCTTCGGCAATGCGCCTTTTAAAGGCGGGAAAGGCGGCTCCTGAATATGCAGACTCTTCAAATACCTGAATGATGCGCTCGTAAAAAGGCAGATTGTCCCGGGTAATCGCCAGCGTTTGGCCTTTTTTTGGAACAGCAATCGGTCCAAACTGATCCACAGAACCGGGATATCGACTGTCGTGCGGAAACAGTGCTTCGGGTCTCTCTATATCAAACGGTACTCTTCGCACCCTTAAAACCTCCGGCAACTCGCGAATAGCGCTGATCTCGGCGCTGTCCGCATGCAATTCCAGGTAGCCGGCATAGACGGTTTGCCCATCGCGATCCAGCAACTGCTGCCCGGCACTCATCTCATAGGTGGGAATGCTGGTATTGATTCCTATGCTGCGGCGGAGCACCTTCTCGCTTAAAAAAGCATTGGGCTGCAGGTCAACCCGGTACTTAAACTGCATATGATCATCCAGATATGCCCTTTCGCCATTGATCCAAAGCTCCCGATCGCGGATCTCCAGCTCATCACCGGGAACGGCCACGCAGCGCTTGATGTAATTCTCTCTCTTGTCCACTGGAAAGGAGGTGATCAGCTCGGGTCCGGCGCGAAGCGGCCCGGAGGCAAAAGGCAGGGGCTGCCGGGAGATCGCCGCGATGATCTGGGGATTGCGGTAAAACTGCTTGTCCCCCAAATCCCGCTGAAGGTCGTAGTAACTGCGGGTGCTGCCCACGGGCAGAAAGACGGTATCGCCCTCCGGCCAGTTGAACACCACTATATCGTTGCGCTTAACCCGCTGGAAGCCCGGCATACGGGTATAGGAAACAGAGGGTTTCTCTAAATAGGCCTTGGTGCCCAGCAGGGGCATGCGCTGATGGGCAAAGGGAAAGGCCAATGGGGTCATGGGCACCCTTGGGCCGTAGTGGAATTTGCTGACAAACAGAAAGTCTCCCGCCAGCAGACTGCCCTCCATAGAGGTCGTTGGGATGGTATAGGCCTCAAAGAAGAAGAGGCGGATAAAAGTCGCAGCAACCACAGCAAAGGCAATGGCATCCGCCCATTCCCTCAAGACACCTTTAGAGGCCTTTTGCCCGGCTTCGGGCTCACGTTGATACTGAATGGCGGGGTTCAATCCCATCCAGGGAAAGAAGATATAGGGGAAAACCATGGCTGCTATACCGTCCCAAAAGCCATCCCGGCCAAAGCGCCGGGCCAGATCAACCGCCAAAATCAGCCAGATCACCGCATTCAGGATGGGAATACACATCATGACAAACCAACTGATGGGTTTGTCTACCAGTCGGGTCCATATGTAGTAGTTGTAAAAAGGCACAAAGGCCTTCCACCAATCCTCTCCGGCCTTTTTAAACAACAAAGCCAGACCGGCGTGAGAAGCCAGAACCAGGGTGATCAGAAAAAGATACAGAAGGGGAGAGGCATTAGCATCCATAAGCAAGCTTGGAGAGAGATGGACTTCATTCAGCCTGGGAACTCCCCAGGCCATGACAAAAGAGCCCGGACAAAGTTAACGGAGGGCAGTACATTATTGATACAGGCCATAGAAAGGCTTAACAAAGCTTAACGCGGGGGAGCCGGGATCGTTTCATGGGAAGGAATAGGGAAAAACCCCTCCCGGAGCACTAAACGCCTAAAGTCCCAGCATATCGCTCATGGTGAACAAACCCCTTCGACCTATGAGCCAGTGCATGGCTTCAACAGCCCCATGGGCAAAGCCCTGACGGTTGTGGGCTCTGTGTTCGAGGAGAATCTGATCGTTGGGACCGCTGAACAAGACCTGGTGCGTACCCGGAACATCCCCGGTTCTGTGGCAAGAAATCGGCAGTACCCTTTCTGAAGGCTCTTCTCCGGGTGGCAAAAGCGACCAGGAGCGGTATTGTGGCAAAGCTTTGAGGGCCAATTCGGCCAGTTGTATTGCCGTTCCACTGGGCGCATCGAGCTTGGCGCTGTGATGCGTTTCGTTAATACTCACATTATAAGAGCTGCGTGAAGCCATCACCTCAGCGGCCATCTTTTGCAGGGCGAAAAAAATGTTCACACCGATTGAAAAATTGGCGGCATAGAGCAGGGCCCCTTCGCGCTGAAGCACATGTTCCTCAATGGCGGGCAATTGGTCCTGCCATCCGGTGCTGCCGCAGACCATGACAATGCCGGCATCCATAGCCTGGCGAATATGTGTTGGAGCGCTGCGGGGACTGGTAAACTCAAAAACCGCATCAACCTGGTCCAATGCGCCGCTCAGCTCAGCAGGAGGGCTGTCTGAACTGAGCCTCCAAACAATGTCCCAATCGGCCTGCCCGCTTTCATTCTGGTGGATGAGGACCTGCTCGATGGCCTTGCCCATCTTGCCGTAACCCATCAGACCAACTTTAGTCCGGCTCATCGGTATCGGAGATTGAATTGAAGGCCCGCCATGGGCATAGTGCGCCTTGTTGTAAGTATGGGTGTTGAGCCTCCCGGATCGGTTGGAACTCCGCTGAGTCCTGGCGAGCGAAAGTTGGCTCCCCCCATCCAGGGGCTCCATTGGAGACTCAAGTCATCGCTGACATCAAACTCAAACAGGTGTGCATCCACCACCGCGTCGACGATCTGCAAACCGTAGAAGGCCACGGTGATCAGCGCGGAGGCATCGAGCTGGCGGCGGTAGAACTCCTTGGTTTGCAAAACACCGGCTTCACTCAACTGAGGAACGGGGTCTATAGTAGCCGGGTCGTCATCGGTTTTGGCGATAAAGGCCTGACGGTAAAAGCGGTGTTGATCGGCATTGAAATAAACCCAGTAACCCAATGCTCCAAGTCCACCATAGACCAAGGGCAGTTTCCAATACTTGCGGTTGTAAATCTGACCCCATCCCGGCACGGCAGCGGCCCTCCAGGCGGCTTTGCTGGGCGAATGGCGTTGGGGCTCGGCAAAAACACGCTCCTGTCTTCCGATCACAGTATCCCTGGCCGAAGGCAGGGCCGCCGTATCTCCGACAAAGATTCCCCGCTGGATCATAGCGGAATCCAATTCCGAAGCGGGCGCGAGGACGGCAGTGCTGTCCGGGGCAAGCTCTTCTGTGGAGATGGAATCGAGCTGCCATGCGGCGGAGGCAAAGTTTGCCATCAGCACTGTGGGAAGCGCTGAGATCAGGAGCATCAGGATTCTGGACCAGGACATTATCTCAGCATGTCGGCAATGCGCTGCAGGTCTTCGGCGCTGTGATACTGGATCAGCACCTGTCCCTGTCCGGAGCGGCCGGGCTGAATACGCACGCGTGTACTCAGAGAGGAACTCAACTTGTCCTGCAACTTGCGCAATTCCGGGTGCAAGGCCGTTTCGGTGGAAGGGCTTTTCTGCTTCTTGCCGGGTTTGTAGTGGCTGGCCTCCCGTTCCAATTGCCGAACACTCCAGTCCTTGGCCTGAGAGCGGCGAAAGAGATCCAGTTGCGCCACCGGATCGCTCAGCCCGCTGAACACCTTGGCATGCCCGAGACTGATGGAGTCGTTCTTCAAGGCCTGCTGAATTTCGGGTATGCACTTAAGCACCCGGATGTAATTGGTCACCGTGGATCTGTCCTTTCCCACTCGCGCGGCCAGCTCATCGTGCTGCAACCCACACTCGTCAATCAGGCGCTGATAGTGCAGAGCGATCTCCAGTGCGTTGAGGTTTTCGCGCTGTATGTTCTCCACCAGGCCAATTTCCAGCATCTCCTGGTCATTGGTGCTTCGGACATAGGCGGGAATGCGGGTCAATCCGGCAGCCCGGGCTGCCCTGAGCCTCCTTTCGCCCGAGATCAACTGATAGCGACCACTGTCCAGACGACGTACGGTTACCGGTTGAATGACGCCGTGTATGCGAATAGAAGCGGTCAATTCCGCGAGCGCCTGTTCGTCAAAGCGACTGCGGGGCTGAAAGGGATTCAGCTCTATAGCGCTGAGCTCAATCTCGGTATTGGCCGCCAACACTGAAGTTCCGGACAGGGGCCCTTCCCCCGGATCCATGTCGCGGAGCAATGCCCTTATGCCTTTTCCCAGTTCTTCTTTTCGTTTGCTCATCATGGGCGATTGAGGATAGGCCCTTAGGGGCTTGTGCCGGGCAGGGCAGTTGGATGGATGCCCGCTTTCTTCTTACTCAGCGGTCTGATCGGCGGATTGTGGGGCGGTGACCGGAGTTTGGGCTGTGGAGTCCGGCTGCTCGATCATGCCGTTTTTGTGCAGGATTTCATTGGCCAGATCCAGGTATTGCTGTGCCCCCTTGCTCTCCGCATCGTAAAGTACGGCAGGTTTGCCGAAACTCGGGGCTTCGCCCAGGCGGGTATTGCGGTGAATGACCGTATCAAAAACCAGTTCCTGGAAGTGGCGCCTGACTTCGTCGAGCACCTGATTGGACAGGCGCAAACGCATGTCGTACATGGTCATCAGTATGCCTTCAATGACCAGATGTTCATTAAGGCGGTTCTGGATGATGTTGATGTTGTTGAGCAGTTTCCCCATGCCTTCAAGCGCAAAGTACTCGCTTTGCAGGGCAATGATGACCGAGTCCGCCGCGCTGAGCGCATTGACGGTGATGAGCCCCAGGGAAGGCGGGCAGTCTATGATGATGAAGTCGAAGTGGGTTCTGGCCTCTGCCAAAACATGGCGCAGGCGCTGTTCCCGGTTGGGCTGGTGAATCAGCTCAATCTCGGCGGCGACCAGATCCAGATGGGAGGGGAGCAACTGCAGGCCCGGCAAAGCCGTGTCCAGCAGAGCCTCCTGATAGGGTAAATCCCGGACCAGACAGTCGTAGACACTGTTCTTGATCTGACGGGGGTCGTAACCCACTCCGGAGGTGCTGTTGGCCTGGGGGTCGGTGTCCAGCAGCAGGGTCTTGTACTCCAGCACAGCCAAACTGGCCGCGAGGTTGATGGCGCTGGTGGTTTTGCCCACTCCGCCCTTTTGATTGGCAATGGCGATGACTTTTCCCATAGTTGCTCGTGCACAGACCGGGAAGGCCTTTCCCGGTGAAGTTAATGATAGGTCTTTAGTCGAAGGTTATGCTCTCCCCGATGGCGGGCAGAAGCAGTTCAATGTCCATCACCTCAAAAGCCTCCCTGGCTGACTTTTGATCAATGACAATATGTGGAAAGGTGTCGTAGTGAACCCCGACCACGTGGCCGGCTCCGCAGTAGGTGGCCGCCAGTGCAGCATCATCGGGCCCCATGGTGAAGTTGTCGCCAATGGGCAGGATGGCCACATCGAGTTCGTGCTGATCGGCGATCAGGCGCATGTCCAGGGTCAGAGCGCTGTCTCCTGCGTAGTAAAAGGCTTTGCGACCGTCATCGACCACAAAACCCGCCGGGTTTCCCCCATAGCTGCCGTCGGCAAAAGAACTGGAGTGAATGGCGCCGACCATCTTGACCCGCCCGAACGGGAATTCAAAACTCCCGCCGATGTTCATGCCGTGGACCTTCTTGATGCCCTGTTTCTGAAACCAGGTGACGATCTCATAGTTGCTGATCAGAAGCGCGCCGGTTTGCTTCAACAAGCTCAGCGCATCGGCCGTGTGATCCTCATGCGCATGAGAAATTAATATATAATCAGCCTTAATCTGTTTAAGCGAGATGGCCGAAGCCAGTGGATTGGGGCTGATAAAGGGATCAAAGAGCAGTTGTGCGCCCCCGAACTCCATGGAAAAGCAGGAATGACCGTAGTAGCTGAACTTCATTTTCTGTCCGAAAGTATGACCTGGTAAATGCCGGCATGGGCGAGCTCACCAAAGAGTGTTCCAAACCTGCCCCGACAATCTTGCTTCAACCCGATAAAGATACAGCCCCCCACGGCCTGGGGAGCGTCGGATTGTCAACAGCCCCTGCAAGCCTGTGGAAAAGCTGTCCGGAAGCTGCAGAGGAGTTGCTTACTTTAGCTCCGGGTTGAACCTGGAGCTCTGGCTAGCTGTTGAACCAACTATGATTACCCTGATCTCCGGAACCAATCGACTGAACAGCAATACTTTGCGCGTCACCAAGCAATACGCCGCCTTGCTTACACAGAAAGGAATTCCCTATCAATTGCTCGACATGACCCAGATGGAAGGGGATTGCTATCGACCTTGCGCGGCTGATGACATTCACCCTGCCCTGCAAAGCGTCGTTGACCAATACATCAAACCTGCGGAAAAACTCCTCATCCTCTCACCGGAGTACAACGGGTCCTTTCCCGGTGTGCTCAAGGCGTTGATCGATCTGACGGATATCAAGGATTGGCGCCACAAGAAAGCCTGTCTGGTGGGAGTGGCTACCGGCAGGGCGGGCAATCTGCGCGGCCTCGATCACCTGACCAATATTCTCTTGCACATCGGTATGAATGTTCTTCCCAACAAGCTTCCCATCAGCAGGGTTGGAACTCTGCTGGATGGAGAGGGAGATCTGGATGCCCCTACGCTCAAGGCGGCAGGTGCTCAGATCGATCAGTTTCTGGCTTTTTAGCCGGTCTGATACCTGTGCCAAAGACAAAGAACAGTCGCTCATAAGTCCCTGATCATCATGATTATATCGGCCATAGTTTATCTGATTCTGCGATACAGGGGAGCGCTGAAGAAGCACTGGCACAGCGTGTTCGGCGCAGCGAAGAAGCATATACTTAGGGCCTTGCCAGGTAGGCTCTCCACAAACTCATTCGCTTATCCCTCTGTGCTCGGGGCTCTCGCCGTGCCTGTTTTGTTTCTGGCCGCATGGGGTCTTTGGGGCTGCGGCCAATCCGAACAACAAAGCGCCGCGGCCCAGCAGCAATCGGCTGAAGATGCCGCTGTCTTCCGCCTCAACCTGAGCGCAGCCGTCAGCACTCTTGATCCGGCCTTTGCTGACAATCAGGCCAATACCTGGGCTGCTGTACAGCTCTTCAACGGACTCTTGCGGCTTGACCAGAATATGGAGTTGAGCCCCGATCTGGCCCGTCGATGGGAGCAGAGCGATGACGGTCTGAGCTACACGTTTTATCTGCGAACGGACGTCTGGTTTCATCCGGATGCGGCCTTTGCAGCGAACCAAATCGATTCCACCCGTAAGTTAAAGGCCTCCGATGTAGTCTACAGCTTTCAACGCCTTATGGATCCGGGTCTCGGGGCGAATGGCTTTTGGGTTTTCAACGGCATTCTGGACCGGGAAAAAAGTTTTACGGTGCTCAGCGACAGCGTCCTGAGCATCACCTTGACCAAGCCTTTCCAGCCCTTCCTCAGCCGCCTGACCATGCCCTACTGCTCTGTTTTGGCCCCTGAAGTGGTGCAGGCATATGGGCGGGATCTGAGATTGCACCCGGTCGGAACGGGTCCCTTTCGCCTTTCGAGATGGAAGGAAGGCGAGATGCTCCTGCTCAAGCGCAACCCGCGCTACTTCCAGCGCGATGAACAGGGCCGGTCTCTTCCCTATCTGCAGGGGGTGAAAATCAGCTTTATGTCGGCCAAGGGCACGGAATTCCTCAAGTTTCGCAACGGAGAACTGGACTTCGTCTCGGATCTGGATGCCGAATTCCTCAAACAGGCCATCGGACCGGACGGGCAGTTAAGGTCAGAGCATCAGAAGAGCATGAAGCTCCAGCGGGGCATTTACTTCAACACCGAGTACCTCGGCATCAACCTACAGGCCAGCGCCGGCACTCCACTGGGCGATGAGCGGGTGAGGCAGGCCCTCTCCTGGGGCATAGACCGGGAGCGGATGATCGCCTATCAGCGCAATGGGAAAGGGATTCCGGCCCTGGCGGGCATGGTGCCTCCAGTGCTGCTGGGCCTGGGTCCGGACAGCCATCAGGCCATGGCCAGACTGAAGTACGGTTATCGCTATGATCCCGACCGCGCGGCCGGACTTCTGGCTCAGGCCGGCTATCCCGGGGGGCGGGGCATGCCCGAACTGATGCTGAGAACCAATGATCAATACCTCGATCTGTGCATGTTTCTGCAGTCTCAGTGGAAGCAAATCGGAATCCCGGTTCGGGTGGAGAATCTGGACGGCAAGATCCTCCGCGAGTCCATGGTCAAAGGGCAGTCGGTGTTCTTCCGCGCTTCCTGGGTGGCCGATTACCCCGATGCGGAGAGTTTTCTGGCCCTGTTCTACAGCGAACACGGGGCCCCACCCAACTACACCCGCAGCAATGATCCCGCCCTGGATGCGCTCTACGAAGAAGGCAGCACCACTCCGGAGGCCACACGCCGCCATTCCCTGTACCGCAGCATGGACAGCCTGGTGATGCAACAGTGTGCCGTGATTCCCCTTTACTATGACGAAGTGCTCCTGCTCAGCCACCCCGATGTGCAGGGATTGGAACTCAACCCCATGAACATGCTGCGGCTGGAGCGGGTGCGCAAAGGTTCTTAAAGACTGGCATCCCTATTTCGGGCGAAGGGCTTATCGAACAAATCACCGACATTTGATGCGACGTAGCGCGGCCTTTCGCACCCATAAGCGGATTTTTTTAAAGGGGCTTCGGATCCTGGTAAGCTCTAACAAAACCGAGTTTAACGCATGAAAATCAGTCCTTTATTTTTCCTCTCTCTCTTCCTTTTCAGCATCATTTCACAGGCTCAAACCCTGCCCAATCCCAGTTTTGAAGATTGGGTTATCGCGGGAACCGCTTGTGAAAATCCCCAGTCCTGGGACACTCCGAACAGCGGATTATCTCTGTTCAGTGTCTGTTCGGTGTTCAAGGAAGAGTCCTTGGTCAACACCGGCTCCGCCTCGGTCAAGATGGTTACCACCCTGGTTCCGCTGATCAATCTGCGAGCTCCGGCCGCCATCAGCAACGGCACTTTGGTGGTCAATGCCTCCGATCCGTTCAACAGTATAGTCCGGGGAGGCACGCCGATATGGGGCAGACCTGATGCGCTGATCGGCTTTTTTCGCTATCAGCCGGAAGGTGGAGACTCCCTGACCATCAGGGTCAGATTGTTCAGCATCAGCGGAGCGGATACTACCCTGATTGCAGAGGATGAGTTCTTCAGTTTCGGCGCAACAACGGGGTTTGAATCTTTCAACCTTCCCATCAATTATCTGAGCTCAGAAGATGCCGATCTGGCCCAGGTGCTCGCCCGCTCCACCCGCAACACGAAGGATGCCACCGTGGGCACAACGCTCTGGCTGGACGATCTGCGCTTCACCGGCATCTCCGGCCTGGGGCAGCAAGGCAATATGCCTTTTGCCTTCACGCTCTACCCCAATCCGGCCACGGATTACCTTGTGCTGGACAACGCCTATACCTCTGAAGCCCATTGGGAACTGCTCAGTGTTTCAGGATCTGTGGCCCTTCGCGGAGTGCTAACTCCGGGTCAGCAGAGCATTGATCTGAGCGGGCTATTCCAGGGCCTGTATGTGTTCAGAGCTCTCGACAGCAGAAGCGGCAAACTGTTGCAGAGCAGCAAGATTCAGATACTGCGATAAGCTGGTTCGGGTTGGGCGTTTCCACCGAGCCTATGTCCATATGATTTCGCGCCGGGGAGCTCCATTGATGAGGAATTGCTCGGCGACGAATCGATCTGCCGGCAGGTCAAAGTCATGCGCCGCTAAAGCATTCAAATCCATCCATTCAAAGAGCACGGGTTGCCCGTCCTGACTCATGGCTTGAAGTTTTTCGGGAAGGGGCAGGGTCATGCGGTAGTAGATGCTGATCAACTGCTCCCGCGGATCGCGCAGCGAAGCGACGAAAAACCCTGTTGTATAGAGGTGACCGAGCAGCTCAATGCTCTGTCCGGTTTCCTCCATCATCTCCCGAATGAGGGTTTGCTCGGGGCCTTCGCCAAACTCCAAACCTCCTCCTGGGAACTTGGTGACCAGATATCCCTGGAAGGGCTCACGGCAAACCAGTACATTTCCCTGATGCAGCGCGACACCGTAGACCCGAATGTTAAACATTCGCATTCAGACTGGCCAGGGTTTCGCGCACAGCCTTGAAATTGGGCAGAGTCGGGGGGTGATCGGATACCTCGGCATAGCGCACTACACCTTCAGCATCAATGACAAAGGCCGATCGCTTGGAAACTCCCTTCATGCCAAAGGCGAATTCTTCGTGCAGTGCACCATAGGCAGCAGACACCTCCTTGTTGAAATCGGACAGCATCTCAAAGGGCAATTTATAGTCCTGCTTGAAGCGCGCAAGGGTAAAGAGCGAATCGACAGAAATGCCCAAAACAACGGCCTGGAGGTCTTGAAAATCATCGAAGCCATCGCGCACAGCGCACATCTCTTCGGTGCAAACAGAGGAGAAGGCCATGGGGAAGAACAGCAAGACAAGCGGCTGACCCTGGAATTGAGAAAGACTTACACTTTGCTTTTCTGTGTTAGTAAGGCTGAAGTCCGGTGCTTTTTGTCCAATTTTTAAACTCATGACAATGTGAAGATTTAGAATGTTGAATGAACCGTATTCTACAGAAGATGGAGACAATTAAACGTCCAACTTGTTTTCTCAGGGCGAATGAGCCCCGATTTAACCAACATAAATGATTAGTTTTAATCGCATGGCAAGATTCAAAGACCATCAAGGGCTTTACGTTTTGTCGTTAACCGCGAAGTTAAAAAACAAATTTTTCTCAAATCCGGGCAAAACATTGGGATTGTCAGGACTTTGCTATTTTCGCGTTTTATACGGCCATCAAGGGGTTACCCAATTCCCGATCCGTCCTTCAGCTCAATCACCCTGTAAACCATACTCCCCATGAAGAAGACCTTACCTCTTCTCTTTCTTCTCTGCATGACCGCAGTCTTTGGGCTTAAAGCTCAAACCGAACTGCCCAACCCCAGCTTCGAGACCTGGATTGATACTCTGGATCACCCCAAGCCCGCCGGATGGTGGGAGTCGCACAATCGCTGGGGATTGGCCAACAACATCGACGATTGGGCCGTTCGCCGTACCTTCCTCAATGTTCATGAGGGCTTGTTTGCCGCTGAACTACAGACCAAAATCGGCGATGTTTTTACGCTGGACATCTTCCGCAAATACATCCCCGGTGTGCTGACCAATGGAGAGTGTGATCTGCCCATCAGCCAGCAATTGGTCGATGAACTGAGCATAACCCATTCGGAATTCATCACCGGTGGAGAAGCCTTTGAAGGCATGCTCGACAGATTTAAAGGTTGGTATGACTACACACCGGTAGCCGGTGATAGCGCCTATGTTTACCTTAAACTGTGGAAAAACGACGGAACCGTGGTGGGTACCGGTGAACTTTTCATCACGGCCAACACCAGTGACTACACCGAGTTCGAGGTGCCCATTAACTACACGGTTATGGAAGAGCCGGACAGCCTTTTGCTGATCATTGCCTCCAGCTACCATCCCCGCGCTGCCAATGTCGGATCCCGTCTTTTCATTGACAACCTGTCATTTGAATTTACGGATCCAAACTTTGTTGACTCCTATGCAGCGCAGCACGGCATTGCGATCAGACTTTTCCCCAATCCGGCTACGAGCAGTTTCTTTCTGGAGAACCCCTACCGGACGGACGTTCACGTAGAGATCTACAATGCCATGGGACAGATGGTACAGCGCCAGTCTATGATACCGGGCCTGAACGAAATCTCTCTTCAAGGCCTGGCATCGGGTACCCACCTTTACCGTATGGTAGGAGATGGTCTGTTGATAGCCAGCGGCAACTTTGTCATCCGTTAATCACATTCGTCCATTCCTTCGGGATATTGTGAATAACTAATCTCATGAATCCTCGATCGGATGCTATTTTTGAGCTTTGATGGCAACAGCCGCCAGAGCCCTTCACTCAATACCGTTTGAAATCATCCATACCCATGAAAAAAACCATTACCTTATTTTCCCTTGTGCTGGCCCTCATGAGCAGCGCAGTTGCGCAGGTTCAATACCCGCTTAACGGGGGTTTTGAAAACTGGTTTACTGCCTCCTTTGGAGGCACCACCTATGACTCCATTGGCAACTGGGATACACCTCAACGCCTTGGTGCTGCTCTTGGTGTGCCAGATACTGTAACCTTTCGCACCACCAACGCCAGAAGTGGCGACTTTGCCGTACTGATGAAGTCTAAGGAAGTGACCATTAGTCTCGGTCCTACCTCCCTTACGGTGGTGATTCCCGGTGCAGTGACTACCGGTACTTTTGTGGTCAATATCCTGGTCAGCCCACCTGAGTTTGGCGTGGCCGGTGGTGCTCCCATTGACTGTAAGCCAACAGAATTCTCCGGCTACTACCAATACATGCCCGTCAACGATGATACCGCTCAGGTCTCTGTCATCATGATCGACGGCAGCGGTGCCGAAATCGCCGAGGAATTGTTCCAGATTTTCGTGGCTAGCTCTCCTGGATATCAGCCTTTTAGCTTCCCGATCAATTACACCGGCTCAGGAGATCCTGTAACAGCCCAAATTTTGATCACTTCCAGTGGTATTGGTGGTCAGGACGGTTCAACGCTCTACCTCGATGATGTAGTGCTCAGCGGTGGTGATTGTGTAACTGGTTTGAATTTGTTTTCAAGCCCACAGAGCATAGAACTGATTCCCAATCCCGCGCACGATGCTATTCGCTTCAATCTGCCTGCAGAGAGCCCGATGGCTGCAGCCATTATGGATTTGAGCGGTCGCTCTGTCCTGCAGGTTCAGGCCCTGCCCGGTATGAACCAGGTGGACATCAGCCAATTGGCTACCGGAGTTTACATCATCAGCATTGCCGATGCTGGCAAGACGGTGTTCAGCGGTAAGTTTGAGAAGTTCTAATCCAGCTTTTCCCTAAAAACCTTAAAGGGCTGCAGAACAACTCTGCAGCCCTTTGTTTTGAGGCCGGGTCCTTCCAGGCAACTGAACCGTGCACGGCCCAGTTAAAACATGCGCACCTCTTCAAACCGAATTAGGCTTAGTCTGGCGTTTTTCACCATCCTGGTGGACATGATGGGCTTCGGTGCGGCCTTTCCTGTTCTACCCGCCCTATTCAGTCCGGAGAGTACGCCTTTCAGCAATATCCGCCCGGACCGGCTGAGCATCTGGTATGGTGCGCTGATGGCCGTCTTTGCGCTGGCGCAGTTTATTGGAGCTCCCGTGCTCGGCGCCTTATCGGATCGTTACGGGCGAAGACCGCTGCTTTTGGTCAGTCTTTTGGGATCGGCGCTGGGCTATGCCGTGTTTGCCTACGGCATCCAGCAAAACAGCCTGCTCTGGTTGTTTGTGGGGCGCATAGTTCCCGGTTTTGCCGGGGGAAATGTGGCGGTGATATACTCCAGCCTGGCAGACGTCAGCCAGGGCCAACAGAAAGTCAAGGATTTTGGTCTCGCCGGCGCCGCATTTGGATTGGGCATGATTCTCGGTCCGGTATTGGGCGGACTGCTGGGCGATGCATCCCTGCATCCGTCCTTTGGCCTTCACGTTCCTTTTTGGGGCATGGTTCTGCTCAGTTCTCTGAATGCTGCGCTGGTTTTCTGGGCTTATCCGGAGACCAACGCCCACAGAAATAAAGAGGAGATTAAATCCCCTTCCTGGTTTAAGAGTTTTGCACTGGTGTCGGAGGCCTTTCGACATAAGGAACTCAAGTGGGTCTTTCTGAGCATTCTGCTGCACGGCTGCGGCTTTGCCCTCTTCATCCAGTTTGTCGCTTTTTTCTTGCAGGATGTGCACAGTCTGGGTCAGATGGACATAGGATTGCTTTTTGGCTATGTGGGCCTTTTGACCGTCGTGACTCAAGGCCTTCTGGTCAGACCCTTATCCCGATTCTTTGCTCCGGAGCGATTGGTGGCCAATGTCATTCCCGGCTTCGCCATCGGCATCTTTGTACTTACCCTTCCCGCAAAGGTCACCTGGCTATACTTCCTGCTGCCTCTCCCCACCATCTTTCAGGGTCTGTACATGCCCAACATGACTGCGGTAGTCTCTAATCTGAGCCCGGCCAATGCCCAGGGCCGTATGCTGAGCATCAACCAGAGTCTCACGGCACTGTCGAACGCCATTCCCCCCTTGTTCGGGGGCTGGCTCTACCTGATGGGGCCCCGCAGTCCGGTCTATGTCTCGGTGCTGCTCAGCTTGATGGGTTGGGGTGTTTTCAATTTGTTCTTTCAGCGATATCGCAAAAAGCACAAGCAGAGCCACCTCGTTGAAAAGCGCTCTGCGGCGGGAAAATCAGCTCCTGTCACCGAAGACTCAATCCCGGGTGAGGAGTCCTCCAACCCGGCCTCAACCAGAGAAAGAACCGGCTGACTCCCCATCCAATCAGGGCGCCCAGCACACTGCCCGCCAGGACATCAATGGGAAAATGCAGGCCCACATAGATTTGAGCATAACCTATTGATAAAGCCCAAATAAGACCTGCCCAGGCCGCAAGGGGATAGCGCCTTCGAAAGAGCACAAACAAAAACACCGCCAGAGCAAAGTGATTGGCGGCGTGAGAGGAAGGGAAGCTCAGGCCCGGTCCGCAATTGATCAGTTCCCGAATCTCTGCGATCAGCTCTGGCGTGTGGCAAGGCCTCAAACGACCAACAGCAGGCTTGATAATCTTAGAGCTTGTGTGATCGGCCAGTCCAACACTCAGACCACCCAGTGAGCCGAGCAGGAACCCGGTTCTGCGATACTTCTTCAGGATCCAGTAAATCAGGAACAGATACAGGGGAATCCATGTGCTCTTTTCGCGATAGTACGGCATAACCCGATCTGCGAACTCCGCTACCCACTGGGTATGGATCAGTAGAAAAAGCTCAAAATCCGCGCTGGGCCAATTCATGCTAGTCAGGTTAAAGCCATCTACCATCGGGAAGGAATGCGATGTTGCTGAGTCGCCATCTTTTGAGCCATCAGGATCAATCTCGGGGACAGGTTTTCGCGATAGAGCTCCAGGCTATAGGAACCAAAGATGCCCTGTATGCTCATACCGCACAGAGAGAACCATTCGTGAAACTGATCCAGGCTGATGGCCTGAACCCGCTCCGAGAAATTCAGTCTCTGCTCTGCCGTCTGCACCTGAATGCTCTTGTGGAAAAAAGATCCGTCAAAGTGCCGGTGGATATCAAACAAAACCCCCTCCACCTGCCTTTGTTCGTGCTCCACCAATTGGCCCACAGCAAAGGGCACATTCAGGTAGTCTAACACCAGTGTAGCGCCGGGCTTAAGTCCCAGTGCAATCGCCTTGAGAGCCTGCAGATTGTCAGAGGAATCGTCAAAGTAACCAAAACTAGTAAAAAAATTAAAAATATAATCAAAATAATTAATTCGAAAGGGTTTGCGCATATCGTGCTGGTAGAAATGCAACTTTTCGTGTTCCCATGTCTTGGCCAGCTCGATGTTGCGGGTGCTCAGATCAAGCCCGGTGACATCAAAGCCCAGAGAAGCCAGATGACGGGCATGCCGGCCTTCCCCACAAGCCAGATCCAGCATCAGGGAGTCTGGTGCAGGGGCCAACTCCGCGATCAATCGGCCAATGAAGGATCGGGCCTCTTCGTCGTCCCTGTAGCGGTAGAGCATCGCATACCAGGGTGAGTCAAACCAGGTCTTGTACCAGGGACTTTCGGACCCGCCCAGACCTTGGCTTGCAGGATCTTCCAGAGGGAAGGATGTATCGGGGTTGGACATAAAGTATGAGGCAAACCAAAACAGAATCAACGGTCGCCAAAATAACCCATTATTGCGGGAAGCGGTTCCGCTATTCGGCCTATTTTAGTGCCCCCATTCGGGTCATATCCATCGGGCTTCAACCCCGCTTGAAAAACTTATAAACTCTGCAGCTTGACGCTGATTAAATCCATCTCAGGAATACGCGGCACTATCGGGGGTACCGCCGGCAATGGGCTCACCCCTTCAGACATCGTCCTCTATACCGGGGCATATGGCACCTGGCTCAAAAGGAGAGGGGGAAACACGGTAGTCATCGGACGCGACGCCCGGATCTCCGGTGCCATGGTCTCCCGATTGGTGACCGGCACGCTTCAGGCCCTGGGCATACACGTCATCGATCTCGGACTGAGCACCACGCCCACCGTTGAATTGGCGGTTCAGCAGGAAAAGGCCCAGGGCGGGTTGATCCTCACCGCCAGCCACAACCCCAAGAACTGGAACGCCCTAAAACTGCTCAATGAAAAGGGCGAGTTTCTCTCTCAGGCCGATGGGGAAGAAGTCCTGCGCATAGCATCTGAAGAGCCCCTGGAGTACGCCAGCGTAGAGACCCTTGGCGACTACACCGAGAAAGGCTTTTACATACAGCATCACATTGAGCGCATCATGGCCCTTCCGCTGGTGGATCCCAAAGCGATAGCCGCCGCCAACTTCAAGGTGGTCATCGACTGCGTGAATTCCACAGGGGGGCTCTGCGTTCCCGAGTTGCTGCAGGCCCTGGGCGTCACTCAGGTGGTGGAGTTGTTCTGCGCGCCCAACGGGCGTTTTCCCCACAATCCGGAACCCCTTCCCGAAAACCTGAGTACCCTGGCCAATGAAGTCGTGCACCACCAGGCCGATTTGGGCATCGTCGTCGATCCCGACGTGGACCGTCTCGCCCTGGTTTGCGAAGACGGCGAGTTCTTCGGAGAGGAATACACCCTGGTAGCCGTCGCAGATTATGTGTTGAAAAACAAGCCAGGGCCCACGGTTTCCAACCTTTCCTCCAGCAGGGCCTTGAGAGACATCACCGAAAAAGCCGGTCAGGAGTACCACGCCTCTGCTGTAGGAGAGGTGCACGTGGTGGCCAGGATGAAGGAAACCGGCGCCGTCATCGGCGGTGAGGGGAATGGGGGCATCATCTACCCCGATCTGCACTATGGCCGCGACGCTCTGGTGGGCATAGCGCTTTTCCTGTCCCATCTGGCCAAAACCGGGAAATCAGTCAGCATGCTCCGGGCGGGCTATCCGTCCTATCACATTGCCAAGAAGAAGATAGAACTGCAGCCCGGCATGGACTGGCAGGAAGTGCTCGAACGGCTCAGCGCAAAGTACAGCCGCCAGCCCATCAATACCACAGACGGGCTGCGCATCGAGTTCGACACCGACTGGGTGCACCTCAGACCCAGCAACACCGAGCCCATCATCCGGGTCTACGCAGAGAGTCATAGCCAAACCACTGCGGACAATATCGCGCGCAAGATCATGCAGGACATCCTGGGCGAAGATCAATAGACAACCTGCCTGCACGGCCCTTTTCCCTATCTTTGCAAGGCCTTTCAGCCCTTGGAAGGACTTGCCTGCCCAGCCGCGCCATGAGGGTTTACCTAGATAATGCCGCCACCACCGCCCTTGACCCCAGGGTCCTGGAAGCCATGTTGCCCTATATGCAGGGGCATTATGGGAACCCTTCATCCATCCATCACTACGGGCGGGAAACCCGCGCTGCCATAGAGCGGGCGCGCAAGACGGTAGCCGATTGCCTGAGCGCCTCGATGGGCGAGATCTTCTTCACTTCGGGTGGAACCGAGTCCAACAACACCGCCATTCAGTGCGCTGTCCGGGATTTGGGAGTCCGGCACGTGATCTCTTCACCCCTGGAACACCACTGCGTTGAAGGCACCCTCAAAGCCCTGCAAAGCCATCACGCCATTGAGCTTGAACTGCTCGACGTGGACCGGCTCGGGCATATTGATCTGAACAAACTTGAGCGGGCTCTGGAAAGGGCTCCCAAAGGAGCCACCCTGGTCAGCCTGATGCACGCCAACAACGAAGTGGGCACCTTGCTCGATATCGAAGCGGTCGGAGAGCTCTGCCGCCGCGCAGGTGCGCTGTTTCACTCCGATACGGTGCAGACGGTGGCTCATTACCCATTGCAACTCAGCAAACTTCCCATTGATTTCATCAGCGGGGCTGCCCACAAATTCCACGGGCCCAAGGGCGTTGGTTTCCTGTACATCAACAACCAGCGCCATCTCCATCCACTTCTGCACGGAGGGGCTCAGGAGCGAAACATGAGAGCGGGCACCGAGAATGTCTATGGCATCATCGGCCTGGCTAAGGCCCTTGAGTTAGGTTGTGCGGAGATGGAGCAAAATCATCGCAAGCTCGAAGATCTGCGGCGCTATCTGGCCAGTCGTCTGCTGGACAGCATTCCGGGTCTGAGCTTCAACGGCGATTGGGAAAATGGCCTTTACACCCTGCTGAATGTACATTTTCCCGCCAACGGGCGCGAGGAGATGCTGCTGTTCAACCTCGACATAGAGGGTATAGCCGCCTCTGGCGGAAGCGCCTGCAGCAGTGGCTCGGCCATAGGCAGTCATGTGCTTCGCGCCATGGGGGCCGAACAGAGCGGAGTGTCCATTCGCTTTTCCTTCTGCCCACAGAACACCCGCGAAGAGCTGGACTACACGATAGATCGCATCGCAGCCGTCTATCAACCGTCGATCAGAGTGATGTCTTAAGTGCTGCTGCTGTCTCCGTTCCCAATCCAAAGAGGAAATCCAGGGTATCTACATGATCGGCGTAATCTCCCGGGCCGGGGCATTGAGCTTGTCCTAGTGACAGCGTACCCCAGGGCCAAACGGCCTTATTCAGCGGGCGATTTCGACACAAGACCTGAATTTCCGGGGCCCATCCCCGAATGATCTCCTCCAACTCTCCTTCGTTTCTGTAACGCCGGTAGTAGAGCACCGAAACCGGGGCTTGCAACTGATCGCTTTCCACCAGAGAAAGAAAATCGCTGCCCAGATGCGGGATACTGTTCAAGAGCAGGATCGTGCGTTGATAGTCGAAGTTGTTGCGGTACCGATCCTGATGCAGGACCTCTCTGAACGACTCAAAGTGGTGCAAGATCTCAGCAGGGTCAAGATCCGCGGGTATCAAAAGCTGGGAGACATTGCGGCAACCGAGACCAAAGTAGCTGAACACATCCCGTCCAAGAGCCTGATAATCCGCCGGGCTTTCCCCGCCATCGAGAATGGCCACAGAGCGGCGGTTGCTGCGGAACAAATGCGGTTTGTCGCCAAAGTAATGTTGAAAGTAGCGGGAGGAATTATTGCTGCCCGTGGCGATGACCGCATCGCAGTCGCGCAGCCTCTCGGTAAACTGCCATTGCCAGGCCATATCCGGATAGAGCCCGCCGAGCAGATCCAGGGCCCAGAGCAATAACACATCGTCCTTTGACGATAACTTAATCTGAGCCCTGTGACCGGAGATCAGCACACAGAGCACATCGTGAAAACCCACCAGGGGAATGTTTCCCGCCAGAACCAAACCAACAGACTTAGGGGAAGCAGGGTAGGGCCGGCCCCGATACGCACTTAGCCACAACTCAAGCGCATCAGAATTTAAAATATATGATGTAATGGCATCTAATGCCTGTTCCACATGCTGGCGGGTAAACCAGGGATTGCTCCGTTGTGCCTTTTCAACAATCGCGTCCCTGCCCGGATCAGAGCCCAGTCTTACGGACCAGGCCAGCAGGCGCTGCAGAGCGCTCTGCTCATCAAAAAGCCCGGAATTTGAGGAGGAATGTTGACTTTGCATACTAAGACTACCTGAGAAAAGTTATCCACATACCAGGACCGAGCATCAGCACCTCCCACACCTGGCTAACAATGTTACTTTGCCCATAGGTGCTAAGCCGTGCTATGGGTTAAATTTGCAGGGCAAGCGAAAAGACTCAGCCCTGCAACAAGGAAGCACGGGCCTTGCGGATACACAATACTACACCAGATAATACTGTCAGCCATGGCTATAATGATCACCGATGAATGCATCAACTGCGGGGCCTGTGAGCCGGAATGCCCCAATAATGCCATCTATGAGGGCGGGGTGGAATGGGCATTTGCCGATGGCACAAGCGTCAGCGGAAGCATCATAGCCATGGATGGTTCTCAGGTAGATGTTCAACTGAGACACAACCCGGTTGCCGATGATGTTTACTACATCGTGCCCGACAAGTGCACCGAGTGCGTGGGTTTTCACGAAGAACCGCAATGTGCCGCAGTTTGCCCGGTGGATTGTTGTGTACCCAATCCGGAACACGTCGAGCAGGAAGCTGATTTGCTGGCCAAGAAGGCCAAGATGCACCTCTGAGATCCAGCTTCACACAACGCCCAATCCCCGCCCATGAAATCGCCTGAGCGCAAACCCCTGATCGCTGTGATGGCCGGAGGCTTCTCGGCCGAGTACGAGATCTCCATGCAGAGCGCACGGGAAATATGGGAGAGCCTGCAGGACAGCGCTTACCAACCCGTCTTGGTTCATCTGAGCACTTCGGGCTGGCGGACTGAGCCCGAGAATCAAAGCCTGGATCTGAGTGATTTCAGCGCTGTTATCTCTGGAGAAAAACGGCGTTTTGATGCCGCTTTTGTGGCCATACACGGCCGGCCAGGCGAGAACGGGGAATTGGCGGCCTATCTGGAGATGCTGGGCATTCCACACACGAGTTGCGACATGCGCGCCGGAGTGCTGACCTTCGACAAAGCACTTTGTAAAATATGTGTGGAAGGTACAGGTGTGCGCCTGGCCAAGGCTGTGCTGCTCCGCCACTCCGATGCCCTGGACCGGGCTTCCCTTCAGCAGCTCAAGTTGCCCATCTTCGTCAAACCCAACCGCAACGGTTCCAGTTGCGGCATCAGCAAGGTCAAAAACAGCAATCAATTGGACGCGGCTATAGAGCAGGCCCTTCGGTATGACGACGAATTGCTGGCTGAAGAGGGGGTCGAAGGGGGGCGGGAGCTGACCTGTGCGGTCTACACCCACAAAGGAGAAGTGCTCACCCTGCCTATATGTGAGGTGCGCTCAGGCCAGGGACACGAGTTCTTCGACTACGAAGCCAAGTATACGGCCGGGCAGGCTGAAGAGATTGTTCCGGCGCCCATTCCTGAAGCCCTTGCCGAATTGGTGCGCAAGTGCTCTATCGCCATCTACCGCAAACTGGGGCTCAGGGGACTGGTTCGAATAGACTATATAGAACGCGAGGGAGAACTCTGGTTCCTGGAAGTCAATACCGTGCCGGGCATGAGCCGGGCCAGCATAGTCCCCAGGATGCTGCGCGCTGCCGGCCTGAAAGCAGGTGATTTCTTCGCTTCTTTGCTCGATGAAGCCCTCCAGGCAGCTTCATCTCCTGAAAAGGTCCATGCCTCCAACTAAATCATCAAAGAAAGAGGAATCGCAGCCTTCGCTGTTTTCCTTTCTGTTCAGCCGCGCTCTATTGAGCAACCTGGCACTTGCCCTTTGTCTGATCATCCTGGTCGGTCTCGGGGTCATGCAAATTCTGCGGAGTTACACCGGGCACAATCGCTACATCACGGTCCCCGATTGCCAGGGCATGCTCCTGCCACAAGCCGCCGAAATGCTGGAGCGCCGCGATCTGCGCTGGGCAGTCATGGACTCCCTCTACGATCCCAAACTCCTGCCGCTGAGCATCATCGCGCAGTATCCGGGAAGCCCGGGTGAGGTCAAGCGGGGCAGAGTCATCCACCTGACCGTCAACAAGACCCGGCCGCAAATGATCCAGGTTCCGGTGGCCGAAGTGCTGGAGAAAACCCTTCGATCCGTCACCTACAACCTCCAGAGCAAAGGCTTTAAGATCGGGGAGCTGATCTACCAATCGGGGCCCTACACCAATCAGGTGGTGGAATTGCGTCGCGGGGGTGCGCCAATGGCCCTGAAACCCGGTGAAAACCTGCCTCTGGGCGCTACCATTGACCTGGTGGTCACCGATGGCTATGGAAGCACGAGATTGCTCATGCCCGATCTGACCGGCATGGGTTTGCTGGAGGCCCAGTTTGTGCTCAGGGCCAATAATCTGGTCGAAGGCACGTTTTTTCTACAGCCCGGGGTGGATAGCACTTACGCCGCCGTCTATCGTCAGGAACCTTCAGCAGGTCCGGATATCTTTGTGCGCGAAGGCACCATGGTCAATCTATGGCTGGGCTTTGGCGATGAGGGCGAAGAATAAAATGCCCCGAGCCTTTCAAGTACGCTACTATGTCGATGTTATTCCGCTTGAGCTTTGTGATGACCCTGGCGCTGAGCCTGCCCATATCCGGGCTGCAGGCCCAGGAATTCCTGAGGAGCACTTCGGGCAATCCCGTCCTGGAACAAGCGCTTAAAGACGCGCAATCCACGGCCAATCTCCGCAGCGGAGGAGCAATCCGCGACACCCTCTGTCTGCCTTTCTTCGACGATTTCTCCAATCCCAATCGCTGGCTGGGCGATCAGGGCGGCCCTTGCACAGATACTGTATATCCCTCTTCTCCTGCAGTGCATCCCAACAACCTGCTCTGGGCCGACCGGGGTGCCTACATCAATGGCACCTATCCCATAGATCCACCGGGCTACGGCGTGGCCACCCTCGACGGGTTGAACAGCATTGGCAAGCCCTATAACCTTTCCATACCCTATGGAAGTGCGGATACCCTGAGCTCCAGACCTATTTATCTGGGCGGGCCTCTGCTGGACAGCGTCTTCCTCAGCTTTTTCTATCAGGCCGCCGGCATAGGAGACCCCCCGGATGCCAACGATTCCCTTTTGCTTCAGTTCAGGCTTCAGGACAGCACCTGGGTCACCGTCTGGTCTACCCTGAACTCGGAAGGCGCCACTGTGCAGCCTTTCCGCCTGGTGATGATCAATGTTTCAGAGCCCCAGTATCGCTACGATGGTTTCCAGTTTCGCTTCAGAAACTACGCCACCCGCAACGGCAACAACGACCACTGGCACATCGACTATGTCTTTCTGGATCAGAACCGCAGCCGGGCAGACACGCTCTTTAGGGATGTGGCCTTTTCCGAGCCCCCGCCCTCCATGCTGAACCGCTACCACAGCATGCCCTGGCGCCAGTTCAGGGCCAATCAGGAAAGCATGTTGCGCAGCCAGATGAGTGTCAGGACGCTCAACCTGTTCAACACGGCCAACAACACCAATTTCCAGGATTCACTGCTGGTCACATCCAGCGATGGCCTGATCGGTATTACCCCGTCCGAATCGGCGGCCATTCCGGCGGAAGGCTATTACACCTACTTCCACCAGAACCACAGTGTTCCGGAAAGTGCTGCGGGCTACAACGACGACTCCATGTCCCTGACCTGGCGGCTGCGCCTGCGTCCATCGGGGGACATCAATCCCTTCAACGACAGCTTGTTCATTCGGCAGAACTTCTACAATTACTACGCCTACGACGACGGCAGCGCAGAGCGGGCCTATGGACTGATCGGCCTGGGAGCCCGCCTGGCCTATCGCTTTGAAACCACCATTCCCGATACCCTCTACTCGGTTTACATCCACTGGGCCTATGTCACCGGAGGATCGAGTGACAAATTCTTCAGCCTCCTGGTGTTCAGGGACATTGACACCATGGGCACCCTGGAGCCGGACAGCATTCTTTATCAGGATGACTTTCTGGCCCCAAAGTATCCGGACAGCGTCAACGGCTGGTGGTTGTACAACTTGAGGGAACCCCTGCCTATAGACGGAATCTTCTACATCGGCTGGTTGCAATCTCAGGACGGGCTGCTGAATGTGGGCTTCGACCGCAACACCGATGCCAGCGGACAATTGTTTTTCAACATCGGCGATGTCTGGCTGCGCAGCAGCTTGCCGGGCACGGTGATGATGAGACCGCAAACCGGACCCAATTACCGCGTTTACCCCACCCTGGGAATCGCGCCCCAGGCTGCAGAACTGGGCAGCCTGATGCTCTATCCCAATCCCTCTGCGGCCCATATCCGCGTGTTGATGAGCCCTGAACTGATGTCGCGAAACTGGACTTACAGAATCTACGACCTGAATGGAGCCGTTCAGATGCAGGGCCAGTATGTCGAAGGGGGGCTGAGCATTGAAGCCCTTCCACCCGCTATGTACATGCTTGAGCTGCGAGACCAGAGAGGCCAGGGATGGGTGTCCCGCTTTGTGCGTAGTCCGTAACTTTCCGGGACCGCTATGCGCATCTCTCCCTATCTGGCCGCCTGCATTCCCGCTTCGCTTATCTTGCTATTGTCCTATTGCCGCTTCTCGGAGCAGAAGCCGGAACAGGCAACTACTGAAGGCTATTGGGGACATGTGGATACCATTGGGTATGTGGGCATGAGCACTTGCGCCTCCTGCCATCCCTCGCATCATCAGTCCTATCTGCGCACCGGAATGGGACGCAGTTTTGGGCTGGCCAGCCGGGAGCGCAGCGACGCGGATTACAGTGCGCATCCCCGGGTGTATGATGAACAGCTCAATCTTTATTATCAGCCCTTCTGGCGAAGGGACACCCTTTTCATTGCCGAGTTCAGGCTGGATGGAAAAGACACAGTACACTATCTGGAGGAGCGCATCCGCTATGTCATCGGCTCGGGGCAGCACACCAATTCCCACCTCATTGAGCGAGACGGATATCTGTATCAGGCTCCCATAACTTTTTATACGCAGGACGGGCGCTGGGACATGGCTCCCGGATTTGAAGGTGGACACAATTCGCGATTTGCGCGGATGATACAAAGTGAGTGCATGACTTGTCACAACGGACTCCCGGATCCGGTGACGACAAGTCTGAATGCTTTCCATACCGTACCAAATGGTATTGATTGTGAACGCTGTCACGGACCCGGAGCGGAGCACGTCAGGCAAAAACTGGCCGGCTTGAGTGTGGACACGGCAAACCATATCGACTACAGCATCATCAATCCCGCCCGTCTGAGCCTGGAGCTGCAGATTGATCTGTGCCAGCGATGCCACCTTCAGGGGGTTAGTGTGCTCAACGAAGGTTCAGACTGGTATGATTTCCTGCCCGGTCATCGCATCAGGGAGCACTGGAATGTCTTTCTTCCGGACTTCGAAGGGCAGGAGGGGGAATTCCTGATGGCCTCCCAGGCCGAACGACTCCGACGCAGCGCCTGTTTTATCTCCAGCGGAGAGATTTCCTGCATGACCTGCCACAATCCCCATGTGTCCGTCAAAGAGACAGCGCGTGAGGTCTTCAACAAGCCCTGCCGTTCCTGCCATGAACAAGGCGATGATTGCAGCGCGGGAATGGCCTTGCGTTTACAAAATCAGGACGATTGTTCCAATTGCCATATGCCCCGATCGGGAAGTGTGGAC
This sequence comes from Chitinophagales bacterium, assembly GCA_041751015.1. Classification (GTDB taxonomy): domain Bacteria; phylum Bacteroidota; class Bacteroidia; order Chitinophagales; family BACL12; genus WGOA01. The sequence continues at coordinate 98,931 of JBGSYF010000026.1, forward strand.
ATTCCCCATGTGACCATAACCGATCACAAGGTGAGCATTCCCGGGCGCAGCGTTCCGGCTCAGGCGGAGTTTCGCGGTCTGGAATGCCTGACCGATGAAAATCCTTCGGCCATCACCATGGGAAAGGCGTACTTGAGTTTCTACGAGGCGTTCAGCAATCGGTCAGCCATGCTCGACAGCGCTCGCCACTACCTCAATCGCGCCAAGTCAGAGCAGTTGGCCGAGGGCGAATGGCTGCGCAACATGTTGCACCTGCACTACCTGGCCGATGAGTATGACCAAGCCTCGGCATTGCTTGAAGGCCTGGAGCCGCAACAGTGGAATGATGCATGGTCTTGTTACCGGGCAGGGGAGTGCCTGATGATACGGGGCGATCAGGCCCGCGCCCTTGACTGGCTGAGCCGCTCGGTGGAATTGCTTCCGGCTCACCCCGAGTTCAGGCTCAAGCAGGCCAATGCCCTGGCCTTGCTCGGGCGCATGCCCGAAGCCTTGAGCGCCTATGAAACCGTGCTGAGCCAGGATCGGCGTTCGGTGAGCGCCTGGTCCAATCTGGGCTTCCTCAAATTGCAGCAATCCGACTTGGTTCAGGGGGAGCGCTTTTTGCTGGAAGCCGCCCGTCTGGATCCAGACTATCTGCCGGCGAGACTGCACCTGGCCCAGCTCTACAAGATCCAGAATCGACAGGCCCCTGCCGATTCGCTCATGCGGCATTTATTGAAGCACCACAGCGCTGCGGAAGAAGTGCAGCAGCTCGCTCAGCGCTGGAAGAATCCATGAAGATTCCCAAACTCTTCACATCCTGCCGCTCCCTGACAAAACCGGTAGTTTTACACCCCGATACAGCAGAGTAACGTGTCCCGCAAACTTATTTATTTTCTCGTATTCGTCTTGTTTGTTGCGGGTCTGTTGGTGGCCATCGCATGGCCCTGGTATAGAGCCATTCAAGCGCCCAATACCCAGGTTCCGGGGGGCGAAGAGGCTTCCCTTTTCATCCGTGACACGACCGATCTGGAGACGCTGATTGCCGACCTGGTGGACCGGGATCTGCTTCAGCGCGAAGGAGATTTCAGAAAGGCAGCTCGCCTGATGGAGTTTGGCGAGACCCTTCGACCCGGACATTACCGCATCAAAGCCGGCCTGAGCAACCGCGAACTGATCGGCGCACTGCGCTCCGGAAGGCAGACCCCGATGCGCCTGACCTTCAACCGCTATCGGCACACGGATCGCCTGTCTGCGCGTCTGGCCTCCAACATGCAGTTTGATTCCAGCGCTATGGCTCAGTTGCTGAGAAATCCGGATTCCCTGGCCTTGCTGGACCTGGATGAAAACACCGTGCTGGCTGCCTTCCTGCCCAATACCTATGAGGTTTGGTGGACTACTACACCCATGGATCTGCTGCGCCGGATGATCCGGGAGAGAGAGCGTTTCTGGGACAGCGGCAATCGACGTCAAAAGGCCGAAGAGCTGGGGCTGAGTCCGCTGGAGGTCACCGTGATCGCCTCTATTGTGGAAGAGGAGCAGAATGCCCTTCCCGATGAATGGCCCAGGATAGCCGGCCTTTATCTCAATCGCGTGCGCAGGGGCATGGCGCTGGAGGCCGATCCCACCATAAAATTTGCGATGGGTGATTTTTCAATTCGAAGGGTTTACCTGCGCTACATTGACGAGACCGCCGATTCGCCCTACAATACCTACCGAAACAGGGGTCTACCTCCAGGGCCCATTTGCACCCCAAGCCCGAGGGCCATTGATGCGGTGCTCAACGCCGAATCACACCGCTTTTTATTTATGTGTGCAAAAGCTGATATGAGCGGTTACCACGCTTTTGCCGAGACCCACCAGCAGCATATCCGCAACCGCAATCTCTATACTGCTGAGCTCAACAGAAGGGGCATACGCTGAGAGAAAAGCTGCGGGACTGTTCGCCTGGGCTCATTTCTTTGGGAGAGCATCCTACAAGCCGTATTTTTACCGGGTGTACAGCAGCAGCACAGTCATCAGGGTCCGATATGGTGAAACGGATCGAATGGGATTTCTTTTTCATTCCCACTATGCCAGCTACTATGAGATTGGCCGCACGGAGTCTATCCGACAACTCGGGCTGAGTTATCTGTCTATGGAAGAGGCGGGAGTCATGATGCCGGTTACCGATTTGAATATGCGTTTTCTGCTTCCTGCGCACTACGATGAACTGATTACTGTTCATTCGGTCATTGAGGAGATGCCTGTCTGGAGAATGAAGATCATCGGCGAGATGATCAATGAGCAGAATCAGGTGATCAATAGGACAGAGGTTCGTTTGGCTTTTATAGATGCAAAAACTCGTCGTATACGCCAGGCACCGGATATGTTAACCGATAAGTTCAAACCCTTTTTTGATTGAAGAGTAAACGGGACTGGCGGAGAATGATGCGCTATAATCTGCTCAGACATTCCTGGGTAAGGCAGAGCATCTACCGCCTGCAGAAGAGCAGCCTCCCCGGTTTCGAGGGCATCCCCGTCTGGGATGTGGGGCGTTTCTTCCTGCTGGAGGCCCGCCGCGATCGACTGACGGTCCGATCCAGCTCCATGGCCTTCAGCTTCCTGCTGGCCACCTTTCCGAGTTTGCTGGTCTTCTTCACCCTGATTCCCTATATCCCTGTTGAAAATCTGGACAAGGTGGTGTTGAGCACCCTGGAAACCGTGATGCCGGAGGACGCTTTGTCCTTTGTACAGGGCTCCATCAAAGACATCTTCCTCAATCAACGCCCCGAATTGCTCTCGGTCAGCATCATCATGGCCTTCTTCTTTGCGACCAATGGGGTCAATTCTATGATTGCCGCCTTCAACAAGCAGCACACCAGCTATGTGAAGCGCAATTTCTGGCAACTGAGAGGTGTTTCCATCCAGTTGACGGTCTTTATCTTCCTGATTTTCATTGGCTCCCTCATTCTCATCATCGGCGGAAGGGAGTTTCTCAACTGGATGGAGCGGCGCTATCCCTTTGACTATCGCCTGGAGTGGTTTCTGATCCTCGTGTTCCGCTGGGTCGTGATCATCTTTTTGTATTTCGGAGGCATTTCCATGATCTACTACTACGGCCCGGCCCGTAAGAAGAGGTGGAAGTTCATCACCCCCGGTTCAACCCTGGCCACCTTCTTGTCCATCGCCTCCACCCTTGGTTTTGCCTTCTTTGTCAGTCGTTTTGGCATGTACAACCAGATTTACGGCTCTCTGGGTGCCCTGATTGTATTTATGATATGGATGAATATAAATACTTTTGTAATTTTAGTGGGCTTTGAGCTGAACAATTCCATCCTGATGAACCGGCACATGCTGGAAGAAAGCGATGAATGAACACCCCAAAATTGTTCAGGGCTGATTTGGGCCATCTGCGGCATCCGGCATACCTTTGCGCCGGAGGATTGGCAGAGCGGTCGAATGCGGCGGTCTTGAAAACCGTTGTGCCTTAGGGTACCGGGGGTTCGAATCCCTCATCCTCCGCATCTTTCAGCAGCAAGTGAGGCATTTGAAAAGCAGGAGCGGAGTTTTCGCGATTTGACCTCACAGATTGGGGTCATCCTCAGCCTCCTAAAGGGCCACTTTCGCCCCATTGACCCATTTTCTCCGCACCAGAGTGCGCCCCCTGTGGATAAGCCTTTGCGCACAGTTCGTCCGATTCAAGGGAATCTTGACTATTATTGATAGTTGAATTTTTGACGTATTCCGGGACTGGATTCCTTTTTTACGCTGCGTGTATGCCTACTCCTCAGAGACTATCCATCTTTTTCTCCATGCTTTTGCTCGCCTCTGGTATGCAGAGCCGAGCCGCAGCCCTGCCATTCGGGGATGATATGGTCATCACCATTGTCCGACTGGTGAATTACAACGGACAGGATGTGAGCTGTGTGGGTTCCTGTGATGGCATCGCCATCGCCAATGTCAGCGGGGGCATTCCGCCCTATACCTATCTGTGGGAAGACGGGCAGAGCAATCAGGTAGCCATTGGACTCTGTGCCGGAACACATACCGTCACCGTTACCGATGCCACGGGAACCTGCATCAACAGCGCCAGCATCACCTTTGTCGATCCCCCGGCCCTGGTAGCGACTACCAATGCCTTTACCTATCCGGGTGGTTTCAACATCTCCTGTTTCGGCAACAGCGATGGACAGATCATCGCCTCGGCGAGCGGCGGAGTAGGGGGTTACAGCTATATCTGGAGCGATGGACAGCTCGGCCCCGTGGCCCTGGGCGTGCCCGCAGGCAATTACTTCGTTCAGGTGACGGATCTGAACGGCTGCACCGACCTGGATTCGCTCGTGATGCAGGAACCCGACCCGCTGAGCGCAGCACTGAGCGGCGTACTTCCCGTTTCCTGCGCCGGTCGCAGCGATGGCAGCATCAATGTTGTGATGAGCGGGGGAAGCGGCTCCTACAGCTATGCCTGGAGCGATGGACCAAGCGCTCCCGTGCGCAGCGGACTCAGTCCGGGTAGTTACACGGTCAGTGTCAGCGATATCGCGGGATGCGATTTTGACACCACCTTCAGCATCGGCATTCAGATTCCCATACAGCCCAGCATTGTCAGCATTCAGCCTGAAAGCTGTGAAGGAGCCCTGGACGGAGCAGTGGATATTGACGTGAACGGCGGCACTTCGCCCTATACCTACCGCTGGACGAATGGAGGGAATACCCAGGATCAAAGTGGCCTTGGAGCCAACGACTACCTGCTCACTATCCGGGACAACCGCAGTTGTACAGCGAGCCTTCCGGTGACCATACCCACAGAGAGCACGCTGACCATCAGCGCGCTCAAGGTCAATCCGGCTTGCAACAGCCTGGATGGGGCCATTCACCTTCAGGTCAACGGGCACAGTGGTGACCTGTCCTATTTGTGGAGCGATGGACAGACAACAGCCTCAGCCATCGGATTGAGCGCGGGGGTTTACGATGTGCTGATCATGGATGAGGTGTGCATGGTCAATCGCCAATACCTTCTGGACAATACTTCTGCTCTGGAGATATCGCTCAACAGTACACGGAGTGCCTGCAATGCCAACACCGGAACAGCCAGCGCTGAACCCCTGGGGGGAGTGCCGCCCTATTCCTGGTTGTGGAGCGATGGACAGACTACCCAAACCGCTGCCGCTCTCAGCGCGGGTCAGCGCTATGTGGTGGAGCTCAGCGACGCTGAGGGCTGTATCGCTCATGCGCAGTTGGAGATGCGTGAAGACAAGGATCTGGGTCTCAGTGTCGTGACGAGCGGCCCTTCGACCTGCGGAGCAAACAACGCGACGGCAACGGTGAGCGTCAGTGCCGGAACGCCACCATTCAACTACACCTGGAGCACCGGAGTGGGAACCGCTTCAGTGACGGGATTGCGCAGTGGGCTCTACAGTGTTCGGGTGAGGGATTTGAATGAATGCGAAGACACTTTTCGGGTGTTTATTCAGGACCCATCCCTGGTGCTGAACGTCAGCGCGGATCCCTCTTTCTGCGCCTCAGCCAGCGCCGGGGCCAGCGCTGAGCTCAGCGGGGGAACGGCACCTTATAGTTACCGCTGGTCTTCGGGTGATCTGACCGCTTCTATCAGTGGAAAGGCCGCCGGTACTTATTGGGTCATCGCGCGCGATGCCAATCTGTGTCAGAGCATTTCCCGGGTTGAACTGGAGGGCTCCAGAGGGGTTTTGGCCGAAGCGGATGTCTTCGGGGTTTCCTGCGAGTCCCTGCAGGACGGGGCTATTGAACTGACGGTTCTGGCCGGGGTTCCCGCCATCAGCTACCTCTGGTCCGACGGGCCGGAAATCGCTGATCGAAGTGGTCTTGAGCCGGGCATCTACAGCGTACAGATCCGCGATGCGGCCAACTGCCTTGCTGCCGGTCCCATGAATCTGGGGGATGCCTGTGATCTTCCCCTGGATGCGGTGGACGATTTTGTTGAATCCATCGAAGGACTCAGTCAGAACATCGCGGTCAAGGAGAACGATATCTTCCCCGACCGCCCGGATATCTTCATCATCCTGACCGAAGAGCCCGCCCAGGGCATCGCACTTTCGGCTACTCCTGACCTGTTCAGCTACACGGCCCCCCTGAACTTCACCGGGGCAGACAGTTTCCAGTACGCCCTTTGCAATGGCTTCGGCCTTTGCGACAGCGCATGGGTCTATATCGCCGTGCTGCCCCAATTCGAGATACCCAATGCCTTCAGCCCCAACGGGGACGGGGTCAACGATTTCTTTGATATCCGGGGCATCACCGAATTCCCCGACAACGAATTGGTGGTCTTCAATCGCTGGGGCTCGGAAGTGTTTCGCACCCGATCCTATACCGGCGACTGGCCCGGTCTGGCTGGCAACGGTCAGGAATTGCCCTCTGGAACCTATTTCTATCAACTCGATCTGGGCCCGGGACAAGAGTCCTTTGCCGGATTTGTCGTCATTCACCGATAATGCCCAGCAACAGAATGAAATCCGGAAACAAGCCAATTGAGCTCAAGGCATCAGCAGCAGGGAGAGCAGTGCTGAGCCTGGTGTTTGTGCTCTTAGCGGGCAACTTGCATTCGTTGATGGCTCAGCAGGACTATCACTTTACCCAGTTCAACTTCAACAAGCTAGCCATCAATCCGGCCTATGGGGGCACGGACAATCTGATCAGCCTGACGAGCATGTACAGAAGGCAGTGGTCGGGTTTGGAAGGCGCACCACAAACGGCAACCTTCTCCGCTCACGCCCCCGTTTTTCACAACCGCATAGGTCTGGGCTTGCTGGTTTACGACGATCGCATCGGCGTCACGCATGACATCGGGGTGATGACCACTTACAGCTACAAAGTACCCCTGGGCTCCTCCGTACTCTCGCTCGGTTTGCAGGCCGGGCTGCTGAATCACCGCACATCGCTCACAGAGTTGAATCCGCTGACCTCAGGCGATCTTGCTTTTTCGCAGAACATCAGCGGTCTCTATCCCAATGCGGGTGCCGGAGTCTACTGGTATATGCCTGGAAAGGCCTTCGCGGGATTGAGCATACCCCGGCTCATTGAACACGAACTCAAGGATGTGGCACCCGAGGCCCCGGAGAATTCTCATCTCAGCCGTCACAGTTACCTCATGGGCGGGTATATATTTACCGTAAACCGCAATCTCAAATTGCGGCCCTCTGCACTGATGAAGTACGCCGGCCCCAGCCAGTTCAGCGCACCAGTGAGCGCAGAGTTCAATCTTGCAGCGCTCCTGATTGAGCGCATCTGGATAGGAGCGAGTTGGAGAAGTGAAGACGCCATCGGTGCCATGATGGAGTTTCAGATCAGCGATCAGTTCATGATGGGTTACAGCTACGACTACGGAATCAGTTCTATTGCCAGCTTTCACGGCGGCTCCCACGAGGTGATGATTCGATATGAGTTCATCGCCAACCGCAATGCCATGGTTACCCCACGGAAAATAAAATACTTTTAATGGCTATTAGATTTTCCGCCTTTATCGCCGTTTTCCTCTTTGCCCTGTGTTCCGGGGCACAGGCTCAGCAGGCCAAACTAAAAAAGGCTGACAAGTTATATGATCAACTCGCATTTACTGCGGCCATTCCCCTGTATGAAGAGCTGGCCGAAAAGAGCGATGATGTGTATGTGCAAATGCGCCTGGCCAATGCCAGTCGTCTGATAGAGGATTTCAACAGAGCTGAGTTGTGGTATGGCTCACTGATGAACGTGGACAGCCTGGATCCCATCTATAAGTTTTACTACGCTCAGGCTTTGATGGCCAACGAGAAATACGAACAGGCCAGAGCCTGGTTTGAACTTTATTCTGCCGCCAGACCGGAGGATCCCAGAGGTGCTCAGTTCGCCGCTGTTTGCCGCGATGTCGATCAATTGCTGGAACAATCCTTTCCGGCTGAGATTCAAAGTCTGCCCTTCAATACTGCGCGCTCGGAAATCGGACCGGCTTTTCTGGGTTCTGTTGAGCTGCTCTTCGCTTCAGACCGGGATACCATCCTGGGCATACGCCGCAACAACGACTGGTATGATGCACCGTTTTTAAATATGTATGTTGTTCCCATTGATGAGGAGGGCAGCATCAGCCAGAGCAAGGTCAGACCGCTGAAGGGCAATGTGAATGGACCATGGCATGAAGGTCCTGGGACCGTTCAGGGAGAAAATATATTATATTTTACACAAAGCAATACCAGAACGGCTGACGCAAAAGATACTGCGCAACAGGCGAGTTCAAGCAAGCGTATAGGGCTGCAGAAACTGAGCATCCGCAAGGCGCTGCGCAGTTCTGGATCTGATCGCTGGCAGATCAGCCAGGAGACGGCCATTCCCTTCAACAATCCGGCGTACTCCTGTGCGCATCCAACCCTGAGCGCAGATGGTCAAACCATGATCTTTGCCAGCGATATGCCGGGTGGATACGGCGGAACCGATTTGTACTTGAGCACACTGAAGGCGGATGGCTCCACCTGGTCCGATCCGGTCAATCTGGGGGAGCGCATCAACAGCCCGGGAGACGAGTTGTTTCCCTTCCTGCACCAGGATGGCATACTCTACTTTGCCTCCGACGGCTGGCCGGGTTTGGGGGGATTGGATGTCTTTGAGAGTCGTCAGGAAAGCGGAGAATGGATCGAAGCCCGCAACCTGGGCAAGCCCATCAACTCTTCGCGTGATGACTTCGGTCTGATCTTTGACGCCAATCTCAGCAGCGGCTTTATGGTCTCCAATCGCTTTGGTGGCGCCGGCAGGGATGATATCTATGGCGTGCGAAATGTGGGGATAGAACTCGGTGGCACGGTCTATAATTCCTTCAGCGGAGAGAAGATCAGCGGAGCCAGTCTGCGGCTCCGACAGGCCGGTCAGGAGCGATCGCGGACTCAGAGCAATGCGGAGGGACAGTATAAATTCTCGGTGGGATCCCGGCGCAGTTATGAGTTGGTGGTCAGCGCTCCGGGGCATCTGAGAAGGATCATTCCACTCGAGATTGCCGATGTCAAGTTTCCCGCTACCGTTCAGCTCGATGTCGCTCTGGAGGACACCCTGATGATCAAACTGGTGGTGCAGGTGGTGGACAAGGACAGCAGGACACCGCTGACCGATGCCCGCGTCATGGTGTACAACAAGTGCACCAATGTCAACACGGAGGTACCTGCCGACGAAGAGGGTATACTTCGGGTCAGGCTCGAACCCAATTGCACCTTCTACATCGCCGGCAGAAAACTGGGCTACCTGGACGACAACGACGTGGTCAGCACCATGGGTATGACCCAGTCCACTGAGCTGGCTACTGTATTGGAGTTGATTGAGATTCGCGAAGACCTGGTCATAGAGTTGAAGAACATCTACTACGACTACGGACGCTACTATATCCGGGAAGACGCCGTCGGCGATCTGGACAATCTGGCCGGCTTGCTGGAACAATACCCCTCCCTGAAGATTGAGATCTCCTCACACACGGACAGTAGAGGCAGCGATGAGTACAACAAAGGGCTCTCGCAAAAGCGCGCCGAGACCTGCGTGGACTACCTGGTCACCAAAGGCATCGATGCCGAGCGCCTGGTCGCCCGGGGATACGGCGAATACGTCTTGCGCAATCAGTGTTCCAACGGGGTGAACTGCAGCGAAGAGGAACATCAGGTCAACCGTCGCACCGAATTCAAGGTCCTGAGTTTTGACCGGGTCTTGTACTCCGATGAGGTGGAATCGCCTGCCGTGAATCTGTACAAGCGCGCCTTTGGCGATGAAGGACACTACCTGAGTCGCCCTGCTCTGGTGGAAATGGGTCTGGCCAAACCCGGACCTCCACTGATTGTTCAAAAGAGCCCTGGAGACACCGAAATGGATCCTTCTGCCCGCAGCTCCACCAGTTTGCTCAGCAGACAGCAGGAGTTATCCAGGGCTGCAGCAGCGGGAGTGGGCGAGGAGCTGCCAGACCCAGACGCTTCTCAGGCGACAACATCCACTCCAACGGAACGCCGGGAAGGCCGAAACCGGAGAAACCGCCGCACTGTAGTTCTGGAGCCCGATCCCGTGCCGCAACAGCCTATAGTGTTGAGGCCGGAACCCGCACGAACCACGGTGGTCGCACCCTCGGAGAAACCCAGACCTCCTGCACCTGTTGCGACAGAAACTCGCACGGAAAGCATCAGCGAGGCTACCAGTACAGCTCAGAGCCCCGAACCCAAAGCGGCCGCCGTGCCCGATGAGGAATGGTGGAAGAGCGGGGTGAGTTACTCGGTCCAGATTGCCTATGGCACCACCAATGTCAGTGCCTTTTCCGAGTACCAGGATTTGGGCAAGATAGCCGTGGAGAGCAAGAGCAACGGAGTACCCGTCATTGTCGTGGGCTATTTCCAGCGCTATTCCGAAGCGGGTACTGTTCAGACCGTGTTGCGCAGCCGCGGCGTGCGCGATGCCTTCGTGGTCAGCTATGTGGACGGCAAGCGCATGGACTGAAATCGCTCAAAGGGAATCTCCGCAACCACAAAGAGACTGCCACAGACCAGAATCAGGTCTTCGGCAACAGCCTGATTGATGGCTTCATCCAATGCACTGAGCACAGAGGGAAAGGCCTTTCCGGCCATGTCGTATTCTGCAAAATGAATGCGCAATTGCTCAGCATCTAAACCGCGCGGCACATCCGGGCGCGCAAAGTAGTAATGTGCATCTCGGGGGAAGCAGGGCAGAACGTTGCTCAGGTCTTTGTCGTTCACCGAACCGGTGATGATATGACATCTTCTGTGGGGGATACTTTCAAGCTGTTGAAACAGAGCGATCAAACCCTCGCGGTTGTGAGCCCCATCAACGATCAGCAGCGGTTCGGATTGAAGGACATCAAATCGCCCACGAAAACCCGTGCTTTCCCTCACCGCAGCAAAACCAGAGGCGATGGCCCCCGGGACTCGCTCAAAGTCGAACGCCGCCACTTCCAGCAGCGTTAGGAGCGCTGTTTTGATGTTTTGGTGTTGATACAAACCTCCCAGCGGACAGAAACAATCTTCGGAGTGCTCAGACGACTTTCTTCTCCAGCGAAATTTCCACCCAAAGTTCTCAAAACGTATATCTTCTAACACAATTTCATCAAAGGCCCTGAGCAGGGGAGTGCCCAGTGCGGAAGCCCGCCGCTCAAAGACTGGCCAGCTCTCCTCGCGGTACTCCCCGATGATGGCTTTGCTCCGCGCCTTGATGATGCCCGCCTTTTCGGCGGCAATGGATGCCAGGTCAGGTCCAAGCATGGCCTGGTGATCCAGGCCGATGGACGTTATGACGGAGAGCAGAGGCTGGAGCACATTGGTGGAGTCCAGACGGCCACCCAAACCGGTTTCCACCACGGCGATGTCCACCTTCCAATCCCTAAAGCGATCGAACGCCATGGCCACTGTAGCCTCAAAGAACGAAGGCGAGACCGCGCTGAGCAAGTCCTTGTGCCTGCGGAAAAAATGAATGACCTCTGCGCGGGACATCAATGAACCATTGAGCTTGATCCGCTCGCGAAAATCCTGAAGGTGAGGGGAGGTGTACAGCCCGACCCGGTAACCGGCGGCCTGCAAAACACTCGCGCAGAGGTGAGCAACTGAGCCCTTCCCATTGGTTCCGGCAATGTGTATAGAGGGAAAAGTCTGCTGCGGATTGCTCAGCGCCTCACAGAGAGCCAGAGTATTGCCCAGATCCTTCTTGTAAGCGGCGGGACCGATGCGCTGATACATCGGCAACATCGCATAAAGGGCATCGAGGGTCTGCTGATAATCCCTTTCTTCAGGATCCACCCACATGGTATTGGCGTAAAAGATAAGGTAAAAGACTCCGGCACATCTGCGGATTAGCGCAGCGTCAGCTTGAAGGTAATATGCCCTTCCTGAATATCCCGCGCATTGGCATCTGCATTGAATTTCGCCTTGCGGGCATAGGCCACATACTTGTCGATCAAGGCCCGGTTGGTGATGGTTGAACCCTGCCGGGAATAGGTTGCGCTGATGACTTCACCCTGCTGATTGACCTGGATGGTCACCTTGATATCGCCGTATTCCTGATGGGTATTGTCGGTGGGGGGGGCGCTGGTCATTCCGCGTCCGGCCAGACCAAAGCTGATGCCCTTGTCGCCCAATCCACTGCTCTGACCCAGATAATTATCCGACTTGCTGCCACTCGGATCACCCATGTTTCCGCTGCCCTCCCTGATGCCTTCGCTGGAGCTGGTAGACTTGAACTCGTGCTTGTCCTTGCTGAACACAAAGCGATCGTCAATCACGGGCTTGGGTTCGGGTTCGGGCTCTTTGACCGGTTGAACCGGTTGGGGTTCTGGCTTTACCTGTTCGGTGGGTTTGGCCTCCGGTCTGGGTTGGGGCTTGGGCTTCGGAAGCGCTACGCTCTCTTCTATGCTCTGATCCGTAAAGGCGGATGGACTTTGTTCGGCGACCTGCTGGACCGGGGGGGGGGACGATTCCGGTCGGGTGCTCGGGTTGCTGGGGCCAAAAGCGCTTTCCGTGTTGCCAAAGTCGATCAGGAGGCCTTCTTCGGGGGGTGGGGGGAAGGGGGGGCGGAAACCAAACAGCAGCAGAAGTAATATCATTAAAACGCAAATAGCCGCCGTCGCGATTCCGCTTTTCACCCGGTTTTTGCGCTCCAGGGCATCCCAGCTTTGTTCGTTGACTCTGCTCATGGCGCTTTGCTTCCTCCAATCCGTTGAGGAGCTCTGTTCAAGTTAATCATCTTCTGGGTTCGGTGGCCAGAATCATTCGAATCTTCTGATCATTGGCAATGCTCATCACCTTGACCACTTCCTCTATGGCCACGCTTTTGTCGGCATACAGGACGACCGTCGGTTCGCTTTGACCAACTAAACTCTGCTGCAAAAGCGGTGCCAATTCGGCCAAAGTAACCGCTTGATTGTTGAGAAAGAACTGATTCTGTGCATCTATGGCCACCGAAACCGTCTGTCTTGCCTGGGTCTGACTGCTGGAATTGGGCAAGAGCAACTTGATGGCGTTGGGCTGCACCAGGGTAGAGGTCAACAGAAAGAAGATCAACAGTAGAAAGATGATGTCAGTCAGGGACGACATGCTGAATTCCGCAGAGCGGCGGTTTCTCATCCTGAGGCTCATGTGGCGGGCTCTTGAAGGAGATCCATGAATTCAACCGAACTCGCCTCCATGTTAAACACGACCTTTTCCACCAGAGAGATCAGCAGGTTGTAGCCGATAAAGGCGATGATGCCCACCGCCAGTCCGGCCGCTGTGGTGATCATGGCCTCATAGATTCCGCCGGCCAACTGACTGGCCACCACATTGTCGTTGGACGCCATCTGGAAGAAAGCCTTGATCATACCGGTCACGGTTCCGAGGAACCCGATCATGGGCGCGGCTCCGGCTATCGTCGCCAGGGTAGCCAGGTTTTTCTCCATCTTGTAGATCTCCAGTTTGCCCACATTTTCAATAGCTACTTCTATGTTTCGAAGGGGTTTGCCAATGCGCAGCACACCCTTTTCCATCATCCGGGCTATCGGGGTATCCGTGTTCTTACAGAGCATGCGGGCTGCGTCAATATTGCCGCTCACCACATAGTCGCGGATATTTCGCATAAAAGTTTTGTCTACCCTGGATGCCTTTCGAATGGTCAGGTAGCGCTCAATGAACAGATAGACGGACACCACAAAGAGCAGGGCGATGGGGATCATGACAAATCCGCCTTTCAAACCCAAATCCAGAAGAGTGGTTTTTTCGGCTCCGCCCAAGGCCGAAGCGGTATCCGTAGAGATTTGCAACAAAATGCTATGCATGCAGGGGAAGGGGTTTTACTAGCTGAATGGATCCGTCACAGGAGGCACACTGTAGCTCCTAACGAAAGGCAGCGCGGACTATTATATGCGCCGCTCAAAGATAGAGGCGGGCTGTGCGGGGAAGGGCTTTCGCTATAAACCGCTTTGGGGGTGCTGTTCAGAATTCTGAACACTGTCCCGGCCAGGTAAAATCTGTCCACAAGCGCCCTTACAGGGCCCTGGAAAGGGCAACGGGAGAGCGGAATTCCCTATATTTGCAGCGGCGGAGATTAGCCGCTAAGATGTCCTATTATCAAGTAGTTACGCATGGCAGAAAACGAGAACATTATTCCGATCAATATTGAGGAGGAAATGAAAAGCGCCTACATCGACTATTCGATGTCGGTCATTGTTTCCAGAGCCCTTCCGGATGTCAGAGATGGCCTAAAACCAGTACATCGAAGGGTGTTGTTCGCCATGCAGGATTTGGGGATCGGTTCCAACAGACCCCACAAGAAATCGGCGCGCATTGTAGGGGAGGTGCTGGGTAAGTACCACCCCCACGGCGATGGATCGGTCTATGACGCCATGGTGCGTATGGCCCAGTCCTGGTCGCTGCGCTATCCGCTCGTCGATCCCCAGGGCAACTTCGGCTCGATTGACGGCGACGGACCTGCAGCCATGCGATACACCGAGGCCCGGTTGCGCCGCATCGCCGAGGAGATGCTCTCCGACATCGGCAAAGACACGGTTGATTTTGGGCTCAACTTTGACGATTCGCTCGAAGAGCCCAAGGTTCTTCCCACCCGCATACCCAACCTGTTGGTCAACGGAGCCTCCGGTATTGCCGTGGGCATGGCCACCAATATCCTTCCCCACAATCTGCGGGAGATCTGCGATGGAATAATCGCCTATATCGACAATAAAGACATCGATATAGAGGGCTTGATGCAATACATCAAGGCACCGGATTTCCCCACAGGTGGCATCATCTACGGTTACGACGGGGTCAAGGAGGCCTTTGAAACCGGTCGCGGCAAGATCGTGGTCAGGGCCCGGACCGAAGTGGAGACCTCTGCTGGCGGGCGGGAGAGCATCATCATTACCGAGATTCCCTATCAGGTCAACAAGGGGGCCATGCTCGAGAAGATGGGGCAACTGGTCAACGACAAAAAACTCGAGGGCATTTCGGCCATACGGGACGAGAGCGGTCGGCGGGAGTCGATGCGGATTGTCTTCGAACTGAAAAGAGATGCTGTTGCCACCGTGGTCCTCAATCAGTTGTACAAATACACCCAGTTGCAGACCTCTTACGGGGTCAACAACATCGCGCTGGTGGACGGGCGTCCGCGCATGCTGAACATCCGGCAGATGATTGCCCATTTTGTGGATTTCCGCCACGAGGTCATCGTTCGCCGGACCAAGTACGAGTTGGCTGAAGCCGAAAAGCGCGCCCATATTCTGGAGGGTCTGATCATTGCGCTGGACAACCTGGATGCGGTGATTGAACTGATCCGGGCTTCGCGCACCCCGGATGAGGCCCGCGAGGGTTTGATGAGCAACTTTGGCTTGAGCGAGATTCAGGCCAAGGCCATTCTGGAGATGCGCCTGCAGCGCCTGACCGGGCTGGAGATGGACAAGATCCGGGCAGAGTATGCCGAAATTCTTCAGACCATTGCCCGCCTCAAGGCCATCCTGGCCGATGAGGGATTGCGCATGCAACTGATCAAAGACGAGACGGCAGAGGTCCGCGAAAAGTACGGCGACGAGCGCCGTACCACGATTGACTACAGCGGGGGTGATTTCCGCATGGAGGACATCATCGCCAAGGAAGATGTGGTGATCACCATCTCTCATCTGGGATACATCAAGCGCACCGCGGCATCGGAGTACCGCTCCCAGGCCAGGGGAGGAAAGGGGGCCAAAGGCGGAGCGACCCGCGATGAGGATTTCATTGAGCACATCTTCGTGGCTTCCAGTCACGATTACATGCTTTTCTTCACTGAACTCGGCAAGTGCTTCTGGCTCAAGGTTTACGAAATTCCAGAAGGGAGCAGAACCTCTAAGGGCAGGGCCATTCAGAACCTGGTGGCCATTCCGCCCCAGGACCGGATCCGGGCCTACATCAACATCCCCGATTTCAGCGATGAAGATTTCATCAACAGCCATTATCTGGTCTTCTGCACGCGCAAGGGCGTGATCAAAAAGACCCTGGTTGAGCAGTTTTCCCGGCCCCGCACCAACGGCATCATCGCCGTGAACGTGCGCGACGGGGATACCTTGCTCGAAGCTTGCCTGACGAACGGCTCCTGCAATATCGTGATGGGCCTGCGCTCCGGTAAGGCTATTCGCTTCCACGAGGATGTGGTCAGGGAGATGGGCCGCAACGCCGCTGGCGTGCGCGGAGTCACCCTGCACAAGGATGACGACGAGGTGATTGGCATGGTTTGTGTTGATGCCTCGGAGACCGATGATGTGGATATCCTGATTCTGAGTGAGAACGGCTACGGCAAGCGCTCACCCATCAACGATTACCCCGCTACCAACCGCGGTGGCAAGGGGGTGAAAACTATGCAGATCACCGAGAAAACGGGCAAGATGATCGGGCTGACCGCGGTCACTTTAGACCACGATCTGATGATCATCACGGCCTCCGGTATTGCCATCCGCACCGGTGTAAAGGACATCAGCCAATTGGGCAGAGCCACCCAGGGGGTCAGGGTTATCAAGCTGGGAGAGGAGGAACAAATCGCTTCCATGACACGCCTGGAACCCGAAGAAGAAATTCAGGAAGAGATTCAGGACCAGAACGCTGAAGAGCCGGAAAACAGTGCTGATGAGCAGCCCGTTGAGTAGGCAAAGTCGACTTTCGAAATAAACAGTTAACAAGCTGAAATTGAGCTTATTAACCACTTTCAACTACAATTTACCTCTAAGCAATAAAGCCAACCATTCCCATGAAGCTTCGCGCCTGTAACCACCGCTTGATTACCGCCTCAGGCCTTGTTCTGATGACGCTTTTGTTTCTGTTCCTCGTGCCAATGAACGCTCATGCACAGAGCAGCAAACTGATCAGCGCAGCCTCCTACATCGACAACGGGCAGTACCAGAAAGCCTACGATGCCCTGGAAGAAGCCCGGCAGAATGAGAAGACCATGAACAGCGAGCGCACCTATTTTCAGTTCCTCCGTCTGTACACCATGATCGCTCTGGACAGCACGGATGCCTATGGGGCAATCTCCGCTAATCCGCTGATGGACGCCCGGGATGCCGCCGTCAAAACCCTCGAGCTCGACGAGAAGAAGCGCATGAGTGGTCCGGTGGTGATCGAAGCAGACCGTCTTTCCCGCCTGATGTACAACAATGGATTGACCGCCTATCGCGAAGCGGACTACGCCGCGGCCTACGATTACTTTTACGCCTCCTATGAAATGCATGGAGTGATTCACGGCTATGGTAAGGTAGAAGGCCGCGATACCTCAACCTACTATTTCGCTGCCATCTGTACCGATCTGGCGGGCAATAAGGAACAGGCCGAGACCATGTACCGCAGTCTGATTGACATGAATTTCAAGGAGCCCGGTGTGTACAGCAATCTGGGCAAGCTCTATGTGTCCCAGGAGAAACTGGATCAAGCCGAGAGAATCTTTGCCGAAGGAAGGACCAAGTATCCCGGCAGTCAGGAATTGCTGATCGACGAGTTGAACTACTTCCTGCAGCAGGGCAGGGCTCCCGAAGCCATCGACAAGTTCAAACTGGCCATCGCCAATGACCCGGACAACTCCGAATTGCATTTTGCCATGGGAACCGCTTACCAGGCCCTGATCAATCTGGATATGGAAAACAGCCGCAAGCACATGGCTGATGCCCGCGCTGCCTATGGCAGAGCCATTGAGCTAAACCCGCAGAGCTTTGATGCCTACCTGAACACCGGTGCCTTGTACTACAATGAAGGAGTTCTGCTTCAGGAAGAATTGAACAATCTCGATTTGAGCGAGGAAGATCGCGCTAACGAATTGGTCAATGAGCAAAAAGATCTCTACCGCCAGGCCCTGCCTTTCTTCCAGAACGCCGCCCGGGTTTATGAGGAAATGCCTGAAGAGAGCAAGGTCGATGCGTTCTATGCCGTCGAAGTGTATCGCTCCCTGAAGGAGATTCAGGTTCGTCTGGGCGATTACGCCGCCTCCAATGAAGCCAAGAAGCGCATGGAAGAGTTAGAAGCTCTGAGAGAGAAATAAGTTTCTGCATTCCGCCCCAAACGGGTGCAGAGATTGGCCATCATCATCAGCCGCAGGAGTTCGCTCTTGCGGCTGTTTGTTTTAGGGAGCTAGCCGAAAGCAAGTTTGCGCCTGACGGGGGAACCCAATTGGGAAGATCAGCTCGTGCAGATCACAAAGCTCAAAAACCTGCATTTAACATAATATTAATTATGGGACACAATTGGTTGCCATCTCTTTGGATTAGCAGCTTTTTCTATGTCACTGAGCGCTAACATATGTACTGAAAGGTGCAAGTCTTTTCAGCTACTTATGCTGCTGAGCAAGTATGTCTTGATTGGATGGACATGGATTATTGCCCTAGAACTATGAAGGCAATAGGTCCCCTTAATTACAGCCACTAGAGAACCCGCTATGTGTTTCACTAAAATCAGCCTGACCTTATTTCTGGTCAGCATCCTCAGTACTGTCTTTGCCCAAACCTTTGACTGGAATGGATCCATTTCAGACGACTGGGGAACTGAACAAAACTGGTCACCTTTGGGTATTCCCGGCCCTGGAAGCACGGTCCGCATCAACAGCGATGCGATGCCCAATACCTGCGTACTGGATCAGGACCGAAGTGTAGCCATTTTGATTATCTCCGCAGGTGGTCTTGATTTGAACGGCTTCGAGATCACCACGAGCACCCGAACCACAGTTACCGGTGGTGTACTCGAGAATGGCTTTGTCTCCGCACCTTCCATCTCCAATATCGCCAATGCCATCATCAACGGACCCATTACCTTCACCAAAACCGGCGCCACTAACAACACCTTTGGCGGTGGAAACACCTTCAATGGTCCGGTGAGCTTCATCAACAACGGAAGCGCCCGCATTCGGCTGGCCAATGCCAATGGGGATACCTTCAACGGAGATGTGCTGTTTTCCAATAATTCCATAGCAGTTCTGGATGTAGCCTACAATGGCGAGAACTTCTTTAACGGCAACGTTACTGTTGACAATACTGGAATCGGTGGTGTGCGTATAGGTCAGCGCAATTTGGTCACTAGTACATCGACCATTGCGGACGGCTTTGCCCTGCTCAGCAATGGTTTCAGTAACGGACCACTCACCATTAGACGCATGACCCAACTGGGCAATGCAGTCAACGGTAGTTTCAACCCGACTATAGGCTTGATGCATTTGTGCAACTTTGGCGGGGGCCTTGACGTGCAATCCAGCACCACATCACTGACGCTGAACACCAGCATATTTAATGGCAATAATGTGTTTAGTGGATTTACCCAACTCGTCCTGAGCGGAGCCAACAGCTTTAATGCAGTTTCGGGTTCCAGCACACTTTCGGTTAGCGCCAGCGGCACAAACACGACCTGGACCGGTGGCAACACCTTTGGCCCGGTCAGCATCATCAACAACGGCAACAATCTGTTGCGTCTGGCCAGCTCAATCGGGGACACGTTCAACGGCCCTTCGACCTTTGTGATCAATGGTTCGGGTACCCTGCAGATTGCCTACAACGGGAACAGCAGCTTTGATGGAGACATCACGCTGAACAACAACGGAACCGGGGCCATGAGTTTTGGCTTGAGTGCGGGTACTTCTGAGCAACTCAGTGGAGCGCTCCTAACAGAAGGCTTTACCGGTGGGCAATTGGTCATCAATCGATTTGTCCAGAACGGCACTTCCCCAAATGATCCATTTACCCCTACAACTTTCAGTGCGAACAACAGCGTCATCAATGGCAATTTTTCGGTCACAACAACCGTGAGTACTATAGTTCTCAACAGTTGTCAATTCACCGCTTCCAACGAGTTTAACGCTGCGACGACCATAGCGGTCAACAACAGCAATCACTTCAGCACAGTCAGTGGAAGCACCAGCTTCAGTATAGGCGGCGGAGGTAACGTAAACTGGGCCGGAGGCAATCACTTTGGGCCGCTGAGCATAAGCCACAATAGCACGGGATATCTGCGACTTGGCAATACCACAACAGACAGCTTTTACGGTCCGGCTACCTTCACCCAGGTGGGCAATGGATCCCTCTCTCCTGCTTACAATTCGAATACTTTGTTTTTTGATGAAATTTCCACAGCAGGAACTGCGCAACCCATCACCTTTTGCTCCGGTACGAATGGCCGCGTAACCATCGCGGGAAACGCAGCTCAAATCCTGAGCGGGGATGATACACAGATTCCCACCATCAGACGTCTGACCATGGATTGTGCTCCTGGCGGATCATTGAATCTGGCCGTTCCATTGAACATCAGTCTGGATTTCAACTTGCAATCGGGAAACATCAACACCACGGCTCAAAACATATTGACGCTTACCGATGAAAGTACCGCCAGCAACATAGGCAGCCCAAACAGCTATGTAAACGGCCCTATGCAGATCACCATGAACACCAACTCAACGATTAGGCAGACGCTGAACTTTGGCATTGGAAAAGACGGTGATTGGCGACCAGCCGTGCTGCAGGTGGCCCACAATGCCACCACACCTTATACCTATAGGGCTGAGGTATTCAACGAAAGTGCATGGGACTTTGGCTGGACCAGGCCCTCAACGGTTCGAAAAATATCTGATATTCACTATTGGGATATTACTCGCTACCTCAGCAGTACCATGGATGAGGCCCCATCGGCCAATATTCGCACGGCAGCGGGACAATTTCCATTGATGACCCTGTACTTTGGGGAAAACGACATTGTCTATGATGGCGCCGACCTGGTGATCTGTAAGAACACCGAAGCCGAACCGACCTCCTGGTTGGACATCGGTGGCATCGGTGCACCGGACTATGATGAAGGCAATCTGTTGAGCGGTCAGGTGACGTCCACCTCCAATGAGTTTACCTCTTTTAGCATCTTTACGCTGGGCAGTTTCTCTGAGAACCCCCTACCCGTCACCCTGGTCTCCTTTGACGCCGCGGTGGAACAACAACAAGTTATGCTATCCTGGCAAACGGCCAGCGAACTCAACAGCATGGAGTTTGTGGTGGAACGCAGTGGCGATGGTGCAAAGTTTGAAGCCATTGACCGTGTTTCTGCAGCCGGATACAGCACCGAGCTTCTCCGCTATCAGGTCCTTGATCCACAACCCCTGAGCGGGAAATCCTACTATCGGCTTTTGCAAAGAGACATCGATGGAAGCGTGGAATACTCCGATATAAAGGCGGTCAATCTGCTGCCCGAAGCTCCTGCTTTCAGTTTTACCCTCTACCCCAACCCCTGCACTGACCTGGTCTTCATCGCTCCGGCAGCACAGGCCTCTGAGATGCTGGGGGGAAGTGAAGTGCGGGTTTACCACAGCACCGGCAAGCTTGTCGCACAGCAAGTTCTTGAACTATCGGGCTCAACTGTACTATACACCGCTGATCTGAGACCGGGTCTCTATCTGGTAGAGATTGGCAAAGGAGCACAAACCCAGCGCTTCAAACTCATGCGGCAATAGAGAGCAAGAGCTCTTTTACCAGCAAGGCCAAATGGCTCTGTTCAAGGCTTTAGCTTGTCGGCGAAAGCCTTCCTGAACTTCTCCATCTTGGGCCTGATCAGGTATGCGCAATAGGGCTGATCGGGATTGTTGGCGAAATAGTTCTGGTGATAGTCCTCAGCGGGGTACCAATTAATCAAGGGACTAATTTCCGTGACGATAGGGTCTTTCCAGGCACCGCTTTCGGAAGCGGCTTCTTTGGAGATTCTGGCTATGCGCTCCTGCTCCTCATCGTGGTAAAAGATGACGCTGCGGTACTGCGTGCCCACATCATTGCCCTGTCTGTTGAGGGTCGTGGGATCGTGAGTAGCCCAGAAGACTTCAAGCAGCTCTGCATAGCTGATCAACTCGGGCCTGAAGCGAATCCTGACCGCTTCGGCGTGCCCGGTTCGACCCGAAGTCACCTCTCTGTAGGCCGGGTTTTTAACATGGCCTCCGGAGTAACCCGATATGACCTCTTCCACTCCGTTTAAGGCCAGAAAAACCGCCTCTGTGCACCAAAAACAGCCATTTCCGAAGGTGGCTTCTGCCAGGTTTGCGTCCTGAGCAGGACTTTGCGGCGAGTCTTGGGGACTTTGACCCTTTGATTGATCCATGGTCGTTGATAGGGTTTGATCCTTGCCTCCTTCGGTCATGCCGGAATCGCGATCTCCGGATTGGCCCTGGGAGCAGGATCCGAACAGACAAAGGAGCAGAAATATGGCGGATGAAGGAAAGCTCATATTCAACATCAACAAGCTTTGGTTTTGCTTAGTTCATTCTCTTGATCACAAGTGAACCCTGGACAAGCTCCCTGGGGTTTTATACTGCCTGCGGGCGCTGTATTTTGGACCCGTGTTTGCCCGAACTCCTCCTCCCCTTTCGACCCAAAACGCAGCCGCTGACCATGGGTTTGATCAAAAGATATGGTCTGAACTGAGTCCGCTTTTTCAGGGCGAAGTGCATCTGGGCCTCATGCAAAGAACGCTCTACGCGACAGACGCCTCTGCCTACCGCGAGTTACCCGCAGCCGTGGTTTATCCCAAGGGTGAAGAAGATATTCTTGTACTAGTTGACTTTGCCCGCAAGCACAAGCTGGGGCTCATTCCGCGGACAGCCGGAACTTCGCTGGCCGGTCAGGTAGTCGGCTCCGGAGTGGTCGTGGACATGAGCCTGCACATGAACAAGATTCTGGAATTGAATATCCAGGAGCGTTGGGTCAGCGTGCAGCCGGGGGTCATCCGCGACGAGTTGAACCGCTATCTGGCGCCTCATGGTCTGTATTTCGGTCCGGAGACTTCAACGGCCAACCGGGCTATGATCGGGGGCATGGTGGGGAACAATTCCTGCGGCTCCAATTCCGTGGTGTATGGAAGCACCCGGGAACACGTTCGGATGCTTAAGGCCATCTTGTCCGATGGAAAGGTCGTTTGCTTTGATCGAAATTCGCCATTGACCGAGCAGCAGATTGAGGAGCTCAGCGGAGTGGAGGCCGCTGTGTATCGTCTTGCGCAACAGTGGCTGAACGACAAAGACTTATTGGAAGAGATCGCCAGGGAGTTTCCCAAGATGGAGATTCCGCGACGCAACACCGGATACGCGCTGGATAAATGGTTGAGCGCTGAGGGCTCAGCGGACTTCTGCGGACTGCTCTGCGGATCTGAAGGAACTCTGGCCCTGGTCACAGAGATTGTGTTGGATCTGGAACCCCTTCCCCCGAAACACAAGGCCCTGATTTGCGCACATTTTGACAGTCTGGACGAATCCTTGCGGGCGAATCTGGTGGCGCTGCAACACCAGCCTTCTGCTGTTGAGCTGATGGATCACTACCTGCTGGATTGCACCCGCGACAGCCTGTCGCAAGGTCCAAATCGCTTTTTCCTGCGCGGAGAGCCCAAAGCAGTGCTGGCCATAGAGCTCTCCAGAAACGATGTTACAACATTGAATTCAGATGCCCAGGCACTCATTGATGATTTGCGCGCACATAACTTTGGTTATGCATGGCCTATTGTTGAGGGCAGTGACATCATTCGGGTCTGGAATTTGCGCAAGGCGGGCCTGGGGCTGTTGAGCAACATGCCCGGCGATGCCAAGCCGGTACCGGTCATTGAAGACACCGCTGTTGACGTGAACGATTTGCCGGAATACATTGCGGAGTTCAACCGCATGATGGCTGAGCATGGGCTTTACTGTGTTCATTACGCGCACGCCGGATCCGGTGAGTTGCACCTCAGGCCCATTCTGGATTTAAAATCCGCTGAAGGCAGACGACTGTTTAGGGTAGTGGCCCGTCAGGTAGCGGAGTTGGTCAAGCGCTACCGGGGCTCGCTGAGCGGGGAACACGGAGACGGGCGACTGCGAGCTGAGTTTCTGCCCTTGATGGTCGGGCCGAATATCTATGAGCGCATGATCGGGCTCAAGCGCGTCTGGGATCCCCAGGGCATCTTCAATCCGGGTAAGATCGTAGACAGCCCGCCCATGGATGAGCATCTGCGCTATGATGAGGGACAATCAACCAGAACATTTCCTACGGTATTCAAATTCAGGCGCGAACAGGGCATGATGCGCGCTGTAGAGCAGTGTAATGGTTCCGGAGATTGCCGCAAACTGCCCCAGGCCGGCGGCACCATGTGCCCTTCCTATCAGGCCAGCCGGGAGGAACGCGACAGCACCCGGGCCCGCGCCAACGCCTTGCGCGAAGTGATGACCCGCTCCAGTCTTGAGAACCCCTTTGAACATCCGGATCTGGACTGGGTCATGGATCGCTGTCTTTCCTGCAAAGGCTGTACCGGGGAATGCCCCAGCAATGTGGACATGGCCAGAATGAAGAGCGAATGGTTGCACCAGCGCTACCGGAAAGGCAGAATTCCCTTGAGAACTTTGCTCTTCGCCCATGCCGGAAGGCTCAATGAGCTGGGTGGAAAAACGGCGGCTTTGAGCAATCTCATGTTGGGCAACAAATGGAGCTCAGCCCTGGTCAAGGGCCTTATGGGTGTGCACCCCTCCAGACGATTGCCCCGAATCTACGGGCAGTCGCTCAGCCGCTGGATGAGGCTCCACGGACCGGTCAGCGCAGCTCCGCAGAAGGGTACCGTTTGGTTCTTTTCTGATCCCTTTACCGAGCGCCTTGATGTGCCGGCGGGAAAGGCCGCTGTTCGTCTGTTGGCCGCTCTGGGTTATGCCGTAAAAGTGGCTCCGGTCAAGGAGTGTGGAAGAACTTATATTTCGAAAGGACTTTTATCACAGGCCAAAAAGATTGCGGAGCACAACGTGCGCAGCCTGAAGCATCTGGTCAGCGAGCAGGAGGTCCTCATTGGTCTTGAACCCTCTTCCCTATTGAGTTTTCGCGATGAGTACCCCGATCTGGTAGATGATTCTTTAGTGCAGGCTGCTCAGACTCTGGCGGGCCGATGCTTTTTATTGGAAGATTTTCTGGCCAGAGAAGCCCGGGCAGGCCGAATTGGCCCCGACGACTTTGATGACACACCCAGAGACATAGTCCTTCACGGTCATTGCCATCAGAAAGCTCTGGTCGGCATAGATGGCTCTGCCTTTGCGCTAAGCCTGCCCAGAGGACATAGCGTCTCGGTCATTACCGCGGGTTGCTGCGGCATGGCGGGATCCTTTGGCTATGAAAAAGAGCACTACAACCTGAGCATGCAGATTGGAGAACTGGTGCTCTTTCCAACCTTGAGAAAATGGCCGCTTTCAGGTGGAATTGCCGCTCCGGGCACCTCCTGCCGGCATCAGATCGCCGACGGGACGGCTAGACAAGCCAGACATCCGGCGGAATGGCTTTGGGAAGCTCTGCGCAAATGAACTAAGACCAGGCGATCAACTTACCCTGACCTATACCCCACCCTCCTGTTGCTTGCTCCAGGTATCCTTTAGACCAACGGTCCGATTGAAAACCAGTTTTCCCGGCCGGCTGTCCGGATCTACACAGAAATAACCCATACGAAGAAACTGGAATCGATCCCCGATGGATGCCGACGCCAGTGCTGGTTCGGTGTAAACCGTGTCCAATGTTACCAGAGAATCCGGTGTGAGAAACTCCAGGAAGTTGCGGTCCTTTTGCTGGTCGGGGGCTTCGTGGTTAAACAACCGGTCGTACAGCCGCACTTCCACGGGAATAGCCTCATTTCTGGGAACCCAGTGTATGGTTCCCTTGACTTTGAGTCCGCTTTGATCCTGGCCGGAGCGGGACTCGGGGATGTAACGAGCCTGTATGCTCGCGATGCGGCCCTCTTCGTCATTTTGAAAACCCGTGCACTCCACGATGTATGCGCCTTTAAGGCGCACCATCTGACCGGGCGCTAAACGGAAGTACTTCTTGGGCGGATCTTCCATAAAGTCCGAGCGCTCTATCCAGCAAGCCCCCGAAAAGGGGACTTCCCGATGACCCGAAGCCGCGTCCTCGGGATTGTTCTCGATGCTCATCATCTCCACTTGGCTTTCCGGCCAGTTTTGGATCTCCAGCAAGACCGGATCCATCACCGCCATCATTCGCGGAGCCGTGCGATTGAGTTCTTCGCGTACACAGAACTCGAGCAGAGCCATGTCAATGACATTGTTTCTTCGGGCCAGCCCAACTTTCTGGTTGAACACACGAATGCTTGAGGGGGGGTATCCCCTGCGCCTCATGGCTTTGAGGGTGGGCATGCGCGGATCATCCCAACCGCTGACATGCCCCTCTTCGACCAATTGACGGAGCTTGCGCTTGGAGGTGATGGTATGCGTCACATTGAGCCTCGCAAATTCAATCTGCCGGGGAGCATAGATGCCCAATTCTTGTATAAACCAATCATAAAGGGGTCTGTGTACCTCAAACTCCAGAGAACAGAGCGAATGCGTGATGCCTTCTATCGAATCGCTCTGACCGTGAGCCCAATCGTACATGGGATAGATGGACCATGTTGTGCCCGTCCGGTGATGGGGTGCCTTGAGGATGCGGTACATGGCCGGATCGCGAAGGTGCATGTTGGGAGATGACATATCTATTTTCGCCCTGAGAATTCTCGAGCCCTCTGTGCATTCTCCGGCCTTCATGCGCGCCAGCAAGTCCAGATTCTCTTCAACCGATCTATTGCGATAAGGGCTGTCTATGCCGGGCTCTTCGGTGTTGCCCCGCATCGCGCGGATTTCCTCCTGGCTGCAATCATCCACATAGGCCTTTCCCTTTTTGACCAATTCTACCGCCCAGTCGTATAGCTGATCAAAGTAGTCCGAGGCGAAGAATTCACGCTCTTCCCAATCATAGCCCAGCCAGCGGATGTCCTCCCGCATTCCGTCCACATACTCCTGTTCTTCCGCACTGGGATTGGTGTCGTCAAAGCGCAGGTTGGTCTTTCCCCCGTACTTCTTAGCCAATTCGAAATTGGTGACAATGGCCTTGGCGTGGCCGATGTGCAGATAGCCATTCGGCTCCGGTGGAAAACGGGTGTGAACCCTGCCCTGGTGCTTGCCACTTTTGATGTCCTCCTCGATGATCTGCTCAATGAAGTTGAGCGACTCTCTGGACTCTTCCCCCAGATGGGTCGAATCGCTGGTTTTGTGGGGCATTTCACTCATGGCATGCTGGGTAACTGCAGGGTAAAGGTATAATGCAATGCCGTTTCGAAGCTCCGGGGCCTGCAGTGCAAGGAAGCCGGATGGTCCCGGTTTGGCATAAAAAAAGACTGCAATTTGGCAGTCCTTTTTTGTAGCGCCTAAAGGAATCGAACCTTTATCTTGGGTTCCGGAAACCCACGTTCTATCCGTTGAACTAAGGCGCCAGGTGGGCGTTGAGCGATACCAGGCGATGGGAACAGAAGGGGTTCTCTGTCAACCAACACCAGTGATCACCAGGCACGAAATTAAGGATTTTCTTTCATCAAGGTGCGGGCGGAAAACAACAGGGTGCTTTCGGCAGCTAGCCTTCGCGGCTTACCAGAGATTCCCGGCGCCACTTTGCGGCGGCATCCAACATAGAAGTCATGTTGATTCGCGCATCGAGCCATACCATAAAGTCGAAGTAATCAAAGGCATTGCGCTCATAGGGATCATCCAGAAGCGGGGTCAACTGCTCCCGCAATTCCACAAAAGCTTTCCTCAGGGATGTGGGTTCTTCGGGCAGTCGCTCATAACGGCGCAAAAAGGCCAGCAAGACCCTTTCCAACTCAAACAGCATGTCCCGTTTGGACAGCACTCGGTAGACCCGCTCCCGCGCGTAGGCCAGGTGTTCGCGGTGACCTGATTCCAGGTGCAGAATGAGATTCAGAATGAGGGTAAAAGAGAGATAATCCTTGAAATTCTCCAGCCTTTCGTCGGCCATCAGGCCGGAGACCCAGGTATGGGCCTGGTCCAACTGCCCGGTGTAGAAACAGGCGCAGGCAATCAAATAGCGGTGTTGAATGCTTAAGTGGGGCTGAAAATCGAATCGGTGCAGGCCTTTCTTCAACTGCTGAGCAGCAGCAAAAGAGGCCTGATAGTTGCGGGTAAGCATCTCCTTGTAAACTACCCGACAGGTGAGATTGGCTTCGCACTCTACTTTGAATCCGGAATCGGGCATTTCCTTGATCACGGTGGAAATGCGCTCTTTCCACAACTCAAACTCCTCGAAATATGCGCCTCCCACCAGGTCGTTGAGCAAGTTGAACATCGACATCAGATACGAGCGCTCATGGCGATGGAGTAACTCAGGGTATTGCTCGTGGAGCGCTACCGCTTTTCTGGCGTGGACCAGAGCTTCATCATAGTGGCAGATGACCTGATGGAGGATCTTATTGATGCTGTGCAACATATACTTTGCACTGAATGTTAATGCGTGTTCTTCGCTCTGAAGCAGCGGATGGGCAAGCAGTTCTTCGACTTCTTTGATATGGCGGGGATCGCGCAGAATCACCCCCCAGGTGGTGACCACCTGAGTCATCCTGGCGTATAAATACCGGTACTCTGTTTGATTCTGGAGGACCTTAAGATTCTGCTTTTCGCGCTCCAGAGAGTCAAATCGCTCGATGAATCCTTCTTCGGTATAGGCAATGATCGCGGACTCCACCGGGAATAGAGCCGGTGCGAAGATGTGCTGGTCGGTGTCCTGTATGGTCTTCCAGGTGCTCTTCAGACGCTTGCCCGCCTGCTCATCCAAACCCCTGTTGCGCAGGAACCAAACCTCCTGCATCAGCCGAATGACATGGTCTTCGTCGCTCTTGTCTGCGTTGTATTCAATCAGGGAACGCAGGACCTGGTGGTATAGGTGGTTCTTGGCAGCGCTAAGGGATTTGAAGCCCGTCGGTGAGCCGAAGCGCCTGCGCAAGTTCGGTTCATTGTATTCTTTTTGCTTTTCGAGAAAGTCAAACAATTGCAGATACTCCTTTCGGCGGGTGCCGGATCTGTAACCATAGCGCTTGAAGTACGCTTTCTCCGTAGCACTCATGGAGTGGATCAGCTCGAATAGGTCGTTGGAATAAGAAGCCATAAGTGCTCTGTTGCCAGATAACTGCCGTCCGAATATACTTAATCGCTATTCCTTATACGAATTAGGGGATGCAGAGTTACCCAAACTCCACAATGATAATCATAATAAGCTGATTATCAACAATTAGACCTTGGGAGCTTGCACGAAAAAGCGAACCCCGCGACAAAAGCCGCGGGGTCTCGCAAAGGCAGTAGGGAGCCTCCCTCACTGCGAATCTTCCAATCACCGAATTCCGAAAGGAAGGACTTGCTGCGCACCCTGATTGTCCAGAATTTGCAGGTGATAGATACCGGAGGAAAGACCCACCAGATTTAACTCAGCGCGGTTGTGTCCGGCAAAACCGCCTTGTTGGAAGGTCCTGACATTGCGACCAAGGGCATCAATGATGACCAGGTTCACGGATCCTTCCTGAAGCAGGTTGAAGGATACATTGACGTGATCTGCAGCAGGAACGGGCCAGATTTTGGCCTCGTTCAGCTCAGCTTCACGTGCTGCCGGGGTGCTGAATGTGCCATTGCGGTAGTTTGACTGCCCGTCACCATAGCAGTTAGCGTACACCCGGAATTCGTAATTGGTGCCAGGTATAAGACCAGTCAGATTAGCAGAAGCTTGAGACGTGTTGATGGCACTGCCACCGGGGTTGCCAACTACCCTGTACTCCACCCGGTAGTTGATGGCGTATGGGTTTTCATTCCAGGTCAGCTTGATGGAGGTCGAAGTCAGGCTGTCCTGAGCCAATCCGCCGATGTTGGGGCAGATGGGGAACTCCAGCGTGGTGAAGGGTCGCATAGGGATGAAACCGCTGACACGGTCGCCGCAAACGGCCTGTACCTGCCATTCGTAATCGGTGTCTTCGACCAATGGATACCAGACACTGCGCTTAGCGGGAGTAGTAATCACCGAGTAAGGTCCTCCGGCAAGCCCTCGGCGAACGTTGTATGTGGAAGCGCCCGGTACGGCCGCCCACTGCAACCTCGCACCCACCGAAATGACTTGTTCAATGGCGATAGAGGTCAGGTCGCAACCATTGTCAATTCCCAAGGTATATCCTCCCGCTCCGGACCAATGAACCAATTGCAGATAGTAGGTGCCGGTGTCGGGAAGGTTGTAATTTAAGGTACCGGCAGCTGTCACGCCACTGGATGCAACGGCACTTCCTGCGGAATTCAGCACCTGAAGAAATAGCAAGAGCCCGTTGGAAGTTGCCCAGTTAAAGGAAATCAGTCCTGCAGATTGCCCGGAGAAGGTGTAGAAATCTGTGTTATCAATAGGAGACGGCGCTCCATTCACGTAGCCCAAATGCCCTTCTGCCGGAAAGTTCGGCTCAATGGGAAGAGCATCGATGAGCGCGTTGTTGGGCTCTGCATCATTGACTTCCGACACCTCTTCCAGATCGTACTGAATCCTGTAGCTCCCTGAACCGGCCCACCAGTTCAGTACCAGGTAGGCGGTACCCTGAGCCAAACCGTTGTGGGCCAGGCTAATGGTGTCATTCACTCCTGAACTAGCTAGCACTGTTCCATCCTGATTGAGAATGGCCATAAACACCTGCAACCCATTTTCTGTTTCCACATAGGCGTTGACTCTGCCGTCACCTACAAGATCCAGTTCGTAAACATCGATATTGTCAATTGGGATATCTGCGCCATTTGCGTACCCCAGGTGTCCGGTTCCAAAGGTATTCTCTGCTAAAGGAGTGGCTGTTGCCGTGCTGTTGTTCGGCTCTGCGTCATTGGCATGTTCTGGTTGATCCAAGGTGTATTGTACCCGGTAGCTCCCAACGCCACTCCAAAGACTCACATAGAAATAAACCGTGTCTTGCGCTATACCATTGTAAGTGATTGAGGGAGTGGTAGAAACGCCGCTACTAACCAATGCAGTTCCATCCTGATTCATTATAGCAATGGACAGATTTAACCCGTTGTCAGTTTCCGCTGACAGGTTTACCCGGCCATTTCCTGCCAAAACTCCTACGTAATAATCTATTGCATCCAAGGGATATGCAGCTCCGTTGGAATAGCCCAGTTGTCCTTCGCTATCCACAGAAGCTATTATTGGCATAGCTTGAGCTAAACTGCCATTGGGCTCTGCATCATTGGCGTACATCGGCTGGTCATAAGTCATAGAAACTTCATAACTGCCACAGCCCGTCCAATGCAGAATTTGAACATAGACGAAATCACCACCCAGGAAATCACGGGTGAGAGTCGGAGTAGTACCTACCGCTGAAGTGGCCAGCGTGTTCCCATCCCGGTCCTTGATGGAGATTTGGCTTTGCAAGGTGTTGTCATTGACTGCCGATAGATTGATGCGGCCATTGCCGGGTAGATCTACCCTGTAAAAATCGCTGACGTCCAGCGCGAAGGAAGCGCCGTTGCTCTGCCCCAATCTTCCCTCTTGCGGAGATCCGACAGCCAGAAACTCCGAAACTTCCCCGATGACGTTGTTCGGCTCAGTATCAGCTCCATAGGTCAAACTGGCCTGAGAAATGGTCAGCGTATAGGTAGATGAAGCTCCTGACCAGCGGTAAATGCGGGCATAAACAGTGCCGGCTGCAATGCAATTCACCACTAATGATCCTGTGCTTGCAACCCCACTTGTGCCAATAACGGAACCGCTGCTGTTGAACAATTGAACCTGACCATTCAGGCTTCCAACAAAGGTGAAATCCAGCGTAACGGCTCCATCGTCAGGTAGCGTGAGGATATAGTAGTCTTCAGTGTCTGCAAGGCCATTGTCTAATGATCCATTGATTACACCCAAACTGGCTGGATTTGCAGTAGCTATACTGTTGTTTGGCTCTACGTCAGCGAACGCCGAACCTAAAGTCAGGAGCAAGACTCCAGACAATAATAGTAGTTTACTTTTCATGTGAAATTTGTTGTTTTTCGGTGATTGTAATTGCGGATTGATTCAACAGAGAGAAGGAGAAGGCTCAAACAAATTGGGAGAAAATGAACCCAAAGCGAAGCCAAATACCCCGGATATTCAAGCTTAAGGCGCTCATTTTCCATCCTAAGTCGTTGATTAATAAAGCATTAAACAGAATCCGAGCAAGGGCCTGAATCGATACTAGGCAAAAAAAAATGGCCCGGAGTTACAAGAACTCCGGGCCATACAAAGATCTCTGTGAAGCTAAAGTCTACTGGATACCGAAAGGCTTTACCTGCCTGTTTCCCTGCTGGTCTTGTACCTCAAGATGGTACATACCCGCAGCAAGTCCGGTAAGGCTCAATGCAAACTGGTTGGCACCGGCCATGACGGGCTGGTTCACTACACTTACTACGCGACCCGACAAGTCGGAGATGCTGAGCAGTAATTCGGAATCAGCTGTTGCTGACCAACTCACGTTCAATGAGCTGGTAGCGGGTACAGGCCAGATTGACCAGTCAGTCAATCCTTGATCGAAGCGCGCAGCAGGCGTGCTAAACGTGCCGTTGCGGTAATTGCTCTGACCATCGCCATAGCAATTGGCATATACGCGGAATTCATAGTTGGTGCCGGGCAACAGGCCGGTTAACTTGGCTTGAGGCTGGGGGGTATTAACTGCACTTCCCCCGGGGCTTCCGACTACCCGGTATTCTACCCGGTAATTGATCGCATAAGGGCTGTCGTTCCAGGTCAGCTTGATGGATGTTGACGTCAGGCTATCCTGCGTCAAGCCACCAATGTTGGGGCATATGGGGAATTCCAATGTGGTGAAGGGTCGCAACGGAATGTATCCGCTGACACGGTCTGCGCACACCGTCTGAACCTGCCATTCGTAATCGGTGTCTTCGACCAATGGAAACCAAACGCTGCGTTTGGCAGTGGTGGTCAAAACTGAGTAGGGACCTCCTGCAAGACCGCGGCGAACATTGTACCCGGTAGCTCCGGGAACATTGGCCCAAAGCAATTGAGCACCGACAGAGATAACCTGTTCATTGGCGCCTGCAGTCAGATCGCAACCATTGTCAAAGGTGATGGTGTAGCCACCGCAACCACTCATGCGGTTCATTTGCAAATAATACACCCCGTCCGCCGTGAGGTTGAATGTAAGGGTGGGTGTTGCAGAAGTTGCCCCGGTGAGCAGCGTACTGCCTGCGCTGTTTCTCAGGATAAATCTTGCCGTAAGCGATCCAGAGAGTGTGGCATTAAACGTGA
Source organism: Chitinophagales bacterium (assembly GCA_041751015.1). GTDB lineage: Bacteria > Bacteroidota > Bacteroidia > Chitinophagales > BACL12 > WGOA01. Next base: position 131,944 of record JBGSYF010000026.1, read on the forward strand.
CCGGACCGGTTCCCTGTCCGCTGAACGTATAGTAGTCGTCGTTGTCCAGCGCAATAACGGGTGAGTTTACATACCCCAAATGTCCTTCTACCGGGAAATTGGGAGTGATGGGCAATGCCGTGCCAATGGAGTTGTTCGGCTCCACATCGTTGGGCTGTGGCACCTGAGCAATGCTGTAGCTGAACTGATAACCTCCACAGCCACTTATCCTCTGAGCAGAGATGTAAATCGTATCTCCCCCGGCCATACAATCCACGGTGTTGGTCGGTGTGGTAGAAGAGGTGCCTGTACTCAGATTTGACCCGGCATTGTTGTAAATGAAAAAGCGGTAGGTCATGCCATTGTCGGATACACCACTCACCGTGACGTTTCCATCGTAAGGCAGCACTGCCCGGTAGTAGTCTATTCCGTCTGCGGGAAACACCGAGCCATTCTGATAGCCCAAATGTCCGGTGTAAACCACGTCAGGGGATAACACTTCTTTGGTTGTACCCAGAGAGTTGTTGGGCTCGACGTCCCCTGCATATATAGACGGAGTAACCGAATAACTGAACTCGTAGCCACCACAACCGGAGATCCGTTCTGCCGATATGTAAATGGTATCTCCACCGGCCACACAATCAATCGTGTTGGCTGGAGTGGCGCTGATGGTACTTGCACCTAGGTTGGATCCATTGCTATTGTAAATGTAAAAGCGGAAAGTCATCTCATTGTCCGACTCCCCGGACACCGTTACCGAACCATCCATAGGAAGAATAGCCCGGTAGTAGTCTATTCCGTCTGAGGGAAAAACACTGCCATTAGCATAACCCAGATGACCTGTATAGACCACATCCGGGAACAAGAGTTCTTTCGTAGTGCTCAGTGAATTATTGGGCTCTACATCTCCCTCATAATCAGAGGTCTCGTAGGTGTAGCTAAAGCGGTAACCACCACAACCGGAAACCCGTTCTGCCGATATGTAAATGGTATCCCCTCCAGCAATGCAGCCTTTTGTGTTGGTTGGGGTGGCGCTGATGGAACCTGCACCCAGGTTGGTCCCATTGCTGTTGTAAATGTAAAAGCGGAAAGTCATGCCATTGTCTGAGATCCCGGAAACCGTCACAGCAGAAGCATCCTCCGGAAGAATGGCCCGGTAATAATCGATAGCGTCATCAGCTACCTCCGGCGAATTGACATGCCCCAATTGGCCTTCATACTCCGTATTCGGGCTGAGCACTGTTGTAGCCGTCAAAAGACTGTTGTTGGGTTCTGCATCGTTGGCATACGCGCGACCAGCAACGGAAATGGTTGCTCCATAGGCAACAGGACCAGAGCCCGTAAGGTATTGAACGGAAAAGTACACGGTACCTGCGGCAATGCAATCATGAACGCGAGATACACTGTTTCCGGTAGCACTGACTCCCAGGGAAGTGCCATTGGCATTATAAAACCAAATGCGTCCGGTGGCTCCGTCAGCAAAAGTCACGGAAACCGTGACAGTTCCATTTTCCGGTGTGGTTGTGCGGTAATAGTCATAAATATCAATGCTGTTTTGGACAGTTCCCAAAACTGTGCCAAAGGCAACGAATTCGGCCTGACCAATGCTGTTGTTGGGTTCTGTGTCGGCATAGACCACCCCGCTGAGGAGGAGCCCGATGGCCAACCCAAAAAGGGTTCGGGTTGTTTTCATGTTGTGAAAAGTGGAGTGAAAAATTCGGTGATCATCGGAATTGCGAGTCCCCGATGTAACCGTAAATTTTAAAAAACCACTTAACAAACCCGATTTCAATTTCCGTCAAATTCAAGGTTCAGAGCGGCACATTCAGCCCATAACACGCTGAAAATAAACGCCTTATACTCAGACTGCTCGCATGAAGGTCGCCGAACCAAGCAATGGTCTAATCACCGCTCATCAGGCTATCTGACCACAGAGACTGGCTGTCCGTGTAAGCTTGGTTCAGTGCTCTGCGGAGTTTGTCATTGTAATCTTCCAACAACCAGCGGAAAAAGTTCTCTGTGCTCTTGGCTATACAGGTCGTGTATTGTTTGAGGCGCCACTGAATCTCGCTCTGTAAGATATGCTGAAGAGCTACGGCTTCAACAAAGGAAGAGGCATTAGATCGAATCAACTCTACATGGTTGGAAACAGAGCGCTCGAGAGCCTTACTCGGACGCTGACCGCTGCGCACGCAATCGAGATACTGATCGCGAATGGCAAACTGAAACTTTTCCCGGTTTTGCGGAAAGTGAGCCTTGACGTCATCGGTGATCAGATAGTCCTGGGTCGATGCCGCATCCTCGCGGGCATACAGCGTCTGCTCCAGAAACTTGCGCGGATTGGCAAAGACATCCTGCCAGTCAATTGGCACTTCCCACAAACCGAGGCGCTGGGCATTGAGCCCCAAATCAATGATATTAAAACTATCCTTATTCGGAAGTACCCTGCTCCCCCTCCCGATCATCTGATGATAAAGGGTAAGCGAGCGGGTTGCGCGATTGAGCATGATGGTCTCTACCGTCGGCTCGTCAAATCCCGTGGTCAGGATGGACACCGAACTGAGGATGGCCTCCGGAGTGTCCTTGAACCAGGCCAGGGTATCCCGCCGCTCCTGCTCGCTAAAGGTGCTGTCCAGATGCTTGACCGGCAGACCCTTGCTCTTAAACAATTCATATACGCGACGTGATGTTGCGATACCGCTGTTGAAGATCAGGGTCTTGGTACCCACGGCACGCTCCTCATAAGCCTGCAGCAGTTTGTCCTGCATGTGATACAAACTGTACAGCGCATCAAGCGATGAAATCGTAAAGTCTCCATCTATGCCCACCTTCAAAGTCTGAAGGTTAACATCATAAGTATAGGTGGTTGGACTGGCCAGATAACCCATTCCAATCAAATCAGCTATAGACTCACCACTTATAAGATACTTATAATTTTCGTATAATGGTAAATTTTTATTTGAACTAAGAGGAGTCGCCGTTACTCCGAGTATAGCCACATCCTTAAAATACTGAAATATTTTTCTAAAGGCATTGTAGTGCGCCTCATCCACCACCACCAACCGGATATCGCCCAGGTAATCTTCGTTCTCGTTCAAGCGATTATTGAGCGTCTCGACCATGGCCACGAAACAGGAATACTGTTCCTGATTTTCCAGCTCGTGAACCTTGCGGTCTATCACCATGGTGTTGACACCAATGCTGAGCAAAGCGCGCGCAGTTTGGTGGAGCAATTCAACGCGATGAGTCAGAATCAGGACCCTGCCTTTTCCCTCTTTTATAAAACGCGAAGCGATCTCAGAGAAGATCACGGTCTTGCCGCCACCGGTGGGTAATTGATATAAGAGATTTTCACCCTTATCTAGTCCGTTCAAGCCCTCAAGGATCGATTCAATAGCCTTAACCTGATAAGGATAAAGCTCCTTGACCGTTCTGGGTTCGTGAAAGACGGAGGTGCTGATCATACGTGAGAGAAGTTCCCTGCGCCCCGATCGAAGAGCCTGAGATACAGGCTTCTGCGACCTTACAGGCGCAACGTCCAAAGATATGGGCTATTTACGTAAAGCAGCGGTTCATGTTGCAATTCGCACTTGCAGGACAGAGACTGGCCCATGGCTTTCCACAGTTTATACACAAACAGTACAAAGCGCGTGGGAGTTCAACCTATTCTAAATGCTCAAGCGAAAGCCGTTGGCTGAATCAAGGTAAATGTGCAAATGATGACGCTCGCATTACAAAACAAATCAGCCCCTTCCGGCGAAAGATGCTGCACAAGAAATGCTTTCCTTGTTGTGGAAAAAATTTCGCAGGCTCTAAAACTGCAGCTCTTGCATGTCGAGCCACTCTGCCGCAACATGCGCAGCAGCAACATCAGCGGCCTGAGTCAGACAATCACTCAACAGCTCCGCAGAAAGCTGTTCACTGCCTGTCAAGCCCTTCGTCAGCAACCATGCAGCCGAGACAAAGGCTGCTGTGAAGACATCTCCAGCGCCTGTTTCCATCGCGGTTCGACCCGCCGGTGCGGCCTTCCATGGAATCTCACCCTGATGTGTATACAGGCAACCACCCCGGACTCCGGCGCTGATCAGCACGCCCTTCCACCCATTAATTTTCAACGCATCTTTTGCAGACCATCCTGTGGCCTCCCGCACGGTGCTCCACTCCTCCTCAGAAGCTTTAACCCAATCTAAGGCGCCAAGATCATCGGGATGGCACCATTGCGACCGCACCCTGCCCTCTTCTATGCTGCGCGACCAACCCTGCAGATCAGCACTGAGCCAATGCGCGCGCGCCCTAAGCACCGGCAGAAGCCCATCGGAAAAATCGCGCGGAAACAAAGGACCGAGATGAATCCAATCAAAACGCCCGGGCCTTGTTTGGGATGTCATCCAATGCAGAAATTCATCGGGTCGAAGGGCCTGACTGGCGCTGGTCATGCGCTGTTCGCGATGGCTGTTGCCCTGCGCATCCAGATATTCCCTGTTGTGAAAGCGGGTGGCATCTTTTGAGTCCAGCCAGCAGCACTTCATGGTTTTTTCCAGTGCTGTGCAACACGGCCACAAATCACGCGGAACATGGGCCAGCGCGTGAACCTTCCAACCCAGCTTTGCAGCGCTCAATCCGCTGTAGGTCAGAGCGCCACCCAGGCTGTGGATGCTGGTTTCGCCGCGCTCCAGATGGTCGAAAGACAGAGAGCCCAATACAGCCATATAACCGTGGCTTATGTTCTCGGGCCGCTCAGCTTTTGAGATTTGATCAACTGAAATAGACATACAGCGCGATGGTTGCCAGCACAATCAGGCCCGCCCAGATGATCAGGGGCCGGTCGGAATGAGCCGGGCCATCGGCGTGTTCAGCAGAGGGAATGGGTTTGTGTTCTCCAGCCGGTTTCCAAAGACTCCAAAGGCTCATCAGGGCAATGATGCTCAGGAAGCAAATACCCATATGATGTAAAAATGCAATATTGGGAAAGCGCCACAGCAAGAATCCGTACAGGGGAATGTTGATCAGAATGCCGAGGATGGCCGCTGAGGAAGAAACGCGTTTCCAGGCTATGCCCAACACAAAGACCGCGACAATACCGGGTTGCACAAATCCCCAATACAATTGTATGAATTCATAGAGGCCGCCTTTGAAACTGCTGAGTACCGGGGTCCACAGGCAGGCCACCAAAACCAGCAGGAAGGTAGCCCATCGCCCCACCTTCATCAGTTGACGGGCATCGGCTTTGGGCCGGACAAAGGGCTTGTAGAAATCCATGGTCAACAGGGTAGCTGCCGAATTGAGCAGGGAATCCAGTGTGCTCATCACCGCTCCAAAGAGCGCGGCCAGCATCAAGCCGCTCAGACCGGCGGGCAGCAGATTGGCGATGAGTACAGGATAGGCCGAATCCATGTCACCGCCAATCTGATCGGAGTAGAGCACATAGGCCGCAATGCCCGGAATGACGACGATCAGGGGAATGATCAGTTTGAGACTGGCGCCGAAGAGAATGCCCTTCTGGCCTTCCCGTATGCTCTTTGCCGCCAGGGTGCGCTGTGTGATGAATTGATTGAGTCCCCAGTAGTAGAGATTGGGAATCCACATTCCCCCTATAAAGATGGCCGGCCAGGGATACTTGGGGTGATCTGCGGGCAAAACAGCATTCAGACGACCATCGGCGAGGACCTTGAATTCGGCCCATCCCCCGCAGGCCTGCACGGACAACACCGTGACGATGATGCCCCCGCTGATCAGGGCTATAGCCTGTACAACATCGGACCAGACCACCGCCTTCAGGCCCCCGTAGACGGTATAGGCTCCGGCGAGCACCCCGATCATCCAGATGCCCTGACTGCGGGGCAGACCAAAGATGACTTCCAGGGGTATGGCTCCGAGCAGGAGCACTGTGGCCATGGTTATGCCCACATAGAAGAGCAGCACGATTGCCGACATCAGGGTGCGCACCCAGCGATTGTAGCGGTACTCCAGAAACTCCGGCATCGTGTACAAGCCGGCTTTGAGAAAGCGCGGGAGCAGGAAAAAAGCCACAAGAATCAGGGACAGAGCAGCGATCCACTCGTAGCTGGCTATAGCCATGCCGACTCCCTGCTGATAGCCCTGACCGGCCATGCCTACAAAGTGCTCGGTGGAGATGTTGGAGGCGATCAGGCTCAGGCCAATGACCCACCAGCTCAGACCCCGACCGGCCAGAAAATAGTCCTCAGCCACTCTCTCCCTGCGCGACTGCCACAAACTCAGGCCGATAACAAACAGCAGAAAAAGCCCAAAAACCACATAGTCCAGGGCTGCCAGATTCATGTGTTAATCTTGAATAGGGGCATATCAAAGCAATACTCAAAACCCTGAAAACACAGCAAAATTCACTGTGGGAAAGGCGTTGAGGCGCATATAAAAAGGCCTGAAAACGACTAGTTCTCGGGGCTTACAGGCACTTCCGGATAGGCCAGCAAGTAGTCCTTCAGCTCCTGAAGATCCTCTCGGTTGTACTTGTTTTCCGGATCGCCGAGCAATTGCAGCAAATAGTCAAAATTGCTCAGCTCCTGTTCGAGGTCTTCATCAATATACTTGACCAGAAAATCGCCGTGCTGCTCCAGATGCTCGTAGGCAAGGCGAGAAACTTTGGTAACTAATGGGTTGTCCGCTTTCACGGCCAGTTCCCTGAACTCTTTGAGCAGAGAGATAATCTGCTGAGTATCCGGTTCCTGAGCGCTTTGCAAATCGCGGATCCGGTCTAGGATAGCACGTCCCTGAGGATCAGTCATAATCGTAATAATATTTCCGCCCAAAGATAAGCCCAGTTTGAGGCCATACCAAGGTTAAAGAGGATAGTTTTTCGTTTAATTAACAATTAGGTAACAATCAAACAATTTTACATTCTAATTTACTGCCATTATAAAAGCTTTTTTAACAATGATTTATATTGGCGTTAAAAACGCGGACAATCGACCCGCATTCGGGATACCTTGTTCTTCTGGGAGCTCCCGGACCAGTCACCGATGTAAATAATGGACAGTTCCGGGCCTCCTGCTCCGCGGGTAACCCGGGCCAGACTGGACATATTGATGTCGTAGCTGAAGGCCATGGCCAGGCGGTTTTTGTCCCAGCGGGCCGTCATGACCATCGAATCGTAGCCAGAGGAGATATCGGGGCGGTAAAACCAGCGAAACCAGGAACCCAGATAGATGCTGCTCCCCTTTTGGTTCGAAGGGCTTTTGTCCGTGTCATAGCGCAGGAAAGAACCCAGGGTGATCTCGCGGTTGGGAGACTGTTCCATCATGATGAAGCTGGGAAGGGCGTACCACTGCTCCTTGAGTTTGAATTCGCCCCCGCCGTGCCAGACGCCCCGCCGGGCCAGGGGCTCCGAATAAGCCGCACCGGCACCGCCCAGGAGCGCCATGTCGGGCTCGCCGATGTGGAAGATGGACAAGCCCGAATAGATCTTGTGATCCCGGCCCAGGCTCTTGTACCAGGCGATGCCCGCGCTGATGTCCGCAGCAGCCACCCGGTTTCCCGCCCCATTCATCATAGCGGGTTCGGGATCAAACACATGCATGGCTGCGTAATTCAGACTCTGTTGCAGGATTCCGCTCTGAATGGCCACCGAGATCATATGATCTCCGCGGGCATTGAGCTTTCTGGCTGCTCCTACCGAAAACATCACCGAAGAAGTGGTAAAATCCAGATCACCGGCACGGTCAGCCATCAGATTGACCCCCGCGCTGAGCAAACCGTGCTCACCAAGGCCCATCACGTGTACATCGGCAGAGGCCGCCAGGGTGCGGTAGTTGGCTGTTGCGCTGCGCCATTGCTGGCGGTAATTGGCAATGACCCGATAGTCACCGTCAAAGATGCCGGTCATGGCCGGATTGAGGGCCGTTGGCGAAGCGTGAATCTGGCTGAAGTGGATATCCTGGGCAGCAGCCTTCTGCAATGAGCCCAGACCGAGCAACATGACCAACATGCCTTTCGTCATGGCCAGCGAGAAAATGCCATAGCGCGAGCTGACGGAGGCGATCAGGTCAATGAAGTTTCTTCCCAGTGGATCCATCAGGTGGAGTAAAGGCTGCAACAACCAGCCCATATAGGTATAGGGTTGTTTCATCGGCTATCGGATTAAAGTAACATTGCCCACGTGCAGGAACTTGCGGTCATCTTCACAAAGCCCTTCGAGATAATAGACATAGACCCCCGGATCGAGTAGTTTGCCCCGGAAGACGCCGTTCCAGCGCACCTCGGGATCCTCGGTTTCAAAGAGCAACTCGCCCCAGCGATTGAAGATCCTCACCCGGTCCACGGTAGCGGGTCCGGTATAGCGAATCACAAACTCGTCGTTGAAGCCATCGGCATTGGGACTAAAAGCATTGGCGGGGTCGAAGCGCCCGTCTATGCAGGAGTTGTCCACCTCGATGCTGACTTGGTCCGAGGCGCGGCAGCCGAGCCCGTCTTCGACCCAAACGGTATAGTCGGCCCCATTTTGGGGCACCAGCACCCATTCGGGACAATCGGTACAGATGCGCTGACCGTCCTGCTCCCACCAATAGAGCAGCGGACCATTGCCCACGCCATCGGCCAGCAGATTCACTGACTGACCGGGTGCAATGGCCTGATCCATACCGGCATCCACCTCCGGCCCCGGAACCACCTGAACCAGGCTTTCGGCATAGGGCAGCAGCATACAGGCGTCCGTGGTGCTGACCGTGTACAGGGTCGTGCTCGTCACTTCCACCCAGGGATCGGAACAATCGGTACAGCTCAGGCCCTCTGAAGGAGTCCAGAGGTAATTGCTAGCTCCACTGGCTTGTAACTGAACGCGCTGGCCCAGACAGATCAGGGTATCCGGAGCGTAGATCAGCGCTGGCTCGCGCAAGGCAACTTCCACGATGCGTACAACAGGGCAGCTCTCCGCAGGTCGAAGGGTGTCCGTAAATACCCCCGCCTCGCTGAACCACTGCTCCAGAAGATAGGTCGAATCGCCCTGGCAGAAGCTCAGTTCATAGTGCTCCACACTCCATGGAGCCACTGTCAGGCTGTAGTGCAGGATGGAGTCGCAGCCCTGAGCCGTGGTATAACTCAGGGTATAGATGCCCGTGCTGCTCAGCGTATCGCTGCCCAGAACAAAGCTCTCTCCTTCGCAGAGATCAATCGCAAACTCCTCAAAGTACCTCGGGGCGATCATCAATTCTATGCTGATGCTGGAGTCGCAGCCCAATGCGCTACTGTATACATCGGTGTACAGACCGCTTTCGCTCTGCCAGGCACCCCCTGCCCAGATGGAATCGCCCTGGCAGGCCTGCACCGCGATCAATTCCTGATGCAGTTCATCAACTTCAATACCATACCATATGGTACTATCGCATCCGTTTGCGCTGAGCAGTTGTTCGCTGTACCAGCCGCTTTCGCTGATCCACTGAGAGGCGGCATAGACGCTGTCACCCCGGCAAAGACGCCATTGAATCGTGTCGCTGAAAACAGGGCTGAAGCGAAGATCGGTGATCCTCAAGGCCGGACAGGCATCAGGTCCGCTGAATTGATCGGTGTAGAATCCGGGCGTACCCTGCCAGGCTCCGGCTGCGTAGTAGAACTCCCCTTCACAGCGCTCCACCACAAGCGTGTCTACCACCTGAGGAAGCACTATGATCTGAAGGTTTGCTATCGAATCACAGCCGTTGGCGGCCATGTGCACTTGACTGTACACACCGGAAGTGCTCTGCCAGGCACCGGCGGCAAACATACTGTCACCCGGGCAGATCTCGGCTATGGTCAAACTAGAGGACAATGGCTGGACCAGCAACTGCACGGTGCGCATGCTGTCGCAGCCCAATTGCGTCAGGCCGTATTCGGTGTACACACCCGGCAGGCTCTGCCATGCTCCGCCCAGCCAGAGGGAATCGCCAAAGCAAATCTGATGTGTTTCACTGAGTGCATAGGAGGGATTGACCTGTAGATCGATGCTGACTACGCTGTCGCATCCCGCAGCCGTGCTCAGCCACTCGGTGTAAACACCAGAGCTGCTCTGCCAGGCTCCGCTCAGGAAGACCGAATCACCGCTGCAGATGCTCATGCTGCTGTTTCCGCTCCAGGGCAGATTGACCTGAAGGTTGAACTGTACCAGACTGTCGCAGCCGTTAGAGGCGGGGAAGAGTTGAGTGTGGACTCCGGTTGCAGAATACCACTGCCCATTGAAGAAGGCACTGTCTCCCTGACAGATGCTGGCATAGTGCACAGAACCTGCTTCAGGCAATACATTGACGGTAGTCCATCTGATGGAATCACAGCCGAATACGCTTTGCAGGGTGTCTGCATAGACCCCGGAACTGTGCTGCCAGGCTCCTGCGGCAAAGACGGAATCACCCAGACAGAGGCTCAGGTTTTCGCCCAAAGTATAGACCGGCCTGACGATCAACTGATGCCGGACTATGCTGTCACAGCCCGATGCGGCGCTGAGCCTTTCGGTATAGAACCCTGGACTGTCTCTCCAGGCAGCGGCCAGCCAGACCGAATCACCGGAACAAATGGCCGTTACCGGATAGCTGCGCGAAAGGGGAATGGTATCCAGCATATAGTGTACAAGCGAGTCACAGCCTGTTACACTCAGGAGTGTTTCCGTCCATGTGCCGGGCTCATGCCGCCATTCGCCCAGAACATAAACCGAATCACCGGAGCAGAAGCTCACGGACAGGTTGCTCTGCGCCAGAGGGATGATGTTCAACGTGGTGTACACAATAGAATCACAGCCCGTCCGGGACAGGAAGGTATCGATGTAAAGTCCGGGCAGGGAGATCCAAAGCCCTGGCTGAAGCTCGGCACTGTCGCCAAAACAGATGTCCCAGTCGCGATAAACCTGGAAGGTGTCCACGACGGAGAGCCTTACGGTCAGTACCGAGTCACAGCCCCAGTGATTCACCAGGGTATCGGTGAACATTCCCGGGCTGCTGACCCATACCCCCCCCAGCATCATGGAGTCTCCGGCGCAAATGCTGTACTCGGCATAGCCCGAAGAATTCGGGTGGGTGATGATGGTGTAAACAACGATGGAATCGCAGCCCCCCGAAGCCACCAGGGTATCGACAAAGGTGATCTCGCCGTCGCGCAGCCAAGTGCTGCCGGAGGATGATCCGGTGCCCAGACGGGGCAGCCCCGGTATGGAGTCCCCATCACAGATGTACAGCGTGTCAAAACCGAAGTAGAACGGAATGAAGCTGAGCTGGGTCTGCATAATGCTGTCGCAGCCCAGGGTATTGGAGAAGGTGTCCACGTACAATCCTGCTGTGGTCTGCCAGCTACCGGCCAGATAGGCGCTATCGCCCAGGCAGAGTGCGCGCTCCACGTAATAGGATTCACGGGGCGAAAGGATGAGCGTGGTGTACACGACACTGTCGCATCCCAGGCTGCTGCTCAGCGTGTCCACAAAGAGGCCTCCCCCATACTGCCAGGCTCCGCCGGCGTACATGGAATCCCCTTCGCAGAGCAGAAGCGTTTGCGGGTAGCTGATGAACTGGGTGATCAGGGTGGTGTGAAGCAAGGTATCGCACAAGCCGCTGCTGAACAGGGTGTCGGTGTACACCCCGGCCGTGCTCTGCCAGGCCCCGCCGAGGAAGGCCGAATCACCCAGACAGACAATCAGGGTATCATAGGCCATTCCCATAGGGCCGAATTGCACCGTGTTCACGATGATGCTATCGCAACCGCTGCTCGTGGAGAACAAATCGGTGTAAACTCCCGCACTGCTCTGCCAGGCTCCGGCGGCAAAGATGGAGTCGCCCAGACAGAGCTGCCAATGAAGCGTGTCGAGGAAAGAAATTTGGAAAACCAATTCCGTCGTCAGCACCGAATCGCATCCAGAGGCGGAATTCAGGGTATCGATGTACATACCGCTGATGTTCTGCCAGGAACCGGCTACAAAGACGCTATCCCCTTCGCAGCGCTCTATGAGAACATAGCCAAAGCTAATGCCCTGAGCCAGGACCTCTATGGTCAGCAAGCTGTCGCATCCCAGGGAAGTGCTCAGCAAGGCGGTGTATATACCGGGGCTGAGCGCCCACTCCGCACCTGTCCAGACCGAGTCACCGGGGCAAAGAGAGGCCGTAGTGCTGGCCGTGATCGGGTCCAGAACGTTCAATATGGTGCTCACCAAACTGTCACAGGCTCCGGGAAGACTGTAGATCTCGTCAAACACCCCTGAACTGTGTTGCCAGGCTCCGGCAATAAAAGCGGAGTCACCGTTGCATATGCTTAGTGGAATGGTATGGGTGATGATGGGCCGGCTTTCGACCGTATAAGTGGTTATGCTGTCGCAGCCCGCCGCCGAGGGAAGGCTTTCAGTGTAAACGCCTGGTGTGCTGACCAGGGACCCGGCGATGATGACCGATTCACCCGGACAGAGTTGGATCAGCACGTCATGCGTTATGGGCTGAAGCACGTTCAGTGTAGTAACCACATTGCTGTCACAGCCATTGGCTCCTGTAAAGGCATCGACATAGACCCCGCTGATTGTCTGCCAGGCTCCGGCCAGGAAGATGCTCTGGCCTTCGCAGATCTGTCGGTTGCGAATCAGGTTGATCGCGGGAATGACCTCCAGAAAACTGACCACTATGCTGTCGCAGCCCGCCGCCGAGTTGAGCACATCGACATAGAATCCCGTCGTGCTCTGCCAGGCTCCGGCAGCGAACAGGCTGTCGCCCTGACAAATCTGATAGGTAGGATTGTTGAGCACATTGGGTTGAATACTCAATTGGGTGACAACGATGCTGTCGCAGCCCGCTGCGTTCAGGTAGGCATCGGTATAATTGCCCGCAGTGGTCTGCCAGGCTCCGCCGGCAAAGTGAGCCTGCCCCTGGCAAACACTCACATCCAACCATACCGTATCAGATTGTCCGGTGCTGACCTGGTAGCGGATAATACTATCGCAACCCTGAGTGGTTTGAAGGTTGAGGGGGTATTCTCCAGGGCTGGAGATCCACTGTCCGCTGAGGAACACCGAATCCCCTTCGCACAACAAAACGGGAATGTTGCGCACATAGGAGGGCAGTATAGTGATGTTGTACTGCACAATGCTGTCGCAACCATTGCTGTTCAGCAATTGGTCGAAATAGGTTCCGGGACCCGTGACGACTGTACTGCCAATCAGCAGGGTATCGCCCTGACACAACGCAGCGTTCTGTGCACTTGCTGTGACGGGCAAGACCGTAAGCGCAGTTCGGACGATGGAGTCGCAGCCAAATGCCGTCGTGGAGGCATCGATGTACAGGCCGCTGCTGAACTGCCAGCTTCCACCGGCGAACAGACTGTCGCCAAAACAGATGCTCACGCTGCGGTTGATCAACCAGGATGGCCGCACCACCAGGGTCGTCAATACAGTGCTGTCGCAACCCGATGTGTTGGTAAAGCCTTCGGAGTAAACACCGGCTGTGCTCTGCCAGGCCCCGCCCAGAAAGACCGAATCTCCGCTGCAGATCTCCACAGCCTGCAAGACAGTGTTGACCGGGCGATGGCTCAGCACGTATACGCTGATGCTGTCGCAGCCCATGCTGCCCGAGCCGTATTCGGTGTACACACCCGGGATGCTCTGCCAGGCTCCGGCCAGCAAGACAGAGTCTCCCAGGCATACCGACAGCGCTATGGTGTCGTAAACGGAGGGATGAACCAGCAGGGTGGTTTGGACGATGGAATCGCAACCCAAAGCAGCGATCATGGAGTCGGTGTAAACACCCGCGCTGTTCTGCCATGCGCCCGCTGCGAAGACCGAATCTCCTGAACAGATGTTCAAGGTCAGGGGAATGAAGATCTCTCCTTCGGCCTGCAGGTCTAAGGTCACTACTGAATCACAGCCGTTGGCCGCGATGAGGCTTTGGGTGTAGGTTCCGCTGCTGCTCAACCACTGCCCGTCGAAGAAAACCGAGTCACCAACGCAGATGTAGCGCTGAATGGTGCTACCGGACTCGGGCAGAACCGAAACGGTGGTCCGCACGATGGAGTCGCAGGCGTTTGCGCTCAGAAGCGTATCGGTGTAAATGCCCGCCCCACTCTGCCAGGCTCCCTGCAGAAAGACCGAATCACCCAGACAGAGGGTCAGGTTGTGGTTGTGCAGGTACTCCGGAAAGAGATATACCTGACCGGAGATGATGGAATCGCAGCCGGCTGCAGAGCTCAGGGTATCCTGATAAAATGCAGGGCTATTGTACCAGGAGCCGTACAGAAGGACCGAATCGCCGGGACAGATGCCGACATTTACCGCGGTGTAGTAAACCGGAAGGGTATCCAGCGCAGTGATCAGCACCGAATCGCAGCCAAACACCGATGTCAGGCTGTCTGTGTACAAGCCGGGCAATTGTTGCCAGGCTCCGCCGAGGAAGACCGAGTCTCCGGCGCAGATGCTCATGTCCCGGTTGATCAGCAGATGTGGTCTGACCACCAGTTGCCAGGCCAGAATGGAGTCACAGCCGTTGTTCCCGCTTAAAGTATCGGCGTAAAATCCGCTGCTGCTTTGCCATTGGCCCAGTATCAAAACGGAGTCCCCGGCACAGATATCCAGCGGGGTTATGCTGATGAAGGTGTCCAAAACATGGACAAAGACATCTACTATGGAGTCACATCCGTTGGCCGCCGTCAAGGTATGGTTGTAGTTACCCGTCTGGCTGACCCACTGGTCCAGCAGCAGACTATCGCCGGCGCAGATCGCTAGCGAATCCGTGCCAAAGGCATTGGGCAGGGGCGTGACAAAGTACTCTACTAAACTGTCGCAGCCCAGGGAACTGGTCCAGGTGTGGACAAAGGTCCCCCCCCCTGCGCCGGTGATCAGCAGCGCGGAGTCTCCGGTGCACACCTGCAGGGTGTCGTAGCTGTAATAGACCGGCAACAAAATGAGCGAAGTGCTGATCACCGAATCGCATCCATAGCGATTGATCAGGGTGTCTATGTAGTCCCCGGCGCTGCTTTGCCAGCTTCCGCCCAGAAGCGCGGAATCGCCGCTGCAGATGATCAGTGAATCCAGTGCGCTCTCCGGGAGTCGAAGGGTGATCTGTGTCGTGACCAGAGAGTCGCAACCACCCGAAGAAAGCAGGCTGTCCAGGAAGCTCCCGCCCCCACTCTGCCAGGCCCCGCCGACAAAGACCGAATCGCCCAGACAGAGATCCAGCTCTACACTGACATCAAAGCGTATCAGGTCAAGGGTGCGGGTATAAATGGTGTCGCAACCCCCGCCCAGAAGAACCGTGTCTATGTATACGCCCTGACTGCTCTGCCAGACTCCGGAGATCAAGACCGAATCCCCATCGCAGATGGAGATGTTCTCACTGATGCGAACAAGGGTATCCACCAGAAGACTCAGCGTAAAGATGCTGTCGCATCCGCTCGGGGTCAGGAAACTCTGTGTGTAGAGCCCAGGTACGGTGTAAGGCACCCCATAAAACATATACGTATCTCCAATGCATATTGAAGCCACAGTTGTATCGTAATACGTCGGGTTGACGATCACCGTGCTGATGACCGTAGAGTCACAGCCGTACTGACTCAGATAGGTATCGGTATAAACCCCGGGATTGCTCTGCCAGCCGCCTTCCAGAAAGACCGTTTCGCCCTGACATAAATGGATCAGGTCATAGGTAGTGTCAATGGGAACCAGCGCCGTGATGGTCAGCCAGGCGGTATCGGTGGGTATGCATTTGGTGGAGTCATAGGCCACCAGCATGACCTGATACAGACCAGTGTCCACATAGAGGTGGCTGGGCTCAAACTCGGTGGAGGTATAGCCATCGCCAAAATCCCAGAAGTAGGAAAGCGCGTTCTCGCTGTGGTTGTAAAACTGAACGGGGAAATTGACACAGCCTATGCTGTCGGGAAAGGCGCTGGCCCCAGCGCGAATGTCTTCAAAGTCGAAGCGGTACTTGATCACCCCCAGATTGCAATTGCTGGAGTTGTTGACGTTGGACCAAACACCTGGTGTGGTGGGGAAATCGTCTCGTCCCCCACAGCCGGCACAGACGGCCTGATAGATGATACCGTTGCGGTCAAAGCGGCTGGTGCCCCCATCGACGTGCTCCCGACTCTGATTGCCCCCAAAAAACGTGGCGTATAGCAAGCTATCGGCATCCCGGGCAAAGACGATGAAATAGAAATCCGAGCCGTCGGTGCTGCTCTGACTGGCATCGGCAGTTACCGGGAGCCCGAAGGTGTTGAGCACATTGGAATTGAAGGACGAATTGGTCAGGCCTCCCCATCCGGAGATGTAAACATTCTTGCATTTGTCCACCAAAAATGCCGTGGGGCGGATGTTGACGCGATTGGTTCCGGAACCGAAAACCGTCGAGTACTCAAAGGAACTCAGCCCCATGTTCATCTTGGCCAGAAACTGTGCACTTCCGGGGTTGGAGTAAACGCCTGGGCTAACGGGAAAGGCACCCGTGGTCTGTCCGGTGATGTACACGTTTTGGTCATCATCCGTTTCAACCATAAACACCTGATCATAGGAAGAGGTACCTATGTAAGTGCTGTGCATCAGAGTAGTGCCGGAGATGTTGATCCGAGCCACCCATCCATCGGCCTGCCCGCCCTGATAAGTGCTTTGATAAGCTCCTGCCGTCACCGGAAAATCTATACTGGTGGTTCCTCCACAGATCACCAGTCCACCCAATCCTCCCAGCTTCATAGAATAGGCCGCATCGGCCAGTGAGCCTCCGATAAAAGTGCTGAATACCAGTGAAGTCAGATCCGAATTGTACTTGACAATCACCCCGTCCTGATTGCCTCCATAGGTGGTTTGATAGGCCCCGGCCGTTACCGGAAAATTGGCCGACAGGGTCGATGAGGCGATGATGGGCTGCCCAAAACGATCAACGATGATCTCACCGCGGGCGTGATCTCCGTAATTGTAGCCGGTGGCTGTGGACAGGTTGAGACCGTCATTGGCCGATCCGCCCAGGTAAGTAGAAGCGAGCAGGTTTCCCCCTGAGGCATCCAGTTTGCTGACGAACATATCCGTTCCGTTGGGAAAGGCAATCACACTGGTCACGGTCACGGCGCTGCCTCCGTTGAAGGTATTGTCCACACAACCCGGGGTGGTGGGATAATCGTTGGAACCCGTGGTGCCATAAAGCCACAATTCGCCCGAAGGCGTGCAGATCATGGAGTGGGGAAGGTCGTTGCCGCTCCCACCGAGGAAGGTGGAGTATTCCAGATTGCTGCCATCGGGAGAGAATTTGGAGATGGTGATGTCACAGGGCCAGGTCCCTACCCCACCGGCCCAGGTACTCTGATAGGCCCCCATGGTGGTCGGGTAGTCCACGCCGAAAGAGATCCCTCCTCCGTAGAGGGCACCGTCTTCGTCATAGGTGGCCGTGTAACCCCAGTTGTCGGAAATCGCACCGCTGTAGGACCCAAAGATCAGGGTTGGGGGGTCGATCACCAGAGGAAAACCGGTGTTGTAGCCCTCCGGAAACTCAAATCGAAGTTGACCCTGCTCCAGCACAAAACGACAGGGTACCGGGACTTCCTGACCCCCAACAAGCTGATAGGCGTAAGGAGCCATTTCGACCAGTTTGTTGACCGAAGTGAAGAGCTCGAGCTCTGCATCCTTGATCCGGATGGAATCCAGGCCGTGGTAGCGGATGCTGATCTGGGAAGGGTCTGCTCCGGCTTTGAGCTCAAGGTCGTACTTGAAGGTCTGCCCCTGAGCGTAAACCTTGAGGTTGATGCCCGGGTAGATCTCGCGCAAGCGGGCGGCCCCATAGACCTGTACGCCTTTCGCCCAGCCGTTCATATCATCACCGAGGTAGTAGTTGTGGTGATAGCTGCGGGCCTGCTCTCCCATGGCCAGAGCGTTCTGATGCGCTCCTACAAATTCCGCCTTGAAGGCGTGGCCCTTGAGCTGAGCGGGGAGCGGCGAGAAGCTGTTGTCGTGATGGGCCTGCAGGGAGCTGAAGTCTCTGAAATGCCAGACCAGGCTATTGGCTTCTACAAAGACCCTTCCCCCGGAAACTTCTGCGCTGAAGAGCACCGGTGTTGGCCATTGCCCGCGGTTTTGGATAAAGTCCAGTCCGGCGCTTGACGCGCTGCGGGGGCTTGGAGCAGGAGGCGTCAGGGCAGCCGCCTGATGATGCGCTCCATCACAGCTTTGCCCTGAATGTTGATGCTCGCAAACTTCCGAATGCGGGGTATAGCTATGGGCACTGGCAGACCATGTTAAAGTGACCAATACAAACAACCAGGACAAGGAGGGGCAGCATTTGCGAATCGTCAGCATAGGTTGTTGATGCCCCATACTATGGCGATTTACTCAATCGGCTGCCAACAAGCCAGAGTGCCCTGTGACTGCGCTGCTCGTCTGGTTGCAGCACAATAAAGTGGAGGATGGAGCGTTATGCTTCTTTGCGGACACAGACTACTTTGATCTGTGTATCCCTGTTTTCCGCTACGCTTGAAACTCGGACCTCATTTGTTCTATTCGGGCTCTCAATGGCTTGCTGGCCTATTCCTGTTCATTGATGTTCGCAGGACCGAAGGGGTCTTAGCCTGCCCTTCCCGGCATATTGCACTTTTAAACTATCCGTTGGAACGGTGGTCAAACGGCTCATTTTGTGGGTCGAAATGGGTCACAGCAAAATGCATCTCCGTGCTGTTTTCCGGACCCTCTGAGACAGGATAGATTTAAAAGAGTTTTTTTGATTAGGTGGGTAAACAACTGCTAGTCAGCTCCTTATTTGTGCTCTGCTGAGATTTCCTGATACGTATTGTGACCTTTGATCATAGCATCTTCCTGAAGCTGAAATCCGGCCCGAAACAAGTGTCACGGCGAGCTGTTATACCAGGGTCTGATGCTTAATTTTAACCCGTGTTACTAGTTATTGGTGTGGTGATCTTGTTGGGCATGGCCGGTACCGTGCTCTACAATCAAATGGTGAATTTTTACAACGATGCTGTTCGGAGCAGATCCGCCCGGGCCACCCTTGAAGGGCAATGGCAGGAGCTGCTCAGACAGGCCGAAAGTCAGGGCCAGTTAAGTCATGAACAAGCTGAGCAACTCTCCATACTCTCCTTACAGGAACAGGAGAGCTTACCCGAATTGCCCGATACGGTTCAAGGCAAAGTCGCCTGGGGTCTTATGTGGAAAAATCTTCATCTGCAGCGCGTGGCCGCTATAGAAGCCGTCGAGCGCTATGAAGAGAGCCGGCGGCAATTCCCCTTCAGTCTTCTGACCAGGGTCTGTGGTTTTCAGCCCCTGACTTGAGCGGAAAAAAAAGTTGATTTTTTTTCTGAACCCTCGCGAACAAAACCGCGACTTGTTCATTTTACTTACGAGCCCACTTTGTGGGTGTTGATGATTAGGTGACTTGTAGTAGCAAGCCGGCGTTCCCCAACGCCGGCTTCTGCTTTACACCTGATCTGTTGGAGCTGACTCCGGAGGCTCCCGGGGCTCCCGATGATCATTCAGCATCTTGTCGTCCTCCGCAAAAGAATTCCACTGAGGTAAGAGCACCCTTCTGTAGAAGGAAATCAGCACTGTGGTAAAAGGAAGCGCGATGATCAGGCCAAAGAGACCCAATAAGCTTCCCCATATGGAAAGGGCCAGCAGAATCAATGCGGGATTGATTCCCGTGGCCTTTCCCATAATGCGAGGCACCAGAATGGCCTGTTCTATAATGCCTACCACTACAAAGACGATCAGCACAAACAGCAAGAGCAGCCAGAAACTCTGACCCGTCTCCAAAGACTGCATTAGGGCCAGAAACAGGGCCGGAATGATACCGATGTTTTGCATGTAGGGTATCATGTTGAGCAGTCCGACAAAAATGCCGAGCAGGATACCCATAGGAAGACCGATGATCCAGAAACCCAGACAGAATAACACGGCATTCAAAAATGCGATGAGAGCCTGGGCCCTGAAATAGGTTGCCATGGCCTGGGAGAAATCCATCATCAGTTCTTCTAATGGCCGGGTATAGGTATCGGGCAGATAACTGCGCCAACTATTGGTCATCTGGCGATAATCCAGCAGGATAAAAGCTACATAAAGCAAGACAATTAAGAGACCGAGCACAGCGCTAAGGGCCGAGTAAGAGTCGCTGACGAAGACCCACAGGCGGGGAAGTATGGCCTGCGCAGCCTGGCTTAACGTGGAGGGATCGAGCACGGACAAGACCTGATCATCGCCCAAAAAGTTGCGCAGTCGCTCCTGTATGACTGCGGGTAAATCATCGCTGTACCAATCGGCTTCTTCGACATAGCGCACGACCAGGTGGTAGAGATCGGCTGTTTGCTGGTAGATGATCGGGGCGATAATCGCCACAATACCAGCGACAATCAAGGCGAAAAAAGAAAGAACCGCCACCAGACTCAGAATGCGATTCCTGAAGCGCAGGCGAAACTGCACAAAGTCCACAGTCGGGGCCAACAGGTAGGCAATCAACCATCCGATGGCGAAGGGCAGCAAGGCTCCGCTCAGCCGTCCTAACAACAAAATGATCCCGGTCAACAGGCCAAGGCTGATGACTAAACGGACAATGCGATCCGTTGTAAATGGTTGCTGACTTTTCATGACAGGGTATTCTGTATTATGTGTGTCCGCGCCGATGCAATTTTACGCCTGCCCGGCCCCGGGCCGGCACGCAATTAATGTTCTGTTTAGCTGATGTGTTCCTCCAAGAGTCTGAGGATCTCCACTTTGTTGACTTTGCCCATGGCATTGAGCGGCAGGGCGGATAAGAATAGCAAAACAGAAGGCAGCTTGTAGGATGCCAGACGTTCCCTACCCCATCGACGCAATGCTTCCAGCTCAGGAGCTTTTTCCGCCCCCTCCTTCATGACCAGCACCGCGGCGACGCGCTGTCCCCATTCCGGATCACTGAGACCAACGACAGCGCAGTCCTCCACTCCCGGGAACTGCCGTATTTCGGCCTCAATCTCCAGCGCAGAGACTTTGTATCCTCCGCTCTTGATGATGTCCACCGAAAGACGTCCCAGGATGCGAAAACAACCGCTTTCATCAAAAAGGGCCATGTCTCCGGTCTTGAACCAGGATCCTTCAAAGCACTCCGCAGTAGCCTCGGGCTTCTGCCAGTAAGCGCTGAACACCCCGGGTCCCCGCACCTGCAATTCGCCCTGAACACCCGCCGCGCAGAGCTGCCCCTGCTCATTCATCACCCTGCACTCTACGCCGGGAAGTGTGTACCCAACCCATCCAGCCCGCCGTTTCCCCTCCAAAGGGTTGGACAAGGCCATGCCAATTTCGGTCATTCCATAGCGCTCCAGCAAAACTTGGCCGCTGATCTGCTCCCATTCCCCCAATAATTCGGGTCGAAGGGCGGCTGAGCCGCTGACCATCAGGCGAAAGGACGGGCAGGCCTGAGTCCATCGCGCCTGCAGGCCGGGCTCCGCCCGCTGATAGGCCTGTAAAAGCCGCTGGTATATGGTGGGCACGGCCATGAACAAGCTGGGGTTCCACTGCTCAAAGGCATTCCAAACCTTTGCTGAATCAAAGCCTCCGAGTTCCGTGATGCGAGCCCCCGACCACAATGCGCACAGATACACGTTGACAATACCATGAATATGATGCAGTGGTAATACATTAACAATATGATCTGTCGGCTGCCAGACCCAGGCCTGAATCAGCGACTGAATCTGCGCGCTCAATTGGGCATGGGTGTGCAGGACGCCTTTGGGCTTGCCCGTGCTTCCAGAAGTATAGATCAACAGGGCCTCTTCAGCCTGAACTGGTAGTTTCTGTTCCAGTGCGCGAAGATCAGTGCTCTGGGGAGATTGCCCGGCCAACAACTGATCGATGTCTTCTAAGGGATCTGATATACCCATCACCGACCTCGCTTCCTGGCCCGGGCATTGTTCCAGCTCGGATAGACGGTCTGGGGTGCTCAGGATTAAGCCGGCTCCGGCATCGCTGAGCATATGGGCCCACTCCGCCGGCGGGTGTTGCCAGGCGAGCGGAACTGCGATGACTCCGGCTTTCCAGCAGGCCAAAAGGCTTGTTGCCCAAAGGGGGCCGGGGGGCAGCAACAGAGCCACCCGCGGAGGGGCATTCACTGCGTCAGCAGGCTCATGTTGCTCGTGGGTCGAAGGCGGGATTGAGCTGCTGCCCCTCTGCTCCTCCAGCACTAAAGCCCGGATGCACAGAGCCAGCTTCAGGGCCTGCGTCTCGAGCTGCCCATAGCTCAGGCTCAGCGCATCTCTGGAGATGGCCGGCGATTCAGCGCGAGCCAGTGCATTGCTGTGCAGATGTTCCGGCAGGCTCATGCCGCTGGGCTTCACTTAGCTCTTCTTGAACATGCCGCCCAGCATCTTTCCCCCCATGCGGAGCAGATCATCGCTGATCTTTCCGTCCTTGTTGCTGTCCAGTAAGCTGTTGAGCAATTGCTGAATGGGAACCTGCCCACCTGTTGAAGACTTTCCGCCCAAAACACCGCCTAAAAGACCGGCAATTCCGGAGGCATCCAGGCCCTGCGACTTTTTCTGCTGACCGAGGCTGGCCATGACCAGTGGAGCCAGCATCTCCAGTAAGGCAGCGCTGTTGTTACTGTTCAATCCGCTGCTCTTGGCCACGTATTCTTCGACCTTTCCCTTTTGACCACCGAGAACATGGCCCAAAATCCCCGCACCGGCGTTGCGGTCGGGGGAATTCAGAAAACTGCCCAGATTGTTGAGCAAACTCCCGTCGTGATCGCGGTCCAGCGCACCGGCGATGGCCTCTGCTTCCTGGGGCTTTTGCGCATTGCGGGCCAGTGCGCCAATGAGTATGGGAAGTGCAGTTTGAACGGCTGCCTGGCTCTGTTGGGAGTTAATGCCCAATTGCTGGCCTATCTTCTGGTAGGCGTCCGGGCCGAGCTGCGCGGCGAGTTGCTCTAAAATATTAGACATATATAGTATATTTTTTAGTTGTATTTATGCAGGTGGATACTCTGCCTAGCCAAAGTAAAGATTAAATGAGGCTTTAGGGCATTCCCGCACAACAATTTACATTTGTGCGCTTTGGCTGGATACGCAATACTACAGATCATCGCCCTTTTGGGTCTTCCCTTTGCGATCAGCAAGGCAGCGCGTGCGCTTAAGCTGGAGGGCTGGCTGAGTCCGGTGGTCCTGTGCTATCTCGCGGGCATTGCATTGGGCAATCTGCGGCTTTTCCCCATCGATTCGGGCATCTCCCGTCTGACCCAGGAAAGCACCGTTGCCCTGGCCATTCCACTGTTGCTGATTTCGGCCAACATCCTCATCTGGTTCAAACAGGCCAAAAACACCACCTTTTCCTTCGTGTTGGCTATCGCCGCCGTGAGCGTTTCCTCCCTGCTCACCTTCTTCATCTTTCCGGGCAAGGTTCAATTCGGCTGGATGATCTCAGCGATGCTGGCAGCGGGTTTGACGGGAAGTGCGCTGAACATGAACGCGGTGGGTCTGGCCGTTGAAGCCCCGGAATCCCTGATTGGTCTGGTCAACATGGCCGACATCATCATGGGAGGGATCTACCTGATCTTTCTGACTTCCATAGCCCACCGGGTGCTGAGGCGATTCCTGCCCGCTTACCAGAGTTTGGGAACCGAGGAAGTGGATCTGGACCGGGATTGGTACGGTTCCAAGCGCAATTACCTCAAAAAAGGCTGGATCTTCCTGAGGGCCTTTGCGCTGTCGGCTGTCATTGTCGGGCTGGCCAGCGGCAGCACCCTGCTGATCATGGGCTCTCTTCACGAAGCGGTTACCATTCTCATGCTGACCGTGTTCAGCATTGCGGGCAGCTTTATCTCCCGTTTGAGAAAGTTTACCGGAGCTTATGAACTGGGGCAGTATTTCCTGCTGGTTTTCTGCGTGGCTATTGGAATGGAGGCCAATTTCAGGGAATTGCTGCAGGCTTCACCCAGTGTGTTTGCCTATGCCTCTACCCTGTTCCTGATCAGCCTCTTCCTGCACTACCTGTTCGCGGCATTCTTCCGCATTGACGCCGACACGGTGATGATCACCTCTACTGCGGCCATCTTTGGCCCGCCTTTCATTGCGCAGATCGCCATGGCCATTGGCAACCGAGAGATCATCTTCTCCGGTATCGTCACTGCTCTGGCCGGGTATGCCGTCGGCAATTTCATCGGCATCGGTATCGGATACCTCCTCAAACTCTGGGGCGGGCTATAAGGCGGGCTGGGGCGAGCCGGGGCAGGCTAAAAAAAGCGGGCCGCGGCGAGCTAAAAAAGGCGGGCTGGGGCGAGCTAGAAGGCGGCAGCGAAAGGCGCCAGGCAGAAAATCAAGATCCTGGCTCAGGCATAAGCCTTGTCCAGCGCTTGTTGGAGATCCTCCCAAAGCAGAGCCGGCTCTTCAAGCCCGGCGCAGAAACGAACCAGACCTGGCGAAGGGTTTTCGGAACTCTTGGCGATCGCTGGCAGGACCAGACTTTCCACTCCGCCCCAGGAAACCGCGAGATGGAAGTGCTTCAAGGCATCGCAGAACCGCTCGGTAATCTCGGGTTGGGCTGAAGAAAGGACGATGCTGAACTGGCCAGAAGGACCTTTCATCTGACGCTGCGCCAGTTCGTATTGCGGATGGGACGGATGGAAGGGATACAGAACCCTTTCGACCCGTGGATGTAGGGCCAATTGATCAACCAGCCATAAGGCCGTTTGCCCGATTCTCTCCATGCGCAGTGGAAGAGTGTGCAAGCCCCTGAGCATCAGCCAGGCATCATGGGGTGAAAGGATGGCGCCCAGGCCCTGAAATTCCTGCTTGAAGATTCCGGCGATCTGCTCCCGGTTGCCACAGATGACGCCGGCCACTACATCTCCATGGCCATTGAGGTACTTGGTGGCCGAGTGCAGCACCAGATCAATGCCCAATTCCAGCGGTCTTTGGAGCAGGGGGCTGCAATAGCTGTTGTCCACCATGCTCAGACAGTTGCGGGCACGGGCTATACTGGCCAGACTGGCAAGATCCTGAAGATCGAAACAGAAACTGTTGGGGCTCTCGAGCATCAATACCCGGGTGTTGGGCTGAAAGGCCGCCTGAACCTGCTCGATGTAGCGCCCGTCAACAAAAGTGCAAGTCACTCCAAAGCGGGGAAGCCAGTCTCTCAAAATCCAGGTGGTCCAGGGATAGGCATCGCGCACACAGAGCACGTGGTCCCCGGCCTTGAGCTGGTGCAGGAGTGCTGCGGCAATAGCGGCCGAGCCGCTGCCAAAGACCAGGGCATCCTCCGCTCCTTCTAGCTCGGCGAGTCTTGCGCGAAGCAACTCCGTTCCGGGGTTATTGCCCCGGGTATAGAGGTAATGCCCTTGTTCGTCCAGAAGCGCCGCCCGCAACTCGGCCGTAGAGTCAAAGCGAAAATTAGCGCTCTGCCATATGGGGGGAATGAGGGCTTCGCTGCTCAAGCGGTGCAGGAGGGGTTCTGGAACTGATGAATATCGCCCTGGTTCAGCGCGTCCAGTAGGTGGTTCGGCCCAACCTGCGCATGCCCATGACAAAGCCCCGGATCTTTAGCTTGTTGCTGGACTCCAGCGACATGTAGCAGTCATAGGTCTTGCCGTTCTTTGGGTCATAGATGCGCCCCCCCTTCCATTCATTGTCTTCAAAATGAAAATCCTTCAACAGAACCAAACCCTTGATCGGGCGGCTGCGCAGGGAGGCGTCTGAGTTCTCTTCGTCCAGCTTGGGCTTTCCGTCATCTCCGTTGGGTTCTTTCAACCAGCTCACTTTGCCAAAGAACTTATCGCCTTGTTGATAAATCGTCACCTTGGCGTCTTTGTCTTCGTTCAACCATTCGCCCAGAACGGCTGTTGAAGAGGTTTGAGCAAATGCGACAAAGGAGCTGATCAAGAGGCTGAGCAAAAAGAGGGGGTATCTCATGGGAAGGCTTTGGAATGGTGAATCCTTTTAGTGAAGAGCGCATCGGGTACAGAGCTCTGTGAAAAGAACCGAACCCAAAGGAATCATAAAATTAAGGGAACAAAACTGCTTTGACAGGGATAGTTGCAAAGAATTCTGTCTGGTGCATTCATTCCGGTCTTTTCCACTGCACCACTTCACCCCTTTCTGAACTCAACATATGATGGGGTACCGAGGCCATCACTTCATCCTGAAAGGCTTTTACGAGGCGTTGTTTGAGGTAACTGCGGTGGGTAAGCATGCTGATTTCCCTCAGGGGCTGCGGGGCTCGAAAGGGACGCACATTGCGCTGTTGTGAAGGGCTGAGCTGTAAAACTGCCAGTTCAGGCAGGAGGGTAAAACCATACTGCTGATCGACGATCCTGCGCAAGGTGTCCAAGCTGCCGCTCTGAACCTTGATGTTGCGACCGCTCTCTTTCATCAGCATATCACTTGTACATATGTTTAATGTCTGATCACGGAAACAATGCCCCTCCCTTAGGGTCCACATGTCTTTAAGATCCAGATCCTCCTGCCCGATCTCGTCCCGCCCTTCCAACGGATAATTTGGAGACATATACAAATAAAAAGCCTCGTAAAACAGGGGTTGTTCCAGAATGCCCGCCTGCTTGAGCGGGGTGGCCAACAAGCCGATATCCAGCCTGTCCTGGCTGAGTTCGCGGAGGATCTGCTCGCTGAGCAGCTCTTCAAACTCCAACTGAACGGAAGGATAGCGCGCGGCAAAGCGCGTAGCGAAACGCGGCAACAAGTATGGGCTCAAGGTGGGGATAATGCCAACGCGGAGCAGTCCATGGAGTTCGCTGATCTCTTCGCGCACCAATTCGGGAATGCGGTTGAGGGTATGCAGACCTTCGCGGGCTTGTTGAATGATGCGCTGTCCTACTTCCGTTGGAATGACCGGCTTCTTGCTGCGATCAAAGATCAGCACACCCAGCTCTTCCTCAAGCTTCTTGATCTGCATGCTCAAAGTAGGCTGGGTGATGAAACAGATCTTGGCCGCCTCGGCAAAGTTTCGATGAGCATCTACGGCCAGGATATATTCGAGCTGAGTAATGGTCATCTTCAGGAAACTTTACCAGGAGTGGGAATCTACAGACGCGTAGGTCTGCCCCAGTATCCCGGCGCTTAAGGCTGAGCGCAGGAGCCCTCCATGGCGGCGATCCAATCGCTGATGAGCTGAACCCCTTCGGCATGCACAACCGAACGGCCTAATTCAGGCATCCGAACTCCGGGGTCATCGTGCAACATGCGGTACAGCAGGATCGAGGAATCCGGCACACCTGGAACAATATCATATTTAAACCCACCAGATCCTTTGCCGGCCGCCACCGGAGACTTGCAGATTCCCAATTGCGCCGGGCGCTCTTCGAGGGTGCTCAAGTACAGCCCCGATGTGTTCGCCGGCCCTTCAGGGCGGTGACAATGCCCACAGTTGATCTCCAGATAGGCCATGGCGCGGTCGTGCAGGGGCTCCTGTTCATTGAGGTAATCGGCCAGCGCTGCTCTGCTCTCCGGGGGGGGTAAACGATCCAGTAAACCCGCCTCCAACCAGTAGTCCAATTGATTTCTCCGCCCGGAGCGGTATTCCAGGTCGCGATTGAGGTTGCGGGTTTTGGGACCGATGGACTCCAGCCTTCCATCAAAACTGTGGCATCCCTTGCACTGATTCTTGTTGGGGATCACATAGTCGATGTCCAGTGAACTCTGTCCCATTCTTTGAAGCGAAACTTTGCTGCGGCCCCCGGCAACCTTCAATTCGGCATCGCTGCCGTCTTCGCGCCAGATGTAGGGAAGGGCCTCCCAACCAGCTGCCCGCTTGAGCAGCAACCGGGTTTCGATCCATCGCTCCGATCCATCTTCGCTTGGATACCAAAACGTCTTGATCAGGGCCGTTCCCGTCGGAAAATCAAAGACTTCCTCATCGTGGTATTTTGCCTGTTCCCCCTCCGGGATATAGACATAGCGGGATTTTTCCGCATAGTCCGTGAACAGCGGACTCACGAGTGCATAGGGAATCAGCGCGTCGTTGGGTGTCCATTCCCCGTTTAGATTAGAAAAAAACCCATAGGAAGAAAGCAGAGGAGCCGCTGGGGCGGATGGGTCATAACGCACCTCTCCCCTCTCTGGTCCAAAATCCGTTGTTGCACATTGCCAGGGTAGAAGCAAAAGCAGCGCGAGGCAGACAAAAGTCAAACTAAGGGCTGGCTGTTTCGCTGTTGCAGGCATAGGGGGAAGGGTCGAGGTGCAAACCGGCATAGTTGTTGCCCGCATCCAGGGTGGCTATGCTCACCTCGCCATTGTTTTTGATGCAGAGATTCAATTTGCGATCCGGGGGTTCAATTCCATCCACGAGGATCTCCGGATAAGTGCCCTCGGCGAACAGCGTATTGAGCAGAACGCCCAGTTCACGGCTCAAGTCCGGTTGAGCCTGAGGCTGCACGATATTGTTGTTGCGGATGACAATATCGTCCGGATAGGGATCGTAGCCGGGGTCGTCATAGGGTTTGTTGTTGATCAGATATGAAGCCACGGCTACCGAGAAGGTGTAGTGTCCTTCAATCTGGTTGTCATAGACTTCTACACCGCGGGTTGACATAACCAGCATTCCCGTTCCCGCGGGCACTATGCCCACCATGTTGCCCTCCGGGGCGAAATTGGGAAAGTTGTTGTCCCGGACTTCGTTGTTGTAAACCTTGACCCCTCGGCCATTCTTGACGGGCAATTCCGGAAGATCAAAAACCAGGATACCCCCGGTGTTGTCCGTGCATACATTGCCGTAAACTTCGGCATCGAAGGAGTTTTCGATCTCTATTCCGGCCACGTTCTGATGCACGCGGTTGTTGCGCACTACGATGTTTTTAGACTGCCCGACATAGATACCTGCATCGGAGGCATCACTGACTTCAGAGTCCTCCACCAGGACCCCATCGCAGCCGACGGGGTACAAACCATAGGCACCGTTGCTGGCCTTGGGCCCGCCCGACCAGGCCACCCTGACCCGCTGAATCTTTACATTGCTTCCGTCCTTGATCTTGATGGCATCACCGGCGGCATCGATAATCGCCAGGTCTTGCACGCTGAAATTGTCGGCGGTCACCATGAGGCCTTCTGCCCCATCGCTTTGCCCGCTGAAAGAAAGGATGGTCTTGTCCGCTCCCGCACCGGCCAGGGTGACCCCGGAAACAGCATCCAGGCTGATGGACCGCGTAAAACGAAACTCCCCTTCGCCCAAGGTGATCAATTCACCTTCCTCGGCATTGATAAGCCTTTCCAGCAGAATGTCTTCGGTGAAATCAGCGGCACTGATGATCTGATCCTCTGCAACGCCACCGGCACAGGAGTGAAACAACAGCGCAAGCGCGCAAAGACCTGCACAGGGCAGCTTGAGGAAAAGGCGTGAGATCTTCATGGAAACAGGATTTGAGACGAAGATAAAAAATCTCGCATCATCATTCATCCTCCTCTGCCTGCTGTTTAAAAGTCCAGGGCTCAACCGGTCCTTGTTTCCTGTTCAATCCAGGGTGGTATACCAGTGCAGCCCGCTCGAGCACCTGCGTGGGATCCATGGTCATGGCCTTGGTGCGCGCGTTGGCAAAGAGCACCATTTGATCGGTGTAGTGAGGGCTTTGGGGATGGGAGGAGGAACCGAAAGGTTGAAGCGTCTCCAGCTTCTCTACTCCTTCAGGGCCAAAGACGACAAACTGGGTGTAGGCATCTCCGATGTATACCTCATAGCGACCGTCATCACCCGCCTGGGAATAGTTGGCGGCAAGCACGTCGAAGTAGCCGGGCAGCGGCAAATCAAGATCGCCGCGAATGATGCGCTGAAACTCGCTCAGCGGAACATCCAGCCGCTTGAAGTAACTCATCAGATGCTCCTGGGCCTCTTCCAATCCCTTGACCAGGGCCTGGGGTTGCACCAAAAAGCCAGTGCTGAATTCGCGGTAGCCCAAATTGTTCGCCTCGAAAACCTTGTCAATGGTCAGGGCGAAAAGCGTGGCTGCCGGGCTGGCTGAGGAGGCCTTTCCATCCCAGGTACTCAACAATTCAATAGAGCCGGCAAGATGGGGATATTGCTCAGGATCCAATCGAAAAAGCGCTTCACAGGAATTCAAGAACGGAGAACAGGTTGGAAACTGATTGTCGAACTTGATTTCCTTAAATTGCTCGTATTCGAAGAAATCGTGGCCTTCAATCAGCTCTGAGAAGCGCAAAGCCCGGTTGTTGTCGGCGGTTTGAAACTTCGCGTGCTCCGGATAGCGCACCCGGTTGGTAGAATCGGGATTCTCTCCGAAGCCCGTGCAATGAAAACTGCTGTTGTTGGTATTGAACACATAGCCAGCCCGGGGGTTGAGCACCTGAGGAAGGCTGTCGAAGGGAATGAAAGAATTCCACTTCCATTCGCGCGTATTGCCGGGTACAGCCCCGCTGTAATCCTGACCGGCTTTGCGATCGGGTATCTGCCCATTGTCAACATAGAAGATATTATCTTCCTTATCGGCGTATATGAAATTAAACCTTGGAACACCGAGCATGCGCATAGCCTGCTGAAACTCTTCAAAATTGCTGGCCTTGTTCATCTGGTAGATCTGATCGGCAGCCAGAATGTTGAAGAGATTGCCAAAGCGGATGCTGAAGAACTCTTCTTCATGGCGAAAGGTGGGGCCAAACTCGCTCCAGTACACCCACTTGGGCACCCTGATCAGCGCCGGGCCAAATCGGATCTTGAGCCAGATGCGCTTGCGGCTCAGTTCATGCGACTCCCCATCTACCAAATAGTGGAAACGTTTGTCGGGATCCATCTCAAGTCGGTAGGTATCCACCAGATCCAGGGCATTGTAGGTCATCGCCCAGCCCAGATGTTCATTGTTGCCAAAGCCGGGCAAGAGCCCGTTGTGGTACATAGCCCCGTGAAAATTCCATCCCTCTTCGCTGAACATATGGCATTCGTAGAAAGAGAAAGGGCCCTCCATGGGCTGGTGGGGGTTGATGGCCAGGTAAGTCCGCCCATCGGCGGTGCGGCCGCTGCTCAGGGCATAGGCGTTGGATCCCACAGCCCCATCGTGATCCATAGCGTACTTGCCTTTTACAATCTTCTCCACTTCCCGCATGGCGTAAACCATGTAGGAGGTGATGAACATGGAACCCTGCAGCAGCTCCTTGGGACTGACGGGAAAACTGCCCGGAACCAGAATCTCTTTGGGGTGGCTGGCCGCATAGGCATTCAACCCTTGAGCATAACCATCCAGATAGCGCTTAAATCCCTCGGACAAATCCCTGTCGTAACGGTTCTCTACGATGGTCGGGATGTCCAGAGCCGCAACCAGGAAATCGCGCACTGCCCCCTCTCGCCCGTTGAACTGACCCATCATGCCCTTGCCGGTCAGAACGGTTTCCTGCATGATGGCAAAGGCATCCTCGGCATTGGCCCAAGCCAGACCGTAGCCGGCATCGGCATCACTGCGGCCAAAGATGTGCGGCACACCCCAGTAATCTCGTGCAATGCGCACATTCTGGGGGTCTATCGCATCGTAGCCGGAAAGGGATTGAGCAATCGAGAACTGAGGTAAAAAACACAAAACAAGACTCAGAAAGACAAGGGCGGGATGGGATTTCAAGGCAACTGGGATCAGGCGATGAGGAAAATGGAGCGAGACAATGACAAAGGTGCCATTCCCTGTATAAGATACGACGAATTTTCGCTGCTAGTTGTCTGCTGTGCATACTTTTTGTTTGGTTTGATGGAAAATTGCTGCAATGCCCTCCTGCACTGCCGTTTTGTTAACCCTGATTAACTCTCATATTAAGGTATGGTTATGAATACTGTGCAATTTTGTTTCTTCGCCCCGCAAAGTCCACATCAGCACTTCATGCGCGAAAGAATTTTCTCCCCGCACAGAAAACGCGCGCTCATTCCTCGCGCGAACAAAGACTTGCGGAGCTATGCCCTCATTCTGCTCTTGCTCTCGCTGAGCGGGTTCCCGCAACAGGCAGAAGCAAGGCCCGCATGCTCAGCACAAAAGGCAGCGTCGGTCCTACAAGCCGAAGAACCCGCCCTGCTCGGCCTGATGCTGGGCCATGTCAGCTATCGCGAAGCCCATCTCTGGCTGCGAACCGACCGCCCCTGCAAGATGAGCTGGGAGCTATGGCCCCTGGACTCGCCTGCGCTGCGCAAGAACTTCCACATGGACATAGAGGGAGGGGATTTCTTTCTGGGCACCCTGAGCGCCACTCTGCTCAAACCCGGCACAGCGTACCAGAGCAAGGTGCTGTTGAATGGCAAGGAAGCAGCCGGGGCCGAGATCAGCTTCAAGACCATGGCCGTGTGGCCCTTCGACCCGAATTTTCCGAGCATACGACTGGCTATGGGCAGTTGCACCTACATCAATGAGCCCGGATACGACCGGCCCGGCAAGCCCTACGGGGCCGACTACCAGATCTTCGGGCATATCGCCGATCAAAAGCCCGATGCCATGCTCTGGCTGGGCGACAACACTTATTTGCGGGAGCCGGACTACAGCTCAAAGAGCGGCATCTACCACCGCTATGCGCACACCCGCGCCACCCCGGAGATGCAGAAGCTCCTGCGCAGCGTTCCCAACTACGCCATTTGGGACGATCACGACTTCGGACCCAACGACTCCGACCGCTCCTATGTCCACAAAGATTGGGCTTTAGAGGCCTTCCGCGATTTCTGGGCCAACCCCTCCTATGGCAACGAAGACTTGAAGGGCATCATGAGCCGCTTCAACATCGCCGATCTGGACATCATCCTGCTCGACAATCGCTGGTACAGGACGGCGAACCACATCAAGAGCCTGGAGCCGACGATTCTGGGCAGGGATCAGGAAGACTGGCTGATCGAGAATCTGAAGAGCAGCAAGGCAACATTCAAGCTGGTGCTGATGGGCGGGCAATTGCTCAACACCGCAAAGGTCTGGGAGACCTATGCCAATCTGGCTCCGGTGGAAAGGCAGCGCATCATCGATCGGATTGAACGGGAAGGCATCGAAGGGGTCATATTCGTCAGCGGAGACCGCCATCACAGCGAAATCAGCCTGTTGGAACTGCCTTCGGGTACTGTCATCTACGATGTGACCGTCTCTCCGCTCAGTTCCGGGGCTCACAGACCCAAGGAAGAAAACAATTCTCTCCTTTTGGAGGGTTCCTTGATTGAGCAGCGGAACTTTGCGCTTATGGAACTCTCCGGTCCCAAAGGCGCCCGGGAACTGAAAGTGAGTTTTTACGATTCCAATGGACACGATCTCTTTGAACACATCATCCCCCAATCGGGCTTCCGCAAAGAGTAACGATACGCTCAAACACCCAAACTGAAAACAAGCACCCACCAAGCCAGTCCTGCGATCGTCTCCTGCTACAAAGCTCTCTGGCAGGGAGCGCTGCTTGTTTTGATGGCTTCGGGCTTCCTGGGGCTCACTTCCTGCCGCCCTTCCAGCCCGGAAGAAGTCATAGATCAGTCTCAGGTGGAAAGGGAGCGCGAACTTCAGGCCTACCTCAAGCTCAATGAACAGATCGCCGGAGAACTCGAGCGCCTGATAGAAAAGTCAGCGCCAAAAACGGCCGAAGCTCCAGCGAAAGATCAGGAAAAAGAACAGGCGAAGGACCAGGCAAGAGATCAGGCTAAGGATCAGTCAAAGGACGAGGAGCAAGACAGCCCCTGGATCCTGCTGGAACAATTCTACAAGGCCCGGCAGTACGAACCTCTCTGGACGGCAGACAGCTCCCGAGAAACAGGCATCTCCCTCCTGCGGGCCGCCAGGGAATTCGGACTGGATCCGGAGCGCTATCTGGACATGCTGGAATCCAAGGGCAATTCCACCCGCGACAAAGCCCGCCAGGAACTGGCCCTGAGCTCGGCCCTGTTGCATCTTGGCCGTGATCTGGCCGTCGGGCGCTTCAATCCGGATACCCTGGCTCAGGGCTGGAAGAGCAATGAGCGCATACCCGACTTGCTGAGCCTGCTGCACAGCGCTCCGGATTCGGCTATAATGGCTCAGGCCCTTCGAACCATTCAGCCCGCCAACCCGCTATACCACCTGCTCCAGGGCGCCACGGCGCGTTTTGTGCGATCCTTTGCGCTCGAAGACAGCAGCATGAGCGTGCCGGTTCAAAACAAGGATTCCGCGCTGGCCCTGAGCATCGCGCGCGAAGTATTGCTCATGCGGGGCTATATGGACTCTCTGCAATGGTCTTCGGATTCGCTGAGTCTGCGCGCCCTCAGGCAATTCCAGCGCCTCCACGGGCTGCATCAGGACGGGGTCATAGGCCCCAATACTGCGCTGGCTTTGGGCCGCAGCAACGCTGATCGCTACCGCAGCCTGGCCATCACCCTGGAGCGCTGGCGCTGGGAGAGAAAATGGGAGCAACCCTTTGTCTGGGTTTGCATGCCGGCCTTTGAGCTGCAACGGGTCGAGGGGGATTCGGTCAGCGCAACCCATCGGGTGGTGGTGGGAACCCTCAACACACCCACACCGGACATCAGCAGCCGGATCAACTTAGTGGTGCCCTACCCCTACTGGAACGTGCCCTACAGCATTTCCACCCAGGAGATTCTACCCAAGGTGCAGAGCGATCCGAGCTATCTGTCGAGAAACCGATACACCTTGCGCAGTCAGAGCGGTCAGACCCTGGATGCCAGCAGCGTGGACTGGTCGGCATTGGGCCGGGGAAATTTCCCATACCTGATCCGGCAGGAAGGGGGCAGCAGCAATGCTCTTGGTCTGGTGAAGTTTCTCTTTCCCAATCCGCATAGCGTGTATCTGCACGATACCAATGCCAAGAGTTTCTTTGAGCGCGAAGTCAGGGCATTCAGCCACGGCTGCGTTCGACTGGACCGACCCATGGAGTTAGCTGAGTACTTGTTAGCCAATTTTGGCGGAGAGGCCGATATGAGTCTTGTCGAGCGCCGGATTGCCGAGCGCAGGGAGCAGCATATCTCGCTCGATCCCGGACTGCCGATCTATCTGCGGCATTTTACGGCACGCGGCACAGACAGCCTGCCAACATTCCATACTGACTTGTATGGAAAAGATGCAGAGTTTCTTCGCATGCATCCGGAGTTTAAATGAGCACACTGAACCCTTTCGCACTGATGCGTTAAACCCAGCCTGCGCTGCCGGGCTCAGAACAGGCGTATGCTCAGGTCAACCATCTTGTCCACGTTGCCGGTGTAGGGCGGATACATCAGTTTGGTGCTGCTCAATCGGGTGTGCTGACTGACCACTCCACGGGCATGGCTAAAGGCCTGAAAGCCAAAGTAGCCGTGACTGCTTCCCATGCCGCTGTTGTTGACCCCTCCAAAGGGTATGTTGGGGTTGAAGAATTGCACCACATTGTCGTTGATGCAAACCCCGCCCGAACAGGTCCTTTCAAGGATCTCTTCGTTGACCTTACTCTTTGAGGCGTAGATGTACAAAGCCAATGGTCGGGGTCTCTCGTTGATGTAGGCTATGGCGTCATCCAGTTCGCTGTAGGCCAGAACAGGCAGGATCGGGCCGAAGATCTCCTCGTGCATGATCGTCATGTCATCGGTCACCGAGCTGAGCACGGTCGGGGCCATGAAGCGCTCATCGGCACGGGTGCTGCCTCCGCTCGAACAAATGGCTCCCTTGGCCACCGCATCATCCAGCAGGCCCTGCAATCTGCTGAAATGTCGATCGTTGACCACCCTGGCATAACTTTCATTATGTCGAATGGCCTCGTCGCTGTTGCCGTACATCTGGCGAATCTGCTGTTCCATGAGTAACAAAAACTCGTCTTGTAAAGATTCGTGAATGAGGACATAGTCCGGAGAAAGACATATCTGTCCGTTGTTAATAAATTTTCCCCAGGCGATCTTCTTGGCCGCCTCTTCAAGATTGGCAGAGGCGTCGATGATGACCGGAGACTTCCCACCCAATTCAAGGGTTATGGAACTGAGGTGTTCGGCTGCGGCGCGCATGATGTGTTTGCCCACTGCAGGACTTCCGGTAAAAAATATATGATTAAAAGGTTGCTTAAGCAGTTCTTTAGACACTTCAACGTCCCCTTCAAAGATCGCTACTTCATCCTCTGAAAAGACTTCCCGAACCAGTTTGGCCATGGCCCTGGAGCTGTGAGGGGATAGCTCAGAGGTCTTGAGCACCACGGTGTTTCCGGCAGCAATGGCCGACACCATGGGAATGAAAGTCAGGTTGATCGGGAAATTCCAGGGCGAGATGATCAGGCACAGCCCCCTGGCCTGATAGCGAATCTCCGCGCTGGTACCCAGCATGGGCAAGGGCACATTGGCCTTGACCGGTTTCATCCAGTCGGCCAGATGGCTGCAGGTATGCTTGATTTCTGAGCTTACCGGAAAGATCTCCGTCAAGTCCACTTCGGTCGGATGCTTCCTGAAATCCGCCATCATCGCATCGCGTATGTCCTGCTTGTGCGCAAGCAAGGCGCTTTGAAAGCTCTTCAGCCTTTCGATGCGATCGCGCGCAGAGCTTCGGGCGAGCTGTGGCGCACGGACCTGCTGAGCTTTGAAAACCCTGCGAATCTCCGCCGGATTGGCGTTTTCCAAAAGGGGGACTTTTGCGCTGGATACCTGGGAATTGCTCATCATTTCGCGGTGTGGTTCAGGAGGTCTATAAGTTCACTATTAACTCAACTGGCCATGATCGGTTGATCAGGCTCTGGCTTTTACGGTTTGGGGCTGCTTGTGGGCATCTTTTTGCTGCCTGGCATCTTCGAGGATCATATCAGCCGCCTTTTCGCCAATCATGATCGCCGCCGCATTGGTATTGCCACTGCAAATAACCGGCATGATAGAGGCATCGGCAACCCTGAGCCCTTTCAGCCCGTGGACTTTTAGCCGATCATCCACCACCGCCAGGCGGTTCAGACCCATTTTACATGTGCCCACCGGGTGATACAAGGCCTCTGAGTTGTTGCGAATCCACTGTTCCAGCTCGTGATTGTCCAGGGGCCAGCTCTCCGGGGAAAAAGGTTTGCCCACATAGGCCATCAGGGGTTCCTGATGCAGGATCTCTCTGGCCAGCTTCACTCCGCGCTTCATCAGTTCCATATCCTCGCTGTCGGTATAGTGCGCCGGGTCAATGAGCGGTTGTTCAAAGGGATCGGCGGATTGCAGGCGCAGACTACCCCTGCTCTTGGGTGCCAACAGGGTGGCGCACAGGGACATCCCATGACCGGAAGGGCGTTTGAACCCATGGTCCACAAAGAAGGCTGGGATGAAATGGTACTGCATGTCCGGTGCTCTCAGTCCCTCCCGGGTTCGGACGAATCCTCCGGATTCGGCGATGTTGCTGCTCAAGGGTCCCTCATCCAGGACATAGAACTTCATCAGATTGGGCAGAAGGCGCAAGGCATCGTCCATGTTGTCCATGGAATTGCGGCGGCGGTTGTTGAACACCACCGGGGCAAACAAATGATCGTGCAGATTCTCTCCCACCCCGGGCAGTTCAGTGTGAACGGGAATCCCGATCTCCTTTAGATGATCGGCCGGGCCTATGCCGGAGAGCAGGAGCAGTTGAGGGGAGTTGATGGCCCCTCCGCAGAGGATGACCTCGCGGCGGCAGTGGAAGTCGCTGATCTTTCGGCGCTTTCCCTCGCCTATCGCACAGCGCAATCCGCTGACGCGATCTCCTTCAAAGAGCAGTTCCGTAGCCTGGGTATGGGTCAGAACCGTCAGATTGGGCCGGTCCATCACGGGCTTAAGGAAGGCTTCGGCCGATGAGCAGCGGCGGCCTTTGCGGATGCTTAAATGGTAGCGCCCGAACCCACTTTGATGCTCTGCATTGAAATCGTTGTTGCGCTCAAAACCCAGAGCCTCCGCAGACTGGATAAAGGCTTCGCCGAGTTCATGGCGAAAGGTGGCTCGCGAAACGCTCAGGCCTCCGCCCTCACCGTGATAGCCGTCCGCTCCATCTTCAAAATCCTCTGAGCGCTTGAAATAGGGCAGAACCGAATCGTAGTCCCAGCCTTCATTGCCCAATTCCGCCCAGCGATCATAGTCGGATCGATGGCCGCGGATATAGATCATGGCGTTGATGCTGGAGCAGCCCCCCAGAGTCTTGCCCCGGGGCATGAACAGTCTTCGGCCGTTCAGACCCTTCTGTGGAGTGCTGTAATAAGCCCAGTCCACCTCGGTTTTAAAGAGCTTGTAGAAAGCCCCCGGAATGGGAATTTCCATCTTCTGGTCCGGGCCACCAGCCTCGACCAACAACACCTTGACCGAAGGCTGTGCACTGAGTCGGTTGGCCAACACGCAACCGGCTGAGCCGGCTCCTACGATGATGTAGTCCACGTGCTGTGCGAAGTTTTTCATGACTGTAGTTGTTTACCGGGTCTTTAGACAATAACCAGCCCTATCTGAAAAAAGCAGACTATCTCTGCGATTTTTACCTCTAAAAGTTAGCATTTTTTGCGCGCATTCCCGCCGCTTTCTCCCCTTTACCGCCCGCTGAGCTCTGCGACTTTATGCGGGCTTTCCCGCCGGCTGAGTATATGCTTGCAGATCTTTCCTGAATCTTCCCGTATGCTCCAGAGCAAGCCGTTGGAGTAGGCATCAAAGCCGAGAAAATACAGTCCGGGCCTCGTGTTGAACCACAGTGCAGAGGGAATGCCCTGAGCATCAAACAACTCCTGGGCCCCTTCGACAAACTCCTCCACCGCCGCCCTATAACCCGTGGCCAGCACTACGGCATCAAAGGCCTCGGACCGCGCATCGCTGAAGTGTACCTTTTGGGCATCAAATTGCTCAATTCCGGGGAAAACCGCAATATCTCCGCGCTTGATCGCCGCTACCGTGCCCAAATCCATGACCGGAGTCTTGCCAAAGGTGCGCTGCTGCCAGGCCGGGGGCTGGCTGGCCAGTTGAAGCCCATAGCGGCTCATGTCGCCAATGGCCAGGCGCTGAACCAACTTTCCCAGCGAATCACTCACGAAATAGGGCAGTTTGGAGAGCAGCATGGCGCTTTCCTGAGTGGGATTGCCCATGAAGTCTCTGGGCACTACGCTCACCGGCCCGCGAACCGAAAGAGCCACCTCAGCGCCCTGCTCATGAAGGTCTAAGGCAATCTCGGCCCCGGTATTTCCAAAGCCCACCACCAGAACTTTCTTTCCGTAAAAATCGGCACCACTGCGGTAAAAACGGCTGTGCATCAGTTGGCCAGTGTACAGATCCATTCCCGGCCAGGTAGGGCTGTAAGGTTGACGGTTGAAGCCCGTGGCCACGACCACATTATCGGCATTGTACCGATAGCTGTTCGTCTCAATCAACCAGCCGTTTTCTGCGCGGCTCAGATGCTCCACGCGCTGTCCAAAGCGCGGTGCGATGTCCATTTGGGTAGCGTAATTCTCATAATAGCGCACCAGATCAGCTCTGGGCACATACTTGGGAAGGGCGCTCGGAAGCTCAACATGGGGCAGGTTGGAATACTTCTTGACCGTGTGCAGACAAAGACGCTGGTAATGCCGGTGCCAGGCCGGGGCAATCTGATGCTCCTGCTCCAAAATCTCAAAATCCATCCCCGCCTTTCGCAATCTCCCGGCCATGGCCAATCCCGCGGGCCCCGCTCCGATGATGATGGTCCTACTCATAAATTTGAAAATAAGACAAAGCCCGCGCTCTTTGTACATCCGGTAGCGCATTTAAGGCCCATTTGGGGAGCATCATGAAACCACAAGCCCGTTTTTCCGTTCCGGTGGAAGGGCAGCCCGGCTAAGACCCGCCCATTTCTGCCTATTTTTGCCCGCGGAATCGGCCCGGCAGTGCCTGAATTCCGGCAATTTCCCGCTCAAGCACCGCAACGTGGTTATATCGCACAAATACCGTTACGTCTATATTCAGCTTCCGCAAACCGCCTGCACGACCGTGCAGAATGAGCTGCTGGAGAATTACGATGGAGAGAAGATTCTCTTCAAGCACGCTCTGTATGCCGATTTTCTGAAGCAGGCCAGCGAGGAGGAGAAAAAATACTTTGTTTTTTCAAATATTAGAAATCCATTAGATATTGTCGTCTCTAAGTTTTTCAAGTACAAAACGGATCACGTAGGCGCTTATTCCAACCAGAAAAAGAAGTCTTTTGGCTTTCTGCACAAACATTTTTTGCTGTACTGGGATAGAAGCCGCTATGCCTTCATCAAAGAAAACCAGGCTGATTTCGGGGCTTTCTTCAAGCGCTTCTACACACAGCCCTATTCCAGTTGGGCCATCCTGGACCACAAGAAGTTTGACTACCTGATCCGCTATGAGCGCTTGCAGGATGATTTTGCGGAGATGCTCAGACGCCTGAACATTGAACCCGTCCGACCCCTGCCGAGCCGCAATGTAACCGGGCAGAAGAGCAGGGACTTCTGGTCTTATTACGACAGTCCGGAATTGCAGGCCAGAGCCGTTCGGCTGTTCAGCGAGTACATGGGGGAATGGGGCTATGAGTTTCCCGAGGAATGGAAAAAGTACCCCAAGGCACCGGCCTCCAAACTGCGCTACGACAGCCTGAATTTCTTCCGGAAGATCTACTGGAGCAGGCTTCGCTGAGCGTAGACCTAAAAGCTGCTTCTACCCCTGCGGAAGGGCCGTAGATGGCCAATCAGACCTTGTTGTACAAACCTTCGCTTCTGAACAGGGCTCGGGTCAGAAACACGGCATTGCCAATCAGGTAGCGCTTCCAGAGCCGTCCGGGCTCCTGAAAAAGGCGATACAGCCATTCCATGCGAATGGAGATCCAGAACTTGGGAGCGCGCGGCACCACCTTGGCTACCTGGTCTATACTTCCCCCAAAACCGATGGCCATCTTGCAGCGCAAACGGTCTTTGTAGGCGTTGATCCAGTGTTCCTGGCGGGGATTGCCAAAGCCCACCAGCAGGACATCCGCCCCGCTTTGATTGATGAGCTCCACCACGGGCAGGGAAGCCTCATCAGCGTAGTGATTGAAATAGCCGTGATGCGAACCCACCACCTTCAGACCGGGATAATTGGCCTGGTAGTTGGCCACCGCCAGGTCCAATACTTCCTGCTTAGCCCCGAGAATGAACACGGTAAAGCCCCTGGCCGCGCAGATCTTGAGGAACTCCCCTTCGTCAATCAGGTCCGAACCATTCAGGTTTTCCTTAAAAGCCCTGCCCTGCATCCAGGCGGCCATATCCACTCCCAGACCGTCATTGAGCATGAAATCCGCCTCCTTGAGCGCGCGGGCAAAGGCCTCGTCTTCAAAGCTC
Source organism: Chitinophagales bacterium (assembly GCA_041751015.1). Taxonomy (GTDB): domain Bacteria; phylum Bacteroidota; class Bacteroidia; order Chitinophagales; family BACL12; genus WGOA01. The sequence continues at coordinate 173,008 of JBGSYF010000026.1, forward strand.
AGATTGCCCCCATAAGCGTTGAGAAAATACACGGTATAGCAGCGCTCAAAAGGGCTTGAAAGGATATCGGTAAAGGCCTTATTGACCACGCTTGAGGTGGAATTGATGACCGGAATACCCAGAATTTTGATGTGATCCATGGCGGATTTTTTGCGCTGCGAAGCTAAGACAGCTTACAGAGCCCGGCAATGGCATTTTTTATGCCCACAAGGCCGAAATACCGTTACGGATTTGGCTCTAAAAAGTTGAGATGGCCCTAGCTACTTCGGCCTCTGCGCGGGCGGAGTCTGAGTCGAAGGGCCTTGAGTATGCGCACAAAGCGATTGCCTTCATCCATGCTGCCGAAGTCGTCCAGGATGACGATGGGCTGGCGGGGCAGGTAGTTGAGCAGTTTACGCTCCATCTTGCGAATGACCGGTTTGAGCTGCTCCCAATCTTCATCAAAACTTCGACCGAGTTCAGCGGGATCGGGTTGGTCCAAAGCGACCTGCATAAGCGCTTCATCGCGGATCCGGTCCCGGCCCTCTCCCGGGCTGAGATTTCCGCTGGCCAGCAGGGTGGCCCGCTTGATCAGATCAGCCTTGATCCTGTCCGGGTCGGCCTGCTCGTAGAAGTCGCGGCGCGCCCCGCTGGAGGCAATTTCGCGCAGCATTTCCGACTTTCTGACCTTGATGTACTTGATGGCCATGCGCGAAAACATATAGGGCAGCAGGGCCTGTTTTGCCGGCTCAGCGATCCTTACGCCGGACTCCTCCAGCATCACCCGACTAACCATGTCGCATTTGTGGTGCAGGAAGTCGAGCACGGCAAAATCGAGCTCGGCTTTGAATTCAGCACCCTTGAGTATCATCTCCCTCCAGCGCAATTCCCGGCCCAGGCTCTGCAGAAACTCGCGGGGATATCCAAAGAAGTGCAACAGTCCCAGAGAATAGCGCCTGTTCTCCGGGGTCTCGGTCAATTGACTGGCCAGGGCTCCGATCTGTTCGTCTCCCGGTCTTCTGACGGTGAAATCCCCCAGCATCTTGCGCAAGACTTGCTCGGTGGTGATCAATTCCACCCCAAAGAACAGGCTCTTGATGTCGGGGTGCTGGGCCAGCCAGCTATCCAACCGGGAGGTCAGCACAAATTCGGGCTCCAGTTGCGAGAGAATCTCCACCAGTCTCTGCCGCTCGTGGTCGTGGAACAGATCAGCGGCATCCGTGAACTCGGCCAGCCAAACCGGCAAGCGGGGATCCGCGGCCAATTGCCGGCCCAGGCGACTTTCCGGCAATTCATCCGGGCCTTCTTCAACCCCGGGTTCATACTCTTGTTGCATGGCGAAGGGCACCTGAGCATGACCCGGCAGGGCCAGATAGAGCTTCATAGGGCCTTCCTTGCTCATCGGCAGTGCTCTGCGAAGCACCTGGCTGGCGTAGGTAATCATGATTCGCGCCAGATCGCTCTCGCTGAAAGGCGTGCTTTGCATGTGCAAGACCAGCGCCGCTGTGGGTTCCTGCCCTTTGAGCACAAAGATCAATCTGCCAAGAGCTCCTGTGTTGGTGCTCAGCGAGATCCGGTTGACGCTGCGATCAAACCAGCCCGAGCTCAGCCCCCTGCGAAACAGCGCGTAGAGCAGCAGAATCATGCGCTGCTGACCCAGTTGTTCATAGGGAAAGCGCCGGCGCAGGTTGTAGGGGACAGGCACCGGTAGAACCATGCGCAATTCCCGGTCGATGCGGCTGGAGGCGATATAGGATATCACCGGACAAAGGAACCGAATTTGACCTAAGCGCAAAAGCCCCGCAGCACGCCCTTCAGTGCGGGAGAAAAGGACCGCTGAGTATTGCTTATTTTTGCCGCCCTGATGAGTTTAAGCCAAGAAATAGCCAGGCGCCGCACCTTTGCCATCATCTCGCACCCCGATGCAGGCAAGACGACACTGACCGAAAAGTTTTTGCTCTTTGGCGGGGCTATTCAAACCGCGGGAGCCGTCAAGTCCAACAAGATCACCAAAAGCGCGACTTCCGACTTCATGGAGATCGAGCGTCAGCGCGGGATCTCGGTGGCCACTTCGGTGATGAGTTTTGAATTCAACGGGCTGCTGATCAATCTGCTCGACACACCCGGTCACAAAGACTTTGCCGAAGACACTTATCGAACCCTCACGGCAGTGGACAGTGTGGTGCTGGTCATTGACTCGGTTAAAGGGGTTGAAGAGCAAACCGAAAGATTGATGGAAGTCTGCCGCATGCGTTCGGCGCCGGTGATCATCTTCATCAACAAACTGGACCGGGACGGCAGGGATCCCTTTGATCTGCTGGACGAGCTGGAGGAGAAATTGCAGATTCGCCTGAGGCCCATGACCTGGCCGGTGGGGATGGGCAAGAGCTTTCAGGGCGTCTTTGATCTGGAGCAACAGCGCTTGCTGATGTTCAGACCCGGCGGGGTGAGACGCGCCGAAGATGTGTTGGAGATCAAAGGACTGGATGATGAGCAATTGGATGAGCATCTGGGAAAGGCGGCGGAAACCCTTCGCGAAGAAGCGGAACTGATCAATGGGGTTTACGACCCCCTGGATGTTCAGGCTTATCATCAGGGCGAATTGGCTCCGGTTTTCTTTGGCAGCGCGGTGAACAACTTCGGGGTGCAGGAACTCCTGGAATCCTTCACCCGCATCGCACCCCCTCCCCAACCTCGCCCCACCGACCTGAGGGATGTTGCGCCGAATGAAAAAATATTCACGGGATTTGTATTCAAAATTCACGCGAACATCGATCCGCGCCACCGCGACCGTATCGCCTTCTTGCGGGTATGCTCCGGGCACTTTGAACGCAACACGTTCTATCAGCACACCCGTCTGAAGAAGCAGGTGCGCTTTTCCAACCCCTATTCCTTCATGGCCCGCTCCAAAGAGGTGGTTGAAGAGGCCTGGCCCGGAGATGTCATCGGTCTATACGATACCGGCATCTTCAAGATTGGCGATACGCTCAGCGAGGGGGAGATGCTGACCTATCGCGGCATCCCGAGCTTCTCTCCGGAGATCTTCCGCGAAGTGGTCAACAACGACCCGATGAAGTCCAAGCAACTGGACAAGGGCATACGGCAACTCACCGAAGAAGGCGTTGCGCAGTTGTTCATCAAGGAGCCGGGCAGCAAGAAGATTGTGGGCACCGTTGGCGAACTGCAGTTTGACGTGATCCGCTACCGGTTGGAACACGAGTACGGTGCGCGGAGCACCTTCCACGCCCTGCCCTACTACAAAGCCTGCTGGATTACCACGGACAACCCCGGGAAACTACAGGAGTTCCTGCGCTACAAAAGTGATCATGTCGCCACGGATAAAGATGGGAACTGGGTCTTCTTTGCCGAGTCCTCCTGGATCCTGAACGTATCTCGGGAGAACTATCCCGAGCTGACCTTCCACAATAACTCGGAGTTCAAGACCGAGCAAATCTGAACAAACGTTCATTGAGCGCACTCAAAAAGCCCCGCAGACAATTGGGTTTTAAGCGCCGGCCATTCGCCCTTTAAGATGCTGAAATACACCGTGTCTCTGCGGTAACCGTCCCAGTTGACCATGTGGCTGCGCATCACGCCCTCGCGCTGCGCACCGATGCCCTCCAGAGCCCGGCAGGAAGCCTGATTGCGCAGATCGGTCTTGAATTCTACGCGCTCCATATTCAATTGCTCAAAGGCGAAACGGAGCATCTCATACTTCGCCGCGCGGTTCATACCGCTGCGCTGAAAGGGCTTTCCCAACCAGGTAAAACCAATCTCCATACGGCTGTCCGGCCAGGAGAAGCGGCAAAAACGGCTGCTGCCAACCGCCATTCCGCTTTCGGGATCCAGCAGTGCAAAGGCATAGGACTGCGCCGCCCTTCGCTCTGCCAAAGCCAGATCAATGTATTCAGAGAGGGAATCTTCGGAGTGTACCCGCAAGCTGGAATAAGCCCACATCGATGGATCGAGGGCGAAGTTCAGCAGTGATTCAGCGTGCTGATGCCCCAGGGGATGCAGGGCAACCCGGCTGTTCTCAAAGCGATAAAGGGTCTGAAAAAGTTTTCCCGGATACACGCGTGGAAGATACGTATCCCGGAGCTTTGAGCAGTGGTGCAGCTCTTGAAAAGCGGGCACTTTAGAACGAGGTCAACCCATTCCCCCGCTGGAGCTCAGCGAGCGAATGATGGGCGAGCGCTTGATGTAGTTCTTGTCGGGCACCAGAATAAAAAGACAGCTCTGCCCCGTTATGGTGCGAATGATGGACTCACTCTGCCCGAGCGGCAAAGCGGGACAACCCTGGCTGCGCCCCAGTCGTCCATGGCGCTGAATGAACTCCGGGCTGACGTAATCAGCTCCGTGAATGACGATAGCCCGGTCGCGGGCATTGCCGTTGATGCCTTTCTCCATACCATCAAGTCTCAGCGACAAACCGTGCTTGCCTATATACAACTCATTGGCCAGGTAGAATCCCGGGCTGGACTGAAAGCTCTGGGGCGTATCCGAAAATTTGGTGGCGTAGAGCTCACCGGAGTTGACCCCGTGGGCCACCAGACTGCGCTGCACGATTCGGTGCTCTTCCATATCCAACACCCACAGGCGCTCGCTGTTCGAAGGAATGCGAAAGTCCACCACGGTCAGGTAGCGCGAGTTTTGCAGTTTTCCCTGCCGGAGCAATTGTTCGTAACCGGTATAAGCCAACAAGAAAACATCCCGCTGGGGCATGAGCTGCCGGTCTTCAAAGTGGAGATACTCCTGTAAATGATGTGCATCCAGGCTGAGGCCGGCCTCAGCAAGCCATTCGATACCCTCTACAGAAATCTTTGTGCCGGAAGTAGAGGCGAGCACTTTCTCTGATTCATCTCCACCGGGCACAAGGGCAGCGGGGTGATGAGCAGAGATGGAATAAGCAGTCGTTAAAGATGGTGTGGAAGGAGGGCGAAAGCCAAGCAAGAGCAAACCGAGGCCCAGGATGCTTGACAACATCAACAGATTTCGAATCATGTAAGCGAGACGGTGGAGTTCAGAAATGACCGGAAAGTCCGGCAGATTCATCTATAACGGCAGGGAAGTTATCCATAATATGCGCAAAGGCCCTCAAGGAGCATAAATATTTCGCCCCCTTTGTTGACAAGTTTAAATGGACGTTGCTAAAAACGTCCTGAATAAACGTCATGCATACCCGCCTGTTCAGCAGCGCAATCAGCGCTCAGCGCGGAAAGAAGAGGTACCATCTTCGAACATCCATGTGATCGTTTTGTACTCCAGAACCACTTCCTCTTCGACCAAAGTGGTGTTGGGAAGTCTCGTATTTCCCACCTTGACCCGGGTCTGAAGCGAACTGACCTTCACCTCTTCCAGAGAGATGCGCAACTCTTCGCTCTCCTTGCCTTCTCCGGATTTGGAGTAAACGACTATGTCCACTTGCTTGAGCGCGCGCCCATCTTCCATGGCTTCCAGAAACACTGCCGTGGATTCTCCGACTGATTTAAAGACGCGTACCGGTCCGTAACTCAAAGCCGAATCTCCTTTTGCAGCAGCGGATTGATGAGAAAATCCCGAAATGGCAATGTGCCCCGGTTTTTCTTTTGAAGGCGGGGAAGCGGGAAGCGTCTTTCCACCGGCATCCTTTACCACCATAAAGGTTCCGGCATCGGAGGTCATGTTCGCCACCAGATTGCGGCGCATGGTTCCCTCTAACTGAGCAGATGCCTGGCTCGTGAAACTCACTAAAACAAACAGACTCAGGATGCTTCGAATCGAAATGGCCTTCATGCTAAACGGTTCAGGTTGAAAGGTGGACTGCGGGCTAAGATACGGGCAGTTTTGCTTCTCAACTCCCCATTGGGAAAAGACATCAACAAGTCCATGCTTTCTAGCCGCCGATATTGCGATGTGTCGGGAATAGGGTTAATTTGGCCCTCGCGTTCTTTGTACATGAGCGGGATTTCAATCCCGACGACGAAATACCCGGACAAACACCAACCGCTTTTTTAAACCTAACAGTTTTACTCACTTGGGTTTTGCTGGCCGGATCCAGAATGGACCTCGATGATGCCTGACCCTGAAATGGAAGGGCGGATTTTCCCAAGGGAGACAGAGGATATTCAAGCCCGCGCTCTTAACCCTGATCCTATTTTTGAGGTTTATTAAAACCCCGGGTGTTTGACCGGGTTTTTTTGTCCTTTGCTCTGGCAATACCCTTTCAATTCGGGTTGCACCCCGTCATGCTCAAAAGGCTTTTTCAAGATCTACTCTACCGGATCAGCCAGCCCCTGGTGGGTCTGCTCGTCCGCTTCCGGGTTTCCCCGGATTTGATCAGCCTCGCCGGATTGCTGCTCAATGTATGGGCGGCTTGTCTGTTTGTCTACGGCGGTTTGCAGGGCTTTGAAGGGCTGTACATTCCGGTGTTCTGGGGCGGAGTCATACTGTTGGCAGGAGGTTTTCTGGACATTCTCGACGGCAGGGTAGCCCGACTTCGGGGTGTAGAAAGTCCGGCGGGTTCTCTGCTCGATTCGGTGCTGGATCGCTATGCAGAGGGCTTTATGTTTCTGGGCATCGGGGGAATGGCCTGGGCTCTTGACCAAACATGGGTTGTCCTTCTGGCCTTCAGCGGGATGTTGTTTTCCTTTATGGTCAGCTATACCCGCGCAAAGACCGAATCGCTGCAACTCCAAGAAGTGGGCGGTTGGTTTCAGCGGCCCGAGCGCATTGTGCTGATCGTGATCTTTTGTCTGGTCAGCGGTCTTTGCGGTCATTACCACATCTGGCCCGAAAGCCAGAAAGCCTGGTCCCTGATCTTTGTACCGGGCATGGTTGTGCTCAATATCGGTGCCGCGACCACGGCCTTACAGCGCTTATATTCCGGCTATCGCAAACTCAAACAAGCTTCCTAAACCCTTCCCGCATGAGTCCGGACAAGCCAAGCCCAGGAAGACCTGATACGCCTGTTCAGCGCCTGGCTCTGCTGTTGGCTACTTGCTTTGGACTGGGCTATCTGCCCAGGGCGCCCGGTACATTCGGCGCTCTTGGGGGTTTAGGTTTGCTCTTGCTGCTGCATCTGCTCCTGCCGACTCATGTTCCCGGCAGTCTGGAACAACCCCTGCTTTTCAGTATCCTGTTGATCGCTCTGTTTGCTCTGGGGGTCTGGTCTTCCAATAGGGCGGAGAGAAGCTGGGGCCACGACGCGTCGCGCATCGTGATTGACGAATGGCTGGGCATGTGGATAAGTCTTGCTTTTCTGCCCCTGAGTTGGCCGATGGTCCTGGCGGCTTTCCTCCTGTTCCGATTCTTTGACATCGCCAAACCCATGATGGTTCGAAGGGCGGAGGGCCTCTCCGGGGGCTGGGGGGTCATGCTGGATGATGTGCTGGCTGGGATTTACACTCAGGTTTTGCTGCGTCTGGCTCTTTTCACGGGCTGGATATCGGCCTGAGCAGCAATCTGGCAGCATTTTTGTTGTCCACAGGTCGAAAGGCCTTAGGGTAAGGGGCTGACTTGCGCCTCTTTTTGAACTAAATTTGCCCCGGCCAAAAAACACCTGCATCTATGCGTCTATCTTCTCTATTGTTACTGACTGCCTTGAGCCTGAGCACTTTGCGCCTCGCCGCAGCAGATACGCACGAATACAGCTTCTCTTTTGCGAATTGCCAGGACAGCATGGCTCTGCTGGCCTACCATTACGGCGACAAGCAATACATTGCCGATACCCTGCAGATCAGCGCCGATGGGAAAGCCCTTGCCAAAGGCGACAGTGTTCTTCCCTCTGGGCTCTATATGATTGTCTTTCCAGGCCGGGGCAATGAATACTTTGAATTCATCGTCAGCGAGCCCAAATTCAGTGCCACCTGCGATCTGAACAACATCATCAATTCCATGGAGTTCAAGGGCTCCAAAGAGAATAAGGTCTTTTACGATGACTTGCGATTCCTGCAGAAAAGGCGGGAACAGAGCGAGCCCTTCAACCAGGTACTCAGCTCGGCTGAGCCCGGCAGTCCGGAGGCATTGAATGCCATCGCTGAGCTGGACAAGCTCAATGAAGAGGTCAAAACCTGGCGCGCGGAGTTGATGGGCAAAAACCCCGATCTGCTCTACACTAAAATACTCAAGGCTTTAGAAGAGATTGAGCTCCCTGAGCCCCCGAGGAATGAGCAGGGCCAGATCATCGATTCCTTTTTTCAGTTTCACTATGCGCGCAAACACGGTTTGAAAAACCTGGACTGGTCCGATGAGCGCTTGCTGAGAACCCCGGTGATCTTCAATGTGATGGATCGCTACCTGAATACCCTGTCCTACCGCCTTCCCGATTCGATCTCCGCCTCGGCAGACAATATCCTGAAGATGGCCAGGGCCAACGAAGAGATCTTCAAGTTCTGCCTGGTCTGGCTGCTCAATGAGTACGCCAATTCCAACATCATGGGTATGGACGCTGTATACGTTCACCTGGCCTTGAATTACTACGCCAAAGGCGAGGCTACCTGGCTGGATGAGGCTCAGCTTTTCCGCATCACCGATCGCGCCAAGCGCATGCAGCCCACGCTGATTGGAAGGATAGCCCCCAACATCATCATGAAGGATGTCAACGGCACTACCCAGAATCTCTATTCCATCAAGAATAAATACACCATCGTTTACTTCTGGGATCCGGACTGCAATCATTGTCAAAAGGAAACCCCTGTGCTCAAGACAGCGATCGATGAGATCAAGGGCCGGCATGATGTCCAGGTCTTTGCGGTAAACACCCAGTTGGAACTGGATAAGTGGTTGAAATTTATCGATAAACACAAGCTGGACGGCTGGCACCATGTGGCCGACTTTGACCAAACCAGCAATTTCAGAGCACTCTACGACATCAGCGCAACCCCCGTGCTCTATCTCCTGGATGGGAACAAGCAGATCATGGCCAAGAGACTGGCCGCTGATCAGCTCGGTGATTTTCTCGACACCATGGCGAGGTACAACAAGCCTTGAGCTTGTTGAAAGCTGTCTTTTTGGCATGAAATTCTGACCGGAAGGGCTTTCAGAGCTGTGTGGCATCAGGGGCTACCCATGCCTTAGGAGGCCAGGAGCCCCAGTTGCATGAATCTAATTCATGTATGTATGAAAGGCCAACAGCACAAAAGACAGCACCAGGCAGAATAAAACTGCCAACATATAAGAGGTGATAATGGTTAATCCCTTCATTTTCTTTTTTGCCCTATCTTCTTTGACCTGCCAATCACCCATAGGGCCGACTTGCTTCTCAACAAGATACGCCATGCGTACAAATATCCCAAGCCTGGCCTGACGGTTTTTTTTCTCTATTGGTTGCAAAGCATCTTCTTTTTTTTTAATTCCTTAACCCATGCTTTGCTTCTTGCGACTATTTATATGTATAAAGAGTTGAAAAATGATTGTTTTTTCCTCTACTTTTCAGGCATTTAAACAAGCGTTGCACTGTACTTTTACAACCTGTGAAAATAATTATAGCCGGAGCGGGAGACGTTGGATTCCATCTGGCCAAACTGCTCTCCCGCGAGGCTCAGGATATCTACCTGATTGATCGGGACAAGGAAAAGCTCGACTATGCCGCTGCTCATACCGATGTTTATCCGGTACGCGGCAATTCCACCCGTATCAGCGTCCTTGAGGAAGCTCAGGTGTCCAAGGCGGAGTTGCTCATTGCGGTGACCGATTCGGAGGAGACCAACATCGTCACCGCCATCATGGGCAAGAAGCTCGGCGTCAAAAGGACCATTGCCCGGGTGCAGAATCCGGAATTCATAAAGAAAACCCGCAAGTTTTCGCTCTCCGAACTGGGTATAGACTCGGTGATCTTTCCCCGGGATCTGCTGGTGCGTGAGATTCGACGCCTGGTGGATCAGCAGGTGGCCACGGATGCTTTTCAGTTTGCCGGCGGGCAACTCAGCCTGATCGGGATCATCCTGAGGGAAAGCTCTCCCCTGGTCGGAAAATCGGTGGCTGATTCGGGAGAGTTCAATCCCGACAGGAGCTATATTCCCATTGCCATACACCGGCAAAATCAAACGCTTATTCCGCGCGGACCTACGGTCTTTGAGGCCAATGATCACGTGTACTTCATCACCCAACCGGAGGGCATCAAAAGAATCAGCACCCTCTGTGGCAGCCCTGGGCGCAAGATTAGGGATATCATGATCATTGGGGGGGGAAGGACGGGGCAACTTTGCGCCGAAGTGCTGCAGGATGACTTTCGCGTTAAGCTGGTGGAAAAGGACAAACGCCGCTGTGCTGTGCTGGCCGATGAACTTCAAAAGACCCTCATCATCAATGCCGATGCCCGGGATGTCGAGGCCCTGGAAGAGGAAGGTCTGGCCGATGCGGATGCCTTTATTGCCCTGACAGGTGATTCGGAGACCAACATCATCACCTGTCTGGTTGCCAAGAATCACCAGGTTGGCAAGACCATAGCGCTGGTAGAAAATATTGATTATATCCATATTTCTCAGAACATCGGCATAGATGCGCTCATCAATCGAAAATTGATCGCTGCCAACAACATCTTTCGCCATGTCCGCAAGGGGGACATCAGTGCCATCACCAGCTTTCACGGGGTCAATGCTGAAGTGATAGAGTTTGTGGTCAAGGCCAGTTCCAAGATCTGCAGCCGTCCCCTGAAAGACATCAATTTTCCCCAGCGCGCCTTGATCGGGGGCTTGATCAGAGGCGATCAATCCTACATTGTTACCGGTGATTTTCAGGTGGAAGCGGCTGATCATGTGGTGGTCTTCGCCATGCCGGAGTCTATACGCGAGGTGGAAAAACTCTTCTATTGACATGCAGGGCGGCCGGAAAAATTTCTGCGGTTTATGCGCTGGTTGAGCATCCTTCGAATCACCGGATTTCTGCAATTGCTTTTTGGAGGCATGATGTTGCCATCCATACTAGTTTCACTGATTTATCAGGACGGGCAGATCTGGACTCTGCTGAGCGTCTTTGGAATCACGCTCCTGAGCTCCGCTTTGTTGATGTACGCCGGTCGCAAGAGCAAGGTGGAGGATATCCGTCGGCGAGATGGCTACCTGATCGTCAGCAGCGGATGGTTTGTAGCAGCGCTCTTTGGTTCCCTGCCCTATTTTCTGGGTGGGCACAGCAGCGACTGGGCCAGCGCCTTCTTTGAGACGGTCAGCGGTTTTACCACCACAGGGGCAACGTCCTTCAGCGATATTGAGATTCTGCCTGAGAGCATACTCTTTTGGCGCAGCACCACGCAATGGATAGGAGGAATGGGCATCATTGTCTTGACCATTGCCATTCTGCCCCTCCTCGGAATCGGTGGAATGGAGCTCTTCGCCTCTGAGACTCCCGGACCGACCAAGGACAAACTGCACCCGCGAATTCGCGAAACGGCCCGGAGGCTCTGGGTAATCTACCTGATGCTTACCCTGCTCTGCGGGGGCTTGCTGGACCTGGGGGGAATGACCGCTTTTGAAGCGGCCAACCACGCCATGTGCACCATGTCTTCCGGAGGTTTCTCCACCCGCAATGCCTCTATAGCCGCCTGGGATTCTAATATTATACATTATACTATAATTGTTTTCATGTTTTTTGCGGGAACCAATTTCACCCTGTTGTATTTGCTCTATCAGGGGCAGTGGAAGCGACTCAGAAACAATGAAGAGTTTCGCACCTATCTGAGCATTGTGTTATTGCTGACGGGTATACTGACCGCGCTATCGGTGTTCACCAATTTGCCGGGAGAGATGGGGTTCCGAGACAGTTTATTCATGGTCGTTTCCATCATCACCACAACGGGCTTTGTCACGGCAGATTACCAGAGCTGGATGCCTTTTGTCACCCTGCTTTTTGTGATGATGATGTTATCCGGAGCCAGTGCCGGAAGCACATCCGGGGGAGTTAAGATGGTTCGCTACATTCTGCTGATGAAGAACACCGCCCTGGAGATGAAACGACTGGTTCACCCCAGAGCCATCATTCCGGTGCGCTTCAACGGGAATTCTGTGCAACCCTCCATCATCTACAATATCCAGGCCTTCATAGTGCTTTACATAGGCATCCTGATCTTTGGAACCGGCCTGCTCACTGCCTTTGGACTGCGGGTGGATACGGCCTTCGGAGCTGCCCTCTCTACACTGGGTAATATTGGGCCTGCCATAGGTCATCTGGGTCCCATGGATACCTTTGCCGATCTCAGCGCCCCGATCAAGATTCTGTTGAGCCTGCTGATGCTCATCGGTCGATTGGAGTTATTCACTGTACTGATCCTGTTTAGCCCCTACTATTGGAGGAATTGAAGTGAACTCAAAGGGGCTTTGGATGGTTTCTTTTCTGTACAGAATACAAGCAAGACCCAATATGGAAAAATCAGAATCGCAGTGGTTGGCTGAACTGGGCGAAGAGCGCTATCGTATCCTGCGCGGCAAGGGCACCGAAAAACCCTTCAGCGGAAAGTACAATTTGCACAATGATCAGGGTACCTATTCCTGCGGTGCCTGCGGTTTGACGCTGTTTGAATCCGATGCCAAGTTTGACGCGCATTGCGGATGGCCATCCTTTGACCGGGCGGCCGCCGGGGATCGCATCAAAGAAGTGCTGGACAAGACCCACGGAATGATGAGGACTGAAATCCTCTGCAGTCGCTGCGGCTCTCACCTGGGCCATGTCTTCAACGACGGTCCGACGGAAACGGGTCTGCGCTATTGCGTCAACTCCCTTTCCCTCGATTTTACCAAAGAAGTTTGATGGGTTAGACGTTGAAGCGGAAGTGCATCACATCCCCGTCCTGAACTACGTACTCCTTGCCTTCCACCTGTAGTTTGCCGGCTTCCTTGCAGGCGGCCTCTGAACCCAGAGCAAAAAAGGTTGCGTAGGGAATGACCTCTGCGCGGATAAAGCCCTTTTCGAAGTCGCTGTGAATGACTCCGGCGGCCTGAGGTGCTTTGGTACCGCGGCGTATGGTCCAGGCTCGAACTTCCTTGACCCCTGCGGTGAAGTAGGTCACCAGGTCCAACAACTTGTAGGCGGAACGGATCAGGCGGTTGAGCCCGCTTTCTTCCAATCCCAGATCCGCCAAAAACTCCGCCCGGTCCTCAAGGCTTTCCAATTCGGCAATCTCCGCCTCTATACCGGCGCAGATGACCACAACTTCCGCCTCTTCCTGAGCGGCTATAGCGCGGATTTTCTCCACATAGGCATTGCCGCTCAAGACGTCCTTCTGACTGACGTTGCAGGCATAGAGCACCGGTTTGGCGGTGAGCAACTGTAATTCCTGCAGCATGCTGCGCTCTTCCTCATCTACACACTCGAACATGCGCACCGCGATTCCCTGTTCAATATGCGTCTTGAGCCGATCCAGCATGGACACCAGCTTTTGAGCCGCCTTATCGCCGGACTTTGCGGCTCTGCGCTGCTTGTCCAGGCGCTTTTCGAGGCCCTCCAGGTCTTTGAACAACAACTCTGTGTCAATGATCTCTTTGTCCCGGATGGGATCAACTCCGCCGTGCACATGGACGATGTTGTCGTCGTCAAAGCAGCGAACCACATGAATGACGGCATCGGTCTCGCGGATGTTGCCCAGAAACTGATTGCCCAGACCCTCGCCCTTGCTGGCCCCCTTGACCAGACCTGCGATGTCCACAAACTCTATGGTGGTGGGCACCAGACTCTTGGGCTGGATGAGTTCCTGCAATTTGTTCAAGCGGGGATCGGGTACCGTGATGACCCCCACATTGGGCTCGATGGTGCAGAATGGAAAGTTGGCACTTTGGGCCTTTGCGTTGGACAGCGCATTGAAGAGCGTGGATTTCCCGACATTGGGCAATCCGACGATGCCGCATTTCAAAGCCATAAAAAGGGAGCTGGGTGGTAAAAAGAGCGGCAAAGATACGCTAAAGCTCCGCTCAGGTTAGCTGGTCCTCGCGACCCTGCTTTTCATACAATTCCGCATAGACTCCAGCCATGTCCAACAATTGCTGATGGCTGCCCCTCTCGGCAATGCGCCCCTCTTCCATGACCAGGATCTGATCTATCTCCTGAATGCTGAAGACCCGGTGGGTGATGATCAGCGCTGTGCGATGTTGCAGATAGCGGTCGAGATTCTCCAGTATGCGCTTCTCTGTACCTGCATCCACCGCGCTGAGGCAGTCGTCCAGCAAGAGAATGGGGGCATCCTTGGCAAAGGCTCTGGCGATGGAGATGCGCTGCTTCTGTCCTCCGCTCAGGGTCACACCCCTCTCCCCTATCCTGCTGTCATAGCCCCTGGGAAAATCCTCGATCTCCTCAGCGATGGAGGCATAGGATGCCAACTCTCGGGCCCTCTGCTCACTCCTCGCGGATTCGGGCTGTCCGAATTGAATGTTGTAGGCTACCGACTCCGAGAAGAGAAAGACGTCCTGGGGCACATAGCCGATGTTCTTGCGCAGTGTTTTAATGGGTATATCTCGAATATCAATTCCACCTATCAAAATACTGCCTTCATCGGGATCGTACATGCGCAACATCAGTTCGGCTACGGTTGATTTTCCCGAACCCGTTCGACCAAACAAGGCAATTCTATGACCACCCGGAATGCGAAAACTCACCTTCTTCAGAGCCTGAATTCCGGTGTCCGGATAGGTAAAGGAAACCCCAATGAATTCAATGTCTCCCTTGAAATCGGGAATCCTTTCGCCCTGATCCCTGAGCGTGGATTCCTGCTCCAGCAATTGATTGATGCGCCTTTGCGACGCCGCGGCGCGCTGTATGATGCTCGCCACCCAACCCAAAGAGGCCACTGGCCAGGTCAGCATGTTGACATAGATAACAAATTCTGCCACATTTCCCGGCGTGATGACCCCGGCGATAACCTGAACTCCGCCGATGTAGATGGTAATGATGGTGCTCAGTCCGATGAGCACCATCATCAGCGGTTGAAAGATGGAATCCACTCTGGCCAGACTGAGCGAACGCTCGCGGTACTCCACGCATTCCCGCTCAAAGGCAGTGGCCATAGGCTCTTCCTGGGCATAGGCCTTGACCACCCGTATGCCCGAGAAAACTTCCTGAGAGCGGGACGTCAACTCGCTGAGCTGGGCCTGTATAGCTTCGCTTTTGCGGTTGATTATATTATTAACATAATATATAGATATTGATAGAATTGGTAAAGGCAGAAGCACATACAGAGTCAGTGTCGGATTGATGCGGATCATCGTATAGATGACCAGCACAAAAAGCACTACCAGATTGATGGCGTACATCAGTGCGGGTCCGGTATACATTCTCACCCTCCCCACGTCTTCCGCCACCCGGGACATGAGATCGCCCGTATTGCTTCTGCGGTAAAAAGCCTGATCGAGCTGCTGGTACTTTTCGTACAGAGCATTTTTTAAATCGTATTCAATGTTTCTGGACATAATAATCAGGGTCTGTCTCATCAGAAACATAAAACCCCCTCTGATCAATGCCAGAACCAGATAGACCAATGCAAACAACAATAAAATACCCATAAAACGCTCACGCATATCAGCTTGAGCTGGAGTGCCGGATAAAATAAAATATAAATCCATGCTCTCCGTAACCAGATTGATGGCGTGGCGCACCACCTGGGGAGAGAGTACGGCAAAGACGTTAGAAGCTGCGACAAACAATATCCCACCGGCAAGGTGGTAGCGGTATCGCAGAAAATACGGATTGAGCCGGGATAGTTCCTTCAAAGTAAACTGCGCTCAGCAGGCGCATTTGCGGCCACAAAAAAAAGCAATAAATTTGCCATTCGCACGCAATCGTTCTTAATAGTCATTCGTCAATAATCTGTGATTTAAGTGATGCCAAAGGCCCTTGACGCTCCTGCAGATGCCCTGGAAACCACGCCAAAGCTGGAGGGAATATTCGCGCAAATGGGCCAGATGGAGCATGAAAACTTGTTTTTCTGCTTCGACAAGCCCAGCGGATTGAAGGCCATAATAGGCATTCACAGTACCGTGCTGGGACCAGCCCTCGGTGGCACCCGCTTTTACAATTATCCAGATGAAGCGGCCGCTGTGAGGGACGTCATCCGCCTTTCCAGAGGAATGACCTATAAAGCCGCCATCAGCGGCATCAATCTGGGCGGAGGCAAGGCTGTCATACTCGGCGATCCGCGCAAACTCGGCGGTGAGGCCCTATGGCGCAGATACGGCCGCTTCGTGCAGAGCCTCAACGGCAAGTACATCACGGCAGAAGACGTCGGAACCAGCACCAGCGACATGGAATTTGTCGCCATGGAGAGCAGTCATGTCGCGGGAAAACCCTCCTGGATGGGCGGTGGAGGTGACCCTTCCCCCGTCACTGCTTATGGCGTTTATCTGGGCATGAAGTCAGCGCTCAAGGAGGTCTTTGGCCGCGATACCCTGACGGGTCGAAGGGTGGCAGTTGAAGGAGCGGGTCATGTGGGCAGCCACCTGATTGAACGTCTTTGTAAAGAAGGAGCCAGGGTTTGGGTTTCAGACATCGACCAGGATCGCCTCGAATCCGTCTGCCGGCGCACGGGCGCTCAAGCCACGGGCACCGATGAACTCTATGACCTGGACGTGGACGTCTATTCGCCCTGCGCCATGGGCGCCACCCTGAACGATCAGAGCATAGCCCGGCTCAAATGCATGGTCATTGCCGGAGCGGCCAACAACCAGCTTGAGGATGAGCACATTCACGGCGCTCAATTGATGGAAAAAGGCATTCTGTACTGCCCTGACTTTCTGATCAATGCCGGTGGTCTGATCAATTGCTATGCAGAGTACCTCGGCAACTACCAGCGGGAACACGCCCTGGAGATGACCGAGATCATCTACTCCAGAAACTCGGAAATCCTGCAAAGAGCGTCGGCCAATCACATCACCCCTCACAAGGCAGCCATTGAGCTGGCCGAAAACCGGCTCCAGTCCGTAGCCCTGCTGAAAAGCCGTTTGTGAACGCTCTTCCCTTTCTCAGCCGACGAAGTTTGCGCGTCAAGGTCATGCAAGTTCTCTTTGCCCATCAGCATGAGAAGGAGACCGATTATGCCCGGTTGGAAAGGCGCCTGTTCAGCAGCATTCGCGACACCGGAAGGGCATTTCTGTACCAATTCCTGCTCTTGGTGGAGATCGCCGATTCTGTGGAACGCGAAGCGCTGATTCGCCAGGCCAAGCATCTTCCCACGGAGGCGGATCTCAATTTTTCCAGGCGCTTTTACAGTCACCAGATGGCCATTGCCCTGAGGGCTGACGATTCCTTCCGCAAGTTGATGGAACGCGAAAAGCTCAATCTGCTGCTGGACAAGGATGTTGTCCGCCTGGCCTGGACCCACCTCAAGACCCTCCCGGAGTACAGCGAATACCTGCTGAGCGACGAAGGCGATTGGGCTTCCGATCGCCGGATTGCACAGGCCTTGTTTGAGCAGGTGCTCTGGTTGAGCGATGATGTGGAGCAGCACCTGGAGGATGTCTTTCCCTCCTGGGACGAAGACTTGGATATGATCATTCCGCGGGTATTGCACAGCCTGAAGAATTGGGAGCCCGGACAGCCCGGCCCCTGGTCCGGAGATTGTCTGGAGCTGCCCCATGAAAGCCGCGAGTTTGTCCGACTCTTGCTCAGGTTGAGCCTGGAAAGAGGGGAAGAACTCGAAGCCCTGGTTTCGCCTCGTCTGGCCAATTGGGAGCTGGAAAGGGTTTCGCTCATGGATCGGGTTTTGCTGCGCATGGCTCTGGCGGAGCTGCTCTACTTCGACACCATACCCATCAAGGTGTCCATCAACGAGTACATCGATATCGCCAAGATGTACTCCACACCGCGTTCCAAGGATTTCATCAACGGCTTGCTGGACACCATCATGCAATCGCTGAGGGAAGAGGGGCGGATCAAAAAACAGGGCCGCGGGTTGGTGGAATGAGGACCATTTCCCGCTCACGGACCCCACCTTGCCCGCAGATTGTATCTTTGCCCCGTAAAACCTACCACCATGAGGAAATTTGCTTTCATTCTACTCGGCGCACTGAGTGTTAATCTGGCCTTTTCAGGTTGCTCAGAATCGGCCAAGCAGAGTGCCGATGCGTCTAAAAATCAGGCCTCTGATCCCAAGTTGAGCGCTGATCTGATTCAAAATCCCAAGAGCGCAGACCCTTCTCAGGATGATCAGGCCGCTATGGAAAAGGTGCCTGTCATGACCTTTGAGCGGGACAAATGGAGTTTCGGCGAAATCGTGCAGGGGGAGATCGTAGAGTACTCCTTCCGTTTCACCAATACCGGCAACACCCCACTGGTCATCACTTCAGCAAAGGGATCCTGCGGTTGTACAGTGCCCGAGTATCCAAAGGAGCCCATAGCACCGGGAGAGAGCAGCTTCCTGAAAGTGACTTATGACTCCAATGGCCGCCGTGACCAGTTTGACAAGACGGTCACCATCACCGCCAATACCGTTCCAAACACCAATCTGCTCTACATCTCCGGCAACGTGATTGTACCGGAGGGTTGAGCCCGCCCGGCATCAAGACCCTTAAACACCGAATCAACCCCTGATGACTACTCTGATGATTCTCCTGCTGTCTTCTTCCGATAGCTCTGGAAGCGGAACAACATCGCTGCTCTTTTTAGCTATGTTTGTTTTTGTCTTATATTTTTTTATGATCAGACCACAAGCCAAGAAGGCCAAAGAGCAAAAGAATTTCATCCAAAACCTGGAGAAAGGTCAGCGAGTGGTGACCAGCGGAGGCGTGCACGGCCGCATTTCGCAGATGGATGATCGCACCTTGTTGCTGGAAGTGGATAAAAACGTAAAAATCCGAGTGGAGCGCAACATGGTCTCCGTCGATTTCACCAAGGCCATCGCCGAGGAAACCCCCGCATGAAACCCAAGGCTGCCTCCCCTGCCCTCGGGCTGCTGTGGAGTGTTGCCCTTGCCGCACTTTTATGGATTGCCCTGGCCCTGGGCAAGCGATATGAAAACCAACAGCTCGTCTCGCTGAAATGGGATGATGAGCTCGCTGCCGCCTGGGTGACCGAAGACTGGCCTGCCACAGCGATGTACCGGATCAAGTCCAGCGGCTGGAATTTGCTCTGGCTCTCCTTGAAGAATCCTCAGATTCACTTGAGTTCCACCCCGAATCTGGGCGAAAACGCCTTCATCGATTTGATGGATCCGAGTTTAAAACGACAGGTGTTCGGCGCAAAAGTGGATCTTCTCTCTGCACAACCGGATAAAATTTCCCTCTTGCAACCAGGGGTGAACAGCGTGAAAGTTCCGGTGCAATTGCGCGCAGAATGGCTGTTCAAGGAGGGATACGGGGCTTTGAGCAGGGCCGTGCTTCAACCCGATTCCGTTCAGGTACAGGGACCCAGTGTTGTCCTGGATACCCTGCAAAGCTGGCCCAGCCTTCCCATAAACGCAGAGGACATCAGCCAAACCATAACGCGATCGGTGGACTTGCAGCCCGGAGGGGCATTGGGCATCCGAACCGTTCCCAACAAGGTAAACCTGAGTATGGAAGTGGATCGCTTTACAGAGGCCGTGCTGAGCATACCCGTTTCCGTTCCGGTGGCAACCGGACTGAGTACTGTACCCGATCGGGTTGACTTGCATTTCCGGGTTGCGCTGAGCCAGTACGGTCAGATCAGCGCATCCGATTTTCGCCTGGAAGCCGATCTTCAACACTGGGAACACAGCGGCAGCCGCTGGGCTGAGTTGAAGATGACCCGCTCACCCGAAGCACTGGAGGTTCTTCACTGGTATCCTCAAAGTGTGGAAGTCTTTTACAGTCATGGCTATTAACGTCGGCATAACGGGTGGCATAGGCAGCGGTAAAAGCACCGTCTGCCGTTTGTTTGAAGTGCTGGGGGCACCGGTGTACTACGCCGATGAGCGGGCAAAGGCGCTGATGGTCGAAGATCCCGAGCTGGTCACAGGCTTGAAGAAGCTCTTCGGGCCAGAAACCTATACCGAACAAGGTCGTCTGCGCACCGATTACCTCGCCTCCAAAGTGTTCGGCGATCCACAGGCCCTGGAATCCTTAAACAGCCTGGTTCATCCGGTGGTGTTTCGCGACTCCGCACAGTGGCTGAGCGAGCGCGGACACTTCCCCTATACGCTGCGAGAGGCCGCCCTGCTCTATGAAAGCGGAGCTTACAAACTGCTCGATGAGATTGTGGTGGTCTGGGCGCCGGAAACGCTGAGACTGAAACGCGTCAACAGCAGAGATGGGCTGAGCGAAGAGGCCATTCGGGAGCGTATGAAACGCCAGTGGCCCGATGAAAAAAAGCGGGATCTGGCCGATCACATCATCCTCAACGACGGAGAACACGCGCTGATTCCGCAGGTTATTGCCCTTCACCGGGATTGGACAACGCGGAAGCAACTTTCGACCCAAAACGGGGATTCCAGTAAAGACCGGCATTGAAGGAGAATGCTGCGGGCAGGTCGCGCGCGTAAAATGCCCCGTAGACTCCAGCGCTGAAGCCGATGTTTTTCCAGGCGGGAACCAGGGTCTTGACGCCGTAGCTGATGCCCTCCTGATTGTTGACATAGAGTCCTGTCTGGGCCATGTTGCAAGGCGGCCGCTCCCCGTTTTGGAAGCTGAGCCGGTAGTCCATCAGGGCCATGAGCCACCATTCCCCAAATGGCTTGATACCGTATTCAAGACGGGCTCTGAACTCCTCGCTGTATTGATTGGTTCGACTGACCATGCCCAAATTCCCGCTCAGGTAGCTGTTGTCAAAACTTTTGCCAAAGGCCACGAGAGGCTCAAAGGACCAGGCGTCAAATCCGGTTTGCAGGGCAATACGCTGATCCATATCGCTGTTATTGCTCTCGATGGTCATTTGCACACTGAGCACATTGCTGCCTTTGCGCAAGACCTGATAGCGGGCGCCAAAACGCAGATTCCCGGGAAAATTCATGGAACCGGCATTCAGGGTATCGGCGAAAGACGCCTGATCGGCAATCTCCTCTGAGGTGCTCAAAAAACGGATGGGTACTTGTCCATAGATGGTCCATCGATCGAAGAGGCCGTACTCAGCGCTGAGGTAGAGACCCAGATCCTGAACGCTGCGATTGGTATTGCGAAAGGGATCATTCCCTTGCCAGAGTTGATCGTAGGCGATGTAGCTCAGCGAGGTTTCCACCCAGGCCTCGCCCTTTTGCAGGGTCCAGGCTTCGCCGGCTTTCAGCGAAGCGGGCGAAAGGAAAATCAGCAGAGCACAGAACACTTGGATTCTCATGGCCCCGAAAGTAATGCCTCCAAAACTTATGCTCTGTTGTGCCGACTCAAAAATTGTCCTATGGAGTGCTTAGTGGGCAATTTTTACTGTATCCTGTTGATTAAAATAGCGTATGCATTTGGGTGTACCCGGCTCAGTTCGCTATCATTGCCGGGCATAAGCGTTTTTCAGGGATCATAAAACCCGCACGTATAAGACCGTATGTATTCAATCAAATTGTCATCCAGCCGCAAAGGCAGTCTCAGTCAGCCATTCAGGGCTATGTTTATTCTCCTGTCCATCAGTGCTTTAGTGCTGAGTTCTTGTTCACAATCTGCTCAACAACACAGCGTTGTTGAACTGGAGGAAGAAGAACTGCCTCCCTGCGAGATCCGTTATGGCCTACCCATAGATTCCTTTGTGATGGTAGCGGGCCAGGTGGGCAACAATCAGTTTCTGGCCGATATCCTCCTTCCCCATCAGGTGGCCTACAACCTGATCGACCGCATGGCCCGGGATGTAGAGTTGTTTGACTTCCGCCGCCTCCGGGCCGGTAATCCATATGCCGTTTTACTGGGACCGGATTCAAGTGCACAGTACTTTGTTTACGAAGAAAATAAAGTTGATTACCTGGTTTGGTGCTTCAAAGGGGATTCTGTATGCGGTTACCGCGGTGCAAAGCCGGTGGAGCGCAAGCTTCAGCAGGCCTCCGGAATCATCACCGGCTCACTTTACAATACCCTGGTCAATTCCGGGGCCAGCGCCGAGCTGGCTATTCGCTTGTCCGATGTCTATGCCTGGTCTATTGACTTCTACAAGATTCAGGCCGGAGATCGATTCAAGGTGATCTACTCCGAGCGATTCGTCGATGGGGAGTCTATAGGAGTGGACAGCATTCTGGCTGCTCATTTTGATTACCGGGGAAGAGCTTTCACCGCCATTCGATATGATCAAGATGGCCTGGTGGGCTACTTTGATGAGGAAGGGAACAGCCTGAAAAGAGCCTTTTTGCAAGCACCGCTGAATTATACCCGCATCTCTTCGCGCTACTCCAAAAGGCGTTTCCACCCGGTTCAGAAAACCTACAAGGCCCATTTGGGTACGGACTATGCCGCTCCTACGGGAACCCCCATTCGCACCACAGGTGACGGGGTGATTGAGAGCATGGGCTACACCGGGGGCAATGGCAACTACATCAAGGTCAAACACAATGGGGTTTACTCCACTCAGTACCTTCACATGAGCAAGTTTGCCAGCGGAATGAAAACCGGAAAAGCCGTCAAGCAGGGCGATGTCATTGGCTATGTAGGCAGCACCGGACTGGCAACCGGCCCGCATCTGTGCTACCGCTTCTGGAAGAACGGACAGCAGGTCGATCCCTTTATGGAGAAACTTCCGGCGGCCTTTCCCATCAATGAGGAGAACAAGGCAGTTTTTCAGGCTTTAGCCTCCCGCTGGATCGCCGAGCTGGAAAAGATGGAATACCCTGAAATCAACCCGGCTGAAGAAGAAGAAGATTTGCAGATGGCCGCTATCCCAGCGGAGCAGTCTTTTCCCGGGCTTTAATTGATCGGCAGATCGATATCCAGGGGTATGGGTGGCATGTCCACCATATGGCATTTCTTGCAGAAATCCGGGGTCTTGTTTTCATACCACATCTGGCGAAAGGCCTGGTACTCGGGCTTGTTGAGGCAGGTCATCAGACCCTCTTCAAACACGTTGCCAAAGTTTAATTCCTTGGGAAAGGGCTTGGCGCAGCACGGTGTCATATAACCATCCCAGGAAATATAAAAATGGGACCAGGGCAGGTGGCATTTCTGGAATCCCGCAGGGCTCTTGAAATCCCAGATGCTCAGGACCACATCCCCTACCCGATCAGCCACTTCAACAGCTCGGTAGATCTCTTTCTTAAAGGCTTCGGTCTGAAAGAAATCGTAGTAATCGGTATGGTGGGCCGTTACGGAGGCCACATTGAAGGGAGTGACATTCACGTAGCCGATGCCCAGCTCATGAGCGGCCTGCACCACTTCGGCCAAAGTGTGATAGTTCTCCTTGATCGCCACAAAATTGAACATGACTTCGGCGCGCTTGCCCCGGGCTGCCTGAGCAATAGCGCGTGAGTTTTCCAAAAAGGTGTTGTAGGTACTGCGAAGCCGGACCTGCTCATAGATATCGCCGACCCCGTCCATACTAATCTGTATGGTATCCAATTTGTCGGCCAGGCGCCCGGCGATCTCCACACATTTGGGCAAGTGCGCATTGATGGAGATGAACATGATGATGCCTTCACTCTTGGAGCGGATGTAGTCCACCGCGTCCTCCAGAGGTTTGTACATGAGCGTTTCGCCCAAACCGGTCAGGCCGATGGAATCCACGTAGGGATAGACCTCATCGACCACCTTCTTCAAATGGCCCAGATCCATAAAGCCTTTGGCCATCTCTTCACCGTACTGGTACTCTCTGGGGCAGGTGATGCACTTGAGATTGCAGTGGTTGGTAACCTCCAGCATGATGGAAGCCGGATAGGCCACTTTGGTAGAACGGGTGCTCTTCAACCAGGCAGCCTGAACCTTGTTTGCGCTGTACCGGGCCAGATCAGCCCCTTGCGGAAGATGTCTCAGACGATGCAATGCCTTGCGGATTCTCCGCTTGTTGATGCCAAATGCCACAGTAAAATTCTTGGGTCTGTCCTGGAAATTGGGGGTAAAAGTACGCCCTTTAAAGGGGAAAGGCGGCCCAGGCAGAGCGGGCCTCAGGCCATTCGCCCATCAACCATGACCAGCTTGCGGTCTGCCATATCAGCCAGTTCCTGGTTGTGCGTAACAATCACAAAAGTCTGTCCTGATTGTTCTCTCAGGCGGAAAAACAGCCGGTGCAATTCCCGGGAGTTGTCGGAATCCAGATTGCCCGATGGCTCGTCAGCCAATATGACATCGGGCTTGTTGAGCAGGGCCCTGGCCACTGCAACCCGCTGTTGTTCTCCTCCCGACAGTTGAGAAGGGCGGTGATTCATTCGATCCTCAAGACCCAGGTCACTGAGCAACTCTTCTGCCCGGTTGCGGAGCTGCTTCTCGGGTTGACCGGCTATGAGCCCCGGCATGAACACGTTCTCCAGAGCGCTAAACTCCGCCAGGAGATGATGGGCCTGAAAGACAAAACCAATGCGCTGATTGCGAAAGGCGTCCAGGCGCTTCTTGGGCATATCGCTGAGCAGCTCAGCGCTTATCCAAATTCTTCCTGAATCCGGGCGGTCCAGGGTGCCGAGCATATGGAGCAGGGTGGATTTTCCAGCACCACTGGCACCGACTATCGCGACAATCTCTCCTCGCGCGACCTGGAGGTCGACACCTTTCAATACTTTGAGCGTGCCATAGGTCTTGGTAAGCGCTTCTGCGCGGATGACCTGTTCAGCAATTGGGTCAGTCATGAACACTGTGTTGAAGAGAGATATTGCGGATTCATTTCAATAAGCTATGTTTGGGCTTCATTCAAACGGGTCATCAACCAATTGGCCTCAAAAAAACGCATTTATGAAGAAGTACAGCCTATTTGCCGCAAGCGCTCTTTTTTTAACCCTGAGCCTGAGCTCATGTGGTGAAAAGTGCATTGTTTGCACCTTTGGAGACACCTCTATTGCTGATTCAGAATACTGCAGCAAAGACAAGGATCTTCGCAATGCCTTCGAATCCAGCCAGGAAGCCATCGCCACCCTGGCCGGCACCACGGTTGATTGCGACTGATATCGGGACCTAAAACACCATTTTTCAGCGCTTCATCCAAGTTGGTCACTACAGATCGGATGGCAAAGAGAGCCGAACAGGCTACTTTGATATCATTAAGGCCCCTATCCCTTGCGGTAGGGGCCTTTTCCGTTTTACCCACAAGCGCTTCTGCGTCCAAAATAAGCGGCAGCTTGAACAAACCGACTGCGGGGTTTTCCGTACATTCGCGACCGTATTTTTTCTGTACTGAGCACTGTTTATGAACCTCCACGAATACCAGGGCAAGGCCCTTTTGAAAAGCTTTGGCGTAGCGATCCAGGAAGGAATGACCGCCGAAACACCAGAACAGGCTGTTGAAGCGGCCAAAACCCTGCAAAAGGAGACCGGAACGGGGTGGTGGGTGATCAAGGCACAGATTCACGCCGGAGGCCGGGGCAAAGGCGGAGGGGTCAAGCTGGCCAAGTCGCTGGATGAAGTCAGGGAGATTGCCACCCGGATTCTGGGGATGACCCTGGTTACTCCGCAAACCGGACCCGAAGGCAAGCTGGTGAGGATGGTGCTGGTGGCCCAGGATGTCTATTACCCGGGCGCTTCCCAAACCGAAGAGTACTACATGAGTGTACTTCTGGACCGCCAAAGTGGACGCAATGCGGTGATTTTCTCTCCGGAAGGGGGCATGGACATCGAAGAAGTTGCCGAGAAAACCCCGGAGAAGATCTTCAAGGAGTACGTGGGCGGCGATGGTCCTCTGCTGCCTTTCCAGGCCCGCAACATCGCCTTTAAGCTCGGCCTGGAGGGAAAGGCCTTCAAGGAGATGACCCAGTTTGCCACTTCACTTTATGAGGCCTATCGCGGCTCAGATGCCAGCCTTTTTGAGATCAATCCGGTCTTAAAGAGCTCTGATGATAGAATTCTGGCTGTGGACAGCAAAGTGGCTATTGACGACAATGCGCTGTACCGTCACCCCGCACTGGCCAGTCAGCGCGATCTGAACGAAGAAGATCCCATAGAGGTCGAAGCGGGGCAGTACAACCTCAATTTCATCAAGCTAGACGGCAATGTGGGCTGCATGGTCAACGGAGCGGGTCTGGCTATGGCCACCATGGACATCATCAAACTCTCGGGCGGTGAACCGGCTAATTTTCTGGACGTCGGTGGCACAGCCAGCGCCCAGACCGTTGAAGCGGGGTTCCGCATTATCCTCAAAGACCCCAGTGTCAAGGCCATCCTCATCAATATCTTTGGTGGAATCGTGCGTTGCGACCGGGTTGCCCAGGGCGTAGTGGACGCCTATAAGAACATCGGCCAGATCGATGTTCCCATCATTGTCAGACTTCAGGGCACTAACGCTGAAGAGGCCAAAAAAATCATCGACGACAGCGGACTGCAGGTCCGTTCCGCCATCCTGCTCAAGGAAGCGGCTGCACTGGTCACCGAGGTGCTGGCTTAAAGCCGCATCTGCAGTCAGTTCAGCGTCATTTTATGATCCTCTATAAGTTCCTCCACCCTTTTTCGTATTGATCTGGTCTAATTTCGCCGCTTATGCGCATTTCTCTCCTGCTCATGCTGTGTTGTTTGAGCTTTGGTCTGATGAGCCAGACCGGTATCATTCGCGGATTTGTTTACGATCAGGCTTCCGGTGAACCGGTCATCTTCACCAATGTCATCTTAAAGGGAAAGGCTATAGGTGCGGCAACCGATGACAATGGATTCTTCTCCATTTCCAATGTCGCCCTGGGTGATTATACCGTAGAGATCACCAACATCGAGTTCGACACGCTTACGGAAAACGTCGTTTTAGAGCGAGCTGGGCAAATCCTGAGCCTCAAGTTGTTTCTCACCAAGAGCGATATCCGACTCAAGGAGGTGACGGTCAGAGGAAGGACTCAGGAGAAGTACGAAGAGGTCAAAATCTCCACGGTCAGCATTTCCCCCAAACAGATCTCCCAACTCCCTTCCGTAGGTGGCGAGCCCGACCTGGCCCAGTATCTGCAAGTGCTGCCCGGAGTGATCTTCACCGGTGATCAGGGGGGGCAGTTGTACATTCGGGGTGGGGCGCCAATCCACAATAAAGTCTTGCTGGACGGCATGGTCATCTACAATCCCTTTCACTCCATCGGCCTGTTTTCGGTCTTTGAGACGGATGTCATCAGGAATGTGGAAGTGCTCACCGGTGGCTTCAATGCCGAATACGGCAATCGCATCAGCGCCATTGTGGACATCACCACCAGAGACGGAAATCGCACGGGTTACCACGGCAAGGTCTCCGCCTCTCCCTTTCTGGGCAAGGTTTTGCTGGAGGGACCGATTCAGAAACTCAATCCCGAATCGGGCGGTTCATCGTCGTTCATCTTCACGGCAAAGAACTCCTACCTCAACCGAACCAGTCCAACGCTCTACTCCTACGTCAATGACGGGAACGGCATTCCGTTCTCCTTCCTGGATCTGTATGGAAAGATGTCTTTCAACAGCGATGGAGGCAGCAAGTTCAACCTGTTTGGTTTCAATTTCCGCGATTCAGTCAATGTTGATGGCATTACATCCTATAATTGGAATTCCTATGGATTTGGCAGCAATTTCGTCGTTGTTCCCGGTCAGTCCAATGTGCTGATCGAAGGCATCTTCGCTTATTCCGACTACGACATCTCCTTCCGCGAGGCCGATGAACGCCCCAGAACCAGTTCGGTGAATGGCTTTAATCTGGGCGTGGACTTTACTTACTTTATTGAGGATGGCGATGTGAAATTTGGGTTTTCCATCGATGGTTTTGAAACGGACTTCGCTTTCTTCAACGCTATTGGGGTGCAATACCAGCAGAATCAGTTCACCACGGAGCTTGGCTCTTTTGTCAAGTACCGCAAGGTCATCAATCGCAAGCTGGTCGTTGAACCGAGTTTGCGCATTCAATATTATTCCTCCCTGGGAACGATCTCTCCCGAGCCCCGTCTCGGCCTGAAGTACAACGCGGTTGACCGCGTGCGCATCAAGTTTGCGGGGGGGTTTTACAGCCAGAACCTGATCGATACCCGCTCTGACCGCGATGTGGTCAATTTGTTCAACGGCTTCCTCTCCGGTCCGGACCAAAGCATCCGCACGCCCGATGGCAGCGAGGAGAGTCACCGGCTTCAGAAGGCCTGGCATCTGGTCGGCGGGGTGGAGTACGACGCGACCGACTATCTGGAAATCACCGTGGAGCCCTATCTCAAGCGCTTTACTCAGATGATCAACATCAATCGCCAGAAACTCTTCCCCCTGGATCCGGACTTTGCCACCGAGAGCGGCGATGCCTATGGCATTGATTTTCTGGCCAAGTACGAAAGGCGGCGCTGGTATGCCTGGCTGGCCTATTCACTTTCCAGAGTGACCCGCTTTGACGGGATACAGACCTACCCTCCCCATTACGACCGGAGACACAACGCCAACGTGGTATTGAGCTATCTGATCGGCGACAAGCGCAACTTCGAAGTCAGTGCCCGCTGGAACCTGGGCTCGGGTTTCCCCTTTACCCAAACCGCCGGCTTCTACGAGGAGATCAACCTGAGTGG
This sequence comes from Chitinophagales bacterium, assembly GCA_041751015.1. GTDB lineage: Bacteria > Bacteroidota > Bacteroidia > Chitinophagales > BACL12 > WGOA01. The sequence goes on from JBGSYF010000026.1 coordinate 201,407, forward strand.
AGGCATCGGAACCAACTACACCACCCAAAACGGCAATCTGGGCATATTGTACAACGACAGCGAGCTCAATGGGGGCCGTTTACCCTACTACCACCGGCTTGATTTGAGCATCCGAAAGAAGTGGGAGTTTCTCAATGAAAATGTTCTGGAAAGCACCCTCGGGGTTACCAATGCCTATGACCGGGAGAACATCTTCTACTTTGACCGGGTTAGGGCCGAGCGCGTCAATCAGTTGCCGGTATTGCCCAGCTTGAGTCTGTCTTACGCTTTTTAGGTGAGTTCTCGGGCCGTGTCGGCAGGGCAGCGTGCTCTGAGCTCCTGACTATTGAGACTTGGATGGCTGTTTTTCGAAGCCTTTTTCTCCCTATGCACATTGCCTTGTGGACTAATGCCCTCTGGCAAGGGCCGGACTGCGAATCTGTTCCGGCAACTTTGCACCTGGACCCTCTTCGCCAGGAGCAAACAATATTCCATTCAATATGGTGTTAATGCTTGCAAGTGCTTTCTATAGGTAGCGTTTGCTTCTGCTTGAATTGGTACGATCATTGTATGGGGCTATATATGCACGATTTCCGCGCTGGCATTTTGCCGTTTTTTCTCGTGTTGTTGACGGGATCTGGGAGCCTTTTCGCCCAGCAAAATCTGTATTTCCAGGATCCAAATGCGGAGTATCGAAAGGCCGAAGAGCTCTACCAACTGGGCCAGTATGCCGCCGCATCCGATGCCTTTTCCGAGATTCTGAAGTCCGAAGTGCCCGCCGGGCGCGACCAGGCTTACCAGTATCATGTCAATGCAGCTTATTACCAGGCTGTTTCTGCGCTGGAACTCTACAACCCCGAGGCAGAGCGACTACTGCAACAGTTTGCAAGCGATCATCCGGAGCATCCCAAGAAACAGCAGGCTTACTACCAACTCGGTCGCTACTACTTCCGCGAGAAAGACTACCGAGAAGCCATCACCTGGTTCTCCAAAGTCAGGCCCTCTGACCTGGATGCGCGGGAGCGAATGAACTTCGCTTTTCAACTGGGTTACGGCTATTTCCACCGCAAATTACTAGACGAAGCCAAGCCCCTTTTTGCTCAGGTCAGGGAAGGCGATTCGGATTACTACTACCCTTCCAACTACTATTACGGATTCATAGCCTTGAGGGACGGCGAGTACGACGAAGCGGAAAAGGCCTTTGAAGTAGCCAGATTGAGTCCTGCTTATGAGAAGGTGGTGCCCTACTACATGGCCCAGATCTACTTTGCCCGGGGCCAGTATGAACAGGCTATAGACTATGCCACTCCCCTGATTGGCGACCGTAAGATTTTATATGATCTGGAATTGCATCAACTTATCGGGCAGTCCTGGTATGCTCTCGGCGAGCACGACAAAGCCCTGCCCTACCTGGAGTACTATGTGGAGAAAGCCAGAAAACTTCAGCCACAGGATTACTTCCAACTGGCGGTTGCCCAGTACAAAGCCGGTTTGTACGAAGAGGCGGTGAAGAACTTTAGCCCGCTGAGCAGTGCCGGTGACAGCTTAGCCCAGCAGGCTCTTTATCTCTCCGGCGATGCCTACATCAAACTGGGCGAGCGGGAGAAAGCCCGTTCCGCCTTTCAGCAAGCTTCGCGAATAGAGGCCCTGGAAGACATCAGCCGGGAAAGTTATTTTTTATACGGAAAACTATCGTATGAATTAAACTACCAAAATGTTGCCATTGATGCTCTGCGGGATTTCATCACCAGGTATCCCGCTGCTGAAAGAAACACGGAGGCACAGGAGTTGCTGGCTCAGGCGTTCTTACGAACCCGGGATTTTCAACAAGCTGTAGCCGTGCTGGACGCCATTCCCAACAAAGGTCCTGGACTGCAGGCGGCCTATCAAAAAGCCACTTTCTATCGCGGGGCTGAGCGCTATGAATCCTCCATTCTGGATGAGGCCAGGCAATTATTTCTCCAGTCCAGAAAATACCCGGTGGATGCGGGCTTGGATCTGGCGGCTCAATTCTGGGTGGGTGAAACGGCCTTTCGCTTGCAGGACTGGTCTCAGAGCAGTCAATACCTCAATGAGTTTTTGGAGAAATCCCAAGGGCTAAGGGACATTCCCGCCAATGCCAGCCGGGCGGCGGCATCCTATTCCCTGGCTTACATCGCCATGGATCAGAGTCGTTATGAGCAGGCGGCTGCGCATTTCAGCAGAACCCTGCAGGATTGGAGTTTGAACTCCAGTGATCGAACCGAGATGCAGGGCGCTTCAGACGCCACCCTTCGACTTGCGGATTGCTACTTTATGCTCAAGGACTATACCAAAGCCGATCGCGAATACCAGCGCATCTCCGCAGCCCAATTAAGTGGGGCGGATTACGCTTTGTTCCAGCGGGCTCAGATCAAAGGAGTTCAGGGGCAATATGAAGACAAAAGCCGCCTGTTGGTGGAATTGGTTCGCGTTCATCCCAAATCGGCCTTTGTGGATGACGCGCTGTATGAAAACGGCAATACTCTCATGGTGTCCGGACAAAACAGCAGCGCCCGTCAATCGTTCAAGGACCTGCTGGAGCGTTTTCCCGATGGGCCTTTCAGCTCCAAGACCCTGCTCAAATTAGCACTTCTTTCATTTAATGAAGAACGATACGATGAGGCATTGGGCTATTACCAGAAGGTAGCCAATGAGTTCAAAGGGAGTCCCGAGAGTCGCGAAGCTCTGGCGGGCATAAGGGATATCTCTGTGCAGACCTCCCGTCCCGAAATCTATACCGGCATGTCCGGAGTGGGTGTCTCTGAGCGGGATTCGGTGACCTGGAACGCCGCCTATCAGCGCTACCTGAAGGGCGATTGCAGCGGAGCCCTTCCCGGCTTAAACAAGTATCTGAGCGATTTTCCCAGCGGACTCTTCGCTCTGCAGGCGCATTTCTATCGCGCGGAATGTCGCTACAGCGATGAGGCCTATCGCGAAGCCCTTCCCGACTACGAGTATGTACTCCGTCAAAAGCAGAGTCGCTTTACCGAGACAGCGCTGCTCAAAGCGGCGCGAATTGCCTTCTTTGAGGTGGAGGACTTTTCCAAAGCAGCGCAGTGGTATGAGGAACTCTACAGTCAGGGTCAATATCAGGGCAACCGATACGAAGCGCTCAAGGGATTGCTGAGAGCTCATGCAGCTTTGAACCAGCACAGCCAGGTGATCACTTATGGCAAGGACATGATGAATGCTGCGGAGGCTTCTTCGGAAGAGGTCGCCGAGGCGAGTTTTCGGGTCGCGAATGCCTATCTGGCAACCGGGCAGACCCAGGAAGCCTACCTCCTCTTCGGCCAGATTGCCACAGGCGGAACCGGAGTTTGGAATGCCGAATCGCGATATCAACGTGCAAAAATCGAATATCAAAGAGGTGAATATGAAAAGGCCAAGACTTCCTGTCTGGAACTGATTCAATCCACGAGTTACGAGATATGGGTGATTCGCGCCTACCTGCTGGTAGCCGATGTTCTCCGGGAGCAGGGCGAGTTTGTTCAGGCCCGGGCTGCTTTGAGCAGCATCATTGACAACTACAGCGGCGATGCTCAATTGCTCGCCGAGGCTCGACAAAAGTTGAAGGAGATCGAAGCCATAGAGCGCTCGCGCTCCCGATTGGACGATGGTTTGGACATGAATTTTCTCGAAAGCGATCCGGCTGACCCGGGCCCATAGCAAGACATGCCTACCATGAACTCAAGCAATATCTTGCGCTTCGGCATCTTCCTGGCCCTTCTCGAAATGGGCTCCTTTCTCCGTGCCCAGATCGTGCCGGATAGAACGTCTACGCTGGAACAGGAGGAGATCACCGTCGTCGGCAGCTACCGCCCCGCCCTGGCCGATGCCATCAAAGTCAATCCGGCTCCCGGAATTCCAGAGCTTCCATCGGAGCCGATTAGTCCACTGGTTTACACCATTCCCCTGCAATTGCAGGCCATTCCCTGGCAAGCACCGGAGGTCAAACCCGTATCTCTGGGTAAACCCACCTTGCAGCCCCTACCCAATCTGTTCGCCAAGCTGGGTTTCGGCACGCAATTTTCACCATTAGTGGAGGCGGCCTATAGTTCGGGGCGCTCGGATAAGTTCAATTATGGAATGAGGGGTCTGTACACCTCTTCGAATGGAGCCCGGGAAAACCAATTGTACAGCAATGCCGGTCTCTCTGGTTTTGGTAAGGTTTTTTTTGGTCCTGTTGCCCTGGGTTTGCAGGGACAGGTGGAATCGGAAACCTTTCACTTCTACGGATATGATGAAGAAGACACCAGCTACGCGAGGAAAGATGTACGACGCCGCTTCCTTGAGACGGGTGTGATTGCAGACTTGAGCAATTCCCGAAAAAACGAATTGGGCCTGGACTACAACATCCGTGGAGGGGTGCAAACGCTGGCCGATCAGTTGGGCACTCAGGAGATCCGGCCGCAACTGGAAGGGAGTTTCCGCTACGCCATCAATGCCCAGGACGAAGCGCGACTGTTCACGGGTTATGAGAGTATGGTCTTCAGCGGTCCTTATTCGCGCAGTCGATCGGTGTTTCGCTTCAGACCGACCTATGTGATGAACCGATATGAGTACAGCCTCAAAGCCGGGCTGGAGATGGCTCTTGATACCGGGCGCTTTAAACTCTTCCCCGATCTGGAATTCTCCGCCAAGCTCATGGATCAGAGCATGGTTTTCTTCGCCGGTTGGAACATGCGACTGCAAACCAATTCCTGGCGCAGCCTCAGCGAGAGCAATCCCTACCTGCTGGATTCGGTATGGTTCAACAATTCAAGAGTGGAAGATCGCTATGCGGGAATCAGGGGTGAATACGATAAACGCCTGGGCTATCAATTGAGGTTTTCTCAGAAGCCCATCAATGACTTTGCGCTGTTTGTCAATGATTCGGCCGATACGCGTCGCTTTGATGTGATCTATGAGGACATAACGCTTTGGGTGGCTCATGCTGAAGTCAGCTACCAGTGGTCGGACAACTATACCTTCTTCGCCGGATTGGATCTGCGATCCTTTAGCGAGATCGGAGAGCAGGAGTACGCCTGGCACGAACCCAATGTGTTGTGGAATTTAGGTGCCCGGGTAAAGGCCACACAAAAATTATACCTCAAGGCTGATGTTCTGGGAATGGGCGCTACCCATGCCAGACTACCCGATGGAACAGCTCAGAAACTGCGGGGCACCGCCGACATCAATCTCGGCGCCACCTATGCCGTAAACTCCTATTTCACCGCATGGGTGGATGTCAACAACATGGCCAGCATTAAACACCAGCGCTATTATCTCTACCCCAGTTATGGATTCCGTTTCATGGCCGGTCTGCAATTCTCCTTTTAAGGTGTTGTTTATGCACAATCTGTGCACCGTGCAGCGTTGCAGTCCCGGAGGCATTACATAAAGTCCCTCCAAAGTGTTTCTTTCGTAGTTCTGGTGGATTTGCGCAAATACATAGGCGAATTATTATACCGGCACAATTGTGTAATCGTGCCTGGTCTGGGAGGTTTTGTGTCGGAGTTTCGCTCTGCCCGTCTCTTTGGCGTCAGAGCCCGTCAGGAAATCCTGCCCCCGGATAAGGCTATTGCTTTCAACGCCCGTCTTGATCGCAGCGATGGTCTATTGGCTCATGAAGTCTCTCGTGTGCAAAAGCTGCCTTATGAGCAAGCCGAAGAGTTGGTTCGTCAGTTTGCCGATCGCAGCCGGAAGCAGTTGAGCCAGGAAGGACTATTGCGCTTTCCGGGTGTGGGCAAACTCATGCAGGAAGATGATGGCAAGATTCGCTTCATTCCAGAAGAGCGCGTAAACTATCTGAACGAGTCCTTCGGGTTGGCTACCATAAGCTTGTCTGCTCAGGAGCGCATCATTCCTGGCCCTGTTGCCTCTCCTTCAGGTGTCGCTCTTACCTTAGAAGTGCCCGTTGAAGTAGCAGATACGGCCGCAATTCTTCCCGCAGAACCTGAGGAAAGTAACAGCCCTTCAAAAGAGATGCCCGTGGCAGCGGAGAACTGGCCTGCCCACTATTGGTGGCTGGCCGCCGCATCTGTTTTGGTGATCTTCGGACTCTTTCAGTGGATGAATCTTTCGGGGAATCTCTCCGGTTTTCAGATGGCCAGATGGTTCGGCCCCAAGGAGCAAACCGTGATTGAGGAGGGAAGAGCCCTGATGTTGTATCCGCTCATTCCCAGCCTTCAGCGGCAAATGATGGTTTTTGGCCCCACTACTGCCTTGACAGCAGTGGGCCCTGCCGTAGTCCTGTCCCTGCCAGATAACACACCCTCTGTTTTGGAACCGGATGCCCAAAGTGAGGAAACAGAGAGCAGCTTAACGTCTGCGGCAGACTCAAGCCCTTCAACTGCCAATGTAAAGACAGAAGCCGCCATTCCACCTAAATCACCAAAGCCATCGGCAACTGAAGAATCTGCCTCAACAACTATACCCACCAAAACAACACCTAGAGCTGAGAGCTTGAGTGCGGCTGTACTCTTCAACACTCAGGGGCCAAAACCTCCGGCGGGTTACTACCTCATTGTGGGTTCTTATCCCAACCCACACGATGCAGAAAAGAGGTTGAATCGCATCGGTGATCCAATTGGTCAACTGGCCGTTTTACTCGGAGACAATGGAATGTACCGCTCGGGTATGTTCATCAGTACGGACAAAGAAACCACCATCAACAGTCTGGAGTCCCTCAGGGAATCTCTGCAACAAAAGGATGCCTGGATACTCAGACATCGCAACTGAGCGAGGGGCCGCTCAGAAAAAGGAGGGGCAATACATCTGCTGCCTCAACCCACCATCCGATTTCTTGCCGCTGTTCAGCACATAGACCAGTGAAATCTCAGGACCGCCATTGAGTTGGGAGACCTGACTGAGCTTGGACAAGTTCAAGTCATAACTCATGCCAATGGTGAAATCCTGATAGTCAAATCTGGTGCTGATCACGATAGCATCTTCCACTCTGTACCAAACGCCCAATGCAATGGCGCGCTCCTGCTTGTAATGGCCATCTTCGTGGTTGATCCACCAGCGCAAGCTGGAACCCAAATTGATTTCGCGGTGTGGACCCTGAATAAAGATAACGGCGGCGGGTTGCCAGTAAACCGCGCGGCTCAGGGGCAAGCTTCCTCCGCCATAAAAAGAGTATCGCATATCCAACGGAACAGAGCCGTCGCGAAGGAAGGACTGATCTGGCTGATTGAGATGAAACATACCTAAACCTGCATATATAAATTGATTAATTTTACTGGCCTTGTACCAATTCATACCCGCTGCCATATCCATGAAACCAAACTGACTATTGTCTAAAAGGGCTGCCGGTTCCGGATCAAAGGCAACGACCTGACTAAAGTCAACCGAACGCAAGGCATAACCCATCTGATACCCCGCACTCAGGTAATGATTCTTATAGGGATCCAGTCTCTTGTGATAGGCCAGACCGCTGTTCATATAAGTGGTTCTAAACCGCAAATCCCCAGCCTGATCTGAGATGATCTGAAGGCTGCCCGCAAAGAAATCCTGGTTCTTCAATCGAAACAAAGGCGCGTCAATCGCTGCAGATATAGTGTGGAAATTGGCGGCAAAATTCCACTGATTGCGATACTGAATGGCCACCCTCAAATCCCCGTTGAAGTTTCCCGCCATGGCCGGATCGATCGCCATGGGATTGGCTTGAAACTGAGAGAAGTGCCAATCCTGGGCGCGCAACTCATCAAACGGAGTTGTGCAAAGCCAGAAGAGTACAGAAAGCACTCCCCAGATATGGCGCTGTTGTTGTTTCATCGTATCAGGGTAACGTTGCCGGCAATGATCGTTCTAAGCTGGTTTTCACAAATCGCCTCAATGGTGTAAACGTATACACCTGGGGTACAGAATTTGTCGTGACAAATGCCATTCCAACGACTCTCCTGATCCTGGCTTTCAAAGACTACATCGCCCCATCGATCAAAGATTCGCACGAAGAGAATCTCAGAGATGCCTTCATAACGGAAAACAAATTCATCGTTAGCGCCATCCCCGTTGGGCGTAATCAGATTGGGAATCTCAAACACATCCCGACCACATTCACCGCGCACACTGATGCGCACGCTGGCACTGTCCAAACATCCAAACTGATCCTCCACCACCATCATGTACTCTATGGATGATCCAGGGGTAGAGATGACCGTTTCACAGTTGGTACAATTCAACGCCACATCAGGCGTCCAGGTATAGGTGAAAACTCCTCCGCCACCGGCACCGATACCGGGAAGAACCACAGGCTGACCGGGGAAAATGGTGGTATCGCCCTGTGCAATAACAGCAACAGGAGGATCATTGACCGTGATGGTCACTTCTCCGGAACTGACCAGATCCCCACAACTGACGTTGAGTTGATAGATTGTTGTTGCGGATGGAGAGGCCAGCGGATTGAGCGCCGTAGGGTCGTCAAGCCCGGTGGGTGGCTCCCAGGACCAAACAACATCACCGGGTAGCCCGATAGGTAGATCAACAAAAAGTGGTGCAGATTGCCCAAGACAGATGCTGGCGTCTGTGCCAAACTCTATGGGAAGATCTTCAACAGTGAAGACTGTCAAGGAAGCCGAGTCTATGCAGTTCCCGTTATCAACAACAACCGTATAGGTTGTACTCTCATCTGGGCTGGCCAGGGGATTGGGAATGTTGGGATCACTCAATCCGGCAGCCGGAAACCAGACATAGGTCAAACCTCCTTCGGCAAGTAATTGTATAGGCCCTCCTGGGCACACCGAGGTATCGGGACTCAGGGTGATATCTGGCAGAGCGAGCACCTCAAATGAACCCAAAACCGAATCCACACAGCCAAAGGAAGTCTCGTACACCATGGTAAAATCATACACTCCGGCCACCAGGGGTTCATACCAGGTGCTGTCGCCCAGCAGACCAATAAGTGTGGTATCGGAGAAAATCCAACTGAGGGAAACACCGGGATCGGGACTGATGCTCATATCCACCAAAGGGAAAATCGCTCCAAGACAAGCCTCTTCCAGCGGAAGGATGAAGGCCGCCTCCGGTGGGGTTCCCACGCGAATGGTGTCTCCGCGGAGCACTGTAAAGCAACCCGTGCTGTCTTTGACCACAACTTGCGGAAGGTAAACACCAGGAACATCGTATGTGTACTCGAGCGTATAGGTTGCTGCTGAATCACTGAAGAGTACTTCGTAGTTCAGTACGTCTCCATTCCCGGCAAACAAAAAGATGGAGTCTGACCGGAACACCGTAGCCTGAAACTGGACAGTTTCACCAATACAAATGCTGTCCTCTGATACCGTAAAGGAGCCAAAAGGACCGATGACATTGATGGCATTAGACAGGAAATACGTATCGGAGCATCCATTGCAATTGGTGATAGTCAGGGAAACATTGTAGTACCCCGCCAGAACATAAGGATAAACAGGTGTGCGCTCTGTGGAGAGTCCTCCGTCGCCAAAATTCCAGAGGTATGAACAAGCCTCCAAAGTATCCAGGGGTGATGGCCTGAACTCCACCAGGGCAAAATTGCAGTTCTCAATCAGGGTTACCCAACTAAAGGGCTCCACCACCATAGTATCCACAGTGATGTAATCGGTGAGCGTGAGAGTATCCCTGCACCCGTTCACATCCTCTACAGCCAGAAATGGCGTATAAGTACCAGAAGCTGTGTAGGTATAACTCGGGCTGAACAGGGTACTTGTATCGGTCAACAATCCGGGCACACCAAAATCCCAATAATAGGTCAATCCGGTACCTATGGAAAGGTTGTTGAAGTTTACCGGCTGTCCTGCGCAGGGGAAGGAATCATCTACTTCAAAGATGGCTCGGAGGAAGCGGTTATCGACTTCGACGCTGTAGTTGTCCGTGCAACCAAATTGGTTAACAATATCCAGGTTCACGGTATACGTGCCTTCAGCCGGATAGAGATGAATGAGGGTTCCAAGGATGTCAGGTGGGGTGACAAACTCCGAGCTTCCATCGCCAAAATCGAGGTTCCAACTGGCAATCTCACCACCCAATGCAATGGACGCATCGGTGAACTCTACTTCCAGATTGGTACAAAGCGGTACCCAATCCAAATCGGCTACTAATTGAGATATATAAACGGTATCCTGATGACTGTCCGTACAACCATTCACATCGGTGATCGTCAGCGAAACGATATAGGTGCCGGCAGACGTATAATTCCTGGCCGGTCCCGAAACAAAAGAAGTCCCGCCATCACCGAAACTCCAGGCATAAGTCAAGTTATTCAAATACCCATCCGTACTCAGGTTGCCAAAAGTGAGCACAACCGGGAAGGAACAACTGAAGTCTAGTGGTGTATTGAAGTTGGCCACAGGATTGGTTATGGTCAGTCCGCCGGCAGAGATGGTTCGGCAGGGCAAGTCATCTATACAAAAGACATCAATACCCAGCGGATAAAACCCCGGACCTCCATAGGTATATACCAGTGTATCCACATTGGGCACGATAGTCCCATCCCCCAGATCCCATTCCCAGCCGCAGGAGGAATCGGCCAGTGCCGGACTGATGATCAGCGTTACAATGAAGGGATTATCACAATCGCGAATAATTGTAATCAGTGAATCAATGGGTTTGAGGATATAGATTTCGGTGACGAAAGTATCCCTGCACCCGTAATCATTGGAAATCAGAGTCAACTCATGCAAGCCCGAAGGCACGAAGGGAATCTGTGTGGTAGCCGGAGGATTCTCAATGGTGTAGTGGTAGGCACCATCCACCAGCACTTCCACTTCTGTAAGCCCGGGCGTGAGAACATCAATGGTCACGGCAGGACAGGAAGTATCCGGGACATTGAAGAAGGCTGTGGCATCGCGGCCGGCACAAACCCCTTCAGCAACAGTTCTCGTTGCCGTACAACCGCTGGCCGAGATCACCGTCAGGCTGATGGGGTAGCACCCCGGAGTGACAAATGTATGCGTAGGACTTGGAGCGGTCGAGGTAGTGCCGTCACCAAAACTCCACAACCAGCTCACGATCGGGGTCGTGGAGGACGTTGTATCGGTAAAGTTTACCTCAAGTGGGGCGCAGCCATCCATGGGCTCAGGGATGAAGCCAACCTGTAGAAGCTGATTGACGAAAAAGTTGACTTTGGTGATGGTCACTGAACAACCTGAAGCATCGGTCAAGGTTAATGAAACCGTAAAGTTTCCATAGGTTGTATAGGTATGCGTGGGGTTAGCCGCCGTGGAGGTCGCTCCATCTCCGAATTCCCAGAGGTAAGTGACAACGGTAGGGCCTGCTGTGGAGTTAAATCCTACGGTAGAGGGAATCTGACAATCCTGAGCAATGGTGGAAGTAAAATCTCCTGTAGGAGGGTCCTGAACGGTTACTGTGGCATTGAAGGTGCCGCTGCAACCCGTGCCAAAAGTTCCGAGTAGCGTGACCGAGTAAACGCCCGGAGTGGTATAGGTATGGGTTGGCGAGAAGAAAGGCGACAAGGGCGAACCATCGCCAAAGTTCCAAACCCAGGTTCCACTGCTTGGTGTACTGGTATTCGTAAAAACAAATGGCTGACCGGTACAGGCCGTTGCTGAGACGGTGCTGAATTGCACATCTGCCGGAAAGATCTGGATCATTCCGGGTACCGTCTGTGTCGTTTGGCAGCCCTGTGCGTCTGTGACCGTAAGACTTACCGTATAGCTGCCAGTCGCCGTATAGGTCTTTGCCGGCGAAGCTGCTGTTGAAGTAGTCCCATCACCAAAACTCCAGAGATAGTTAAAGGGCCCTACCCCGCTGACGGTAGAGCTGAACACCGTATTGAGTGGTGGATTACAGGCTGAGGTAGTGGTGGCGCTGATGCTGACCACCGGAGGCGCCAGAATATGAATGGAATCCTGGTAAAACGCGCTGCATCCGTTTTCGTCCTCGATGAGCAGGAGAACATCATACCAACCCGGTGAGTTAAACGTATAACTGATGTTCGCGGTGGTGGGCAGCAATGGCGCACCTTCGATCACCCAAAAACGGCTAACCGGAGCCCCGCCGGGATAGGTAGTCAGGTCGCTAAAGTTTACCGTCAGGGGCGGGCAACCCGAATAGGTAGAAGCACTGTACAAAACATCCGGAGATTCGTAAATGGTGATGTAAGCAGACTGAGTGAGCGTATTACAGCCCCCCGGTCCACAAACGGTCAGTTCAATGGTATAGGTACCGGGGGCATCCAGAGCGAAGCTGGGTTCAGCAAGTGGGGAAAAGCCCACAACGCTGCCGTCCGTGTCCCAATAAACAACCCAGTTCCAAGAAGTGATCACTCCCGAGGACAGGTCATCCATGGACACGATGAGTTGCTCACAACCAATCGTAGAATCTGCCTGAAATGCCGCAATCTGAGCCTGGCCAGCGCGGCCAAAACCCAATAGGAAAATGCTTAATACAAAAAATTTGTATAATAACAGTCCATATGCTGCGCTAGCGGGATGGCTTGGTCTGCTCAACATGAATAAATACAGCGATGAATGTGTGATAAAAGCCTTCCCTTTGCTTCCTCTAAAGTAGGGAGAATGCTTGTAAATCCGAACGTTTTCAATGAGTTTTTCACATCGTGGGGGGTGATGTGGACAAATACCTATCTTCAACGCCTATGAACAGCGGTTTATGCGCTTTAAGCCTCATACCAATGCGGCGTGAAAATTCTCATCGAAGCGAAATGGTGAGCCAATTGTTGTTCGGCGAACCCTGGGAATTGCTCCTTGACCAAGGTGATTGGTATTATATCCGAAGTTCAGATGATCGCTACGAAGGCTGGATAGACAAAAATCAGGCCATATCCGGACCATCGGAGAGCGAAAAACTGCCCCGCTCCTACACACTTGATCTGGTGCAATCCGCCACCAGCAAACAACGCCATGTTTTGTTGGTTCTCGGCAGTGCTCTACCAGAATTCGACGGCATTAATTTTCGTCTCGGCTCAGAAAAGTTCGTGTTCAATGGGCAGGCCACCGTACCGGGAAAGCCCGGACTCAGCCCCGCTCAGGCTATGAAAGTGGCCAACAAGTATCTCGGGGTTCCCTATCTGTGGGGCGGTCGCAGCCCTCTGGGGCTGGATTGTTCCGGTCTGGTTCAGGTGGTGTTCAAGGTGGCTGGAATACAGCTTCCCAGAGATGCTTCACAGCAGGCGCTGATGGGTGAAGAAGTGGCCTTTGTGCACCAGGCCCGCGAAGGCGACCTGGCCTTCTTCGACAACGAAGAAGAGCGCATCGTTCACGTCGGCGTGATCTGCGCTGAGGGAGAGATCCTGCACGCCTCCGGCAAGGTGCGGCGAGATCGGCTTGACCAGCGGGGCATCTATGATACAGAACAAAAAAAATACAGCCATAAATTGCGTTTTATCAAGCGATTAAACTGGCATGCTTAAAGTTTTAAATCAAGATCAGATTCGGAGGGTTGATGCGGCCACCCAGCAACTGGAGCCCATCTCTTCCACCGATTTAATGGAGCGGGCCAGCAAGGTGTTCAGCCAGTGGTTCCTCCAAAAACACCCTTCTGCTCAAAAGGTGATGATCCTCGCGGGCACGGGAAACAACGGCGGCGATGGCCTGGCTGTGGCCCGACACCTGCATCACGAAGGCCATCAGGTTAGAATATGTGTGGCCTGGCTTCAGGAGAAAGGCAGCATAGATTTCCAGATCAATCTCGAAAGGCTGGAGCGCCTCAGGTTGGAGACCCACCAGATCAGGACCGAGCAGGACTTCCCTGAACCTTTACCGGGCGAATTGATCATCGATGCCCTGCTGGGCTCGGGCATCAACCGACCTCTGGAGGGCCTGGCCAAAGCGCTTTGCCTAAAGGTCAACTCCAGCGGAGCTAAGATTTTTTCGATCGATCTGCCCAGTGGATTGATGGCGGATGAACACGGCAACGGAGTGACCATCAAGGCCCATGAATGCCTGAGTTTTGAGCTGCCCAAACGAGCGCTGCTCCTGCCGGATTCAGCCGAAGTATGCGCCCACTGGACCATCCTCCCCATTGGTTTACACCCAAAGGCTCTGGCAGAGGAAGCCAGTTCGGAGTTTCTGGTTCAAGCTTCAGACCTGAAAAACATCCTCCCCCTCAGACCGCGTTTCTGCCACAAGGGCGATTTTGGCCATGTAGTGGTGGTTGGAGGAGCACGCGGCATGCGCGGAGCCGCCTGGCTCAGCGGGCTTTCCGCCCTTCGCTCAGGAGCCGGTTTGACCAGTTGCTGGCTCAGCGAAGAAGGCCCTGACTTTGCGCCAATGATTCCGGAACTTATGCATATTCAGGAGCTGGATCACCTGCCTAAAGACCCGGTCTTTGCCCTTGGGCCCGGCATGGGGCGCAGTTCCTCCGCCAAAAAGCAATTGAAGCAGGCCCTGGAGCGCGCTGCCTTTCCACCCGTAGTAGATGCCGATGCACTCAACATCTTGGCCCATGAACCCTCTTTGATGGAACGCCTTCCCGCGGGGAGCATTCTGACGCCTCACCCCGGAGAGTTCAAGCGTCTGTTTGGTCCGGCCTCCAATAGTTTTGAACAATTAGAATTATTGCGCAACAACGCCCGCCGTTTGCGCTGTGTCATCGTATTGAAGGGCGCCTATACCTGCACCGCTTCGGTCGAAGGGGAGCTGTTTTTCAATTCCAGCGGCAATCCCGGCATGGCAACGGGCGGTTCCGGTGACGTGTTGACGGGCGTCATCGCCGCCTTGCGGGCACAGGGTCTCAGCGCCCTTCAAGCCGCCTGGGCTGGGGTGATGTGGCATGGCCTGGCCGCTGATCGAGCCGCCCTGAAGAAAGGCGAGGCCGGTTTATTGGCCCGCGATATTGCCGAAGAACTGCCGGGCATTCGCCGGGATATCGCTCTGGGAGAAAGTCCTCTTTCGAACTAAACACAGAATGTGGAATGAGCATGCCTAAAAGCAAATTGGTCGTACTCAGCGGAGCGGGCATGAGCGCAGAAAGTGGCATACCCACCTTTCGCGCTGCCGATGGACTGTGGGAACAACACCGCATCGAGGATGTGGCCTCCCCCCAGGGCTGGGCGCGAAATCCCGAGCTGGTGCTCCAATTCTACAACCTGCGCCGCCGGCAAATCCGAGATGCTCAGCCCAATGCCGGGCATCTGGCGCTGGCCCAATTGCAGGATGTGTTTGATGTGATCATCATCACCCAAAACATCGATGACCTGCACGAGCGCGGCGGATCTACGGCCGTCACCCATCTTCACGGCGAGATCCTCAAGGTCAGAAGCAGCCTGCGCGAAGATCTCATCCTTCCCTGGACCGAAGACCTGAATCTAGGCGATTGCTGTGAGCTGGGCAGTCAGCTCAGGCCTCATATCGTCTGGTTTGGTGAACAGGTTCCTATGATGGAACTGGCCTGTGGGTTGGCCAGTCAGGCCGATCTCTTTCTGATTGTGGGCACTTCGCTGGCGGTTTATCCGGCAGCATCTCTGATCAACTACGCTCCTCCCTACATTCCAAAGTTCATCGTCGATCCCAGCTTACCCAATCTGAGAGGAGTGCCCAGGCTCGAGGCCATGGCCACCAGCGCGGCCCTTGGATTGCCGATCCTGGCCGAGCGCTGGAGAGCTGAGTATAGTTAAATTATTTTTATATAAATATTTGCAATTTTTACCCAATCTGGAAATCGAACTTATGATCGAAGAAAGCCGCAACCCCTGGAGCATACTCAGCGAGCGCGAGGTGTATCAAAACGACTGGATCAGGGTCCGGGAATCCGATGTGCTCAATCTCGCAGGTCAGAAAGGAATATACGGAGTAGTACATTTCAAGCATCTAGCTATAGGCATCATTCCCCTGATGGGTTCGGATACCTGGCTGGTTGGGCAATTTCGCTTTCCCTTTGGAAAGTACAGTTGGGAGATACCGGCCGGCGGAGGGCATTTGGACGAAGACCCCAGAATCAGCGCCTTGCGGGAGCTCAAGGAGGAGACCGGGTTGAGCGCTGGCAAACTGCAATTGATTTTGAGCATGCAGTTGTCTAATTCCGCTACGGATGAAGTTGCCTTGATCTATCTGGCCACTGATCTGGTGGAAGGGCAGGCCGAACCCACCGAAGATGAAGAGCTCAAGCTCCGGCGATTGCCACTTGAACAGGCCATAGCCATGGCTTACGGCAATGAACTTCTGGACAGTCTGACGGTAGCCGGATTGATGAAAATGGATCTTATGATGCGCACGGGCGCCCTGAATCTGCCCCAATGATGCAGAGAAAGATCATGCAGAGCGAAAAACATAACATTCCAGATGGTATTCATCATCTGGACAGCCTGACCAGACTCATGGATTCGCAGTTTCGGATTCCCGGAACCAACATTCGATTTGGCCTGGATCCCATACTGGGCTTGGTTCCCGGCTTCGGTGAGGGCGCTGCTCTGTTGATCTCAGGCGGGATTTCCCTGGCCATGTTGAGACACGGAGCCAATGGCATGCTGGTGCTTCGCATGATTGGCAACCTGGCCCTGGATGCCCTTGTCGGCAGCATTCCCATCCTGGGTGACCTCTTTGATGTGGCCTATAAAGCCAATCGCCGCAATCTGGCCCTGCTGATTCGCTTTCACGAGCGCGGTGGTAAGAAGGGACCGGTCTGGCCCTACCTGCTCGGGGCCGCTTTGCTGATCTTGCTGATCTTCATCGCCCTGATGATCCTGGGCATTGTCATCATCGCGTGGGTTTTGGAAGCCATCGGCGAGAGACTGAGTTAGAGGAGAACTCAATAGGACATTTCCTCAAAGAGTACTCCGCAACGGGTCAGTTCTTCGAGTATAGGTTTGTAGAGTTGGGGAATGGTCGGAATGACCGTTCCCTTCAGATCGAGTCGCTTCTCCAAAACCAAACGGGCTGCAATGCCCAGGGGCAAGCCAACGGTCTTGGCCATGGCGGTTTCGTGCTGACCCTCTCCCAGCACAACCATAGAGGCCTGAACGCGCTCACGCTTTCCATTCAGATCGTAGACATACTTGTGCAACATGACGATCATGTCCCGGTCTTCTTCTTCAAGCTGCCACCTTTCCTCAAGTCGCTTCTGCAGGATTTGAGCGGGCGTGCCCCTCTTCAGGCCGATGGATTCCTCTTCAAAGAGACCCAACCATGCGATTTTATCCAATATTTCATTCTGGTAATCAAACTTGAGGTATGCCGCCAACTTGAGTTCCACCGAACGCTGATTGTCCCACCACAAAAAAGCATTGATGAAATCGCGCCAGGTCATCCCTTCAACGCCCTCCATCTCATAGCTATCATCGGTCATGCCCAATTGCACAAAGACATCCCAGGCCTTGCAGAAACCCGGCCTCCGCAAGGTGCCGCGGTACAGGGTATCCACCTCCTGCAAACCATAGGCATCCCGGTATTTCAGGCTGTCGCGATTGGGATAGCCCTCGAAACTTCCAAAGCCAGGAACCTGAAGGGTCTCGTAGCGCTGAAAGAGCCGGTGATAGGGAATGTATTTGTAGCGCCCATTGTGCTTGAACTTGACCACACCCTGTCCGGCCAGGACCACATTTCGGGGATTCCACGTGAATTTGTACTGCCAGGGATTGTTCTCGTAACCCGGCGCTACCAAACCGCCGGTAAAGGTTTCAAACTCCCGGATATGCGCACCGGCCTGGCGAAGCTCATCCAGCTTGGCCATGGCCGACATATGATCGAGCCCGGGATCCAAACCGCATTCCTTGAGCACCAGAATACCTGCGTGATCAATATCCTGTTTCAGGTCTCTGATTTCGTCTGAGACATAAGAAGCACTCAGAAAATTGACCCGGTGTCGGATGCAATCCTTCAGCAAAGGAAGGTGGAAATGGGCCGGCAACATGGAAATGACCAGGTCAGCGCGCCGAACCGCTTCATTGCGTAAATCCGCATTGTGCACATCAAAGAATTCCGCCTTTCCCCTTTCGTGGCCCTTCAGTATTCTGGCAGCCGCCGCTTCGTCCAGATCGCCCACCGTCAGGGTCCATTCTCCGCTGCCGGCGTGATCCAGCAAGTACCGGATCAGCGCGCTGGCGGACTTACCCGCTCCCACCAATAGAACATTCCTCATGGATTTCCCGATTCTGGCCGCGAATATAGTCCTTTGCAGAATGAGGGAAGTAAAGCTGGAGCTGTGTATGCAGGTCTATGATCACGCATCCGAAGCGCCCCGGGCCTATGTTGAGCTGCTCGACGCCGCCCGCACCGCCATGAAAAAGGCCTATGCGCCTTATTCCCAGTTTCCAGTTGGCGCTGCAGCGCTGCTCAGCAACGGGCAGATCATCAGCGGCAGCAATCAGGAAAACGCCTCCTTTCCCCTCGGCCTTTGCGCAGAGCGCGTCGCTTTGTTTGCCGCCGGTGCCGCCTTTCCCGATCAGGCCATCCGGGCCATTGCCGTGATTGCCGCCAAGATTGACGAGCAGTGGATCTCTCCCTGCGGGGCCTGTCGTCAGGTGATGTTGGAAAGCGAACAGCGGGGCGGACAGAACATGGACATCATCCTGACCAATCGCAGTGGACAGATCGCCGTGATTCCCTCTGCCGCCACCCTCCTGCCCTGGTGTTTTGACGGGCATCTGCTGAACCGCTGAGTGGGGTCGCACTCCTCCGTATTCAACATGTAGTTCGAAAGGCCTTGGTTCAGCTCGCCCACAGGCTGAGTTTTCCTTGTCCCTTCGCCCGAAATGGACGAACTTTGGACAAGTACCTCACCTGTACCAGCCCTCGCGCCATCCGTTGCATCTTAAGCCTTGAAGCGCGATTTTTTTCTGTTTTAGCCTCCACCTTCAAAACCCTTAGCCATGATCCGGCAAACCCTGAACTCCGCGGAGTACATACACCTTGAAGAGCGCTTTGGAGCGCACAACTACCACCCGATTCCCGTGGTGCTCAACAGGGGTGAAGGCGTGCATGTTTGGGACGTGGAAGGCAAGCATTATTACGATTTTCTATCTGCGTATTCGGCTGTAAATCAAGGCCATTCTCATCCCCGTATCCTGGCTACCCTGACGGAACAGGCCTCTCGCCTCACCCTGACGTCCAGGGCTTTTTACAACGATGCTCTCGGGCCGTACGCCGAGTTTATCACCAGTTATTTTGGCTACGACAAGGTGTTGCCCATGAACGCCGGGGTAGAAGCCTGCGAGACCGCCGTAAAACTCTGCCGCAAATGGGCCTATGAGGTGAAGGGCATTGAGGAGAACAAGGCCAAGATTCTCTTTGCAGAGGGCAATTTCTGGGGGCGCACCCTGGCGGCCATCTCCAGCTCAACTGATCCCAGCAGCTACAAGGGATTCGGTCCCTATATGCCCGGATTTTCCTGCATTCCCTACAACGATCTCAAGGCCCTCGAAGAAGCCCTCTCCGATCCCGATGTGGCCGGTTTCATGGTGGAGCCTATTCAGGGTGAAGCGGGAGTGATTGTGCCCGATCAGGGCTATCTGGCCAAAGCCTATGCCTTGTGCCGCCGCAAGAATGTGCTGTTCATTGCCGATGAGGTTCAAACCGGTATCGGCAGAACAGGGCGTCTGCTGGCCTGCAACTACGAGGAAGTGAGACCCGACATTCTGGTGCTGGGCAAAGCGCTGTCCGGTGGGGTCATGCCCATTTCCGCCGTACTGGCCGACGATGCCATCATGCTCTGCATTCGACCCGGAGAGCACGGTTCTACTTTTGGTGGAAATCCTCTGGCCTGCCGCGTGGCGATGACGGCTCTTGAAGTGATCCGCGATGAAAAACTGTCGGCCAATGCCGAGAGCATGGGACGATTGTTTAGAAGTGCCATGAACGATGTGGTCGAGCGTCGGGAGATTGCCCGACTGGTTCGGGGCAAGGGTCTGCTCAACGCCCTGGTCATCAACGACAGTCCCGAAGGTCAGGTGGCCTGGAACATCTGTCTGGGCTTGCGCGACCGCGGATTGCTGGCCAAACCGACCCACGGCAACATCATCCGCTTCTCTCCGCCATTGGTGATCAATGAAGAGCAAATTCTGGAGGCCATCGACATCATCGACAAGACGC
The DNA here is from genome assembly GCA_041751015.1 of Chitinophagales bacterium. Classification (GTDB taxonomy): domain Bacteria; phylum Bacteroidota; class Bacteroidia; order Chitinophagales; family BACL12; genus WGOA01. The sequence goes on from JBGSYF010000026.1 coordinate 221,368, forward strand.
TGGCGGAGTTCTGATCCCCGCAGTCAGCAGGCTATGATGGAGTACCCAGGGCAATGGTGTGGGTGCAGGTTCTGATTTCCTCGCTCAGATTGGAGGCGATCACCACCAGCCTCTCCCCCGCTTCCTGCTCTAATACGGCTTCGTACCAGCGCCTACCTCTTTCGTCCAGGTTGCTGCCCGGCTCATCGAGCAGGAGCAGATCGCTCTGACTGAAAAGCGCCAGAGCCAGCCTGACCCGCTGTTTCATGCCCGAAGAGTAATCCCGGAGTGCCTTGCTGGAATGGGGGCGCAAACCACAGGCATCGATGACTTCTTCGGTGCCCATTTCTCCGCGCCAGGGCTTGAGTTGAGCGTGAAAGTCCAGCATCTCGCGCAGGCTGAAGGGCTCTATCAGCTCCATGTAGGGCGCCGCAATGCTGACCCGTTTATACCATTGTTCCGGGGGAAGGGCCTCTCCCCCTTCGACCCAACTGATCACGCCTTCACTCGGCCTCACCGCTCCGGACAATAGCCCTATGAGCGTGGATTTGCCGCTTCCATTGGGGCCGCTCAGGGCCCAGCGCTGTCCGCTCTGCAGGCTGTGCTGCAAGCCGCGAAAGATCCACTGTCGGCGGTAGCGCTTGCCGACCTGCTCAAGGTTTAGGTTCATGGCGGTGCATAAAGCCCTTCATGACCCCTCGCACGGAGCGGCGCACGAAATCGAGAATCATATCTTTTTCCGGGGAAGAGGCGATCTCCGCATCAATGATGTCCAGGGCTCGCGAAACATTGTATCCTCTAACATACAATATCCGGTATATATCAAGAATATGGTTGATGGTTTCCGAGCTGAATCCCTTTCGCCTCAAACCCACCGAATTGACGCCGACATAACTCAGGGGATAACGAGCGGCCTTGGTGAAGGGCGGAACGTCCTTTCCCACCAGTGAACCCCCGGAGATGAAGGCATAGGGGCCGATCTTGACAAACTGGTGAATGGCGCTCATACCCCCGATGATAGCGTGCTCTTCGATCTCAATATGCCCGGCCAGGGTGGTGGCATTGGCCAGGATGCAGTGGTTGCCGATGATGCAGTCGTGGGCGATGTGCACGTAGGCCATGATCAGGCAGTTGTCGCCCACCACAGTGCGGTTGGCGGCCTTGGTGCCGCGGTTGATGGTGACGCACTCGCGAATGGTGGTGTTGTTTCCGATGATGACTTCGGTTCGCTCCCCGGCGTACTTGAGATCCTGGGGAATGGCCGAGATCACCGATCCGGGGAAGATGCGGCAATTCTCCCCGATGCGGGCCCCTTCCATGATGGTGACATTGGGTCCGATCCAGGTGCCCTTGCCGATGACCACATCTTTGTGAATGGTCACAAAGGGCTCGACAACAACGTTGTCGGCAATGTCGGCACCGGGGTGGATGTATGCCAGGGGTTGATTCATTCCAGTCCGGGCTTTTTTCTGACCTGAGCCACCAGCTCAGCTTCGGTGACTACCTGATTGCCCACGAAGGCCGTGGCCTGCATCTCGCAGAGTCCCCGGCGAATGGGCCGCAGCAATTCCATCTTCATCACCAGGGTATCTCCCGGTACAACGGGGCGCTTGAAGCGCGCTTTTTCAATGCGTAGAAAAAGGGTTTCATAGTTCTGCGGATCGGGGTATTGGGTCATGACCAGAATGCCTCCGGTTTGGGCCATGGCTTCGATCTGCAGCACTCCAGGCATGATGGGATGACCGGGAAAATGCCCCTGAAAGAAGTGCTCGTTCATCGTGACGTTCTTCACGCCGACCACCACTTTTTCGTCCAGATGGATGATCTTGTCTACGAGCAGGATCGGGAAACGGTGGGGCAACATTCCCAGAATCTGGTTGATGTCATAGATGGCGGGCTGATTGGGATCGTAGTGGGGCACATCGACCTTGTGCTTGCTTTCGCGAATCAATTCGCGGAGTTTTTTGGCAAATGCGATGTTGGCCGCATGTCCGGGACGGCTGGCGATGACCCGGGCCTTGATGCGCTTTCCGGCCAGAGTCAGATCTCCGACTATGTCTAAAACTTTGTGTCTGGCCGGCTCGTTGGCGTAGCGAAGTTTTTTGTCGTTGAGGATGGAATTGTGCTTAACCTTAATATTTTTCTTATTGAACATTTCGCGCAAGCGACCGAGTTCATCATCGGCCACCACCCGATCCACGACGACAATGGCATTGTTCAAATCGCCTCCTCTGATCAACTTGGCCTGCCACAATTGCTCCAGTTCGTGGAGGAAACAAAAGGTTCGCGCATCGGCAAAGGACTCGGGAAACTGATCCAGATGCTCCAGATGGGCGTGTTGCTGACCCAGGGCAGGTGAATCAAAATCAATCATGCAGGAGATCTGATACTCATCACAGGGGCTGGCGATGATGTGCACCTTTCGCTCCAAGTCTTCATACTCCAGTGTTCGATCCAGAACAAAGTAATCGCGGGGCTGATCCTGTTGCTGCACGCCGGCCTTTTTGATGGCTTGCACAAAGGGAAGGGAGCTTCCGTCCATGATGGGCAGTTCCTCGGCATTTAGCTCGGCCACCACATTGTCTATGCCCATGGCGGTGAGCGCGGCCAGCAAGTGCTCTACTGTGGCCACCCTGACGCCCTTGTGCTCCAGCGTGGTTCCTCTGGAAACATCCACAACATAGTCCACATCCGCTTTGATTTCGGGCTTGCCTTCCAGATCAACCCGCCTGAACCGGATGCCGCGATTGACCGTATCGGGTACGAGCCTGAGCGTGACATCCACACCGCTGTGCAGGCCGTTTCCCTTCAGGCTGATGCTCTTTTTGAGGGTCTGCTGCAAATCCTCCATATGCTGTTGACTTATTCGTTTGATGGATCTAAAGCTCGTATGCGGGCTTCGAGTTGGCGCAGACGGGCTTCGAGTTCGGGAAGTTGGCGGTAGATGACCTGGGCGCGAAGTTCGGAGCGATAAGGCGCTGCGGGAGAACCGGTCAGCGCGGTGCCCGGCTCCGAGACGGAGCGGTTCAGGCCACTTTGGGCATTGATTCGGGTGCCGTCAGCCACCTGAATATGGCCGATCAGTCCGGCCTGTCCGCCAATTTGAACCCCACGCCCGATTCGGGTGCTGCCGGAGACTCCGCTTTGGGCGGCCAGTACGCTGAATTCGCCTACGTCCACATTGTGTGCCAACTGGACCAGGTTGTCAATCTTAGCGCCCGCCCTGACCCGGGTTGAGCCCATGGTGGCCCGGTCTATGGTGGTATTGGCCCCTATTTCGACCTGATCTTCCAGTACTACATTGCCCAATTGAGGAATCTTGCGGAAGCTGCCGTCGGCCTGAGGAGCAAAACCGAAGCCATCTGAGCCGATGACCGCCCCGGCGTGGATGATGCAGTCCTGCCCGATCTGACAGTCGTCGTAGAGCACAGCTCCGGGGTAAATCCGCGTTCGATCCGCGATGCTCACTTTGCGTCCTATGCTGACAAAGGGGTGAATCTGCACCCCTGCACTCAGGCTTGCCCCGGCATCTACACAGGCATAGGGTCCTACCCAGGCTGTGGCATCTATACGAGCATCGGGATGCACCCAGGCCAGCTCAGAAATGCCCTGGCGCTCCTCTGCTGCCTCTTCGGCAAAACGCTCGAGAAGGCGGGCAAACGCAGTGTAGGGATCCGGCACCTTGAGCAAGGTAGGGCTGCTCAGCCCTTCGGTATCCTCATCCGTGCTGATCAGCAAGACGCTGGCGCGGGTGCTCTGGCCAAAGTGCCGGTACTTGGGATTGGCGATGAAACTCAGGGAGCCCGCTTCGGCTTCTTCGATCTTGGAAACCCGTTCGACGAGCACATCGGGATCACCCGACAGGCTTGCCCCGAGCCATCGGGCCAGTTCTGATGCGCGAATGGACTTCAAGTTCTAAGGGAGGTTCTGCGAATGGGCAAGCGCGAAAAAACATTTCTCATTAGGCTGATTTTCAATGGATTATACTTGAAAATCAACTACAAGATTCTTGGGAAAACAAATATAGTGCTTTACGACCGGATCGGACATAAACTGAAGATTCAGTTGATCAGAGGCGAGGGCCAGATCCTGCACCGCTCCGTCTTTATAGCGTATCCTGATGCTCTTGTCCCTGGGATTGTAAGCGGAATTTTCCGTTTTATCCTGCACCAACAAGTCTGCCGCATCGCTTTTACTCAGTTCGAATTGGTCGGCTATGCGCTCAACGAGCTTCTGCTTCAGGTCAGGCGCAAAGGCCTCCTTTTTCATCACAACCCGGAATAGCCTGCGCTGAACTATGCCCCCGGCCAGCAAGGAGAGCACCCGGTCCTGGTCCTGTGCCCAGGCCTTGAGCGCAACCCAGATATCGCTGTCGTCCAGTTGGGCATAAGCTTCCAGAAAGCCGGCATCAGCGACGCGGGGCCCTTCGCCCGAAAGCAACAGCATTTTCTCCAGTGCCGGGGTGGTATAGATGGAGGCCCCGTTTTGAAACAGATCCCGGGCCCGGCTCAGGGTGCGAATCAGCATTTGCTCGGCGCAGAGCACTGTTTTGTGCAGGTAAACCTGCCAGTACATGATACGTCTGGCCACAATGAATTTCTCAATAGAATATATTCCTTTGGCCTCTACCACAAGTCCTCCTTCATCATCCAGATCCAGCATGTCTATGATGCGGTTGGTGCCTATGGCGCCTTCGTGCACCCCCGTGAAGTAGGTGTCCCGGGTCAGGTAGTCCAGGCGATCGACGTCTAGTTGAGAATTGACCAGTTCGTGCAAAAAGCGCTTGGGATGCCGGCCGGAAAAGATCTGTTCGGCCATGTTGAGCATCCCGGCTTTTTCTCCGCTGAAGGACTGCTCCAAAGCTTTCATAAAGGCCAGGGAAAGGCCTTCGTGGTGAAATCCCGGCACCAGCGTTTTCTCCAGGGCGTGAGAGAAGGGTCCGTGACCTATGTCGTGGAGCAAGATGGCTGCTGCTGCCGCTTCGGCTTCCTGTTCACTGATGTGGTGGCCCTTGGAGCGCAGCACCGCAATGGCTTTGTTCATCAGGTGCATGGCGCCCAAAGCGTGCTGAAAGCGGGTATGGATAGCACCGGGGTAAACCAGACTGCCCAGCCCCAATTGCTGAATTCTGCGAAGGCGCTGGAACCAGGGGTGTTCAACCAGTTCAAACAGGTTGCGGGAGGTCAGGGCAACGAAACCATAGACGGGATCGTTATAGATTTTCTGAAAGGACAAGTGCTTTGGGCTTTGTAGGGCTTAATGGGTTTTTAAACCCCCGGCAACGTACAAAACTAAGGCAAAGGGGCGTTAGTTTGCCCGTAGGCCTATGCACCAGGGTGGATAAGTTGGTTGGCTTTTCCCCTCATCGCGCCAAGGCATATCACGCATATTATCCATTATGGCCATTACCATCTTGTGGGCGGATGACGAGATTGATCTGCTCAAACCACAATTGCTTTTCCTGAGGGAAAAGGGCTACACCGTGCTTCCGGTGACCAATGGGCAGGATGCCCTTGAGGCCGTGGAAAAGCCGGAGATCGATCTGGTGTTTCTTGACGAAAACATGCCCGGTCTGTCCGGGCTGGAAACCCTGACGGGGATCAAGGCGCGCAGACCCAACCTGCCCGTGGTCATGATCACTAAAAATGAGGCAGAGGATTTGATGGAAGAGGCCATCGGCAGCCAGATAACCGACTACCTGATCAAGCCGGTCAAACCGCAGCAAATCCTTATGACGATCAAGAAAATCGTCGATATACAGCGTTTGGTTTCGGAGAAGACCAACCTGGCCTATCAACAGGAGTTCCAGCAGATCTTCAGTTCAATGCACGGCAGTCTGAACGCGGAGGGCTGGGCGGAGCTCTACCGCCGCCTGGTACGCTGGGAACTGGAACTGGATCGCTCCAGTGCCGATCAGATGAAAGAGGTATTGAGCATGCAAAAGCAGGAAGCCAATGTGACTTTTTGCAAATTCATTGAGCGCCATTACACCACCTGGTTGGGCGAGAAAAAATCCGCCGATGCGCCTGTGCTCTCTCACAACGCCCTGGAGAGCAAACTCTTTCCGCTGCTGGATGATACGCCGACCTTCCTGGTTGTCATTGACAATCTGCGATTTGACCAATACAAGATCATCCAGCCCATGCTGGAAAAGTACTTCCGTCTGCATCAGGAAGACTACTTCTATTCCATTCTGCCCACTGCCACTCAGTATAGCCGCAATTCGCTTTTTGCCGGATTGTTGCCTTCGGAGATCGAAAAGCGCTTGCCCAAATACTGGCTCAACGATGAAGACGAGGGTGGAAAAAATATGTTTGAAAAGGAGTTGCTTCAGGACAACCTGAGCCGCCACCGAATTGATGCTCGTTTTAGTTATTCGAAAATAGTTAATAATAATGCGGCCCGCAACCTTCAGGACGATATCCTCAACGGCCTGGACAACAAGCTCAACGTCATTGTTTACAATTTTGTAGACATGCTCAGCCATGCCCGCACCGAGATGGAGGTACTCAAGGAACTGGCCAATGACGAGAGCGCTTATCGCTCCCTGACCGAGTCCTGGTTTGAACACTCCCCTCTGCTCGATGCCCTGCGCAGACTGGAGGATCGCAAGGTGCGCCTGATCATCACCACCGATCACGGCACCATTCGGGTCAGGCAGCCTTCAAAGGTGGTCGGAGACCGCAATACCACCACCAATCTGCGCTACAAGAGCGGAAAAAATCTCCAGTTCAACGCCAAAGACGTTCTGGAGGTCAAGGAACCCGTCCGCGCCGGCCTGCCCAGGCAACACATATCCTCTTCCTTTATTTTTGCCAAGGAGGATCAATTTTTTGTCTATCCCAATAACTACAATCACTATGTGAATTACTTTCGGGATACCTTCCAGCACGGAGGGATTTCACTGGAAGAAATGATCGTTCCCTTTGTCGTCTTCAGCAACCGATAAAGCACACTCGCCTGTTTGGCGGGTCGAAAGGCCGGAGGATCTCGCGCAAACTGCAGCATCTATACTAAAGCATTGCGCAGATTACCAGAAATTTGCACTTTGCGGTGAAATGGGTGCGGGAAAGACCGCTTTGGTCATGGCCTGCTGTCGGCAGCTCGGCCTGGCTGAAGAGGGTTTGGGCAGCCCGAGTTTTGCCATCGTCCACGAATACGGCCCGGATCCTGTGGTCTTTCACCTGGATTTGTACCGTCTGAAAAACGCTGATGAACTCGACAGGCTGGGTATGGAGCGCTACCTCGACGGACCGGAATACTGTTTTGTGGAATGGCCTGAACTGGCTGATTCCTGGTTCAGCGAGGAAGTGGTTCGCCTTCAAATCGATGCCCATCAGGATGGAAGTCGCAGCATTTCCCTGCTCCGACCTCTACCGCAATCAGGAAAAAGGACACAATAGGCAGTCTGGGATACTTTTGAAAACGCAGCATGGCCGAGCAGAGTAAACTTCCGGGATTTGCCGAACTGGCCGCTCAGACCGGCTGGAGCACCCTGGAAAAGCCGCTGGAAAGCGGAAAAAAAGGCAGGAACCTGTACATCGGAGTTCCCCTGGAAAGGGCTTTTCAGGAAAATCGGGTTGCCCTGGATCCCGATTCGGTAAAGACCCTGGTCAACAACGACCATATCGTGGTCATAGAGTCCGGTGCTGGAGCCCGCGCTCACTTCTCCGACCGGGATTACGCCAACGCGGGGGCCCGGGTGGTTTATGATACCGAACAGGTCTTTCAGGCCAATGTCATCCTCAAGGTCGCACCACTGAGCCTGGACGAAGCCGAAATGCTCCACGACCGGCAGGTGCTCATCACCCCCATTCACCTGCCCACCGTCAAAACCGAATTGATTCAGACCCTGATGCGCAAGCGGGTAACGGCTTTCGCCTTTGAATACATCAAAGACGAGAGCGGAACCTTCCCCTTCGTTCGCTCTATGTCGGAGATTGCCGGAAGTTCGGCCATCCTGATTGCCTCGGAGTTGCTCAGCGATTCCACTCACGGAAAAGGCATGTTGATGGGGGGAATTTCGGGGATTCCGCCCACCAAGGTGCTGGTTCTGGGAGCGGGAGTTGTCGGAGAGTTTGCCACGCGCGCAGCCATGGGACTGGGGGCACTGGTCAAAATATTCGACAATAATATATACAAATTATTAAGATTACAGAACAACATCGGCACGCGACTGCCCACTTCCACCCTCAATCCGGAGATTCTGGCTCAGGAACTCACCACGGCAGACGTAGTGATCGGGGCCATACACTCTGAACGGGGCAGAACCCCCATAGTGGTCAACGAAGAGATGGTGGCCAACATGAAACCCGGCTCTGTGATTGTAGACGTATCGATTGATCAGGGTGGGTGTTTTGAAACCTCTGACCTGACCAATCACAAACATCCAACATTTAAAAAATACGATATTATTCATTATTGTGTGCCCAATATCGCATCACGGGTGAGCAAAACAGCCAGTCAGGCAGTTTCCAACATCATCACCACCACCTTGCTCAAAGTCAGTGAGTTTGGCGGCTTTGACCACCTGATCCGCTATTCGGCCGGTGCTCGTCACGGTGCATATTTGTACAATGGATATCTGACTAACGCTCATCTGAGTCAGAGTTTCGGTCTCAAATACACCGAACTGGATTTGCTGCTCACTTCTACCATGTGAAGATTGCACTTAGTCAAAAGGATTGCACTGGGCCATGAGTATTGAGCTGGCTCTTGAGCTCTCTCAAGATCGCTCTCAGGCGCTGAAGATGGCTTCGACCAGAGCCAATTCACTGGGCTGACGCGCCTCGAAGATCTGTCGAGCTCCCCCCTTGCGCAAAGCCCTGGCCGTCGAGCCTCCTATGGCCACAAAACGCCCTTTAGCGCGATCGGGAAAGCGTCGCAGGTACTCCGTGGCATTCATGGGACTGCTGAGAATGGCCAATTCCACCTCAGGAATGTGCAGAGCACCTGCCTTGGGGGTGTTGCGGTAAATGGGCAGGTCAAGAACCTCGGTCTGAGAACTCATGCTCTCCTGAATGCTGCGCAGGCTGTTTTCTGCCCCTGGAAACAAGACCCTGCATCCCCGCACCAACTGACTGAACTGCTCCAGGGATTCCCCCTCATCATTCAGGCTGAGCGTCTGGGCGGGATGGTGGCCAAGGGCATGCAGTTCGCGGGCTGTTCCCTCGCCCACCGCAGCAAAGCGCACACCGGGGGCAATGGGGGGGGAATGGCGTCCAAACACCTGAACGGCTGTGCGGCTGCTGAAGACCACCCAGTCTGCATGGGCCGGCCAGGTGGCCGCCAGGTCTTCAAACTGCAGCAAAGACTGAGCGTGCAAGGCAATTTTGTGATCGGCACAAGCCCGCAACAAGATGCTGTTTTCCTGCAGATCTCTGCTGATGTAGACAGAAGACGGAGGCTTTGCGTGTATCTTGCTCCAGGCTTCCACCACCAGCACATCGGGATCCGGATGTTCCAGAAAGAGACGCAAGGGGAAGCGATCCCGCTCATCTCCCAAGCACAACATAAGATATGTTATGCCATCTCTCTCCTGCGCATAGGCGCCAAAGGGCAATTGACAACCTCCTCGAAGGTTGGCTAAAATCTGTCGCTCGGCCCGTATGGTCAGGGCAGTGGGTTCGTGATGAACAGAGGCCAGGGCACTCAAGACTTCCTGATCGGATTTGCGGGCCTGAAAGGCGAGAACGCCCTGTGCCGGAGCCCCGGGAAAATCAAAGGGGTCCAGTCGAAGCACCACAAGATCACTCAGGTCCAGGGCAAGCCTTTCAAGACCAGCGCCCGCCAAAACAACGGCATCAAAGTTGCCCTTTCTCAAGGCTTCAACCCGGGTGGGTACATTGCCGCGCAGCGTTTCCACCGTCAAGTCTGGCCTGATGGCCAGTAACTGGGTGCGCCGGCGGGCAGAGGCCGTGCCGACCTTCGCCCCCTTTATCAAGCTCAATAATTGGGAGCGATCCTCTGCTGAAGTTTGCATCAACAACCAATCCGCCGCCTCTGCACGGGCTGAAACAGCTCCGATGATCAATCCCTCCGGACTTTGTGTGGGCAGGTCCTTGTGCGAATGCACCGCAATATCCACCTGTTGCTCCTGCAAGGCTCTCTCCAGCTCTGCGGTGAAGAAACCGGTTCCGGGCATCTCGGAAAAGGACTTGTCCTGCACGCGGTCACCGGTGGTGCGGATGATGCTCAATTCAGACGAAAAGCCCTGTTCTTTCAGTTGAGCCTTGAGAAAATTTGCCTGCCATAGAGCCAGATCGCTTCCGCGAGTGCCAATCTTGAAGGTTCGGGACATGGGGTAAAAATAGGGCACTCAGTGTTGGGCAGAGAAGACACCGATACCCAAAGCTAGAAAGCGCACACTCAACGGGCTACCCGGCGCCAGGGATTGCGCCCCCCCTTGGTCAGCCCCTCCTCGCGCAACTGCGTGGATTTGGCCTGCAGCGCTGAGCTGATGTGCAGGGATGAGAATTTTCGCTCCAGATAGTCTAAAACTTTGTCCATCGTGGCTCTGTCGCGTTCATCCATAGCGGCGATTTCGCCGGCAAAAATCTCCTCAACCGCCCGCTCTCGTATGCGGCGAACCTGGTCTGGGAGATGCTGGAACTGCCTTTCGACCTGACGCAATTGCCAGGAGTGGCAAAATTCTTCTACAAACTGATCCACCAGCAAACGAGCCTTCTCCATCTCCACCTGGCGGAAGTGTTTGTTTTGCTCTGCGGCTTCCCGCAACTGATCCATACCGATGTAGCGCACCGGAAACTGGGCAGGGATGTCCGGGTGCAGGTCGGCGGGAACCGCCAAGTCTATGAGCAGGCGCTCATGCGTCTCCCCAGCCAGCAATTGCTGATAAACTGGGGCATGGACAATATAGTCTGAAGCTCCTGTGCAGGAAATCAGCACATCAAAACCGGCGCGATAGCTGGGCAATTCACTGAGTGCATAAGCCCGACCCCCGAGGGATGCAGCCAACGCCTCTGCTTTATCCACATTGCGGTTGAACACCGCAATCTGATCAAACTTCATAGGCCGTATGAACTTGGCCATCAACTGCATGCTCTGCCCTGCACCGATCAGGATCAGCCTGCGCTTGGCGCTCCATTCCACGTTGCGCAGGGCGCGGGCAGCCAGCGATACAACCGATACAGGACGCTCTGCAATACGGGTCTCCGTAAAGATGCGCTTGGCGGCCGGGATGATGAACTTGAAGGCCAGGCGAAGGTCGTCATCGGTCAATTCCAGATCGCGACAACGCTCATAGGCCTGCCGAATCTGACGCAGAATTTCCCGCTCCCCGATCACCATCGAATCCAGTGATGAGGCAATCTCGTGTAGATGGCGAATGGCCCCGGATCCCTGAAAACTCTGGGCCACTTCTTCCCCGCTGCCCGGCCCGGTCTGAGCCAATGCGGGATTGATCCAGGACCAGAAACTCTGCTCAAAATCGCGGTCCAGGTCAATGGAGGAACTGAAGAAATAGACTACACGATTGCAGGTCTGCAGGTAGAACAAGCCACTGAGCCCAAAATGAGCTTTCAAGGCCCTCAAACGGGTCTCGCATTGGGCATCGTCCGCACTGCGGGCCACAAAGAAGCGATCCAATTCGCTCAGGGGAACGCGTTTATGCGTTACGGTCAACAGTTTGTATTGCTCCAAGGTAGGGGTCCTGGTGATCAGCTTGACGATGCGGTGATTCTCTGCGGCAAAACTCCTCAAGCGCGCTGCAAAAACGGGCTTGTTCTAACGCTTGCAAAGTTCCCATGGACCTCTCGGTACAATGTCATGGAATTGTCATTTCGGTGGCTGACATTCATCATTCTCCGCTGGATATCAATCATTTGCGGAGTCTGCAAAAATGCCTATTGGCCAATAACCAGGGTGTCGTAGTAGGTGCCGTAGCCGGCAAAAATGCCCAGCCCCCCTTCGACATTACCGAGCACCGATGTCGCTGAGCTGAAAGGCCCTCCGGAGCCCGCATCAAACTCCAGACTGCTCCAGAATTGGTACACCGGGCCTTCAATTGAAGCCAGTCGGAGAACCACCGTATCGCCCTTCCAGAAAAAGCCATAGGTCTCAAAATCAAAGCCCGCCGAGCGCGGCTGTCCGCGGTCCAGGGAAAACTCAACGGTTTGCCCATTGAAGAACAGATCGTCAATCACCGAGCCAACTCCGGGGTAAAAGGGCTCGTCAAGCTCCCTTGCAGCATTGTAGCGCCGGGTCCAATAGCGGTAGTAATTGCCTAAAGTATCGGGATCGGTGAATCTCAGGTTCAGGCGAAACAAGGAATCCACCCCGGGATTGGGATGGGGCCGGCTCCACAGAGAATCAGGAGGAACCGGACTGGGAATGGAGGTATTGGCGCGAAGGGTATCCCCATCAGACACCACAAAGAGCGTATAGCGAATGCCTACCTGACCAAGCAGCAAACCTGAGCCGAAGATATCGGTGGTGTAAAGGCAAAAATCCGGAAGTACGAGAGAACTGTCCAGCTCCAGGCCCAGCAATTCAGCCGCCAGGGGAAGAAACTCCGCGGGTAGATCGGCCAGACACAATTCAATGAGCGGATGATCCGTCACCCCATCATTGATCCAAACTTCGGCACCCCGCACAAAGAAGGCGCCCAGATCATTGGGATTGAAGCTGCCAAAGAAGGGTGCACTACGGGTCAGCAAGACGAGCGGAGGCAAGCCCGGTTCAATCGAGCCCTCCACTACAATGCGTTGTTCAGCCTGAGGAAGGTTGACGGTGATGTCCTTCTCGCAACCCGCAGTGAGCAGCAGGACAGCCGTCAAAAGCGGGAAATACCATTGCCGGTTGTGCATCAGAAGCGGAAGTTCCAGGTGATTGAAGGAATGATGGGAAACAAACTGACCTGTTTGGCGCTGATCTCCAGATCGCCGCTGAGCACGTCCCCATCGATATCGTAGTAGATGAAGAAGGGATTGAGGCGATTGTAAACATTGTAGATCGAGAAGTTCAGGTCCCAGTCAAAGGCCCTGGGGCGCTCGTCGCGTTTGTCGGGTGAGTAGGTCGCGGAGAGGTCCATCCGGTGATATGGCGCCAGGCGATAGCCATTGCGCGGGCCGTACTCATTGACCAGATTGCCCTCGATCAGGTAAAAAGCCAGCGGCACGGTGGTAGCCTGTCCGGTGCCATACACAAATATGCTGGACAGGGTCCAGCGGGAAGACACTTCCCATGTGGCCACGGCAGACAAATCATGACGGCGGTCAAACCTCGCCGGAAAACGCTCGCCCTGATTCAGGTCGTCAAAGTAGCGCCAGGTATAGGACAGAGTATATCCCAGCCAACCGGTGACCTTGCCCTTGTTCTTGCGCAGAAAGAATTCCGCCCCATAGCTCTCCCCCCGCCCGAAGACGAAATCCTCTTCGACATCTCTGCCGAGCTCGGGCACATAGGATTCTCCAAACTCAATCTGATTGCGCAAATCTTTATAATATATTTCTACCGAACTCTCCAGATCGTTGTCCAGAAAATTCTGGAAGAAGCCCACCGAATACTGCAAACCGCGCTGGGGTTGCACCACCCCGCTGGAAGGCACCCACAAGTCAGTAGGCAAGGTGGAGGTAGAGGAAGTCACCAGGTGAATAAACTGGTTGGTATAGGCAAGGCCGGCCTTGATGGATGCGCTGGAGTTGAGCACATACCGAAAGTTCAGGCGTGGTTCGAGGCCGTAGTAGTCCTTGACCTTCTCTCCCGGTCCGTAGCGCAAGGTGTCCGAAGGTATCCCCCGCTCGTCGTAGATGGGTTGATTATACGGGCCGATCTGTTGAAACCAGGTGCCGCGCAGACCCACATTGACACGGATGCGGCTTCCAATGTCAAATTCATCCTGAATATATAAAGCCAATTCATGGGCGAACTTGTTGTTCAGGCTGTCGGTGGCAAACTCTACGGTACCGTCGGAGGCATTGGCACTGTAAGGACTGAAGCGGTGAAAGGTATAGTTGGCGCCCCACTTCATGTTATGACCCAGCCCGGGGTAGAAATCAAAATCGAGCTTGGCGTTGTAGTCCCGCACTCCGGAAAACAGGGTAAACTGAAAGTCCTCAAAACGCGAGCCCACTTCGAACTGGTAATCGTTGTAGATCAGAGAAAGGTTGCTGAACAACTGGCTGCTGAACAGGTGATTCCATCGAACGGTTGCTGTGCGGTTGCCCCAGGGTATGTTGGCATTGAAGTCGTTGTCGGGCGAAATGAAGTTGAACACATCCCGGCCGAAGTACCCGCTCGCATAGACCCGGTCCTTGTCCGAAAAGCGATAGTTGAACTTGGCATTCAGATCGTAGAAGTAATACCCATTCCCTTCAAAATCGGTGTTCTTGATGAAGGGCCGGGCCAGCAAATCCGCATAGGTGCGGCGGCCGCTGACCATAACCGAACTGCGATCTTTGACCAGGGGGCCTTCCAGGGTCAGGCGGGAAGAGATCAAACCAATTCCACCGGCCCCATGCCATTCCTGATTGTTGCCGTCCTTCATGGCTATATCCAACACGGAGGATAAACGCCCCCCATACTGAGCCGGCATCCCGCCTTTGATCAGCGTCGTGTTCTTGATGGCATCGGAGTTGAACACGCTGAAGAATCCAAAGAGGTGTCCCGTGTTGTACACCACGGCCTCATCGAGGAGAATCAGGTTTTGATCCGGTCCCCCTCCCCGCACATAAAATCCACTGTTTCCCTCTCCGGCAGACTGAACACCGGGTAGCAATTGCAAGGTCTTGAGGATGTCCACCTCGCCAAAGATGGCGGGCATGGTTTTGATCTGCTCTGTGCTCAGTTCAGTTCGACCCATGGCCGTGCTCTGAACATTCTCATCGCTGCGCTCTGCCGTGACCACGATTTCTTTGACCATCACGGAACTGGTCGAAAGGGTGACGTTTTGCCTCAGGTCCTCTTGTAAAACCACTTCGAGCACCTTGCCTTCATAGCCTATGTAGGAAATGCCCAGGCGGTACTCCCCTGCCGGCAGGGACAAAGAGTAAAAGCCGTATAGATTGCTCACGGTTCCCTTTCCCGGATCGTCCACCAGAAAGACGCTGGCCCCAATCAGATCTTCACCTGAAGCCGCATCGCGAATGTATCCGGAAATGGTGTACCGGCTCTGTGCTGTCAATTGGGAAGAAACCAAAAGCAACAAAGAAATTAAAAAATATCTATACATTTTTTACTAATACAAAAAATGATATCAATTGTCTTTCAGCAATCGCGGGCAAAAATAGCCGCTTCGCATGGGCTTATCGCCCCTTTATGAAAAATTTAACATAGTGTTCACGACTGCCCTGCCTGAGGGCCAATACGTACAATCCCGATGCCCATGAATCCAGGTCTTCCAGAGGGAAATAGCGCAATGCGCTGTTGCTGAGCTGGAGATCCCAGAAAGCCATTTTCCTTCCGGCTACATCAAAGACAGTAGCTTCAGCTTCACCTTCTTCCCAGGATGGGCCCAGTAAAAGCGTTGCGCGCGGCCCGCTCAGGGGGTTGGGAAAGAAGGCCATATCTCCATCCTGAACGGTTATATTGGGCGCGGAAAGCAATTGCCAGGCCGCAGAGAAATCCGGTATCCCATAACCCAGGGAATCATCCGGGTTTTGAAATCGACTGGCACTCTGTTCAATGGCGCGGAACACTTCCATATTGGTTTTATCGGGAAAGGCCTGCCAGAGACATGCCGCACTTCCACACACCAATGGCGAGGAAAATGAGGTGCCGTTGCCAAAGACTACGTTCCCATCGGTGCCCACCAGGGCCGTCCCCTGTCCTACCGCAGCCACATTGGGTTTGACCCGACCATCAAAGCTGGGGCCCCGGCTGCTGAAATGCGCGATCTGGCCCAGGGCGTTGACCGCTCCGACTGCCAGCGCGCTATCCGCATCTGCCGGCGCGCTGATGTAACGCCAGGAAGTCCCCCCCTGATTGCCGGCGCTGACTACCACCAGCATTCCCCTGGATGCTGCCCAGTTGGCACCGCGGCTGATGATGGTGGTGTTCCCGTCCATGTCGGCATAGGTGTGGTTAAAGGCCTCATCCTCGGCATCAAAGGTGGTATAGCCCAGCGACGTATTGATCAGATCTACCCCCAGCATATCGGCCCGCTCAGCGCCCATGACCCAAAAGTCTTCTTCAATGATGCGTTCAAACTCCACCACTTCGGTCAGGTAAAGCGCATAGCGGGCCTCCGGCGCGGTACCGGTGTACGCTCCATTGGGCAATACGCCGGCCATTGCGGAGAGCACCGCTGTTCCGTGTCCTGAACTCTGATAGACCGAATCGTTGTTGCGGTAGAAATTCCAGGCGTCCACGATGCCGTTGTTGGCTCTGAGTCGTTCAAACTGGGGAACCACATCGGTTCCAATAAAACCGCCGTCAAAAACCCCGATCAGCATTCCCTGGCCGCGGAAACCTTCGCGGTGCAGTGCATCGGTGCGCAGCATTTCCACCTGAAAAGCGGCCTGACCGTAGGAAAAGGTCGGAGCGGCATCCTGATTTTCTGCGAGCTTCTCCGAAGTGCCTCTGTAAGGTTGAGTGGAATAAGGCCTGTCTTGTATAGGTTCTTCGGCCACCCGGTAACGCATCACAGGGCGTATCTCAGACACAAAGGGAAGGGCGGCCAGTTCTGCGAGCAAGGAGGGATCGTCCAATTCGACACTCAAGGCATTGAGCCAGCGGCTCTGACCCCTGACCTTCAACCCGGAAAATTGCTCAATCTCTGTCCGGTAAGCTGAGTGAACGGGTATGTCCAGAAGATCGGGCCTGATGCCCATGCGCTCCCGGCGCTCAATGGCGCGGGCGGTCCAGCCTTGCTGGCTGCTGAGCTTTATTCCTTCGGCCAACCTGGCCTGGCTCTGCTCCCCTTTGTCGCAGAATATCACCCAATAGCGCGCAATCGATTGCGCCTGGGCAAAGCTGTCCTGAACAGTGGCCATCAACAGAAACAACAAAGTAAAGCGCGACATGGGGAAGCAGTGCGAATTTCGGAACTCCTGGAATAGGGTAAATCTACACCAGAGCCCCGCTTTGCACAGCCTACTCGCTGCTCTGCAGCCATTGTTCCACCGCAAATCCGCATTCTGCCTTTTCAGTCCAGGGACATTCCGGGCATATGGTCTGGGTGGTCAGGTGCTCAAAACGCCGCCAAATCAACCCGATGCCTGCAGCGTAGCGCTCACTGGATTGATTGAACTCAATAAGGTTTTGCTCTCCGGTTTGGGTGACCAGGACGGTAGAGTCCAGGGGAATGCCGTCAAACAAGACAAACTGGTCAAGCTCTGTGTAGTGAAACTGCCAACCCTCGAGAAACTGATAATTGTTGCAACTTTCAGTGACCGGAACCGAGGAAAGATCACTGAGAAAGGCGTGTCCATTCCAGCGAAGGCCCTGAACCATGGGAAAGACGAGCTTGATGAAACGCAGGTTGTTTTCAACATACTCCGCGCGCTGATCGCTCAGCCGAATCAGATCGGTTCGGTGGTACTGCCAATTGTCTGCAGGCTGGCGGCGGCGGTAAACTTCAACTGTATAGGTGGTCTGGCCTTCTAAATCCAGCATCTCCGGACCCAAAACCTGACGAACATACCAGCGCTGCGTGTCGCTGCCGAGCGTTTCGCGGTAGTGAATGGTGTCCACCCTGTACTCCCTGACCATGCCCTCGCTAGCGGGAAAATAGCGCTGAGGCTGTACCTCGGGTTGAATCAACACCGTTTCACATGCCGCTAGTGTGAGCAACATTGTGCATAGGCAGAAGAGTTGAAAGGCTCTGCTCATCCTGCTGTTTCTCATAACCCGGGAGGAGTTGATGCCTTGCTCATCTCCGTTACATCTTCGAAACTGCGTTCGATATGGCCCCCTCCAATCACATCTTCGCCCTCATAGAACACCGCGGATTGACCGGGGGCTATGGCCGAAACGGGTTCCAGGAACTCAACGCGAATACGCATTCCCTTTATACGATCCTCTTCTGGAAAAAGTTGAGCGGCCGTTCCGCTGTCCTTGTAGCGAATCTTGACCAGGGCTTCCATGCCCGGTTCAATCTGCGCATACTTCTGCAGGTTGATGTTGCCGACGATGCAGCCCGGACGGCGGAGCTCATCGAACGTTCCCAGGACTACCGTGTTGGTTTGAGGCTCGATATGCGTGACAAACATGGGTTCTCCGAAGGCCGTTCCCAAGCCCTTGCGCTGGCCCACCGTAAAGAAGGGGTAGCCGTCATGCGTCCCGATCACCTTGCCTTCTGTGTCCACAAAAACCCCTCCGCTGACCCGATCTTCCAATCCATCAACCCTCCTTTTGAGGAAGCTTCGGTAATCGTTGTCGGGTATGAAGCAAATCTCATAGCTCTCGCTCTTGGCGGCCAGGCCGGGATAACCCATCTCTTCAACCATGGCGCGGATCTCGCTCTTCCTGTAGCCGCCCAGCGGAAAAAATGTGCGGGCCATACAAGCCTGATCAAGCCCCCAGAGCACATAACTCTGGTCCTTGTTGCCGTCAAGACCGGTGGAGATGACGTGGCGCCCTCCTTCCTGACGAATACGGGCGTAGTGACCCGTGGCGATGAAATCGCATTGCATGGCATCAGCGCGCTTGAGCAGAGCTGACCACTTGATGTGGGTATTGCACAACACGCAAGGGTTGGGCGTGCGCCCGGCCAGGTACTCGGCCACAAAATCATCGATGACCGATTCCCCAAATTCCTCCCGGATATCAATGATGTAATGGGGGAAGCCCATGTCCACCGCAACCTGTCGGGCATCATTGATGCTGTCCAGGCTGCAACAGCCCGTTTCCTTCTTGCTGCCCCCGCTGCTGGCGTAGTCCCAGGTCTTCATGGTCATACCAATGACCTGATAGCCCTGCTGATGCAGCATGATTGCCGCAACAGTGGAATCCACCCCGCCACTCATAGCCACCAGTACGCGTCCTCTATGACCCATGTCAAATTGTTAAAAGAGCGTTAAATGCCTTTTCTTCGGCAAAGTTACGCATACCGCAAAGGGACAGGGATAGGCGCAAGAGCTTATTTTAGCCGCGGTTGTGCAAAAAGCTATTGACTTTATAACAATGATTTATATGAATAAAATGCCTTTCTACATAAAGACGCTGAAACGTCTTTGGATCCTGCTTCTGCTGGCACCCTGCTGTCTATTCGCGGGCAATCAGACCTTGGCGGGCTCCGAAATGGGCACCCCATCCTGGGCTATTGATGAAAGCGCAGGTCTTAACGATCTGCCCTCTTCTCTTTTGTGGAGCATCAGCGGCAAAGAACTCGCGGATACCTCCTGGCTTTACGGCACCATTCATCTGATTGGTCAAGAAGACTTCTTTGTCAGGCCGGCTGTTGAACACGCCTTTGAGCAGAGTGAGCAGGTGGCCTTTGAGATAAAACTCAACGATCTGGTTCAGTTGATGGGGATGCAAAAGATGATGATGCTTCCCGACAGTGTGAAGATCTATGACCTGATCAAGGCCGATCAATATGAAGCCATCAAAGCTTGGGTCGAAGGGGATTTGGGCGGCAAAATGAGCACCTACGACAATCAAAAGCCCTTCGTTCTTTTGCAATTGGCCATGACGCAATTGTTGCCCCCCGATCCGGCCTCCTACGAAATGCATTTCATGCAAATGGCCATAGAGCGGGAAATGGAGATCTTTGGGCTGGAAACCATTGCCGACCAGTTGGCGGCCTTTGACGCCATTCCACCCGAGCAACAAGTGCTCTATGCGCTTGAAACCTTGCGCAACCTGGACAGCATGAAAGAACTGTACAGTGAAATGGTGCGGGTTTATGTAGCCGAAGATCTGAATCGTCTGCACAAGATGATTATAGAAGAAAGTCCTGAGTTTAAGGATCACACGGACGTATTGCTGGATAAACGAAATGAAAATTGGATTGAGGAGATTGAGAAACTCATCCGGGAGCGCTCAACTTTTGTTGCTGTTGGAGCGGGTCATCTCAACGGGGCGAAAGGGGTCATCAATTTACTCAGAGAGCAGGGCTATAAAGTGGAGCCTGTAATGCCTTGAATAAATATATATGATAGAAATATCAAACCTGTCCAAATCTTTTGACCTGTCTTCGAGGCAGCGAAAAGAGATGGGGCCGGACTTTCGCGAAAGCAAGGTCTATGCTGTGCGGGATGTGAGTTTTGAAGCCAGGCCCGGTAGAATCTTTAGCTTGCTCGGAGCCAACGGAGCGGGCAAGACCACCACGCTCAGGGTGGTGGCCACCATGCTCAAACCCAGTTCCGGTACGGTGAAAGTATGTGGCCTGGACAGCGTCAGCCAGGCGGCGGATGTTCGGCGCAAACTCGGTTTTCTGACCGGGGGAACCGGCCTGTACGCCCGCCTGACGCCCGATGAGCTGCTGCGCTACTTCGCCGATTTGCACGGCATGGACCGACACCGTTTCGAGCAGCGCAAACAGCATTACTACGACCTTTTTGACATCAACAGCTTTGCCAAGCGTCAGATTGGCAAGCTTTCCACCGGTATGAAGCAGAAGGTATCCATTCTGCGCACCATCATTCACGATCCGGAGGTGTTGGTCTTTGATGAACCTACATCCGGACTCGATGTAATCACCGCGCGCAACATCATCGAGCTGATCAGGCAGTGCAGAGAGGATGGAAAGACCGTGATTTTCTCCACCCACATCATGAGTGAGGTGGAGATGCTTTCCGATGATCTGGCCATCATTCACAAAGGCTCTCTGGTTTACAATGGCACCTATGAATCGTTTCGCGAGGGCATGCAAACCCCGAGTCTGACCGAAGAATTCATTCGCTTGGCCACCTCTGCAGAAACTCCATGAAAAATTCCCTGGTCATATTCCGCAAGGAGCTCAAGGATGTGCTCCGCGACCGAAGAACAGTTTACGCCATGATCCTGGCGCCTGTGCTGATCTATCCCATCCTGATCACCGCGTTTACTCAAATTATGCGCGTGCAGAGTGAGAAGGCACAAGAAAAAGTACTGGTCCTGGGCATTGTTGGACAGGCCCTTCCCCCGAGTTTTGAACGGCTTTTGGAACAGCAGGGAAGGTATCAACTCATTGAGGGTCTGGAGGAAGACAGCGCCTCGATGGCTTCAATGCTGAATGACAGTCTGGATGCCATTTTCTCCTTTCCCCATGATTTTGATCAACAATTGGAGCGCCTGGACCAGGGCAGCGTCACGCTCTATTACCGGGGAACGGATGATGACATTCGGGGCCGATTGGAGGGTTTATCGGCATCCATGCAACAGTATTACTCTGCGGTTCGAATGGAACAAATGAATATAAACCCAGATCTCATTCAACCAGTTAGGATTGAGCGCATTGACATGTCGAGCTCCCGCGAAAAGCTCGGGCAAACGCTCGGGGCCATTTTCCCTTACTTTTTTATTATTTTTTGTTTTCTGGGATGTATGTACCCCGCCATTGATCTGGGGGCTGGTGAAAAGGAGCGCGGTACTATGGAGACCTTGCTCTCCAGTCCGGCCAGCAGACTGGATATCTTTCTGGGCAAATTGGGGGTTGTGTTTGTGGGTGGAATGACTTCGGCTGTTCTGGCCATCGGCAGTCTGGCTCTTTCCATCAAGTTCAATACCCAGTCTTTTGGCGACCTGCCTGAAGAGTTCAGTCAGTCGCTGTCGAGCATGTTGCAGTTTGATACTATACTCCTGCTCATCTTATTGCTGTTGCCGGTTGCAGTGTTCTTCGCCTCTGCCCTACTCACTTTGTCCATCACCGCCCAGTCATTCAAGGAGGCCCAAAGCCTCATCAGCCCGGCGATGATCCTGGTTCTTTTGCCGAGTATGGTGGGTTTTGTCCCCGGTATTCATCTCAACAACACCAATGCACTAATCCCGATTTTCAATGTCTCTCTGGCGGCCAAGGAAGTGCTGGCCGGAACCTTGCAGATGGGACCCTTTATCATTACCGTGCTCTCTCTGCTGGCGCTCGCGGGACTGGGAATAGTGATCAGCCTGAGGTTCTTTAAGAGCGAGCGCAACGTATTGCCTACTTAGGCTGGCTGCCTCTACCCCCCGTTTTCAGGGGGAAATTTGCGTGAAGCCAAGCCTTTTTGATCCATGTTTGGTCAATAAGGCCCTCAACTGCAAAGGTTTAGGCCTTTTTTTCATATCCAGGTCAAGCCTCAGTGCCGATTGCTGATTGCGTACATTTGCGCCAATGCATTAAGGATGGATTTTTTTATATCGAACTGGCAGTATCTGACCATCCCCTTCATCAGCGCATTTGTCGGGTGGATAACCAATGTATTGGCGCTGAAGATGACTTTTTACCCGGTCGAATACTACGGCCTCGGCCCCTGGATAGGTTGGCAGGGCATCATCCCCTCAAAAGCGAGCCGTATGGCCGAGAAATCAGTTGATTTAATGCTCGGCAAATTGGTCAATCTCGAGGACCAATTCGACCTGCTTGATAAAGCCGCTATTGCTGAACTGAGCAAACCGGAATTGCTGATCATCAGCAGAAAGATTCTGGACAAAATCATGTTCTCCCAGGCGCCCATCGTCTGGAGAGCCACCCCGGCGGCGATCAAGGAACAGATCAGTATGCAAATAGCGGCCGACCTTCCCCAGGTAGTCGAAAACCTGATTGGCGACCTCCAGGACAACATTGACGAACTCTTTGATGTCAAAGCCACCGTCATCCAGACCCTCATCCAGGACAAAACCCTGCTCAACGAGATATTTCTCACCTGCGGCAAAGAAGAATTCAAATTCATCGAACGCTCAGGCTTCTATTTTGGCTTTCTGTTTGGTCTGATCCAAATGATCATATGGTACCACTTTAATCCGTGGTGGCTCCTCCCCCTCGCCGGAGGAATCGTTGGCTACGCCACAAACTGGTTGGCGCTCAAACTCATCTTCTCGCCCCTCCACCCCATAAAACTTGGCCCCTGGACCATACAGGGACTTTTTTTGAAGCGACAGAAGGAAGTAGCCGCCGAATACGCACGCATCGTCTCCGCCAAGGTCCTCAACAGCAAGAACATCTTCAACAACATCCTCTTCGGCAAAAAGAAACTCAAACTCATCAGCCTCATCACCCGTCAGATCGAAACGGTCATGGACCAAACCACAAAGAGATTCAGCTTCCTACTCCAAAGCATTACATCCGCCCGCTACACAATCGCCAAAAACATAGCCAACTACTACTTTATAGACCACTTCCCAGTCATCATCCACCAAATATCAGACTACACCGAAGAAGCCCTCGCTTTGGAAAAAACCCTCCGCGACAAAATGTCATCCCTCAGCTCCGCAGAGTTTCAAGGCTTCCTCAGACCCGTTTTCCAGGAAGACGAACTAAAGCTCATTCTGGTCGGCGCTGCCCTCGGAGCCGTCGCCGGCTTTGTTCAGTTGAAGGTGTTCTTTTGAATTGTTAACGAACCATCTTTTAAATAACCAATCATCATACTTGTATAATTCATAGTTTAAAGGATTCCAAGTACTTGATAATTTAATTCTATTTAGATTATATATGTTTTTTATTTTAACAAATAATTCTGGCTTCGCCTTTTGAAATCCATACTTCTCCATTATGTTCATAATTTTAAGGAAAATGGTAACTCTAAAGCATTCTTCATCCGAATTCTTATACATGTGCTTACGAAAGGAATCGATTCTTAAAGGTATTAGATCCAATAAGTTTAGTTCAACTAAACATAGGATTTCATACATTTTTAAACCTACCCTTAAGCTTGCAAAATATTGATGAACATTTCTGTCACCATTTATTAAGTTCAAGCAATCATCATATTTATAGACAATAAATTTGTGAACAATATCATAATATAAATGCTCGGACTTTAAGTCTTGATATTTATCTAATTTTAAGTATATTATTTCATTTCTATACTTGTTGTAACTAACATGATCAGATAACAGTATAAAAGTTCGCAGTAATTTTAAGTAGGCCTTGTAATAGTTTCCCTCAGCACCATTAAATTTTAGAATCCTCATAGATTCCATGTAACTTCTCTCAGCCCGTTTAAATTGCAATTGTGCCAATTCTACATGGCCAATTGCAAGTAAAATGCCTCCATCTCTATCATTACTATGATAAGGCTCGGTTGCAAGCATTTTACGCATTGTTGTTAAGCATAATAAGGCTGTAGGGTAGTCCTGCAGAAAAAGACTTGCTATATAAATTATTCTTAATCGAATATACATGATTTCTAATCTTTCCTTGCTTGTTGACACAGTTTTACATTCAAGCCACACTTCATCAATAGAGTACATCTTCAACATACATTTAAAAATGTCTTTGTTTCGCTCTGATTGAGTAGAATCCTTCTGGTTGATATACATTAAAATTTCACAAAATAAATTGTAATATTTACCATAAGCATAATTGAGATCATTTAACATACTATACTTAGTTAGTATTTCGTTTTTTACAATGTACGCATGACTTCCATTACTCGACAATCGCAATAATATTTCTATGGTATACAATTTATCACTCAAAAAAAGTGAAGATTGATTCAATTTATCAAAATGTTTAATTAAATACTTTATTCCAATATTGTTCTCCTTACGATAATTAAGCTCATATGATGAATGAAACTGAGCGAAACCTTGAGTTTTAACATACCCATAGTTATTACTAACATTCCCAAAAGAACCAATTCTTAAGTTTATAATTTTAAATATTTTACCTCTAAGTTTGGCCTTTAAATGAGCAAATGCACTTTTTGAATTTTTATCTTCTCCGTAGATTTTTTGATAATAAAAATCGTCCTCAAAGGAGAGATGATAATTATTTATAATCATAACATATAACTTGTGCACCTTTTTTTGAGACTTCTTTTGCTCATCCATGAGTGTATCAAGCATTCTTCGCTCTAACTTGCTAAGCTTTTTAAACAAAGAAATAATTTCATTCATCTAGGTACTTTTGGGTTTAGTGATAATGCGAGATAATAAGCTTGACGATATCTCCTTTAAGGAAAGAATTCCATTTGGTTCAACACTATTATCCAAACTCAAAATATTTTCGTTGTAGAATTTCATAACCCTTTTTGGTTGAATATCGATATATTTAATTATGATTTTTATAAATTTTATAAATTTTATATATTGATTGTTAAGTTGTTTACCATCGCCTATCAAGATTTTGTAGAATGCATCGCAACGGTATTCTAAAACTTCATACTTCTTGTAAGTACATAGATAAACCAAATCCAACACTCGAACTTGATACCGCAAACGTGAACCTCTAAGCAAATTTTCTATTCCCAAAATATCAATCTTTTCCAAGTCTTCTAAGTTATTCATATAGTAAGACGATAATAGACTTCTATACATCCATGCTCCCTTCATCAACGAAGATGAACGAATGGCTTTACTTTCAGAAGCAGCATGAGAAACTTTGAGCGCCTCAGAATACTTCTTTTGCTTAAAAAAACATAAATACAACACCTCTAAAGCTCGAAGCTCATTTCCTGAGTTCTTTTTAAACAAACTCAGCGAATTTTTGATAAAACTCTCTGCAGACTTGTAATCTCTCAGTCCAACGTATACGATTGCAACCTGCATGTTTGCTCCAGCTCGATTATGTATAGATCTTATAGAAGCGCTAGTGTTAGCTAAATTTAAATACAACTTAGCGTAATTTAATGATTCATTATATCTTCCTTCATAATGACAATGATAGGCTTGTGCTCTTAAGCTAAGCGACTTAATCTCATCATCCTCAAATTCCTTCTCTAGGGCTTTAAGCTCCTTCAAATATTGGGACTTATTATCAATACCTAGCTTATCGTCACTCTTCATCACTTTATAAAATAAATCGTAAGCATAAAAACGCTTACTCGATTTTTGCAAATGATTTACTTTAGATTTAGCATACAGTTCATATACTCTTTGTGAATTTCTTAAACCTACATATTTTTGAAGTAAATCAGCTATAATAATTGTTTCTATATGACATTGATACTTAATTGATAAGTTATACGTTTTTCTCAAAATTTTTATTGCTGTTTCCTCCAAGCCTCTTGACATCATTAACTCCGAGTCGTTAATGTTATTTCTTAATGAATGTCTAATCTTTGATGCCATATCAAGCGTCCTGTCGTTAACATAATTCAATTGAATTATTCCTAAAATATCTTTGATAATCCTAGATTTTACTTTTGAAAATGCATTCTTGCCATTTTCTGGATAAACTTTCTTTATTAATTCATTATCAGATATGTTTTCATCTAGATTCAATTCTCTTACAATCTCTAGCCGCTTCGATCCATCAAGTGACCCTTCCTCATAGTAGGACATTAACAACTTTCTTTCTCTGCTTCCCAGCACTTTATATAGT
Organism: Chitinophagales bacterium; assembly: GCA_041751015.1. GTDB lineage: Bacteria > Bacteroidota > Bacteroidia > Chitinophagales > BACL12 > WGOA01. Next base: position 247,694 of record JBGSYF010000026.1, read on the forward strand.
TCATTAATCTCCATTTTAATTTAAATTCTTTAACGTGATTTTTTTACATTAACTTAAGTTACTATGTTTGTAATGGTCACAATTCTAAAAGTTTTTATCAGATGGGAGTCCTACTTGCTTTGGCGCTCAATGTCATTATTGGATTAAATACCAATGACACTACTCTAAATCAGAAGTTCCAAGATTCACAACTTATTGAAGTGGAAGCTTCAGTATCATGGGATTGGGATAATCCCAGTTAAGCTGGTTTAGACTATGTATACAGCCTAAGTTAGGCTGTGTCATCTATGCTACTGTAAAGGGACTCTTACATGTTGATAATCAACGTGGTAGGATTTTTTTTGTTAAAAATAGTGTGACATAACTACAACTTTTTCTCTTAGTTTCTGAAAAGTTAAGACCCCATCTTGCATCTACCAACTCTAACTAAAAGATTGTTCAGATGGCAGAGGTCAGTACTACACAGAATAAGCTCAATAAGGTTGATCTTTTTCCCTTGTTTCTGAAGGGAATAGCCCGTCAGTATCCGGAAAGTGAGGGCTGGAAGGTCTACAATCGCTTTAACTGGGTGAGCTATTTACACGATTTTGTGCTGCAACGCGAGGGCGAAAAAGGCACAGAAAGAGTTGTAGTTGAGGTGGTTACAGATAGAAGAATTCGCGAAGAGAACATAGTGCAGCTCAAGGAGATGGCCACCCGTCTGGAGCATGATGGCACTAAGGTTTCGCGCACTGTAGTGGTGCTGTCTGATGACACGGACAGCAGTGGAATTCCTGTTGATATCGAGGCGATCTACCTCAGTGATTTCCTGCGCTTTGGCTTGAACAAGCACATTAGCTCCCCAACTGGCAGTAACGGTGGGGATCAGGACAAGTTAGTCGCCTGAATACCAGGTTTTAAGATCCCGAAGGGTGGGGCGTAATCAGGGCTTCAGAATGTTGTGGCCCATTTTGTCGCGCTTGGTGAGCAGATAGCCCTCATTGAAGGGGTTGGGCACGACCTCTACGGGCACGTTTTCTACGATCTCGAGACCATAGCCGATCAGGCCAATTCGCTTTTTAGGGTTGTTGGTCATCAAGCGTATCTTCCTGATATTCAAGTCTCTAAGTATCTGAGCGCCAATTCCATAGTCGCGTTGATCCATGCCAAAACCCAACTCGAGATTGGCTTCTACGGTATCGCGGCCCTCTTCCTGAAGCTTGTAGGCCTTTAACTTGTTGAGCAGACCAATACCTCTCCCCTCCTGCTGCATATATAAGAGCACCCCGGAGCCATTGTGCTCAATGAGCTCCAGAGCCCGGTGCAGTTGGTCCCCGCAATCACAGCGGAGAGAGCCCAGAATGTCTCCGGTTGCACAAGACGAGTGCACTCTGACCAATACGGCATCGTTTTCCGACCAATTGCCTTTGACTAAGGCCAGGTGGAGTTCGCCGGTGGTGACCTGGGAATAGGCGTGCAGCTCAAAAGCTCCGTACTTGGTGGGCATCTTGACGCTAACCTCCTTATTGATCAGCGTTTCTTTCTCCAGGCGATAGGCGACGAGCGCGTCTATGGAGATGATTTTTAGATCAAAACGATCGGCAATTTTTCGCAAGTCGGGGAGTCTGGCCATGCTCCCGTCTTCATTCATGATCTCAACCAGTACGCCAGCGGGTTCAAATCCCGCCATTCGCGCCAGGTCTATAGTGGCTTCGGTATGGCCGGTTCGGCGCAAAACCCCGCCGCGCTTGGCTTTGAGCGGAAAGATATGGCCGGGTCGACCGAAATCCTCGGAGCTCATGGCGGGATCGATCAGGGCTTGAACCGTTCTGGCCCGATCAGCCGCCGAAATTCCCGTAGTGCATCCGTGCCCAATCAGATCGATGGAAACGGTAAAAGGTGTGCTGTGCAGAGCGGTGTTTTCACTGACCATCAGGGGAAGGGCCAGCTCCTCTGCCCGGTCCTCGATCAGGGGAGCACAGATCAGTCCGCGCCCGTGAGTAGCCATGAAATTGATGATCTCTGGCGTCACATTGCGCGCAGCAGTGATAAAGTCTCCCTCATTTTCCCGGTTTTCATCATCGACTACAATGACCAGTTTTCCGGCCTGTATATCGGCTATGGCTTCGTCAACAGAATCAAGCTTTATGTCCTCCATGTGGAAAGTTTCTAGCTGTCGGCTGCCAGGCTGAAGACCGGACACCTTTGAGATATTGAATAAACCCGGCAAACAGCGCAAGGTTCATGCTGTAAAAGTACCCGATTAAGCGCAAGGCATGGCTTCGCAAGCCCACAAGACCCAGCAAACGGTCGAGCAGAGGACTGAGCATAAGCACAGTCTGTAGCAACCATAAAAGACCGAAAACCCAATGCCAGCGCATCAGATAGGCCGAACTCAGCCAACAGGCCAGCAATAGAAACGGCCCCATCCAACGCAATACCTTGTGCGACCAAAAACAGAAGGAGACCGCATTGAATCTCCACAACATATTCGACCAGGAACTGATGTTCTGATAGTTACCGGTTGATATTCTGATTTTGCGCCTGAACTCCTGTTCAATTTCATGGGGAAGGTCCTCGTAGCTCTTTGCCCCAGGGCAAGCTATAGCCGCCTTTCCACTGCTCAAAACATGCATGGTCACGTAGAAATCCTCCATAAAGGTATTGGGCGGAAGAACGGGGAAAAACGCCTTTCGAACCAGATAACAGGCCCCAAAAGCCCCCATCATGCTGCCCCAGAGCTCCCCTTCCAGATACTTGATGCGGTTTTCGCGGGCGATGTACTGGCTCTCCTGGTGCGAAATTCCTGCGCCTTGCACATGGGGATGAAGGACGAAGGCTCCAACCAGTGCAACGCGTTCCGCTTGCATCCCGATCACCAGTTGACGGAGCATGTCGCGATCGAAGAGCACATTGGCATCGGTGAGCAGGAACATGTCCGCGCGGGAATCCGCTGCGGCCAGGGCGTTGAGCACAGCCGCCTTTCCGTTCCTGCCTTCCAGACGGATGAGCTCAATCGGCAGGCCTTCGGAGATGGCCTTTCGCACCAGAGCATCGGTACCATCGTCTGAACCATCAGAGCCCACCATGAGCAACAGCCGGTCGCGCGGGTATTCCATGGCAAACACAGAGTTGATTTTCTCCTCTATGACTGCTTCTTCATTGTACACCGCCATCAGAATGCTGACGCGTGGCCATGATCCGGGCGCCAAATCGCCAGTTGACAAATCAGCAGCCAGCCCTGAGCCTGAGCGGGAGTCGCGCCGTCGATACAACCATTCCAACAAAGGAGGATAAAGGGCATAGCTGTACATCATCAAGCCCGCGGCAGCCAAAAAAATGAACAACGCGACAATCACGGAGCCAGGAGATGATGATAGAAATCCAGCAGTTCATAGACCAGCTTTTCGCGGTCGTACTGTTGTCTGATCAGGCGCTGGCCTTCTCGCCCGCATGACTCCGCCAAGGCGGGTTCGCGCAAAAATCGAACAATGGCACCGGTAAATGCATCGGGCTCAGCCGCCAAAAGGGCGTGCCTGCCCTCTTCGACCAATACCCCTTCAGCAGCTTGCGGCGTAGCCACCACCGCCTTTCCGAGCGCCAGGGCCTCCAACAACTTGATGCGCATACCGCTTCCGCTCAGAAGAGGCATCACAACGATGTGCTGATCCTGCAGAAAGGTCCGGGCATCCTCCACCTCACCGATGATTTCCACTCCGGGATAAGCCTTAGATGGCCATTTTGGCGGAGCATTTCTGCCCGCAATCCTGAATCGAGCCTGGGGAAAGGCTTCGAGAACCCCGGGCCAGCTCCGCTCCAAGAACCACTCCAGTCCCTCGCGATTGGGCAACCAGTCCAGGGCACCCAGATAGCCGAGCGCGAAGGGTTCGGAATCCCTGGATGATGCATGAAGGCCGTCCAGCGAGATCCCAGCGGTACAGGTGTGAATGGCCCCGCTAGCGCCCAATTCCCTGAAACGCTTTTCATCAACGGGCGAAATGGGCACCAGCGCGTCAAAAGCCTGGAGCGCTTTGATCTCAAAGTTCTTCAGCCTTCGGGCCAGCAGATTGATGTACCAGCGCTTGAGCGAATTTTCCGTTCCCCGGGCCAGTTTCTCCCATATTTCGAACTCTACATTGTGCGCCCTGAGCACCACCGGAGCCCGGGTAGCACTGCGGATCACGTTCAGGTAAGGGGCCAGATATAGCCCTTCCAACTGCACCAGATCATAGGACTCCCTTCTCAGCAATTCATACAGCCCATCGCGAAAGTTCTGGTGGTAAAAGCGCTCGAGATTATAGGAATTCCTGGTTATCAGATTGAGCAGCGCAGCAAAAGGCTTCACCGAGGTGTCCACATCAATGGCAAAAAAACGCGCTGAATCTTTAACCCTTTGGGGCAGAAACCCCGCATCAAAGCGATGCTTTGGGGTGTTCATGGCCAGAACGGTAAGTTCGTGTCCGGCCTGGGCAAAGGCTTCCGTAAGCTGAAATATGGCGATAGACTCCCCGTCCTTTAGCGGCCAGGGAAACTTTTTGCAAACCTGCAGAATCCTCATTCGCCCCAAATTTAGGCCGCAACGCGCAGACCCGCTCTTTCACCCTGAGAAAGAGGCCCTTAGCTTTGCCCATTCAGGAATCAACCCTCTGCCGCAGCAGGACCCAAAACCCATGTATCAACAGCTCAAAGTCGTGGTTGTCTTGCCGGCCTACAACGCCGCTCAAACTCTGGAGGACACCTATCGGGAGATCCCGATGGACATCGTTGATGAAGTGGTTCTGGTGGACGATGCCAGCCATGATGACACGCTGAGCATTGCCCGGCGTCTGGGCATTCGCCACATCATCCGCCACGAGCGAAATCAAGGTTACGGAGGCAACCAAAAGTCCTGCTACCGCAAGGCTCTGGAGCTCAATGCCGATATAGTCCTGATGTTACATCCCGATTATCAATATACACCAAAATTAATTCCAGCCATGGTCAGCATCATCGGCAGCGGTCTATATCCGGTGGTGTTGGGCAGCCGCATTCTGGGGAAGGGCGCCTTGAGAGGAGGCATGCCCTACTACAAATACGCAGCAAACCGCGCATTGACCCTGGTGCAAAACTGGCTCTGTGGAGAAAAACTCTCGGAGTACCACACGGGCTATCGCGCATTCTCCGCCGAAGTGCTGCAAAGCCTGCCCCTGGACCGCAACTCTGACGACTTCGTCTTTGACAACCAGATGCTCAGCCAGATCATCTACGCCGGCTATGGCATAGCCGAAATCACCTGCCCTACCCGCTACTTCGCTGCCGCTTCCTCCATCAATTTCCGCCGCAGCGTTCAATATGGTCTGGGCGTATTGAAAGTTTCTCTTATGCATTTCTTGCAGCGCAAAGGCCTGGGGCGCTTCTCTCTCTATCGGTTCGAAAGGCCTTTGAACGCCTGAGCCACCATCGCGCTCAAAAGCCGCTTTCAGGACGATCTACTGCGCAAACGCAGGCGAATCATCAGCTCCCTCCAGGATTCAGCATTGAGCAGAGGGCTGTCGTTCATGGCCTTGCGCGTCAGCCAAAGGCTCAGGGGGAAGATCAGCAGATTGGCAAACCACATCCCAAATCCGGTGGCCCAAACCCCGCGGTCGGCAAACTTTTCTCCGGTGATGTAGAGCACGTAGAACACCACAAAGATCATCACGGAGGTGATCACCGGCATGCCAAAACCCCCTTTGCGTATGATAGCCCCCAAAGGCGCACCCACAAAAAGAAACACAAAGCAAGCCGCCGACAGGCTCATCTTGCGATGCCATTCAATGCGGTGCTGCCGAATGCGCTCTTCGGCATAGCGCGTGTTGTCCTGAATCTGCCGGGTAAAACTGCTCACATTGCGGGCCGACACCAGCGCTCTGCTCACCGCGCCTGAGCGATTCTGTCTGGGTATGCTGTCCAGCAGCGCAGAGCCGGCCGTCAAGGGCTGGCAAAGCAGGAAAGTATCCTGTTGACGGGCAAACCAGAAATAGCTGTTGATCACCTGAGCCAGGGTGCCAAATCGCCGGATGGTCTGCTCCTGAATGGAGTCGGTTGCCTCCGAAAGCTGGCGTTGGTTCAGCATGCGGTAGTGCTTCTGGTACATCTGTTCATTGGAACTTCCCATTTCCAACCCGCTCAAATCCAGCGCCATCTCCCACTGGGAAAAGTACATGCGCATATACTCCCGCCGGTCTTCCTTGCGATCGGCTGAAGCGTTCTTCATGCGCTGGTATTGCTTGCCGTCAAAAAGCCGCATGATCAGGGCATTGTCTTCCTGATCGGTGTACATCTGCGCCCTTTCGGCGATGAGCATATTGTCAAAATCTCCTTTGGTGGTCTTGTTGTAGATCGTCACATCACTGACATACATATTGTCTTCTTCCTTGTCTGAAACCAGAATCGAGAAGTTTTCAATATCGTGGTAAAAGACATTGGGCTTGATGTTCAGGGCCGGCTTTTTCTGCGTGATGTCTATCAAACGGGTCCAGAATTTCAGCGAGGCCTTGGGCATGATGTAGTTCGAAAAACCATATGCGCCCAGCGTGATCAGAGCCGATGCCAACATGGCGCTGCGCATGAAGCGAAACATAGAGATGCCCGAAGACTTAAGAGCTGCCAATTCGAAACGCTCACCCAGATTGCCAAAGCTCATCAGCGAAGCCAGCAACAGCGCCAGCGGCAAGGCCAGGGGAACCATGGTGGCCGAAGCGTAGAACATCAGTTCGGCGACCACATACCAATCCAGACCCTTACCCACCAGATCGTCGATGTACTTCCAGAGGAACTGCATCAACAGGATGAACAAGGTGATGAAGAAGGTCAGGACAAAAGGACCTGCAAAAGACCTGAATATATACTTATCTATCTTATTCATATAAGATTAACAGGCCTGTGGAGCGGACTTACCAATCCACTTGCATCATAAAACTACTTCAACTCTTCAAGCCACAGTAACAGAGCAGCCTCAGGCGGCACCGATCCGCTTGGCAAGATTGGCAATCTGGCTGTCCCAGAGGATCTGCTGATCGCGGCGATCGCTTTCCTCGGCAAAGTCTGTCACGTACAAAATCGTATCACCGGTGACCTCCGATGACTCAATGCTGAATTCAAAGTACTCGTGTTCCTCAGAATAGTCCCAGCGGAAGCGCACTAGCTCATTCTCAACGTCCTCCAGCAATTCAGCCTGCTCCGGTGTGCCATTCCATAAGAACGTGTACATGGACCCGTTGATATCAACCGAATCGGCGAACCACTGGCTCAGACCCGCTGGTGTCGTCAGAAAGCTGTAGAGTATGGTAGGAGAACTCTTGATAATGTATTCCAGCTTGAAAGGCTTGGAATTGGGCATGGGCAGGGTATTAAAAGAAGGCAAATTGCTCAACGCCTGCAATTATAGCATAAATCCTGAGTAAACAAAACACGTAGAGCTAAGGCAATGTTAAGTTTATGTATCCTGAGCATAAAGCATTTGTAACCAATGCTTAAGGAAGGGTTACTTCGTGAAAAAATTGTTGAAATTACGTTCAGCAGGGATTAATTTTACTCAGATGGGCCTCCTATATCGGGCTCCGGAAGATCGAACAAGACAATCAACAAACAACATGCGACAACTAAAAATTACCAAATCCATAACCAACCGCGAGAGCCAATCCCTGGAAAAATACCTCCAGGAAATCGGCAAAGTTGAGCTCATTTCCCCCGAAGAAGAGGTTCAACTGGCCAGGCGAATCAAGGAAGGTGACCAGGCAGCCCTGGAAAGATTGACCAAAGCCAACCTGAGATTTGTCGTTTCGGTGGCCAAACAGTATCAGAATCAGGGTCTTTCACTGAGTGATTTAATCAATGAGGGAAATTTGGGCCTGATCAAAGCGGCTCAGCGCTTTGATGAAACCCGGGGCTTCAAGTTCATCTCCTACGCCGTGTGGTGGATTCGCCAGAGCATACTCCAGAGTTTGGCTGAACAGAGCCGCATTGTGCGTCTTCCACTCAACAAAGTGGGCTCCCTGAACAAGATCAACCGGGCCTTCTCGGAACTCGAGCAAAAATACGAGCGCGAACCCTCCGCCGATGAGCTGGCCGATGCCCTGGAACTGGGCCAGGAAGAGGTCAGAACCACCATGGGCGTCGCGGCCCGGCATATATCGGTGGACGCCCCATTTGAAGAAGGCGAAGACAATTCCCTGCTCGACGTGCTGACCAGCGACGACCAAAGAACCGACAATGACCTGGCCTACACCGCCAGTCTTTGCAAGGAAGTGGAGCGCTCCCTGGGCACCCTGACCGAGCGGCAAAGAGATGTCCTGGTGCTCTATTTCGGCATAGGCATGGACAGCTGCATGTCCCTGGAAGACATCGGGGACCGCTTCCAACTCACCCGTGAACGCGTGCGCCAGATCAAGGACAAAGCCATCAACAAGCTCCGGGCAAATTCAAGGAGCAAGCTGCTGAAGTCTTATTTGGGGAATTGATTCATGGGCGGTAAGCCCTTCCCCCAAAGGCGTTAATTTTGCTCCATGTTCGAAAACCTGCAGGAACGGCTGGAGCGCTCGTTCAAGAACCTCAAAGGTCAGGGCTCCATAACGGAGCTCAACATCGCCACTACGGTAAAGGACATTCGCCGCGCGCTGGTGGATGCCGACGTGAACTACAAGATAGCCAAGGAGTTCACCGACAAGATCAAGGACAAGGCCCTGGGTCAGGACGTGCTTACCTCGGTCTCACCCGGTCAGCTCATGGTCAAGATCGTGGCCGACGAGCTCACCGAGCTCATGGGTGGAAAGGCGGCAGAAATCAACATCAAGGGCAGTCCCGCAGTCGTGTTAATCGCCGGTCTGCAAGGTTCGGGTAAGACCACCTTCTCGGCCAAATTCGCCAATTGGGTGAAAAGCAAAAGCGGGCGTCAGCCTCTGCTGGTAGCCGCGGACGTCTATCGGCCTGCGGCTGTTGACCAGCTCAAGGTGCTCGGCGAGCAAATCAGCGTACCGGTTTACTCAGAGCCCGAGAGCAAAGACCCCGTTCAGATTGCCAAAAATGCCCTGTCCTATGCCCGTACCAACGGGTACAATGTGGTGATCGTGGACACCGCCGGCCGCCTGGCCGTGGACGAGGCCATGATGAACGAAATCGCGGCCATCAAGGACAACATCAGGCCCCAGGAGACGCTCTTTGTGGTGGACTCCATGACCGGTCAGGATGCTGTCAATACCGCCAAGACCTTCAACGACCGGCTCAACTTTGACGGAGTAGTGCTCACCAAGCTGGACGGTGACACCAGAGGTGGTGCGGCTCTTTCTATCCGCGCGGTGGTGGACAAACCCATCAAGTTTGTCAGCCGGGGCGAAAAGATGGACACCCTGGACGTGTTTCACCCCGACCGGATGGCCAACCGCATCCTGGGCATGGGCGATATCGTCTCTCTGGTTGAAAAAGCCCAGGAACAGTACAATGAAGAGGAAGCCCGCAAGCTGCAGCGCAAGATGCGCAAGAATCAGTTTGATTTTGACGACTTCCTCAGCCAATTGGGCCAGGTGCGCAAGATGGGCAATGTAAAGGATCTGTTGGGCATGATTCCCGGGGTGGGAAAGCAGATCAAGGATCTCGACATCGACGAGTCGCATTTCAAACGCATCGAATCCATGATTCAATCCATGACGCCAGAAGAGCGCGCCAATCCGGACCTGATCAACAACAGCCGTCGCCAGCGCATCTCCAGGGGCAGCGGCCACGACATTCAGGCGGTCAATCAGTTCATCAAGCAATTTGAAGAGATGCGCAAGATGATGAAGACCATGAATAAGATGAGCGGAGCCGGGCGCGGATTGAGCGCTTTGAACGCCATCAAGTCACGCCGTTGAGACAGCTCCGCTCATCGTTATCACTGCGATAGCTCAGATCCCGCTTTTGATCAGTTTGCCCTGACTGTGGCGAATGGAACCTGTATATATCTCGAAAAAGTATATGCCTTCGGGCAACTCTCCCAGATCAAAGGACCAGTGTAGATCGCGCGTCTGAATCTGGCGAAGCACCACTCCGTTGCTCTGAACAATGCGCACATCGTAAAGCGGATCGCCTGAGGCAGCAAACCATTCGAGCTCAAACCAGTCCTGACCCGGATTGGGAAACACGCGGCTCTGTCCGGCACCCTTCAGCCCTTGCTCCCAGACCTCACCAAACATGCTTTCAATGCGAAGGGCATCTTCCGCGCCATGGTTGCGGCGCAGCACGCAAAGCACCCAATCCTCTCCATCCGGTGCATCGTCTATGAGCAGACCACCGGCAGAACTGAGGTTGACCAGTCGCTTTCCGCTGAGCGCTCCACCTGTTCTTGGATTGTACCAGGCAATGGCATATTGACCGGCCACATCCAGTTGAACCGTGACCGTTTCGCCCTCTGGCAGGTAAATGAGGTGGAACCGGTCCTGAAGCGACATGCAGAGGTTGTCTGAACCGCTTACCCTTTCGTGATCGGGCTGCATGCGTTCAATCGGTGCCTGACGAAAGACATTCAATGCGTGATCGGTCTGCACAAACATGTTGTGTCGGCTGCGGTAATCCTCGCAGGTCAGATCAGAATGACTGAAGCCGAAGCCGAAATACCACTCCACGCCGGAACCCCCATACATCAGGTGGGGCCATAAAAACTCAGTGCGCACCTCATTGTGCTCCGGATCGACATCATCCGGCTTGACTCCGGTGGAAGAAGGTCCTATCTCGGACAAGAAGGAAACCCATTGTCTCCCGGCATCCTTGGATCGCTGCAACCAGTCCTCGGTATCGCTGTCTACGGTACTTGAACTGGAGATCTGCAGGGAGGCTCCTTCAAAGTGCTCGAAACTCAGCAAAGGAGCATACACCTGTTCCTTCTGCCAGGGGTAGGTATGCACCTGGATATGGTTGCGGTAGGCATCCAGTTCGCGGATGTATTGAGCGTGTGCCTTGCGCTCCGCATCGGTGTTGGTGTTTTCCTCTCCCAGATTCCAGATCAAACCCGGATGGTGGGCAAAGCGGGCAATCAATTCCCGGTAATAGACCTTGCGATTGGGTCCCATTGCTCCTCCGTCCATCATCTGATCGTTTTCCTGCTCCTGCAACAGAATATGCATGACCATACCAAGACTGTTCATATGTTCGAAGACTATCTCCCATTGATCCAACTTGGAAACATCCATACGGGTATAGGTAGTGGGTCCGGTAAAGGGCCAGACATCATTACCATCTCCCTGGGTATTGAAGCTGAGCATGTACTGGGCATTCACGCCTACGGAGGCCATATAATTCAGCGCTCCGATAATGCCCTTGCCCTTGTCACCCTGCCAAACGGGGTCTCCGCTTTGCCAGTCCCCAAGATGTGGGGCATAGCTTTTGATGTAGTTGACCCCGCCATTGTTGTAGGTGCCATCAAAGTCTTCGTAGGCCAGAAAGTTCTCCGGGCTGCCCGCACCCGACATCAGAAAGGGCTCCTTATCGCCGGCGTAGTACAGATAGCGCTGACCAACATAGGTCAATCTGCCCCGCGAACGGAAATCGGGGCCTGATTTATTGGTTGGAACAACGGTAAAGCTTCCCGCTTGTCCGTGAAAAGCTGTCGGACTTCCACTGCCATCCAGGGTGATCAGGTCGGTACCCTGCCGCATCTCCGCGCTCCAATTCCACACACCCGACCTGGGCGGATTGAAATAGACTCTCCAGCGATTTCCGCAAACCGCTCCCGTTTCTGCTGCCTGCCCATCGGCAGCAAAGAAGCCGGGCACACTGAATGAAGAAGGAGTTCCTGATTCATGCTCAAATGTGACTATCATTTGGTAGTTAACGAAAGGGTTGTAGGCGTCTGACTCACAGGCCGAAGGGCCATTAAAAGTCAAGCTGATTCTGTGCCATTGCATCAACTCTCCTTCAATGGTCTGGGCGAAATGCACATGAGGTAAGAGGAAAAAGCTAAGAAACAGGAAAAAAGCGGGCCTGAACATCGATCGAAACCAAAGCCTGCCGAGCGTGGAAACAGTGTGTTCAAGTGGTAGTGGCAACTCAACACTGCGATCTAACATGCGCCTTTTGGGCGCCATAAACAAAAAATTTGTGACCATAACAAAAGTGCTTAAATTTGTCAAATAATGCCATATAAATTGGCATTTTGTGACATGGTTAAAAAGAAAATAATTTCTCAATCACATCTCCCCAATGAACCTGACAAAAGTTTTATCTTTGCCCTTCGATTCCACACTCCACGGGTCTTTGACAGACCACAGAGTCCTGGTTAACTCTAAAACAGCGTTTCTACGCAATGGCAACTAAACTCAGACTACAGCGCCACGGGCGCAAACGCAGGCCATTTTACTACATTGTTGTGGCCGATGCGCGATCACCAAGAGACGGGCGCTTTATAGAGCGTCTGGGCACTTACGACCCGGTGCATATTCCCGCTCAGATTGATTTGGATATTGACAAATCCATCGATTGGTTGAACAAAGGTGCTCAACCGACAAAAACCGTTCGAGCTATCCTCAAATATAAGGGCGCCATGTATAAGAAACACCTCTTGAGGGGTGTAAATAAAGGTGCCTTTGAAATGGAGCAGGCAGAGCGTTTGTTCCGCGAATGGGAAGTAGATCACCAGAGCAAGGTCTCTCAGGCCGGCAAGAAAGCCAAAGACTCCGTAGCCGAAGCGCGCGATGCCGAGATTCGCAAGATTCGCGAAGAGCGCGAAGCCACAGCTAAGGCCGCAGCAGAAGCCAAAGCTGCCGCCGATGCCCAGGCCCTGGCCGAGCAGATGCGCGCACACAGCGAGGCAAACGCCCCCGCAGCAGAAGCTACAGCAGAGCTGAGCGCCGATGAAGCTGCACCTGCAGCAGAAGCCACTGCACAAGCCGAGCAGACTCCGGATGCCGATGCCAGCGAACAAGCTGCGCCCGAGGCGGATGCCGATGCTCCCAAAGAGGCCTGACCGCGGCTATGGAAAGTCCAAAAACCTCTGCAGACTCTTCGAAAGTTCGCTTAGGTAAGCTGGTGAAATCCATTGGTCTTCAAGGGAATATTCTGCTTGAACCTGAATCGGGTATCATCGGTTTGGACGGGGCTAAAGTCTTGTACGAACACCGCGACGGTCGTTACTTTCCGCATTTTCTCAACACCTGGTCCATACCCGATCAGGGTGCGCATTGGGTGTTGGACTTCGAAGACATCGACAGCCCGGAGAAGGCACGTGCTCTTTGCGGACTGGACATCTGGACCGATGAGTCCAACCTCATCCTCGCCGACAGCGACGACGAGCGCGATGAATTCATCGGATATGAAATCAGGGACCAGGATGATCAGCCCATAGGCCCCATTCTGGAAGTGCTGGACAACAATGGTCAGTGGCTGGCGGTTGTCCGCTATCAAAAGCGCGAGATATTCATTCCACTGGCGGATGAAAACATCCTGGCCGTTCAGGATCAGGAGCGCTATCTGATGGTGGAAATTCCGGACGGTTTGCTGGATTTGTGACCTGCCTACCCTTCGCTCGAGCTATGCGCATAGACATCATCACCTTGCTCCCCGCTTTGCTACAGGGGCCCTTCGACCATTCCATTCTTCAAAGGGCGAAGAACAAGGGTTTAATGGAGGTTCACGTGCACGATTTGAGGGCCTATAGCCCTGATGAGCGGCACAGACAGGTGGATGATTACGCGTATGGGGGCGGCGCGGGCATGGTCATGATGATCGAGCCCATAGACCGCATCCTGAGCGAACTGAAAGCCCAACGCACATACGATCAGATCATCTATATGAGTCCTGACGGAGAATTGCTCCATCAGGGCATGGCCAACCGTCTGAGCCTCTGCAAGAACCTGATCATGCTCTGCGGGCACTACAAAGGCGTGGATGAGCGCGTGCGCGAGCATCTGGTGACCATGGAAGTGAGCATCGGCGACTATGTGCTTTCCGGGGGTGAACTGGCCGCTGCCGTGCTGACAGACAGCATTGGCCGCCTGTTGCCGGGGGTGCTGAACGACGAAAGCTCAGCGCTGTCCGATTCCTTTCAGGACAACCTGATCGCCCCTCCGGTTTACACCCGCCCGCCGGACTACCGGGGCTGGAAAGTGCCCGACGTCCTGCTCAGCGGTGATCACGGCCGCATAGAAGCCTGGAGGATGGATCAGAGCCGTCAGAGAACCCGGGAACGCCGGCCTGAGCTCGGCGAAAAATCCTGATTTACAGAGCTTGTTTTGGATTAAACCATTGTTTAACAATCCAATTTTTGCTACTTTTGCCCGGCTTAAGAGTATCCGATCAACCGCACGTCATGGAGCGCATCAAAGAACTTGAATTAACGCTGGTCGCCGACCGTCAAATCCCGACCTTCAAGGCTGGCGATAACGTCACGGTTTACTACCGTATCGTGGAGGGCAACAAGTCCCGGACACAGCCCTTCCGGGGCGATGTCATTCAGCGCAAAGGCAGCGGTCGCACCCAGACCTTTACGGTGCGCAAGATCAGCAATGGCACCGGTGTGGAGCGCATCTTCCCGCTCTATTCACCCAATATCGAGAACATCGAGGTGCACAAGATCGGCAAGGTCAGACGCGCTCGCATTTTCTACCTGCGCAAGCTCTCCGGCAAGTCTGCCCGTATCAAGGAGCGCCGTCGCTGATCCTGGTACCTCCGGGCTTTTTCTTCCTTCCCGTACCTTTCCCTTTCTGCCGGAGCCTTTCATGTGCTCCGCGGGCTGTGGCGTGATTCGCGATGCAGTGAAATACTCTGCTCTCCTTCGACATGACCTCAGCGACAACAGCATGTTTCCCTTCAGACCCTTAGAGCAGATCGCTGATCCGGGAAAGCCCGGGTGTGCGCTCGGCGGTAAAGCCCTCCCCGTTGGCCACACCGATCAAACGGCCCATCTCTCTGGCCCGGCTCCTGATCCCTTCCAGGAACTCCGGCGAACTGATGTAGGTATTCGGCCGTTCTGCATCGGGGTTATAGAATTGAGACTTATAAGCTAAAATAGATTCCATACGCTGATCCATCACATCGCTGATGTCCACGACCAAATCAGGCTTGATCATTCGATCCTGGATGTATCGATAGATGGCTGCAGGTCTCCAGGGCTGTTGCGGTGCAGTATCATTGAAATCGGTGCTGTCAATCCGGAGCAGCCCGGCCAGAAAGCAGGCCTGAACCACCAGATCCCCTGCCCTGGCGTGATCCGGGTGGCGATCGCTCAGAGCGGGAGCCAAAACAATCTCGGGCCGGTACCTTCTCAGCACCCGGATGACCTCCAGAATGGAATCGGGATCGGCCTGAATGAACCCATCGCGCAAACCCAGGTTACAGCGCTCATCCAGCCCGAGTATCTCCGAGGCTCTCTGTGATTCCTCAGCCCGCGTTTCGACACTGCCACGTGTTCCCAACTCACCCCGGGTCAGATCGGCAATGCCGGTTTTCTTCCCGATCTCTTTCTCCAGAATCAAGGTGCCGGAACAACTCAGTTCCACATCATCCGGATGGGCTCCGAAGGCCAGAATATTCAATTTTCTCAACATGTGTTGGGCTATAGGGAAAGCCGGATTAGTCTTCCGGGCTGTCCAGCAATTTTTCAATGGCCCGGTGCAAACGACGGGCCTCGGGCTTGGTGAAGGGCAGATAGAAATCGACGACTTCACCGCGGCGATTGACCAGGTACTTGTGGAAATTCCAGCGGGGTCTTGAACTCAGACGGCCATTGAGTTTTTTTTCGCTCAGGAACCGAAACAGCTCAGAGCTTTGCGTCCCCTTTTCCTCCAGTTTCTTAAACATGGGAAAGCTCACCCCGTAATTGACCTGGCAGAAATCCCCGATTTCCTCATCATCTCTGGGCTCCTGATTGGCAAATTGGTTCGAAGGGAAACCGAGCACCAAAAAACCCCGGTCTCTGAACTTCTGGTACAGCGCTTCGAGCCCCTCCAGTTGAGGAGTGAATCCGCATTCGGTGGCCGTGTTGACAATCAGGAGCACCCTGCCCTTAAACTCTTCCATAGGCAGTTCGCGGCCCTGCTTGTCTTTGACTTTTATTCCGTAGAGATTGGGTTGATCCATATTGGCGTGCGATACTGCCGGAGAATGCCGGGCTCAGCTTGAAATAAGACCGCAATTTAGGTGTAACGGGGGAATGAGGCTAAAACGCCCATCTAATCAGTAGGGTTTGCCGCTGATGATGCGCTCGATCGCCCGGTCTTCCTCTTCTGCATCATAAGTTAGCTTGAGGTTTACACCACCCGCTCTGGCTACATTTTGCCAGTAAAAGGCCGAACTCTTCCCTTTGATGGACTGCATCCATTCATGGACGGTTTTACCGCTTTCGCGGTGGATGAGCTTGACCATGATTTCCCCCTGTTGACGAGTGAGTTGTTGCAATCGGGCTTCCAGTTTCAGTTGAATCTGCGATTCTCTTTCCTTGATGATCCGGCGGCGCTCCTTTCCACTTGCTGTGGTTGAGAGCTCTTCATCCAGACTGCTGAGCAATTCAGCAGCATCTATGGCAAAAGGGGCAACCCGCTCGACATCCCTTCTAAGGGTCATGATGCGGTAGTACTCCGTCCGGACCGACTCATCTTCAAACACTCGGGGAGCCCGAATGGTTACCGCCGAAAGACCCGAGCGCACGAGCGTATCCCCTTCCACATCAATGACCGCCTTGGTCCAAGACTGAGAAAATACGGATAATCCCGTGAAAATCAAGAGCATTACGCTAATTGACTTGATGCAATGATTTAAGCACAGCAGAGGAGCTGATATCCGGGAAAATGAAGGGAATATAGACATGCTTTAGGGGCTTTAGCCTCTAATGTGCAATAAGTGGGCCAATCTCAGGTAATGCCCATTTCAGTCAGGTAGCGCTCGGCATCCAGGGCAGCCATACAGCCCGTGCCCGCCGCCGTCACCGCTTGACGGTAGATCTTGTCCTGAACATCTCCAGCGGCGAAAACACCGGCCACTTTTGTCCTTGTACTGCCGGACTGGGTGATCAGGTATCCCTGCGCGTCCATATCCAGTTTGCCTACAAAAAGATCGGTGTTGGGCTTGTGCCCAATGGCCACAAAAAAGCCCTGAATGGCAACCTCCCGGCTCACCCCACTGATGGAATCCTTGACCCGAACCGCTTCAACGAACTCCTCGCCAAGGATCTCTTGGGTCTCTGTATTCCAGTGAACAATGATGTTTTCACTGGCCAAGACCCGCTCCTGCATGATCTTGCTGGCCCTCATCTGGTCTCTGCGCACCAGAAGGTGAACTTTCTTGCACAATTTACTCAGGTAAAGAGACTCCTCCGCTGCCGTGTCTCCCCCGCCTACGATGGCCACCTCCTTTCCCCGGAAAAAGAAGCCGTCACAAACTGCGCAGGCACTAACACCATGTCCGTTCAGGCGCTTCTCAGAGTCCAATCCCAGCCATTTGGCCGAGGCACCGGTGGCAATGATGAGCGAATGGGCTTTCTCGGTTTTCTCCCCGTCAATCACCACTTCATGAGGACCGGCCCCACCAAAGCGAACCTCGGTGGCCATGCCAAAGTGCACGACGGTTCCAACCCGTTCCGCCTGCTTCTTAAAGTCTTCCATCATCTGCGGCCCGAGTACCCCATCGGGATATCCGGGATAGTTTTCCACTTCAGTGGTTTGCATCAACTGACCCCCAGGTTCGATTCCGGTGTACATGACCGGAAAGAGGTTGGCCCGGGCGGCGTAGATGGCCGCAGTATAGCCGGCAGGACCGGAGCCTATGATCAGACAATGGTGAATTTTTTCGCTCATATCAGAATTGCTCAGTAGCGGATTTTTTGTGGATGGTATCGATTAACGAAGGCGAATTTAGGCTATAATGCCCTTGAAGAAGGTCTTGCTCTGAAGTGCATACCCAGCCGTAAAAACACCGTTCAAGCAGGCAACGGTAAGTATGCCAAAATGGTTCGATCAGATGTCGATGATGATACGTGCATTGATCAGTCTGCTGGTCAGAAAGTTTGGAAAGGCATAAACCAGATCGTTGTTGTCCTTGACCCATAGATAGGAGACGGTATTGGATATGCCCAACAGATTGAAGACTTCCAGGCTGGCCCAGACACTCTCCAGATGCTTGAACATTCCGGTTCTCTCCGGATTCTCTTTGAGCAACAACGCGCTGAACCCGATGTCTACCCGGCGATAGGGAGGAATGCGGAAGCGGTTTCTCAGCAGTAGATTTTCGGGCTGACCAAAGGGCAGACCGCTGCCAAAGAGGAAATTCAGGTGCACCTTGAAGTTCTTGTTGTTCAGGGCATAGTCCTGGAAAAACATACCAAAATTTACTCTCTGATCAGTGGGTCGCGGCATCAGACCGCGGTCTATCAGATTGCCATCCTCATCTTCGGCCCCGAAGATGTTGGTCAGCATGCTCTCGTCCAGGTTCTCCCTGGCCTGCATGATGGTCATAGACACCCAGGAAGTGGCGTCCTCCACCAATTCTCCGTGCAGTCGCAGATCTATGCCGGCCACATAGCCCCTGCCGGCATTCTGCCCGTAGTAGCGCACCTGCACATTGTCCAATTCATAGGGGACTATATCCCATAAGTATTTATAGTATAATTCGGAGACAAACTTAAACTCCCGGTCAAATGCGGTGAAATTCCAGTCTCCGCTCAAGACCAGATGCATGCTCTTCTGTGCCCGAACTGAGGTGTTCAGGTCAAAATCCAGGTTGCGCAATTCGCGGTAATAGGCCGGTTGAGCATATATGCCCGCGGCAGCTTTGAACACCACATCTCTGGCCGTTGAGTCCTTGCGCATGCCCTGGGGCTTGAAGGCGGCCTGCACCCTGGGACTGAGCACAAACTCCTGATTCAAATCCCAGTACTGAGCGCGGACTCCTGCCGTCAGGCTCCAGTCCAGGCGGCTGTCGTAGGGGGTCCAGGTATCCTGAATATTGGCGGAAATGCGGCTGCTTCTCAAGACGGTTGCCGCCTTGAGCACACGGTCGAGTTGCACATCCTGACCATTGTAGGGCAGGGAGTAGCCCGCAGAATCCAATCGGGTCCAGTCGTTGATGCGGTCTTCGATGCGCTCGGCCTGGTAGCGGAAACCCCATTGAAAGAAGTGTTCACCCTGATCGTAATACCCGAGATGACTGGTATTGCCCACCCAGGAATCAATGCGGTTGCGGGCGTAGTTCTGAAAGGTACCTACACCCAATCCAAAAGCCACCTGTCCGAATTCCTCTTCGCCCAGATTGCTCTCTACCTGACCCAGGAAGTAGTCGCCGATGATGTCAAAATTCTCGTCTTCCAATGCCCTGTAGGCCGAAGCCATCCACTTCAGCCCCAAGCTCTTGTTGGGCTTGTGGTGCAGCGAAACTCCACCCATAGAAGTCAGAAACTCATCCAGTTCCTGCCCGTCAAAGAACACGTCCAGTCGAATGACCTCATTGACCAATCCCGTACTGGTGGAACGGTTCTCCGGTACAAAACTGAAGCGGTTCTGAGAGATATTGCCCAGGATCTCCAATTCCAGTTTGGGCGAAAGGTCCACATTGATCAATCCCTGTACATCGGTAAAGGAAGGCCTGTACTCCCCGGTGGTTTCCAGAGAGTTTAGCAGATAGGCGTTGTTCTTGTGCCGAACCCCCAACAGGATGCCGGCGGTCTTCTTGGCATTTGCGGCCTCAACATGAAAGTTTCCCCCGAGCAGACTCAAACTGGCCGAAGCGTGAAACTCCCGTGGTTTCTTGTAGCGGATATCCAGGACAGAGCTGAGTTTATCGCCGTAACGGGCTTCAAATCCACCCGCTGAAAAAGCGATGCTCTTGGTCATCGTGTAGTTGGGAAAAGGGAAACCCTCCTGCTGACCCGCCCGGATGATCAGGGGGCGATAGACCTCAAAATCGTTGACATAAACCAGGTTTTCATCGTAGTTCCCGCCCCGCACCGAATACTGAGAGCTCAGCTCATTGCTCGAGCCGGCACCCAATTGCTTGAGCGCCGCCGAGATCGGGTCACCGCTGGGATCTGGGATGTACTCGATCATCTCCACCGGGATGGTTTGAATCAATTCCTGGCGTTTGCGCTGATCGACGACCTTGACTTCCCGCAGGGAGCGCTCCTTAAGCACGGGACTGTATCGATAGATCTTGTCCGCCTCTAGAGAGACCCTTTTGTAATCATCCTCATAGCTCACATGGCTGAAGACCAAAGTGACCGGTACGTTGGCCTCTACCTCAAGACTATACAGGCCAGCCTCATCGGAGATGGTGCCTACCCCGGCTTGTCCAAAGATGATGACGTTGACTTCTGAGATGGGTTTGCCCTCTTCATCCAGGATCTCCCCATAGACTGTTGCGATAGCCTGAGCCCGACTTTCCGCATACAAGAAGGTAAACAGCGCCATGGCCAGCAAAGAGGAGTAGAATGGGGACATGGTTAACTAAACGGGAATCAGGCGAGCAAATTATTGACGTTCAGAGTCTTAAAAGCTGCAATCTCCGCACGGGGATCTGCTGAGGCAAAGATGCCGCTTCCCGATACAATCACATCGGCCCCGGCTTGTATAACCGCCGCTGCATTGCTCAGTTTGATTCCTCCATCCACCTGAAGCAAAGCGCTGGATTGCACCCGGTCCATCAACTGTCGGGTGCGCTTAATCTTGTCCAGTGAAGCGGGAATGAAATGCTGACCTCCAAAGCCCGGGTTGACCGTCATGATCAGGACCAGATCGAGATCGGGAAGGATCTCCCGCAGGGATTCTGGCGGGGTGGAGGGATTCAGTGCCACACCGGCTTTCATACCGGACTCCTTGATCTGCTGAATACAGCGGTGCAGGTGTGTGACCACTTCGACATGCACGGTCAAACCATCTGCTCCGGCTTTTCTGAACTGCGAAACATAAGCCTCTGGACGGCTGGTCATCAGGTGCACATCCTTGAACTTGGAGGACCCCTTCGCGATGACTTCGACGATGGGAAATCCAAAGCTGATGTTGGGCACAAAGACCCCGTCCATAACGTCGATATGAAACCAATCGGCGGCGCTTTGATCAATCATCTGCACGTCCCGTGCGAGATGTCCAAAGTCAGCAGAAAGTACAGAGGGGGCGACCAGATGAGCCATGCAAAGTAGGTCGCTAAGATAGTCATTCCATCAAAGCCTCCGGGCCGGATTGCGAAGCGCTATAGAGGCTCAGAGATAGTTGCGCAGCTCTTTGCTGGCGGTGGCCCGGCGCAGGCGGCGTATGGCCCGCTCCTTGATCTGGCGAACGCGTTCCCTGGTCAGGTCAAACTTGAAACCGATTTCCTCCAGGGTGAAAGGCGTCTCCCCATTCAAGCCGTAGTAACAGGACACTATAGAGGCTTCGCGCTCTGAGATCACTGACAAGGCCTCACGGATATGCTCTTTGAGCGATACATCCATCAGGTCGAAATCCGGCTCGTTGTCGTCGCTGCTGCGGATCAGGTCCAGCAGGGTTCCGTCCTCGTCCTCACCGCCAATGGGCGCATCCGTGCTCAGGTAGCGGGTGTTGTTTTTCAGAATCTCGCGGAGCTCGTCAGCCGTGATACCCATGGCTGTGCAGATCTCGTCCGGGTTGGCTTCGCGGCCCAGCTCCTGTTCCAGTTGAGCACAGGTGCGGTGATAGCGGTTGAAGGACCCCACTTTGTTCAGGGGCAGCCTGACCAAACGGCTCTGCTCCACGATGGCCTGCATAATGGCCTGGCGAATCCACCAAACGGCATAGGAGATGAACTTGAAGCCTTTGGTCTCGTCAAAGCGCTGGGCAGCCTTGATCAGGCCCAGATTGCCTTCATTGATCAAATCGGCAAGCGAAAGGCCCTGATTTTGGTACTGCTTGGCCACGGAAACCACAAAGCGCAGATTGGCTCGGGTTAAGCGGTCCAGCGCAGCCTGATCGCCGGCCCGAATTCGTTTGGCCAGATCAACTTCCTCTTCGGAGTTGAGCAGGTCAATCTTTCCGATCTCATAGAGATATTTCTCCAGCGAGTCGGAATTTCGATTGGTGATCTGATTGGTAATCTTAAGCTGACGCATGTAGATAGGAGCCTGTTGGCCTTCCTGTTTACGCCTGCATTCAGACTAAGGTTGCGAAGCTCGAAAAATACCTTTTTTGATCAATACAAATTTCTCGCAATCAATAGGTTATACCTTAATTTAACACCCTATACAAAGACAAAAAAACAGGGCTGAGCCCGGTGAAAAGCTCAGCCCTGAAAAGGAATTTCCAAAATTGTTTAAACCTCGTTTGGACGCGGTCTGCGCGGTCCTCCGCGATCCCCGCCACGGTCTCCTCCGCGGTCCCCGCCACGGTCCCCATCGCGACCACCGCGATAGCCACCCGAGGAGCGATCTCCGCGATCTCCCCGGTCCCCGCCAAAGTCACGGGGAGAGTCTTCCCAACCCTCTGGCCTGGGCTCCAGCACCTTGCTGCTCAACCTGAATTTTCCGGTGACTTTATCCACTTCCAGCAGTTTGACCTTGATGGAATCTCCCGGATTCATCAGGCCCTCCAGGGTTTCAATGCGCTTCCAGGACACCTCGGAGATGTGCAAGAGCCCTTCCTTACCGGGAAGGAATTCCACAAAGGCTCCATAGGGCTTGATGGATTTGATCTTCGCATCGTAAACCTCTCCGACTTCAGCCGTTTGGGTGATGCCTTTGATGCGGGCAATCGCCGCGTCGATGGAGGCCTTGTTGTTGCCGATGATGTCCACGATCCCGTTCTTGTCGTCTTCGGTGATGACAATCTGGGTACCCGTAACGGCCTGCATCTCCTGGATCACCTTTCCACCGGGGCCGATGATGGCACCGATGTACTCCTTGGGAATCAGCAATTGGACAATGCGGGGAGCATGGGGCTTGTAATCCTCTCTGGGCTTGTCCAGAATCTTGTTCATCTCCCCCAGAATATGAGCTCTGCCCCGCTTGGCCTGATCGAGGGCTTCGCGCAGCACCTCATGGGACAAGCCGTCAATCTTGATGTCCATCTGACAGGCGGTGATCCCGTCTGCTGAGCCGGTCACCTTGAAGTCCATATCGCCCAGGTGATCTTCGTCGCCCAGGATATCGGACAACACCGCGTAGTTGCCTGTTTTGCCGTCGTAGATCAGACCCATGGCAATACCGGAAACCGCCTTGTGCATCTTGATGCCCGCATCCATCATCGACAGCGAACCGGCGCAGACCGTGGCCATCGAAGAAGAGCCGTTGGACTCCAAAATGTCGGAGATGATTCTAACGGTGTATGGGCAATCGCTTGGAACCATGCGCTTCAGGGCTCTGAGGGCAAGGTTGCCGTGGCCGATTTCGCGGCGGCTCAGCATGCGAATTGGTCTGGCTTCACCTGTGCTAAAGCTGGGAAAGTTGTAGTGCAGCATGAATTTTTCCGAACCGGAAAAAGTCGGCGTGTCAATGGTCTGCTCATCCATCTTGGAGCCCAGGGTAACCGAAGTCAGGGACTGAGTCTCGCCGCGGGTGAACAAGGCCGAACCGTGGGTAGAGGGCAATACATCCACCTGACCCCAGATCGGGCGAATCTGATCCAGTTGACGACCATCCAGGCGATAGCGCTCCTTGAGCACTACATCCCGCATGGCTTCCTTCTCCACTTTGTGGAAATACTTCTTGATCAGATCCTTCTTCAGGGCCAAATCCTCTTCACTGTACCTGGCCATGTACTCGTCGCGCACATTGGAGAAGGCTTCAGAGCGCTTCTTTTTGTCGGTTATGGCCTGCTTGACCACTTCGTAAACCGCATCATAGGTATGTGTGCGAACGTCTGCCTCCAGATCGGCATCGTTTTCTTCGTGGTTGTACTCGCGCTTTTCGGTTTTGCCGGCATTCTGTGCCAGTTCCAACTGAGCGCGACACTGAATCTTTATGGCTTCGTGGGCAACCTGAATGGCCTGCAGCATCTCTTCTTCAGAGATCTCCGACATTTCGCCTTCGATCATCATAATGTTCTGCTCGGTAGCCGCAACAATCATATCAATGTCCGAAAGCAGCAATTGCGCCGGACTGGGATTGATCATCATCTTGCCATTCAATCGGCCAATTCGAACCTCGGATACCGGTCCGGCAAAGGGAATGTCCGAAGCGGTGATGGCGGCGGAGGCCGCCAGACAGGCCAGGGATTCAGGGCTAACCTCATCATCCGAGGAGTAGAGCGTGATCATCACCTGAGTTTCGGCGTGAAAATCATCGGGGAACAGAGGGCGTATGGCCCGGTCAATCAGGCGCGCAACCAGAATGTGCGATTCGGAAGGACGAGCTTCACGCTTAAAAAAACCGCCTGGAAACTTTCCGGCGGCGCTGAATTTTTCTCGATACTCAACCGTCAAAGGCAGAAAATCAATGCCTTCTTTGGCGTCTTCGCTGGCTACTACTGTAGCGAGCATCATGGTTTTTCCCATGGTTAGCATACAGCTACCGTGGGCTTGTTTGGCCAGCCGACCCGTCTCGAGGGTAATGCTGCGGCCATCGCCCAGATCAATGGTCTGGACCGTTCCTGAGGGCATCATAGTTTGGTGAATTTTTGCATCAAGGCAATCTTTAGCTCGGACAAAGCAGAACAGAGATGTTTATGAAAAAAACAGATATACGTGCACCGGGGAACCAGAGCAAAGGCAAACCCGTCCTACGTAAACATGGAACAAAAAGACGGGTGGCCGATCAGCGGCGAAGACCCAGTTTGGCGATCAGGCTGCGGTAGGCCTCAATATCCTTACTGGCCAAATAATTGAGCAGACTGCGGCGATGCCCTACCAATTTGAGCAGGGAGCGCTTGGTGCCAACATCCTTTTTGTTCTTGCGCAGATGATCCGTCAAGTGATTGATACGAACCGTGCTCAGCGCAATTTGGGCATCGACAGATCCCGTGTTGGTTTCCGTTCCGCCGTATTCTTTAAACAGTTCTACTTTCTTCTCAGAGGTGAGGTAACTCATCGAGCTTGCCTTTTGCGTCAGTTAATCTTTCTTCTGTAATTTCTGCGCAAAAATACATCAATCCGCTGGAACAATAGTCATGTCCAAAGGGGAATAAAATTCAGCCTTCGCGCCCCTTCTGGCTTTCCCATTCAGGATTCGAAGAGCAGGATCATCTCAATGAGGCGCTGGCGGAGCAGTCTTCTGTCCACTATAAAGTCCAGGAAACCGCTTTCCAGCAGCAATTCAGCCCGTTGAAAGCCCTTGGGAAGCTCTCTTTTGATGGTCTCCCGGATCACTCTGGGGCCCGCAAAACCGATCAGAGAGCCGGGCTCGGCCATGTTGATATCCCCCAACATGGCATAGGAGGCTGTTACCCCACCCGTAGTCGGATCGGTCATCAGCGAAAAGTACGGGAGCTTCGCTCTGGCCAACTGGGTGAGTTTGGAGGAGGTCTTGGCCAACTGCATCAGGGAAATACTGGATTCCATCATGCGGGCACCTCCCGATTTGGAGATGATCAGCAAGGGGCATTTCAGTTCAATCGCCTTGTCCACGGAGCGGGCGATCTTCTCTCCTACTACGGAGCCCATTGAGCCGCCGATGAACTCAAAGTCCATGCAGGCCACCACCAGACGGTGGCCATCCAGCAGGCCGCTGGCTACAGACATGGCATCGCCGAGTTCCGTTTTCTTGTAAGCCTCTTCGAGTCGGTTTTTATAGGGTTTCAGGTCGGTGAAGGGCAAAAAGTCTATAGAGCGCAGATTGGTGAACAGAAGCTCATATTGACTATCATCATATATTAAATCAAAATATTCCTCTGAGCCCAGTCTGCTGTGATACTCACAGTACGGACAGATCTTGAGATTCTCCAAAAACTCCTTGTTCCGGTAGTTCTTCTTGCAGGAAGGACACTTAACCCATACCCCATCCGGAGCTTCTTTCTTCTCCCGGGTGGAGGTGGTAATCCCTTCTTTAAGTCGTTTTAACCAACTCACATGTGGTTGTTTAAGGCTGATGCAAGAGGCTCAAAGGCCCTTCGAACCGAAAATCTGATAAAAGGCGAAGTGCGTCGAGACCATCACGCAATGGTCACCTTCTTCTCAAGATACACATCCTGAATGGCTTGCAGGAGGGCTGCACCTTCCTTCATGGGACGCTGGAAAGCCTTTCGACCCGAAATCAATCCGGCACCTCCGGCTCTTTTGTTGACCACAGCCGTGGTTATGGCCTCTGTCAGATCGCTTTCTCCCGCAGAAGCGCCACCGCTGTTGATCAGCCCGGCGCGGCCCATATAGCAGTTGGCCACTTGATAGCGGCAGAGATCGATGGGGTGTTCGGAGCTCAAAATATTGTACATCGAGGGGTGCGACTTGCCAAATTTCAACGCGCTGAAACCCCCGTTGTTTTCGGGCATTTTCTGCTTGATGATGTCTGCCTGTATGGTCACACCCAGGTGATTGGCCTGTCCGGTCAGGTCTGCGGCTACATGGTAGTCCTTGTCTCCTTTGACATTGAAGGCATTGCTGCGCGTATAGCACCACAGGATGGTCACCATGCCCAATTCATGCGCGTGTTGAAAGGCCTCCGCAATCTCCACCAATTGGCGGTTGCTCTCCGGCGAGCCGAAGTAAATGGTGGCTCCAATGGCCACTGCTCCCATGTTCCAGGCCTCTTCTACCGTCCCAAAAGCCACCTGATCGTACTTGTTGGGGTAGGTCATCAGTTCATTGTGGTTGATCTTGACCACGAAGGGAATTCGGTGCGCGTATTTACGGGCAACAGAGCCCAGGACGCCAAAGGTGGAGGCCACGGCATTGCACCCGCCTTCAATGGCCAGCTCAACAATGTTGGCCGGGTCGAAGTAGATGGGATTGGGTGCAAAGGACGCGCCTGCGGTGTGCTCTATGCCCTGATCAACCGGAAGAATAGACAGATAACCAGTTCCGGCCAGACGACCGTGGTTGTACAAGGCTTGCATGTTGCGCAAAACCTGGGGACTGCGATCCGAATCCATCCACACTCGCGACACAAAATCCGGGCCTGGCAAGTGCAGGTGATCTTTGGAAATGGTCTTGCTTTGGTGCTCCAGGAAGTACGATGCCTGGTCTCCGAGTTGCTTAACTATGTTGGCGTAAGACATGGGTAAAAGGCTGGTTTATTCAGTCGGTAATGGGCTCTGAACAGAGGGTGCATGCGGTGTTCCTCTCTGTGCACAGGCCGTTCAGCGTGGCAAAGTTCGGCATTCAGGCTCAAATGCCAAGTATAGCGCTTATACAACTTTGTTGAGTTGGCTGTTCAATCGCTCAAATTCCTCCCGGGCGTACAATGGCCTGAGCCCGTACCAGCTAAATGCCTGACCATCACAGAGTAAAACCGGCCTGTTGGGAAAGATATCCCCCAATTCCAGCATATGCTTTTCTTTAAATGGAAAGGGCTCTGAGGACAACAAAATCACATCGGGATTCAGGCTTTGCATCTCTTCTGCACTCAGCGAAGGGTAGCGCTGCTGTTCCGCGCAGCAATTCTGGAAACCCGCAATTTGCATCATGCTGCTGATGAAGGTGTCTCCACCGACGGACATCCAGGGCTTTCGCCAGATCAGGTATAGCGCTCTGCGCACGGTTGGGGCGCGGAATTCAGCCAGGCTCCGCGCAATGCTACTTTGCAAATCCATTGCCCTGTCGGACGCATTGATCAACAGGCTCAGGTGCCCGATGAGCCGGTAATTGTCTTCGATGGTTTGAACCCGACTGACATAGACCGGAATCTGATCTTGGAGCTGAGCGATGTCTTCACGGCGATTTTCCTCCTGATTGGCAACGACCAAATCGGGTTTCAGCGCCAGGATCTGTTCAATATCCGGATTCTTCGTTCCGCCGATGATGCGGGCTGTCTTTGACAAGCCTTTCGGCCGGGTGCAGTATCGGGTGATGCCCACTACATCTGCACCCAGGTACTCCAATAATTCCGTCTGACTGGGAACCAAAGAGCAAACTCTGGAGGCGGGGCGAGTCCATTGCAACTTGCGTTCAAGGCCATCGCGGAGTGCTATGCTCTGAGCACGCTCCATACACTTGCCTATCAGGACAGCACCTGAACCAAATCGTATTGGGTCACAATGTGCACGGAGCCGGCAGCATCTTCGGTCAACAGGGCGGCATTGGGCTTGCGCAACAATTCTCTGAACTCTCTGACCGCCGAATTGATGCTGACTTTGGGGAAAGGCGGATCCATGATCTGTCCAACCATCTTGTCCCGTACAGCGGGATTGGAAAGCAAATGGTGGAGGATAGCGCTTTCGGTGACACTTCCGTTCATTTCACCATTCTGACCTACGGGCATTTGAGAGATTTCGGCCTCCTTCATGCGCTCCAGAACCTGAGCCACGGTCTGATGCGGTTGAGCCGTGATCAATTCGCGGCGACTCTTGCGGTTGACGATCTCCTGAAGGGTTATGTCGGTGTCCAGAAATCCGTGATCGCGCATCCAGTCGTCATTGAAG
Organism: Chitinophagales bacterium; assembly: GCA_041751015.1. Taxonomy (GTDB): domain Bacteria; phylum Bacteroidota; class Bacteroidia; order Chitinophagales; family BACL12; genus WGOA01. The sequence continues at coordinate 276,097 of JBGSYF010000026.1, forward strand.
ACCTTTCCTACATAGCGCGAAGCGTGATCGTGGCAGATGATGACCACTAAGTCATCTTCTTTCAATTGATCCTTGAGCTGAAGCAATCCGGCCACAGCAGAACCAGCGCTATTACCCACCAACAGACCTTCTTCTCTGGCCAGACGTCGCGTCATGACCAAACCATCCTTGTCGGTCACCTTTTCAAACAGGTCGATGACCGAAAAATCGACGTTCTTGGGAAGGATGTCTTCGCCTATGCCCTCCGTGATGTAGGGATAGATTTCTTTGGGGTCGAAGACGCCAGTTTCGTGATACTTCTTGAACACTGAACCGTAGGTATCTATGCCCCAGATCTTGATGCTTGGATTTTGCTCCTTGAGGTATTTGCCGGCTCCGGAGATGGTGCCTCCCGTTCCAACGCCCACCACAAGATGGGTTACCTTCCCCTCGGTCTGATCCCAGATCTCCGGTCCGGTGCTCTCGTAATGGGCCTGACGGTTGGCCAAATTATCGTATTGGTTTAAATATACTGAATTTGGAATCTCCCTGGAGAGCCGCGCAGCTACCGAGTAATAGGAACGGGGATCTTCGGGCATCACATTGGTCGGGCAGACGATCACTTCAGCACCAACGGCCTTGAGCATGTCCACCTTTTCGCGGGACTGTTTGTCGGTGGTGGTGAAGATGCAGCGGTATCCCCGCACGCAGGCCGCAATGGCCAGGCCCATACCCGTGTTGCCCGAAGTGCCTTCGATGATGGTTCCACCCGGCTTGAGAAGACCGCTTTCTTCGGCCACCTCGATCATCTTCAGAGCCATGCGGTCCTTGATGGAATTGCCGGGGTTGGTGGTCTCCAGTTTGACGCAAATAGTACCCTTGACGCCCTGAGTTACCTTATTCAAACGGATTATCGGGGTATGGCCTATCGTCTCCAGAACATTGCTGAAAATCATGCCGCAAAGATACGCGATTCGTCAGGGCTGCATGATGAAGCTCAACCAATTTTAGACTTAAGCATGTCTTGTAGCGCGCCTCTACTCTGGGTCCTCAATCGTGGGGATGTAGAGCACTTCGACCAGGACTTTGGGATCGTGAGCCTGCAATTGCTGAGCGGCTGTATGGGAAAGCTTGACAACGGCCTGGCTGTCCTGAAGGTTTTGGGGCAATCGGCCCACGACCTTCGCCCGAACAGCTTTGTTGTTCATCAGATTGCGCACTTCAATCCAGGAGCCGATAGGCGCCTGGTTGTGGAGCGCCAGCATCACGCCTGAGTCCTTTTGCGGTTCACTGCTCTCAATCCAGGTAGCTATGCCCCTCTCCTTCACAGCGCTGGCAGCTATAGCTGCAGCATATCCAGGACTTGGCTCTGGCATGCTCGGCGGCGCTGTGCTGTAGAATTCTTCCTTGCGAGCCCCTTCGGCGGCAAACAACAGCGGCTTTTCCCCGACCAGGGCAACGAGCGTTGCCGTTCCGGCGAACAAGGATGGTTCTGCAGCGGCTTGCACATCACTTGTCGAAGTAGGGATTGGACTCAGCGAATGCGACTGAGCGCCAGGTATGGAGGCTGGCAACACGACAGGCTGAGCAGAAGACTGAGCTGAGGGAAACGTGTTGAGTGGAGTAAGGGGCAGCACTTTGGGCTCTGCAAGAGCATGATCAGGTTGAGTACTCTTCACAGAAGCCCGGTCAGGTATGCGCAATTGAGTACCGGGTTTAAGGCTGCGGGGATCAAGGTTTGGATTGGCCTCCAGCAGGCTTTGCAGGGGCACCTGATATCGACGACTCAAAGCGAAGAGCGTTTCCTCCGCCTCCAAAACATGCCAGAATGCATCTGGACTAGGCGCCATTGCGGCAATATGCGCTGGGGCAACCGGAGTCTTGGGAATACAGAGGGTATCCGCAAAACGCAGTCCGTTTTCCGCCAGGGCCGGGTTAAATCCCTGTATTTCCGCAACGGTAGTTCCATAACGGCGGGAAAGGCCGTAGAGGGTTTCACCCTGCTCCACCCTGTGCAAAACGCAGGAACGCCCTTCCCCGGTAGAGGTTAACCCTAGAGAATCAGGCAGATTCAGAGCATTTGAGGAAGGGTGGGCAAGCTGAAAAGCGGGCGATGCAGCCGCATAAAGTTGCGGACCCATTCCAGCGCTGAAGACACAAATCAGACTCAGGATCAAAAAGTCCTCGCGTGAACGCCGAAGTAGTGTTGTTAATCTAAAATTCACAATATGAGCCATAAACGGGTTTGTGGCATGGATGATTGAACTGGAAAACGCCAAAATGACCTGCTTTGGTGCCCTTTGCCTGTGTAAACGCCCGGCGTTCAATAGGGCAATATCCCTTAATTTGTCTATCGCGAAATGGAGCATTGACCGTTCACATGAAGAATAGTAAGGGCAAGGTCAAAAAAACCTGACGCTTCTTTGCAACACCAAAGTTACCCGTTCACGAACCCCATCTTACCGAAATGCGTGTCAAGTTTCTCACAGCCATGCTGTTCATTGCCTTGTTTGGACCTGTTATGGGACAGGATGAGGACAGCAGTGCCACCCAAACTCTGGTTTACCACTTTGAACTCAGTGGGGACATCATGCCACCTGCCTGGAGAACGGTAAAACGCGCCATGCAGGAGGCCGAATCGATGGGCGCGGATGTGATCATCATGAGTCTGGACACCTATGGGGGCATGGTCAATATCGCCGATTCCATCAGCCAAAGATTGGTTCGCGCCAAGGCATTGACCATGGTGCATATTGTCAATAACGCCGCATCGGCCGGAGCTCTGATCTCCATTTCCTGCGACAGTATCTACATGTCCCCTTCTGCGCAGATTGGGGCGGCGACGGTCGTCAGTGGAACTGATGGGCAGGCTATGCCGGACAAGTACCAGGCCTACATGCGCGCCAAGATGCGAAGTTTGGCTATGCTCAAGGGAAGAGATCCGCAGATCGCTCAGGCTATGGTTGATCCCGACATTGAGATTGAAGGCATCATTGCAGAGGGAAAGACGCTCGTGTTCACCTCGTCGGAGGCGGTGGAGTTCGGTTTTTGCGAAGGAATTGAAGAAGATTGGAAAACCAGTCTTCAAGCTGCGGGCTTTAGCGACTACCGCCTTGCGGAGTTTAGTCCTACCGGCATTGACCGCGCGGTACAATTCCTGGTCAATCCACTCTTTTCAGGGATACTTTTGATGGTCATCTTCATCGGCATCTATGCGGAGTTACAAAGCCCTGGTGTAGGATTTCCCCTGCTGGCGGCAAGCATTGCCGCTACCCTATATTTTGCGCCTCTTTACCTGGACGGTCTGGCCGCCAATTGGGAGATCGGTCTGTTCATCGCAGGTGTCTTGCTACTGGCCCTGGAGATATTTGTCATACCGGGCTTTGGAGTGGCCGGCCTTGCCGGTGTCACGATGATGCTCACGGCCCTGGTTCTCTCTATGGTGGACAATGTCAATTTTGAGTTTCATCCCGCTGCCGGTGATCAGCTCATTCGCTCCATTCTGGTCGTTGTTCTGGCGCTTTTGGGCTCTATCGGTTTGATAGTGACTTTGTTTGGCAGTCTCAGAGGCAGCCCACTTTTGCGCCGTCTGGTTTTGACGGAAGCTCAGGATAAAGAAAGAGGCTTTACCGTCGATGCCTATCGGGGAGAGCATCCTCTGCTGGGAGCCAGTGGACTTGCCGCCACAGAATTGCGACCTTCGGGCAAGGTGGATATCAATGGCGAACGCTACGATGCGATGAGCGAAGGGGGATACATCCTCAAGGACCAGTCGGTCGAGGTGATTGCCGTCAGAAACAGTTACCTGCTTGTGAGAGAGCTGAGTTCTTAAGGACAGAGTTTTTACTCCGCGCAGATAGAGGCTGACCATATTCGGATCTTTACCTTGTAATCTATTCTCATTCAAAGTGCCCGAGTAATGCCCGATCATCCCAGAGTATTGGCCATCATTCCAGCGCGCTACAATTCAAGCAGGCTGCCCGGCAAGGCTTTGGCCGACATCGCTGGCAAAACCATGATCCAACGCGTTTGGGAAAGGTGCATAGCCTCGGGTTTAGAACACGTTTTCATCGCAACCGACGATAAGCGCATCTTCGATACAGCACATGCATTTGGTGCTAATGTCCTAATGACGTCGTCCACATGCCGATCGGGAACGGAGCGATGCGCCGAAGCTGCGCGAGCGATTCTCAAATCATCTGGGAAGAATAGGCCGGACCCGACTGACCAGTCAGTCAACCAAGAGAGCTTTGCAGCAGATGTCGTTATCAATGTGCAGGGCGATGAACCTTTTCTGCATCCGGCTCATTTGAACTTACTCGCTTCAGCCTTTGCCGAACCCGAGGTTCAAATTGCTACTCTTGCGGTTCCCATCGCCAACAATGAACAATTGTTCAATCCCAATTGCCCCAAAGTCGTTTGCACCAAACAGGGAAATGCTCTGTACTTCAGCCGGCATCCCATACCCTTTCAGCGAGAGAGGGATGTACGGCATTGGGCTCAGAGCTATGCCTATTTGAAGCATATAGGGATATACGCCTATAGACCGGAAACTCTATTCTGTGTTAGTGCTTTGCCCGAATCGGAAATCGAGCGCTCAGAGTCCCTGGAGCAATTGCGCTGGTTGGATCACGGCTTTTCGATCCGCGTTATTCAGGTGTCCGAAGAAACGATGACGGTAGACACGGCAGCCGATCTTGAGGCCGCATCCCGTTTTGCTGCCCAGAATCAGCTTTAAGCAGCGTTTCTCTCAGCAGGGAACGCCGGATATTGCCTGTGCACGTTTAAGCACATCGCCTCTGCCTCCCAGACCATGGATTATCTTAAGCGCATCGCCTCTGCCTCCCAGGACCATGGGTAAATTTGAGCTCATGGCCTCTGCCTCCCCGGTCCATAGATGTACTCAAAAAAAAGCGCCCTGTCTGCTCGACAGGGCGCCTGAAAATGTAGGGCAGTTAAGAGAAGTAAATCCCCTTACTCCACCACGACTTTGCGAATCTCTACACCCTGATCGGTGCTCACATTGATCATGTAGATACCGGAGGTATACGTGCTCAAGTCCAGCTCAAGGGTATTCATCCCTGCAGCGCGGATTTGGGTATTCTCATAAACCACTCTTCCAAGAGCATCCATGATGACAACAGCTACATCTTGTTCCGATGAAAGACCGAGCTCCAGAACAGCGCGATCCACTGCCGGGTTGGGATACACATTGATCGAAATGGGAGTTTCGGCAACGCCCTCACGAGCCGCAGGAGTAGCAAAGGTCTCAATCGCAGAATAAGCGCTGAGGTTTCCGGTAACGGAACACTTGGCTCTCACGCGGAACTCATAATTGGTATTGGGCTGGAATACGGTCAGGAAGGCATTGGAAGTGGTCAACTTGCGGCTAAGCCATCCAATCTCGCCCTGACGGCGACCCTGAAGTTGGTAGCCGGTAACCGGCTGACCGAGAGGATCCCAGCTCAACAGCGCAGTTGTCGGGCCGAAGATGAGGGCTTGCAGCCCGGAAGGCGCTGGGGCGCAGGGCACATTAGCCGGCTCATCCACCGTAAAAGTATCGGTGATGGAACAGCCGTTGGCATCGACAATCAGAACGGTGTACACACCAGCACCCACTCCGCTGATGTCTTCGGTCATCGCTCCATTGCTCCAGAAGAAGGAGTACGGAGGAGTGCCGCCGGATATAGTCATATCAATGGCTCCATTGGTTCCGCCGATAGTTGTGGCATCGGTGACATCAGCCGAAGGACCAATGAAGGGATTGCCAAAGGCAAAGACTTCCGTGGCATCGTTGAACGTGGTAGTCAAGACAAGACCGATGGTTATGGTTCCCGAAGTACCGCCTGCACCGCTGAAGGAATACACCCCTGCACCGGTTGGATTGAACGTAAAAGTCCCAAGAGGATCGTCTTGAGAAATAACATCTTCATCGGTGAACTCAATGGAGAAAGTCGGAGGCACGACAATGTTCAAACCCGTCCATACTGCAGAGAGCACATCGTCTATGGTAGCCGAGTGATAGATCAGATTAGAGCTCGCGTCACGCACGTCAAAGTAAGGGTCGGGGTTGGCCGTACAGATACCGAAAAGGTAGGGCTCTTCTATATCACCGCACCAGTTGTCGTTCATGCTGTTCAGATTGACCTGGGTGATGACATAGTCATAGATCTTGGTGCTCAGGGTAGCCGTATAGGTGCCCGGTGCATAGGTAACCGGAGCTGGGAACTGACCGGTAGCCGTCTGACCGTTGCCAAAGTTCCAATCCCAGGTAGTTACACGGGGAGCTTCGTTTATGCCTGCGGCAAAGTTGGCGATGTACTGATTGCTGCAATTGGGCGAACCTCCCAGCGTAAAGGTGGTGGCTCCGCTAACCGGGGGCAGCAATTGAATGCTCGCATCAAAAGACAGAGGTTGAGAAAGGGTAATACCAAAGGCAACTACTTGAGCAATGACATCTACCCTGATCGTATAGGTTCCGGGGGTTCCAAGCGGAGTACCACAGATCCTCACACAGCCCAGCTCTGAAGCCGGAGGGCTGCTGGGAGGGGTGTAAACACAACCGGAAGCAGCGTTGTTGCACTCCCAATCCAGACCAAAAGGCAAACCGTTGACGGCTGTAATAGTCACTTGGAGCACAGTCACCGCAACACCAGTACCCGGATCAACGGCATTGGTTGGCACGTAAAAACTGATGTCCTGGCTGTAGGCCTGACCAACTGTAGCTGCTGGAATGGTCTCCGGACAAAGCCCGCCATCGGGCTGCAGTGTAGCGCATGCGGGGTTGACCACACAACCGGCACACTGAGCCTGGGTGTTGATCGAAGCCCCAAACAGGCCAAGAGTTAAGGCGAAAGCCGGTAAAAATCTAAATTTCATGGATCGAGATTGATGGTTTAGGAAGTGCGAAAAAGTCAATTTTCCACCACAAGATAGGGCCTTGGCACCCAATTGATCCGCTATGTGAGCAATTTCTACAGTACTTGTGAATAGCCATGTATTTAATTGTGAAAACCATAGCCTTAAATATGGTAAATGGATTGTTTACAGGTGGATTACCCGTCCATCTTTACCTTGGTCTTTGCGGGATAATGCTATCTTTAGGCCCCGTAACGCCGGCTGGGCAGAAGCTGAGCGAGCACTCCCATGGTTAAGAATATTTTCGTTACGGGCGGCGTCAGTTCATCGCTCGGCAAAGGCATTTTTGCAGCCTCTCTGGCTAAACTTCTGCAAGCCAGAGGTTACCGGGTCACCATCCAGAAGTTTGATCCCTACATCAATATAGACCCCGGCACCCTCAACCCCTATGAGCATGGGGAATGCTATGTGACCGATGATGGAGCGGAGACCGATCTGGACCTGGGTCACTACGAGCGTTTTCTGAATATCCGAACAAGCCAGGCCAACAACGTCACCACGGGAAGGGTATATCAGACCGTAATAGACAAAGAGCGAAGGGGAGACTACCTTGGAAAGACCGTCCAGGTCATTCCCCACATCACCGACGAGATTCAGCGCCGAATGCTCCTACTGGGCGAAACCGGGGAGTACGATATGGTCATCACCGAGATCGGCGGAACCGTCGGGGACATCGAGTCCCTTCCTTATATAGAATCCATCCGGCAATTGCATTGGAAACTGGGCAAAAGCGATTGCCTGGTGATCCATTTGACCCTTATCCCTTATCTGGCTGCAGCCGGAGAGCTCAAGACCAAGCCCACCCAGCACTCGGTCAAGATGTTGCTCGAGGCCGGGGTTCAACCCGATATCCTGGTGTGCCGCACAGAACACCCCTTGAACATGGAACTGCGCCGCAAGGTTGCGCTGTTCTGCAATGTCAATGTCAATGCTGTAATTGAGGCCCGGGATGCCGCCTCCATCTATGATGTGCCCCTGGAGATGCTGCGCGAAAACCTTGATCGCATTGTCTTGGCCAAACTTCGCTTGCCCTCTCAGGGCGAACCCAACCTGACGGATTGGCGGGAATTTCTGATACGGCTAAAAAGCCCTGGCAGCGAAGTTCATATCGGGTTGGTGGGCAAGTACACCGAATTGCAGGATGCCTACAAATCCATTCAGGAGGCTTTTATTCATGCCGGTGCTTCGCATTCCTGCAAGGTCCGTTTGGAGCACATCAACTCCGAAACGCTGGATGACGACAATGTGGCCCGCAAACTGCATGGTCTTCACGGCATGCTGGTGGCACCCGGCTTCGGGGAACGCGGAATAGAGGGAAAGATAGCCGCCATTCGACATGTGCGCGAAAATAATATTCCTTTTTTAGGTATTTGTTTGGGCATGCAATGCGCAGTTGTTGAATTTGCGCGCAACGTCTTGGGTATGGAAGATGCACATTCCACCGAAATCAGACCGGAGTCAACTTACCCGGTCATACACCGAATGGAGGAGCAGGAAGATGTCACGGAAATGGGCGGCACCATGCGCCTGGGCAGCTATCCCTGCCGCTTGTTCAAGAAGACCAGGGCGTATAGCGTTTACAGTAAGATCAACATCGAAGAGCGGCACAGGCATCGCTACGAATTCAACAACGAATACCTGCGCGACTTTGAAGCGGCTGGCATGATTGCCTCTGGAGTCAATCCTCAGCAGAATCTGGTGGAAATCATTGAGTTGAGCGAGCACCCATGGTTCATTGGGGTGCAATTCCACCCGGAGTTCAACTCCACCGTAGAGAGTCCAAGTCCGCTGTTCCGGCATTTTATCCGGGCGGCCATGCAACATCAGGAAAAAGGACTGCAACTGGCTGCGGGCGTGTAGGCCCTTCAACCTGACAACCCGACAATCACTTTGGCGCGACACCCATTTAAGGGCTTTGGCACCTTCCCAGCCTTGCTGAAAAGCCTATCTTTGCGCCCTCTTTAACGCCAACCGATATTTTCCTTGCAGGAACTCGATCGCAACAGCATCATCGGCTTTGTCCTTCTGGGCATCCTGATGATGGTCTATCTCAATTGGCAGAACAACAATCGCCAGGTCTTGCTCGAGGCTGAACAGGCCCGACAGGACTCACTTGCCAATCTCTATTCGCTTAAGGCTCAGGACAGTCTGCTCAGACTGAATCAGCAGTTGGTGGAAGGGCTTTCGACCTCTACTCCGGATGCCGGGGATTCGGCTGCCGACTCCATTCGCCAAACTGCCCGTGAAAACCGTCGCGCTGAGCGCCTGGGGCTTTTTGCCTCATTGGCCAATGGCGATGAGCAATTGTACACCATTGAAGATCAACACCTTGAACTGAGCATCTCCAATCGGGGAGGTGTGGTCAAGGCGGTAAGGCTTAAACAATATAAAGATTTCCGCCAGAACAGTCTGGAGTTGATCAGGCCGGAGGATCATCAGTTTGAGTACAGTTTCTTCTATGAGGGCAATCGGCGCATCAGCACGGACAGTCTCTATGCCCAAGCCATCCCGGACGACGACGGAAAGGGCATACGCATGCGCTTTGAAGTCGCTGAAGGTCAGTACTTTGACCAGGTCTATCGCCTGAGTGATACGGCCCATTTGGTTCACTACCACCTGGAATTCTCCAACTTCGATCAGGTCATCTCCGCAGCACAGCCCTATTTGGAGCTCAACTGGAACCTCGATTTGAGGCGTCAGGAGCTCAATCAGAAGTACGAAAGGCAGATGACCAAGGCCTATTTCAAGTACGCGGATGGCAGCACGGGTTATAAGTCAAGAGATGGCAGGGAATCGCTGGATGGACGCTTGAACTGGCTGAGTTATGTCGATCAGTTCTTCAACGCCACGTTGATTGCGTCAGAGGGATTTGAACGCGGCGGACAGGTCAGTGTGAATGCTTTTGATGAAAGCGATAGCCTGCACACCAAGGCCATGCAGGGTCGGGTCTTCCTTCAAATTCCCCAGGGTCAACAGGCCAATCTGGCCATGCAGATGGTCTTTGCGCCCAACCACTACAATGGGCTCAAGCGCCTGGATATCGGTTTGGAGAGAGTCGTTCCGGTGGGTACGAGCATCATCGGTTGGTGCAACAAGTACATGATCATTCCCATCTTCAATCTGCTCAACCGCAACATCGCCAATTTCGGAATCATCATATTGATTCTGACCCTGATCATCAAATTGGCCTTCACTCCGCTGACTTATAAGTCCTACGTGAGCATGGTCAAGATGCGTCTGCTCAAACCCGAGATGGATGAAATTCGGGAGAAGCACAAGGAGGACCAGGCCAAGATGAGTCAGGAAACCATGAAGCTCTATCAGACCAGCGGGGTCAGTCCGCTGGGCGGTTGTCTTCCCCAGTTGTTGCAGATGCCCATCCTCTTTGCGATGTATCGCTTCTTCCCCAATTCCATTGAATTGCGTCAGGAGAGTTTTTTATGGGCCAATGACCTGAGTTCCTATGATTCGGTGCTGAGTCTGCCTTTTACCATTCCTTTTTATGGGGATCATGTGAGTCTTTTCACCTTGCTGGCTGCCTTGAGTTCGATTGTTTACGCCCGAATGAACAGTCAGATGAGCGGAGCCATGGGCAATCAGATGATGATCATGCAATACCTCTTTCCGGTCATGATGTTGTTTATCTTCAACAGTTTTTCCAGCGCCCTGACGTATTATTACCTGCTGACCAACATCATCACTTTTGGTCAGCAATGGGTCATCAAGGCATTCTTTGTCGATGAGGACGCCCTGCACGCTCAGATCCAGGAGAACAAGACCAAACCGCGCAAGAAGAGCGGATGGCAGCAGCGTCTTGAGGCCTATACCCAAGTTCAACAATCCAAGGCAAAAGCGGCCTCTAAAGGCAGTAAAACAGCTAAGAAACGCTGATCTCGACTCATGAAGATTTTTGCATCCACAGTCATTGTTTTGTCAAGTTTGCTACTTTCTTGTCAATCGGGCAAAGAGAGCAGCAGTTCAGCGGTCGTACTTGAGCCCGATTCAAAACCGGTGGAAATGGCTGGAGAATCAGGTCAAAATGAAGGGCAAGCAGCGCTGTCTTTTGAGCGCTGGCCTGGAGAGGATTCATTGGTCATTAGCTTGCGAAGAACCCCTTGTTTTGGTAAGTGTCCCGTTTACCAGATCCAGGTTTACTCCGATGGCAGCTTGCGTTATGAAGGGGTTCAATTCACCGAGAGATTGGGAACCTACTTTGGCAAGCTTGCTCCGGAACGCATTCAGGCGGTGTTTGATTTGGCGGAAAAGATTGGTTTTCAACAACTTGCAGAAGAGTACCCCAGCGGCGACATCCGCATCATGGACCTTCCCAGCGCCATTGTATTTCTGCGATATGGTTCCTTGGAAAAGCAGGTGGTCAACCGCAATCATGCCAATCCGGAAGTAGAAGGAGAGCGCGAGATTGTGGATAAATTAAATGAGCTCCAGGCAACTGTTGACGCTCTCCTGACGGATTTGCCCTTGATTCTCGTAGGGGAAGGCAAGCAACATTGAGCAAAATCAAGCTCTTTGAATAGGCCATAGTTTTCCACGTTTTAGTTGGAGAATGTCCGCCTATAATGGAATTTTTGATCTTACAGTCACTCCACTGTATGCCAAAAAATCTTAAATTCACGTTAAAGACCTTACCTTTACCTCTCATTCACGCTCAAGATTCAAAACAAACTTTTTACCATGAAGAACCTCTTCCTATACCTCATTGCCTTAACAATGGGCTCTGGATTGATGGCCCAGCAAGTGATGCATATAGACGAATATCGTCCGCGTCATGAAGTCATCGATCTGAGCTCTGATCACTTTATAAAGCGATACGAATCCACTCGTTTGCCGGAGAGTAGTCTGCGCTCTGGTGCGGTTTCTTTCGTTCAGTTGTCTCAGGCTGCCAACATCTATACCATTTTGCTCGATGAGCAAAATCAGGTTGCCTACAATCCCGATGTCAATTCGGTAGCCTTCATTCACCGCACAAATCCGCCAGTAGGCCTCAGCGGTTCTATGGCCTTTGACCGCTCCATTGACGGCGGTGCGACATGGAATCTAGACTACTTGATGACCCCGAACTTTCAAGGCGGTTCTGCTCCTGTTGGCGGCAATCGCTACCCAAGTGTGGCCATATGGAATCCCGCTGGAAACACCAATGCAGCGAATGCCTTTGTCATCGGCAATGGTCCTGCGCTGCAATCCGGTGGTGCTGGTTGGGGCTGGATTTTTGCCACAAGCGCCCGTCTGAACGATGGTTCAGACAATGCGGAGAATTACTATCAGCAGACACCTGGTGTCAATACCGACTTTCACCCTTATGGCCTGACGGTTAACCCCAACGGCGATATCTGGAGTGTCTCAACGTATTTCCCTCAGGATGGTCTCACGGACTACCGTGAATACTATCTGAACAAGGGTACCATGAACACCTCCACCTACGTTGTGGATTGGAACGTGGCAGAAGAAACAATTGTACCTGATTACTTCCTGGATACCGACGGATCCAATGTCGGAGGATACGGTTGGAACATCGCTTTTGCTCCCGACGGACAGACGGGATACGCCGCATTCCTCATTTCGGAAAACTCTTCTGTTTATCAGGGCATTCAGCCCATTGTGCATAAAACCACCGATGGAGGAGCAACCTGGAATCGCTTGCCGGACTTTGACTTCCGCACGCTGACGGCCTTCCAGGATTATCTTATTCCCACTTCTTCCGGAGGTCCTATTCCTTTCTTTACCTCGCTTGACATTGCCGTTGATGCTAATGATAGACTGCACATGTTCAGCAATGTTCTTCCTCGTTCATCGGTCTCCAATGACTCTCTTTTCTTCATCTGGGTTGGTCAGGGTACCGAAGGCATGTTCCACCTCAGCACCTCGACGGGTGCAGACTGGACGGCCACACTGGTCGATTCCATTTTGACGACGGATGGTACCGTTGGAACAATTGGTCATCCTACCCGGACTCAAATCAGCAGCAGCCCAAATGGCGAGAGAATCTTCTTTACCTGGAATGCAACGGATGCCAATATCCTGACTACACACGACCTTCCCAACCTGCGCATTCGCGGTTACAATGTCAATACTCAGGAGTATACTTTCATCAGGGAGCCGACCGCCGGTACGGCCGTTGATGGTATCATCTTCTTTCCTGTCGCAGCTCCTATTGTAAGTACTGCGGGATCTAGCCGCGATTATGAGATTCAGGTAGTGTTTGCCCAGCCAGGTGCTGATGATTTGAATCCACCAACATTCTTCTACGTCCGCGGAGCGGGATTTGACGAAGGTGATTTTGGATCTCTCGCGCCTAGCGCAGTGGCTGATTTCAGCTACACAGTCGTCAACAGCACGGTAACTTTCACCAACCTGAGTTCAGAAGCCAGCAGCTATATCTGGGATTTTGGTGATGGAAGTGCGCTGTCTAACCTGACCAATCCAACCAAGATCTATACGGCCATTGGCACTTACAATGTGTGCTTAACCGCCAGAAACAGCGGTACGCCAGCAACGGATGATACCGAATGTCAAAGCATTGATATTACTTCACTGACTTCAGGTATTCAGGATCAAATGCTGGAAAGGGCTATCGTTTTGTTCCCCAGCCCCAGCAGTGGCCTGGTCAATCTGAGTGTTCAGGGTATGAACATCAACGAAGCTACTGTCCGCGTATTCAACCTCTTAGGTGAAGAAGTGATGGCCGCCCGTCAGTTCCCCGCCGGTCTGAACGGTACCGTTCAATTGGATATGAGCAACCTGTCCAATGGTCACTACCTGGTTAAGGTAGAGACGGACATCGCAGTTGCTGCCCGTCAGATTACCATTGCGCGCTAATCCACAAGCGAGTAATCATGCATATCAGAGAGGGCTGAGCTTATGCTCAGCCCTCTCTTTGTATAGAAAATCGTCAGCTCAGGGTCAATTTGATGGAAAGAGGAGTTCTTTTCAGACCTAATGCCTCTACCTATTTATCCGCAAACCGTATCTTAGTTCAATCATTCCAAAAGTGTTTTGCATATGAATAGCTTTACCGAATTCAAGTTGTTCTTGATTCTGTTCCTTTGTTTCTCTCAGGTCAACGCTCAACCAGGTGCTCTGTCCGTTGAGAATCAATCCCTGCCGGCTCAGGAGCCAGCCTCACACTCCTCTGCGGTAGACATGAGTCATCACAGGATGTCGCCCATACAGGAGGATCTCATCCGAAGTGGCTCAGGTTCAGCGAGCTTCAAAACCATTGGAACTTCGTATAATATTTTAACCACCATAACCGTTGGCCAAAACCAGGTGAGCTGGTCTGAAGAATTGGAGTCTGTCATTTTCGTACACCGTCACAATGACGGAACACCAGGTGGCAGTGGTGGTTTGTCCTTCGACATCTCTACCGATGGAGGTGATTCATGGACAACAAATGTTTCTCTTTCTCCGGATTACAATGCCGGAAGCATTCCGGCTAATCAGGGGAATCGCTATCCTAGTGCCGTCTTGTACAACCCAACGGGGAATACCATCCCGGATGCAGCCTATGTGTCTGCGGCAGGCCCTGCACTGGATTCTTCTTCGGGCTTGTGGGGATTGGTCTTCCGCAATTCGGCTCGAACAGATGGATCTTTAGTGTCGGAAGATTACAGCAAAGAAGCGCCGGAATACGAGTATTTTCCTTACGGTATGACCGAAAGTGCCGATGGAAGTATCTGGTACATCTCCACCATCTACAACGGTACTGGCAACGCGGCTAACGACTCGTTGAACGGAGCTAAATTCAAACTTTGGAAAGGTGTGTTTAACAGTTCCAGCAATGAGTTCGACTGGACTAAGGTTGCCACCCTGAGACCGGATTACTTTATGTACACCGGCACAAGTGGAGTGACCAATCGGTACAATACCTTCAACTACAATATGGCCTTTTCACCGGATGGCCAGATCGGTTACGCCGTAATCATCGGAGGAGCGTTAAGCGGTCTGAGTACCGGGCTTTCACCCAAACCCATCATTTATAAGAGTACAGATGCCGGCAATAGCTGGAATCTTCTACCCGACTACAACTTTGCCAGTCTGCCAGCATTGGGAGATTTCCTGATCGGCTCTGACCAGGGCGAAGGACCGGTATTGCCTTATTTTACCTCTGTGGATGTAGTCGTTGATCAGGATGGACGTCTGCACATCGCCAGTGAAGTGAACAGTCGTTTCTCTAGCAGTACGGATCCTGATTCATTGTATTTCATCTATCTCGCCAACGTGCAGCCGGTAAGTGCACTGTATCACCTGACAACGACCAACGGTACCGACTGGACCGCCTCAACACTGGATACGGTTCGCCTCCAAAACGGCTCTATCCCCCTGGCGGGCTCTACACCGATCCGCGTAGTTCCCGGTGTTCAGATCAGCCGTAGCCAGGACGGAAGCAAGATCTTCTTTACCTGGTCAGACTCCGACATCAATATTGTACTCTTTAATGACCTTCCAGATGTGCTTGGTCGCGGGTATGATGTCAGTTCAGGTGAATATACGTTTATATCCAATTTTACCAAGTCAACCGGGTTCGAAGGGGTTGCTTTCTTCCCCACTCTCGCGCCAACCATCAATGAGAGCGGAGCCAGCCATGATTACGAACTTCCCGTAGTATTCTCCATACCCGGAGCAGATGGTGGCGATCCCGCACAGTTCATCTACGTCCAAGGCATAGGCTTTGACGAAGGCGATTTTGGATTGCTGGCCCCACTCCCTGTTGCGGGCTTTACCTATACTTATCCGGGATATGGAGGAACGGTAATGTTCAGCAATACCTCAACCAATGCAAACAACTACATCTGGGATTTTGGCGATGGTCTGCCCCTCAGTGGTTTGACCAATCCCAGCCATACCTTCCCGGCCAGCGGATCCTATGAGGTCTGCCTAACAGCGCAAAACCTGGGTGGTAATAACACTTTTTGCCAGGAAATCGATCTGCTCAGTGTGGGAATAGGCCAAGCTCAATGGGCTGAGCAACTTCTTATTGGCCCCAATCCCACTGCTCATGTTCTCCAGATTCGGAGCAATCAGAGTACAGAAACTCTTATTCAGGTATATGATATGCTTGGAAGACTGGCCATGCCCGCTCAACGCTTCAGTGGTTCCATAGAGTTGGTAGTTTCGGATCTGCCCATTGGTACTTACCGATTGGTCTTGAAACAAGACGATCAGGTGTACTCGCGAAGCATCAGCATTCTGCGCTAAGTTTTCTCCAGACGCGCTGCCTGACTCATCTTTTCCACAAGATGCCTAAAAGCCCTTCGCATGTCGAAGGGCTTTTTGTTTGAGGACTACTTTGGCAGGGTGTCTTCAAAGAGCCATAAAGAGAGAAAGCAGATTCCATACAAAACGCGAGAAAGGGGATTCCTCAGCGATCTGCCCATGTTCAAGGTCCTGCTGCCCCTGGTTTTCGGCTTGATGATGTCCCGGTTCGAAAGGCCTCTTCTCCTCCTTCCGAGCGAGTCGCTCTATGTGTTATTATTTCTCTTCTTGTTGTTTACGCGCAGTTCCTATTTTCTGCGTAAATACTCATTGCGCTGGGTCAGCGGTTTTTTAGCCCTTGCTCTTTGGCTGAACATTGGTCTGTTGGCCGGTAGAATTTTGCACGAGTCGGAGCATCTCTCTGGCGCTGAAGCATGTTGGCCATGGAAAGGTCTTGCCCTGCTTGAGGTGGAGAATCTTGCCCTCCCCTCTCCAGACAAAAGAACCAGCAACTTTCACGCGCGGGTTCTTCATGTTAAGAATCTCAACAAAGACCCTGTTGCGGTTCCGCCTAAGGATTCGTTGCAGGTAAAAAGCTCCAGAGCTCCGAGGCCAAACAGTCTGATCGATGTCCGATGCACCATCAGCGATACGCTTTGGCCCGGCAACCTGATGATTGCCGCACTGGAGTTGAACGAAATTCCTCCCCCCCCTGCATCCCCGGGACTTTGATCGAAGATCCTATCTGTTCAGTCAGGGTGTTAGCATGGAATCCGGTTTGCTTCCTGGCAGTTGGCAGGTCATCGGCCAGACTGGAGGCATGAGTTATAGATTGGAAAAGTTGCGCCAGCGCAATGTTCATTTGCTCGAGCGATACATACCGTCTACTGATGTCCAGGCCGTGCTGGCCGCTTTGAGTCTTGGTTGGAAGAACGACCTGAACTTGGACTTGCGACAATCCTTCTCCAAGGCCGGCACGCTGCACGTGCTGGCTGTTTCCGGATTACATGTGGGATTAATTTATTTTATTTTACAGCAACTATTTCGCGTGCTCAGCTCTCGCTGGAAACCCGGTCTGCTCAAACGCTCTTGCGGGGTGATGATTTCCTGCAGCGGTGTATGGCTGTTTGCGCTGATGAGCGGAGCTGCCCCTTCGTCCATGAGAGCGGCGCTCCTCTTCAGCTTGATGGGACTGGGCACATTGGGCTTCAGGCAAAGCGCAGGTCGAAATGCCTGGGCTGGCAGCGCCTGTTTACTGCTTTTACTCAAGCCCTGGTTGCTCGGCTCTATCGGCTTTCAATTGTCCTATGCTGCTGTCGCCGGAATTCTGTGGACATATCCATCCTTCAGAAAGCGCCTGCCCTGGAATGGTTGGCTGGGCTCACGCCTGGCCGACCTGATCGCTTTGTCCCTGGCTGCACAACTGGGAAGTCTGGCCCCTTCCTGGCATTACTTTGGCCAGTTTCCACTCTATTTTCTGCTGGGCAATCTGGTCGGAGTTCCATGGGTTGGCCTGCTGCTCTGTTCTTGTGCTCTGCTCTATCTGCCCTTCCCTCCTCTGCTCTTAAAAGGCCTGGGTTATGCCCTGAGTCAACTCAGCTCAGTCTGGATTATGTCCATGGATCGTGTTGGGGAATTGCCGTTCTGCGTTTTACAGTTACCACCTATGCCAACACTCTCCGCACTCCTCTTCTTTGGGACTGTGATGCTGGCCTTTTTCAGCAGCCATCCAAAGAATCAGATGCGGCTGAGATGGCTCAGTCTGGCATTGCTGTTCTTTTCCTTTACATGGACTTCCAGAGAGATGGTGATAAGTGAAACCCAAGCCAAACTGATGATGGAATGCCGTTCTGCCGAGTGCCGGACTGAACTCAATATTGGCAACCGCAGCATCCCCATTATGGGATATGCGGAAGAGGAACCCAATTCAGAGCGCATAGGACATCCACTTCGGGGTTTGCTTCCTCTGGTGATCGATGATCAACTCTTGTACTGCTACGAAGGGGGGACTGAGTTCCCCTACAGCAATGCCTTTGTGCTGGTCTACCAGGCAGAGCCACCTTTCGTCTCAGCAGAAATGGCTGGTATCAGTTTGCCCGGCTCTGGGGATTACCTTAATCCTACAACGGTTTTACTGATGCCAGACATGAATGCCAGAACCCGTCAGGCCTGGTTGCGCTGGTGTCGCGAGAGAGCCTTGAAGGTGGAAATTCTGCCCTATTCCGGCACCCGGGAGTTTCCCCTCGGAAGTACAGTTAAGCGCAGAAACCCACTTTATAAAACTATACTATACAATAAAATATGTCATTGTATGACCTTGAAAGACAGTCTCTGCATGGCACGGTTTTTGGTTAATGGCTGTTAACAAAGCTCTGATGAGGGCCTAATGGACGTATATTTGCCCAGTCCTAGCTGAACACTAAAAAGTTAAACCCTGAAAATCTAAATCATGAATAAGCTTCGCACAATCTTCCTGATGCTGCTCTGTGCAGGCAGTATAAGCTTGATGGCCACTAATCCAAATGATGGTAAAGAGGTCAAAGAGGGCAAAGTATCCTACAAAGTGGATGCTGCCAACATGGACCCCAGTATGGCCTCCTTCTTCGAAAACATGACTATGGTGTTGTTCTTCAATACGGACAATATCCGGATGGAAATGAACATGGGTATGATGGGAACCAATACCACCATCTCCAATGGAAAAAGCGGAGAGACCCTCACCCTGATGGATATGATGGGCAACAAACTGGCGGTGAATGGCAGCCTGACTGAAGAACAAATCGAATGGACAGTTGAGAACACCAGCGAAACCAAGACGATTGCCGGTTACGAGTGTAAAAAGTCTATCCTTAAGTCCGATCAGGTCAACCTGACCTACTATGTAACGGATAGGATCACGACCCCCAAAGTCAAATCCGACATGCCCTTCGATAAGCTTGAAGGATTTCCACTGCAGATTGAAGTGAACAATGCCGGCGTTTCCTTCAATATGGTGGCCAGCAAGGTCACTGATGTAGCTGTGGATGCAGCCAAGTTCAACATGAACATCCCCGAGGGCTATACTCTGATGACTCAGGAAGAAATGATGAAGATGCTCGGCGGCATGATGGGGCAGTAAACGAGCACATCGTTAATCTTTAGTAGAAAAGGGGCTGACTCATCGAAGTCGCCCCTTTTTATCTTTCTCCATACTCCGTCCAGGAAGGCAACTCTTCCAACATGGAGTGAATAACATCATATACCATATTTAAATTATCGTCGCTGAAGCAATACGGAGGCATTACGTAAAGGGTATTGCCCAAGGGTCGAAGCAGGACACCTCTTTCTATAAAATAGGGATACAGACGTTTGCGGACCGGGTGAAAATAACCGCCCTGTCCGGGCAAGTTTAAATCCAGAGCCAGGATACTGCCCTGAACACGCATGTTGAGCACTTGTGCGGACGATGGAAGAGAATCTGAAAACGCCCTGTGATTTCGCTCAATTCTCGCAACTGCTGAGGCGCACTGCTCCGAAAGCGTAAGATCCAGACTGGCCAAAGCAGCAGCGCAGGCCAAGGGATTTGCGGTGTAGGAATGACCGTGAAAGAAAGTGTGCTCCATCCTTGTACTGCAAAAGGCCTCATAGATGCTCTCGCGGCAAAGGGTCAAACCCAAAGCCATGGCTCCACCGGTCAAGCCCTTAGACAGAGCCATGATATCCGGGGCATTGGCGGGAGCATGGTCTGAAGCAAACAGACGTCCGGTTCGATAAAATCCGGTCATAACCTCATCGGCCAGCAGAAGGGCTCCACTGCTGCGCACTCTGGCGAGCATCTTATCGAGAACTTCAGGGGTATACATACGCATTCCCCCCGCCCCCTGAACCAGAGGCTCATAGACAAAGACAGCCACCTTTTCATCCGATATGCTGCGGTCAATTGCGGCCATACTGGCCTCTTCAAAACCCGGAAGCGGTGCGGGCAGGTATTCCACATCAAACAGATAAGGTGAAAATGGCGCATTGAAGGCACTGCGCTCACTCAGGGACATCGCTCCAAAGGTGTCGCCGTGGTAACTCCCCTCGAGGGCCAGTATTCTGGTTCGCGGAATACCGAGGTTGTGCCAGTATTGCAAAGCCATCTTCAGCCCCACTTCAACTGCGGTAGAACCATTGTCCGAGAAAAAGAAACGCTGCAATGCTCCCGGTACTACCCGCGACAGACGCGAAGCCAATTCGGCAGCCGGCCTATGGGTGAAGCCCGCAAAGATCACATGCTCCAGCTCCAGAGCCTGGCGGTAGACAGCCTCAGCTATATGGGGATGACTGTGCCCGTGCAGGTTCACCCACCACGACGAGATGGCATCGAGCAGTGCGCATCCATCTTCCTTGTAGAGGTAAGCACCTTTGGCAGCCCCGATGGGAATATTGGGCTCTGCAGTTGCACTCTGAGTGAAGGGATGCCAGAGCAATTGACGATCGATTGCACTCAGTTCATTTGCATCCATACCTGTTGGTCGGGGGTTAAAACTACACCGATACTCAAAGCTGAAAATAAGGAAGCGACAACAAAGTGGTTCGGATTTGAGCGGCACAGCGATCAACAAAGTCAGGGCTCGGATCCTCGCTCCAGGGTATCCTTCCCAGACAGGGTAGCTGGCTGTATTCCAGGATGAATCGTTCTGATTCGGGAGCTTCAGGGCCGTTGAAGATCAGTCCCAGTATATCCAAATGCCGGTTCATGGCCGCTTCTATAGACAATAAGCTATGGTTGATGCTACCCAGGCGATTGAAGGAAATCAGGATCAGGGGCAGCGAGAGCGAAGCTGCCCAATCGATCAGCAATTCCTCATCGTTTAAGGGTACCATCAAACCTCCGGCTCCTTCTACAATCAGAATTCCATCGCCTGTTGGCAATTCAATGGATGAGGGTTCAATGCGAATGCCCTCTGCCCTTGCTGCTGCATGGGGCGATTGAGGCAAATTCAGCCGATAGGCTTCAGGGAAACAGATGGTATCTGGCCCGCAAAAATCCCTGATGCGCTGCACATCACCCCCTTGTTCTAAACCACATTGTACCGGCTTCCAATAAGCCGCCCCCAAAGCGCGCAAGAGCACGGCGCTCACCAGAGTCTTTCCAATGTCGGTATCCGTTCCGCTGACAAAAACCGGCTTCATGTCCGAAAGTTAAGCTCTACAAAAGGCAAAAGACAGGTCATAGCCTGTCTTTTACTCCATCACCAAGGTTTTCGTAATGTTAGAACACCGCTCCGGGGCCAGTGCAAAGATGCTTATCGACTGACCAGCAGGCTTTCCTGATGCACGGCTTTACCGCTGTTGATCCGCAACAGATACAAGCCTTCATCCAGATCGCCCAGATGGACAGAGAGTCGTGCGTCAGCGCCGTTAGCTGTGATGCGCTGTTCCAATACCATGCGGCCGTTGATGTCCAGAATGCTCAGCGTTCCGCCGACCAAATCTCCCGTGCTGCTTTCGAGGTACAACTGCTCGGAAACCGGATTGGGAAACACCGAAACCTGAATGTATTCGTCCAACAGGACCGATGACTCCCGTCCCTGCACCGGCAATGCTGTGGTCATCAGGTTCAGATCCAATTCGCCCGCTGAACACACCGAAACCACGGCCCATTCGATGCGGGTCCCTGACGGGAAGAAGTTTCTGGGGAAGGAAATGCTGGTTGCTCCACCCATTACTGGTCTGGTCAAACGGTATCGTGCAGAGCCCTCAGGCTTAAATGCGGTGTAGTATCCAAGTGCAGCGGGAACCTCATTCCATCTGAACGTCAGACCGCTTCCGTGATTAGTCCCAGTAACCCTGAGATTCTCTGGCGCGGTGCAGGCGGCGTCTTCAATGATTTCACCGTTGCCATCCACGATACCCCCGCCGCAATCATCCTGGTCAAAGATTCCACCATCTCTCAGAAAGATATCTCCGTTGTTCTCCAGGCTGCCCGCCAGACAGGTCCAAACAAGTGCCCCGTAGTCAATGCTGTCCGGGTCCGGTCCTCCACCAAGAGGTCCCCCTATTCCGCCGATTAAGGAACCTGGATCGAGGTAATAGCCAAACAGGTCAGCACCATAAACGTAGAGATTGTATATATCCTCATTATTGGCCCGGATCAGCAGGTCATCCATGGCATCGCGGTATCCATAGTTTCGCAAGGTACCAGATGCGTTGACATAGATTTCTTTTTCATTGACAAAGACAGCACCAATATTTTCCAGCGTACCGTTGATGATGAACTCCCCCCTGCTATGCACCAGTGAATTGGGCAATCCATTGACACCAGGCAGTATCCTAACCAAACCATTAATCTGGATATCGCCTTTATTGTCCACCAGAGAACTTCCGTTGGGGTTGTAAACGATTAAGCGATCATTGACCTCCATATAGGCACCGGGTTTAAGACCCAGGCTGGTCATCAAGACCACTTCTGTGTTTATGATGATGGTATCCCTGTTGCGTATGTCCCTCGGTGGCACAACACCGCCTACCCATGCATCGGGATCCTTCCAGGAATATGTACCTGAAGAGACGGTTTCATAGCGAGCTGCGTTGACCACCATGGTCCAGCCTACACTCAGCAGCAGGGCAAGGATCGTATACCTTTTGATCATAATATGCTGTTTTGACGGGATTAACTGCCTCGGCAAAGTAATCGGGAGCAGGCGTGCTGTCAAGCGCATCCCAGGGCACTACCATAGTTTGTATTATGGAAAAATCACAAGCCGTTGAACTTATCAATGTGTATTCACATGGATGCATTTTTTACAAAGCGCACAGTCATCTGGCTTATATCAAGCCCCTCTTATGCATCACACATATTGCTTCACTTCTGATATGATGACTAAAAAAATCTCATAAAAAGCTTGGAAAATTGAGGCACAGGGCAGCCCTGACCTAAATCTCCTAATATTTTAGAACAAATTTTCTAATTATTCTGCATAATTAGAATTTCTGTTCTAATTTAGCCCTGTCAGAATCATTTCATTTAGCCCACGACTATGTGCTAAGCGCAATTACGGCAGAGAACAAACCAGCATGTCAGGTACCAAGGACAAAATCATCATCGCCGCAGTAGAGCGCTTCAACGAGCGGGGCTTTGTCAATGTAACCATGCGCGAGATCGCCGCTGAGCTTGGCATTTCGCCCGGCAACCTGGCTTATCACTTTCGCAACAAAGGGGCTATGTTGCAGGAAATCTACCGGCGCATGAGCGAAGAACTGGGCGAACTGGTCTCGGGCATCCGCCTCATTCCCTCCTTTGACAACATAGACTACGAGATCACCACCTTTCTGGAGTATCAGCGCCGCTATTGCTTCTTCTACCTCGACACCCTGGAAATCTGTCGTGCTCATCCGGACATTGCCGCGGAGCACCGCCAGCAGATCTCCGGGCAGATTGCCGCCATTCGCGCCGTGATTGACTATTCGGTGCAAAGCGGGAACATGGTCCAGGAGCGCTTCAGCGGGCTGTACGATCACCTGGCCCGCACCGTCTATACCATTTGGTCCTCCTGGCTTTCTCAGGCCTTGCTCTTACAGACAGACAGCTCTTCCTTTCAGGTCGAAGGGCGGAGCAGCGCTCTGCGAAGCCTGGGCAAAGGCCAGACCTCTCTGCGCGGCACTTTATTAGAACAACACCCCGGCGATCTGCAAGCCAGAAAAGCCATCTGGACCCTGGTGCTTCCTTACCTGAGCGCCAAGGGACGCCATAATTTTGAAACCGTGGCCTTTCGCCATGGATTAACGGAAAAACCCATACCATGATTTTTCAACCTTTTACAGAAGAGCACGAAATGCTCGGCAGCTCAGTGCGCGATTTCCTGCAACGCGAAGTCCTGCCCTATGCCGATCAGTGGGAAAAAGACCAGCACTGCCCGCGGGAGGTCTTTCAGCGTATGGGAGAACTGGGGTTCTTCGGAGTCACTTACCCCGAAGAGGTGGGCGGCTCCGGAATGGATTTCTGGGCAGCGGTCATTGTGGCCAGAGAGCTCTCCCTGGCCAATGTCGGCGGTCTGGCGCTTTCGCTGTTCGCCCACGCCTATCTACCCCCTCCTCTGCTCAATGCTGTGGGCACGGAGGAACAAAAGAAAAACTACCTCATACCCGCACTCAAAGGCGAGAAGATCGGCTCCCTGGCCATCTCCGAAGCCGGTGCGGGATCGGATGTTGGAGGCATTCGCACCAGCGCCGAAGACCAGGGCGATCACTACCTGATCAACGGCAGCAAATGCTGGATCACCAATGGAACCATGGCGGATTTTCTGGTGCTGGCCACCCGAACAGGACCCGGTCACCACCTGACCTTGTTCTGCTTTGACACCTCCACTCCGGGCTTCAGCAGCAGCAAGATCAAGGACAAATTGGGCATGCACAGCTCGGATACCGCAGAACTGTTCTTCGATAACTGCAAGGTGCCCAAATCGGCCGTCATCGGCCAGCCCGGGATGGGCTTTTACTACATCATGAATAATTTCCAGGAGGAAAGGCTGATCGGTGCCGTGAGCGGAGTCTTTGCCGCGGAGTATGCCTACAAAAGAGCGGTGGAGTATTCCAGACAACGCGAAGCCTTTGGCCGGCAGATTGGAAAGTTCCAGGTCATTCGCCACAAATTGGCCCAGATGGCGACCCGCATAGAAGCCTGTCGCTCTTTGGGCTACCGGGCCGTCTATGAATTCATCGAGCAGGGACCCGCTGCTGTAGGCACCATCTCTATGGCCAAGGCATTCATCGGAGAAGAAATTCAGGGCATCATCTACGACGCCATCCAGATTCTTGGCGGTGTCGGATATACGGAAGAATACGGCGTGGCCCGCACCTACCGGGACATGCGACTCTTCACCATCGGCGGAGGAACCACCGAGATCATGTATGAGATCATCTCCCGACTGGTGGTGGATCAGACCAGATACGACAAGCAGATGATGAAGAGCAGAGATCAGGAAGCCGTGGTTTAAACCGTGTTATTCCATACCATATAAAGTGGTATGTAGATACAACTCAGCCTTCTTTGTACATTGAAGCACTTTAGTCCATGAATACACCTCTTGCACAGCAAGTCTCTGCCCCCCCCTACCGGGCTATACAAAGCCGGGTTCAACGCAAGTCAGCCGCCTTTCTCGCCAACATTGAGGCAAACCTGCAACTGCTGGGTAAGTTGGAAGCTGCACTGAGCGAAGCCCGCTTTGAGGGCAAGCCCCAACACCTGGCCAGAGCGCGCGATAAGGGCAAACTGACGGCCAGAGAACGCATCGAAGCCCTGCTGGATGCCCACAGTCCTTTTTTGGAATTGCTGCCCCTGGCTGGAATGGGTGGGGATGGATTTGGCCCGGGGGGAACATCGGTAGGAGGCATAGGGCTGGTCAGCGGTCGAATGGTGATGATCATTGCCAACGTGGGCACCCGCAAAGGAGGCGCAGTGGACTATGCCACCTTGCAGAAGGCCATTCGACTCAACGAAATCTCAATAGAAAATAAACTTCCGGTCATCAGTTTGGTGGAGAGTTCGGGCGCCAACCTGCCGGAGCAGGCCAGAATCTTCAACTACGGAGGCGCAACGTTTAGGGACATCACGCGGCGCTCCAAAGCCGGCCTGGCCAACATTGCGGTGGTCTTTGGCAACAGCACGGCCGGTGGAGCTTATGTTCCCGGCATGTCGGACTACGCCATCTTTGTCGATCAGGGCGCTAAGGTCTTTCTGGCCGGACCTCCCCTGGTCAAGATGGCAACCGGTGAAGATGTGGACGATGAAAGCCTGGGGGGGGCGGCTATGCACAGCCGGATCTCCGGGGTCAGCGACTACCTGGCCGCCGATGAACTGGACGCCATTCGCATCGCCCGCGAGATCGCTGCAGGTCTGCCGCATCCTCCTGCAACCTACACGGGCTCAGCACCCGTTGCCGACCCGCTGTACCCAGCCGATGATCTTTTGGGCCTGCTCTCGCCCGACTTGCGCAAGCCCTTCGATATGAGAGAGATCATTGCCCGCATAGTCGATGGATCACGCTTCTCGGAATTCAAGGCTGAATACGGCCCCACCCTGGTCTGCGGCTTTGCCAATATTGGCGGGTATCCGGTAGGCATACTGGGAAACAACGGAGTGTTGTTCAGCGAATCGGCCAACAAAGGCGCTCACTTCATTCAGCTCTGCAACCAGCGTCAGCACCCTATCCTGTTCTTCCAAAACATAACCGGATTTATGGTTGGGCAGGAGTACGAAGAGGGGGGCATCATCAAACACGGGGCCAAGCTCATCAATGCGGTGAGCAATTCAACAGTGCCCGCCATCACCATCATGATGGGCGCTTCTTACGGCGCCGGCAATTACGCTATGGCCGGAAGGGCCTATCAACCGCGCTTCCTGTTCAGCTACCCCCATTCGCGAACGGCGGTCATGGGCCCGGACCAACTCAGCGGGGTTATGCTGAGCATACAGCGCGAAGCTGCTCAGAAGATGGGAATTCCCTTTGATGAAGAGCAGGGCGAAAAGATGCGGGACTACATGATCAAGGAAGTGGAGAAGAAATCCGATGCCTGGTACAGCACGGGTCAGTTGTGGGACGACGGCATCATGGATCCCCGGCAAAGCCGCCACTATCTCAGCTTTTGTCTGGAAGTACTCTACGCTCAGCCGATGAGCGGAAGCAGCGGCTACGGAGTCTTCAGAATGTAAGCGCCAGTCAATCAACTCTATGATCGTTCAACCCGATATACCCATTCGCCCCATTCAAGGCCTGCTGATTGCCAATCGCGGGGAGATTGCCGTGAGAATTACCCGCACTTGCCGCGAGATGGGGATACGCAGCATTGCCGTATTCTCTGATGCCGACCGCGATGCTCTTCATGTTCATTGCGCAGACATGGCGATGCACATAGGCCCTGCTGCGGTCAAGGAGAGTTACCTGAATGCCGAGGCCATCATCAACGCGGCGATCCAAAGCGGAGCCGATGCCATTCATCCGGGTTACGGTTTCCTGAGCGAGAATGCCGGCTTTGCGCGAGCGGTGCTGGAAGCCGGCCTGATCTGGGTGGGGCCTCATCCGGAAGCCATTGAGCAGATGGGCTCCAAAGCTCAGGCCAAGCGCATCATGGAGGAGCACGGAGTGCCGGTGATCCCAGGCTACAACGGCGATGATCAGAGCGATGCCGTGCTGATCAAAGAGGCCTTGTGCATTGGTTTTCCCCTGCTGGTAAAAGCCAGCGCCGGAGGTGGAGGGAAGGGCATGGTCATCGTTCGCGACGAATCAGGTCTTGCCCCCGCACTGGGCCAGGCGCGCAGAGAAGCCCTGGCGGCTTTTGGCGATGAGCGCCTGATTCTGGAGCGCTACTTCGAGCGGGTTCGGCACGTGGAGTTTCAGATCTTTGGCGATCAGCACGGGAACGCTGTTCACTTGTTTGAACGGGAATGTTCTTTGCAGCGCCGCTATCAAAAGATCCTGGAGGAAAGTCCTTCCCCTGTCCTGACCCAGGACACCCGCGAGCGCATGGGGCAGGCGGCCCTGAATGCTGCGCGCGCGCTGGCCTACGACAATGCGGGTACGGTGGAATTCATTCTATTGCAGGATGCTTCCTTCTATTTTCTGGAGGTCAACACCCGTCTTCAGGTTGAGCATCCGGTCACCGAGATGATTACCGGGCTGGATCTGGTTCGGCTGCAGATTCAGTCGGCGGAAGGTCGCGTGCTTGAGCTGGATCCTCGATCTCTGAAGCAGAACGGCTATGCCATGGAATTGAGGCTCTATGCCGAAGATCCGGCATCGGGATTCTTACCCGCCAGTGGAGAGCTCTTGCGATGGGATATGCCAAGGGCTGAGGGGATCCGGATAGATAGCGGTGTGCAACAAGGCTCGGTGATCGGCACGGACTACGATCCGATGATGGCCAAGCTCATCGTCTGGGCTAATGATCGGCCGGAGGCCTTCAGGCGCATGCGCTATGCCCTGGAAAACCTGGTCTGTCTGGGTCCGCTGAACAACCAAAACTTCCTACTCAATCTGGTAAAACAAGAGCAGGTCAAGCAGGGGGAGTATCACACGCATTTCCTGGATGAGCATCCGGAACTCAGTGCGGAATATCACCCGAATGCAGAAGAGCAACAGGCTTTGCTGATGGCCCTGAGCCTTCGTCAAGTCTTTGTGGACCGGCAGAGCCAACAACATTTTCGCTCGCTGCCTACGTCCTGGCGCAATATTCCTGGGCCGGCTTCAGAGCTGCGCTGGTCCGTAGCTGGAAAGGAGATGCTCCTTCGCTACCGCCTGCTGAGCGATGAAACTGCTGCTCATCCCTGTCTCGAGCTCCTCTCTGAGGAAGATTCCCAAAGACCGCTCAAAGCGCGATGGTCTGGGGGAGACGAGAACAAGGCCAGGATTCAGATGGGTGCTTCGCTGGCCAGCTGGGTCTTTGCGGAGAGCCAGGATGGACTAATCCGGGTTTTGCAGCCCGGTGTGGGTGTTGTCCGAGTGCTCAGACCCGAGCGCTTTCCCGACCCGAGCAAGGAGCAGACCGGTGGTGATTACCTCGCCCCCATGCCCGCTGAAGTCAGCGCGGTGCTGGTCAGCGAAGGGCAGCGGGTAGAACCCGGTGCGGCCTTGCTTGTTCTGTACTCGATGAAGATGGAGCACACGATAGTGGCCGTGCAGGAGGGAATTGTGCGCAGTCTGCTGGTGCAGACTGGTGAAAGGGTAGAGGCCGGAGCTGCGCTTTTGGAACTAGAGCACGAAATTTCAGCGAGCTAGATCACATCACGCGATAGATGAAAGATGAATTTTGTCCATACAAGCATCAGGGGTACGCCAAGGCGCCACAAAAACGAACTTTGCTCTGCGCAAAGAAGCCCCGCCTTTCGACCCCTAACATGGAAACTGCATAACCGCCATTCCACCCATCATGAACGCTGAAAAAACCACTACTATGCCCTACAGTGCCGAAGAGTGCAGGGCACTGCTGCAGACAAAACTGGTTTATCTTCAAGTGACCCTGCAGGATCATGTCCTGGAGATTCGTCTAAACCGGCCCGAAAAGCGCAATGCCTTTGATTCAGTGCTCGTTCGGGAATTGGCCTTTGCCATGAGCTTTGCCCATCATCAAAAGGATGTGTGGGCGGTTCTGCTCAGTGCAAATGGTCCGGTTTTTTGCGCAGGCGCTGACTTGCGAGCCTTTGCCGGAATGGGTCAGGAAGACCCCGGATCGGGAGTTCCTATTCCCAATGAGGAGATCGCTATAGGTGATTTGTTCCGTCATTTACATAAGCCTTGTATTGCGCGAGTACACGGAGATGCCCATGCCGGTGCCTTTTTGCTGATTGGTGGCTGCACCCATGTTGTCGCCGCTGATCATACCCGCTTCAGCTTGCCCGAAGTGCGAAGGGGGATCTGGCCTATGCAGGTCATGGCTACGCTCGCGGAGATCATGCCCGCGCGGGAATTGCTGGACTGGTGCATGCGCGGTCTGCAACTGAGCGCAGAAGAGGCTTGTCGTCGCGGACTGGTCACGCAGGTGGTTCCGGCTGCTGAACTGGACGCTGCCGTAAAATCTCTGCTCAGCGATGTTCTCGCTCAATCGCCTTCAGCCATACGCATGGGTTTGGAGGCATGGCAAGGTTTCAGAACCCTGAGTTATACCCAGCAACACCGCTACCTGCAGGACATGCTGGCAAAAACTCTGCAGACCAGAGATGCCCGCGAAGGCCTCGCTGCCTTCAGGGAAAAGCGGCAGCCCGTTTGGACGGCGGAATAAGCAAACGTTTCAATCAAATACTTTAAAATCAAACCCAAATTCACAACATGAGCCTTGAACTTGCAACCACCCGTGTAAAAGAACTTGCCGCCAAGTCCGGAGCCTTCGGCAGCACACTCAAATTTGTCTTTGACGAAGGCGTTGTTTACCTCGACGGGACGGGTGAAAACAACAGCGTTCACAATGAAAACATCGATGCCCAGTGCACTATCGCGATGAAGCTGAGCGATTTCCACGATCTGGTCAGTGGAGAGCTCAATCCGATGGCCGCTTTTATGGCGGGCAAGTTCAAGATTGAGGGAGATATGGGCGTGGCGATGAAGCTGCAAAGCATCTTCGCCTGAGCATTGCGGAGTAAGACTATTTGCAGAGGGAAGCCGGCTGGCCCTGTGGCCGGCTTCCCTTTCTACACTCAAATGGCATAAATTTCCCTGATCATGTTTGCATCGGATCTGTTTCGCCAACAAAAAGTGCTGGTCACCGGTGGTGGCTCGGGTATTGGCCTGGCCATCGCCGAAGCCTACCTGCGCTGCGGGGCAGAAGTGCTCATCGCATCGCGAAAGGAAGAGAAACTTCAAAAGGCCTGTGAGCAACTCAGCCAGCTCGGTCCGGTTCACTACCGGGTCATGGATATCCGCGAACCCGAGCAGGGCGAAGCTTGCGCCGAATGGATCAAAGAGCGCTTTGGGGTTCTGGACATTCTGGTCAACAACGCCGGTGGGCAGTTTCCATCGGCCGCGGAAGACATTGCGCGAAAGGGCTGGGATGCGGTGATTCGCAACAATCTGAACGGAACATGGTACCTGACCCAAATCATGGCCAAGGCTTTCTTCATTCCCCAACTCAGGGGACAGATCGTCAACATCATCGCCAATGTGTTCAGGGGCTTTCCCGGCATGGCGCACACCGGAGCGGCCAGAGCGGGTGTAGAGAACCTGACTCAAAGTCTGGCCGTGGAATGGGCTCCCTACCACATTCGGGTCAATGCGGTGGCTCCGGGCATCATTCTCTCCACTGGTCTGGATCAATACCCCCCCGCCCTTTTGGATGGAATCAGCGCCCGCATTCCCATGAAACGCCTGGGCAGCACGGCTGAGGTAGCCAATACTTGCCTCTTTCTGAGTTCACCCCTGGCCTCTTACACTTCGGGAGAGACCATATATGTCGATGGAGCCATGCGCTTGTGGGGCGATGTCTGGACCGCCCCTCCACTTAAAGAGAAGGCAGCTCAGGCATGATGGCACCAGGCAATCTCTGCATACAATCATATATAATAATATTTATACTTATTGAATATATTTACTAACATACCATTTTACATGGTATTCTTTTGCGCCCTGTCATCCTGCTCTGGCAGCGCAGCTTCCTGGCGTAAGAAGGCCGATGATGCCTATGCTAAAGGGCGTTATGAGGAAGCCATTTCCGCCTATGAACGCGTCCTGGCATTGGATTCTACTCAGACGGAGGCGCGGTTTTTCCTCGCGGTATCCCATCAGGTTCAGGGCTCCTATCACAAGGCCATTCCCCTGCTGGATGAGGTGATCATTCAGGAACCGGATGCCTACAAAGCCGTGCTGAACCGCGGTCATTGTTATTATGCGCTAAATGATTACCGCGCTGCGATGGCCGATTACGAACTGGTGCTGGAGTTGGAGCCCGGATACGGTCTGGCGCTCAATCCGCTGGCCCATATGCAGTTCTACCTCGGCGACAGCGCTCAGGCCTGCAGAACGCTGGAATTGGCCACGGAGGCCATGGCGGGCAGGGAGATTGATCCAAGGCTGCGGGAGGCCTGTGAGGGCAGCTAAATCTGGCCTTTTAGGCTTCAACAAGGCGGGAATAGAAGCCCTGAATGAGGCAAAAGTGCGGGCTGCAGAGCAACCTTTGATCGGTCCATCAGTATATGTGGAGGAGCTTATGGCTTATCTAAGTCTAGTTTTTCCATGCCCGAAACGCCCAAATCGTCTAAGGGAGCGAGTACCCGCTCTAAAGCTTCATCTGCCGGCAAGACCCCGTCAAAAACAAAAGAAGTTTCTGTTTTTGATGCGGAAGGGCTGATGAATCGCGTTCGCGCCTGTCTTGCCGCTCAGAGTTTTGATCAGGCTGAATCCCTGTGTCTGGAATTGCTCAAGGGTTTGGAGCAGATTGCGGCTCCCTCACGCGTCCAGCACAGTTTAAAAGCCCAGGCCCTGCAGGAGCTTGGGGCTATTTGTATGCAGTTGAACCGCCCTGCGCAGGCTTTGGAGGCCTGGGAGCTGAGTGCGGGCATTTGGGAAACCCTGGAGCTGGGTGCCGAACTGGCCCATGCGGTAGAACAGATGAGCGCCCTGTACTTGCGCGAAAATCGGCTGGATGACGCGATTGAGGGATTTCGCCGCGCAGCGCAATTGCGCATGCGGGACGGAGCCGGGACTCAGGCTGCTCTGGACTGGCTGGACCTCGCAATTTGCCTGGCAGAGGCCGGGGAGCATCGCGCGGCCATTCGACATATAACACAAGGTCTGCATCAGATTCAGGAACAGGATGGATGGTCTAACCGCATTTCGGCCCGGAGAAAAGCCGCTGAAGCGTATAAGGCCATGGGAAAAGAATCAGAGTACCTGGAACACCTGGAGATTCTGAGCCATCTGCAAACCCGGTGGAATGAGGAATTGCAAAGCGCAACAGCGTCATTGACAGCGGGTACCCAGGCGCACGCTTCGGGCCAGAACCCGGGGATGATGAGCTATGACGAGGCCATAGGTTTGTTTACCGCCAAGGCTTCGCACGATATGAAGGAGCCCCTGCGCATGATCGGCAGTTTTTGCGCTTTGTTGCAGCGTCAGCACGGACATTTGCTGGATGAGTCCGGGCTGGAATACCTGGAGATCATCGCCGATGCCAATGATCGGATGAATGCCCTGTTGGCCAAATTGCTGGACTATACCCGTGTGGGCAGCTCAGCGATGTCACAGGAGCAGGTTGATCTGATGGATTCCGTGACCGTGGCCACATACAGCATGCGCAGTGCACTGGACAAGAGGGAGGCACTGGTAGAAGCCCTTTCCCTGCCCAGGGTGACCGGCGAGAGCGGGATCTGGCAAATGCTGATCATGGAGTTGATGGACAATTCCCTGAAATTCAATCAAAGTTCCAAGCCTATTATACGGATCGAAGGGCGGCAGGAAGCGGGCCGGACGATTGTGGCTGTTCAGGACAATGGCATTGGCATTCCAAAGCCGCATCGCGCAGAAGTATTCGAATTGTTTCGCCGTCTGCACCCCCGCTCGGCATATCGGGGCTCGGGCATAGGGCTGGCTATCGTGGAGAAGATCGCCCATACGCTGGGCGGGCAGTGCCGCGTAAACGACAGTCCCCTGGGCGGTTGCGCCATAGAGGTAGAGCTGCCTTCGGCCTAAAGATAAATTCTATTCAAGTAAGCCGAAGGGCTTCATTCCTTCTCCAGGATGCTCTGGGCAATCTCCTTGCTGAAGGGCTTCTCAAAAAAGCCGTGCACCGTGGCGAACTGAGCCGCCCTTTGTTCATCTTCCTGCCTTTTGGTTGTGCTCATGATGAACAGGCGTGTGCCAGGGTGGTCCGTCTTGAACTGGGCCTCATAGCGCTCCACGAAGTTGAATCCGTGAATGCGGGGCATATTCAAATCCAATATAATATAATCGGGGAAGGGTGCACCGGACAATCCGCTATGGCAGCTTTCCAGATACTCAAAGCCGTCTTCGGGCCGGGTGAAGGAAACCGGGAGCAAGGGCAGATTGTCCATCTCAATGACGATACGGCTGAACACATTGTTCGGCTTGTTGTCATCAATGAACAGAATGGTTTTACGCAAGGCCTTTATACTTGAGTAGGATGAATAAAGGTGAGAGGGACGGTCAGGTTACAATCTTTGCCTAAATACTTTCCGGGATGACAAGTCTTACGCCTCAGGGCGGGATTTGGTTACACCGGCATACCACTAACGGCGATGTAGGGCTAAATTTGTATGGTGAGAACCATGATGGCCCGTCTGATCTGCATCTTGAGTATATTGATGATCCTTGTCACAGGATCCTGCAAAGAGATTCGTGGACCCCGCGGGCTCAAGCAGTCCGAGTGGATCTTGCAATGCGTGGATAATCCGGATTTTCCGCTTTGTCAAAGTGTCCCGCTCTCCTGGCCTGCGGACAGTGTCTATCTCAGTGCCCTGATCTTTCAACCGGACCTGCTGCAAGAGTACCGATGTGATACTGCAGCAGGTGGCATACGATGCGAATGGTTTCACCTGGTGCAGTCTGATGAGGAACTGGATATTCGAAGAGATACCATTTTCATCAAATCCGGAGATGACATGACCGGTCTGTGGGGCTATCGTCTGGAGGATGGCCTGTTTATCATAGAAAGCGTGAACAGCTCCATTAGCGCCGCAGTGCCCGGTTCGGTTTTTCGCAATGTGGATCAGATTCCGGAAAACTACCCAGGTATTCTGGAGGCCCCCTGATGAGTGCTGAGCTGACCGTACTCTTTGCCCATGCCAACGGATTTCCAGCACCGGTTTACCGGGCGTTCAGGGACGCTTGTGGATTTGATTCCTGGATGGCGATCGAGCGGCTGGGCTTTAGCCGGCACGGCGTAGGCCGCAACTGGGAAGGAATCATTGCTGAACTGGTTGAAGCAGCCGAACGACTTCCAAAGCCAGTATTAGGACTGGGTCATTCGCTGGGCGGATTTTGTCTTCAGATCGCGGCCTGTCGCAATCCGGGGCTTTTTGACACGCTCATCTTGATGGAACCTCCCATGTTCATCCCCCGAAAGCGAGCGATGATCAGTCTGTTGAGGGCCTGTGGGGTGTTGGATCACTTTCCCCCGGTTTCCCTAGCCAAAAAGCGGAGGCGACAGTGGCGTGATATGGACGAAGCCAGGAGTTATTTCCAATCCAGGGAGCTGTTCGCCCAGATGGATGCCGCTTGCCTGGAAGACTTCCTGAGTTATGGTCTTGAACTACAACAGGATGCATCCCTGATTCTTCGCTATCCGGCGGAGAAGGAGTACGAAGTGTTTGTCAACGGTCCACCTCGCGTTGGGCGATTGCCGAAGGGCCAGGCGGCCTGGTTTCTGTATGGTCGGGACACTGATACGCTCAACAAAGCGGATCTTCTGCATGTGCGACGCCGCAATCCGGGAATGAGAATCATCCCCTGCCACGGTTCACACCTCTTCCCTTTACAGCACCCGATACAAAGTGCCCAGGTCATCCGCGGGCTCCTGCAAACCACTGGTGTTTGAGTGCAGCGCGGAATGGCTGCTAAGGTTTGGAGCTAAAGGATCTACATTTTATAAGTTTTGTCGGTTTGCTCTACATTTGTTGGCAAATCAAAAACTCACTTCCCTATGAGCATGGTTAAGGAATTCAAAGAGTTTGCCATTAAAGGCAACGTAATTGATCTGGCTGTTGCCGTGATCATCGGTGGGGCCTTTGGCAAAATCGTCGCCTCCTTTGTGGCAGACATTGTTATGCCCTTCATAGGTTTATTGTTTAAAGCCGACTTTACCGATTGGGCCATCACCCTCAAAGCCGCCACATTGGACAGCAGCGGCGAAATTGAAAATGCGGCCATTCGGCTGACCTATGGCAATTTCATTACGGTGGTGGTTGATTTCCTGATAGTGGCCATCGCCATATTTATGGTCGTTCAGGCCATCAACAAGACCAAGAAGAAAGAGGAAGCTGCTGCTCCTGCAGCGCCTGCGCCTCCATCAGAGGACGTGCTGCTGCTCAGGGAGATTCGGGATTCACTCAAGAAGTGATCGGACAGCCCTGCTGCCCATTGCTGTGATGATGATGGCCTACCGAGGCCGTGCGCATGCAGACTTTCTGGGTGGAAAGGCGTCGTTTTCAGTCCCTGAGCTCGGGTTCAAGGATCAAGACCACCTTGTTGAAGTCCGCGGCCGCATTGATGACTTGCCTAAAGTCGTCAAAGCGGGATGCGGGCATGCTGGTGCTGCGATAGTATTCGTGGATATCAATGATCAGGCGCTGGTCCTTCAGGGTGGACTGGCTGATGAAACCCATCAGATCCCTGCCCTGCTCGTCGTTGAATTGAAGCTCTTGGTCCAGAGACTCCTGACCCTTGAGCTGATAGCCATCCGGTATAAGCAATTCTATGCTTCGACGATAGCCATGGGGATACTGCACATCGATGTCTAAACGCCGGGGTCCGCTTTGATACATCTCCACCTGGGGACCAATCAGGTCACCCACTTTCAGCAATATGCTCTTACCCGCTCTTTCCATTAAGCTGCGGCTATTGAGTTGGCCCTTGAGCACTAGCGGACGTTTGTCGTATATGTCCTGCATCTGATCATTCTCGTATTCCCATTGCATCAGATCTGCATTGGGACCTGAGTTCAGAAGAATTTCACGGGCAATCTCCCCTCTGCTCTCTTCAGTCAACAGATGCAGGTAGGGCTGAAGTATCATAGCACGGTGTCCGCTCATCCGTCGCTCGATCTGGAGTTCAGCCGAAGCCAGATCCTCGCTGAGGCGGACGACGATGTCCAGATCATCGTAGTGATCAGCTAGCGGGACTTCCGGCACGCTGTCAATCCAATAGCCCATACCCTGAGAGGAATTCTCTTTCTGACCGGGCGGGGCAATGTACAGGGCTTTGGTTCCGCTCAGGCTGTGCGATATGGTGCCGTATCGAAAGGCATAAGAGCTGGGTGAGAGGTACTTCTCGCTGTGGGGAAAGTATAGGAAAGGCTCCTCCAGATAGGTCCAACTCTCGAAGTCCGGATCAAAGGGAAAACCCTCCCGATCTGCTCCGACAACCACACTATGAGCAATGGAACTCATAGCCAGGCAGGCTGTATGCATCCGGAGCATGCCCAATTCGCTCGCGTAACCCGATCGCAAGATGGCGGCGTGTTCACTGGGGCCACCTTCTTCATCCGGTAAGAAAGTGAGGTTCTCTTTGAGATAACTTTCTATGGTTCGAATGGCTTCATCGCTGGACTCCAATTTTTTGATCTTCAATCTTTTGAGCAGGGTTTTGACCATCTTGACATCGTCCTTGCTCATACTATAGACCAACTCGCGATAGCGATGCGAAGCCTTTTCCCAACTGAACAATTGGCCCGGGCCGGAAAAGGCATTGGCGGTCATCTTGAATTCAAGGCGTTGCAGCGCGGGCTGATAGAGGGCATAGCGCTCTGAATAGGCTGCCGGCATCTGTTCAGCGATCATTTGATGAAGGCGGATGATGCCCAGGCTGCTGTCGGCAGCAGCCGGCAAACCAGCGTAGGATCGGGATTCGAAGTAGAGATTACTGGGAGCGATGATCTCAAAGACCGCCTTGCCCACGGGAATATCCCGCTGAAAGACCTCACGACCATAGAAACGCGGTTCCTGTCGGATGGTGTAGGCGTATTCTACGGCCCCTCCCGGAACCAGCCCCTCTATGGCAAAGATGCGCAAGCTGCTGTTGTGATCTCCCTGGCCCAGTTCCCGGATGCTCTGCTCACTCAGGTCCATGATCGCGCCATCGGGTGCAATGCTGCGGGCTTTCAAGTCCACCAGTTCAACACTTTTGCTCAATGGAATCGCAAATTTGTTGTACTCCTCTACTCCGGCAAGGCTGTGAACCCTAATCAGGTTGTGCTCCGTGTACTCGAGAACCAGTTCATCATAATCATTATAAAAATAATTATACTGTCTAAAGTCATATAAAATGCCCGCTTTGGCGTGTAACTCCGCAGAGTCGGGAGGGCTAAGTACGGGACTCTCCTGCCAGAGGATACCTGTGGAATGGAGTTTGACGCTGTCGGCTCCGGCCTGCAGCATGAACGCGCTGCAACTCCAACAGAGAAACAGTAGTACAGAGATTGCCGTCTCCCGGGCTGGAGAGCACTGTTGCGGCCGTTGAAAGGGCCGTTCAGACCTGCGTAAATTCATTCCATGTTTGCTTGAGATGCTCATTCAGTCCCCTCCCCTTCGCGAACAGGGGACAATACCAGCACATCCGTGCAGGCTTCCTGGTAGGCTTTGACCATCTGATTCCAGGCTTCAAAATCGCTGCTTCCGAGCCGAAGTGTGTCCACCCTTATCTCCCGCTCCATGATGACCACAGAGTCGAGAATCTCATAGCGAATGGAAAATCCAAAGTCTTCATGCAGGGATTCCGCGGAGGAAGGTAAGTGTTCCACGGCATATCCATCGGGAATCCTGAAGCTTACCTGCATGGCATTCTCCCTGCGGTACTCAAATTCCCGATCCCGCTTTCGCTGAGCAATGTTGATCAGGGAGTTTTCCAGGCTGCGATCGAGCTGCATGTTCAGGTAGATATGATCTGCCGTCTTTCGAACATAGTCTGGAAGAACATATTCAATGTCAAACTCCAGGGGCTTGTTGCGCTCATCCCTGTTGCTGATGGAATGGCTTTTGAGGGAGAACTTGTTGTTTCCCCAGGCCAAAAGTGCGCTGAGAAAACGAGTCTCGGTTTCGGGGCGCTGCTGATGCAACCGGCTTCGCAGTTCAAAGGATGGATAGCCCTGATAGCTCAATCGTGCAGAGCCCTGGAGTACATCTTCACTGAGCAGCAGTTGCAGCCGACTTTCCACCCGATTTTGCACCGCGCGGACTACAGGGACCTCAATCAGTTCAAAATCCGCTCCCTTTCCAACCAGAGCCTGCTTGCCCTGAATGAAACTGGAAGGATAGCCAAAACCCAGACGCTCATCGGTGGCGTCCAGAAAGATCGGCTCACCCTCTACCCAGGCCGTGACAATCATGTGGTTGTCTACCAGCGGTGTGGGCACTTCTTCATAACTATAGGGTATGTCGCGGGTTCCTATCCAGGTGAGTCCGGAGGGAATGCCTGCAGCCTGCAACATAACATTCAACAAACTTGACATATCCTTGCAATCTCCGTATTTTCTTTGACAAACCAGGCTGGCTTCGCGGGGTACAAATCCGCCCAGACCCTCCTCAAACGCAACATATCTTATGTTATCCTGCACCCATCCGTAGATGCGCTGAGCTTTCTCGAGCCCGGTGTTTGCATCTGCGGTAAGTTCTCCGGTCAAGGACAGGATCTGCGGGTCGGGATGACGGTTGATGGTATCGGTCAGTTGTCTGTACCAGGCGTAGAGTCCGGAGGGGTCACCGAGAATGCGCTTCCCTCCTGCCTTGCTGAGATAGACCACCACATGGGGCTCTTCACTTAAGATGCTGGGAGCCTGGTCTTCCAGGATCATGGCGGGTTGTTTCTCGGCCGTCCAGCGGTAGGACCGCAAGGCTCCTTGAGTGCTGATGTCAAACACAATCCCCGAGGTGTCTCTGCCCAGCATGACATAGCCGAGCTGGATGCCGGTATCCACCGTGACGATGTATTCGGCCCGCTGTACCGGAACCATGTTGCGAAAATGAAAGGCTCCCAGAAAGCGGGGCTCGTGGATGCGTTCGGTGTACTGCAATTCTCCCAGAGCACCGGCGCTGACCGATGGAAAGACAAAACTCTTCTTGCGTCGGTCATCGTAGAAGATGCCCCCGCTTATGGCGTGTAGATCCCGGATCTCCGATACCGGTGTCTTGCGGTATTTGTCGCGAATGGGGACCTGTGTTGCGGCGTCGAGATGCAGAATTTCAGAGAAACCGCTGTAGTGGACAGAGCGTTCAGCCAGACCCAAACCACCGCTCTGCAGGAACAGCAGTCGGCTGTCGTGGTCTCGGGTGATGTCCAGCTCTCTATCCTTCCAGCCGATCTTCAGATGTTCCTGCCAGAGCAGATAAACCGCATCATCGTTTGGATATTCGCCTTTCAGACTCAACAAAGCTGATGGCGACCAATGGCTGTTCTGTGCCTGTAAGGCCGTTCCAAATAAAACGAAAAATAATATAATTATTTTACTCATGGTGCTTCTGAGCCCCGGACTTCGACTACAAAAGATAGCTAAATTCATCCAATTGCGGAACTTCCTTTTCAACGCTCGAGTCAAACTCAGTAGTCTACCGGTTCGACCAGAAAAAAGCCATCTTCTCCCTGTTTTTGGTACTTGGGCATCAGAATCAAGGCATCGGCCGGCGAAAGTATCGGACCCCGATTGTCGCTGCCGAGAAGTTGATGCTTTTCGATGGGTTGAAAGTTCCTGAAACCGGCCAGCATGGAGAAGCCATCACCCTCCGTAGTGGCGTGTCTGTAGATGGTCTGCGCGGCTTTAGGCAATCCATCGGCAGCGTCTATCATGCGGTTGATCTGGAAGCGGTAGTCGGGAATGTCCTTGGGGTGAAGACAGCCCATGCCCGCCAACAGGGTCCAGATAGCGGCCCGGTGAACCTCCATGGCTTCCCCGCTGCCGATCTGCCCTCCTTCAAAGGATACACCGGCAAGCCCCTTTGCTCCGAGATAACTCATCAGCGTGGTATGCAGAGTGGAGTCAATGCCGAAGACCAGGGGCATATGCAGGCGGGCGGCCAGTTCTCTGCTCCCTTCGCTGTCTCTGATCACCGAAAAGCCCCCCCCGGGAGCGGAGGTTTCGTGGAGGTCAACAAATATGCGCCTTGTGGGGACACCGGTGTTCAGCACGCGTTCGAGGAGTTCAACCAGCTCAAGGGCCTGCCGGTCTTCGTTTATCAAGAGTTCCGGAGCCAGGTCGGCAATCTTCTGAAGATGTTGACGGTCAAAGATCCGGTTGAGATCCTTTTGGACGTAGCGAACCCCTGCGGCCAGTGCGGGTGGGTTGCCGAGTATGCCTATGACGCTTCCGCGAAAGGAGGGTTTGTAGGCTTCCAGATGGGCGAAGACCTCCCGGAGCGCTCCAACCCCGCCGACTTCATTGCCGTGGATACCGGCGAAGAACAGCACCATGGGGCCCTGCCTGTCCTGGGTGTACAAACCGACAAGCCTTTCAGCGCTTGCATGCATAGGGTTTTTCTCTACTGTTGGGTACACAGATGCTGCCTTTCGACCTGAATTAACGTTCTCTAAGTCTCGCATATCGCTGCACTATAGCATCGGTGATGTAAACGAAATCGGACTGAGTGACGATTCCGACCAGTTTGCGGTTCTTGACCACCGGGATACAGCCAATACCATGGGTTTTCATGAGGTTCAAGACCTCGGTGATCGATTGTTCAGGTTCAACCGTGATCAGTTTGGTGATCATCATGGAGCGCACGTTGACCGGCTTTCTCCGGTCTTGCTCAATATGCTTGCGGCTGAAGTAACGCAACAGGATGCGCGAGGTGATCAGGCCTTCGAGTTCTCCCCGTTCATTCTCTACGGGCAGATAGCGAATGCGGTTCCAGTCCATCATTTCAGCGACGAGTTCCAGGATGTCATCAGGTTGAACCGTGTAAAGGTCTGTGACCATGATTTCCTCCACGAGCAAAGTGTCCGGCTCGAGTTCCCGCGCGTCATCTTCAGTGGCCAGAGGCCATCGATGGGCGGGAATCTCTGCTTTCTGATGATGAATCAGGGCCGAAGTGATGGTTCGAAGTACGTCTTCCTGGTTGTGTCCTTTTTTGGACAGGGCCATATAACTGTTGAGCATCCACTGGGCACCGCTGCGCTCGGAGCCGGCGCGTTCTTCGATCAGATCAAGGTAGCGGCTGATGTCTTCGGGCGCAATAGCCATGCGCTCAAGCCCTGCTCTGGCCAGAGGCAGGAGTTCCTTTCGAACCAGTGTGGAAACACCGATTTGCTTGGCGCCGATCCAATTGAACTTAGAGGTCATGCCCGTGCGGGCAGAGGCCAGGAAATTGTGACCGACTTCTTCAAAGGAAATAAGCTTGGAGGGATCGCCGATCTCCTGTTGAATGCCCTTCATCAAGCCCAGCCAGAAGGCCGCGCTGGCCATCTCGTCGATGATGGTTGGTCCCGCGGGAAGGATGCGGTTCTCTATGCGCAAATGGGGTTTCCCGTTGGGACTGATGCCATAACAGGGCCTGTTCCAGCGGTAAACTGTTCCGTTGTGGATATTGAGGGCTCGCAGGCGGGGAGTCTTGCCTTCCTTGAGCATGCCAAAGACGTTCTCGTCCATGTCGGCGCTGAGCAGCACACGGTGCCGCGTGATGTCTTCGTGGTAGATCTCCAGGATGCTGTTCCTGACCCAGCGGCTGCCGAACATGACCCGCGGGCTCTGATGCCTGAGGTATTCACTGCTGGTGCGCGTATCGATGGATTGCTGGAAAAGCGCGACCCTGGTTTCGTACCAAAGGCGCTTTCCAAACAGAATGGGCGAAAAGGCTGAAATGGCCAAAACAGGCGCTGTGATCAACTGCGCGATGTTGTACAGGCAGGCAAACTCATCGGGACTAATCTGAAGATGCACCTGGAAACCGGTATTGCAGCCCTCCAGCAAAGGGGAATCG
Organism: Chitinophagales bacterium; assembly: GCA_041751015.1. Taxonomy (GTDB): domain Bacteria; phylum Bacteroidota; class Bacteroidia; order Chitinophagales; family BACL12; genus WGOA01. The sequence goes on from JBGSYF010000026.1 coordinate 318,287, forward strand.
TGTTTGATGCGCAACTCATCAACTCCTCTGATGTTGAGTTCAAGTTCATCCCCGCGCATGGTGTTTAGGGCTTCCATCAGCGCGCGGTAGCGGTCCAGCGGGGTGATGCTGTCCGGTCCTACGTCAAACTTTCGAATGGTGGGCAGGATGCCCGCCATGACCGGTTCTGCCTGGAGATTAGCCGCGTGTTTGCGAACCAGTTCATAGAGCTCGCGAATCTGATCCTCCATCCTGCTGAGGCACTTGTCCCTGAACTCCAGTGGATCCAGATTGAACTCCAGATTGAATCGAGCGAGTTCGGTGGTCAGGGCGGGATGGTCCGCTGAAGCAATCACTTCGAGATTGATGGGGGCGGGCTTGCCGTGGCGGTTGACCAGGCAGAGTTCCTGTTCTGCCCCAATGCGAACGATATCGGTTTCAAACCAATCGTCTTCGATCATCCGCTCCAGGGCTTTGGCATCGCGGAGCAGTTGCTTGACAAAGAGCTGGGCATCGCGCTTGTCGGTGGCCAGCCTTACATTCAATTCACCCATAACGTGTATGGCTCAGGACCTTGAGAGCAGGTTGAAGAGCGCTTAAAGATAAGTGATTGAGCGGCAAGCCAATAGCGAATTGGCCCTGCAAAAGGGCAATCCCCGGAGCGCAATAAGCTGCAGAAGCAGCCCCATCCGGGGCGCTCAGTCTTCGTAGATCAGCTCCACGCGCTCGCTGCGCGGCTGAGCCTGGCAACAGAGGATATAGCCTTCAGTTTTCTCCTGGGCGGTTAACACATCGCTATCTTCCATATAAACCTCTCCGGTTATTAATTTGGCCATGCAGGAAGTGCACGCGGCAGCCATGCAGGAATAAGGAGGATCGAGGCCCGCATCGAGGGCGGCTTCCAGGATCGTTTCTTTTGAGGGAACCTGGATTTCGTGAACCTGGCCGTCGAGGTGGAGGACAACCGTAGCTGTGCCGTTGAATGCTGGTGAGGACACCGTTGGAGATTTTGAGATTGATGGGGAATGAAAGGGGATGGATGGAAGGGTCATATTTAAAGCATCCCCAATTGAAGTTTGGCGACTTCGCTCATGCGATCCTGGGTCCAGGGCGGGTCAAAGGTCAGCTCCACATGGGCTTCTGTAACCCCTTTGACGGACTCGGCTTTTTCTTTGACTTCAAAGGGAAGGGAGCCCGCGACCGGACACAGCGGCGAAGTTAAGGTCATGGTGATTTCCGCCCTACCATCCGGCTGAACTGAAATTCCGTAAACGAGACCGAGCTCATAGATATCGACCGGGATTTCCGGGTCGTACACCGTGCGGAGCGCTTCGGCAACGGATGCCTCTATCTGCCGACATTCCTCTTCAGTCATGAGGGCTGATTTGAATCGTTCACAGGCTCATTTTGAACGGAAACTCTGGGATTTCTATGGCCATCCAGCCCCGAGGCCAGAGCCCGTATCCTTTTGATCATAGAAGCCAAACCATTGGCTCTTTGTGAGCTCAGATGACTGCGCAGTTCAATAGCGTCCAGAAAATTCAAGGGTGCATTTTCTATGGCGCTGGCGGGTTGACCGGACAAAACACGAAGCAAAAGCGCGACAATTCCCCGGGTGATGGCGGTATTGGAATCGGCCTGAAGTATGACCCGGCCTTCTTTGAGCGCACCGATCAACCAGACCTTGCTCTGACAGCCAGGAACCAGAAACTCATCGCGTTGCAAGGCCTCGTCAAAGGCGGGCAGTTTCTTGCCCAGATCGATGATGTAGGCATAGCGATCCATCGGATCGTCGAAGATGGAAAACTCTTCAATGATCTCGCGTTCCCGCTCCTGTATGTCGCTTGGGCTTTCCATCAGGCTCGCAACATATTCACAGATTTTTTGAGGCCTTCAACAAAGACATCCACTTCTTCCAGGGTATTATAGGGCAGGAAGGAAGCCCTGCAGGTTCCGTCTATGCCCAGGCTGCGCATCAGCGGCTGACAGCAGTGGTGTCCGGTTCTAAGGGCAATGCCCTGGCTGTCGAGCAACAGGCCCAGATCGTAGGCGTGAACTCCTTCGACCGTGAAAGAAATCATGCTGCTGCGGTGTTCAGGCGGGCCGTAGATGCGCAGCCCTTCGACCCTTGACAAGGCCTTCATGCAGCGCTGAACAAGGGCCTGTTCATGCTGAGCCAGCAAGACCCTGTCCTGCTTCATGAGAAACTCCAGAACCGCGCCCAGGCCGATTACCCCGGCAATGTTGGGAGTTCCCGCTTCAAATTTATATGGAAGATCATTATAAGTACTGTACTCATAATAAACCTCTTTGATCATCTCACCCCCTCCCTGATACGGGGGAAGGGTCTCGAGTCGCTCGCGCCGGCCGTAGAGCACTCCGACGCCCGTGGGCCCGTAAACCTTGTGCGCCGAGAACACCACATAGTCTGCTCCGAGACTTGTCACATCGATGAACTCGTGAACGCATGCCTGGGCCGCATCGATGAGCACCTGTGCGCCCATGGCCTGAGCCCGCGCACACAGATCGGCCACGGGATTGATGCTTCCCAGGGCATTGCTGATCCAGACCAGAGCCAGAACCCTGGTCCTGGGGCTGAGCAGCCTTTCGAAGGCCTCCAAATCCAGCTCTTGTTGCTCGTTCAGCGGAATGACGATGAGCCGTGCCCCGCTTCTCTGGCAAGCCATCTGCCAGGGAACAATGTTGGCGTGGTGCTCCATGGCGCTGATCAGCACCTCATCGCCTTCTCTGAGCCAGGTGCTGCTCAGTCCGGAAGCGACCAGATTGATGCCCTCCGTCGTGCCCTTGCAGAAATTGATGAGCGCGGGATCCGGACAACCAATAAACCGGGCCACGGTGCTTCTGGCACCCTCATAGGCTTCGGTAGCCCGGCTGGCCAATTGATGGGCACCCCGGTGGATATTGCTGTTGTATTCCCGATAATACTCGGAGAGCGTATCGCTGAGCAGGGCCGGTTTCTGAGAGCTGGCGGCGTTGTCCAGATAGACCAGGGGCTTGTTGTTGGCCAGACGGGTCTGCAGGATGGGAAAGGCGGCCCGGAACTCTGCGGCATGTTGCGCAGCGGCTTCTGCCTTGGCCAGCGCTTGCTTTTGCGTCTGGCTTTGTGCCTGGTCATGCGATGGATCACGCGCTTGGTTTTGCGCTTGATCACGCGCTTGATCGGCCCCTGCAGTCCCTGCCGTACTCATGAGGAAGGGCTTGAGTTTACCCACGCGGCCGATGAGTCGGCAATGGCCTGATTGACCCGGGCATTGAAGCGGCTTTGAACAATAGCTCGAAAGGATTCGCTGTCCAGGGAGGAGATGACCTCAGCGCTGAAAGCTTCCAGCAGGAGTCGGGTTGCCTCGGCCTGCGGGATACCGCGGGCCTTCAGATAAAAGATGGATTCCGGATCCAGTTGACCCGAGGTGGCACCGTGGCTGCAACGCACATCATCCGCAAAGATCTCCAATTGCGGTTTGGTGTTGATGGTGGCCTGGTCGGAAAGCAACAGGTTTTTGTTGCTTTGATAGGCATTGGTCTTTTGGGCATTGGGCCTCACATAGATGATGCCGTTGAAGACCGCTGTTCCCTTGCCCGATGCCAGGCCTTTGTACAGTTGATTGCTCAGGCAGTTAGGGTGGGCGTGATCGATGTAGAGGTGATTGTCGATCAGGTCTTGCTCCGCTGCGAGGTAAACACCCTGCACATCGCACTCTGCGTGCTCTCCTCCAAAGCGAACCGTCAGATTGTTGCGAATGAGTTTACCGGCAAGGCTGAAGGTGCGCGAGCGAAAATGGCTGTTCTGGTCCAGGCGCACATCGACATGATGGATGAGTTGATAGTCGGCTTCTCCTTCCTGAAGCATGTCCAGGCTCACTCTGGCATCTCGCTGAACAAAGACTTCGGCCACGGCAAAACCGCGGTACAATACCTGATCTGCAGGGGCGTGTTCCTGGGCGAAATTGCTCTGCACATGAATGATACTCAGCGAACTGCCAGCCTCTGCAACAATCAGATGGCGCGGATAGGCCACCTGATCCGCTTCCATGTTCTGGCATACATCTATGATCAGGATGGGATGCTCAACCTGAGCACCGGGCTTGGCCCAGATCCAGGCACCGTCCTGATACATGGCGCTGTTGAGTCGCGCAAATGCCGATGCTCCGCTGTTTTGCAGCCCGTCAAACCAGGTGGCAATCCTGTCCGGGTCGGCGTGAATGGCTTCTTTGAGCGAGCCAATCTCAAAGGCACCCGTATCGATGATCTCCGAAGCGGAGGGCAGATAGCTTCCGTTGATGAAGACCAGGCGATTAGCAATCAGCGTTGAAAGTTGCCCAAGACCGTTCGGACTTGAATCCCCATCCGGGAATTCAGCGGGTCGAAGGGTCTCCCGGGTCATGGCACCGGTCGGCGTGTACTTCCAATCTTCGTTCCTGCGATTGGGGAAACCCATGCGCTCAAAGGCTTCCATCGCCGCACTGCGGTGCTCGTGGAAGAAAGAGCCCTTGAGGCCGTTGAGCTGGCGTTCAAGACGCTGAAAGTCCTGGCGATAGGACTGCAGTGCGGGACTTTCGGCTTGGGAGGTCGGGCTTTGCTTCATGGTCTTCAAGTCAGAGCGGCGTATTCTTCGCGAATCCAGTCATAGCCGCGGGCCTCGAGTTCGAGCGCCAGTTCGCGGTTTCCGGTCTTGACGATGCGGCCATCGAAAAGCACATGGACATAGTCGGGAACGATGTAATCCAGCAGGCGCTGGTAATGGGTGATGACCAGGAAACTGCGCTCCTCATTGCGCAGGGTATTGACCCCCTTGGCTACTATGCGAAGAGCGTCGATGTCCAAACCGGAATCGGTTTCGTCCATGACGGCGAGTTTGGGCTCCAGCATAGCCATCTGGAAGATCTCATTGCGCTTCTTTTCTCCCCCTGAAAAACCTTCATTGAGGCTGCGGCTCATGAACTGAGGATCCATCTCCAACATGGCCATCTTCTCCTTCATCTTCAGCAGAAATTCCCGGGCGTCTAACTCACCCTGACCCAGATGCTTGCGGCGCTGATTCACGGCGGCCTTCATGAAATTGGCCACAGAGACACCGGGGATCTCCACCGGATACTGAAAGGCCAGAAAGAGACCGGCGCGGGCGCGCTCATCGGCCTCCATGTCCAGGAGGTCCTGGCCCAGGAATTGAACGGAACCCCCGTCGACGGTAAAGGTCTCCCGACCGGCCAGTGTAGATGCCAGGGTGCTTTTTCCCGACCCATTAGGGCCCATGATGGCGTGTACTTCACCTGGCTTGATGTCCAGGTTGAAGTCCTTGAGGATGCTTTTATCCTCTATGGACACGGCCAGATTCTTTATAGAGAGCATAACTTGATTTGGATGTTTACTTTAACCAACACTTCCTTCCAGGCTGATTTCCAGCAACTTTTGAGCCTCTGCTGCAAATTCCATGGGCAGTTGGCGAAAGATCTCTTTACAGTACCCATTGACGATCAGTTGAACGGCGGTCTCGTCGTCCAGCCCGCGTTGGTTGCAGTAGAACAGCATGTCTTCCCCGATCTTGGAGGTGGTCGCTTCGTGCTCCACCTGGGCGCTGCTGTTGTGCACTTCGAGATAGGGGAAGGTATGGGCACCGCACTTGTCGTCAATCAGCAGGGAATCACACTGAGAGAAGTTGTAGGCGTTATCGGCTGTTTTCTGAATCTTGACCAGACCCCGATAAGAGTTTTGGCTCTTTCCGGCGGAGATGCCTTTGGAGACAATGCGGCTGCGGGTGTTCTTGCCAATGTGAATCATCTTGGTGCCCGTGTCGGCCTGTTGATGGTGATTGGTCATAGCCACTGAGTAAAACTCACCCACAGAATGATCGCCCTTGAGGATGCAGGACGGGTATTTCCAGGTAATGGCAGAGCCCGTTTCGACCTGGGTCCAACTGATCTTGGAGCGAACGCCCTGGCAGAGTCCGCGTTTGGTGACAAAGTTGTACACTCCCCCCTTGCCCTGGGCATCGCCGGGATACCAGTTTTGCACCGTGCTGTACTTGATCTCAGCCCGATCTAAAGTAATTAATTCAACAACCGCTGCATGAAGTTGGTGCTCATCTCTTTGTGGGGCAGTACACCCTTCGAGATAACTGACGTAACTGTCTTCCTCGGCGATGATCAGGGTGCGTTCAAACTGGCCCGAACCGGCTGCATTGATGCGGAAGTAAGTCGATAACTCCACCGGGCAGCGAACCCCTTTGGGGATGTACACAAAGGATCCATCCGAGAAAACGGCCGAGTTCAGAGCGGCATAGAAATTGTCTCTGGGCGGCACCACCGTCCCCAGATACTTTCTGACCAGTTCGGGGTACTCGCGGATGGCCTCTGAAATAGGACAGAAGATGACCCCTATTTCGGACAATTGCTTGCGAAAAGTAGTGAGCACGGAGATGGAGTCCATGACGAAGTCCACCGCCACCCCGGCCAGCACTTTCTGCTCCTCCCGGGGAATGCCCAGTCTGTCGTAGGTGCGCAGCAACTCCGGGTCAACCTCATCGAGACTGTTGAGTTGTGGCTTTTTGCGGGGCGCAGCATAGTAGCTGATGTCCTGAAAATCAATGGGCGGGTACTGCACATTCTGCCAGCGCGGTTCGGTCATCTGCTGCCAGTTTTTAAAGGCTTTGAGACGCCATTCCAGCATCCACCCGGGCTCATCCTTCTTGGCGGAGATGAAGCGAACGGTCTCTTCACTCAGGCCTTTCGCTGCAATATCCTGTTCGATATCCGTGACAAACCCGTACTGATACTCAGTTTGGGTTCTTTCGCGGAGCATTTTATCGGTTTCACTCATGAACTTCTCTTAAATCTTGCGGGGAAAATGGATAGCCATCTACCTAGGTCCGGCAGGGCAAAATTAAGCCCTTATCCTTATTTAGACAAATTCTAAGTAAGCCTTTGTACCTGATTCGAGGTAAGAGCCCCTACCCAATAAAAGGTATAACAGTTGACCTCATCCAGAGTTCTTCAAGGAAAGGGTTATGCCATTTATGGGATAATTATGGATTTTCGCAGCGCCATTCTTCTGATGTACAAGCTCGTTCCACCATCACTCTCCCTGAGCCGGATATGGCGCCTGGGCTTCGCGGCTGTATTCCTGATGTGTTTGCCGGGGCAGCTTAAGGCCCAAACTCGCATTGACGGCAGGGTTCAGGACCAAAAGGGGCAACCCATTCCCGGTGCGAATGTGTCGCTAAAGGGCACTTATGATGGGGGCAGCAGCGATGCCGATGGACTGTTTTCCTTTGAAAGTGATGAGGAAGGCCGCCACCTGCTCACAGCGACCTTCATTGGTTACAAAGGATTCACGGACTCTGTGACCCTGGATGGACAAGCACTCAATCTGACCATAGTGCTCAAAGAAGAGTTCAATGAGCTCAAGGCCGTGGTGATCAGCGCGGGCTCCTTTGAGGCCTCTGACGAGGGAAAGGCGGTGGTGTTCAAACCCCTGGATATCGTCACCACTGCCGGTGCTGCGGGAGACTTGTTTGGTGCCCTGGGCACCCTGCCCGGAGCCCAGCAAGTGGGCAATGAGGAAGGCCTCTTTGTACGCGGCGGGGCCGGCTACGAAACCAAAACCATCATCGACGGCCTGCCGGTGCTCAATCCCTTCTTCAGCCAGGTTCCTGATGTGCCCTCCCGCGGTCGTTTCTCCCCTTTTCTCTTCAAGGGTACGGTCTTCAGCACGGGCGGCTACAGCGCTCAGTATGGGCAGGCGCTCTCCTCTGCCGTGATCCTGCAGACCAATGACATGCCCTCCACCAGCAGTTCCGGACTGAATCTGAGCCCGATTTTCGGCGGATTCTTCACGCAACAAGTCTGGGACAAGACGGGTTTTGCCGTTGGCGCTCAGTACACCAATACCTGGTTGTTCAATGAACTTGTGCCCCAGGAGATTGAATGGACCAAGGACTTTCAGGGGCTCAGCGGTAACCTCAGTTTCTTGCATAAAACCTCCAAAACGGGCTTGCTCAAGGTTTATGCCACCTACTCTGACGCCAGCCTGGGCATACGCTATCCCACCCCTATTCCCGGCCTGAGCGGCGTGGACTTCAGTCTGGACAATCAAAATGTTTACGTCAACACGTCATACCGAGAGATTCTGGGTAAAAAATGGACTCTGCTGGCTACGGCAGCCGGCAATTACAACACGGATGCCATCCTGATTCAGAACGTGGACAACAGCCGGCGGGACGAAGGTTTGCAGGGGCGTGTTGCCCTGAGTCGTCCCCTGGGTGACCAGGTTCAGATCAGAACAGGTGGCGAGTATTCATGGCAGCGCTATGAAAACCGCTTCCAGCTCTTCGGCCTGGATCAGGCTTTTGATTCAGAGCTCGATGAGCAGTACGGAGCCTTCTTTGTGGAATCGGAGTTCTACTTGTCCAAATCGCTGGCCGGGCGGGCTGGACTGCGATCAGAGTATTCCCAGGCGCTCAACCAGTTCAATCTTGCACCGCGTTTGAGTCTGGCCCAGAAGACCGGGGAAAACAGTCAGGTGTCCCTGGCCTATGGACGCTTTTACCAAACACCAAGGCCACAGTTTCTAGGGCTTGGCACCGATGAACTTCGCTTTGAAAGGGCCGATCACTACATCGCCAACTGGCAGTGGATGAGCCCTGATCGCACCTTTAGATTGGAGGGCTACTACAAGCGCTATGATGATCTGGTCACCCAGGATGCCCTTGACAGCTCGGGAACTGTGCTCTCCTACTCCAGTTTGGGCGATGGTTATGCCGGGGGTTTTGAGTTGTTCTACCGCGACAAAAAGAGCATTGACAACGTCGATTTTTGGATTTCCTATTCCTGGTTGAGTACCGAGCGTATCTTTTTGGACTATCCGGTCAGGGTGCGTCCGGATTTTGCCGCAGAGCATGTGCTCAGTCTGGTCTACAAGCACTACATCCCCAAGATTCGCTCCCAGGTTGGAGCGACCTATACATTCCAGTCTCCCCGCCCCTTTCACAACCCGGGCGATCAGGAGTTTATGGCAGCCCGGGCACCTGCTTTTCACAACCTGTCGATGAATTGGAGCTACCTGACCAATATCCGGGGGCATTTCACGATCATCTTCCTTTCCGTGACCAATCTGCCCGGTGTTGACAACATTTTCGGCTACCGCTACTTTGATCCTTCAGGCCAACCCCTTCCCAACTACCTTTTTGGTCTTGACGCGTCAGATTATGTAGAATTTGCCCAACGTCCGCCGGCCATTCGTTCCTATTTCATCGGAATGTTTATATCTTTCCAGCACTCGCGAAAGCCCAAAGACCTAAGGGCACCTTCTGAGCGTGCGAAGAAGCAAGTTGAGCCCTGAATCTGTTGAACTGGAACAGTTCTCCTAAAGGCCGATCGCCGCTCCCTGCCAAACCTAAACCTCCACAGACAAGCCATGAAGAACTTCCTGTTGTTAATCTGTTTCAGCATTCTGACCCTTTCCCTTCAAGCCCAGGATGAGTCTCAGGATCGGGAAAAATATATGCAAGCCATGTCCAAGCTCATCGAGAAATTGGACGTTGCAGAAAGTGTTGAGGAGTATCAAAATCTTTCCAACGCATTTGAGCGCATTGCTCAGGCCGAACAGGGCGAATGGCTGCCCTGGTACTACAGCGGCTTTTCCCAGATCATGATGGCGTTTGCTATCGAAGATTTGAGCAAGGTTGATGAGGTGGTCGACTATGCTGAAAAGCATATTGCTTTGGCCGAGCAGATTGCCGGAGACAACGCCGATATCTTTGTGCTCAAGAGCATGGTAGCCGGGGCCAGAATAAGGGTTGACTTTAGCCGGGGAATGCAATACGGACCGGCGGCCAGCGGGTTTGCCACGAGGGCTACTACCCTGGAAGAAGGCAATCCGAGAGGCTGGTTGCAATTGGGCCAGCAGACGTTGTACACACCCGAAGCTTTCGGTGGGGGACCAGGACGGGGATGTGCCCTGCTCAAGAAGGCGCGCGACCGCTTTGAAAGTTTCGAGCCCGCTTCGCCCATACACCCCAACTGGGGCGAGGAGTACCTCAACAGCGTCATTGCCCAGTCCTGTTCAGGTTACATCAAGTAAGCGCCAGTCAGGCACGCTCTTCATTTGCTTTTGCTGCCTGACGGTTAACTTTGGCCCATGTTTAAAGTCCTATTGGCGGGATTTTTGGGGTTTTTACTGTTTTCAGCCACACAGGCAAATGCTCAATTGGCCCGGATAAGTGGCTTGGTTCAGGACGAAGAACAGCTTCCCCTGATCGGAGCCAATCTCAGCATCGGAGAGGGCCTGGGTACCACGACTGATGAGGATGGTCGTTATGAATGGAATGTAGAAGCGGGTGCTTACACCCTTGTGGTCAGTTACCTGGGCTATGAAACGCAGGAGCAGAGTATAGAGCTCCTCCCAGGTCAAAACCTGAACTTGTCTTTCACCTTGAAGGCCAAATCCCGCACACTGGGGATGATGGTCATCACGGGCAGTTTGTACGAAAAGCAAATCGAACGGGAGGTCGTGTCCGTTGATGTCATCAGTTCCTCCCTGATCGAGCGAACCAATTCGCGCAGTCTTGACGATGCGGTGTCTAAGTTGCCGGGTGTCTATATGACCGATGGGCAAGCCAATATGCGCGGTGGAACGGGTTACAGCTACGGAGCCGGCAGTCGGGTGATGATGGTCGTTGACGGTCAGCCCCTTTTGTCCGCGGACCGCGGAGACATCAAGTGGCCACTGATGCCCCTGGAGATCACCGAACAGGTTGAAGTCATTAAAGGTCCCGCCTCAGTGATTTATGGATCCGGTGCGCTGAATGGAGTTGTTCATGTATTGACCGCATGGCCCACAGAAGTACCGCAGACGGAGTTGCTCGTCTATCAGGGGGTATATGGCAACCCCAGGCGGGATATCATACAATGGTGGGATCAGAATCCGGTCTTTGCCGGCGCCCGCTTCAGCCATAAGCGAAAGATGGGGAATGTAGATCTTGTTTTGGGTGGAAGCCTGGCTACCGATCAGAGTCATCTGAAGGAGGAGTTCAGTCAGCACAGCCGTTTTAGTCTGAAAACCCGATATCGGCCTCCTGCCCTGGACGGTAGATTGAGCATGGGCATAAATGCCAATACTACATATTTTAACGAAGGGCTTTTTTTGCTCTGGGCCAATGACCAGGAAGGTGCCTACACCTCGCTGGCCGGGGCATCGGATGACAACAATTACCTGTGGACTTACATCGATCCCTGGCTGACCTATTACGATTTAAAGGGGAACCGCCACGGAGCTAAACTGCGGTACAATTACAACGGAAACTATTACAGCAGAAACAACCGCGCACATATTCACCTGCTGAGTACCGACTATCAGTTTCATCGGGAGTTTGCGCGCAACTACCACGTCACGGCGGGATTCAGCAATTTGCACGGGATCATCAACGACAACGATCTGGCTGACCACCGCGCTAATTTGTTAGCACTTTTTACCCAGGTGGAAAAGACCTGGGAGCGTCTTAATGCCACAGCGGGAGTTCGATGGGAGACCTTTCAACTGGACGACAGTTCAGCATCAGCCATGCCCGTCATCAAGACCGGGTTGAATTACCGGGTCAGTCGCAACAACTACCTCCGCGCTGCCTTCGGACAGGGCTATCGCTTCCCTTCTATCGCTGAGCGCTTTGTGGATACCGATGTCGGCGGGCTCATTTTCATATTCCCCAACCCGGATCTACGCCCTGAGATAGGCTGGAACGCAGAGATCGGCACCAAACAAGCCATCAAGGGGTTGGAGTGGAATGGCTACCTGGACCTCACCGCCTTCTGGACCGAGTATACCGACATGACGGAATTTACGTTTGGTATTTACCCGGAGGGTCTGGGCTTTAAGAACCAGAACATTGGCAATGCCCGACTTGCCGGTTTGGAGTTTACCGCTTCAGGCAACGGGCGTTTGGGCAATGTACCCCTCTATGTTATTGGAGGATATACTTATGTTTATCCCGCAAATCTTTCAACGGATACCACTCTGCGCTCTCCGGGCAAGTACCTGGAATACTTATGGCGCAGTCTGAAGGGCGATGACCCCGATGTCTTCGCCTCCCTGCTCAGTTATCGCTTCCGCCATGTGGCTAAACTGGATGTTCAGGCGGGACTGAAACGATTTACCCTGGGCATGGATGTTCAATATTTTTCATATATGCAAAAAATAGATGCTGTATTTGAGGTATTCGTTCCCGGGATAGCCGATTTCCGAGCCAATAACCAGGGTGGAGACATCATACTCGGAGCTCGCGCTGCTGTGGAACTCTCGGAGTCCAGCACACTGAGTGTTTACATGAACAATGCGCTCAATCGCGAATACAGCATCAGGCCGGGTCGTATGGATGCGCCTCGCAACATGTCGGTGCAATACCGAATGTTGTTCTGAGCGGCATGGCCTTTCCATCCATTAACAGCCAGGGAAAAAAAAGAGGCCGCCCCAATTGGAGCGACCCCTGCGTACTTCAATAATCAAACGCATTTGCGCTTCAGAGAAGCGATGTTTTGCGTTTAGTCTACCACGGTGAACTTGGAAGTCACCATGTCGAAGCCCTGCTGGACTTCCATAACATACAAACCTGGAGCCAGGTTGATGTCGTAGCGGATGACATTGTGTCCGGCATAGACAGCACTGCGCTCGGTCTGAACCAGGCGGGCATTGATGTCGTAAATGCGAACGATGGCATCTCCGTCTTCAAGGCTGTTGTACTCCATGACCACCAGCTCGCTGGCGGGGTTGGGATACAGATCCAGACTGCGAACCTCATTGATGGCTTCGGTAAATTCGGCTACGCGAAGCGTTGGGCTGGCAAAGGTATCAAACACAGAAAGTGGAGTCAGCGGAGGACCGGCTGCACCGCAACCAGCTCTTACACCCCAGCGGTAGGTTGCACCGGGAATCAACTGGGCGTAAGGCACCAGGAAGGTGGTGTTGAACGTACCCAATTGTGGGCTTGTTTGACCCAATGCGGGTATAGCACCGCCGAGCACCTGATAACCAATCGCGCCGAGAACGGGACCCCACTTCAACTCGTAGCGGCCAGAAGTCGCCAGGTTGCGGGATTGTGGATTGCGGGGGGCCTGGGCAGATAGCGGTGAAGAAGCGCAATTGGTGCATCCAGAGACCAGCAATTCAAAGGGATAGAGGGTGTCCACCATCACGGTTGAACCTCCGAGGAAGGGAGGCAGAACAGCGGTAACCGTCAGGTCACCGATGAGGTTGTACGTGCCTGCGGCAACACCTGAAGGGTTACCCGCCAACAGAACACATCCTGTGGTTGCTCCGGGAAACACACAGCTACCGGGATTACAGGCATAGGTAAAACCAGCCGGGAGGCCGGTTACATTGTTGATGGTGTAATCCGTAACCGTTGCAAAGACACCGGGCAGTACTTCAACGGTAGGCGGCACAATGGCTGTGATGGTCTGCTGATAGAGCGAAGTACAGGTGTACGCAACGTCAAATTGCTCCGGCCAGATTTCACCTGGATCTCCAAGGTCAATGGCGTTTGGATTGGGTGTACACACCTGAGCGGTGGCCACCATGGCCGTTGTGGCCATACTGAGCATTACAGTAAATAGTCTTCTCATGAGTTTTGGTTTAGGACGTGAAAATTTAAAGGCTGCCTGAACTGATCACTGCTTTTTAGTCCATTTCCGGCAGCCGAAGTCTAATATAGCAGTATGTCGCCATATCACGAAGAAAATAGGCGTCAAAATGACTCAAACTAAAATTTTTGGCTTTGCGACCCCTGCATCAAAGCGCGAAACTCTCTCCCAACTGAGGCATCACCACATTGTCAAAACCCCGTTCCATCAAGGCCTTTTCAAAGGGCAGTTGACGTTCAACGTCCCCGTGTACTAAGAAAAGTTTGCGCAATCGGTGCTGGTCCTGACTCCCCAGAAAATTGAGCATTTCCGCCTGATCCCCATGGGCGCTGAAGGAACTCATGGTCTCAATGCGGGCTCTGACCGGCAACTCCTCACCAAACATATGAATATGATCCACTCCGGATAGCAATCTGGCTCCCAGAGTGTGCGGAGCGCAAAAGCCAACAATGAGTACGGTGTTTTCGGCATGCGCGATGCTGTTGAATATATGGTGGCGCACCCTTCCGGCCGTCAACATGCCACTCGCTGAGATGATGATGGCCTTCTTAACAAAATTGAGTCTCTTTGAATCCTCCACTTTGGTGACATAGTGCAGCCTTTTGAATCCAAACGGATCGGGATCTTTGAGCATATAGGCCTGCATCTCCTCGTCAAAGCAATCGGGGTGCAGTCGAAAGATCTCTGTGGCATTGATGGCCATTGGACTGTCTACAAAAATGCTCACATCGCGCGGAAGCCGACCTTCATTCTCCAGGCGGTCTATGGTGTGCACGATCTCCTGGGTTCGCCCTACACTAAAGGCCGGAATGATCAGTTTTCCTCCCTGATCGACGCAGGTCTGCTGAATGATGTCGAGCAGCCTTTCGTCCTGATCACCGCGAACTTCGTGCAGACGGTCTCCGTAAGTGGACTCGCAAATCAGGTAATCACAGGGCTGCATGGGCTTTGGATCCTGCAGAATTGGGCGATTCGGCCGCCCTATGTCTCCGGTGAAACCCAGATAGGTATCCTTGAGCCCCTGTCTGCGAATGCGCAGGGTGACCGAGGCCGAGCCCAGGATATGACCGGCATCGCGGAACATCACGTCCACATCCGGATGCACCGCAAACCAGCGCTCGTAGCCGAAAGAGGCAAACTGTTTCAGGCTCTGAATGGCGTCTTCCGGGGTATAGAGCGGTTCGTATTTGCGCGTACCTCGCATCTCGGACTCCGGGCGATCGGGCTTGTCCGGGTGACGGGATTCATAGTCACTGTCTCTGACCTGAATCTGAGCGCTGTCCAGCAACATGATGGTGCACAGATCGCGGGTAGCCGGGGTGCAATAGACCGGCCCTTCAAAACCGTCTTTGCTGAGCTTGGGAATGCGCCCGCTGTGGTCAATATGCGCATGAGAGAGGACAACAGCTCCAATTTTCTCCGGCTCAAACAACCAGTTTCGGTTGAACTGCTCCATCTCGCGATGACTTCCCTGATAGAGTCCGCAGTCCAGCAGGATGCAAAAGTCATCGTCGAGCCTGAGCAAAAAACAACTGCCGGTTACCGTTCCCGCCGCCCCGCAAAATGTTAAGGTCATCGCTGACTGAGTTGGTTGTGTGAATCAACTAAGATTCAATATTTACTTATAAGAAACCTCATGCCTTTTAAATGGCTGCTGCAAAGGTTCTCTTTCGAGCATGGCTCTGCGCATCAAAAGGTAAACCTTTTCCTTAAGTGCCGGCAAATCCTCCATGCTCATGCCCTGGGTTGGAACCGGATCCAGGTAGATCGATTCAAGGGTACCCGGCTTGACCAACCAGGAGTCCAGGGGCATCAATTTTCGTGTGCCCAGAAAGATGATGGGGGCAATGGGGATTCCCGCGGATATGGCGGCATCAAAGGCACCATCTCTGAAGGGTCCCAAAGGCTCCGGATTCTTGTTGCGCGTCCCCTCCGGAAAGACACAGAAAGAGATGCCCTTTCTCGCCCAGTCCCTGAGTGTTTCACGGCTGGCCTTTCGACTGGCCGGATCCTCCCGGCGCACAAAGACGCCGATCTGAGAAAACATAAACCCAAGTATAGGAAAAGATTTTAACTCTTCCTTGACCAAAAAACGCATCCCATGTCGAAAGGCGTAGGAACCGATGAGCATGTCCAGGGTAGAACTGTGATTGGGCGTGAAGACATAGACGCCCTTGGGATCAAGGCTTGCCGGCCTTTCCATCTTCAGGCGCATGCCGCAAAGCGCGGCCCAAATCACGGCAATGCCGTTGTTGATGTAGAGCAATCGCCTTTCCCGACCAGCTTGAGGACTCAGCAAAGCGAGGAGTGCGTAGCCCAGGGCCCCTAACCCTGCCAAAACAAAGAATATCGTGTAAACCCAACACGAATAAGGATACAGCGCCCATTTTTTGATCAACGCGGCCATTTTCGAGCGGAAATTAAGCTAACTTGTTGCTTCTGAACGGATTTTTCTCTGTTCAAAGAACCCTCAAGTTTCCACAAAGCCAGGGTTGACAGTTTGCCAAAGATTTTAGGAATAACCGGGATATTTTTGCGCCGCTGTGTATGCTGTTGTCGATATTGAAACCACCGGATCCCGCAGCGGTGAAGACCGGATAACGGAGGTGGCGATCTACCAGACCGACGGAGAAAACATACTGTCCGAATGGTCCAGCCTGGTCAACCCGGGCATAGAGATTCCCTACTTCATCACCCAACTCACCGGAATTGATCAGGATCTGCTCAGCGATGCACCGGCCTTCGAGGCCATTGCCGAAAAAGTGGCGGCTCTGACCGAAGATTTGGTTTTTGTAGCGCACAATGCGGCCTTCGACTACCATTTTCTGCGAAGGGAGTTCGAGCGATGTGGCATGATTTTCCAGCGGCGCAGGCTCTGCACGGTGCAGGCGAGCCGGAAGATTTTTCCCGGCCTTCCCTCCTACAGCCTGGGAAGGCTTTGCGACCGACTCGGCATTCCCATCACGGAGCGGCACCGCGCCGGAGGTGATGCACGGGCAACTGCGCTGCTTCTGGCCATGTTGGTGGACAACGATAGACGCGGGGTGTTGGCCAAGACCCTCAAACACAGTTCGGGGGAGCGAAACCTTCCGCCCAATCTCCCTCAGGAAAAGTTTCTTCAACTGCCGGAAGAAACCGGGGTATACTATTTCCATGATAAAAATGGAAATATTTTATACGTTGGAAAGGCCAGAAACATTCGCTCCAGAGTCGCGGCTCATTTTGCCGCAGCAGAGCGCCATACTTCGGAGGCCCGACTCCGACAGATGACGGCAGATCTGAGTTTTGAGAAGACCGGTAGCGAGTTGGTGGCTTTACTGCTGGAGTCGATTGAAATCAAGCGCCACCAACCACCTTTCAATGCGGCCCAGAAGCGCTGGAGCAACAATTACGGGCTGACCAGCTACTGCGATCAGAACGGTTATACCCGCTTTGGGATAGTCCGGCACAAGCCCCGTTCAGCCTCTCTGCTCACCTTTCCGGATATGCTCAGCGCGCGGCATTTTCTGCAGCGCACCTGTGCGGAATTTGATCTGTGTCCCCGGCTTTGTTCCCTGCAGAACAGCAGTGGGCCCTGTTATGAACGCAAGTCCGGAACTTGTCTGGGCGCCTGTGATCTGATGGAAAGCCCTTCGATGTACAACGGGAGAGTTCAGCAGGCCATCGACTCTTTTGAACAGGAGTACAAAAGTCTCTTGATCATTGGAAAAGGGCGGCATCCGGCAGAGCGATCCGTGATTGCGGTGGAAAAAGGCCATTACCTGGGTTATGGTTACTTCGCTCCGGAGTTGACCGGTGATGACACCGCATTGATTCGCTCCTGCGTTCAATCACAACCGGACAATCCCGATGTGCAGCGAATTCTGCAGACCTGGCTGCGCTCTTCGCACCGGGACGAACTGCTCGAATTAAATACAGAAAATAATATATAATTTTAATTCCTATAATCGAGATCCACGATTTCGCGGATACCATCCAGGTAAGGCGTTGGTTTGATCTTGAACTGATTTTCGAACTTATCGCTCCTGAATATATAATCCCGGTCATACTGGTACATCATCTCCGGGAACTCCCGCATCACCGGATCGAACAATCCCAACAGGCTGACCATGAATTTAGGGGTTGCCTGATATCGGGCTTTTACACCCAACTCAGCGGCTATCTTCTCTACCCACTGAGCCCCGCTAAAAGGATTGGAGGCCGTCGGCAGATGCCAAATCTGGTTGTACGCTGCATCCGTATTACCCAGCAGGGCCGTAGCCTTTCCCGCATCAGGAGTATAGGTAAAGGAGTGCTTAAACCTGGCCGATCCCATCCAAAAAGCTCTTTTGCCTTTGCTGAGCGGCTTGAAGACCGTTTCGGTCAGCAAGCTGGTTTTCTGAATCGAAGGGCCATAGAAATCCGCCGAGCGGGCTATGAGTGTTTTCAGTTGGCGCTTCTCGGAGGCATCTATAAGCATCTGGGCAATCTCTGCCCTTATTCGCCCCTTTTTGCTGGGCGGATTGACCGGGGTTTGCTCATCCATAGCTCCGAGATGATTCTTATCATACATATACATATTATCAAAAAATACCAACTTACTGTTGTTCTCTATGCAGGCATCGATGATGTTGCGCATGAACGGTGGCCAGTCTCGCAACCACACCTGATAACTATAGGCAAACCCAACACATATATAAACAACCGATGACCCTTCCACCGCCTTCTTCAAACTCTCCGTTTTCATCACATCGGCAGCGAAAAGCTGATCATCCTGATTGACCTTAACCGGATTTCGGCTGACCAGGCGGATAGGGCTGGAATACTTCTTTAAAGCCTTTGCCAATTCCACGCCAATGCTTCCACCAGATCCAATGATTGTCTGCATATACTATAATTTTTTGGGATGCAGCAACAGTGCCTCCTCCTGGCGGGCATGCTGACGAACGTATTCGCTGATTAGTGTGGTGGCCACATGGTTGTGACCTCCGTGTGGAATGATCAGATCGGCGAATTCACGGGAGGGCTCTACAAATTTCTCGTGCATGGGCCGGACCGTTTGCAGATAGCGGCGAAGCACTTCCGCCGCATCTCTGCCCCTCTCTGCCAAATCCCGTTCAACAATCTGAATGAGGCGCTGATCGGGCGCGAGATGCATATAAAGTTTAAGATCAAATAATTCTCTTAGCGGCTCGTGAGTGAGCACCAAAATGCCCTCTACGATCACCACCGGGGTAGGTACTATTCTGAGCGTTTCATTCAATCTGCTGCAACTGATAAAATCGTACAGCGGCTGTTCAATGCTATGGCCCTGCTTTAGTGCCTTGATGTGTTCAATGAGCAACTCAAAGTCAATCGCAGCGGGATGATCAAAATTGTAGGTGGCTCTATCGGCCGGGTTGAGCGCCCGCAAATCGTGGTAGTACGCGTCCTGCGCAATGATGGAGATGCGCTCATCGGGCAGGGCGGCCATCAGCGAGCGAACAAAAGTGGTCTTTCCACAGCCGGATCCACCGGCAATACCAAGAATCATCACGGTCTAAAACTAAGCCCGTAAAACGGCCGAACCAAAGCTTTGCACCGATTCCTGTGCAAGTACTTCATGCGCGCTGTGCAAGAAGTCTTTCAGGATGCAGAAAGCTCCCAATCACTCTTCTTTCCGGGCGAAGGGCGCTCGGCCATCACCCGGTCAACGCGGGGATTCATCACTGCAAACCACAGCGGCGGAACGGTGGCCAGCACCACCATGGCCGGGTAGCCCGCAGGCATCTGCGGTGCTTCCTCAAAATGCCGCAGGACCTGATAGGGACGGCTGGCCAGATAATGATGGTCGGAATGGCGGGTGAGCTCATAGAGCATAAGCCGCCCAATGGGATGGCTGGAATTCCAACTGTGGTGGGGCATGACCCTTTCATAGCGCCCACTCTCTTTTTGGTCCCTGCGCAAACCGTAGTGCTCCACATAGTTGATGGTTTCCAACAAAGAAATTCCCACCGCGGAAGCGACCAGAAAACCGATCAGGCCGAGCGGACCAAAGACCAGAGCAACGAGCAAGACCAAGGCCGCCTGTATAACCGTAAATCGAATCATCTCGTTCTTCCAGGACCAGAATTGAATGCCCTTTTTAGCCAGGCGCTCCGTCTCCAGTTTCCAGGCCGACCGGTAACCACCCCAAACACTGCGGGGAAGAAAGGCGTAGAGATGCATCCCCCTGGGGGCAGAGGCCGGATCTTCATCGGTGCTGACGTGGCGATGATGTCCGAGATTGTGCTCAATGATGAAGTGCATGTACAGCGTGCTGGCCAAAAGAGATTTGGCCATGATGCGCTCCGCGCGATTGACGCGGTGCCCGAGTTCATGGGCGATGTTGATGCCCAGTGCAGCACAGGCCACACCCATGGAAAGAGTCTTGCCCAGCATTTCCACCCAGCTCAGGCTGCCGCTTCCCATCAGAAACAGGAACCAGAGCATCAGGGCGAATTGAATCGGAACATTAGCGTACAAAAGCACATCGTAAAAACGATCCTTCGTGGCCACTTCTTCCTCCGCGGCGCTCATATTGCGCTCTTTGACCGGAAGCAGAACCTCCATCAGGGGTATGAATCCAAAAGCGTAAATCAGGCCGCTAAAGGACCAAACTCCGGGCAGGTATAGCGAAAGCCCAACAAATACAGGGATGTTGAAGGCCGCCAGGTATTTCCATGATCGCATAACATCATGTTTAGTGAAAGCGAAATTAAACTTTCAAGACAAATATAGTTTACTATGCTGAAAAAAGCGTGTTTTTAGCCAGTATTTCGCGAGATTTCCATCATGGGAAGAAAACACCTGAGCAAATCCAGGGTACAGGACCCCGAATTGAAACGGCAGTGGGCCGCTCAGTTATCCCCCATCTTTCAGGAAAAGGGCCTCAAGAACTTTCCCATGGATCGGGCTGCCCTGGAATTGGGGGTCAGCAAAGCCACGCTGTACAAGTACTTCCGCTCCCGGGAGGAGATCCTGGATCTCGCTCTGGAGATAAAGCTTCAGGAAATGCGGCGCTATCAGCTCAAGCTCAGCGATCCGGACCTCCCCTATCTCGAGCGATTCTTTGAAGCCCTCACCATTACTACAGCGGAATTGTCCTCGATCTCCACGGTCTTTCTGTCAGACCTCAAAGGCAGTTACCCCCGAGTCTGGAAGCGGGTTCAGACTTTTATTGACGATGCTCTGGAATCACTGAAGATCTTCTATGCCCAAGGCATCGCTTTGGGGGAACTGGCCCCTGTGCATCCGGCCATTTTGGTGCTGACCGATGAATTGTTCTTCGGCAAACTGAGCGATCCGGATTTTCTGGAACAGCGCGGGCTGAACCTGCGCGATGCGCTGGAATCCTACTTTCTGCTCAAGTTCGGTGGCATCTTCGCCCAACAACACCCCGATGCCGACCTGATCAGGGTTCGACTTCAGCACATGCTGGATGAATTGCAAAAACCAACATTCAATGAAGCCGAAACCAAGCCGGAACAGGGGAGAATGGCGGTAGGGAACCTTCCGGGATAGGCGAATGTTAGCCTTCCTCAGCCTTTGCAAGGCTTAGATTCACGACTATAGATAAAGAATTCCACGAACTGATTGCATGATCCGATTTCTAAACATTCGCCGGCACCCGGCAACCGCATTTGATCGGGAAGGCGAAAGCCGACACCTTTACTTCAGTGTGTTTTTCCCTATGTTGATGATCGCCAGCATTTGGTTGGTCATGCTTCTGGAGATGAGCGCCGGCATTGACCTGTCCTTTCTCGGGGTTTTCCCCCGCCGCTTCAGCGGTTTGCTCGGCGTGCTGACCGCTCCTTTTGTTCATCAGGATGTGCGCCATGCCTTTGCCAACTCGGTTCCCATGTTTGTACTGGGATTCCTGCTGTACAACGCTTATCGCAAAGTGGCGCTCAAGACGGTTCTATTCATCTGGATCTTCAGCGGGCTGGGCATATGGTTGTTCGGCAGACCGGCCTATCATATCGGAGCCAGCGGCGTGGTGTTTGGAATAAACTTTTTTATATTTTTTTCTGGTTTATTTCGAATGGATATGCGTTCGCTGGCCCTGTCTCTGTTGGTGGCTTTTGCCTACGGGAGCATGGTATGGGGAATATTCCCTATGGATATGAAAGTCAGCTATGAAGCCCATGCTCTCGGAGCCCTCGGAGGGGTCATCATGGCCTGGATCTACCGCAATGTGGACCGCGCACCCGAACCCGTCTGGGAAGAAGAGGAGGAAAGCACTCCAGCTCCAAACCCGGAGATGACGCCGGGAAGCATGACCCACACCTTTCCCGCCACGCGCATACAGGTACTGCCAAACTCAACCCTGAACCTTCCCCCGTCCGAGCAAAAGCCCGGGCAGGATTGAGGGCCCCTGTCCTTCTGAGCAGCAGCGAAAAAACGCCGATCGGCAACACCTGGAAACAAAGCCGATGAATCATCCTCATTTAACGGCAGACGGCTCCCACACCCTGCGGGACGAGCGAACCGGAGAACACTACCACAGCACTCACGGAGCGGAGCGCGAAAGCCGCCATGTCTTCATTGAATCGGGACTTGAGCTTCTCCATGCTCAATCGGAGCAGCGCCCCCTCCGGATTCTGGAAGTAGGCTTTGGCACCGGACTCAACGCCCTTTTGAGCTGGCAATTCGCGCTGGAAAGACAACGCCCGCTGATCTATCTGGGGCTGGAACCCTACCCCATCAACCCCGAACTCTATCGTCAATTGTACTTTCCGGCCATGGGCAGAGCGGGGCCTGAACAGAGTGATTCCACAAATGAAGTTGTAAAGAATAAGTTTTGGCACGATGCTTTGCTGCTCCTGCACGGACAGCAGCCGGAACACTTGCCTACCTCACTAAAGAGCACGGTAAGCCAGAACGTCAAGCATCAAGCCGGGCTTAACACAGAGCCGCCCGCAAAAGACCAACGCGTGATCGCTGCTGGAACTCAGGAGTTTTTCAGCTTTCAGATTGTGAAGCAGGCGCTGCAGGACACGAGTCTAGCCAAAGACAGCATTGATCTGGTCTACTTTGATGCCTTCTCCCCATCGGCA
The DNA here is from genome assembly GCA_041751015.1 of Chitinophagales bacterium. GTDB lineage: Bacteria > Bacteroidota > Bacteroidia > Chitinophagales > BACL12 > WGOA01. The sequence continues at coordinate 340,968 of JBGSYF010000026.1, forward strand.
GAACCCACATTGTGGCAAAACGACATATGGCAATTGCTCTACAAAGCCATGAATCCCGGCGCCGTATTGGTGACCTACTGCGCCAAGGGTGCAGTTCGCAGAGCCATGGCTGACGCGGGTTTTCAGGTGGAAAGGCTTCCGGGACCGCCCTTCAAACGCCATATGAGCAGGGCGCATAAACCCCGTCACAAGGCCACCTGAACTGACCGCACGACAGCCCTTTCCCTGCTCTACTTTTGACGCATAACACAGCAGCAACGATCGCGGCGCTGAGCTAGTCAAAAGGAGGATTGACCATCAGCTAAGCGCGATCTTCTACAATAAATCCTCCCTTAGTTTGCTCGTTTGCCCGGTGATCCTAGATCGCCGGGCAACGTGTTTTAGGACCTGTCCAAGGCTATTTTTACGCTCTATGCAAAGACGGTCCAAATTGGCTGAGGGATGAGCCGGCCTTCGCCCGAAAAACCGGTTCTACTGGTGGGTTTAGGCATTGCCGGCGCATGTCTTTCCTGGGCCTTGCGCGAACGGGGTATAGAGCACCGCATCTATGACGACCTGGGACCCGGAGCGGCGTCGCGCATCGCGGCGGGCATCATCAACCCTATAACGGGACGCAACCGAATCAAGGCCCATCGCATTGATGAGTTGCTGCCCCTGGCCCGCAAAACCTATACGGAGATGGGAGATTTCCTCGGGCTGGAGCTATGGAAGGATCGGGAAGTCTTGGTGCTGCTCACTTCGGCAGAAGAGAGATATAACTGGCAGCAAAGAGCCGAATCGGGAGACTTTTCCCCCTACTTAGTACAGCCTTGCACCCTTGAACAGGAAGAACAAAACAAACTCAAGGGACTGCAGCCCATAGATTCGGTTGTCCGGGTAAGAGCGGCCGGGCAGGTGATGTTGACGCCTCTGCTCCAGGCCTATCAGGAGAAGCTTCTGGGCGAAGGTCGTCTGATTCAGACTTCCTTTGACTACCGACAACTCCAAATCAGGGACAGCGAAGCACATTATGATGGACAGCGCTGGTCCAGGGTCATCTTCTGCGAAGGGCATAGGGTCCGTGCCAACCCCTGGTTCGGGCATCTGCCCTGGAGAATCAACCGGGGTCAGCGCTGGTTGCTGGAGATTCCGGCTCTGCAGCAAGAAGCTATACTGCGGAAAAAAGGCTTGCTCGCCCCTATGGGCGGGCATCAATACTGGCTCGGCTCGTCCAACGACTGGGGCAATGCCGCTGCCGAAAGCACTGAACTGGCCAGAGAAGCCCTAAAGTCCATGGCTGACGATATGCTAAAGGTCGATTACGGGCAAGCTCAACAGGCCGCCGGAATCAGGCCGCTCTTGCAGGATCGGCGGCCTGTCGTGGGTTGGCACCCTGATTTTCCCATGTTGGGCATCATCAACGGGCTGGGCACCAAGGGCGGCTCCCTGGCCCCCTGGCTGGCCGTTCAGATGGCGAATGCCCTTGCAGATCAGGAGAGTTTCGCCGCCGAACTGGCGCCCGAGCGCTTTAGATAACGAGAGTTTTCGCCGCCGAACTGGCCCCCGAGCGCTTTAGATAACGAGAGTTTCGCCGCCGAACTGGCCCCTCAGCGCTTTTAGGAGCCTTGAGCTGAACCGCGCAATTGCCGCATCTTTGCAGAGTTTCGGCCCATACTCATGACAGCTATCCTGATTGCCATCCCCTGGACTGCCTGGGGCATTCCCGCAGCCCTGATTGTTCTGCTTGTGCTGCTCACCCGCTTGTATGTCAATGGTCTGGTCGAAGGGCAGCGCCGGCTCCGAGAGGGCATTCGCAAGAAGACCGAAGAGCTCCGCCGTGAAACGGACCGCGCCATTCGATCCGAAAAAATCAAAGAGGAGTTTCTGGCCAACATGAGCCATGAGATACGCACCCCCATGAATGCCGTGGTGGGCCTGACCAATCTCCTGCTGGAGCGCGACCCCCGTCCCGACCAGATCTCTTATCTCAAAGCCCTTTTGCAGAGCGCTGACCACCTTCTGGGCGTCATCAATGATATCCTGGATCTCTCGCGGATTGAAGCCGGACAATTGCCGGTGCATGAAGAGGTCTTCCATCTGGGCGAATTGATGGAATCCATGAAGACCATGCTGGAGTTCAGGGCGAAAGGCAAGGGAATTGACCTGGAGATTGAGCTCGACCCGGGCCTTCCGGAGTACCTGCGGGGCGATTCCACCAGAATCAGTCAAATCCTGGTCAATCTGGGCGGAAATGCGGTGAAATTCACCCACAAGGGCAGGGTTCAGATCCGGGCTCTTCCCCTGAGCGACTACACGGATATGGGAGAGCGCAAAGACTGGGTCCGCTTTGAGGTGGTGGATACGGGCATCGGCATTTCAGCGGAGAGACTGCCGCATATGTTTGAATCGTTCACCCAGGAATCCAATGCCATAACCCGGCAATATGGCGGAACAGGTCTCGGACTGGCCATCAGTCGCCGTCTGGCGGATTTGCTCAAAGGAAGACTCTACGCGGTCAGCGAACAGGGCAAAGGTTCTACGTTTACCCTGGAACTCCCCTTGATCACTGCCGAATCGCCGATTAAAAATAAGCCGGGGGATCAGGATCAATGGTCCTTCCCCCCGGGCATGGAGATACTTTTGGTCGAAGATGATGCTTTCAATCAGATGGTCGCTGTAGATACCTTGAAAAATCATATCCCTGGAGTACAGATTCGGATTGCCGGAAATGGGCTGCAAGCCCTGGAAATGTTGCGCGAAAAGAACGCCGATCTGGTCTTGATGGACATTCAGATGCCTGTGATGGACGGACTTGAAGCGGCTCAATTACTCAGAAAAGAGGAAGAGCTTCACGGCAGAAAGCGCACCCCGGTGCTGGCCATGACGGCCAATGTTCTACCGGCTGACCTGGATCGCTGCCGGGCCGCAGGTATGGACGGTCTGGTCCCAAAGCCCTTCAAGATTCAACAACTTCTCCGCCAAATCAGCGAATTTTCCATCGAATAAGGCTTAAAGAACCTTTCCAACTCAACTGCAAACACCACGCGCAATAGTATTATTATGGAATTAAAATATATTAAATTAGATTTTCTTAGAGAATTGTGCAATTCCGATACCGGCCGCATGCTTCAATATGCAAGGCTCTTTCTTCAGAGCGGACCCGAAGCATTGGAGCGAATCAGCACATACTATCGGGAGGGCAACTTCGAAGATTTGCGCAAGACCGTTCACAGTTTTAAGCCGCAATTGGCCTACATGGGTCTGGATGACATGGAGCATCTGGCCAATCAGATCGAAGAGCTGGCGGCCCAAAAGGAGTCTTCGGAGCAATTGGGGGAGTCCATTGAGCGCTTGAAGACCACCTGTCAGGCTGCTTTTAAAGAGCTGGAGGCGCAATGTACTGAATGGGAGACTTAGAATCCCCGACTAAGACCTTGTTTTACATGTCGGAACAAATGTTATTTTTACAGCATAACTAATCCATTCGGCCATGTCTCAGCACAAGAAACTGGTTTATATCGTCGATGACGATCCCCTGCAGGTGCAGTTGATGAGCGACTACCTCAAAGAGAAATTCCCCTTTGATGTGAGGGGCTTCTCCACGGGCGAAGAGGCCGTTAACAATCTGCCCAACCATCCGGATATTGTCATCCTGGATTACTACCTCAATAGTGTCAAGGCCGATGCCCGCAATGGTTCGGAGATTCTGCAGTTCATCAAGAAAGAGTTTCCTAACATACAAGTCATCATGGTATCAGGTCAGGACTCCATCGAGGTTGCCGTAGATACCATGCGCTTTGGGGCCAAGGATTACATCATCAAAGGCAAGAGTCAGCTTCATCGCCTGGACCATACCATCGAAAAAGTTCTGGCTGCCGAGCGCATGCGTCGCAAGTTGAACTACTATCAGCGGCTTAGCATTGTGTCGGTCATCATACTGGTGACCATCATTGTAGCCACTATTGTCCTGTCGATGACCAAGGTCCTGTAAAAAAGGGCTGTTCTGTTTCCTGGGTTTCTGACTCATCGATGTAGCGCACGTACTTCAACATTCGCTTCTCCCCACTCATGCTCTCCCAGCGAATCAGCGTGTTTGGGTAGGATCGGGCAAACCAATAGCGCTCGATGACCTGTTGCCCGAGCCGCAGGGTGATCAGCCAGGTTGAATAATCTTCCTCCAGGAAGGTGATGTTTTGAGGTTCTTCCACCACGATGCTCAGCGTCAGGGCCGGAGGCATAGTGGCCTGTAAACGGCGCGTATGGGGATAGATCGGAAGGCTGACGCTCCGACCTTCGGTGAAACTCAGGCTGCGCAGCAGGAAATGCAACTGATCGGCCATGATTGCGGATTCGGAACGGGCGCTGGAATCAGCCCCATCAATTTCCGGACCCCGAATCGTTCTCAAAGCGTATGCAGAGGAACTGGCAGCCTGCCCATACTGCTCTACCCCTACACGGCGATAGTCTCTTGACCAGTAAGTCGGCTTTAGATAGGTACCGGCTTCGAATCTCCCTTCCTGAACTGGCCAGGTGCTGTCAGCGGGGCTCAGACGGTAGAACCAGACCCATGACGGTACATCGCTGCCCGGGGGAGAGAGATTGACCTTCCTCACTGTGCTGATACTTTCAAACTGTACCATTTCCTCCCCGTTGAATCGGGATTCATAGTAGGCGCATTCTTCGGATTTATTGTTCCAAAATGCGCTCTTGCCCCAATGTGGCATGAGCATGCGCTGCAAGCTGTCCCAGGCCGGAAATGCTTCAGCCTGGTTGCTGGCCAATACTTCCGGATTCGTGTTCAGGTTCTGATCAGAATCCGATGCCTTCGGATTACTTTGGCATGTATAAATTAAAGTTAAAATTATAAAACATTTCAATATACTAATGTAATTCATATAATATTTGTTAGTCTTTAATATTTTCAAAGAAACCGGTTCGTCTATTCTTCTGAACATTGTTCCAGGAAAAGTATTGTCCGTTCATGGCCAGATAGACTCCAGATGGCAAGACTTGGACAAAGGCCAGCGCATTGCCCAGATTGAAGAAACCATCCGAACTCCCGAACTTATAGGGAATCATGGCCCCGGTGAGAACGATGGTCTTGTCCAGTTCGGCTTGAGCCAGAAAGCCCGCAGTTTCTACCATAGTGTCGGTGCCGTGGGTGATCAGGATGTTCTGCTCCGAACAAGAGCGGCAATTCTGAACAATGATCTTTCGGTCTTCCTCGGTCATGTCCAGGCTGTCGATCATCATCAAGGTTCGAATGTTAATGGGCAGAGTACACCTACCCAATGCAAAGATTTCCGGCAAATGTGTATCCTTAAAATACAATTGCCCATTGATCATATCGTATTCTTTATCGAATGTTCCGCCGGTTACAAAGAGGCGAATCGGTTTAATGGGCATGACGGGAATTTTGAATACCGCAATGAAGCTGCAAGTTCGCAATTCCTCTGCATTGAAAGGAAATGCCCTGAGCAGGCAATCCCTCAGCTCCTAGCTGCATAAAGGCACGGAGAATTTTACAATCCCAGAACCTTGGCAATGACCCTGACCGCGGCAGCTACTCCGGTGATGAAGAAAAAACTGAGAAAGAAAGCGGCATACATTTCCGGATAGCGAATCAGTTCGCTGATTCCCTCCTTGTGAAGAGCGGAGATGAGCGCAGTAAGTAGGGCACAGAGCAGTACATAAGCCGCCAGTCCTATGCCCGAATAGAGCAACCAACGACGAGCGAAGATGCCCGCAATGGCACTTGCTGCTGAATACGTCATCATCCAGGTAGCGGCCATGCTCCAGAGCACCGGGGCACTTCCACCTCCAACAGAGATCATGCTCAGGACTATAGCACCGCTGAGCGCCCACATGAGGGCGAGACTGAGCACAAACCTGATGGGTCTCTGCCTCAGGAGTTCAAAGGCTCCATGAATGGCCGGAAAGTTCATTATGAAACGACAAACAATGGAAACAACAAAGCCCCTCCATAGTTCGGAAGGGCTTTGAAAATTAACCATTAAAAACGATGGCACAATTATGTGGCCAGCGTCTGAGGAATCATCTCAACGGTAGCACTCAAACTTGACATTGTTGTCCAACTGCCGGATGTAGTACTCCATCAATTGTTCGTAGGACTCTACCTTGTCTATGCGCAACCAGACTCCGTCTTCACGTGCACAACCTTCATGGGGAACAAACTTTGTTCTCGCCCAACGGACGTCCTTCTTGAAGATCATGGTCGCCCCTTTGTCGCGCTGTGCGGGATCTGGAAAGTCAGCCTTGTTGAAAATTGCATCCACATAGTAGGTCGTGACCAGGTTGCGCATCTTCACCGGTACGGAGATCAGAAGATCTCTGCGACCGGCATCGCGGAAAACATCCAGACGATAGCGGATAGAACCCCGGGTAGCTCCTGCATCGTCCCAGGGATAGCTCGCTTTGTCCGTACTCAGGTAGACAAAATCGTAATACAACGGCTTGCCGCCATTGTTCTTTGAGTCGCTGAGCTGGCCGCTCGTGTTTTGTTCAAGCTTTGCCCGGCTCACAACCCCCTGAGCCTGAACGGCTTGGAGGCTCATCATCAGCACAAGGGCGAATAGCAATCTCTTCATGTCTTTAGGCAATGGTTTAGGGGGTTCAGCGATTGCCCCCCGCCGTAGCTGAGGCCTGGATCTTTCTGCGGGTCACCACGTTGTCAATGGTGGCCTCTCCTACGCACTTGCCCTGCTCCAGAGCATCATCAATACCAAAGCGGTAGTGAATGCCCCCGTAGTAGCGGGACTCAGCAGCTTCAACTGCAGCAGCCCAGAAGTTGTCGAAAGCTCTGGGCGCCAGACCGATGATCGTATGGGTGGAATCCACAAAGGGTTGATCTCCCAACAGTGAAGTCAGCACGGTTGCAGCGGCTCCGGACACTCCGGAATGGCCTGAGGCGTATTCGGGGAATGGAGGAGTTTCCACCCAAGGCTCATAGTTGGGATCGCCCAGATTCTCCCGGATATAGGTCTTAGGTCGCACACAGTTGACTTTGTACTTGGTGTACCAAACCGTGATGAATGCATCCGCAATAGCCACTCCGGTCAGTGCATACATCTCAGCAGCCTGATCCAGGGGCATTTTCTTGGAGCGAACCATATTGTTCATGATATACACCCAATGACCTGGAGGTGTTGAGGTTTCTCCCGGATCATCGGCCCAGTAAAGGGCGATGATGCGCTCCTCTTCCGTTACGTTCTTGTCCTTTTCATAGACTGCGCGGGCAGCCTCATAAAACGCTGAGCCGGGTTCATCGGAATACTCGGGCATGGTAGAAGGAATAGGTCCTTCTGAATCACCCTTGGCAATCCCACAGGACTTGGCCTCGTCAATAACGAAGGTTCTCAAATCGCCCCAATAGGGCTCCAATGTAACTTGTCCGAAGTCGGTAGGCTCCCAGAGCCAGGGTTTTCCTTCCCGCGAAGGGTTTTTGTACGCTGTGGTGGGAAGGCGGGTCTTGTCAAAGCGGTCCGTCTTGGCCCATTCCTCAATGGCGGCTACAAGGGTTCGGGCATAGGCTCTGGAGCGCTCGCTGACCTCCTCCGACACACCAGCCGCTGCGCGCTCGTCCAGTTTTTCATTCAACAGATCATCCAGAGTTTCAACCTCTCCGGTGATGTTGCGCTCCAGCAGAAAGTTTATACCTTGATAGAGCGCTTCATTGAGCACCGTCAACCAGTCGTATTCAAGATTCCGCTCCGGTCTGGGCAGTTCGGGCATTTCGTTCAACTGACCAACCAGGGTTTTGTATTCCTTGGTACCGGGCAATACAGATTCGTAGATGATTACGCCCGAGTAGGCATAGATGCGCGAGGCCTGTGGAGGAGAGATCTTCTCGTTGGCTACGTGATAGTAAAGCAATTCCATCCAGTCAATGATGGTCTGAGCGCTCAACTCCGATGTAGGCGTAGATACCTCATTACAGAAGTTGTTCTCTGCCTTCTGCTTTCCGGAAGAAGAACAGGCGTACAAGCCAGTAAGCACAACGATGATCGCCAGAAGCGATCTTGTGTAGGTCGTCATCATAGTAAGGTATTTCCGAATTGATCTGGATGATGTGAGCTCAGATGCCCACGAAGGCCGAAGGTGAGAATTCTGCCGCGAAGTTAAAGCAATTTTGTCTTGCTCGCTAACCATAAATGGGGACTTTGCACCTGGCAGGCCTGAATTTTAAGTGAAGTTAATGGCCTGAAATTCATAGAGTTAGGTCGCGAAATGCAACATTTTTTTAATTTGTACGTAAGGTAAGTTCTGCTTAAAGACCACCTTTTAGGCGTATTTTTGCCATCAAATTTGACGACCAAAATGAACCACTTTCCTTTACGATTGTCTGGTGTAGCCTTTGTGTTGACTATATGTTTGCTGCCCTCCTGCACCAAGAAAGTCGATGAATCCTGGAAAAAGACCGAGATCATCGAAATGGATAAGATTGTGTCTACCGATGGCAACTCCGGAAAGATGTTCGACATCCTCACCGGAGCCAGCACAGGCCTGGATTTCAACAATATTGTAGAGTCCAATTACAAAGTCAATGTCCACTACAACAGCTATGCCTACAACGGAGCCGGGGTGGGTATAGGCGACCTGAACAACGACGGTTTGCCCGATATCTATATGGCGGGCAACTGGGTTCCCGATCGAATCTACATCAACAAGGGCAACCTGCAGTTTGAGGACGTAACCGAATCAACCGGAATCTTGGATCATGACGGCTACAGCACCGGAGTGACTATGGTGGACATCAATAATGATGGCTGGCTGGACATCTACGTCTGCCGCGACTGGTTTAAGGAAAAAGGACGCAAAAACGATGTGCTCTTTATCAATAACGGAGATATGACCTTCACCGAATCCGCCGCTGAATACGGTTTGGTATTCGATGCCTTCTCTACTCAGGCCAACTTCTTTGACTTTGACAACGACGGGGATCTGGATTTGTACGTGGTCACACACCCGGATGATTGGAACGACAAGCAGAAACTGAAGTATTTCGTCAAGATTGAGAATGGTGAGAATCAGAGCGATTACTTCTTCCGCAACGATGGTGGAAAATTTACAGACATCAGCAAAGAAGTGGGAATCAACAACCACGGTTACGGCTTGAGTGCAACGGTTGGAGACATCAACAACGATGGCTGGCTGGACATCTATGTGGCCAATGACTTTGCTATGTACGATTTCCTTTACATGAATAACGGAGATGGAACGTTTACAGATGCCACCAAGGAAAACCTCAAGCGCAACAGCCATTTTGCCATGGGGGCGGATGTGGTGGATGTTAACAATGATGGTCTTCTGGACATCTATACCGTGGACATGGATCTGGAAGACAATTACACCGTCAAGACCTTCACCTTTGTGACACGCAAGGAAGAGTTTGAAGCCATGGAAAATGGTGGCTACCACAGCCAGTTTGTCGGGAATGTTCTGCAGCTCAACAACGGTCTGGGGCATTTTACCGAAATGGCCCGAATGGCGGGCATCAGCACCTCGGGCTGGAGCTGGTCTCCGCTTTGGGCTGACTACAACAACAACGGACACCGCGACTTATTCATCTCCAACGGCAATGGACAGGATTTCCACGTTGATAACACCGTCGGCTATCACCGCTTGAGACGGGCCACCCGAATCGGCGACAGCTTGATGTACGAAGACTTGCTCAAGAAGTACCCCACGCATGCCCTGGTTACTCCCAATGGTATGTTTGAGAACAACGGCGATCTGTCCTTCACCGATCAGCGACACGGTTGGGGTGTGTATTTCCCCTCTGCATCTTACGGAGCCGCTTACGCCGATCTGGATGGCGATGGCGATGTTGACATTGTGGTCAATAACATCAATCAAAGCGCCTTTGTCTATCGAAACAATGCCTCAGAATTGCTGCCGGAGAACAACTGGATCAAGGTAGCCTACCAGGGCCCCGAAAAAAACCGCATGGGTATAGGCACCCGCGTTGAAGTGTTCGCCGATGATCATTACCTCTTCAATCAGCACACACTGGTCAGAGGCTACATGTCCAGCAATGACCCGATCACCCATTTCGGACTGGGCAAGTCCGATATGGTAGATATGATCGTAGTGACCTGGCCAGATGGCAAGCGTCAGTTTTTGACCGATGTGCCCACCCGACAGGTGGTCATGCTCGACTACGCTCAGGCTGATCAGCAAGTGGACATTCATCAACTCAAACCCTTTCAGCGCGAAGGGGAATTGTTCTCCAAAATGGATCCCAAGGAGTTGGGGATAGACTTTGTCCACGTGGAGAATGACTACGATGACTTTAATCGCGAATTCCTCATTCCCCATAAACTCAGCTATCTGGGACCGGGAATGGCGACAGCAGATGTCAACGGAGACGGAAGAGATGACGTGTACATTGGCGGAGCTCAGGGCAGCAGCGGCGCACTTTACCTGCAAGGAAGCGATGGGCGTTTCAAGCGTCATGATGTACCGGCCTTTGCCGCGGATGCCGGTGCAGAAGACATGGGTGTTCTGTTCTTTGATGCCAATGGAAATGGACACATGGACTTGTATGTCGGCAGCGGAGGCAGTGATTACCAGGCTCAGTCCCCTGCCCTTCAGGACCGTCTGTACCTCAATGATGGCAGGGGCAATTTCACCCGCTCTATAGATGCTCTTCCCGTGATGCTCAGCAGCACATCCAGCGTCATTGCCACCGATTTTGACAATGACGGCGATCTGGACTTGTTTGTGGCCAGCCGCCTGATACCCGGTCTTTACCCCGACCCGGAAAGGGCATACCTGCTGCGCAATGATGGAGGAAAATTTGTAGATGTTACCATGGAATGGGGTCCGGATCTGGAGCGACCGGGCATGATCTCCTCCGCCATTTGGACCGACTTCAACAACGATGGTCTTCAGGACCTCATTCTGGTCGGTGAATGGACCGGGATGGAAGTCTATGAAAACAAGGCAGGGCGTCTGAGCAAAGTCACGGACACCGGAGTGGAAGATCTCACCGGTTGGTGGAACAGCATTGTCGCCGGGGATTTTGACAACGATGGAGACATGGACTACATCGTCGGCAACTTCGGAACAAACTGCAAATACAAGCCCGGCGATGAAGGTTCCATCGAAGTCTTCGCCGATGACTTTGACAACAACGGAACCAATGATATCATTCTGGGATACTACCAGAATGGGGTACTGTACCCGATCAAAAGCCGTCAGCGCATGATCGAACAATGTCCCGGTCTTAGTGAGCAGATTCCCACATGGGATGCCTATGGCCAATCAACCGTTTACGATCTGTTTGGCAAGGAGCGCATGGAGAATGCCCGTCAACACCTCAACGCGCAAACTTTCCGCACTACTTACTTCCGCAATGATGGGAATGGGCGCTTTAGCGCTCAAAAGCTCCACAATCTGCTGCAGGTCTCTACGGTCTATGGCATGGTGGTCGCTGACCTCAACCGGGACGGCAACCTGGACCTGATTGCCCAGGGCAATTACTATCATCCTGAAGTTGAGACCAATAGACAGGATGCGAGCATAGGATTGGTCTTGATGGGCCAGGGTGACGGAACTTTTAAAGCGCTTTCCACACTGCAGAGCGGCTTCCTGAGCCCACACGATGCCAAGAGCATGATTTGGGTGAGGGGTTCGGATGAAAAGAAACCCTTGTTGCTCAGCGCCAATAATGACGGACCCCTGCTGGTTCACGGCTTTAACGCAGAGAGCGGACCCATGCTTTACGCAGGACCAGATGACCTACGGGCAGAGATCAGGCACACCGATGGCAAAGTGACGCGTATGGAGTTTCCCAAGGGAAGCGCTTATTTGAGCCAGGGAGCACACCCGGTCTTTGTGCCCAACACGGCAAGGGCTATACTGTTCTTCAATCAAAGCGGTCAGAGCCGAGAGGTTTGGCCGGGAATACAAGCTGCTCGCTGAGCAAAAAACAGCTCTTCTTTGGGGAGAGAACGGGGCTTGAAAGGCGGTTTGCAATGACCAATTTTCAAGCCCCGTTTTTCATTCCAGCCGCACACTTTGTTTATTTATCTTTTTGTGCCTTAACTTTAGCCAGATTTTATTGATCACGCCAGTTTTTAATCCTTGGGTTCTTGCTTTTCGGTTTTAGCCAGGATATCCAGGCGTACACTTTTTTTCTTTTAAAATAAATTTTTTTCATGAACATTTTTGTAGCTAAACTGAGTCCGGAAACCACCGGAGATGATCTTCGTGCATTGTTTGAACAGTATGGAACGGTCGATACAGCAAAAGTTATATTCGACCATGAAACAGGCAATTCAAGGGGTTTTGGATTTGTAGAAATGCCCAATGAAGACGAGGGTTTTGAAGCCGTAAACAGTCTGAACGATACCGACATACAGGGAAGTCGGGTCGTCATCAAAGAAGCTCGTCCGCAAGGGGAGTATCAGACCGATGGCCGGCCCGATGATCGGGGGGGCTTTTACCAAAAGCAGGCACCCTACGAGCGCGATCGCGCCCCCTATGGACAAAATCGAGGTGGAGGCGGATTCGACAACCGCGGACCTGCCTATGGCCAGAGAGGAGGCTATGACAACCGCGGTGGCGGTGGATACGACAATCGCGGTGGTTTCCCTGGCAATCGCGGAGGCTATGACAACCGCGGTGGCGGAAACTATAACAACCGCGGCGGCGGCGGATACGACAACAACCGCGGATTTGACCGAAACAATCGCGGTGGTTACGACAACAATCGCTCAGGCGGATTCAACAACAATCGCGGCGGATACGACAACAACCGCGGCTACGATCGGGGCTCCTATGATCGGGGTTCCTATGATCGAAACTCCTGGCAGGGAAGAGATCGCTTTGGATCCAACAGCCGCCCGCCAAGTCGCGAAGATGAAGATCTTTACCGCTTCGAAGAGTTCATTGGCAACGACCAGTAAGCAGCTCAGAGTTTAGGCGGAATCTCCTCGCGGAAATGTCCATTGAGTTTGATGCGCTCCTTGAGTCGCTCGGTCTCTACTATGACCGGTATGACCTGCTTGAGGTGATTGAGCAGGAACTTCTGCCGATCAGTTTCTTTTTCATATAGAAGCAACTGATATTCCTCCTTTGCACTCAAACCCACCAGATGCCCAATCTCATAGGATTTGATGTCGGAAGGCCTTTCGAAATGCGGTGTGGCGATATGGAGCAATTGTTGAAACTGGCGCAGAAAAGCAAACAATAAGCTGGACACCTCGCGGTCATAGTCGCTGGTGTCATCGCGGTAGTCTATGATGGCCGCCGAGTACTGCTTCTCCGGCACCTCCCTGAGAAACTCCAGAACGCGAATGACCTGCACCCCCCTGGTGCGCACATCCATCTTGCCATCCTCATAGGTACTGACTACTTCAAGGACTTCCATCTCCGTTCCGAGCTCGGCCAGGTGGTCATCCAACACTGCGGGAATTCCAAAGGTCTTGGATTCTTTCAAGCAATCCTGAATCAACTCTATGTAGCGCGGCTCGAAGATATGCAGGTTGAGCAGCTCTCCAGGAAAAGCTACGAGGTTAAGGGGGAAAACCGGCATGAACTTTGGCATAGCCCTAAGCTATAAAAGATTGCGGATATGAACCAAGGTCCGGGCGGCTCAGATTAGGTTTTTCTTCTGCATTGCCCACGAAAACTCCTCATGCCGTATCGCATAGGGTTTCGCTCCCCGTATGGTGTGCCGCTGCCGTGTATAGCCCTTGGGCTAAATATCCAAAGTACTGTCCATATGATATGATGTTCAGGGCAGATATGCCTTTCCCCCAAGTTAATGACACTTTAGCAGTACCTCTCTTACAGTTCAACGACTTTTCAAACAGAACAAACCCTCATTATTGAGCTGGTTCGAAGGGCCAACAAGCTTTAAACCAGCGCTGAACTAGGCAATAAGCCCGGTTCAACTAAATTTGTGTCATGCTACCAGGTAAAATCAACTTGATCGCAAAGCATTCATTCCTATGAATATCGAAGAGGTGCGGGAATACTGTCTGGCTAAGCGCGGTGTTGAAGAGGGGATGCCCTTCGGCGATGGGGTTCTGGTGTTCAAGATTGGCGGGAAACTTTTCGCCCTGATGTCTCTGGACAAACAACCTTCCAGTGTGAATCTCAAATGCGACCCGGAATTGGCCATTCAATTGAGGGAACAATACGACGCTGTGCAGCCGGGTTATCATATGAATAAACAACATTGGAACACAGTTACTCTGGACGGCAGCGTACCGCGTTCAGAACTTTGTGCATGGATAGACCACAGTTTTGATCTGATCAGAGTGAGCTTACCCAAAGCCATACAGACCCAACTGAATAACCTCTAAGCGCCTAGCACACCTTGTTTGATCCCAAAAATGTATTATACGAAGACAACCATCTCCTGGCAGTCGTCAAGATGCCGGGCCAGATCTGTCAGGGAGATAAAACCGGAGACGAGCCTTTGCCGGAATTGATCAAAAACTGGATCAAGGTCAGGGACAACAAACCAGGAGCCGTTTTCTTAGGGGTGGTTCACCGTTTGGATCGCCCGGTGAGCGGCGTGATTCTCTTTGCCAAAACCTCCAAAGCTCTGGCGCGGCTGAACAGCTCACTGAGCAATCGGGAGATGGCGAAGACATATTTGGCCTTAGTGCCCAATCTTCCCGAGCCCACGCAGGGCGTACTTGAACACCACCTGCTCAAGGACCAGCAGCGCAACAAAAGCTATGTAGTCGCAGCGGGGACTAAAGAGAGTAAAAGAGCCGTCTTGCACTACCAGACCCTGGCCAGTTTTGATCGCTATCACTTGTTGGAAATCATTCTGGAGACCGGTCGGCACCACCAGATCAGAGCTCAGCTTTCAGCCATTGGCTGCCCGATCAAAGGCGATCTGAAATACGGCAGTAAGCGCTCCAACCCCGATGCTTCGATTTCACTGCACGCATACCGATTGAGTTTCAGCCACCCGGTCAAAGATGAGAGCGTCCAACTCATAGCCCCCCCACCCCCCGGGGACCCCCTCTGGCAGCAGGCCCGGCAATTCCTGGCCAAGCCGCAGCACCCGAAACGCCCGAAACGACCCTAGTGCCCGCGAAGACCCCAGCCTGAGCAGAACCACCGAAACGCCCGTAGCGCTCCCGAAGACCCCAGCCTGAGCAGAACCACCCCAATCGCGGGGATTGCCGTATTTTTCGACCATGACCAAGGTATGGAGCAATTGGGCTGGAAGCGAGCAATGCCAACCCTCAGAGTACGTCCAAGCCGAAAACGCGCGGCAGATCTCCGATCTGGTGATCCAAAGCCGGCAAAAGGGCCGCAAGATTCGCCCCCTGGGTTCCGGACATTCCTTCAGCCCTCTGGTGCCCACCGAGCAAACCCTCCTCTCCTTAGACCGGCTGGACGGGATCGCTCAGATCGCCGCCGACCGAAAAAGCGCCAGCGTCATGGCCGGCACCCGGCTCAAGAGACTCGGTCAATTGCTCTACGAAGAGGGCTTGAGTCAGGAGAATCTCGGAGACATTGATGCCCAGGCCATCGCAGGCGCTCTTTCCACCGGAACTCACGGAACAGGAGCCAGTTTCGGCACCCTGAGTACTCAGATTGAAGGCATGGAACTGGTAGACGGACAGGGTCAGATTCATTGGCTCGACCCCCAGCATCAGCCCGAAGTATTTTCCGCCGCCCGAATCGCTCTCGGCTCCCTTGGAGTGATAACCCAGCTCAAGTTGCGCGTTGAAGATGCCTACAAGCTCGAATTCATCAGCGGCAAGGAAAGCCTCGAAAGCGTCCTGAAGAACTATGAAAGATATCTGCGAGAAAACCGCAACTATGAATTCTATTGGTTTCCCTATTCCGGGATGGTGCAGAACAAATTCTCTAATAAGTCAAACAAGCTGGCTATAAAGAGCGGTGTCAAAGAATACATCAACGATATTATACTTGAGAATTACATATTTAAATTTTTATCTGAAATAGCTCGAATTTTCCCCTCTACCTGCGAAAGCATCGCCCGCATTTCCGCCATGGCGGTTTCAGCCAGCAGCAAAGTCAACTGGTCGCATCAGGTCTATGCAACGGCCCGCCTGGTTCGCTTTAACGAAATGGAATACAATGTTCCCCGAAAGGCGTTCAGCGATGTGATGCGACAACTGCAGGAGCGGGTGGAAAAAGAGCGCTTTCGGGTTCATTTTCCGGTGGAATGTCGCTTCGTCGCCCCGGATGACATCCCCCTGAGCCCCGCCTACCAGCGCGAATCGGCTTATCTCGCCGTGCATATGTACAAAGGCATGCCCTATCAGGAGTATTTCGATGCGGCAGAGGAAATCTTTCTGGCTCACGAAGGCCGTCCCCACTGGGGCAAGATGCACTCTCTGAGTGCCGCGCAACTGGCACCCCGCTATCCCCGTTGGGACGAATTCATGAAGATCAGGCAGCGCATGGATCCGGATGGTGTCTTTCTCAATCCCTATCTGGAAAAGCTGTTCGGTCTTTCCACCAACTCTGCCACTTCAGGACAGAGTGCCGCAAGCGGATTAGCCAATGCGAAGAGCTGAGCAAGCCTTTTACAGGCGTGCAACAGAGTCAGAACTCCCAGCTAATCTGCGCTTCGCAAGTCCGATCAACGTCCGGGGCGACGGGTCCAGGTGCGCTGTTGTGTCTCGCCGAATCGCACACCTAAAGCACTTTCCAAACCCAGAGAGAAATTGCGCGTGCCCTGATACTCCGGAGCTCCCCGGGTTGCCTCGTCATTCACATCCGTCAGTCCAAGATAGAATCGGCTCATAGCGCGGATGAAAAAGTTGCGGCCAATGTAGAACTCCCCTCCTGCACCTCCGGCCAGGCCAAAGTCCAGGGTTTGGTAAAACAGTTCCGGCTGGTCCAGCCCTGGGTACAAACTGCCTGGAATCAACTGAAAGGGAATATCCACTCCGTCCACCTGATAGCTGATCGTGGTTGCTCCCCGAAAACCCACCTGAGGTCCGAGCAAACCCAGAAAAACCGCCTTATCCGATCCGTTCCGGTAGCGAACCATGAGGGGCACCTGACTGTACAATAAATCCACCTCCTTTCGAACCTCAAAGACCGTATTGACACCAAAAATCTGAGGAATACCTATATTATCTTCATAGTTTTGACCCATATGAGCCCTCTGGTACTCCAGTTGCACACCCCAGTGTTCACCGTAATCCACACTGATGGCAGCCCCGTAGGCAAGCCCGGCTTTGACTGAATAATCCATCTCGGACATCCCGTAGTTGTTCTGGTTCAACAACCAGACGGACTGATAGGCAATCTTCGGTCCCAGGGTGAGGGTCTGGCTCTTCAGGAGAGCGAATGGACAGAGCAGGAGCAGAACAATGATCAAACGCATAGGCCAAAATTAGGCTTGGAAAGACAGCTCATCGCTATGGGTGTAAACTATGGGTGTAATCGAAACTATTGCGCTGGCATTGCCATGCAGGTCGCAAGATAACATTAAGGCAACACGAGTATGGGCCAGCTCAGTCCCCCGCTGGAATTGTTCAGGATCAGCGTATAGCTTCCGGGCTTCAGTTCGGGCAGCATGATATCAATACGCTGAGATCCCGCAGCGATCTCCAATTCCCGGCCTGGAATGATGCGTTTAGCAGCCGAATCGAACAGATCCATCTGCAGCGCCGTCGGCTCTATACTGTTCAGCATCACACTCAGCGTGGTATGGGTTGAACGGGAAAGAGGTTGGGGGAAAGGCGGCTCAACGCTCCAGGGTCGGGCAGGCGTTTCCAGGCCGGCGGGCCAGGGCGTCCATTCCACCACAGCGCGGATGAACATATCAACAGCTTCGAGATTATAGGTATCGCAAATCGGATTCCAGGAACCATCGCTCCAGCGCTCCCAACTCAAACAACCCAAACCACACTCCTCAACGGTAGCGAGAACAGCGATGCTGTCTCCATTTTCCATGTTGCTCAGGTCCAGGCTCAAAAACACGGAATGGGTAAAGGCTGTGGGCTCGGAGAAGCTGAACAGGTTCCAACCCATCACCGTGTCGACATCATCCACTCTGAGCATAGAGGAATTGCCAATAACACTGCCCGGACTTCCGTCCCCGGCCACATTCCAGGCCCTGACCCTCAGCCTGCCATTCTCATCGCTGCGCTTGAATGCCCAATAGACCAGGGCATGGGTGACAAATCCATTTCCGGGAGCGGGCAGGGACAACAACTGAGCTTTTTCAAGATCGCCGAGCAGATTGTTGCCAAAGATGGGTCCGGTGCCCGGGTTGACCCAAAATACCGGCTCTTCAGGACAGGTATTCCAGCTCTCGGGTGAAAGGGTGTCCGTCGGGACCAGGGCCTTTCCCTCTAAAGCGAAAAGAGCTAAAACCATCACCAGAAGCATGTGTTGCAGAGAAGATCGGGTCGCGCACATAGGCTTTCTTTGATTCGGAGTACTCCTCCTCGCTCAGTGCGGTAAAGGAACAGTCTGCGCCTGAATTGAACAGCGAAATGCGCGATAAAAGCCCGGATCAGACCCCTATTTTTACGCCCCAAAGACCGAAAGGGTCACCGACCCATTTCAGCCCGCTGTTGATCCATGCCTTTTCGCCCCATTTCCCTGGCCAGGCACCTGCTGAACGCCAGCAGCATCTACCGGGTTCACTCTCCCTTCGTCTTCCAATTCATCGTCGAAGTTCTCAACGACCATCGGCACTACTACGCTTTCGATCAAATCGCGCTGCTTCGCCGGCAATTGGAAGCTGACCCTCGCGTCATAGAACGAATCGATTTCGGGGCCGGAAGGAGCGGCAGGCGGGAGAAAGTGGCAAGAATTGCCCGGGTTACCGCAGCTACACGGGCTCAGGGCGAAAGGCTCTTTCGCCTCGCGCGCTTTCTCAACAGCCGGCGAATTCTGGAACTCGGCACCTCTTTGGGCATAGGCACTCGCTATCTGGCCGCATCGGGACATGTAGAACAGCTCATCACCCTGGAGGGCGACCCTTCCCTCTTCCAAATTGCCTCTGAGCACTTGGGTGAGATTGAACAGGTCAGGATGCGATGTGGAGCTTTTTCCGATACATTGGCCTCATCCCTGGAGCAACTCGGTCAGCTTGATCTGGCCTATCTGGATGGGGATCACACCTGCAAAGGCACCTTAGCGTACTTTGAGGCCTGTCTGCCCTATTGCGGCCCGCAGAGCTGCCTGATTCTGGACGATATCCACTGGTCGGCGGATATGGAGCGCGCCTGGAAAAGCGTTCAGCAGCACCCCTCCGTGAGGCTGAGCATAGACCTATACCGTTGCGGAATGGTGTTTTTCCGGACTGAACAGCGCGAAAAAGAGCACTTTCTCCTCTATCCCTGAGCAGCCAAAAAAGGAAAACAATCAGGCTTCAAAGCGCTCAGTTTGGCATTGGATTTGATTTTTAACGATTATTTAACCCTTAAAAACAGGGTCATTGCCTATTTTTGGCATTCCTGAAAGAACCTTATAAGCCTTCCCTCACGAAAGGCATGGCCTTACAACGGTCTTCAGCAGCGTTAAACACAAGCCAATCCGCCTTAAAACCCGCTATGAAAACTCTATTCTTTAGTTGTGCCCTCCTGCTTTTGAGCGGAATGGGCAGCACCGCACAGAATGCTCTACCCGACAACTTCCACTTGAAGACCCTCAAAAACGGTCTGGAAGTTCTGGTGATTGAAGATCCCAGCGTTCCCCTGGCCACCATAGAGATTGTGGTGCACAACGGAGCCTACTGCGAGGATCCCGATTACGACGGGCTCTCCCACCTCTATGAACACATGTTCTTCAAGGCCAACCGCGACTACCCTTCTCAGGAAGCGTTTATGAACCGGGTGAATGAACTGGGTGTGGTCTTCAATGGCACAACCTCCAATGAACGCGTCAACTACTTCATCACCCTGAGCACGGAAAAACTGCAGGATGGAATGGAATTCATGAATTCCGCCATTCGCTATCCGCTTTTCTTAGCCGAAGAGCAGGAGAAGGAAAACCCGGTGGTGGACGGCGAGTTTCAGCGCGCTGAATCCAATCCCGTGTTCTTCCTGTTCAAGGACATGGACAAGCATCTCTGGGGCGATCTGTACAGCCGCAAAAACACCATTGGCGATCACGACATCATCATGACCGCCACCAAGGAGAAGATGGTCACCATCAAGGACAAGTACTACCACCCCAACAACTCCATGCTGGTGGTAGCCGGGGCAGTGAGTGCAAAGGACGTCTTCAAGAAGGCCCAGGATGTTTTCGGCGACTGGCCCGCTTCGGACTTCGATCCCTTTGAGAAGTGGCCTATTCCCGAATTCACGCCGCTCGAAGAGGACATCTCCTTCATCACCCTGAATGACAATGCCCCTCTGCCCATCGTCATGTACGGCTATCACGGCCCCGATACCCGCAGCGATATTCCCGCTACCTATGCCGCTGACGTGTTCAGTTACATTCTTCAGCAGGCTGGCTCCAAACTGCGCCGCGAACTGGTCGATGCTGGTTTAGCCCTGGATGTCAGTGTGGGCTATTCCACGCTCAAGCATGTCGGCCCCATTAACATCTTTCTGGTTCCCAATCCAAACCGGGTGAGCGAAGCCATTGCAGCGCTGGAGGAACATATTCAGCAGTGGGCCGACGCGGATTACTTTACCGATGAGCAACTGGAAACCGCCAAAACTCTGCTGGCAATAGACGATGCCTATGGCAAAGAGAAGACTTCTGACTTTGTGCATACCGTCACCTATTGGTGGGCATCGGCCAGCATTGACTACTACATCAATTACGTCGATAACCTCAAGAAGGTCAGCCGTGAGGACATCCAGCGCTACGTGACCAAGTACATCATTGACCAGCCCCGCGCCCGCGGCGTACTGATGTCGCCCGATCAGCGCGATCAGCTTCTGCTGAGCAAGATCAATATGTAATCCAACCCCTCAAGAAAGAAACTATGAAAACTCTTATGACGATTGGGTTGGCGATTCTGCTGCCCCTTACGGCGATCAACGCCAGCAATACCACCGAGTTCTTTGTCGATGGCATCAAGGTCATCCATCGCACAAGCCCTAAGGAGGTCATCAGTGTGCGCCTGTTTGTGCAAGGCGGAACGGCCAACTACAGCAAAGAACAGGAAGGGGTGGAAAGCCTCGCCTTTCAATTGGCCACAACGGGTGGGACCAAGTCCATGGACAAGGTCACCTTTCAAACTGCCTCGGAGAAGATCGGCACCAGTTTCTCAACAGAGTCCACCTTTGATTACGGACACCTTTCCATGACCTGCATCAAGGCATTCTGGGACGAGAGCTGGAACCTCTTTACCGATGCCGTGCTCAATCCCGCTTTTGATGAGGGGGAATTTGACATCCTGCTCTCCCAGGCCGTCGCCGCGGCAAAGAGTCAGGAATCCGATCCCGATGCGCACCTGCGCAATCTGGCCATGGTACACGCCTTCGGTGCCGACAACGATTACGGAAAGATTCCTTCCGGCTCCGTTGGTTCTCTTGGAAAACTGACGGTCAAAGATCTGGAGGATCACTACCGCTCTGTGGTAGGCAAGCGCAATGTGTTTTTGGTGGTCGTGGGCAATGTCGACGCCAAGGACCTTAAAGCCAAAGTGGCCGCTGGTTTGGCCGCCATGCAGCAGGGCAATAGCCCAAAGATCCCCAAGCGCTCCATGATCACCGAAGACGGTCATATGGTGGAGCATCGGGACATCGCCACCAACTACATCAGGGGTTTGATGAGCGCCCCGGGCATGAATCACCCCGATGGTATCCCCATGATGGCCGCCATGAGCATACTCGGCGATCGCTACTTTGAGGAACTGAGAACCAAGCGCAGCCTCTCCTATGCACCGGCGGCTTTCTACGCCCGCAGCATCATCAACAATCCCTACAACGTCATCTACATCTCCACCCAGGATCCCAAGCAGTCCATGCAGGTGATGATGGACGAGATCAACAAAATCAAGAAGGAAGGCTTCAAGGAAAGCGAACTGGTGAACATGAAAGCCGGATTCCTGACTCAGCATTTCATGGGTCTGGAAACCACCTCTTCCCAGTCCAACAATCTGGGGATGGCAGAACTCGCAGGCGGCTGGAAGATGGCCGAGGAGTTCACCGACAAGGTCAATGCCCTTACCCTCAAAGACATCAACCGCGCTCTGGACACCTATACCAAGGCCATCAAATGGACTTACCTGGGTAAACAGGATGCTGTTGAGGTGGCCGATTTCCCAAAGCCCGCCGAAGTACCGCTCAAGAACAAGCCCTACTGAGACTGGTCTGAACAGGCCTTGAGGCCTTGAAAACCTGTTCTTCAACTCCGGGCTTGTGCCGCGGCATTGCAGCGACACCTATGTTTCACGAAATACCAGCCCGGAGAAGCTATGCTTATTTACCCCGATGACCTGAGGGCATCGTTTGAATTCGACAAGATTGCCGAGCTGCTGGCCGGGCACTGTCGCACGATCATCGGTGCGGAACACGCCCGGGATCTGCCGGTGCTGACGGACGAAAAGGCCATCCATCAGCGCCTGGATGAAGCTGCGGAGTTTCAGTCTATGCAACGCAGCGATGCGTCCTATCCGGTTGAGGATATCCCGGACCTGAGGGCTGAGATTGCTCAATTGGATCAGGATGAGGCCGTCCTGGACCAGCAAGCCGTTCACCGCCTGCGCATCATGCTCAGGGCCTGCGGGCAGATCCGAAGGTTCTTCCAGCGCTATAACGAGGACTACCCTACCCTTTCGCTGCTCAGCGAAGGCCTGACCGAACCCAAAGCGCTTATCCGCTCTATTGACCTGATCCTGGACGATCACGGCAATATTCGCCCCAATGCATCGCCGGAACTTGTGAGCATCCGCAAGAATCTGGAGAGCCGACAGAGGGAGCAAATCAGGGCTTTCAGGTCAGCATTGCAGAGGCTGCGCCAGAGCGGAGCACTGGCCGAAACCGAGGAAAGCGTGCGCGGCGGGCGACAGGTTCTGGCGCTGAAAAGCGAGTTTAAACGACGGGTAAGCGGCATTGTTCACGATGAAAGCGATACCGGGAAAACGACTTTTCTGGAGCCGGAGGAAACGGTGCACCTCAACAACGCCATCTCCGAACTCCATCGGGAGGAACTGCGGGAAATCCGGCGAATACTCCGGGATCTGACCCGCAGCCTTTCGCCCCATCAGGATGAACTGGCCGACATGCTCATGCGCCTGGGCTGGCTCGATTTCTGCCGGGCCAAAGCGCTTCTCGCCGATGAGATGGAAGCCAGCCGGCCCCCGATCAAGAAGGGCAGTCGCATCAATCTGCACCACGCCAGACACCCCCTCCTGCTGCTGATGAACCGCCGCCAGCGCAAAGCCACGGTGCCCATGGACCTGAACCTGGACAGCGAAACGCGGATTCTGGTGGTGTCCGGACCCAATGCCGGGGGAAAGTCGGTCTGTCTTAAGACCACCGGTCTGCTCCAACTCATGGTTCAGGCCGGGCTTCTGGTGCCCGTTGACCCCAGCCGAAGTCAGTTTGGCATCTTCCACAGCATCATGGGCGATATCGGAGATGCGCAAAGTCTTCAGGACGAATTGTCCACCTACTCTTCCCGACTGATCAGGATGCGCTACTTTCTGGAGCACGCCGGGGCCGATGCCCTTTTCCTGATCGATGAATTTGGCTCCGGTACGGATCCCGGACTGGGAGGCGCGGTTGCCGAGGCCATTTTGGATGCCCTTCGCCGCAGTCTGGCTTTAGGCGTGGTGACCACCCACTATGCCAACCTGAAGATCTACGCCGGCCGAACACCCGGACTCGAGAACGGGGCCATGGTCTTTGACGAGCGCAAGCTGGAACCCCTGTATCGTCTGGAATGCGGCAAACCCGGCAGTTCGTACACTTTTGAGATTGCCCGAAAGATCTCCCTGCCCGCTCCGCTGATCCGGCATGCAGAGAGCCTGATCAAACAGGAAAATCTAGAATTCGAAGGCTTGCTGTCCAAGGTGCAGGGCCTGGAACAGGAACTCGATCGCCGCCAGGAAGAAATCGGTCGAAAAGAGCGGGAGCTGAACCGGCAGATGGAGGACTACAAAGCCGCCACTCTCCGACTGGAAGAAGAGAAGAACCAGATCAAACTCTCCAGAAGCGAGAAACAACTCGATGCCCTGGCGCGCTACGAGGCCGAGTTTTCCGAATTGCTTCAGCAACTCCGCCAGCAGCAGGCCAGAGAGCAGCTCTCCAAACCCGCTCAGGCCGAAAGCATACATCAAGCCCTGCGCAAGAATAAGGCCAGTTCAGAAGAGCTGCGTGGCCAGGTCAAGAAGTTGCGCAAGGCCCTGAAGTTTGAAGACGCTGAAGGCGAGATCGAGACGGGTTCAGCGGTCAGGCTGGCCAGCGGGCAACAAAGCGGAAGGGTGTTGGAATTGCGCAAGAACAAAGCTTTGGTCAGTTTCGGACAACTGCACAGTACTGTAGCGCTGGAGGATCTGGTGTTGATCAAAGAGAGCAGCGAAGCTAAAGGGGGGCCCCGGCGCGCGCCTATCCGGCCCCAAAGTCCCGAAGGCAGTTTTGATCGAGAACTGGACATCCGGGGCAAGACCCGGGATGAGGCCATCGAGGCCGTTGACCAGTACCTCAACGATGCGGTGATGCGCAGTGTGTTGTCCGTGCGCATCATTCACGGCAAGGGCACCGGAGTCCTGCGGGATGCCGTGAAGCAAACCGCCCGGCGCTACAGCGCAGTCAGCCAGATTCGCCACGAGGACCCGAAGTTGGGGGGTGACGGGGTGAGCATCATAGAGTTCGTCTGAGCAAGGTGGGGGCGGCTATGCTAAGCGCTTAGGCCCACTGCCGCTCAACCTTCAAAAGATGCCCGAAACCGGCTTGTTGTTCAAGACCCCTTCGATCTGCTCCATCACATCCGGGCTGAGTTGATTCAGGACTTCCAGGGCGCCCAGATTCTCTTTGAGGTGTTCCAGTTTGGAGGCTCCTGTGATGACCGTGCTGACTCCCGGATTGGCCAGGCACCAGGCAATGGCCAGACAGGGCAGCGAAGTATTCAGCCCTTTGGCTATCTCGCTCAGGGCATCCACCCGCTTCAGGTTCTCCTCCAGCATCAGTTTGTCCTTCAACCAGCCCAATGAAGGGTTGGAAAGGCGGCTTTGCTCGGGCGTGCCCTTTTGGTACTTTCCGCTCAACAAACCCGAAGCCAAGGGTGACCAGATGGTGGTA
The DNA here is from genome assembly GCA_041751015.1 of Chitinophagales bacterium. GTDB lineage: Bacteria > Bacteroidota > Bacteroidia > Chitinophagales > BACL12 > WGOA01. The sequence goes on from JBGSYF010000026.1 coordinate 366,140, forward strand.
CCCAATCCGATCTCGCGGTAGAGTTTGAGATAGTCGTGATCCACTTTCTGGCGGTGAAACATGTTGTACTGGGGCTGCTCAACTATGGGTGGAACCAGATTGTACTGCCGCGCAACGGAGTAAGCCTCCATGATCTCCCAGGCCTGCCATTCGGAAGTGCCCCAATACAGCACCTTGCCCTGTTGAATCAAATCACTCATCGCCCGCACTGTTTCCTCTACTGGAGTCTCCCGATCGGGCCGGTGACACAGGTAGAGATCCAGGTAGTCCACCTGGAGGCGGCGAAGGGCGGCATGACAAGCTTCTACAATATGTTTGCGGCTCAACCCCGTGGTATTAGGCAGGTTTTTAGCCGGCGTATAACCCCGGGTGCCAAAGAATACCTTGCTCGACACCAGCCAGGTCTCTCTGGGCCAGGCATGCTTCTTTAAGATTTTGCCCATAACTTCCTCGGAGCGCCCGTTGGCATAGGCTTCGGCATTGTCAAAGAAATTGATCCCTGCTTCATAGGCCTCCACCATAAGGCGTTCAGCCAGGTCATCGCCAATCTGCTGCCCAAAAGTGAGCCAGCTTCCAAAGGAAAGTGCGGAGACTTCTAAGCCGCTCTTGCCTAATCGTCTATACTGCATTGGGTAAGTTTACGCTGTGCAAAGGATTTTCCCTTCAAATTTTCTTATTTTCAGGGTAAATTGGGGAAAGAGGTACACAAGTCATCCTTTATGTTCAAATGGTGCATGTTACCTGTTCATAGGAACGGGGAGCCTGGTTTTATGGTGTTTGCCATCATTCTTGCTGCGGGATTAGCTCTTCTGAGTTCCTGCGGTTCTTCTATTCCGCGCCAGGAAGGAGCCCAGGTCAATCCGGCCTATGCCGATACGGCCGCTATGGAAAAACAGGCACTTGCTGACTATCACCGGCTTCAGTACACCCTGACTAAGTCTATTGTTGAGGATGTGTTCTCGCCTCCGGTGGCCAGCCGCATTTACGCATACGCTTCCCTGGCCTCCTGGGAAACCCTTGCGGCGCTTTCCGATCAGCACCCCAGTCTGATGGTCTTGTGGCGGGATACAGAACCCATTCCCCCACCCCCCAGCGATCAGATTCTGGCCCCTGTAGCCGCGATTCAGGCGACTCTGCAAGCTTCAAAAGCCCTGGTGTTCAATGAAGATTTACTGAAGGCTTGGGAGTTGGATTGGATCAATTCCCTACCGGGTGATCCGGCCATTCAGGCCTCGCTCAACTACGGGATTGCCGTTGCTGAAAGAGTTTTGGCTCAGGCGGCTAAAGATGGCTATGCGCAAAGCAGAACCTATCCCAAACACGGGGATCCCGAAAAGGAAAGCGACTGGGTACCCACCCCGCCCCTGTTTATGGGCGGTATAGAACCCCACTGGAACCTCATCAGGTCCTTTACCCTGGACTCAGCCAATCAGTTCATTCCCCCCGGTCCCCTTCCATTTTCGAGCGAAAGCAACAGCGAATTCTTTGATCTGGTGCGTGAGGTGCACCACATCAGCATAAACCTGGACGAAGAACAAGAGGCCATAGCCCGTTTCTGGGATTGCAACCCCTATGTGACCGAAGAGCAGGCTCACCTCATGCCGGGCATCAAGAAAATCACTCCAGGCGGACATTGGATGTCCATTGCCGGCCTGGCCTCCAGAGCGGTCAAGGCCGATATGGATCAGACTATTCGCACCTATACCTGGACGGCTATTGCCCTGCACGATGCCTTCATCTCCTGTTGGGACGAAAAGTATCGCAGCAATCTCATACGCCCGGAAACGGTCATCAACCGCTTTCTCGATCCCGATTGGAAGCCCTTGCTGGAGACCCCACCTTTCCCGGAATACACCAGTGGGCATAGTGTGATCTCCACATCGGCCGCAGAAGTGCTCAGCCACCTCATTGGGCCGGATTTTACCTTTATAGACTCCACGGAGCTGGAGTACGGATTGCCGCTGAGGCAGTTCAGCTCCTTCCGCCAGGCCGCTGCTGAGGCCGCCGCAAGCCGAATCTACGGGGGCATACACTACAGGCCCGCTGTAGAGCTTGGTGTAGATCAGGGACGTGCCGTTGGTCTTCACGTGCTCGAGCACCTGATGGCCATCGACAGCCTGGCGCCTGGTCAAGCTGGGGGGCATACCGCGGAGGCTCAATCTAAACCCGGAGCCTCACTTTCTGTTGTGCCTCAACAGCCGACGCGCTCTGTATCATCAGAGCCAGCATTCTAATTCGCTGAGCGGTCTTGCGAATCTCTCAATCACCATAACATTAATTATGTTATCCTACCAATGGATTGTGAACCTGGGCCTGGATAGAATCAGCATTTGGCCCAATGCCAGGTATGACACATCATCGGGGCTATTCCTTTCTCATCACAGATCAGGGCTGTGTTATGCATTGAGTACTGTGATATTGCTTGGGCTTGGCTCCTGCTCCGATCCGCTATCAAGCGGCTCAGGATCTTCAAATGAATCGTCTGCTGAACAAGTCAATACGCTTTTCCAACTGGTAAGTCCCGAAGAAAGCGGTGTGGATTTTGTCAACAAGGTCAGCGAAGGCCCGAAGGTCAACTATTTCAATTACGGGTACATATATAATGGCGGGGGGGTTGCGGTAGGCGACATCGATGGCGATGGTTTGCCCGATTTGTATTTCTCCGGCACCATGACCCCCAATAAACTCTATCGCAATCTGGGCAATTTTCAATTCGAAGACATCACGGAGCAAGCTGGCGTGGCGGCGGCTGAAGGATTCAAAACCGGAGTGCTGATGGCTGATGTCAACGGAGACGGCATGCTGGATCTATACGTTTGCCGAACGGGAAACGGTCCCGTTGAGGAGCGAAGTAATCTGCTTTTTATCAATCTGGGCAATGGGAAGTTTGAAGAACAGAGTAAAGCTTATGGTCTGGATGCACCGGCCAATACCAATCACGCGGTATTCTTTGACTACGATGGAGACGGCGACCTGGATTGCTTCTGGCTCAATCACCCCATTCGATTTGGAGCCAATACCCGCCCAAGACTAAAGGCAGGATTGCGCTACACCAAGCCGGAGACACAATATGAAAGCGACCGGCTCTGGCGCAATGACGGAGGTAGGTTCACTGATGTCACTCAACAGGCCGGACTGAGCAACAGCGCCTTTGGCCTGAGCGTCGCCGTTCACGATTTCAACGGCGATGGTCTGCCCGACATCTTTGTCGCCAACGACTACATCGAACCCGATTTTCTGTACATAAACAATGGAAACGGCAGTTTCACAGATGAGAGCAATCAGTACTTTGACCTGATGAGCCAAAACAGCATGGGCTCAGATGCCGCAGATCTCAACGACGATGGCCTACTTGATCTGATTGTGCTGGACATGCTGCCCGAAACTCACGCGCGCCAGAAATCCCTGATGAGCACCATGATGCTCGACCGCTATCAAACCCTGCTGAAATTCGGCTACGGGAAACAACAAATGCGCAATGTTCTGCACATGGGTATCGCAGGTGGCGGGTTCAGCGAGCAGGCGCATCAGGCGGGCATACACGCCACAGATTGGAGCTGGGCGGCACTGGCCGCGGATTTCAACAATGACGGGTTAAAAGATCTGTTCATCACCAATGGTTATCGAAGGGACGTCACCGACCTGGACTTCATCCGCTACAAAAACGACAGCCTTCGCCAGGACATGCCCATATCGGAGTTACACCGGGTGCTGGAACGGATTCCATCGGTTCGACTCTCCAATTACCTCTATCTGCAGACAGGGGAAGGGCATTTCCGCGATGCATCGGCCTCTCAGGGCATTCATCAACCCAGTTTTTCAAACGGCGCCGTCTTTGCTGATCTGGACGGGGACGGACAACTGGATTTAGTGGTTAACAATTTGGAGGACCCCGCATTCATCTATCAGAACAGCGGTACTGCAGATAACAATTGGCTTCGCATTCAACTGGAGGGAAAGGCACCGAACACTTTCGCTATTGGTGCGAAAGTAAGTGTGCAAACCGCATCCGGCTGGCGCTATGTGCATCAGCAACCCGTGCGGGGCTATTTCAGTTCTGTTGACCCTGTTCTGCATCTCGGCTTGGGCAAAGACGATCAAGTAATGGCCATAAGGGTTCAATGGCCCGATGGTCGCTGGTCTGAGGGCTGGAGGGGAAGCGCAAACCGCCTGGTTCAAATCCGCTACGGAGATTCGCTGATTACCGCACCCAAAGAGGAGATCGAACAAAAACTGTTCAGCGCTGTGGATGCCATTCGATTTAAGCACGGCGAAAATAGCTTTGAAGACTTCAAGAGGGAGTTTCTATTGCCCCGCAGGTTGAGTCGCGAAGGGCCGCCTATGGCCGTTGCCGACTTCAATGGAGACGGGAGAGAAGATCTTTTTATCGGTGGAGCGACTGGTCAGTCGGCAGCACTGTATTTCCAGCAAAACAATGATCGCTTTAGGGTCGAAAGTCCGGCAGCGATGTTGAAGGATGCCGCTTTTGAAGACAGCAAAGTTCTCGCCTTTGATGCCAACTCCGACGGGCATATCGATCTGTACGTGGGCTCCGGAGGCTATCAGGCCCCCGCCGGAGATGCCCTGTATCAGGACCGGCTCTATCTCAATGATGGCAACGGTCAGTTTCGATTGGTCACCGATGCCCTTCCACCTATAAGGCAACCGAGTTCAGCCGTCATTGCCCTGGATTGGGACTCAGATGGAGATGAGGATCTGTTGCTCTGCGGGCGCGCCGTTTCCGGTCGCTATCCGGAGTCGCCGAGTTGTTATCTGCTCGAGAATCAGGGCGGAAAGTTTGTCGATGTGACGGATAGACTCGCTCCTGCTCTGGCGCAGGTGGGCATGGTTACCGATGCGCTGTGGTTGCCGGTGGAAGGGCAGGCTTTGCCCGACCTGTTTCTCTGCGGGGAATGGATGCCGATTCGCCGCTTTAGATGGCAGGATGGTCAATTGAAGGAGGCTCCCGTTCCGGGTCTGGAAAACAGCCATGGTTGGTGGAATCGCCTGATCGCCTACGATGTAAACGGTGATGGGCATTTGGACCTGCTGGCGGGCAATCTGGGGCGCAACAGCCGATTCCGTCTAACGGCAGAACAACCCATGCTGATGTTGGCCAAGGATTTTGACCGCAATGGTCAGATTGATCCGGTCATCTTTCAAACGCTTGATGGCGTGTTGAGACCGGTCGCTGGATTTGATTTACTGAGCACCCAATTGCCCTATTTGCGCAAGCGCTTTTCCCGCTATCAGGCTTTTGCCCGAGCTGGTCTGGACGATATCTTCCCTTCCGTTGAACAACAGGGCGCAAGTCGTTTTGAGGTTCACACCCTGGATTCCTGGATCCTGATCAATGACGGACGCGGTGGTTTTCGCGCTCAGGCACTGCATCCTGCAGCCCAGAGCTTTCCTCTGATGGATGCCCTGGCGGGAGATTGGGACGGAGATGGAAAGCCCGATGTGCTGCTGGCGGGGAATTTCTTCCATCTGGACATTGAAAGCGGACCGATAACGGCCGGAAGGGGGGCATTGCTGAGCCTTGATGAGTCGGGAGCTCAAAGAGTCCGCTCGGGACCCGCGCTGGGCTTGACGGCCAAAGGTGATGTGCGCAGCCTGGCTGCCGTGCGCTTATCCACATCGGGCAAAACCCTGATCGTCGTCGGGATCAACGATGGTGAAAGCCTTAGTTTTACCACCCATGCGCCCATACCAAACCTGCCATGATGGGTCAAGACCATTCATCTTGACTAAGGCTCCGAGCAAGCGGCTGATCGGCGCGCTGTGTTTTTTGTTTTTGTTGAACCAGCAGAGTACTTCTCTGTTGGCTCAGGATCAGTTGCGCATTGCGTTCTACAATCTGCTCAATTTTCCCGACCCTGTACCCGCGGGCAGGGCGGATACCTTTGCGGTTCTGGCTGACTACATGGAAGCCGATTTGCTGATGGTCTGTGAGTTGAAGACGGCTGGGGGCGCGGAATTGCTGTTAGACAGGGCGCTGAATACCGATGGAGACGTCAAGTGGAGAAGAGCCAATTTTGTCACGAACAGCTCCGGTGCGAGCACCTTGCAAAATCTGGTGTTCTATCGGCAGGAAAAGTTGACGCTCATTGAGCAGCAGGTCATTCGAACTCATGTGAGGGACATCAACCACTATCGCTTTCTGCTCCGCGACCCCTATCTGGCGGGCCACCGGGACAGCACATGGCTGGATGTTTATGTAGCTCATCTCAAGGCGGGAAACAGCGATTCAGATCAGGCCAGCCGAAGCCGAATGGCTGATTCCATAAGAAAACATATGGATTTCCAGCCGGCGGGACGACATGTTGTATTAGGCGGGGATTTCAATGTTTACAGCAGTACAGAACCCGCCTATGTCAAGTTGACGGACCCATATGCGCCCAACTGGATCAGGGATCCCATTAACAGGGGTGGCAATTGGAACAGCAATCCGGTCTTTGCCGACCTTCACACTCAAAGCACCCGGACCGGTATCATCTTTGGCGATGGTTCCGGTGGAGGAATGGATGATCGCTTTGATCAGATCTTGTTGTCCTCGAACATGCTGAACAGTTCTGCGCGTATCGCTTACAAAACTGGCAGCTATAAGGCTGTGGGGAACAGCGGCAATTGCTACAACATGAGCATCTTCAGTTGCGAGCCCAATGAGGTATCCAGGCGGCTTCGATCTGCATTGTACTACATGAGCGATCACCTGCCCGTCATCCTTGATTTAGACGTGAGCTACCCGATTTTCAGCGGCTTGCACGATGTTGATCTGGCCGATGCCCGGAACGCTGCGCTTTGGCAGGCCTGGTTCAACGGTAGCGGCATCAGTTTCTCGGGTGCAGGCCTGGAAGAGGGTGTACTGCAATTGTTCGCCTCGGATGGTCGTCTCATGCTTGAGCAGGCTTACCGCCAAAGCGAGTTTGGCTCGGGTAGCGAAGTGCTCAGGCTGGATTTGCCGGCGGGGATATCACTTTCCGGGGTTTATCTGCTTCGCTATGAAGACCATCGGGGCAAGTCAAGGACGCGCCTGCTCTTCGTATCCTGATACGAAAAGGAGCGCGGCGGGCTCAGGACTGTTCTATGCCAAGGATGAGAAAGAGCTGCGTCTGTAGTTTTGCCCATGTACCTATACTCTCCAATGAAACCTATGAAATCCACCGGCATCACCTGGGCTTTGCTGTTCTGCTCTCTTTTGATGGTAGAGGTCATGCTGGCTCAGGATACTTTTTCCATCGTAGCCATTGACCCGCTCAACGGGCAGGTCGGCAGTGCGGGGGCCACTTGTCTGGACAGCGTCATGGAGGGCACCAGCGCGGTCATCATCTCGGTCATTTTGCCCGGGAAAGGCGTCATCCATACCCAGAGTTTCTGGAATCCGGTCAATCAGGCCAACGCCACCCTGCGCATGCAAATGGGCGACTCACCAGAGGAGATCATCTCCTGGTTGCAGGCCAATGACGCCGATGGCAATCCCGCCATTCGCCAATACGGGATAGCTGATCTGGATGAAAGCGATCAGGTCAGAGTGGCGGCATTTACCGGTGCTTCCTGTTTTGACTGGAAGGGCCATCAGTTTGGACCCAATTACGCCATTCAGGGCAATATCCTCTCCGGCGAATCCATCCTGGATTCTATGGCCATGCGGTTTTTCTTCGAGCCCGGTGATCTGGCGCAAAAGCTCATGGCCTCCTTGCAGGGGGCAAAGAAGATCGGTGCAGACACGCGCTGCAATGCCCATGGAGTTTCTTCCCGTTCCGCCTTCCTGAGGGTAGCAAATCCCAGCGACAGCAACACCCTTTACTGCGATTTGGTGGTGGGTTCAACCCCTTCCGGTGTAGATCCCATCGATGTTCTGCAAGACAAGTTTGATGTCTGGCGCGAGGCGAACCCCTATGTTCCACCTGTCAGCGGCATATCGATAGCGGATAGTCGCTCTGTTCGGGTTCTGGTACATCCCAATCCGACGACAGGCGAATCACGGCTGAGGCTCCAGCGATCCGAAGACCCTCTACCCGCGAATCTGGTACTGAGTTTCAGCGATCTCCGGGGCCAGTTGATTCATCGCATGGATTGGGATGGAAAGGATATGCTCCTGAGTGGGTTGCGGCTTCCTCCAGGTCCGGTTTTCATTGAGTTGAGCAGTGCGCAGGGATTCATAACCCGAAGTCGCATCCTTGTTCAGAACTGAGCACATCCAAGACTATGTGTACACTCCTGCTCAGTTATCGCCAGCACGAGCAGTTTCCACTGCTCATCGCAGCCAACCGCGACGAATTTCATCAACGCCCCACCCGCAGCCTTCACTGGTGGGAGGACAAGCCCCATATACTGGGGGGCAGGGATGAGCAGGAAGGGGGAACCTGGTTTGGAATCACCCGTCATGGTCGCCTGGCAGCGCTGACTAATTTTCGGATCTTTCCCCTTCTGGATTCTGCGCCGAGTCGGGGCGAGTTGGTCAGTCGCTTTCTCGACGGCTCCCAGGAACCGCAGGAATTCTACACATGGCTTCAACAGCATGGCCAGGCCTACAACGGTTTCAATATGCTGTTCGGGAGCGCGGATCATCTGTGGTTCTACAGCAATCGCGGGGGTTTTGAAGGCCCCCTTCCCCCGGGTCTTCACGGATTGAGCAATGCCAGTCTCAATGAAGCCTGGCCCAAGGTGGTGGACAGCCGCAGGCATTTTGCGGATTTGTTTTCGCGCCCGGAAACCCTGAGTGAAGAAGAAGTCTTTGAAGCGCTTGGCAAGCGCCAACAGTATGCCGATCACTTATTGCCGGATACTGGAGTTGGTCTGGAAAAGGAACGCGGTCTGAGCGCACTGTTTATTGATCTGCCGGGTTATGGTACCCGATGCTCCTGGTACCTGAAAGTCAGTCACAGGGGAGAGGTGGAGTTGAGTGAACGCACCTATCTTCCTCCCTCAGAGCAGCGTGAGTCTTTTCAGCTCAAGCCTGGAAAAGAGGATTGACTAAAACAGAGTGGATTAAATTCTATGAATGAGCGCAGAGAGCAGAAGATGCGGCGAGTCCTGGCGCATCGGCAAAGGGGACTCACGGTTGTGCTGGAGAACATCACCGATCCCCACAACATCTCAGCGGTATTGCGCAGTTGTGATGCCGTGGGCATAGCCCAGGTTCACCTGATTGGAACCTATGAGCCCTATGGTCGGCATCTGGGCAGTCACAGTTCGGCCAGCGCATTTCAATGGGTGGATGTCCAGACCTACCAGGATAGGCAAAGTTGTATGGAAACGCTGGGTAAACAGGGCTTGAAGATCATGGCCGCATTACCCGAAAAGAGTTGTTCCAGTCTCTATGAGCTGGATCTCTGTCAACCCATGGCCCTGGTCTTTGGCAATGAGCAAAACGGTGTGAGCGAGGAAGTCAGGTCCTATTGTAATGGCTGCTTCAGCATCCCGCAAATGGGTATGTTGCCCAGTCTGAACATTTCCGTGGCTTGTGCGGTCAGCTTGTATGAGGCGCTCCGACAGCGGATGCAGCGGGGTCACTATCATGAGGCTCAATTGAGCTCGGAAGAACAGGAAGACATATTCAGGGCCTGGGAAGGCCGTGATCTCTACCGCAAAGGCCGTCGCTGAGCCTGCCATAGAGGCATGGGATTTAGGTATCTTTGTGCGCCGGAAACAAGACCCGGCAGCAGCAATCAGGGCATGCAACACGAGAAAATACTCATTGTCGATTTTGGGTCTCAATATACCCAGCTCATCGCCCGCCGGATAAGAGAGCTGAATGTTTACAGCCAGATTGTGCCCTGCAACCACCTTCCGGAGATCGGCCCTGAAGTAAAGGGAATCATTTTGAGTGGTAGCCCCTTTTCGGTGGGTTCACGGCGGCTTCCTCCCTTTGATTTCGATCAAATTGGCACAAAGGTGCCCCTGCTGGGAATTTGCTATGGCGCTCAATTCCTCGCCGACCATTTTGGAGGGCTGGTTTCTTCGAGCGATCAACGCGAGTACGGGCGGGCGCGACTTCGCCTCAAGGTGCCCTCCAACCCCCTGATGAACGGCCTTGAGCCGGGAACTCAGGTCTGGATGTCCCACGGAGACACCATCACCCGACTGCCCGAGCACTTTAGCTGCATCGCCAGCACAGAAGACGTCGAAATCGCCGCCTTTGCCAACAGCTCAAACGGCCAGGCCAGCATCTTCGGAATTCAGTTTCATCCCGAGGTCACGCATTCCGATCAGGGCAAGGCCCTGCTCTTCAATTTCGTCCGGGACATCTGTCAGTGCAAGGGCGATTGGACCCCCGCGGTCTTTGTTGCCGAGACGGTTGAGCTGCTCCAAAAGAAGCTCGGTGATGATCACGTCATTCTGGGCTTGTCGGGCGGAGTGGATTCCTCCGTTGCCGCATTGTTGCTGCACAAAGCCATTGGAAAGCGTTTGCACGGCATCTTCGTCAACAATGGGCTTTTGCGCAAGAACGAGTACCAGGAAGTCCTGGCGGCCTACGAAGGAATGGGCCTGCAGGTCAGAGGTATAGACGCTTCGGAACGCTTCCTCCAAGAGCTCGATGGAGTTTCAGACCCGGAAACCAAGCGCAAGATCATTGGCAGGGTTTTTGTCGAGGTGTTTCAGGAGCAAGCTGCCATGCAGGAGAACGCCAAATGGCTGGGCCAGGGCACAATCTACCCGGACGTGATCGAGTCGATCAGCATACACGGCCCCGCCATGACCATCAAATCGCATCACAATGTGGGCGGCCTGCCAGAGAAGTTGCACCTTAGCGTAGTGGAACCGCTGCGGGAGCTCTTCAAAGATGAAGTTCGAAGGGTGGGCTCAGAATTGGGCCTGCACCCTGCCATACTCCAACGCCACCCCTTCCCCGGACCCGGATTAGCCATTCGCATCATCGGTGCGCTGAGTCCTGAACGCATAGCCCTGCTCCAGGAAGCCGATCATCTGTTCATTCGAAAACTTAAAGACAGTGGTTGGTATGACCAGGTCTGGCAGGCCGGTGCCATACTCACTCCGATTCAATCCGTTGGGGTCATGGGCGATGAACGCACCTATGAATACGTCGTTGCGCTCAGGGCTGTTAGTTCTACGGATGGAATGACCGCAGACTGGAGTCGCCTTCCCCACGATCTTCTCGCAGAGATTTCGACCGAGATCATCAACCGGGTAAAAGGGATTAACCGTGTGGTCTATGATATCTCAACCAAACCCCCTGCAACAATTGAGTGGGAGTAAATATATAACAAACTTTTTTGCACTGATCGCGTTGTTTGTGTTGCTCAGCAGCATGGCGGCTTGCAGTCTGTTTCAATCGGGTACTTCCTCGTCCAGAGAAGACAGGCGAACCGTTGTTCTGGAGCCGGAAGATGATGGGAAAGCGGCCAGTGATGCCGAGAGAAAAGATGCGGATGCCAGGAGCATGGATACGCTCAGAGCTCCGATTCCCGCTGACCCCGGGCGCCGCAACACCATTGCGCTGCTTCTGCCTTTTTCGCTCGATCAGAAAAGTCTGGATCAGTTAAAGGAGCAGAATCCCGCCAAACGCAACAGACCCCTGGTCAGTTTGGGGATCTACGAAGGTGCCCTCATTGCTATAGACAGTCTCAGAGCCCGCGGCGCCTTTCTGGATTTGTTGGTCTACGACACCCGCAACAGCGCAGAAGAGGTTCGAAACATTACATCAAAGCCGGAATTTGCCCAGGTCGATCTGATCATCGGTCCGCTCTTTGAAGCTGAACTGCAGGAAGCAACATCGTACGCCCGCCGCAAGGGCATTCCCATTGTTTCGCCCATAAGAAAAATTTCAGGGCAGCAACGGCATCCGGGATTCTATGCCCTGCAGCCGGGAGAAGAGGAAATCTTCCGGCTTCTAGGGGCCTCCCTTCAAGACTCAGAAAGACGCAGCCGCATCATCCTTTTGCACCAGGATCTTCAGGACGAAAAAGCGCTCGCCTCTTACTTTCTTCAGGGCTTTAGCGATACCATGCGGCGCTCAAAAGTGCAGGAGTTGATCAGCGATTACCGCATGCAAGGCCTCAATGAAGCCCTGTCCTCCGTTCAACCCAATGTTCTGGTGGTTCCCTCCCGCAATGAGGTCTTTGTATCCGCTTTAACGCGAAAGGTATCCGAATTGAATCGCGAGTTTGAAGTAAAGGTCTTTGGACTGGAAGATTGGAAGAAGTTTGAATCCATAGCCCCGGAGCGATTCAATCGCATCAATTTTCACTATCCGACTCATTATTGGCCAGGTGCCAATGGGGAGCACATCGAGCACTTCGATCGGGTTTACCGCGAACGTTTTTACACCCCTCCGGGCGATTATGCCTATCTGGGCTTTGATATGATGCTTTACTTTGGTCAAATGCTCCAGCGCAACGGTCCTTCCTGGCCCGAACTCATGCGCTATCCAACGCATTTTGCCGGCATGAACGACCAGTTTAAGCTCCAGGCAGTGGATGGAGGCAGCAAAAGCGCCGACCACCACCGCAATGAACTGCTGCACCTGATTCGCTATGATCAGGATCGCTTTGTACTGGCCCGCTGAATACACCCGCTGCGCAGGTTCAGGTGCTGCTGAAATGCTTAACTTTAGGGATTGTTCCCAACACTCCATCTCTTTTCATGATCAATTTCACACTCCCTTCGCTTTTTGCATTGATTTTCAGTTGTTTATCAATCATAAGCAACGCTCAAATCTCTTCCAATGTCAACTTTCGCGGTCAGTTGACCTACAGCAATGACCTGGCGGACATCTGGGGTTGGCGAAACCCCGCCGACAACAAGGAATACGCTTTGGTCGGTGTGACCAACGGCTTCTCCATCGTGGACGTAAGCATACCCGAAAGTCCAAATCAAGTGCAGTTTGTATCGGGTACCAATACGCTTTGGCGGGACGTCAAGACCTGGGGCAATTACGCCTATGTGGTCAACGAGGGCGGCGGCGGATTGCTCATTGTCAACATGAGTAATTTACCGGGCAGTATTTCCACCTTTAGCTGGAATGGCGGGATTGGTTTTGCCCGGGCACACAACATCTTCATCGACGAGAACGGCATCGCCTACCTCTGCGGGAGCAATGGTTCTCTGGGAACCCTGATGCTCGACCTGAACGTCAACCCGACCAACCCGCCCATAGTGGGCAGCTACACCACCCGCTATGTTCACGATCTCTATGTGCGCGGCGATACCATGTGGACTGCGGAGATCAACAACGGAATCTTCTCCGTGATCGACATCAGCAATAAAGCAGCGCCGGTAGTGATGGCTACCCAGTCCACATCCAGCAATTTCACACACAACCTCTGGCTGAGCGACAATGGACAGTACCTGTTTACCACCGATGAGGTCAGCGGTGCGAATGTGGATGCCTACGACGTCAGCGATTTGAGCGATATCCGGGAACTGGATCGTTTCAGACCGGGTACAGGCCCAAACTCCGCGCCCCACAACGTTTTTGCCAATGGAAATTTCCTGCTGACCGCCTGGTACCGCGACGGCTTGCGCATCACCGATGCCACTCAGCCAAACAACATGATTGAAGTGGGTTGGTACGACACTTCGCCCCTGAGTGGAAGTGGCTTCAACGGTGCATGGGGTGTTTATCCCTATCTGCCTTCTGGCAATGCACTGGTCACCGACATTGAACAAGGGCTTTTCGTACTCACACCAACATATGTGGGAGCCGCCTTCTTACAGGGGCTGGTTACCGACCAGAGCAGCGGTCTGCCGCTGTTCAATGCCACTGTAAGCATTGCCGGAACTTCAGCCAGTTCACTGAGCAGCATTCTTGGTCAGTACGCAACAGGCCTGGCCAATGCAGGCACCTATACCATCAATGTCAGTCGTGCGGGATACGTATCTCAGAGCATCAGCGGAGTGAGCCTCAGCTCGGGCAGTACAACCATACTGAATGTTGCGCTGGTGCCTTCAACAGCCTTTACCTTGAACGGACAAGTGGAGAATGCCGCCACCGGATCGGGTATTGCTGGGGCAAAGGTTCTGTTGGAGTCCGCTTCATCTACTTTTGAAGCTACTGCCAATAGCTCGGGCAGCTTTGCTATAGCTGCTTTCCCGGGTGATGTGTACGATGTATATGCCGGTAGTTGGGGTTTCAGCACCATCTTGCTGGATGATCTGAGTTTGAATCTCGGCGCCCCGGTCTTGCTTTTGCCCTTGAACTTTGGCTATGCCGACGACTTCATGCTGGATCAGGGTTGGACTGTCAGCGGTGATGCGGTGGCGGGCATCTGGGAGAGGGGCGTACCCATAGGCACATCATTCGGCGGAGTTCAGGCCAATCCCGGAGCGGACATTCCCGGAGACTTGGGCAATAAGTGCTTTGTGACCGGCAACGGAGGAGGCGCTGTGGGTTTTGACGATGTGGATGACGGAGAGACCATCCTCACTTCGCCCGTCTTTGACCTGAGTGGCGGTGGCGATCCCTATGTGAATTACCACCGTTGGTTCTACAACGGCGGTGGCAGCGGAACGCCAAATGATTCCCTGATCATAAGACTGAGCAATGGAAGCACTACGGCGACTCTGGAGATTGTCACGGTGAGCACACCGGGCAACAGCTCTTGGCAGAGCCGCAGCTTTCGCATACTCGATTACCTGGCCCTGAGCGCCAACATGCAGATCATCGTCTCTACGGCTGACCGCCCCGGTTCGGGCCATTTAGTCGAAGCGGGATTCGATGGATTCAGCATCAGCGGAGCCGTTCCTCCGGGCTGCTCCCCACCTACGGGTTTGTTTACCAGCAATCTGAGCAGCAATTCAGCCAGAGTGAACTGGACTCCTGTGCCGGGTGCATTGAATCACCAGATTCAGGGTCGAAAGGTCGGAACATCCAACTTCCGCAGCATCACCACCACGGCCAGCTCGCGCAACATCGCTTCGCTCAGTCCCGGAACATCCTATGAATGGCAGGTCAGGGTTCAGTGTGCCGGAGGCGGCATCAGCGCATTCAGCCCACTGCAGACCTTTACCACCCTCATTCCCAAAACCGGGGTTGAGTTCAGCGCCCATTTCGAACCGAATCCCGCTGTCAATTTTACCCATATGGTCATCAGTCTTGATCAGGACCAGCAACTTCTCCGACGGGTAATGGATTTGAGTGGCAGGGTTGTTTTACAAGATCAAGTGGAAGGGCTAAGCGGAATTCACCCCTATCCGCTGGATCTGAGCAAACTGATACCGGGCTACTACCTGGTTGAACTTGCAGGTGATATGGGCACTCAGCAATTGCCGATTGTGGTTTCCCGCTGATGCCTTGATTCTTTTTATATATCAACTCCTCCTCCTCAAAAAACCATCTATATGAATTTTGCATCAAAGCTGAGTGCTTTGCTCCTGTGTGTCTTCAGCGCACCCTGGATCTCGGCTCAGCTCAATGTGGATTTTCTCGGCCGCCTGGAGTACAGTGAAGACCTATCCGACATATGGGGCTGGCACAACCCGCTGGACGGCAAGGAATACGCATTGATTGGGGTGTTTGACGGGTTCTCTATTGCCGATGTGAGCGACCCGGCCAATCCGGTTGAACTCCACTTTGTTCCAGGCACCCCTACCATTTGGAGAGATGTCAAGACCTGGGATCACTATGCTTATGTCACCAATGAAGGTGGGGGTGGATTATTGATCGTCGATCTGAGCGGACTGCCCGGGAGCATCAATACCTGGTCCTGGACCGGTGGCAGTCTGGGCTACTCGACCGCTCACAACATCTTCATGGACGAGCACGGTGTGGCCTACCTCTGCGGGAGCAATGGCGGACTTGGCACCCTGTTTCTGGACGTCGCAGCCGATCCCATTGACCCGCCCGTATTGGGCAGCTATACCACGCGCTATGTTCACGATTTGTATGTGCGCGGTGACACGATGTGGACCGCCGAGATCAACAACGGTATCTTCTCCGTGGTGGATATCACCGATAAAAGCAACCCGCTGGTCATGGCCACCCAGGGCACGACCAGCGACTTTACCCACAATCTATGGCTCAGCGATGACGCAAGTTGGCTGGTGACCACCGATGAGGTGAGCGGGGCCTTTATCGATGCCTATGATGTCAGTGATCTGAGCGATATCCGTCGTCTGGATACCTGGCAAAGCAATCCCGGGAGCGGAGTGATTCCGCACAATGTGTTTATTCTGGGCCAGCATCTGCTCACCGCATACTACCGCGATGGATTGACCATCA
This sequence comes from Chitinophagales bacterium, assembly GCA_041751015.1. Taxonomy (GTDB): domain Bacteria; phylum Bacteroidota; class Bacteroidia; order Chitinophagales; family BACL12; genus WGOA01. The sequence goes on from JBGSYF010000026.1 coordinate 382,323, forward strand.
CCGATGCAACCTATCCGGACAACCTGATCCAAACCGGTTTCTACGATAGCTCCGATCCCAGCGGCGACGGCTTCAACGGTGCCTGGGGAACCTACCCCTATCTTCCCTCAGGCCATGTTCTGGTCAGCGACATTGAAGAGGGGCTTTTTGTGCTGGCTCCTGACTATATCCAGGCGGCTTATCTGAGAGGGCTTGTTGTTGATTCCATCACGGGCATACCACTGTCAGGAGTGAGCATCTCCATACTCGGCTCTCCGGACGCGCTGGTTTCATCGACATCCATCAGCGGGGAGTTTGCAACGGGCAGCTACCAGTCGGGCACCTATACCATCCGGGCCACTCGATTCGGATATGAAAGCAAGGAGATTACAGGAGTGATGCTGAACAGCGGTTTAGAGGAAAATCTTTTCATTGAACTCTTCCCCATTCCCTCGTTTACCCAAAACGGCTGGGTGCTGGATTCCATCACTCAGCTCGGCATAGCGAATGCGCAAGTGGCCTTTGAAACAGAAGATACCATATTTTATGTTATGGCAGATGCCACGGGCAGATTCAGCTTTCCCTCCCTTTTAGCTGGAACCTACGACATCTATGCGGGCCAATGGTCTTATCAAACCAAGCGTTTTTCAGATCGCGAACTCAACGCGCTCAGCCCTGAACTCCTGCTGGAGATCAATCGGGGATACTACGATGATTTTCTCTTTGCCAACAATTGGACCGTCACGGGAACGGCCAGTGTCGGTCATTGGGAACGCGGCATTCCGATTGGAACCTTTTTGGGATCAGTGCCGGTCAATCCCGGTGCAGACGTCAGTTCGGACTTTGGGGAATACGCGTATGTCACCGGCAATGGGGGGGGTACAGCGGGCTTGGACGACGTGGACAATGGCACTACCATACTCCACTCTCCGGTTTTTGATCTGAGTGATTACGGAGATCCACACATCAGTTACTACCGCTGGTTCTACAATGGGGGGGGTGCCAGCCCGCCCAATGACAGCCTGATCGTTCGGATCAGCAATGGAACAGAAACGGTGAATGTGGAGACTGTTGTTGATGGAGATCCCTGGGAGAGCCAATGGCGTCTCCGCAGTTTCCGTGTTGCCGATTTCATGGAGCCGGGGCCGAATATGCAGTTTATCGTTTACACCGCAGACGATGTTGGATTTGGTCATCTGGTCGAAGGGGGATTGGATGCATGGGCGGTCGATGATGAAGCGTCCAGCTCTGCTCCTGTCGCCCAGATCAATCCCGCGCTGGTCAGCACCTGCGCCGGACAACTGCTTCAATTTGACGATGAAAGCAGCAACTTTCCCCTTTCGCGACGTTGGGACTTTCCAGGAGGCATTCCCGACCAGGCCTATGAACCCAATCCAGTGGTCTCCTACCCTATGGCGGGCAATTACGACGTTCAACTCACCGTGTACAACGCTTCGGGCAGCGATGCCCAATTGCTCTCCGGAGCAGTTCAGGTTGCCGATTCTCTCATCATTGAACTAAACACGACAGCCAGCACAAATGGCTGGGACGGGCAGGCCAGTGTTGAAAATGTGAGCGGTGGAACCCCGCCTTATACCTATCTGTGGAACGATCCTGTTGGTCAGAGCGGCAAGACCGCCAGCGAGTTAGCACCCGGCGACTACGAAGTTACCGTGACCAGCAGTGAGGGTTGCCAGGTCAGCGCTGTAGTTACTGTAGGTGGTTTTGTTTCTTCCATTGAAGATACGGAGGCCAATCCTAAGGGCATTCAGGCCTTCCCCAACCCTTTTAGTCATTCTGTTCAACTGAACATCGAACAAAGGGGAATCCTCTCCTGGCAAATCAGCGATGTACAGGGCAGGCTGCTGCTCAGCGGAGATCACAACGGGCAGATAGGAAGCCTTCAACTCAGTTTGCCCTCCGCCTGGGAACCCGGCGTTTACACCCTGGTCCTTTACGGAGAGAGGGGAATCGCAGGAAGCATACCCCTGATCAAACAGCAACCCTGATGCACGCGCTACCTTTTATAGCGACTCTGGGTTTTCTTCTCTATGCCACCATCTCGCTTAACGCGCAGCGCAACCTCGACTATCTGGGGTACCTTCCCTATAGCCAAACCCTCAGCGATGTTTGGGGCTATGTTGCTGCGGATGGGCACGAGTATGCTCTGGTTGGAGCATTGGACGGGGTTTCGGTAGTGGATGTTCAAGACCCGGCTCTACCGGTAGAGCTGGCCTTTTTGCCCGGAGCCGAATCCATCTGGCGCGATCTCAAGGTTTGGCAGCAATACGCCTATGTGACCAATGAGACCGGGGGTGGATTGGCTATTTTGGATCTGAGCAATTTGCCCTTTAGCGTCGATACCTTTTCCTACCGGGAAAGAGATCTGTGGAGCGCTCATAACCTGTTCATTGATTCCTCCGGAATCGCCTACATCTGCGGGGCCAACATTGACGGAGGTGGAGTGACCATGCTCGACCTGAGCAGCAATCCGCTCGAACCGGTTTTCGTGGGCGCATACTCAGACCGCTACGTGCACGATGTCTATGTCAGGGGCGATACCATGTGGACAGCAGACATCCAGATTGGCGAGTTTTCGGTGATTGACATCAGCGATAAAAGCAATCCGGTGGTACTAGCCAGCCAGAGCACCCCATTTGGCTTGACCCACAATTGCTGGCTTTCCGAAGACGGAGCCAGCTTAGCGGTGACCGAGGAATACTTCGCCGGTCATATTCTCACCTATGATGTCAGCGATCTGAGCGATATCCGGGAGCTCGGACGATTTCGCAGCAATTGGGAGAGCAATGTTATTCCCCACAATGTTTTTTATCGGGGGAATTGGCTCGTCAGCAGCTACTACCGGGATGGGGTGTTTCTGACCGATGCTACACGACCACAGAATCTGGTCGGTACCGGCTTCTTTGACACTTCGCCTTTCCCCTCGGATGGAGCGTTCAACGGCTGTTGGGGAGTCTATCCCTATCTGCCTTCCGGAAGGATACTGGCCACAGACATCGAGGAAGGATTGTTTATTCTTGAACCGAGCTACAAAAGAGCTTCTTATCTGGAGGGCAGGGTGACGGACACCATGAGGTCGCTTCCGAAGATCTATGCCCAGGTGGAGATCATGGGCACTAATGCGCGGCCTTACATTACCGGTCTGGATGGTGAATACCGTACAGGCACGGTGGATTCGGGATTGTTCACCATTCGCGTGACCGCCTCTGGATGTCAAACGGCGCTGTTTCCCAATGTTCTTCTTCAGCCCGGGCAGGTTAGGCTGCTCGATGTTGATCTGTTTTGCAGCAGCACCGGGGTCGAAGAGCCACCGGAAGCCCAGCAAGTGCAGTTCAAGGCCTTTCCCTCCGTATTTCAAAGACAATTTTGGGTGAATTGGGAAATGCCATTCGCCATGCAGAACAATGTAAACGCTGAACTTCTGGTCTTCAATTCAGCAGGTCAGATGATGGAAAGAAGAGTTCTCGAATCGACAGCAGGTCAACTGGAACTGGGGGCAAAGTGGCCCGCCGGATCTTACCTGCTCAGTCTCTCCGACGGGCTGAACAAGCGGCTGGCCAAAGTTATTAAGTACTGATAATCAATGTCTTAAGTGATATTTTAGGAATATGAAGGAATGGGTCAGGGGCATCCGGAATTTGCTGTTCCAAATCCCTATATTTGCCCTTCCGTTTTAAACGCTCACTCACCGCGAATTCGCTTATAACCCATGCAGGGAAAAGGATTAGTCAGTTCAGTCTTCGCACTGCTTATTCTGGCGTGCATCTACCAGCTTTCATTCACCTTCGCTTCGGCCCGGGTGGAATCCAAAGCCCGGGCTTATGCTCAGGAGAGCATCAGCTCTCTGTCTGCAGACACCCCTATTGAAGTCGTTGAGAGCCAACGGCTTAAAGCAGAGCAGGAATACCTTGACCAGCAATACGGCAAGAAAGTCTTTCTCTGGTACACCTATCAGGATTGCAAGGAGCGCGAGCTGAATCTCGGCCTTGACCTTCAGGGCGGAATGAGCGTGGTGATGGAGGTCTCCAAGTACGACCTGGTCAAGAAGCTGGCCGGGCGCAATGGCAATGATCCTACCCTGGTCAATGCGCTGGACGAAGCCCAGCTCCGGGAAGGACAGGGGCAGGGCGAGTTTGTCAGCCTTTTTGTCCGGGTTTACGAAGAACAGAATCCCGGCGGTCAATTGGTCACCTTGTTTGCCAATGTGGACAATGAAGATGATCTGAGCCGCAGCGCCAACAATGCGCAGGTGACCGATTTTCTTAACAAGAAGGCCAAAGAAGGATACGAAGCCACCCTGACCAAGTTGAGGGAGCGTATTGACCGCTTTGGCGTTGCCCAGGCCAGCATCACCCCGGTTGAAGGGCAGGGCCGTATTATCGTCGAACTTCCCGGTGTTGACAACCCCAAGCAGGTCAAGAAGCTGCTCCAGGCGACGGCTAATCTGGAGTTCTGGCAGTCCCAAAATCTCACTCAGGATTTCTATGACCGTCTGGAACGGGCAGACAGAAAGGCTGCTTCCATGCAAAAGCTGGGGCAGTTTGGTGCAATTCCCGCTGCTGAACCAGCCGCCCAGTTCAGCGCTCTAAATGGACAACAAGAGCCTGTGGAGGAGGTAGAGGAACTGGATGCCGAATCGGCCCTCGCTTCTGAACTGGGTTTGGACTTTCCCGACACTACTTCCATTGACACGGTTACTGAAGGCAGCGAACCAGATGCGGTGGCAGAAGATGCCGCCCTGGGACCTTTGTTCAGTCGCATACAGTTTACGCAGAGCCAGGGCATGATCGGAATGGTCAATATCCGGGATACGGCCATGGTGATGAACATTCTTTATTCCTCCGAGATCAACAGGGATTTTCCTCTGCACCGCTTTGTCTGGAGTGCTAACCCCACCAATGAAGACAAAGAGCTCATGGAGCTCTACGCGCTGATGTTGTCGCCTGACGGCGCCGATCGCGCCCTGCTCGAAGGTGATCTGGTCAAGCTTGCTCGCGCGGATTTCGATCCCATGAACGGGCAGCCCATCGTCACCATGATCATGAATGCCCGGGGCGCAAAGGACTGGGCCAGGTTGACCACCGATCACGTCGGAGACAATATCGCCGTTGTTCTGGACAATCGGGTCTATTCCGCCCCGGTTATTCAGGAGCCTATAACCAATGGTTCTTCCAGGATTTCGGGCAACTTCAGCCCCGAAGACGTTACCATGCTGGCCAGCATTCTGGAAACGGGTAAGCTCCCGGTCAAGTCCAGCATCGTCCAGGAAGATACGGTTGGTCCTACTCTGGGCAAGGAGCAGATTCGCCGGGGTATTACGGCATTGATCATCGGCCTGGTTGTGGTGCTGATCTTCATGATCGTTTACTACAACACTGGTGGTGTGGTCGCTGACCTGGTGCTTCTGGCCAACATCTTCTTTGTCTTCGGTATTCTTTCTGCCTGGGGGGCCACCCTCACCCTGCCCGGTTTGGCGGGTATCGTTCTGACGGTGGGTATGGCGGTAGATGCCAACGTGATCATCTTTGAACGAATACGGGAGGAATTGGCCAAAGGGAAGAGCATGCTCAAGGCTATTTCCGACGGTTACAGCAACTCTTATTCCGCCATCATTGATGCGAACATCACCACGCTGATTGTGGCCTTCATCCTCAATACCTTCGGTCTGGGACCTATCCGCGGTTTCGCTGTGGTTCTGATCATCGGTATCTTCTCCTCCTTGTTCACGGCCATCTTCCTGACTCGCCTGATCTTTGATCGCTGGACCAACAAGAACAGGCCGGTCAAGTTCTACAGCAGCTTCACGGAGGGTCTGATGAAGAACGTACAGTTTGACTTCGTCGGCCGCAGAAAGACGTTCTATGCCATCTCCGGAGTGGTGCTGCTGGCGGGAATTCTCTCCATCGCCATCGGAGGGCTGAACCTGGGCGTTGACTTCAAGGGAGGTAGAACGTATACCGTTTCCTTTGACCAGCCCGTCAATGCTGCAACGGTTCGCACAAGTTTGCAGACTTCCTTTGATCCCAACGTAGTGGTGAAGAGCTTCTCCAGTGCCAACCGTTTGAAGATCACCACAGCCAAGGACATTGATATCACCACCGCCGCTCAGGACAGCCTGACGACACTTGGCCTGTACCAGGGTCTGCTTCCCTTCTATCAGGATCAGGGCATTTCTTACGACGGTTGGGATCAGCAATACAAGGAGCAACAGCAAAAAGTCCAGGCCAGCATTGCGCAGGATATTCAGCGTTCTTCTTATAAGGCCGGCCTCTTTGCACTGGTAGGCATCTTCCTGTATCTGTTCATTCGCTTCCGCAAGTGGCAGTATGGCGCAGGTGCCATCATTGCCGTTCTCCACGACGTCATCATTGTTTTGGGCATATTCTCCATCTTCCGGAACATCATGCCCTTCTCTATGGAGATCGGCGAGACCTTCATTGCGGCTATCCTAACCGTGATTGGTTACTCGGTCAACGACACGGTAGTGGTCTTTGACCGTATCCGGGAGTATCTGCGCGAATCCAAAGCGGGCAAACAGTCAGAGATCATCAACTCCGCTATTCAGTCCACCTTGTCCCGAACGGTGGTGACTTCACTGACCACGATGCTGGTGCTGTTTGTGCTCTTCCTCGCGGGTTCTGACCAGATCAAGGGCTTCGCCTTTGCCATCCTGGTCGGCATCATGGTGGGTACTTACTCTTCGATCTTTGTCGCCACACCTATAGTGATTGATCTGAGTCGCTCAGAAGCCAGCAAGGACGCTGGAAGCAGCCCGGTGCGCAAGGCAACAGCCAAGGTGTAAGCAACTGATTAACTCATAGAGAAAGGCGCCACTCAGCAATGAATGGCGCCTATTTCATGTATGGCAAGATGTTTGATTTAGGGGAAAGACCATTCCCCTATACCATAGACGCGTTTAGGGATTGCCTTTGCGGTAGTCCGCAAGAAATTTCTCCAGGCCCACATCGGTCAGGGGATGTTTGAGCAATCCCATGATGGAACTCAGAGGACAGGTTACGATGTCTGCACCCACCTCCGCACATTGAACGATATGCAGGGAGCTTCTGATCGAAGCTGCCAATACCTCAGTTTCAAAGCCATAATTGTCGTAGATGCTGGCGATCTGATCCACCAGGGCCACACCGTCCCAGGTAATATCATCTACCCTTCCCAGGAAAGGAGATACCATGCTGGCTCCTGCTTTAGCCGCCAGAATGGCCTGACCTGCTGAAAACACGAGGGTGCAATTGGTGCGTATTCCCTTGTTGGAAAAATACTTCAGTGCCTTGACCCCATCGGCGATCATGGGAACCTTGACCACGATGTTGGGATGCAGTTCGCTGAGCATCTCCCCTTCTCTGACCATGCCGTCAAAATCGGTGGCGATGACTTCTGCCGAGACATCGCCATCCACCATCTCGCAGATCTTAACGTAGTGAGCCAGAATGTTCTGCTGGCCTGTGATCCCTGATTTTGCCATCAGGGAGGGGTTGGTGGTCACTCCATCCAACACACCCAAATCCCGGGCTTCAGCGATTTCGGCAAGATCTGCAGTATCAATAAAAAATTTCATACGAATAAAGTGAATTGATTGTTTTCTTCCAATAAAGGACCCCGAATCGGGATGCCCAAAGATAGCGAATCGGGTTGTTCGGTTCCCGACAAAGCTCGAGCTGACCGCAGGATATACGAGATTCAAGCAGCTTGACTTAAATTCGTCCTAAACCCATTCAATCATCAACTCATGATCTTCTCATCCTCTCGATTGCTGAGCTGCTTTTTAGGCATGTTCATAGTCCTTTCCCTATACTCCTGTAAGGATGATGACCCGGATTTTACGGGGATTTGGTTCATCAGCACGGAAGATGACTACCAAACGACTGCCCAGGAAGCGCTGATTACAATGAACAATTACGATACCCTGCATTTCAGAGCGGGTACCTATCAGTTCAGCACTCAACTTTCGGTGGGTGACAAAACCGGAATTGTTATTCGGGGCGAAGGCAAAGACGTGACCATCCTCGACTTTACCGATCAACTTTCGGGTGCGCAGGCCATTCTGGCCACCAATATGAAAGATATTATCTTCGCAGATTTGACTGTCCAGGATATGATTGGTGATGGCATAAAGGTCAAAGACTCCGAAGGCGTAAGTTTCATAAGGGTTGGTGCCGTATACACCACCGCGCTTACTCCACAGAATGGAGCATATGGGCTCTACCCGGTCAGCTCTTCCCATGTATTGGTGGATGAATGCTATGTCAGGGGAGCCTCCGATGCAGGTATCTATGTCGGTCAGAGCACCCAGGTTCATGTCCGAAATTCTCTGGTTGAATCCTGTGTAGCAGGCATTGAGATTGAGAACTGCATCAACTCCGATGTCTATGGTAACACGGTAACCAAGAACACCGGTGGAATTCTGGTTTTTGACCTGCCCACCCTTCCCATCATCAAAAACGGCAACACCACCCGCGTTTTTGACAATGACATTCTACTCAATGTACAGAGCAATTTCGCCCCTCCCGGCAACGCAGTGGGCAATGTGCCCGAAGGCACAGGCATCATGATCCTCGCTTTTGACCGCTGTGAAGTCTTTAACAACCGCATTTCGGGCAACAATACTATGGGAGTTGGCGTGGTGTCTTACAAAACCCTGGAAGCCCTGGATCCGGGATCAGCACACAGCGATACGGAATACGATCCTTATGTTTATAATATACATATTCACAATAATACCTTCACCCGCTCTGCCAGCTATCCTCTTGCCGGCGAAATTGGTTTGATTCTTCAAGCCGTTTACGGTACCTATGGCATCGATCCGGATATTGTCATTGATGGAGTCATCAATCCGGACAAACCCCTGTCTGAGCAGCGGATTTGCGTGTATGACAATGGTGGGGCTATGGTAGCCAATCTGGATGCGATCAATGAGTTCGCCAATGTCATTACCAATCCCGCAGAGCAGAATTGTACGCTGGAGCCCTTGCCCGAAACCATCATTCAGGCACCTCTGTTGCCGTATTGATATGCGACTATCCTATTGGGGTGGGCTGATTGGCGTACTTCTTACGGTAGGAATGAGTTCCTGCAAAAAAGACAGCGGTCCCGGGAATGGCTTTGACCTGAGTCAGCTTCCCTTGCCCACACTGAGTGACTACCAATTGTTTGAGGGAGAATTGAGCAGTTTAACTGCAGGGGAATTCCTTCTGCCATACGACCTGAACACCTCTCTCTTCACCGACTATGCCGTCAAAGCCAGACATCTTTACATCCCTCCTGGAGAGGGCATGGTTTACCGGGACGAAGCCCTGCCGGACTTCCCCACAGGAACACTCTTTTTCAAGACTTTCTACTACCCTCTCGATGAACGGGAGCCCCAATTGGGAAGAAGGATATTGGAAACCAGAATTCTGGCTCTGCATCAACAGGGATGGAAGGCCTATTCCTACATATGGAACAGCGCTCAGACCAATGCGGAGTTTCGCTTTACCGGTGGGCCGGTTCCGGTTACCTGGACAAAGATGGATGGCAGCACGGAGAACATAAACTACATCATTCCCAACCAGATAGAGTGCAACAATTGCCACAAGCTCGGTCAGGATTTGCTGCCCCTCGGTCCCAAAGTGAGGAATTTGAATAAAGACTTTTTCTATCCGGATGGCACGGAGAATCAGCTCCAGCGTTTCCTGAACAAGGGCTGGATAGAGAATCTGCCCGATCTGGCTTCACTGACTCAACTCGCCCAATGGGACAATCCAGCCTCGGGCAATCTGGAGGAGAGAGCCAGAGCTTATCTGGACGTCAATTGTGCACATTGTCACCGCCCTGAAGGAGATGCCAACAACAGCGGTCTTTACCTTCATGTCGAAAATGAAGAGTCCTCCTCTCTGGGGATCTGCAAACCACCCATTGCTGCGGGCTCCGGTTCAGGTGGACTTTTTTACAGCATAGTTCCGGGTCAGCCCGAATCCTCTATCCTCTTGTTTCGGATGATGGCCACCGAACTGGACATCATGATGCCGGAAACCGGCCGCACCATAGTTCACCAGGAAGCTGTGGGGCTGATCAGTGACTGGATTGCAGATATGGAAGAGCTTTCCTGCGAGTAATCCGAAGCGCATACCTCACAGGCCGGCTAATCAGCAAATAAGAGCTCAGCAGTAGAAATCCTTCTCAGCTCATATGGCTGTGGATGTGGAAGGTATTCATCAGCAGGTATGCGATACCAATCCCTATCACCATCCAGGCGCTGATCAAGCGAACATCAAACCGGTGCTGCAAGCGTTCGAGGCGTTCGGCGAGATAGCTTCTTCCCACATACACCAGGGCTGCGATCAGGGCCAAGACCAAGGCCATGCCCAAAACATATACGGAGATAACCAATATAGCACTGGAGAACTGATCGGAACTCATGGACAGGAAAACCGTGGAAACAGCCATAGGGCAAGGCACTAAACCCAGCAAAAAGCCAGACAGAGATGCATGCCGGAGCTTGCCCGAAGTGTCCGCCTGAAGTTTGTCTTTGGACTTTGAAGAGCTCGCTCCAAACAACATCATATGATCGGCTCCGCAATCGCAATCCTCATCGTGCAAGTGTAATGCCGGGGAAGATGAATTCTCAGGACTCAGTGCTGTAAAATTGCTGAGTTGATCTCCCTGCTGGCGCCTGGCTTTGCTTTTGCGTGCCATCGTGCGATAGCGCAGGAGCAGATAAAGACCAAAGGCAATCACGACAACGGGGCTGATCCACTCCAGCCAATGCAAATCGCTGCGACCGCCAAAAAAGTATTGCAAACCCACCGACAAGACCAGCAGAAGCAGGAAATGCGATAAAAGCAGGGAGAACCCCATAGCCATGATCTGTCGCACCGAAAGCTTTTCCCCAATCATGAATGCAGCAATCAGCGACTTCCCGTGGCCAGGGCTAACCCCGTCCAATGCGCCAAGCATAAAACTGGTGGAAAGAGTTAAGACGTTCATGGGCTACAATTGCAATATTGTTGCAAAAATACCCAAAACTTGGACTGATTTTCCCAAAGTCGCTAAAGAAGTAAGAAAAAGTTAACGCTACTCCTTTAGGCAGCGGATAGAGCCCCGGCAGAGCTTCGTGATCTGCCCCCTTTCAATCGCGAAGGAATATCGCCCATCCAAACCTATGACCATCATTCTGCGGTCGGAGTAGGGAGACTGCGTGGAGGAGATGAAAAACGCCGTCTTTTCCACTTGGGTGAAGTTGTCCCAGGTATTCATGTAGCCCGCCAGGTGCGCTTCGAAGCCTGAGCCGCCCCCAATTTGAATGGTCTCAAAATTTATACTCGTATCGCTGAGCAGGACATCGAAATCGGCAATGGTAGGGAATCGCCAGCCGTCCGGACAAACCCCCTGCTCCCCTTCGATCCAGTAAAAACTATCGACATACATGGGGTCTATGATCTTAGCCGCCGTCCAGTTATAGAACCTTCCCGCTTTGGAAGGATTGTTGCAATCCAGCCCAGTACTAAAACCAAAGGTGCCCGGTCCCAAATCGTAGTTGAGATTTTGCTGAAACCAGCACTGATCACCCATTTGAACCGTGCGGTAAAATTCCCCATCGCGCATATCCACAAACAAATCGCCGCAGGCCCAATCTTGTTTAGGCAGGACGAAGGTGTCCTGACTAGCCCAGGCACTCAATTCACCCTGCATACACTGCGCCTGGACAGACCAGCTCAAAAGCTCACCATCCGGCAAAGCCCCTACCGAAAAAGTCGTTGTGGCAAGGAAGGTATCCAGAAGCAAAGTACCCCCCGCTCCGGCATGGCGAATTTGCAGATGGTACTCGGCTGTTTGTGGAACCTCGATCCAGCGAAGCAAAGCCTGATCTTCACTGAGCAATTCCGTCTTCAAACCCAGCGCTTTGGAGCTGGCCGAGCAAGGCAGTGACTTGTTGTAAAAAGTGGTTTGCGCTGATACCGGTGCCAGGAAGAGCAGAGAGTAAAAGCCTGAAATCACCAGAGAGCGGGCACGTTTGAAAAAGTAAATCATAACCTGGAGTAATACAGCGAAAATTAATGCGCAGGAAAAACAATCCCACTACCGAATACTAAATAAAAAACGGCAATCCAGGTATCGCACCGCTACAACCTCCTACCCTTGCTGCGATCAAGCCCTGGGGGATTTCAGAGGGAGCTGGTCGTACCGGATTGCCGCAGACAAAGTTAGCGCGCTTTAGGCGGAATTAAGGCAGCAGCTAAACAATTGGCTATTTTCGCACCATGTCCAAAAGAGCTGCCATAAACCTCGAACAGAGTCGCAACGAAGACGCCATGCGCCTTATGCTTTCCGAACTGAAACAGAAGTTGGATCGGGTCAAAGAAGGCGGAGGAGCGCGCCGGCAGGAGCAACTCAAGGCCAGGGGGAAGATGCCGGCAAGAGACCGAATTCACGCCCTTCTTGACCCCGGCAAAACCCCTATTGAGATTGGCGCATTCGCCGGAGAGGATATGTACACCGAGCACGGCGGATGCCCGAGCGGGGGTGTCATCGTTGTGCTTGGCTATATCCACAAACGGCTATGTGTCGTGGTAGCCAACGACGCCACGGTCAAAGCGGGCGCCTGGTTCCCCATCAGCGGAAAAAAGAATCTGAGGGCGCAGGAAATCGCCATGGAAAACCGCCTGCCTATCATCTATCTGGTAGACAGTGCCGGCGTTTATCTCCCCCTTCAGGACGAAATTTTCCCCGACAAGGAACACTTCGGCCGCATCTTCCGCAACAACGCAAAAATGTCCTCTATGGGCATTCCACAGATCTCAGCCATCATGGGCAGTTGCGTAGCCGGCGGAGCCTACCTGCCCATCATGTCCGATGAAGCGCTGATTGTAGAGGGAACGGGCTCCATCTTTCTGGCCGGTCCTTATCTCGTCAAAGCGGCTATCGGAGAAGAGATTGATTCGGAGAGTCTGGGAGGTGCCCTGACCACAACGGAAGTCTCCGGAATCTGCGACTACTCCATGCCGGATGACGCCTCCTGCCTGGCCAAGATCCGCGAGCTGGTCAGCCAGATCGGCATCCCGGATCGGGCCGGCTTTAACCGCATCCCGCCAAAAGAACCCCTGGTCGATGCCCATACCCTCTACGGGTACATCCCCGAAGGCCTGGCCAAGCCCTACGACATGGCCGATGTGATCAAAGGTCTGGCCGACGAAGGCAAATTTGAACAGTACAAAGAAGGCTATGGAAAAACACTGCTCTGCGGCTATGCCCGCATAGATGGCTGGGCGGTGGGAATCATCGCCAACCAGCGCAGCATCGTGCGCAACAAAAAGGGCGAAACCCAGATAGGCGGGGTCATCTACTCCGATTCGGCCGACAAAGCTGCCCGCTTCATCATGGTCTGCAACCAGAAAAAAATCCCCCTGGTCTTTCTGCAGGACGTAACCGGGTTCATGGTCGGCAGCCGCTCCGAACACGGGGGCATCATCAAGGACGGAGCCAAGATGGTCAACGCCATGGCCAATTCCATAGTGCCCAAATTCACCATCGTGATTGGCAACTCCTATGGTGCGGGCAACTATGCCATGTGTGGAAAGGCCTATGATCCTCGATTGATCGTCTCCTGGCCAACCGCCAGAATGGCGGTCATGGGCGGGGCTCAGGCAGCCAAAACCCTGCTCCAGATCGAAGCCGGTTCCAAGAAACAGCCCGGTGAGAACATGAGTGAAGAAGAGCAGCAAGCCATGCTCAAGCGCATTACCGAGCGCTATGAGCGCACAACGGTGCCCTATTACGCCGCCGCCAGACTCTGGATCGATGCCATCATCGATCCTGCAGAGACCCGGCGCTGGATCTCTATGGGCATAGAAGCCGCGGATCATCAGCCATTAAAGGAAAACTATAGCACAGGTGTTATACAAACCTGATGATCACAACTTTATAAAGCACCATTTTACTCATCCTCCTCGCCCCAGCGATAGGCCTTGACCGGTAAATCAGCCAAATCGAGCACGCGGTCAACCACGGTTGAAGCCAGTGCATAGAAGTCTGCAGGGCGGGAGTAAAAAGATGGCATGGCCGGACAGATGATGGCCCCTGCCTCGGCCAGTGTGGTGAGATTACGCAAGTGAATCAGGCTCAGCGGAGTATCGCGCACTACCAGAATGAGTTTTCTGCGCTCCTTGAGAACCACATCGGCGGCTCTGGTCATCAGGTCATTCGAAACCCCGGCCGCAATCCTGCCCATGGTCCCCATACTGCACGGGCAGATGATCATGGTATCATAGCGGGCAGATCCCGAAGCAAAAGGCGCTCTAAAGTCATCCGGAGCATAGACCTTGAAGGGATAGCTTGCCAACTTGCGGTTGTCCAATTCCGTCTCCCATACCTGCAGTGCGTTTCTCGAGTACACTAAGCCCACCTGTTCTGCCGCCAAGGGCATTGCGTTGAGCTTATCCAGCAATACCTGGGCATATATGGAGCCCGAAGCGCCGGTGATGCCGACAACAATCTTCCTATTTAATTGATTCATAACAACTTATGTGAAAGAATGCGCACCTGAACCCTTGATAGGGAACGAATTAGCCCTTAAATTTGTTTGCAGACACATCGGGTCGAAGGGCCTTGCTGCGCCCAGACCCGAATCCTGCAACTCCACAAAGTAGCTGCATAAAACAAGAAAAGGACGCAAAGCCCGCATTCGGCCTTAAATTTGGCCCGGTTTATGCAGCGCATCTCAAGAGCTTTTGGATAGCTAGTTTGCTCCTTCCTCAAGCCTGCCCTCAGAGCGTTATCCCAACAATAAGCTGAGTCCTCTTTCCACCCATAATTCATCTTGCACAAGCCTATGTCAACGCATTCCACCGCTACCATAAGATCATTCAGGGCTCTGCCTCTGTTGGCTATCTTTAACGTATTGCTGTTATCCTCCATATCTCATTCGCTACTGGCCCAGTTTGGAGCACCTGATCAGGGTGCCAACAAAGTGGAATGGCTGAGTCTGGAAGAAGCCATGCAGCGAATGGAGACCGAGCCGCGCAAGATTTTCATCGATCTCTATACCGACTGGTGTGGCTGGTGCAAGCGCATGGATGCCAGCACCCTTTCCAATCCTATGATTGTTGAATATCTCAATGAAAAATGGTATGCGATAAAATTCAATGCCGAACAGAAAGATCCCATCACCTTCAATGGTAAGGAGTACCTCTATGTGCCGAGTGGTTCCAGGGGCTACCACCAATTGGCCTATGAGTTAGCCGGGGGACGATTGAGCTATCCAACCACGGTTTATCTCGATGAAAGAGGCGCACCCATCCAGGCAATTCCAGGGTTCAAAGACGCCCCTTCCCTGGACAAGATCCTCAAGTTCTTCGGTGAAAATCACTACCTCACCCAGAGCTGGGTAGCCTTCCAGATGGAGTACAAAAGCCCATTGGGTCAGACGGGCAGCAATTGAAGAAACATCGCCCCAGCACTATGCAGAAATCCCCTTTCCGACAGCGCATCGTCACAGCCGTGGGCATAGTCGCCCTGCTCGGCACCAGTTGGGTACTCCTTTCCGCCACACAGCAACAACCGGAATCAGCATCTCCGCAAACAGAGGCTTCAAAGCCGGCCCCTGTTGAGGAACAGGTAAACTGGATCAGTATCAATGATGCCCTTGCGCTGAATGAAAAGGGAAAGAACAAGCGTCCGATCTTTATCGATCTGTACACGGACTGGTGCGGTTGGTGCAAGCGCATGGATGCTACCACACTTCAGGATCCCAAGGTAGTGGCTTACCTCAACAAACATTTCCACTGCGTTAAGTTCAACGCTGAAAAACACCCCCCGGTAGAGTACATGGGCAAGACCTTGAGTCTGCCCGAAGGCGGGCGCGGTACTCACCCCTTTGCCGTGATGGTGGGCTCGCAAGGTGGGCGAATTGGTTACCCGACCATCTCCATCCTCAGCGACAGCAATGAAAAGCTGAAAGCCCTGCCCGGCTTCCAAACACCTGAGCGCCTGGATCCGCATCTTGTTTACTTTGCCGAAGGCTATTACCGCGACTTCGACTTCCCGACCTTTCAGGGCATGTATGTGCCCCTCGAGCAGCGGTGATGGTCCAATTTCAGGGTTTTACAGCCCGACCGGATGCCAGCACAGGACCCTTTCCCCCGAACCAATAGACCGCTTGAGGGAATAAGGGTAGTTGAACTGGCCGCTGTCCTGGCCGGACCTTCCGTGGGCAGCTTTCTCGCAGAGCTCGGAGCCGATGTGCTCAAGATCGAAAACCGTCAGAGCGGAGGTGATGTCACACGCAGTTGGAAGAGCCCCGAAGAGCACCCCGATGCTCCGCTGAGCGCTTACTACGCTTCGGTCAATTGGAATAAGCGCGTGCGCTTCGCCAACCTGGCTGAACCGGAAGACCGCGCAATTCTGCAAAGCGATCTCCAGCACTGCGATATCCTTTTGTGCAGTTTCCGGCCCGGTTCGCGACAAGATGCAGAGTTTTCGGCGGAAAGAATGTGGGCCATCAACCCCCGCATGATCTGCGCCAAAATCAGCGGTTTTGGACCATCGCTGGATCGGCCGGCCTATGATCTTATCCTGCAAGCGGAGAGCGGATGGATGTCCATGAACGGTGAAGCCGGTGGAAGGGCGCTGAAAATCCCTATTGCCATCGTGGACATCCTGGCCGCCCATCAGCTCAAAGAGGGCATTCTACTCGCCCTGCTCCAACGGGAAAGAACCGGCAAGGGCAGCCTGGTTGAAGTATCGCTTTATGACGCTGCCATCAGCGGATTGGCCAATCAGGCCTCCAACTACCTGATGAGCGGTTCCGCGCCCGCGAGAATGGGGAGTCTGCACCCCAATATCGCTCCTTATGGAGAACAATTCCCCTGTGCCGACGGCAAGATGCTGGTTCTGGCCATAGGAAGTGACGAACAATTTCGCCGCTTTGCCCGGCTTGTAGGGCATGAGGAATGGGCCAGCGACCCTGACTTTAGCCACAATCCGGAAAGGGTGCTCAACCGCGGCAAGCTCGCGGAGTTGATCGCAGCAGCCTTGCTCAGGGAGGAGCTGGAATTCTGGCTTACGGGTGCCATGCAAGAGCAAATTCCCGTGGCAGCTATACGCTCTCTGGATCAGGTCTTTGAGGATCAGGCCGCTCGGGATATGGTACTCTCTGATCAAAACGCCGCTGAGCTAACCCGGCATAGTGCAGAAGGCGATTCTGCCCTGCACTCCTCTGGTAACAGCAGCGAAAAAATGGCAGAAAACGAGAAGATTCCGCCCTTTTTCCCGCAAAGGGTCAGGCAGGCGGCATTTTTCCTTCGAAGTGAAAAAACCCGGGATTTAAGGAAAGGAACTTGATTTTTTAGCCCTGCATCTTTCGATTTAAACCTAATATTGTCCTTATCTTTCCATAGCTATTGCTTTGACCACCCGATCACCTCTACTCATGCATTGCTCCATCCTCACACGATTGCACTTTTCTCCTTTGCTTCTCCTCATCCTGCTGTTGGGCGTATTCTCTACTGCAGAGGCCCAGAGCTCCGGCTCTTCGGTGATCTATGGCGGCTCGGAGGGTATTCAGCAAAACCCTGACCTGATTCTCAATGGCGCATCCAGCTCGGCAGGCGATGTTGGCGCGACCATGAGCATCTTTCCCACCGTGACCAAGCGATACCTGAATGTGCGCATTGAGGGTCTGCCCAGCGGAGCCTATGTAATGGGTCTGCGCCGGCAGGATGGCAGCCTGATCAATCAGTGGACCGGCATCTTCAATGCAGGGAACACCCTGGTCATTGATATTGAAAAGGTTGAAACCGGTATTCTGACCTTCTTCCTCCAGTTTGATGGAGGAGAACTGAGTGGCACCTTCCGCAAGGTCAACTAGACCCACTTTACCGGAAGTCAGCCTGCTTGGCACCAAACAAGGACATATCCAATAAAAAAAGCAGCCTCGGGGCTGCTTTTTACGTGTTATGGGTGGCTGACCGGGGTCGAACCGGCGACCTCTAGAATCACAATCTAGCGCTCTAACCGACTGAGCTACAACCACCAAATGCTCTTCCTGATAGAGCCTGAAGGCCTATTTTGGAACAGAGTGCAAATATAAACCCACTCTGTGCATTCCGTCAAACAGAAGAAGTAGCAATACCGGTATTTTTGCAGGGCAAGAACCTGGCTTGTTGGTAAGTTCTCCCAAAAGCCGTGCTTTGAATGCCCATCATGGCCTCTACCACTACCGAAAGCGTCCGTTTGCAAGTCCAGGGAATGACCTGCAGCAATTGCGCCCTGAGCATAGAACGCTATCTGCAAAAGCAGGGCATGGACGAGATCAGCATCAGCTTTGCCGATGACGATGTGCGCTTTCGCATGCCCTCCGACACCGACCTCGAGAAACTCATTGACGGCATTGAGCATATCGGCTACCGCGTTTTGGCCGATGATGTTCAGCAACAGCGTTTTTGGACCCCGATTCGCGTAAAACTGCTGATCAGCGCCGTGCTGACCGCGCCCCTGCTCTTGTCGATGTTCTTTCACGGTTCGGTTCTGCAGGATCCCCTGGTTCAACTGATCATCTGTACCCCCGTTTTTCTGATCGGGCTGGAGCATTTCGGACGCAGCGCCTTTCATTCCCTGCGCAGCGCTGTCCCCAACATGGATGTGCTGATTGTACTGGGCTCAACGGCGGCCTACATCTACAGTGTCATAGGCTACATACAGAACCTGGGTCACGATTACCTCTTCTTTGAGACGGCAGCCACCATCATCACCCTGGTTTTGCTGGGCAATCTGATCGAAGAGAGGGCTGTGCGTCAGACCACCTCGGCCCTTAGGTCACTGGCTGCCCTGCAAAGCGGACAGGTTAGGCGATTGATTAAAAATGGCAGCTCGCTCTCAAGGGCTGACTCAGGTCTTGATCCAGCCAATATGTCGAAGGGCGGCGGAGCAGCCGCGGAGAGCATCCCCTTTGAACAAATATTATCCGGAGATCATATTTTGGTGGAAGAAGGCGAGAAAATCCCGCTGGACGGAGTAGTCATCAACGGCTCCGGGCAAGTGGACGAGTCCCTGATCAGCGGAGAGAGTCTTCCCCTGGTCAAACAGCCAGGAGATTCGGTCATCGGTGGAAGTGTACTGCAATCCGGCCTCTTGTTCATCGAAGTCAAGGCCACCGGAAACAATACCATACTGTCTGGTATTATATCCCTCGTCAGAAACGCCTCCTCGGGCAAGGGATCCATCCAGCGAATGGCTGACCGGGTCAGCGCGTGGTTTGTACCCATTGTAGTGGCCATTGCCCTGGCCACCTTCTTTCTTTCCTGGAGCCTGGGCATAGTGCCCGCTCCCCAAGCTCTTTTGCGGGCCATCGCCGTGCTGGTGATCTCCTGTCCCTGCGCCATGGGCCTGGCTACCCCCACGGCCCTCTCCGTTGGACTGGGCCGGGCCGCCCGCCAGGGCATTCTGGTGAAAGGCAGTGATACGCTGGAGCGCGTTCAGCGCATCCGCCGGGTGGTGCTGGACAAAACCGGCACCTTGAGCAACGGAAAATTCCAGTTGGAGAACACCCAAGTGCTCGATGAAAGTCTGGAGCCCGAAGAGCTAAAGGATGTTGTAGCTGCGCTGGCAGCCTGTTCCTCTCATCCCGTATCCAAAAGCCTCAGCTCCGCCCTCGGCGCACGCAGATCCATCGTATTACAACAAATTGAAGAGGTGCGGGGAATGGGTGTTTCGGCGCGAGACGAACACAACGTGCTTTGGCAACTGGGCTCTGCCCGTTGGCGGGAAAGCCCTTCGAACCACCATGCTAAAGACACCGTGCTAACTGTTGCAACTGACATCCGGTCAGACGTCGTGCTCTTTCGCGATGGCGTTGCGGTTTTGGGAATGCAACTGCGCGATGAACTCCGGGAGGGGGTGCCGGAACTGATCGCCTATCTGCAGGGTCAGAACATAGAACCCATCATCCTTTCCGGAGACCGCGAACACAAGGTCAAAGAGCTCGCCGACAGTCTGGGGATTGCGCAATGGTATGCGGGCAAATTGCCGGCCGAAAAGCTGGAAATCATCCGCCGGCTCAACGCCGAAAGCCCGGTGGCCATGGTGGGAGACGGCATCAATGATGCCCCTGCTCTGGCCGAAGCTGAACTGGGCATCTCCCTGCTGGACAGCACCCGCGCCGCCAGACAGGCCTCCGGTGTGGTCCTGCTCGGAGGCCGCCCGGACCAGATCATTCAGCTCTTCGCCCTGTCCAAACACACCTTGCTGACCGTGAAGCAAAATCTGTTCTGGGCCTTCTTCTACAACACTCTGGCTATTCCCATTGCTGCCGTAGGGCTGCTCAATCCGATGATAGCAGCCGGAGCCATGGCCTTCTCCGATCTGATTGTGATCGGCAATTCCCTTCGCCTACGCCGAAAAAACATCGGAGTCAAGGCATGAGGGATTCCTTGCTGAACCGGATCAGTGCTATGCAGATCTTTCAGGTTCTGCGCTTTGCCGGGCTGCTGGGTGTCAGTGTGCTCCTGGCCAGAAGTACGCTGGACATGGGCAGCATAGGCGTGTTCGAAGGCCTTTTGTTGCTCAGCGGTTTGAGCGGTTTCTTCTGGATTGGGGGTATGATGAACACCCTGGTTCCGCTGTACGCCCGGGCAGCCGAAGAGGAGCGCAAGGCCCTGCTGAGCTCGGCCTTCCGCAGCGCCATGTTGCTCAATATTCTGCTGGTAGGGCTGCTCTTGTTGTTCCCCGGTCTGTTCAACCTGCTGGTGGGCTGGTCGGCTCCTCAAAGCGAAATCTGGCTCCCGTTCTGCGCCTTTGTGCTGTTCAACAATCCGGCCTTTCTGACGGAGTACTTGTACTTGATGCGCGGCGAGTCGCGATCCCTGGCCGGGTATGGAGCGGCGGTGCTGATTCTGCAAATTCTGGGCATTGCCCTGCCTCTGATGGCCGGCCTCGGTCTGACGGGCTGTCTCTATGGTCTGGCCATCGGTGCCTTGCTGCGCTGGCTTTGGATGCTCAAACTCCTCGGAACCGAAGTGCTCCTTGCGCCCGCGGGTGAATGGTCGCGCAAACACGGTCTTGTGGCCATGCCTCTTGCCGGTAGCCTTTTATTCGGGGGAATGGGGGCTTACATCGATGGCCTGATTGTGAGTCACTCTATGGGCTCGGAGCAACTGGCCATCTTTCGCTACGGCGCTCGCGAGTTTCCCCTGGTGCTGTTGTTGGCCAATGCCTTTTCCTCCGCTGCCAGTGCTGATGTGGCTGGGGATTTGAAGCAAGCCCTGGCCATGATACGCCGCCGTTCCACCCGTATGCTGAATGCGCTCATGCCCCTGACTCTTTTGCTTCTCTTCAGCAGTGCCTGGTGGTTCCCGCGATTGTTCAGACCGGATTTTGCCCCGGCCCACAGCGTTTTCAACATCTACCTATTGCTGATCATACCCAGGCTGATGTTTCCCCAGACCATTCTGACCGGCCTGGGCAGAACCGGCGTTCTATTGCGGGTCTCCGCCTTTGAACTGGCCCTGAATACTGGTCTGAGTCTGGCCCTGATTGGACCCATGGGCATGGAAGGGGTAGCTCTGGCTACCGTAGTGGCCCATATTACAGATAAACTGCTGCTGGTCTGGCGATTACACCTCCGTGAACAGATCAGCCCCACTGCCTACCTGCCCTGGCAGGCTCTTGTGGGCTATTCTCTTATTTTAGCGCTTGGATTCTACCTGCTGGGCTGAGCACTTGCGCTTTGCCAAGCTACAGGGCCCTTCGCCCCATCAGAAGCTGTATGCCGCGCCAAGCCCTGCCCCCCCTCCCCGCCCGCCCCCTGCTCAGCGTCATCATTCCGGTTTTCAACGAGCGCCAAAGCGTCATCACCCTGCTCGAGCGGGTCATCAGCGCCCCCGCCCCCCACTGGGATCTGCAAATCATCATCATCGATGACGGCTCCAGCGACGGCAGCGCGGAGCTGATTCGCTCCTGGATAGAGCAGCAAAGCTCCGAAGCCTCATCAGCTCGTTTTGAACTGATTCAGATGCCCCAAAACCGGGGCAAGGGCGCCGCGCTGCGGCAGGGCTTTGCCCACGCCAGCGGAGACATCATCTTGATTCAGGACGCCGATCTAGAGTACGACCCCAGGGACTACCCCGCGCTGCTGGCGCCTATACTGGACGGGCGCAGCCATGTGGTCTATGGCTCCCGCATTCTGCACCCCGAGAATCACGAGCACAGCGCCCTTCGCTTCTATCTGGGCGGGCGAATGATCACCTGGTTTACCAATCTGCTCTACGGCTCCAGATTGACCGATGAACCCACCTGCTACAAGGTCTTTCGGCGCGAATTGCTCGATGAACTGAACCTGGTCTGCGAGCGCTTTGAGTTCTGCCCGGAGATCACGGCCAAATTGCTCCGCCTGGGCGAGCCGATTGTGGAAGTGCCCATCCGCTACTACCCCAGAAAGCCGGACGAAGGCAAGAAAATCGGTTGGAGAGACGGCATTGAGGCCCTGAGCACCCTGTTGCGCTGGCGCTGGGGCCGCTTTTAAGCTCCGATTCTGCGCGATTTTGGATATTCGCCCCGTGAATCCTCCAGCGTCCTATTCTACGGGTTTGTTGCGCGTAGCCCTGTTACTAGCGCTTTACGCCATTCTGGTCCTGCGCTGGGGCTACGAATTCGGGCGCAATGATCAGATGCAAACCCTGGCCTATGCCAGCATGCTGGCCGATCCAACGCTCTATCCCGGTGACTTCTACCTGCGCGGCATAGATGAGCGCGTCCCCAATGAGCGCTACGTTTTCTCCCTCCTCCTCTCGCCTTTCGCCGACCACCTGGCCCTGGCCTCCCTGCTGGGCCATATCCTGTTCTCTCTGCTGATGCTCCACTTCATGGATCGCATTGCGGGCTTGTTCATTCGGGTCGAAGTGCTTCGCTGGCTCTGCATCCTGGTCCTGTTCATACCCTTGTACGGCGTGCATCTCGGGGGCAACGAACTTTGGTACAACTCCTTCTTCGTCTCTAACGTGGTCAAGACGCTGGGCATGGCCGGCATTTGGTTCATGCTCAGCCGGCGCAGTCTGGCCATGATGCTCTGTTTCTCTGCGGCGGCCTTCCTACAACCCGTCATCGGCCTGCAGCTCTTTGGGCTGAGTATGGCAGTCTTGCTCAGCGAGTTGATCACCGATGAGCAGAAAAGGCGCTTGAGGGGCGAATGGCTTCGCTGGGCAGGGCATGCCGCCCTCTGGCTTTGCAGCGCCGGTCTCTGGATCGCGATGCTCAAGATCAACTTTGAGCAGGAAGCGCCACCCCAGCCCGATCATTTTTTTGATATACTTTTTATCTTCCGATCTCCCCATCACTATTGGCCCCCTTCCTGGCCCCTTCGCGACTGGCTGATCATCGGAGCGCTGAGCGCAGCAGCGCTGCTCTACTTCCGCAGCAGATCAGGCCGTCTGGGCTGGTGGGTGTTCTGGAGCATCATCGCCTGCATCCTCTTCAGTCTGGGCACGGTACTCTTCAGGCTGACCGATGTGGCGGCCCTGCAGGGATTCAAGGTCAGCATATGGCTGGAGTTCTTCGGTCTGATCGCCCTGTTCGCCTGGGCACAGGACCTCTTTGTGCACTTCAGAAGCCGGCGCATGCGGCAGTTCAGCCGTGCAGCTCTATTGATCGGGGGAATGGGGGCAGTAGCGCTCAA
This sequence comes from Chitinophagales bacterium, assembly GCA_041751015.1. GTDB lineage: Bacteria > Bacteroidota > Bacteroidia > Chitinophagales > BACL12 > WGOA01. The sequence goes on from JBGSYF010000026.1 coordinate 405,979, forward strand.
CCTGGGTTATGGTTCAAAGCTGCCCATGCAGGTGCCCAGAGATTACGGAGCCCAATACAGAAATGATCCGGCCGTGGACATCAGCCTCAAGGCCAAAGCGCTCAGCCCCCCCGATGCCCTCTTCATCCATCCCATTGGCTTCACTGAGCTCAAGGTCTATGGTCAGCGCAGCAGTTTCGTTGACTACAAGGTCTTGGTACACACCCGCGCCGCCATGCACCGCTGGCAGGAACGCATCCGCCTGATCTACGGCATTGCCTGGGATCTGCCCAGCCCCGCATCATTCCGCTACTCCATTGCAGACGAGCACTACTCCACCTTAAGCGAAGAGCAATTTTCCGTCTTGCGCCAGGCCGGGGTTACCCATATGATCGGGTTGGCCGGGTCTGAGGCAGATCTGAGAGAGCTGGCTAGAAATGAGCGTTATGTGCTATATGATTTGAGGCCTTAAGGAGCTCAGCGTATGACACGGATGTAACTAAATCCGAAACAGCATGAACCGGACTAAAGCAGAACTCGAAGCCATGGCTCACTTTGCAATACGAACATAACTCGACCCTGAACTGCTCTGCTTGTTATCATACCAGGAAAAAACATATAATCCAGAAGGTAGATCGCGAAGGTCTATGTCAAAATCAGTCTCAGATATGCCTTGTAAACGCACACTTCCGAGTAGGTCCAGCAATCGCCAGACAAATTCTGTGTTGGATTCAGACTGAATCTGAACATGTAGAAAATCTCCTGCCGGATTGGGATGAGTTTGGATGCTGGATGGAGACAACCTGGCAGCCGGGAGGTTGATCAACTGCAACGCGCTGCTGTCGCCGCCCGTTGAAAAGAAACAATTCGCTTGCACAAACCATTCATAGCTGGCACCGGGAGTTAAAAAACGAGCATCCAGGACGATCTTGTTTCGCTTAGTGATCCTTGACTTAAAGACCGGGGAGCCTGTTGTTCTATAAAACAAGCGATAGCCCCGGGCATTGGGAACCGGTTCCCAGGATAAAACAGCAGAATCCGGTTCGTAGAGTGCAGAGGTCAAACTGCCGGGTGCCGGACAATCGTTGAACGGATAAAACACCATGGATCGGGAGTACTGGCTAAACGAGCTGTCCTCGCACAGAGCGCGAACCTTCCAGCGGTACATCGTCCCGGGAACAATGACGGACTCTGGCCATGTTACGCTGGTTTCCAAGGTTCTGAAAGTGGATGGATCGGGGCTATCCAATGCCCCCCAAACCAGTTCATAACCCAGGGCGCAGGCAACAGGCTTCCATTTAAAGCCAAACATGGAGCCAGAGATTCCCTGCTCAAGCCCATAGGGTGGAAAACAGGACAGAGAAGTATCATTGGGTTCTACAATGGTAGCATATTGGTCTGCAGGAAGGTTATAGATTTTCTGCTGAATACCCGAAGGCCATACGATGAGCAGACTGTCTGCTACCAGATTAGGTCCCATTCCAAAATGGATGATCTGATCATTCTGGGCATAGCGGTGAATACCGCCGTCGGCAGCCCGCATCTGCGCCTTTCCACCCGCGTACAGATAAAGCGTGGCCCCATAGCCATCGCGATTACTCGTCGTTCCTTCCAGATCAAATCCTATCCAATGGTTGCCATTGGGCGTGTTTTGAAACAACTCATAAGGACCCGGGGTCTCATTGCCAGGCGCACGCCCCTGTTCGACAAACAAATCCAGGAAACCATCCCGATTAAAATCTACTGTGCTGGCTGGTCCTGCCGATCCGCTCAGTGTGCCCGCGGCACCGCCGGAATTAGGAACTAAAACAAAGGTTCCATCGCCCTGATTCTCCCAAAGTTGATTGGCCCGATTGCCGTCGCCCAAACCCACAGAGAGGTAAAGGTCGATGTCCATGTCGTTGTCAAAGTCGCCGGCTACAGCCGTAACCGCTGCGTTGGGCGCTTCCAGGCCCGAACCGGGAGTAGCATCCACGAAACCGGATTCGGTTTGAAACATCAATTGATCCGGCAGGAGGCTGAAAACCGTATCATAATTTATGGTATGGACTCGTTCTACCGGGACTGATGTTAACAGCGATACCAATCCGGTAAAGCTATCTGAATTGCTGTTGCAGAGGATGGTCCAGAGACTGTCTTCCGGAGAATAGCCTATGTATAGTTTTCGCTCAGATCCCTGCACGTAGCTAGCCAGACCATGGGTAAGGGTATCCGAAGCTCGGAGCAAAAAGCCCTGTTCATTGGAAGGTAGAATTCCTCCAGCTCCTAGTGCAATGGCGCCAGCGGGGAAGAGAAAGGGAATACCGGTAACAAAGAACAGTGAATCGCTCGGAGCGCGGATTTGAACACCGTGGACATTGCTCTTGGGCTGAAAAACCATCTTGAAATGCTTGCGGTAGGGATGAACCAACTTGGGTATAGAGACGATTTTGAAAGAATCAGGTATGACCGCAAAGACATTCTCTCCTGTTGAGCTTGGAATCGTATCATGTTGCACCACAAAATAGAGGATACGGGCTTTGCAGTTTTCATACGGATCACAGTATCCAATTTTGATGGAATCAAGACCGGTAAAACCGATGTCGGGCTGGTAAGTCAGCGCCGCCAGGCTGTCCAAAGACACCGTTCCATTTGCTGGTGCATTGAGCAGCATTACACTAGAGGGTACAATGAGATCAATTCCGAAGTAAACCCCGTAGTTGGTGGCTGCGCTTGGTCCTGAAGCGCTTTGTACCTGATCATTTCGAACAAAATACAAATCGGCCTTCAGATCGTTGTTGAAGTCGGCGGAGATGCCTTCGATGACAGTGTTAACGGATACCATGCCGCTTTGCTCGAGCGGCAGGCAGCCGGTATGGTACCAGTAATGCTGCCCGCCGGTAACGACCGTTGCATTGAGTTGACCGTCCCCATCCAGATCGGCGAGAAAACCCATGTTGGAACTCAATTCGCTGAGGTTGGCACTTTCGTGTTCCCCCAACTCGGTGAACTGGCCATCCTGAGCTATGGTCATGGTCAAAGGAGGTAGCGTTGGCGAGATGGCCAGGCCCGCCAGGTGAATGACATCCAATAAACCATCCCTATTCTGATCAATGAACAAGGGGCCCCGGCCTTCCAAAAACGGGACGTCCAGTCCGGCTGGTATGGCTGCCTCCGTGAAGACCCCGCCGCCCTGATTGATCAGGAAGTAGTTGCGTTTGGTGCGACCGGTTTCCACCAAAAGATCCTGATCGCCGTCATTGTCAAAATCAAACCAGCCGGAACCGTGCATGTCCGGAGCGCTCTCATAAAAGGGAACTGTGGTCCGCAAGAAGGTACCATCCCCCTGATTGTAGTAAAGCTGCGGAGGATTGTGGTCCTGAATCCGGTAGTGATTCGAAACAAAGAGGTCCGGAAGCCCATCGTTGTTGGGGTCTCCCCAGGAATGTCCCCAACTGAAGTCGAGTTGAGAGAGACCGGAACCGGAGCTGATGTTGATGAATTGTGTCGGACTGAGTTGAGCCATCAAAGGACAACTAACCCATAGCACAATCAGAATCGAAAAAATACGGCCAGGCATAACAATTGATATAAAACATTGATTTAATACAAAAATTCGGCCAGGCCGGTATCTGAAAATTAGCTCATTTTCCTCACATACTGAAGCCTGCGATTCAATAATTTAAGGCCTATTGTAATTGTAAATATTATATACAAACTCAGATATCAGAGGGGCATCTCTTGTACGAACGCGCTGGCTATTGAAGTTACATGATTGCTGCACCCATTCAGGCCTTCAAACCTTCGGGTTTTACTATGATGATAGGGAGTGCAGGGGTCTATACTAACCCGGCAGAGCGAATCCCAATGCGGCCCGCTGGGGAATGACACGCAAGCGGGCGCCATAAACACCACTAAATCAAGACTTTATAAAAATCCTTTACAAATAACTGGTGGGTAATACTGGATTCGAACCAGTGACCCCCGCCCTGTCAAGGCGGTGCTCTGAACCAACTGAGCTAATTACCCGCTTAAAACGGACAGCAAATATACAGTTTGTTGGAAAAACTCCATTAGCCACACAATAACTAAGCAAGTCGCTCATTTCTACCGGAAAATCCTCGTTTTTGGAAGCCCGGAGTACTACATTTAGGTTTGGTTGTGGACCATTCATGACAATTTAGATGATGCGCAATCTCCTTCCCGGTATAGTCGCCATGCTGATCTGGTCCGCAGCTTGTATGGGTCTGTATGTCCATTGGTTTGGGGGAGATCTTTCAGCGGCTCCGGAACGCTCAGACTCCGGTCTGATCACCGCTAAAAGTCCGAATCAGGCGATCAGCTCGCTGAATGGGGAGCGTGCCTCCTTTGAGCAGCTTGCGCGAAAGATTGCTCAGGATTGGTCTGGCGGAGATGCCACGCAGGAAGATTGCCTGGTTATTCGCCTGGAGCAGTCCTCTTCTCCCGTGGAGAATTCATCCATGCGCAAGGAAAACATGACTCTTTTTTACCTACAAAGTAAACTGAACACAAAGCAGTTGTGTATGGCTTTAAGTGCAGAAGGACTGCCAGAGGAGCAGGTGATTCTGTGCATCAGCCAGCATGGATCAACGCAGGCTGAAGGCACCGCGCCGAGCTGGCACTGGCTAGAGCTTGATCATGCCAGAGAGTCTGCATCTAATTCGATGGGGCTGCCCGATTTTGAACCCGGTGATCTCCTGCTTCTGAGTCTGGCCATTCCCTTTGAAAAGGCCAGCAATGTCCTTCCCGATGACCATGTAACCCAAGCCCATCTTATCCGTTTAGCTGAGTACCTGAAAGAGCATCCTCAGAGCATGGTCCAGGTCAGCCATTTCAGCGGCGAAATCAGTGATCAAACCTTGAGTGAACGCCTGTCCCTGGCCCGCTGCACGAGTCTGTCCAATTGGTTGCTCGAACAGGGCATCGAACCGCATCGACTCCATTTAAACCATGTTCAAGCCTCCTTTCCCTCTATGCCGCTGACCGATCAGCATGCAGTTTCCCTAAACCATCGGGTGGAATTTCTACTCCACTGAGCAAGCTTGCGTTCTATTTCCTCATTCTCGTCCCACACTTTATGATTCCCGAACTTCTATTCATCGGTTGCGGTTTGTTCGGCGCCTTTTGCATAGGCATAATCAGCGCGTTTTACGCGCAGAAGAAACAGCGTGAAGGGCATCAGCAAGAACTCCGGCAAATTCATCAACAACTGTTGGAAAGTCGGGAGGAACTGGACAAAGCTCGCGGAAGAATTACCGAGCTCAGAGAGCGCATTGCCGCCGGGGTGGATCCGGAAATCTATCTGGCACTCAGAGACCGCTACAACCTCTTGGATGACCGCCACACCGAACTTGAGCGCAAGGTCGCTCTCGGATTGACCGGAGCCCTGAAAGATGAGCTGGATAGCGTCCGCTTTCTGGAAGACATCGGGGTTTCGATTACCGGTGAGGTGCCTCCGGAAGAGCAGGATGATCTTACCCAGATCAGAGGAATCAGTCCTTATCTGGCAGAGCGCCTGACCAAGATCGGCATTCGCACCCTGGAGCAGATCTCCCGACTGGACGAAGATCAGATCCATCTGGTCAATGACGCTCTGGAGATCCTTCCCGGAAGAATTCGCCGCGAAGATTGGGTTGGGCAGAGCCAGAAGCTGATCAAGGTGAGCAAACGCCATTGAGGTGGCGCTGGAGCGCAGCCCTTGCAACCCGGCGCAGACCCACTCCTAACATTTCCGGGCTGTTTCGTCTTAAAGTCAAAGACTTAACCCTACACGCACACCCGATACTTATATGATGATAATCAATCCTATGGTGGGAAGTATAGTTCCCGCATTGTTGGGCAATTGTTGCAACAAGTAACGGCTGGGATCATCCGGATCGATCTCAAAGCTGCCATCGGCTGCCGACTGAGGAATTAGAAATGGGGGTTGTGGTGATTGATAATTGTAGAGATTCTCAATATCCAGATAAATGTTGAGATTCCATTTTTCAAAGGACCATTTCTTATCCAGACGGACATCAAGTCCGTGGCTCGGACCGAGTCGCAAAAGATTCAGGCTGTCCAGATTGAGTAGGCCGCTCCGGTTCAACTGCCATGAACTGATCAATGCAGAATTGGCCAGGTCGAAAGGCGTAAAGGGCAATCCCCCGGCATAGCGAAATCTCGCACCGAGCTCCCAGTTCCGCTTGAATTTTACCCCGGCGGTCAGACTCAGTATGCTGCGATTGTCCCAGGAACTGGGAACAAAGTTACCATTCTTGTCTTTAAATTCTGAAACAACATAAGTGTACGCTAAAATTCCATAAAATCCTTTATACATTTTTTGTTGAGCCATAAACTCCGCGCCGTATGACCTCCCCTCTCCGATGGGCGAAATCGCTTCATTGCCAATGACACCAAAGTCCGCTCCGAGATTGGCCAGGGCGATAGAGTCGCGGATAAGGAAGGGGTAATTGGTATAGCGCTTGTAAAACCCTTCCACCGTAAAGCGGGTATTGACGGGAGTATTGTACTCGAAGCCGGCTACCAAATTATCCGCCCGGATATAGCTCACACCGTTGGCTTTGTTCACCAACGTATTCGATTCATCCCTGAACCCGAGTACCGTATAGGCAGGCAATTGATAATAGCGCCCGGTATTGGCATTGAAGCTCCAGTTCTCTGCGAAGCTCCAGCTCAGACTGAAGCGCGGCGAGAACTGGTCCAGGGGGTTGGCAATGACCGTGCTGTACGACGCTCCGTCAGCTCGAAGGCCCGCCGACAAGGTCAGTCGATCCGCTGCCAGGGAGCGACTGAGCTGGGCATAGAATCCGTAGCGGTGAAAGTCTATAGCCGAGTTGAACTGAACGAGCACCGGGCCATCCTGGCTAAAGAAGCGGTTGAAGGTGGAGTTGTTATAACGAACATATTCGTAGGAAACTCCGGCATCTATCTTGTATCCCGAAAGGCGGCTCGTGTTCTCCAAACGGAACTTGTTCTCCATCTCCTGACTCTGATAATCGAGCAAAAGATTATCGGCTGAACTATCATCGTTTCCCTCATACTTTACCGCCGTATTGTTGAGCATGTTCCTGCTTGCAACTACATTCAGGTAACCGCTTTTATGATATTTTTTTAAAACCGCTCCGAGAGTGTAGTTCCATTGTTCGTTGACCGGCAAAAAATCGAGGAAAAAACGCTGCTCTTCGCTTTCATTGGCCTTGAGATTGAGCGTAAACTGATCGATAGCGCCCAGTCCAATGATGCTCAACTCCAGATCTGGCCTGATGCGCTGTTTGTATCGCAGTTGAAAGTCATTGTAGGTGGGTAAAAATGGGAGCTCCAGGGCCTGAAACAAAAACTGCAGATATGAACGCCTGGCTGAAAAAAGTATATTACCTTGATTGCCCACAGGACCTTCCAGCGTTGCGCCAATGTCCGATGAGCCCAGTGTAAAGGTTGCGCCCCAGCGATCGGTCCTTCCCTCCCGCAACTTGAAATCAAAGACGGAACTCAGGGCATTGCCCCTTGAGGCCGGAAAGGCCCCCGCGAAGAGATCCACCTCCCGCAGAAAATCCACATTGATCAGGCCGACCGGTCCGCCGGAGCTGCCCTGGGTGGCAAAGTGATTGATGTTGGGCACCTCGACCCCGTCTATGAAGAACCGGTTTTCATTGGGAGCCCCGCCCCGAATCAGAATATCGTTTCTAAAGGAGGCGGTTGAGCTCACCCCCGGCAAACTGCGTATCACCCTGGAGATGTCCCGGCTTCCCCCGGGGTTCCGCTGTATCTCTTCCGTTCCAATGGTTCGAAGGGATACCGGACTCTCGGCAGTCTTGTTGAATGGACTGGCCTTTACCGTAACGCCCTCCAGCAATTGCACATCAGGCTCCAGTTGAACGTCAATTTGCTGCTCGCGATTATTATATGCCCTTATTTCATATACTATTTTATCCTTGTAGCCTACAGAGGTGAAACTCAGATTGTACAATTGAGGTTCCAGATCTTCGAGCCGATAGTACCCATCTTCATCGCTGGCTACCCCGGTGCTCGTGCCCTGGATCAGCACATTGGCAAATGGGATGCTTTCGTTGTTGCTCAAATCCGTAACTCTTCCGCTGATCACTCCCTTTTGGGCGCTGAGCAGGGAGCCGTTCAGTAGGACAACAAGGATCAAAACCAGTCTGCGCATCTGGGCTAAACAAAAACAGGGGCCGATGGTTCCCGGCCCCTGACAAAAATCGATTAAAGAAATCTAAACTCAACCTCCCACAGAGGTTTAGCGTTCAAAACCAATGCCTTCCAGGTAGTCTTTCAATTGCTTGCGGGCAAAGAAGATTCTGCTTTTCACCGTACCCAGAGGCAATTTGAGCTCCTCAGCGATTTCCTGGTACTTGAAACCCTGGTAGTGCTTGATGAAAGGAATGCGATACTCGGGGCTCAGGGTGCGGATGGCTGCCTGCAGATCCTGCATAATGAAGCTGTCTTCTGCTTCATTGCTGACAAACTCCTGAGAGGAATTGATCAGGTAGAGGTTATCGGTTTTGTCCAGCACGGTGCTGTGCTTGACCCTGCGCCGGTAATCATTGATGAAGATGTTGCGCATGATGGTCAGCAACCAGGCTTTCAGGTTGGTACCATCGGCAAACTTTTCACGATTGGCAATTGCCCGGTAATAGGTCTCCTGCAACAGATCATGGGCATTGTTGTAGTCTCTGGTAAGACTAAAGGCATAGGCCGTTAAAGGTGAATCGTGTTTGCGGATCGAGTGGGAGAAGGAAGAAGTTTCCATGACTGAAGGGATTTTACTTGCATGTAAAGGTAATACCAGAAAATCGAAAAAACAGCGCTTTTGTTTAATGTTTTGCTAAAAAAGTTAAACAAAAAGAAAAACTTCAAAAAGCCCTGGGGCCTGGCTTTGGAGAGACTCCGCACAATTCCATTGGCCCTCAAGGATTGCTCAGGACTTCAGCAAAGGACATCACCTCTTCCAGATTGCCTATCAAGCGCATACCGACAGGCATCCGTCCGTGATAATCCCTGAAGCGCGCTCCACTGACGGCAATACTCTTACCAGGAAAGGCATCGGCCAAACGCATCAGATATTGTTCCATTTCCGAGGCGGAGGGCTGAGTGGTTCCCACCATGATCAACCAATCGAATTGCCGAAGCTTGCCCACGCTGACCATATCGTCAAACGGTACACTGGCCCCCAGATAAACCACCTTGTGCCCACGCTTTCTCAGGACATAATGCAGGAACAGCAGGCTGAGTTCATGCCACTCTCCTTCGGGCAAAAACAACATACAGGTCTTAGAGCCCGGTCCCGGCTTGACATAGAGCCCATCAATGGCCACAATAAGCTTCTGACGGACCAGACAGGTAACAAAGTGCTCGTGGGCCGGTGTAATGGAACCGGTCTGCCACATAACGCCAATTCGGGTCAGGAAGGGAAAGACCACTTGTTGCATGGTGTTCTCAAAACCCATCTTCAAGGTGGAGGTCGCTATGACTTTCTCAAAGCGCTGCTCATCCAGATCGATCATCGAAAGCACCAGTGCATCTACCTGACCTTCAGGCACTTCTGAGCTGACAGCGGCCTGTTCGACCGTCACCTCTATTTCCGATGCACTCATGCCTGCAATCTGGGAGATGCGCACTCCCTGCCGGTTGAGCACAGCAATGTTCAGCAGCGATTTGAGATCATCATCTGTATAGGATCGAATGTTGGTAGAGCTTCGGTTAGGGCTGAGGATGCCGTAGCGCTGCTCCCACATCCGTATGGTATGTGCCTTGATCCCGGACAGATGTTCAAGATCGCGAATGGAATACTGAGCTCTCACAATGTGTGTTTAATGTAAAGATAGTAATGATTAAACAAGGATGTAGCAAAAACGTTCAGCATATGATTGGATTCGCGTCATCGGGTAGGTAGCACACTATCCCTATCTTCGTGCCTTCTATCAGCATTGCCGGGCTCAGCATCCAGATTATGGCCTGGCTATAAGTCTGCACTTATGATGAAACTGGATCCGTGGAGTTGCTTTGCCGGTGCTCTATTGCCTGGCCTGATGGTGCTGAGCATTTGGCTCGTCTCCTGCAAAGGCTCTCCCAAAACAAACTCCAGCCCCTCCCCTAAGGTTGATATGCTGGTTGGAACCTGGGAAAGTCTTTCCCTGACCATCCGCATCAACAGCGCATATGGCATCGCCGACAGCCAGATGCTCATTGAAGCGCGGGAAGATAACTGGGTTGAGGTCATGGGCATTCTTCCTGTTCAGACCACCTTTAACCGCGATTACACGTATTCCGCCGTTTATCTGGAAGTTGACAGCAGCCTGCGGTCGAGAAGTTCCGGATACTTTGAGTTTATCGGCCTCGATACCCTGGTCATCCACAAGATGAAGCCCAATGTCGAGACCATACGTCATGCCTGGGTTCAAAAGAACGATTCCGTCTATGGGTTCAGCGGCTTGGTGGATTTCGACCAGGATGGGGTTGTAGACGATGAACTGTTTGCTTTGAACAAGCGCATCTATCGCTGAGCGATCCGGGCGGGAATAATTAGTATAAGGCTCAGCTTTATTGATTTGCGCAGAAGACAAGAGCTATAACCAGCCCTTTTTCGCCCTATTTTTACAGGATGTGGAAATCTAAGCGCCTGTCCGTACTGCTGTTCGCTCTGTTTACCCTTTCGTTGAGCACCTTACAGGGGCAGGACACGATCAAGGTGATGTATTACAATCTGCTGAACTTCCCGGATGCGGGAGCGGCCAATCGGCAGGACACCATGGAGCGCATCTTTAGTTATGTCCAGCCGGATGTCTTGCTGGTCTGCGAGTTAACCAGTGTTTCCGGGGCAAATGACTTGCTCAATACCCTCAATGGTTTAGGCATTGGAGCTTATCAACGAGCCAATTACGTCGCCAATCAAAGCAGCAGCAACAATCTTCAGAATCTCTGCTTCTACCGCAGCGACAAACTCAAACTTCAAGGTCAGTCCGTCATAACCACCACCTTGAGAGACATCAACGAATACCGGCTCTTTCAGGTGGATGACCTCAGCTCTGATACGGTTTTCGTCGACTTCTACGTCACCCACCTGCGAGCGGCGACAGGACCGGCCAATGTGGCAGACAGGGCAGCCGCAGTAGGTGCTTTGAAGACCTATCTCTCCACTCAGCCCCTCGACAAATACCGGGTGTTTGGCGGGGACTTGAATTTCTACACCAGTACCGAAAGCGGCTACCAAGCCCTGCTCAACGACCCGCCAGTGCTCTTTCAGGATCCTATCAACAGACCTGGCAGTTGGAGCAACAGCTTGTCCTTTGCCGATATCCATACCCAGAGTACGAGAAGCACCTCCTTCGGCGGGGGCGCCAGCGGAGGACTGGACGATCGCTTTGACTTTATCATGTTATCGCAAAACATCATGAGTGGTACGGGCGAAGTCCGCTATCGCAGTGGCTCTTATCGCGCTGTGGGCAATGACGGCCTGCACCTCAATCAATCCGTCAATCAAGGCAGCAATCTGAGTGCTCCTGCAGAGGTGATCTCTGCCCTTTACCAGGCCTCTGATCACCTGCCGGTAGTGTTGGATCTGATTCTCAGCACTACACCGGGTGAACCGGTTGAGCCGACGGATTGTGGAGACCTGTACTTCTCGGAGTACATCGAAGGGTCTTCCAACAACAAAGCCATCGAATTGTACAACGGCACGGGAGAGATCATAGACCTGAGCTCCTACAGTGTGCGGCTTTACAACAACGGAGCAACCACGCCCAACAGCACCCTCAACCTCAGCGGCACCCTGGCTGATGGACAGACCTACAACATTGTGAACAGTTCTGCTGCTACTGAACTGCTCAATCTGGCCAACACTACATCAGGCGTTACTTTCTTCAATGGGAACGATGCACTTGGTCTTTTCAAGAGCGAGGAGTTGATTGATGTGATTGGAGAGATTGGCGTTGACCCGGGAACCGACTGGACGGTCGGTTCGGGAGCAACCTCGGAGTACACTTTGGTGCGCAAGCCCGAGATCGCCTCTGGTCAGCTCAACTGGGCTATTGGGGCAACGGAATGGCTGGTCTACCCTCAAAACACCTTCAGCTTCTTCGGAAGCCATAGTGCCGACCCCTGCGATTCTGGTCCAGAGCTCTGCAGCACCACTTCGGTACCCACCGGACTGAGCAGCAGCATAGGACCGGGCGGAGTTACCCTGAGTTGGGATCCTCTGGATGGAGCAGTGAAATGCGAAGTCAATGGCCGCAGAGTGGGTACCAGCTCCTTCGCCAAACTCCGCGGAGACGTGCCGCCCTTCAGCCGTCTTATCCCGGGTTCTCAGCTCATCCCAGGCCAGTCCTATGAATGGAAGATCCGCTGTGCCTGCAACCTGAGCCCCTTGTTGACTACACCATTCTCGGCTTCTGAATTCTTTACTTGGCCCTCCCTGAGAGAAGAGCCGGTTCAGCTCAGTGATGAGATCTCCATCTACCCAAATCCCGCCTCAAACCGGGTTCAAATCCAATGGCCCGGCTCGTCAACTGAGGCCCGGTGGTTTGTTCAAGACATACATGGAAAAGTTTTACAATCAGGTGTGGTATCCGGCTCCATCGAGCACCTGGACATCAGCCAATGGCCATCGGGGATTTACCTGGTTCGCTTAGAAAATCAAAGTCTTCGAAGCATTGATAAACTCGTGATTATCCACTAATTTGCTTGAGCAGATTTGGTGGAGAGATTGCGTATTGCACAACATTTCGGTAGTGTAGTATAAATTGTCTCATCCATGAAAATTTCTTTTCAAGGGTTCAGCGCTTCACTTGTTGGAGTATGCTTGGTTTTCAACCTTTGTTCTTCGGCAAGTGCTCAAACGGGTGATTGGAACACCGTAAGCACCGTCAACAATCCAACTGCGCGCCACGAATGTTCCTTCGGGCAACTTGGTGACAAGTTTTACCTGATGGGTGGAAGGGGGCTCAAGCCCGTTCAGGCCTATGATCCGGCGACCAATGCCTGGCAGACTCTTGGCTTTACTCCTCAGGAGATTCACCACTTTCAGGCAGCCGAGTTTTACGGTTTGATGTACCTGATTTGTGCCTTCCAGGGCGGTTTTCCCGCCGAAACCGGCATTCCCATTGTTTACATCTACGATCCGCTCACCGACTCCTGGTTCAGCGGGCCTCCCATTCCACCTTCAAGGCGCAGAGGCTCTGCAGGAGTGGTCATGCGCGATGATAAGTTTTACATCCTCAGCGGCCTTACCGATGGTCACCGATCCGGATGGGTGAAATGGTTTGATGAATACGACCCGGCCACAAATCAGTGGACCGAACTGCCTGATGCGCCCCGGGCACGCGATCACTTTGCTGCTGTGACTATCGACAACTTTCTGGTAGCCGCCGGCGGCAGAAGATCCGGGGATGGCACTGGCTGGTCAGCGACCTTTGATTCCGTGGTTCGCAAAACAGATGTTTACAATTTCGACACGGGCATCTGGTCAACCCTTGCTTCACCTGCTGGCGATATTCCGGTTGGTGTAGCGGGCTGTTCTGCTGCTGTTTTAGATGGCGAAGTCATCATCATAGGCGGCGAGAGCATGGCGCAGAGCAGCGCTCACAAACAGACACAGGCGCTCAACCTGGTCAGCGGCACCTGGAGGCAACTCGACTTGTTAAACACCGGCCGTCATGGTACGCAGGCCATCGTCAACAACAGCGGTATCTACATCGTAGCTGGCTCCGGCAACAGAGGCGGAAGTCCCGAATTGAACAGCATGGAAGTTTTTCACTTTGGGGCTCCGGGCAGCCCTGGCGGAGTTCCGCTTGTCGCTGGCTCTCCAGGCGCATTTCCACCTTCTATTGCAGAGACCCCTCCGGGGCAAGATCAGGCATTCCAGATTGACGTGCATCACATATCCGGAAATCAGGCGGTGTTGATTCACGACATACAACTCAGCAATACCACCGGATTTAGCTTAAACAGCGCCTATACCTACCCCATTGCCCTGGCACCGGGGAAAAATCTGGAGCTCAGCCTGGACTTTTCTCCTTCCGATACCGGGCTCTACCAGAGCCAGCTTCTAGTCATCTATGGTGCATCTCTGGACACCTTAATGGTGCCTATTGCAGCGAATTCGCAGAGCACTCAGTTGTGCTCCACTACATCCCAGCCCGTCGGTCTAAGTGTCAACATCACTGGTACTCAGGTAGAATTAAGCTGGCAGACTATAGAAGGCGCTCAAAAATGTGAAATCAATGGCCGGGAAGTTGGCAAACCCAATTTTGCCAAAGTTCGAAGGGATGTGCCACCGCAAACGATCAGTTTGCCCATAGCCTTGTTTGAGCCATCAACCAACTATGAGTGGAGAGTCCGCTGCGCTTGCAATCTTAGTCCGCTCGAGGTCACTCCTTTTTCTGACCTGAATTTCTTTACAACACCTGCCGTGCGCACGGGCACTGAGCATGCTTCGGCTGACTGGGTGCTCTACCCCAATCCCGCAGTTGATCAGGTGACCATTCAGGCTTCAAGCGCCAGTCTGGAGGACACCCGTGCTGAATTGTTAGACCTGACGGGAAGAGTGTTGAAGAGCTGGGACTTGCAGGGCACTACTTCCACCTTAGAAAGGGATGATCTTCCCCCCGGGCTCTACATGATCCGCCTGACCGACCAGCAGCAAAGCAGTATACAGTCTTTGGTCTGGGAGTAAGACTCTCCTTCTAAAAGTCCTTTTAAAAAGAAAGGGGCCGCCTCCTTGGAGACAGCCCCTTTTTTCTAGTTGCTTACAGTATATACTGAACTACTCTAATTCAAGACGAAAGGAGTAATGGTGATTATGCAAAAGCAGAGAGGGCATACTCCGGACTTGATGCCCGCAGAAACCTCTGCCATTTAGACTACACCGCGTTGCGGGCGAGCTCAGGCCGGTTGTCCATCCTAACCAGGATGCCCTGATTTTTATTCATGGGCAAAAAGGCCTTCACCAGAAAGATGACCAGTAGAAAGGGAACGCTGAGCAGTCCAACGGGAATGGCCAGGCTCACTTCAAGAATGGACAGAATGGTTTTCATGCACTGAGAGATTTGACCGAGTTAATGGCATTTGTGACTGAACAAACACAAATACACCCTATTCAGGCCTTAATATAGTCTATAACGGGAACTCACTAACTTTTGTTTCTCCAAATTTGTGACATAGTAATTCTCAATAAATTCAGCTTAAAATATTGATTACCAGCATTTTAGTGTAGAATATTGTGATAAAAAAATCCCACACCTTTGGAAATGTTTTTAAGCGTTTCATGTGTCATTTAGACACTTTCTAGAGTTTTCCACATTCTGATGAGAATATACACAGAACGATGGCGTGAAAAAGCGCCTTTCTCGCTTATGAAAATATGCTCAACCTGTGAATTCCGGGCTGGGGCTCTCCAGAAAGACCCAATACTCAATCTGGTCAATGGATCATGAGCTTTCTATGCTTGTCCCATCGAATCTCATAGCCAAAGCTGCGCTTCTGCTCTGCTCCACTTTCCACCAGCAGATCCCATTCCAGCATACCCCTGATTTCATCATAGCGACTCGCTTGAGTTTCGTGGAGCTTCACGGCGATGCCACTTTCGGCGGGAACGGGAATCTGATCGAGTACGAGAACATGAACCGCATTTTTGTGGGTGTTCCTCACCGTGATGGTCCAGGACTCCGTGCGGATTCGCTCCTGGCTTAGCATGCGGTTTTTCTCGTCCGGAGTGGACTTCCTGACCCGCTGGGCAAAGACCATCCTGTCCCTTCCCATAGGCAGAGAAAGTGTGTCTGAGAACACTCGGGGGTCAATATGCGCACGCCCTATCAAGGTGCCGTCGTAGAAGATGTTCGCATGGCCCGGCAAGAGGTTCAGCGTCTCCCATCCGCTGACACGGGCTTCAATGAACGCGTCCTGCTCCAGCCGGGGAACCAGAAAGTGGCGATAGGTCGCGCTCAACTCACTCTGCTGTATCAGCAACATGCGCTCCTGATTGTCGGCAGCAATAGAGTAAGGCAGATCAATCTTGAACTCGACATTGGAGAAAGTCTGAACCAGACTGCTGTAATCAGCGGCCATCATCGCATCCACTTCATCCTGTAGCTTCTCTTCAGTATCCTCGTAGCCCGCAAGGGAAAGGGCTCTGTTGTCGGATACCGAAGGCTTGGCACTCAGGGTTTGAATCTCCTGAAAGTATCTGGCATACCAGACGGGAAGCTGGGGCCTTTCCTGCCTCAGAGTTGGATCATTGGTAGAGAGGGTCAGGGGAACTTGATTCCAGTCCTCTCCGCTGTTTTGACGGATGAGCGCCTTATAGGTGAGAACGATGGGCTTGTCCGGTCCGGAGGAGCGAATGTCATAGGCCGGTTTCCAGCTCGCATCCTGCACCGTATAGTGGAAATCCAGTTTCGCCATTCCCCCCCTTTCGCTGAAGACGTTGACCAGAATTTGTTGAATGGGCTTGGGTACCGGAGTGTTGCTTAGCTGAAGCGATTCTCTGTACTGAGTCAGAAGGGCTATCCTTTCATTCAGGCTGATGCGAACCTTTCCGAGTTCCTCTTCATTGCGTTTTTCTTCGACCATGGCGCGGTGAATGTCCTCAAGCTGTGAGCGGAGGTATATCAGACTTGACTTGAGGTTGGGCAGAGTATCGCTCCCCTTTCCACCCGTCATTAAAGGATTGGCCAGCAGAATACTCTTCTCCTGAGAGAGGGCCTGGCGCCGCAACTGAACGCGTTCAAGCGCGTAGCCCAAATGGAGCACCGAGTCCTGAGCAGCCTTGATCTGACGCTCATAGCGCAGCATTTCAGGGGATGATTTAGGGGCCTCTTCCTGCCGGTAAACGACTCTTTGGGCGACATCCAGGATAACAAATGTGCCCTTGCCCCCAACCTGCAAACTGGCCGGATCCAATTGGGCACTTGCGCCTTCGATGGCCAGGACATGCTGACCGGGTTTGAGGTTTACACTGGCATTTCGAAACACCTGAGCCCGGTTTAAAAACACCGTAACCTCTTTTATGGAAGAGGTCAATATCAATTCCTCGGATGCGCGGGAAAAAAAGTTGAGCAATAACAGGGTGACCAATACCGTGAGCTTGTGCATAGTTTATCCTTTTGCCCTAGGATGCATCAAGCGGGAAAATTCCATAAAGCGGCCCCAATTCTTTTCCAGATTTACCCAAATCCGTCTCTGAACTTGTCGCGATAGCCCGGGCATGTTATATTTTCACCCCATCGATGTTTGAAGGGGAATTGCAGCAGTACGCCTATAAGCTGGTCAATCAGACCAGATCTCATGTCTTTCTGACGGGAAGGGCCGGAACGGGAAAGAGCACATTCCTGAGGGAAGCTGTGTCTGTCCTGAACAAGCAAACTGTGGTACTGGCTCCGACCGGTATCTCGGCGATCCAGGTCAGGGGTGAAACCTTGCATGCCTTCTTCAAATTGCCCTTTGGGCCCATACCCCCTTCGGACCCCCGTCTGCGCAAGATTCGATACCCAACCGAGAAGAAGAAACTGATCGAAGCCATGGAATTGCTCGTCATCGATGAGATCTCCATGGTCCGGGCGGACTTGATGGATGCGGTGGACGATTGTCTGCGCAGGGTGCGAAAGGATCCGCGGCCCTTTGGGGGAGTTCAACTCCTCCTGGTGGGCGATCTGCTTCAATTAGAGCCCGTCAGCACCCAGGCAGACCGCGAGATGCTGGGGAACTACTACAACAGCGCCTTCTTCTTCGAAGCCAGAATTTGGAGGGAAACTGAACTGGTCTGCATAGAACTGGAGAAAGTTTACCGGCAACAAGATCCGGATTTCATCGATTTGCTCGATCGAATTCGACGGGCAGAGCCCAGGTATGATGACCTGGTGAGGCTCAATCACCTTCCAAAGAATCCCCCGCAGGAAGACAGTACTTACTGCATCACGCTTACGAGCACACGCTCTGCTGCAGAGCAAACCAACCAGGCCAGGCTGGCGGAGTTGACCGGTCCCGAATCGCACTACCAGGGTGTGGTCATTGGGGATTTTCCCCGTCACCACCTGCCCACTACAGAGAGTTTGGTGCTCAAGGTCGGGGCTCAGGTCATCTTTGTTCGAAATGATATTGGGCTGTACCGCCGCTGGGTTAATGGAACACTCGGCGTCGTTCAGCAACTGGGGGAGGATGGCATTGTTATTCAGCTCAGAGATGGCTCCGAGTACACCATAGAGCCCGTTCGCTGGGAGCATATTCGCTATACACAGGACAAAGAGGGTCGAATTGCCGAAGAGGTTTTGGGCTCTTTTGATCAGTTGCCCATTGCCCTGGCCTGGGCGGTCACTATTCACAAGAGTCAGGGTCTGAGCTTTGACCGGGTTTGTGTGGATCTGGGCAATGGGGCTTTTGCAGCAGGGCAACTGTATGTTGCGCTGAGCCGCTGCCGCAGTCTGGAAGGGCTCTTCCTGAAACGCCGTTTGAGGCGAAAGGATGCCATGGTCAGAGAAGAGGTTTTGCGCTTCTATGAGCAGATGAACAACCTGGATGAGATTCGGGAATTGCTCAAAGAGCCATAAATAGAAAAACGGCGTCCTTCAGGTTGTGCAGAGCAAGCTTATCTTCAAGAAAATTTGCCTATGGATTCGCGCCTGAAAGAACTTTTCAATTCCTTGGATGAGGACAAGGAAAAGCTGGAGTTGCGCCTTCGCTCTCTGGATCGAAATCTGTTGAACGAGCCCATGGAGCCTGGAAAATGGTCTGTATTGCAGACCCTGCGGCACCTGGTCATGGCCGAGCAGAGTTCTCTGATCTATGTCGGAAAAAAGCTTCAGGATCCCTCCAGGGCAGACAAGTCCGGTTTGGGCAGTTTTGTCCGGGGAGCTTTGTTGCGAGGGTGGTTCAAACTGGGCATGAAAGCCAAAGCCCCTAAGGCCTTCGCAGAGATACCTCCCGATCAGGATAGGGATGCGGTTTTGAATGAATACACTCAGGTGAGGCAACAATTTCGCGATTTGCTGGAAACCGTGCCATCAGAGTTTGTTGACCGGGAGTTGTTTCGCCACCCCATGGCGGGGAAAATGCACCTTATGGACGCAATAAAATTCTTCCGCTCGCATTTTCTACACCATCAAAAGCAAATTGATCGCTTTTTAGAGCACAAGAAAAGCGGCGTAGTTCAGCACAGTTGATGCCGTTACGCATACTTGCCAACTCGTCTTTCTTTTGGTTCTAAACTTGAGGAATTGGCACGATTCTTTACGTTTTTAGCCTTTAGATAGCGTTTCTAACTGTAGATCTATACATACTTTTGCAAAAACCCTTAATGTGAGGTTTTGACGTTTAACGGGTGTGGAACCCCGAAAAACATCTTCGCGCTTTATAAAGACCATCATCAACTCTAACGTTATGTCCAGTCTAAACATGGGATTTCCCCTGACCCGAATTGCTTTGTTTTTAATGTTTGCCCTCTTGTCCTCCCTGGCCATGCCCTCGTGCAAAACCAAGCAAAAGGCGGCTGACAAGGAAGCTGCGGCTTTGCTGGCCAGACAAACTGAGCAGGCAAAAAAGGATCTGATTTCCCTGCTCTCCGACAACAACACATTGTCACTGGAGGAAAAGGAAAGACAGTTGCAGGCCATCGTGGATTTGGGACTCAATGATCCGGAGATTCAAACCCTGATCGAAAAAGTTCAAGCCAGACTTGCAGCCGAAAGAGAGGCCATGAACAGGGAGAGCAGCACAACCGAGACTCAACTGCAGGCTAAACAGAGAGCCCTGGGCGCGGCAATGAATTCCATCTCGTCTGCGCGCAGCAGCGAAGAGGCCAATACCCGGATTGAAGAAGCCCTGCGCTTGTTCAGTTCCGAGAAGGCTCCGGTTTTGATTGTTATTGCTGAAGAGAATGGTCAAAAAGACTACGATCGCCCGAGCAACATCAAGCGTTATCTGGAGTACCTCAAGGACACCGGAAACGAGCCGGATGTGCTTTCGAACATGACCATGGACGACCGCGGTCTTATCTCAGAATTGGAATTGATCAAGCGATAAAAGCCCTTCCCCATGCACTACAAAATGCCAACCGCTGTTTTAGCGTTCTGCTCTTTGATTCTTTTGAGTTTTATAGGTACGCCAACTGCACAAGCTCAGAACGCCGATGATTTCATCAGCCAGGAACGCAAGCGAGCTATTGATTCGCTGGCCCTCGAGAAAGTGAGGGATTTGAGCAAGTACATCTCTATCATTGGCGACAAGTCCACCCCATTCTCCGAAGCTGACCGCGTCATTGAGCGCACCCTGGAGCTGTTCGCTCCCGATGCTGAAATGGGGGTTTCATCGCTGAGCTCAGAGGAGATTCAATACTACAAAATCAGGGTCTACCTTCAACGGCTGATGCAGCTCAATTACGACCGGGTTGATATCGAATGGTACAATATCCAATACATCAGTGATTTGGAGCGCCAACCCGATGGCAAGTATGTCGGGGTGATCACCATCTATCAGCGATTTAGTGGATATAAAGAAGGATATGAGGGCAATACCCTTCTCTACAAAGACACCACCAAGAAGGATATCACCGTTTATGTCGAGCGGAAAGAAACCCAGATCAGCGGCAGAACCATTGGCTTTTGGGATGTGTTGCTGGGCGATGTCCGCGTAACGGAGACCCGCCAATGAATTGGAGGCTTTGCCTTTTTGTCTTTTTTGGCTGCTTGATGGCCTATCCGGTACATGCCCAAATCGGAGGCGATTTTGGGTCGGAGACCGTTCTCTATGCTGAAACCAAGCAGGTCAATCAGTTCTTCAGGCGATTCAATTGTGAGGAAGGTCGCAATGGCGAGCGTTTCTATCCCGGCAATCCGCTCTACAGAGACCCCGAATTTCGCTTGGGGTATCTGGATATTCTCTTCGACAATGAAGGCGGCCGGATTCCCGAGGGGCAAAAGCGCGACTTTATTCGCCATGTCTCAGGACCGGATGAGCCTTCTTTCCTGAGCTTTCACGGTCCCGATTGGCTGGCAGAAGTCAAAACGCGTTTTTTCTATGAGGGCGAAGAGCGCGACCTGACGCTGTTTATGCGCCTGGAGGCCGATCGTCTGGGCCATAAATGGGTGATAGACCGGGTGCACTTTGCGCCATACGAGGCGCGCTTCTCGAAGCGAAAAGCTGCGGAAGGTGAATTTCTTCACCCCTTGAGTCATGAGCTGGATTTCATGAACCTCAACAAGGTCTTTCGATCATCCACCGATCTGCAGGGCTATCTGCCGGGGGCTTATTCCCCGGATCAACTGACCTTGTTCCTCCTGGATGTGGCGGAGGGCAAATTGCGTTTCAAGACAGTGAATGAACTGCGTTTTCACTTCTTTCAGATCGAAGGCTGGTACTTTGAACTCAAGGATTTTCAGCGTCCCGGTTACAATACAGGCTGGTTGATCTCCAGACTTCAGGCTTTAGAACCCGGCGAGGATAAGTTATTACTTCGTAATATATATCATGGTTCAAAGTAATGCATCGAAGTCCTGCCTGCACGGCATCTGGTTGGTAACTGTCGGGCTATTGATGTCCCTGCCTCTCCTTGGTCAAACAACCCTCTATGGAGAGCATCAAACAGATGTGGTAGACAGTGTGAACGGCGCTCCCACCTCAACTGCAGCGGACAGTTCCATTCAAATTCAAAATCCCGGCAACACGGCAATGGACTTGCAGGAAGCGACCATTCGCCGAATGATCGCTTATCTGGAGGCCAATCTCAACACACTTGGAGACCCCTCCGTTTCTTCCAGAGATAAAGACATATTAATTTCTGAGAGCTATCAAAAGCTTTTCCGGGATGCCCGGGTGCAGATTGAGGACGATTTGGATCAGCAACGCAGCACTCCAACCTACAAGGATGTAACGGCCTACTTGCTGGATGTAGATTTTTTCTTTCGCAAGGTGGTCTTTGAATACTCCATTTTGAACATCGAAGGGCAGATGACTCAAACAGGTGAGGAATCCTGGTTGATTCAATGCAATAGATCTCTGATGGGAATACGTTTGAAGGGGGATAGCCTGCGCAACACCGTTGAGCGATTCATTGAAGTCAACCGGACGGCAGATGGCTTGAAGATCGTCAGTATGTATTCCACCAAGTACAACCGGACTCAAAGCAACAGACAGTGGTGGGCAGAGCTTTCTCCCTTGTGGAAGTCGCTGCTAGCCGGCGATGCCGCGCTGAGCAATGAATTGCGGCTGAGCGATGTGCGGGGCTACCACGACGCCTTACTCATCAGTTCCACGGATACTTTCCTGCTGCCCGGAAGCCAAAACTCCGAGTATCAGGTCGGCCCGGGACTATGGTACTTTTTTGGCGACACCATCATGCTTCAGGACAGCACCCGACTGGATCTCTCCGTAGAGGCGATTGATGCCTTTTTGGACGGTTTGTTGTCCGTCCGGGAACTCGATCTGAGCGGAACCAAGGTCAGGGATCTCTATCCGCTCAGCGCACTCCGCAATGTGCGCATCCTGAATTTGTCTTCAACTCCGGTTCGCGATTTAACCCCGTTGAGGTCCATGGCCGAACTGGAAGAACTCAATATCTCCGGCACCCTGACCGAAGATCTCAACGTCTTGCGATACTCCCGCAAACTGCGCAAGATCCTTGCCCGAAACTCCGCGATTAGCGCCGATCTGCCTGACTTTGCACAATTGGAATACCTCGATCTGGCAGCCTGCCCCCTCCACCCAAACTGGACCCCGGGACCGAAGCCTTCTCTTCGCTATCTGGACCTCAGCGGCACGGGGCTGCAAAGCGTGCAAAGGTTCAGCGCACTGCCTCAACTCGAACACCTGGACCTTTCCTTTACCAAGGTCAGTCAATGGAACAGTCTGAGCAGCAGCAGTCAAATGCGCGTCATCCTGGCCGCTAAAACACCCCTGCAGAATCTTGGTTTTCTCAGCGCCATGGAATCGCTGGAATGGGTCAATATCGATGGTACAGCAGTGAGCAGTTTGGATCCCCTGAAAGGCAAGAAAAAGTTGGAGAGGATCTATTGCGATGGCACTGCGGTCAGCGACAGCCTCATCCGGGCTTTTCAGGCTCAGCATCCCGGCATCATGATCATCTTTGAGACGGCCTACCTGAACAATTGGTGGAATGGCCTCAATGCTGCATGGAAGCGTGCTTTCCGGCAAGCACTGGGTTTTGCCGACCACCCCGGCAAGGAGGAATTGCACGGCATCTCAGCGCTCAAGCATCTGGATTTGTCCGGAGCCGATCTGCTGGAAACACTTGTTCCTTTGAACGAAATGCCCGCTCTGGAGGGGCTGAACCTGGAGGGCACACAGCTTGAGGATTTCACCCCAATTGGTCGCCTTAAGAACTTGCGGGAGTTGAATCTGAACCATAGTCCTCTAGTGAGTTTGGACATGCTGGCCGGCTTGAGCGAATTGGAGGTTTTGCATATCGAAAACACTCCTATAGAAGATCTGAGTCCGCTTTTTGACCTGAAGCGCCTATCGAAAGTTTATATGGATTCATGCAACATTCGAGCTCATCACTATGCGGAGATGGAGAGAGCCAATCCAAAGGCACTGTTGATCTGGAACAGCGCGGAACGATTGCAGTGGTGGAATGGGCTGGACTTGGAGTGGAAGGACTTTCTATCGACGATGTTGGTTTTCAGCGGCGCGCCAGACAAGGAACAGTTGGAACGGATGCGGCATTTGGAAGAGATCAACCTCCCTTCCGCCGGATTGAATGAGATAGGAGCACTCAGCTATTTTAAACGGCTTAGAATTCTGCGCCTGCCCAACAACAGAGTCAGCAGTCTCTCCGCCCTGTCCGCATTTTCCAGCCTCGAAGTGCTGGATGTCACCGCCAATCCGATCTACGGATTGGAAGGCCTGGAAAGTCATACCCAACTTCGGGAACTGATCGCTGACAACACACCCATCCGATCCCTCGATCCACTTGCCCGCTCCATGTTGCTCGAACATCTGTCCGTAGCCGGAACGGAGATCAGGAACCTGCAACCCCTCATCCTTCATCGAAGCCTGAGCTATTTGAATTGTTCCAATACCCGGGTGAGAAATCTTTCTCCTTTGGACAAGATGAGTAACTTGAAGGAATTAATCATATTCAACACAGGTTTGAACGCTGCCAAGGTGGAGCAGTTTCGCAGCAATCATCCGAATTGCAAGATTACTTTCTATTAAATTTTTATGTTAAAATTTAACTCCAAAGTCCGACAGGCACTAGAGGAGAAGCAACCTGTTTTGGCTTTGGAAAGCACGCTTATTGCCCATGGATTGGCATGGCCTGGCAATATGGAAACGGCTCTGGCTGTAGAACAATGCGTCAGAGACAACGGGGCCATTCCGGCTACCATCGGCATCGTCAAAGGGCAGTTGATCGTCGGTTTGGAAGAGGGTGAGATTGAACATATTGCGCGAAACGGTGCAAGCGCCAGCAAGTGCAGTCCCCGCGATTTTGCGGCGGTGATCAGCCGTAAGGGCGATGGGGCAACCACCGTTGCGGGCACCTTGTACGCAGCTGTCATGGCGGGAATTGAGGTCATGGCAACCGGGGGAATAGGCGGGGTTCACCGGCAGGCTGCATTGAGTTTTGACGTCTCTGCCGATCTGCAGGTACTGGCCGGCAGCCCGGTCATGTTGGTCAGCTCCGGTGCCAAATCCATCTTGGATTTGAGCGCAACCCTGGAGATGCTGGAAACCCTGGGCGTGCCGGTGGTCGGGTACGAGTGCAAAGAGTTCCCGGCATTTTACACGCGCAAGAGCGGACTTGCCCTGGAGTTACACAGCAGGGAGATCGCAGAACTGGTGGGCATGCATAAGATCCGGCGATCGATGAATATGCCTCAGGGTATGTTGATCGCCAATCCCGTTCCGGAATCGGGTATGGCCGAAGCAGATCGAATGGAACAGTTTACCAATCAAGCTGTTTCAGAGGCTGAAAAGGCGGGCATTATCGGCAAAGCCCTGACCCCATTTCTATTGTCAAGAATCGTCAAACTCAGTGAGGGTGAATCGCTGAAAGCCAACATCAGCCTGATTGTCAACAATGCAAGATTAGGTGCGCAGATAGCGCGGGAGTTGAGCCTAAGCCACTGAGCATTCAGGGTACTCTGATCCACTGACTGTTCTTCGGCTCTTCTCGCAGCAGGAGATACCAGCCTGATGCAAGACCTCGTACATTGAAGTATTCCATGCCATTGCCCTGCTGCACAACCCTGGAATTCACATCCATTAATTTCCATTTTGAATGGGACTGTGGGGAAGGATCAGGTAACTCAAATGTTTCATCCAGTTCCGTTTCCACAGCCGACATTGAGCTGCTGTCGCGCAAGGCTGTAAGGGCAAAGTCCATCCAGGGCGAAGGGGGACCGACGCGATCTTCGCAGACCGTTCTGACTTGCCAGCTATAGGAAAGGCCGGGACTCAGTGCGGTGGTCAATTCAAAGAAGGAATGGTTGCTGAATCGCTGCAAGAAACCTGAACCGGAGTTGATGCGCCCCCGCCAGGAATAGCCGGAACTCCCTTCCACCGGCAGCCAGGAAAACCGGCTCGATCCCGGCAGCACATAGTCCGTGACCGGATCCCGAGGGCTATGGCATCGCGCACTTCGGCATACGGCAACCTGAGCGCTGTGGAAGCGCTCATAAGCGGGAATACTCCCTTCCATAGAGAAACCTATGCCCGGCCAGGCGGTGCCGCTCCACCAGGCGGGAGCGGTCTGACGATACAGCGAAGCTTCACCGCTCATGGAGCTTCCCGGTGGTTCAACCAGATCATAGACAAGGTTGCCGGAAAGCCAGTGTCCGCTTCCCGTCAGCCAGAGATTGCCATAGGGCACAACGGGATTGCTCATGTGATTTCCCACATAGGTCTGGTCCACGGTCAAAGGAGAAGTCATTACAACGCCATAGAGTTCGGTGCGGTTGCGGTAAAAGGTATTGCCCGGTCCCGAAGGACCCCAATAGTTATCCGTAAATATATTTTGAACAATGTTTCCTTCGAACAGATTGGCAAATGGATAGTGTCCGTGCAGGGATACATCTCCGCTAAAGTCTGAAATCGTTTCACTGCGGACGGGATCTGAAGAGTAGTTGTAGGAAAAAACATTTCCGTTGGCCCCCTGTTTGACCATCATGGCATGGCGCAGGGTTCTAAACACATTGTCTTCGATCAAACAGGCCGAGCTATGCCGGGTTAGTGAGATCCCATAACCCCGGGTGTTGACCCCATCATATGCCCAGGCTTGATGGAAGAAGTTTCCGCTGAACTCCAGATGGGCGCTGCGCACCACCAGGGCATGAGCACCTGCACTTCTTATGCTCTCCACTCCCCTCACCCAACAATCAGTCGCCAGGTAAAAGCGAAGCAAGTTTCCCCCTGCACCGGGTTCTTCCCGTTCCAGAGCCAGACATTCCACGCCAACAAAGCGTATGGGCTCTATCCGTCTGAGTCGGGGTGCCAGCGCGGCATCGAGATTCAGGCGAAAGGCCTCGTCGAGGATCAGGGTATCGCCTGTCATGCTGCTGATTCGACTGATATGCCCGACGGATTCTTCAGCCCATGCGGCGGGATGTTCGTCCCAGGCACCATTGTCCTGAACAATCTCTACCCAATCCCCCGGCTGGAGTCCGGAGCTGGAGCCCGGAGTTAGAATCAGGCTTTTCTTGCCCTTTCGCGGAGCCTGCATCAATGACAGGTCTTCGGCTTCCTCAAAGCTGGCTATGCGCAAGGCGTCCTGCTGAAGGCCGCCAAAATTGAACAGCAATCGGGTCGAATCGGCTCCTGCGCCCCGCAGCACCGCTCCGGCCGGCACATCTATCGACTGGGTCACGCGATAGGTACCAGGAGGCAGCCAGACCATGCCCGGCAATCCGTCCAGAGCATCCAGAGCCGCCTGGATGGCGGGACCGTCATTGCCGCTTCCATCTCCCAGCGCACCAAAGCTCTTCGCGTTTCGCTCCTTTCTCAAAGGCGGCGCACTCTCACTCAATCCCGCAGAAGACCACTCAACTCTCCTGCTTTGTGGTATGGGCTGGGCGATCATTGAATCCGCCATTCCCAGCATCAGCGTTGTCAGGAGAAAAAGGGATAAACAATAAGACTTGGGCATAGTCATCGATTTCCTGAAGGCCATCTTCAAGAGACAAAGTACAACATCGCAGAGCGCTAAGCCACAAAAACGATCAACAGACTTATAAAGCTTCGATCTCAATAATGTCTAAAACCGGGTACGGGAAGGGATTGAAACCGCAATGATAAAGGTGCAGGGTTCGCTGAAAACGCAGAAACACAGGAATCTGGTGCCCGAAAAAAGTAGAGTCGAGCTCGTTTGGGTAAAACAAATCTTTGCCGATTAAGATCATGTAGCCGCATCCATCGGCCACTATGGGACCGGTATCCACCACCATCGCATCGGCTTCTTCTTCACAGAAACCGTCAACAATGCTCTGTCCCGCACAGAGCGCTTCGCATTCGTTGTTGTAAGTGATGCCGTCGCTGCCGCACACAGGGGCCTGAATATCCGGACATGCACCGCAGGGCTGCTCGTTTTTACACGAGAACAGGATCAAAACAACACTGGATAACAGGCTGAAAACCAGTACATTAAGCTTGGGCATGTGCGTTGAGATGCTCATCGGATATGGAGAATACGCCCCTGGGCTGATGTAGGTTGCCTGATTGCTATTGTTTAAGAGCTCGTCTCGAGCATGGATTCTCACCGGGCATTTAGTGCTCCGCTAAGGCCTTCTTAAAGACACCCAAAACCCTTTCGCGCGCAAAGCGGTGTTCAATCATGGGCTCAACATAGCGCTGAGTGCCGTACTCCGGTACCCAGCGGCGAATATATGCCCCTTTGGGGTCAAACTTCTGAGCCTGATTGAGCGGGTTGAAGACGCGGAAATAGGGAGCGGCATCGCAACCGCAGCCAGCAGCCCACTGCCAGCCACCATTGTTGGAAGCCAATTCAAAATCGAGCAGTTTTCGGGCAAACCAGGCCTCACCCCATCTCCAGTCGATCAGGAGGTGTTTCGTGAGGAAGGAGGCTGTCACCATTCTGACCCGATTGTGCATATAGCCGGTCTGGGCCAGTTCGCGCATACCCGCATCCACGAGGGGGTAACCGGTGAGACCCTTTTGCCAGCGCTCAAAGCCCTCCGGATCATCGCGCCAGGGGATGCGATCATAGGCCGGCTTAAAGGCCTGCCCCACGACCCGGGGATGCTGAAAGAGAATCATCTGGTAGAACTCCCTCCAGATCAATTCATTGACAAAAACTTTGCTTGTTGGAATGGCCTTCTGAACAAGACGCCGGATGCTGATGCTGCCAAAGCGCAGATGTATGCCCAGACGGGAGACGCCGGGTTCTGCCGGAAAGTCGCGAAGCGACGCGTAACTCTTCAGTGTTTTCTCTGAAATGGCTGCTTCGGGAATGGCTATAGATGAAGCCTTGAACTTCATCGAAGCCAGACTGGGGAGAGGGCGCTTGCTCCCCGTGAAAAACACGGGATTTGCCGGCAGCTTCTGCACCCTGGGCGCACTTTCTTCATAGCGGCTCAGCCAGCGCCTACTGTAAGGGGTAAACACGGAGTAGGCTTGCCCGTCGGGCTTGAGCACCTCATTCCCTTCGAAGATGACCTGATCCTTGAAGGTCTGAAACTCAACTCCCCTTTCTTGTAGCAAGGTGGCTATGCGCTTGTCGCGCTCCAGAGCGTAGGGCTCAGTATCCCGGTTGCAATACACCGCGGCTATAGGGAATTGACTCAGCCAGCACTTCCAAACATCCAATGGCTTTCCATAGGCCACCAACAAACTGCTGCCCCAGATTTGCAGTTCTTCATTGAGCTTTTCCAGCCTGGAGTGAATGAAACCCACGCGAGCATCGTCTTTGTCCTCCAGTTTATCGAGTATGTAGCGGTCAAAGATGAAGAGCGGCAAGACCGGTTTACCGCTTTTCAGGGCCGCAATGAGCCCGGTGTTGT
Organism: Chitinophagales bacterium; assembly: GCA_041751015.1. Taxonomy (GTDB): domain Bacteria; phylum Bacteroidota; class Bacteroidia; order Chitinophagales; family BACL12; genus WGOA01. Next base: position 434,934 of record JBGSYF010000026.1, read on the forward strand.
CGTCCAGACGCAAGTCTCTTCTGAACCAGAAAGCCGAAATCTTCTCCATGGTTGTTTGAGGAATAGAACCCTTTCGCCCTGAGACAAGACGCTGCTTTTAGCGCTGCAGCTCAGCCAGGATCTTTTCCTCCAGTTTTCCAAACAAGCCCAGGCTGAATTGGTTCGGGTATGTACGGTCCCGGAAACTGCTCACCCAGCGTATGCCGGATATGGCATTGCTAAGAAAAATTTCCTCTGCCAGCAGCAAATCCTCCGTGTTCAGCTCAGTGCTCACAAAGGAGATGCCCTCCTTTCTGGCGATCTTGACCAGGACTCTTCGCATGATACCATCAATTCCACCCAGCTCGGGGTTGGGACTGTACAGAACCCCTTCGCGGAACAAAAACAGATTGCTGGAACTGGCTTCTAACAGATGACCCTGAGCGTCGCAGAGGATCAGGTCGTCCAGTCCCCGCTCTTTGGCCTGAATAGCCGCCATGATATACGGAAGGGCATTGGCGCTCTTGATGCGGTCCAGAGCTCTGTTCCCAAGATGTATGTCCTCGGCCAGGTCGATGCGCAATCCCTGAGAGGGCCAGGCATAAAAAGGGTCGCTCAGCCCGCTGCTTTCTATGAGCAGTTCCGCTGAGTGCTCTCCGGGAAGGTAGTAACCCCCGCCACTTCGCCATGCGCTCAGGCGCACTCTGGCGTTGAGCTGTCCGTTGCTGCGGCAGAGCTCTTCAATGGTCTTCTTGAGGAAATCCGGTTGCCAGTGCTCGGGAATCTCGATGCGCAGAACATCCAGACCAAGAATAAAACGGCTGTAGTGGTGGGCGAAGAACAGGGGAACACCTTTGCAGACCCGGATGCTTTCAAACAATCCATCGCCATAGCGGAAGGCCCTGTTGCCTGTGCCGATCTCCAGACTACCCGATGGGATGAATCCGGTTTGATAGTAGACCTGGGTCTGAGGTATGGGATGCGCAGGGTTGTTCATCGGTGGCTGTAGAACAAAGATGCGCGGTCTTTAGTTGCCTTTTACAACGCTCAATCCAACACCATCTCCGGGACATTGTCTGGTATATGCAATCTCCCGGCGGTGGATTGACGAATATGTTCAACCGAAACACCGGGTGCACGCTCCAACAGGACAAAGCCGCGCTCGGGGTCAATGTCCATAACCGCCATTTCGGTGACCACCTTGCGAATACAGGCCAGGCCCGTGAGCGGAAGGCTGCATTCCGGAAGCAGTTTAGATTCTCCGGCTTTGTTGACATGCATCATCGCCACTATGATGTTGTCGGCGCCGGCCACCAAGTCCATAGCCCCGCCCATGCCCTTGACCATCTTACCCGGAATCTTCCAGTTGGCTATGTCGCCCCGATCGCTGACTTCCATGGCGCCCAGCACGGTCAGGTCAACATGACCGCCGCGGATCATGGCAAAGCTCTCCGCCGAACTGAACAGGGAGGAACCGGGTAGAAAGGTCACCGTTTGCTTGCCGGCATTGATCAGGTCGGCGTCCACTTCGTCTTCGTACGGGAATGGCCCCATGCCGAGCAAACCGTTTTCGGATTGAAGGGTGACTTCCATACCCTCCGGTACGTAGTTGGCCACCAGGGTGGGAATTCCAATGCCCAGATTGACGTAGTATCCGTCCCTGAGTTCCCGGGCAATGCGCCTGGCGATGCCGTGTTTGTCTAACATAACTTAAATTATGCTGTGGTTAATGCTCATTTGCGCTGGCGAACCGTTCGCTGCTCAATGCGCTTTTCGTAGCCAACACCCTGGAATATTCGGTGAACATATATGCCTGGTGTATGAATAAAATTGGGTTCGAGTTCTCCGGGCTGCACCAGCTCTTCCACTTCGGCAATGGTTATGCGGCCAGCCGTTGCCATCATCGGGTTGAAATTGCGGGCCGTTCCGCGGTAGATCAGGTTGCCGTGGGTGTCCCCTTTCCAGGCCTTGACTATGGAGTAATCGGCGACCAGCCCCGTCTCGAGCAGGAACATCTTGCCGTGGAATTCGCGGCTCTCCTTGCCCTGGCCGATCTCCGTGCCGTACCCCGCCGGGGTGAAGAAGGCCGGTATGCCCGCCCCGCCTGCCCTGCATCGCTCGGCCAGGGTCCCTTGGGGAATGAGTTCAACTTCGAGTTCTCCGCTCAGCAATTGGCGTTCAAACTCCGCGTTTTCCCCCACGTAGGAAGAGATCATCTTTCTGACCTGGCGCTGTTGCAGCATCAACCCTATTCCAAAGTCGTCAACCCCGGCGTTGTTGCTGATGCAGGTCAGATCCCGCACCCCCTTTCGAACCAGGGCCCCAATGCTGTTTTCCGGGATGCCGCAAAGACCGAAGCCCCCCAGCATAAGCGTCATACCATCACTGATGCCCTCTATGGCTTCATCGGCATTTTGAACAACTTTATTCATATATGAAACTTAATGATGGAAAGGTCTTTGAGCAGATCCATGTGCCATAAGCGCAGAACGACTCGCCCTGCAAGAGGCCTAAAAATAGGCTTCTTTGCCAAAATGCCGGGTTCGCCGGGTTAATCTCAGAGGGAATCGATGCGGGCCTTGTTCTCCTGGCCCTCTGCCTCCACTGCGGCCTGCATGCGGTTGAGCTGCTCGACCACCTCGTTATACATGGTATTCAGGGTCAGCGGCCTTTCGACATAGAATTGATAGCTGTCCTGCAATTGCTTGGCACTGATGCCGTGCGAGGCCAGAATCTGACCGTAATGGCGCTGCAGGAAGGGCAGATGTTCCTCCGCGCTCAGGTTGCGCTCCAGCAAGTCGCCTTCTGCCAGATGAATGTCCACCAGCAATCGAATCATGGCAGGCTGGTCCAGGACCCCATCGGGAAGTCGGCTGCTTCCCTCCCATTGGGTTTTAGGGGGTTTGCAGGATGAAAAAGATAGCGCTCCACCAAGGAGCAGAGCTAGAGCGAATACCAGGTTGAAACGCAGCGGCAAGTTGGGGATGTTCGCTTTGATGGGTCTATGTTTGCAATAAGGGCTCAGGCCGGCTCAAAAGGCCTCCGGGCAGCCCGGAACCTGAAGATGATTTCCGAACTCAAATTTGCTGAATTAATTCAGAAGCTGGACGCGAACGCCGCTCAATTAGTCGCTGTGAGCAAAACGCGTTCCAGGGAGGATATTCACCGATTGTACCGTCTTGGGCAGCGGCACTTTGGTGAAAACCGGGTGCAGGAGATGCAGGAAAAGCAGCCTTTGTTGCCCGCGGATATCCACTGGCACCTGATTGGGCATCTTCAGCGCAACAAGGTGAAGTACATCGCCGACTTTGTTCATTTGATCCATTCGGTGGATTCCGCCCGCTTGCTTCAGGAAATCCAGATTCAGGGCGAAAGGCTTGGGAGGGTCATTCCGGTGCTCCTTCAGGTTCATATCGCGCAGGAGAAAAGCAAGTTTGGCTGGAACAGCGACGAGCTTCATAAGTGGCTGAAGAGCGATTCCTGGCAGAATCTGAATCATGTGGAGATTCGCGGCCTGATGGGCATGGCTACCCTGACTTCCGAAGTGAAACAGGTGCGCAGCGAGTTCTCTGGCTTGAAGAAGTTGTTTGAGCAATTGAAGGGCGGAGCTTTTTCCGGGCGCGAAAGCTTCTCCGAGCTGTCCATGGGCATGTCTGGGGACTGGGAGCTGGCCCTGGAAGAGGGAGCTACGATCCTGCGCATAGGCAGCATGCTGTTTAAACGCCCTTCCTGATGGTTATTGTTGCAGGCAAGCTGAGTCGGCTTGCTGTTCTGGCTCCGTCTAATTCCACCGGAGAAAACAATCAACTGATCAGCCAGTTCAAGTTTTGGTATTCGGCACCTGGCAAGATCTGCCGTGCTTTGCGAAAAGCGGCCCGCAGTGCCTCTTTGTCCAGGCCAATTTGCTCCCCCTGGTTTTCAACGTATTGAAGAATATTCTCTGTTGCCATGTTTCCGGTCAGGTCATCCTTGGCCATGGGGCAACCGCCAAATCCCATGATGGCGCCGTCAAAACGCCGGCATCCCGCTTTGTAGGCAGCGTCGATTTTTTCCAGCCAGGTATCCGGTGTAGTGTGGAAATGCGCACCGAATTCCACCTGGGGATAGGCCGGAATGAGATGCTGGAACAAATAGCGGATGCTCTCGGGATTGGCTACTCCTATGGTGTCGGCCAGGGCGATGATTTTAATGCCCAGACTGGCTAGCTTTTCCGCCCACTCCCCCACGATCTCTGCACTCCAGGGCTCTCCGTAGGGGTTGCCAAAACCCATGGACAGATAGAGCACCATCGTTTTGTCATGACGGTTGCACAAGCTTTGAATCTCAGCGACTCGCTTTAGAGAATCGGAGACGGAGGCGTGCAGATTGCGCTGTTGAAAGGTCTCGGAAATGGAGAATGGAAATCCGAGGTAGCGGATGCGCTCGAATTTGCAGGCCCGCTCGGCACCCCTTCCATTGCCAATGATGGCCAGCAATTTGGTTTCGCTGTCGCTCGCTTCTAAAGCGGAAATGACCTCCGCGGTATCCGCCATTTGCGGAATGGACTTGGGAGAGACAAAACTGCCGAAGTCCAGAGTGTCAAAACCCACCTTCATCAAGAGGTTCAGGTAGTCGATTTTATCCCGTGTGGGTATAAAATCATGCAGACCCTGCATGGCATCTCGGGGGCATTCAATGAGCTTGATCATGGAAGCGGACTTGGAGGCCAAAGTTAAGGCAGTTTGGCCTGCCCTGCCGGCAGAAGCCTTTAACTACCCCTCCAGGTACCGGGTCTTAGTGCTACGCCCTCACACAACCACATTGACAATCTTGCCCTTGACGACAATCACCTTGCGCGGGGCCTTGCCATCCATCCACTTCTGGACGGCGTCGCGGCGCAGCACTTCCTCACGGATTTCGCTCTCCTCTAAAGCCAACGAGAGCAAGACTTTATCCCGGAGCTTGCCGTTGACCGAAACCGGATATTCAAACTGATCCTCTTCCAGCCACTGCGGGTCAAGCTTGGGATAGCTCGCCAGGACAACGGGGCTCTTATGCCCCATAGCATGCCAGAGTTCCTCTGCAATGTGGGGAGCAAAGGGCGCTAATAGGATGCACATCGGCTCCAGTATGGCTCGTTTACGGGTGCCCAGAGACTGGAATTCATTCACCGCCACCATCAAAGCACTGACAGCCGTATTGAAAGCCAGGCGTTCTATATCCGCGGATACCTTGGCGATGGTTTTGTGCAACACCTTGAGCTCCTGGGGAGTTGCCTCCTCTTCGCTGATGTTGGGAATGGCGTTGTTCTCATCCTTTGCGTCGCGGGGGAAGAACAGTTTCCAGAACTTCTTGAGAAAGCGATGACTGCCGTCTATGCCTCGGGTATCCCATGGCTTGGCCTGCTCCAATGGGCCGAGGAACATCTCGTAGAGGCGCAGAGTATCGGCCCCATAGCGCTCACACACATCATCGGGATTGACCACATTGTACCAGCGCTTGGACATCTTTTCCACCTCGGAACCGCAGCGGTAAACCCCGTCCTCCAGAATGAATTCGGCGTTTTTATATTCTTCGCGCCATTGTTTAAAGGCGTCGAGATCAAGACGATCATTGTGCACAATGGAGATGTCCACATGCAGGGCTGTTGTGGAATACTGATCCTTCAGCCCATGGGAGACAAAGGTGTTGCTCCCTTCAAGGCGGTAGACCAGGCTGGAACGCCCTTGAATCATGCCCTGATTGACCATCTTCCGAAAGGGTTCGGGCTGACTGACCAGACCCAGATCAAAGAGAACATGGTTCCAGAAACGGGCATACATCAGGTGTCCTACGGCGTGCTCTGCACCCCCGACATAGAGATCGACCTGGGACCAGAACTGCTCCCTTTCGCCAGAAACAAAGGCATTGGAGTTGTGGGGATCCATATAGCGGAGCCAGTACCAACTGGACCCGGCATAACCGGGCATGGTATCGGTTTCGCGCTCCAGGCCAGGACCGGCTTCTACCCAGTCGCGGGCTGATGCAATGGGAGAATGACCATCGCCGGTAGGGCGGTAAGATTCCACTTCGGGTAGCTGAAGGGGCAATTCCGCCTCGGATAACAACTCCGGAACCCCTTCGCGATAGAGCACGGGAAAGGGTTCGCCCCAATAGCGCTGACGACTGAAGCCCGCATCACGCAATCGGTACTGAATCTTTCGCTGTCCAATTCCGAGCCGCTCCAGTTCGTCCATTGCGGCCTTAATGGCCTGGGGAATGTTCATGCCATTGAGAAAGCCCGAGTTCATCAACACGCCCGTTTCCCGATCCTCGCGTGAGGACTGAGGATGCGCGGAGCGGTCAATGACTTCGATAATGGGCAGAGAGAAGTGCTGTGCAAAGGCGTGGTCGCGGTTGTCATCGGAAGGCACAGCCATGATGGCTCCTGTGCCATAGCCGGCCAGCACATACTCGGCAAACCAAATAGGCAACAACTCTCCGCTCAAGGGGTGCTTGACATACGAACCACTGAACACACCGGTGACCGTCTTGGCATCGGCCATTCGATCGCGCTCAGATCGGCCGGCGACATAGGCAAGATACTCATCAACAGAATCCTTCTGGGTTTCTGTAGTCAATGCAGCTCGCAAATGATGCTCAGGAGCCAGCACCATAAAGGTAGCGCCGAACAAGGTATCCGGTCGGGTGGTAAAGATTTCGATCTGATGCAGTCCATCCTGGGTGCTGAAAACACAACTCGCCCCTTCCGAGCGACCGATCCAGTTGCGCTGCATCTCTTTGAGCGCCAGGGGCCAATCCAGGAGATCGAGTTGATGCAAAAGGCGATCGGCGTAGGCGGTTATGCGCAAAAACCATTGCCGCATTCTGCGTTTGACCACCGGATGACCGCCTCGCTCACTCAAGCCATCCTTGACTTCATCATTGGCCAGTACCGTGCCCAGCGCTTCGCACCAGTTCACATCGGCATAGTCTAGATAAGCCAGGCGATAGGCCATCAAGACCTGTTGCTGTTCCTGGCGGCTCATAGCCTTCCACTGATCGGCACTGAAATCGCTGCTCCCCTGCTGGGCAAAGCGCTTTTCCAAATCGGCAATCGGTCGGGCAGCCTGAACTTCCGGCTCAAAGTAATGCTCAAACAATTGACAGAATATCCACTGCGTCCAGCGGTAGTAGGCGGGATCTGCGGTGATCACCGCTCTATCCCAGTCGTAGTCAAAGCCGATGCGCCGCAATTGGGCGGTGAAGGTGGTAATGTTTTGCTCCGTGGTCAGACGCGGGTGTTGACCGGTTTCGATGGCGTATTGCTCTGCGGGAAGCCCAAAGGCATCAAAGCCCATGGGGTGCAGGACGCAGTGCCCGGTATGGCGCTTGTAGCGGCTATAGATGTCCGTGGCGATATAGCCCAGGGGATGTCCTACGTGCAAGCCTGCACCGGAGGGATAGGGAAACATGTCCAGCACATAGCATTTGGGCTTGGTCGGATCCTCCAAGACCCGATACACTCCCTGCTCCTCCCACCAGGCTTGCCACTTAGGCTCAATCTCGGAAAAGTTATAGTCCATGTCGTCGTTATCTCGCGGCTGCAAACAAGCGCCTAAATTACGACGTCCCGACGGACTTAACTTTATGGAAGCGAGGGTCTTAGCGAAGGACGCTAAGACGGCCGCTCAAAAGAGACTGTGCCTTGCCCTGGAGCTGAACGCTGTAGATGCCGTTCGGCAATTCAGTGGTGGAAAGGCTCAGTCTGCACCCATCGGCTGTTGCTCGCGTTTGTTGGACCTCTTTGCCCTGCATATTGAAGAAACTAATGCTGAGCTCATCGCTATTCAGAGCAGCACAAGCGGTCTTCGGAATCTCAATCCAGACATCAGTCCGTGCGGGATTGGGATAGATATGCAGGTTATCCCGGGCTACTGAAAGCTCTTCCACCCCAGTGGTGCGCACGTATTCTTCCACCCGGAAAAAATCGATGGCCACCTCAAGGAGATCCTCAACAACACCGATCGCCCCATCAGCTTTGGCGCCGAATAATATTCGCATACCGGCTCCGGGCGCTTTAAAATCTGAGATTTCATATTCATATTCAAGCCATCCTAATTCGGATACCGGCCCAGCTCTTAGGGTGTCTATGTTTACAACTCCATCGGGATCACTCAACCGCACAATGACCCCATCATTGGATGCTGTGCCAAACACCGTAGTATTGTAAACCCATGCCTGAAAACGAATCGTTGGACGATCGAGGTTGCTCGGGTCAAACTCCGGTGAGCGGAGCACCACTTCACCGGCATGCACGAAATCGAAGGGAGAGGAATTGCCGGTCACATAGCAGGACTTGCCAGGGTCGCCCGGATAGTCGTCTTCAGGGGTGATGACCACGCCAAAGCCCGGATCATATGGAATGGATTGCGCGCGTTCCCACGCGCCGCCCAACCAGGTTGAACCTAAGCTGCTCCAACCAAAGTTAAAGGTAAAATCATCATATATGCCAGGAGTCAGTGAGGCTTCCCATGTGGAGCTGGTGCTCAGATCAAGAGCAGGATCGGATTCGCTGATGTATCCCCACTTGCCGGCAACGATTTCATAGGTGAGTTGATAAACTCCGCTGATGCTGAAATTTCCACTCGCATCGCTCATCCCTGCGAACTGGTAATCCGGATGAATCAGTGCAATAGATGCACCGGGAATGGGTGCCCCGCTTGTTTCATCCACAACCTGACCGCTAAAGGTGGTTGTAGGAAGGGGATCCAGACTGATGTCCAGAGTGGTTACCAGACCCGGTGTGAGGGAGACTCCGCTGATGGTTTGGGGCGTGTAACCCAATGCCTCCACCACAACATCATAAGTACCGGCAGCATCCGCGCCCGTTCCATAGGCTCCAAAAACATTGCTTTCGGCAATTCCGGGCTTGCCTGGGATGCTGATCCTGGCACCGGAGACCGCTATTCCGCTTGAAGAATTGGTCACCGTTCCCTCCAGCCATGCGGCTTGAACATAGTCCACATCCAGGACATAAAATCCCGTCACAACATCAGTGGCATATACCAAACCAGAAGGTGTGTATGGATAGACCCCCCAGCAACCATCAAACCCAGGTCCTTCAAGAGGGCTGGTATCGTATAGTCCAGTCAATACCATGTTGGATGGTCTGGAAATGTCGTGCACGGTAACCCCATCGCGGTAATAGCTCGTGATCAGATGAGTTCCATAGACAAAAGAGTTGTGTGGAATCACTCCGCTTCCGGGATTGGATCGCCAGCGGCTGAGTTCCGTGATGTCCGATGGGTCACTGACGTCAAAGGCTCCGATGTATCCTCCTTCTACTTCATCAGTGGTAAACAAGAACTGATCGTCATCGCTGAGCCATACGTTGTGGGTAAAATTAGTCGGCGACTGTTGCGTGGCAACGACCACCGGTGTGGACTTATCCGTCACATCGATGATGGCCAGATTGCCTGTATATATTTCTGCCGTATATAGGATATTATCTCTTGCAAATCCATCGTGCACATATTGCTCATTGTAAAATCCAACAAGCTGAGGATCTTCCGGATCACCATTCAAATCCAGCATGATAGCCCCGCCAACGCCGAAATTGGCCCCGAAAACGTAGAGAATTCCCATTTCATCAATGAAGACGTTGTGAGCGTGGTCAAAACTCACACCGAGTCCGAAATCCTTTACGGTAATGGTATCAATACTGCCGGGCAATCCGGACAGATCAACAATGAGCAGTCCCATTCCGGGAGCTCCTGGTGTACCGGGATCTACATTGTCGTGAATGACATAGGCATGATTGCCCCAGGTCTTCATATCCCTCCAAGTGGAACGGGGACCGCTGACAAAAAACACTTCCGTGGGATTGGCAGGATCACTGCTCACATCGACGATGGACAGTCCGTTCCGAACCCCTACCAAAGCGTACTCATGACCAAAGGGATCGGCCCAGCCCCATATGTCATTTAGAGTTTCTGTGTAATTGAGTTGCCCGACTAAACTGATGTTTTGGGCTTGAACACCAAGCACAAACATCAAAAAAGTACAAACCAGGGTGGTGGGTAAGCGATGTGTCATGAAGAGGGGTTTTAGAAGGCATGGCCTGATGCGGTACCGTTGGAAAGAGTTCTACTGCGGCGGCATGTCTTGAACGGGGGCTAAGTAAAATCAAAAATACTGGCTTTCAACCCGGTGAATGCCCCTCTTAACGTACTTTAACGCATACATGACAATTGAACAGACTCAAACAGGTTCTTAACTGCTCTATGGCTAAATTTGCCTACCAATGGACAGCATGACCGGCAAACAAGCCTCCAGACTCAGGCGCAGCCCCAATTTCCTCAATTCCATCCTGATGATCTGCCTGGTGCTCGTCCTGTTGGGCCTGGTTGGGATGATTTTGTTGAATGCCCAGATCTTCAGCAAAAATCTCCGGGAGAGCATCCGGATCTCGGTCTTCCTGCGCGATGACATCAATGAGGTGGAGATGCTGCAACTGCGCAAGAAGATTGAAGCAGAACCCTTTGTTCGCAGTACAGAGTTTCTCAGCAAGGACGATGCACTGATGACCTATATCAAGCGAAATGACGAAGACCCCAGAGATATTCTGGGAGACTACAACCCCTTTCCAGCTTCTTATGAAATCGGTCTTTGGCCGACCTATGTGAACCGGGATTCCATGGCGAGTATACAGGCGAGGCTGGAGTCATACAGAGAAACAAAGTATGTCAAGTCTAGGGATGTAGTGGTCACCCGATTGAACGAAGAATTGCGGACCCTCGGCATCATCCTTTTTGCTGTCAGTGCTCTGGTCTTGCTCATTGCGCTGACCTTGATCGACAAGACCATTCGCCTGGCCATGTATTCCAATCGCTTTTTGATCCGATCCATGCAATTGGTGGGGGCGACGCGCTGGTTCATCATCGCCCCCTACATTCGCAAAGGCATCATCAACGGACTGATTGCCAGCCTTTTGGCCGTGATTATCCTCTCTGGCATGCTGGCCTTGAGCCAGCGCTATCTAGGTTCGCTGAACCTGGAGGAAGAAATTCCTAAATTTGCAGCACTTTTTGCTGCAGTCTTGCTTTTGGGTATTGGAATCTCCTGGTGGAGTACGCAGCGCTCCGTTTCCAAATACCTGAGAATGAAACTGGACGACCTTTACTGAACACCATTATGGACAAGGCAGAGAAGATCAATAAAGCCTACTCCGAACCGGAGGGCTCCGTCTTTCAAAGGATCAACTACATCTGGATGCTGGCTGGAATTCTGATCATTATTCTGGGTTTCATCCTCATGATTGGAGGCGGTTCCGATGATCCCAACGTATTCAATGCCGATAAACTCTACGGTTTTCAGCGAATAACTCTGGCCCCGATTCTGGTTATCCTGGGCTTTGCCATTGAGATTGTGGCCATCTTCAAAAAGCCGGCCTGAGTCCCCACTCTTGGAACAGGAAAGCTCAGCCTCCCTTTCCAATGCCGGCAATCCTTTTGCCGGCGGCATGCTCCTGCTGGTCAACAAGCCCAAAGGCTGGACTTCTTTTGATGTGGTCAACAAGGTTCGCAACACCATTGGAAAGGCCTTTCCCTCAGAGAAGAAAATCAAGGTGGGCCACGCCGGCACGCTGGATCCATTGGCTACCGGGCTTTTGATCCTGGGAACCGGAGCGGCGACCCGGCAGATGGAAGCCCTCCAGGGTCTGGACAAGATTTACAGCGGGCGTATTCATCTGGGGCAGGTCACCGACAGCTATGACGGCGAAACCCCACCCGGACCCTCATCTCCTATTGAGCACATCAGCCTTGATCAAATCCGAACTGCGGCTGAGCAGTTGAGCGGAGAGCAAATGCAGATACCTCCCCAATACTCGGCCATCAAAGTCGACGGGCGAAGGAGCTATCGCGCCGCGCGCAAAGGGCAGCGAACGAACCTGGAGGCCCGCGCGGTTCGAATAGAGCAGTTTGACATTCAGGCGATGGAAGGCCCTGAACTACTGTTCCGTGTTCACTGTAGCAAGGGAACCTATATCCGCTCCCTGGCCCATGATCTGGGTCAGGTTCTGGGCGTTGGTGCATGGTTGAGCGCTCTGCAGCGGGATGCCATAGGATCCTATACTCTCCAACAGGCCCGCTCGTTGGAAGAATTGTTGGATTATATCGCTCAATGCGGTGCCGGGATTGAAAGCCTGGATGACTCAAGAGAAAAAAAGGTATGAAAACCTTTTACCGCCTTTCTGAGCTTCCCAAGCTTTCCAATCCGGTCGTCACCATCGGCACTTTTGACGGCGTCCATCTGGGTCATCAACGCATCATCAGGCACCTCGGGGAACTCGCCGCTTCAGCGGAAGGCACGAGCCTGATCGTCACCTTTCACCCCCACCCCCGCAGCATCATCCAGGCCAATACCGAGATCAAGGTGCTGAACACTTTGAGTGAAAAGCTCAAACTGTTGGCCCATCATAGGGCCGATGCGACTCTGGTGATGCCCTTTACCCGGGAGTTCTCCGAGATCAGCGCCAGGGCCTATGTGGAGGAATTCCTGATCGGAAGCATTCAGCCGCATACCCTGGTCATCGGCTATGACCATCGCTTTGGCCGGGACCGAAGCGGAAACATTGATCTGCTGCGCGAACTGGCCGGTTCACACGGAGTTCGGGTGCTGGAGATTGACCCCAAGGAAGTGGAGGATGCCGCGATCAGTTCCACCCGAATTCGAAAAGCCTTGTCGCTGGGAAAGGTCAATGACGCCGCTCAATTACTGGGGTATCCTTACAGCCTCAGTGGCATTGTGGTCAAGGGGGAGCAAATCGGAAGAGAACTGGGCTACCCCACCGCCAATCTGCATCTGGACGACAACAGCAAACTCATTCCGGCGGATGGCATCTATACCGTGCTGGTGCAGGCCAGAAAAAAGCGCTTTGGAGGCATGTTGTCCATTGGATATCGCCCCACTTTTGAGGGTAAAAACCGCAGTATAGAAGTCCATCTCTTCGACTTTGACGGCAACCTGTACGGAGAGGAAATCCGGCTTCACTTCTTGAAGTATCTGCGCGGCGAAGTGCGCTTTTCGAGCCGGGAAGAACTGGTCAGCGCCATGCAGCGCGATGAGCAAAACAGCAGAGCATACCTGCAGGAAAATGGCGGGTCAGACCAAGTGAAAATTGCCCAGTTACTTTGAAAAAAATAATATAAGATTTAATTTAATAGCTTCCAGACCATTTCGCGAAGCATAGATGAATGCTCTGTACCCGCATCCTCAACGCCTTTGGTTCTCAGATCGTATTGCATCAATACTCCCATGGAGCGCTCCACCTTGGGAATGGGCCAGCCCGATGTAGCCAGTCGGTAATCCTTCACAAAAAACGGATGCACGCCAAGGAGCTCTGCCAGTTCTTTGTCTGAAGCCCCTTGCACAAAATGGGCCATATATACTTTTGAATACAAATTATATAAACTTCCGACAATCATAACCATAGGGTGCTGCCGGATGTTCTCGCCAAGATGCTCGGTGATCTTCCAGGCTCGCGCGCGATCCTGCTTGAGCAGCGCATTCTGCAATTCAAAAACATTGTATTCACGGGAAATGCCTATGTACCGCTCAATGTCCTCTGATTTGATGCTGCTCTTTGCTTCAATATTGAGCATCAGTTTCTTTAACTCCGACACCACCCGGCCCAGGTCATTGCCTAAATGCTCGGCGACCAGTTGAGCAGCGTCGGGTTGAATGCGGTATCCCTGTTGACGCAGGAACTGATCAACCCAGGCAGCCATCTCCTGATCTCTGACTTTCTTGGACTCCATCACCACACCGGAGCGGGCAATAGCCTTGTACAGTTTGCGATTGGCGGGGTACTTCTTGTGTTTGTGCACCAAAACGAGCACCGTGCTGGGCACGGGCTTTTCGGCATAGCTCAACAACTTCTCGATATCGCGCAGGGACTGTGCCTCGCGGACGATGATGAGTTGAAAGTCCGCAAACATGGGATAGCGCAGCGCGGCATCGGTGATGCTTTGTGCATCGCTATCCCGACCGTAGAGTATACTGAGGTTGAATCCCCTTTCCGCTTCGCTGAGCAAACCTTGTTCAAACAGCGCTTCTGCCTGCTCAAGAAAAAAGGGCTCTTCCCCATGCAGAAGATAGATGGGCTTGACCTTGCGCTGGCTGATCTCTTTTTTGAGCGAATCCAGGTTCATCAGAACTTCAGATGCTTAACCGTATGTCCGTTGTTGATCAACTGCTTGAGAGAGGCTATGCCGATCTGAAGATGCTGATCGACATAGAGCGCGCTGACGTGTTGATCGCTTTCGGCGGTCTTAACGCCTTCGGGAATCATGGGCTGGTCCGAAACCAGCAAGAGCGCACCTGCGGGAATTTTGTTGGAAAATGCCACGGTAAACACTGTAGCCGTTTCCATATCAATGGCCATGGCCCGGATGTTGCGCAAGTAGCGTTTGAACTTAACATCGTGCTCCCAAACCCTGCGGTTTGTGCTGTAAACCGTACCCGTCCAGTAATCGCGATTGAAATCTCTAATGGTGGTGGAAATGGCTTTTTGCAGGGCGAAAGAGGGCAGTGCCGGAACCTCCGGCATCAGATAGTCGTTGGAGGTTCCCTCACCGCGTATGGCGGCAATAGGAAGAATCAAATCGCCTATGCTGTTCTTTTTCTTGAGCCCCCCGCATTTACCGAGAAACAAGATCGCCTTGGGATGGGTCGCCGAGAGCAGATCAATGACCGTAGCCGCGTTGGGACTTCCCATTCCGAAATTGATGATGGTGATGCCTTCGGCCGTGGCATTGGACATGGCTTTGCCAGCACCCTTTATCTCTACCCCGTGCAAGGAGGCGAACTTGTCAACATATGCCTGAAAATTGACAAGTATAATGTATTCACTGACTTCATCTAAGCCCAGGCCGGTATAGCGAGGCAGCCAATTGGCAACAATATCTGGTTTTGTCTTCATCTGCGTGGGCCAAGTTAGCTATTTTTCGCCCTGTGGAAATCTTCTTCCCCGCCTATGAGTTCGAATGGCGCCTCGTCAATGGACAGCGTCTGATACGAGACCCGCTGCGCAAGCGCTTTGTGGCCATTACTCCGGAGGAATGGGTGAGGCAGCATGTGCTTCGCTATATGATGGAAACGTGTTCCTATCCGGCCAGCCGAATTGCCGTGGAGAAAAAACTGCTGCTCAACGGCATGACCCGGCGAGCGGATGCTGTTGTCTACGATGCAGAAGTTCAGCCCTGGTTAATCCTGGAATGCAAGGCCCCTGAGTGCAAACTCAACCAGGAAGTCCTCGATCAGGCGGCCCGCTACAACAGCATGCTCAGGGCCCCTTACCTGGCCATCTGCAACGGCCAATCGCTTTGGTTGGCTCAGGTGGAAAGGCAGAGCGGACGCAGCCAGGCCTTGCAAAAGTGGCCCCAGTGGCCTGAAAAGCCTGTGTGGTGAAAAAACGGGTGCCCCAAAGGAGACACCCGACCATTAAACATTTAGTAAAAGCAAATGCATCAGGGGAAAATCCCCAGCGCCAGATAGTCCATGGCCACCTTGTTGATGGCATTGACGAAGGCCGCTGTGCGAAGATCCTCTACCTTCTTGTTCTTGCGCCAGATCTCCCTGATTTGTTGGTAGGAACCGACCATGGTCTCCTCCAACCCGGAGCGCACCAGATCAATCTCGTCTGCACCTCTGGCCAGTCTTGCGATGTCTTCAGCCGGAACCCTTTTATTGGTGAGCTTTTCCATCATCTTTATCATGTCCTCTGACACTTTTTGATCAAATCGCTTCTGCATGCGGCCAAAGCGAATGTGGCTCAGGTTCTTCAGCCATTCGAAATAGGAAACGGTTACACCACCGGCGTTCAGATACATATCCGGAATGACCATGATGCCCCTTTCGCGCATGATTTCATCGGCCTCTGGGGTAACCGGACCGTTGGCGCCCTCTCCGACTATCTTGGCCTTGATCAGGCCGGCATTTCCCTCGTGGATCACGCTCTCAATAGCCGCGGGGATCAGGATATCGCAGGGAAGCTCGAGGCCCTTCTCCGGGGGTTTGATGTTCTTTGCACCCGGATAGTCGAGCAGGCTGCCCATTTCCTTGCGGTGCTTGACCACCTTGTCTACATCAAAACCCTTGGGGTTGTAGATGGCCCCATCGTACTCGATGAGTCCTACAATGATGGCACCGGCTTCTTCAAAGAACTTGGCGCTGTAGTAGCCCACATTACCCATGCCCTGAACCACCACTTTCTTTCCCTCAACTCCGGTAGTCAGTCCGATGGCCTTCATGTCTTCGGCATTGCTCATGGCTTCGCGAATGCCGTAAAACACACCCAGACCAGTGGCCTCCTTGCGACCATTGATCCCGTGTTGGTTGACCGGCTTGCCGGTTACGCAACCATAAGCGTCAATATCGCCCTTGCTCAAAGTGAGATAGGTATCCAGAATCCAGGCCATCTCGCGCTCCCCTGTTCCGTAGTCGGGAGCGGGGACATCAATGCCGGGACCGATAAAATTCTTCTTGACCAGTTCTGCTGTGTATCGCCTGGTGATGCGCTGCAACTGGGAGGTGGTGTAGTTGCGCGGGCTGATCTTGATGCCGCCTTTCGCACCGCCAAAGGGGACATCAACAATGGCGCACTTGAACGTCATAAGGGCTGCAAGAGCGGTCACCTCATCCTGATCGACAAAACTGCTGTAGCGAATTCCCCCCTTGGTGGGAAGGCGGTGCTGACTGTGCTGAACCCGGAAGGCTTCAATGACCTGGTAGTCATTGCCGATCTTGACGGGAAAGCGCATCTGATAAACCGAATTGGGCACCTTGATCTGATCGAGCAGGCCCTGAGGATGCTTGGTGATGGGTGCAGCTCTATCGAAATAGTAATCTACACTCTGGTGAAAAGTGTACTTGGATTTAGCCTTGCTCATGAAAAGAAGGTTTGGGCGGGGTGGGTGTAGAGGAAATTAACGGAGCTCGCGATCTCGTAAGCGACGCTCCATACGATTGATTTTGCGGTCGAGGCTGAACAGATAGATCAAGAGGCCTGCGAGGATGATCAGAATTACCCCGACAACCACATAGATCTTCCCTGATGAGCGCATAAGGCTGAGCGCTTCCCCGTTCTGGGCCAACAGACCCAGGGGGAAAAACATCAGAATTGAGCAGCAAAGGGATGAAAAAAACTTCATTTTTTTATGGGGATTCCGGCGGGTAAAGGTCGGGGCCATTCTCCACATTTTCTTCATAGCTATCCTGCAGTCTGGCCAGGCGCCATCGCAGACTGGCTATCCATACACCGAGCCCGGTGTAGGCCAAAACGGCCGGATAAAAGACCGTCCGCATCCGGTTGTCCAGGTCGTAAGCTGAAAAACCCGGATTGCCTCCGCTGCCCGGATGCAGGGAATCCACCCCGCTGAGGCGCGGAAAGACAAAGATGAAGAAGATTAACAAGGTATAGGCAAAGACGCTGTACACTGCCGATAGCCGGGCGGCTTTTTCCTCATCATCAACGCTGCTTCTGAGTATGAAGTAGGCCAGATAGATCAGCAGCCCTATCATGGCTCCCAGGGTCTTGGGGTCGGCAAAGAGAAAGGCCCCCAGGCTTCCCCAGGTGTAATTTCCCCACAACATTCCCGTGGCAAAGCCCAGGAGTCCAAAGACGATGGACACGGCAGCAAGTGCTGAAGCCTTTCTGTCCCTATCCATCTTGCCGCTGATCAGAAAGGCAATGCTGTAGCCCAGGGAACCGAGAAGCATGAGAATCATGGCAAACCAGAGGGAGACGTGGAAGTAGAGATTTCTGATGCTCTCTTCCAAAACGGGCAGAGTGGGCACATCACCCATCAATCCTTGATAAAAGACGTAAAGAAGAAGGACGGAGGTGAGCAGCTTTAAGCTGCCTGACAAGGGGTTGGTAGCCATAGAGGGCAATTACCGCGATGTGGAGGAGCTGGCCGGTTCAGGGTTTTTCAGGCATCTCAAAAGGCGCTCCTTCAAGGGCTTTTCACTCCCGCCAAAGGTACGGAAAAAGGAGCATCGCCAAAGCCAGGATCATCAGATCCAGGCCCGCCAGAAAGAGCAGGGCTTGAGTGGCGTTCAGATCGCCGAGAGTCGCTCCCTGGGCTTGAAGGCTAATCATGGAAACGGCGCTCAGCAAGCGGATGACGGGCACCAGAATAGGAAAGCCCAGAATGGCCATCAGCGTACCCTGCTGCGCGGCTCCGGAAGCGATGGCAGAAACCATGGTAAAGACCAGCGAGAACCCGGCGCCTCCCAAGGCGAGCGTTGCCAGGAACAAGCCAGATTGCTGCGCCGGGAAGCCCATCATTCCCGCAAACAAGGCCAAGCCGGCAAAACCCAGCAGCATCATCAGAATAAAATTATATATTATTTTTGAAAGCATTATAGCGCCGGCTGAAGCCAGACTGTAGTAGTACAGCTTGCGCTGTGCGCTTTCGGCGACAAAGCTGCGGGCTACCGCATTAGCGGCCGTAAACAACACCACTATCCAGAACAACAGGACCCAGGTCCGGTCATCCATGCGCTCAAAAGTCATGCTGACCAGGAAGATGACCGCAAAGAGATACAGCGCTATTCCCCCAAGCGCGTATTTCAGCCGCCATTCGAGGCGAAATTCCTTGAGGGTCAAAGCCCATACCTGAGCTCCAAGGCCCACGCGTTTAGGTGAAGGCATAGCCATTGTTGTCGGCAAAGTTCGGCCAAGTGCGGCGCAAGCGGGGGGAAAATCGCGGTTTTCCTCCCGGAGCTCAGCATGTTTTCCAAAAATCAACTCCGTTATCCCCATTGTGCGAGAATTATGGAGCAAAGCCATGGGCTGTGCTGGAATATGCCATAAATTCGGAGCGCCAAGCATCCAAACCCAGCTATGTTCAAGAAAATCCTGATTGCCAACCGGGGCGAAATCGCTCTGAGAGTGATGAGAACTGCCCGTGAGATGGGCATCAAGACCGTTGCGGTCTACTCCGAAGCCGACCGCAGCGCCATGCATGTACGTTTTGCCGATGAAGCGGTTTGTCTCGGTCCCGCAGCGTCTTCACAGAGCTATCTGCGCGGAGACAAGATCATCGAAGCCTGCCTTCGCCTAGGGGTGGAAGCCATCCATCCGGGCTATGGTTTCCTGAGCGAGAACGCCTCATTTGCTCAGGCAGTTGCCGATGCGGGCCTGGTCTTCATAGGTCCAACGGCCCACGCTATAGAGATCATGGGCGACAAATTGGCCTCCAAGAGAGCGGTTGCTGAATACAAGGTGCCTATGGTTCCCGGGACCCCGGGGGCGGTCAGCGATCCGGATGAGGCACTGAGATTGGCCAAGGAGATCGGCTATCCGGTGCTGATTAAGGCTTCTGCGGGGGGTGGGGGGAAAGGCATGCGCGTGGTCGAAAGGCCGGAGGATCTCAAATCCGAGATGGCCAGGGCCTCCAGCGAAGCGGCCTCGGCCTTTGGAAACGGAGCCGTTTTTGTCGAAAAATTCGTGACCAAGCCCCGCCACATAGAAGTTCAGGTACTGGGAGATACCCAGGGCAATATTGTTCATCTGTTTGAGCGCGAATGCTCCATACAGCGCCGCCATCAAAAGGTGATCGAGGAGGCTCCATCGTCCATTCTAAGCCCGGAATTGAGGGCTCAGATGGGCGCCAGTGCGGTAGCTGTGGCCAAATCTGTGAACTATACCGGAGCCGGAACGGTGGAATTTCTGATGGATGCAGACCACAAATACTACTTCCTGGAGATGAACACCCGTCTGCAGGTCGAGCATCCGGTCTCGGAGTTAATCACCGGAGTGGATCTGGTCAGAGAGCAGATCTGCATCGCCGCCGGACTTCCCATTTCCTTCAAACAGGAAGACCTGCAGATACACGGTCACGCTCTGGAGCTCCGGGTCTATGCCGAAGATCCCGGCAACCGCTTTCTGCCCGATGTGGGCACCCTGGAGACCTATCGCCGCCCACAGGGCCCGGGTGTTCGTCTGGACGACGGTTTTGAGGAAGGCATGGAGATCCCCATTCACTACGATCCGATGATTGCCAAACTCTGCACCTGGGGCCACAACCGCGAGCAGGCCATAGATCGTATGCTCAGAGCGATTGGCGAGTACAGGATAAAGGGGGTGAAAACCACCCTTGGATTTGGGGCCTTTGCCATCAACTCAGAGCCTTTCCGCAGCGGAAACTTCGACACCAAGTTTGTCGATCAGTACTTTAGTCCGGAAAGTCTGCAACAATCCACGGAGGAGGAAGCGCAAATTGCCGCCTTGCTGGCCGCCCAGTTGCATGAGAGTCATGTGAGCCGCCACAGCGGAAGCGCGGGTGTGGTCAGACCCCGAAGCGCCTGGCAGCGCAAGCGGATGTAAGCCCTCATTGCACCCTTCAAGCGATCGGGAAGGCGCGCGCAACAGTCTTCTGACCCCAAACTGGACCTAGCGCTGAAAGAAGCTTTCCGCAGCAGCAGCGGCCATTCCCCGAATGGAAAGCTGTCCGGTGTAATTGCCGAAGAGCTGCAAACCGGGAACATGCTCTCTGAGCAGGGCATCCATGGCGCTATGCCCCTGATGCAACCCGGGGCTGTACAAGGGAATGCCCTGCTTCCAGCGATATACCGCGCTGGCCTTCAACACATCTTTGCTTTTTGAACCGCGTCCAAAAAGCCTTTGGATATCTTCTACCAGTGCGGTAGCCAGGGAATCCTCTGAAGCGTTGCCCCAACGCCCTTCGTCATCCCTGAGAATACCGGTGAAGCTGTGCTCATCAGCCGCCGGGCTTCGGCCCGGAAAGATGCTGGAATTGAACAGAACTCCGAGGTAGTTGAAACCCTCTGTTTCCGGAATCAAGCAGCCAAATCCGGGGCGAAAAGCTTTCAGGGAATCGGTGGAAAGCTGAACCGTGCAGGAAATCATGTTGAGATAGCGCACGGAATCCAGATGCGTCTTCAAAGCCTCCGGAATCCCAGGCCAGGCGCGCAGGCAGCGCAGGCTCTCATAGGCTGGAAGACAGCAGACCACAGGGTTTTCCGGACTTGGCGGAGGCTCACTGGCAGCATCCCGCCCAAAGACCAGGTGTTCAGAAAGATGACGCTCAAGCTCGCTCAGCAGAGTCTGCATACCTCCCTCAAAACTGCAGGTGCCCCGAATTCTTCTCTTCTTGTATTCCGCTTCCAATCCCCGGTCCTCAAAGCGGGCATAAAAACGTCGATTGGCTTCATCGCCGCGCATCCATCGCCAAACCGCCCGCGGCAGCCAGGGCTGCCGATCGAGTTGCCGCTGCAAAGCGGGTAAAAGCGCTCCGAAGCTCAACTCATCCGGGCGCGCCCCGTAGATGCCGCTCAAAGCGGGAGCCAGCAATTGTTCGAGAGCTACCTTACCCATAGCATGATGCCCAAAATCGGCCATGCTCGAAAAATCTCGCTTTCCAGAAACAGAAAAGCGATAAAGAAAATTAAAAATTTCTATAAAATTTAATGGCATGCGTTGTGCGCGACCATCGCGAACCAGATAGCGGGCACCGGCCTCCTTCCTGGGAGCGCAGATCTTAAGTCCCAAACGGTCGCATAAGTATTGCAGGGCCGGGCTCCAGATAAAGCCATTCGCCGCTTGCTCCACAAGCCCTCCCCGAAGTTTGTGAGTTCCCAGCAGGCCTCCTACCCTATGTTCCCGTTCAATGATAACAAACGGCTGACCGCTTTCCTTCAACCAAAAGCCCGTCAGCAGGCCGGAAATTCCTGCACCCAAAATGCGCAGCTCCGGCTTATGTGCAGAATTATCATATTCAATTGAACCCTTTGTCCCCACCTCTTCTGCCTTAACTCTGGAATCTCCCAACGAGCCCAAAACACCCTGGCCTGCGCGGTAACGCGAATCTTCCAATGGCTTGTTGAGTGGCATGGCCGAATGAGTGTTCATGAATCCTCCCGCCACTCGTCCATATCCCGGCGCTCCTTCTTCGTGGGACGACCACTGCCTCTGCTTCGCTGCGCCAGCAGGACCGACTTTAACGGAAGCAGCTTATCCAGTTCTTCCTGAGGGGTCAGGTCCTTGGCATATTCGGCCACCAGCGCTGCCCCTACTCTTTTATCCAAGGGCTTGAGCACTTCATAGCGATGGGTGACCATTCCTTTTCGAACACTGAGGAGTTCGCCACCGCTCAGCATCCGGGAAGCCTTGATGGCCTGATCATTGATCTTGACCCGTCCGCTGCGGCAGGCCTCTGAGGCCAGAGTGCGCGTTTTGTACACCCTGACGGCCCACAACCACTGATCAATCCGACAGCCCTTTTTTTCTTCAGCGCTCATAAGATCCCGGCCGTACAGCCCTGGTAAAGATAAGCTCAAGCCCAGCACCGCAAACTGCCTGGCCCGCACTGCACGCGAAGCTCCGCCCCATTGACCTGAGTGTTGTTCAGCCCTCCTTCCACCGTTAACTTTGACCTGATTCTGAGCCTCCATTCAGTCTGGATGAAGCATCTCGCGCCAAACTCTCCCTAAACAAGCAGTTTAGTTCATGCCCCTTTCCCCATGGTTTGAAGAAGAACACCATCTCTTTCGCCAGAGTGTCAGAGATTATGTCGAAAGAAAGGTAGTGCCCCATGCAGCTGAGTGGGAGAAACAAGGCTTTATTCCCCGATCGGTCTGGGCGGAGATGGGCGAACTGGGATTTCTGGGCATCAACCACGAAGAGAAGTACGGGGGAAGTGCGGCCGGATTCTTTTACTCGGTGGTCTATCTCGAAGAGCTGGCCCGATCGACCATGGGCGGTTTCACCAGTGCGGTGAGCGTGCATCAATACATGGCTACCGCACACATTGCCCGGGTAGGATCGGAGTATCTCAAAGAAAGATTCCTCAAGCCTTCGATCAGCGGCCACAAATGGGGTGCTCTGGGCATTTCCGAGCCGGGTGCCGGTTCTGATGTAGCGGCCATCCGCACCACCGCCGTTCGCGATGGAGATCACTACATCATCAATGGCTCCAAGACCTTTATCACCAACGGAGTCAACGGTGACTTTATCACCCTGGCCTGCAAGACCAAAGCAGATGCTGGTGCTGCAGGCATCAGCCTGATTGTAGTGGAGATGGGAACTCCCGGATTTAGCGCCAGCAATCTGCACAAGATGGGCTGGCACAGTTCAGACACAGGAGAACTCGCCTTTGACGATGTGAGAGTTCCGGTGGAGAATTTGGTTGGTCAGGAGAACCAGGGCTTCTACTACATCATGGACTCCTTTCAGTTGGAAAGGCTGGTCGCCGCGATCTTGTCGATTGGGGGTGCGCGACATGCGATGGAACTGGCCATGCAGTACATGGATGAGCGGGAGGCTTTTGGGCGCAAGCTCAGCCGCTATCAGGTGCTCCGCCATCGCCTGGTCGATCTGTGTGCCGAGCTGGAAGCAGCAGAACAGTACGTATATTATATTTCCTGGCTTTATGATCGGGATGAATTCGCCGTCAAGGAATGTTCCCTGGCCAAATTGCTGACCGCTGAACTCGGAAAGCGCATGGTAGATGCCTGCCTGCAGTGCTTCGGAGGTTACGGATATATGGAAGAATATCCCATAGCGCGAATGTATCGCGACGGGCGGGTAGGCACGATTGTGGGCGGCACCTCAGAGATCATGCGGGAGATCGTGTCGAAGATCATGTTCGACGGCACGAGTTATAAAACCGCCTATGACAATACAGCCTCTCAAAACGGCACATCAAAAGATAGCCAAAGGACTGACGCAAGCCCAAGCGCGCGAGATCTGCTGCTCTCCCTTCCCAGAAGATTCAAGAGCGAAAAGGCCGACCCGGCCATGAATCAACTCTTTCACTTCTCGCTAAGCGGAGAAGGAGGAGGTCAGTTTAGTGTACAGATTGCTTCTGGCGCTGTTGAAGTTAACGAAGGACTCCGCGGCCAGCCCGATTGCCTGGTTCAGGCGCAAGCCGAAGACTACGCCGGTCTGGAGCTGGGCCACATTGACCCGTCAAGCGCCCTGATGAGCGGCAAAATCCGCGTCAGCGATCTGGGATCCATGATGGCTTTTACTCCCCTATTCCGCCGCTGGTCATGAAGGAAAAGTCCAATTCACAGAGTGGCGCAGAGCAGCCCGGCCATGCGGCTTCCACGTCGCAAAATCAGGCATCCAGCGGACCACTATCCCCGTCGCAAAATCAAGCGTCCATCGGACCGCTCAAGGGCCTTAAAGTTCTGGATCTCACCCGCCTTCTGCCGGGGCCCCTGGCCGCCATGATGATGGCGGATATGGGCGCGGAGGTCGTCAAGATTGAACATCCCAGAGAACCGGATTACATCCGGAGTTTTCCACCCTTTCGCCATGGTTTGTCGCTCTACTACCAGGCGCTGAACCGCAGCAAGCTCAGCCTTGCGCTGGATACCCGGCATCCCAGGGGCAAGGAGATCTTCTTTCAATTGGTGGAGCAAGCCGATGTGCTCATGGAGTCCTTTCGACCAGGTGTCCTGGAAGCTGCGGGCATGGGATACCCTCAATTAAAGGCCATTAACCCAGGCCTGATCTACGCTTCGGTTACCGGATTTGGGCAGGATGGCCCCTATGCGCAGATGGCAGGACACGACCTGAATTACCTGTCTTTGACCGGCATGCTCTCGCTCATGCCTGATGCGAATGGCTTTCCGGTCTTCCCCGGCTTTCAGATCGCCGATGTCGCCGGTGGATCTTATCCCGCCCTTGCGGGTGTTCTGGCTGCTTTGTGGCAGAGGGAACGCAGCGGAACCGGCCAGCACGTGGACATTGCCATGACCGATGCAGTTCGCGTTCTGGCCAGCCTGGCCGTGGCCGAAGAAAGCAGTTTCTCCAACCCGGAAAGTTTGGTGGGAAGTGCACCTCTGTTGATGAACGGAAAGCCTTTACTGGCCGGAGGCATGGCCATTTACGGTGTTTACGCCTGTGCGGACGGCGGCTATATGGCCCTCGCTGCCCTGGAGCCAAAATTCTGGAAGCGTTTCTGCGAAGCCGCAGGAGTACCCGATTGGATGGGAAGAATGTTGCCCGATGCGGCTGTTCAAACCGAACTGCGCCGCGATCTGGAACAATTGTTCCTGACCCACAACCGCGATTATTGGACGGAGTTAGGCCAGAGAAGCGATTGTTGTCTCAGTCCTGTGCTCAGCATGAGGGAAAGCGCCAAAGATCCTCATCTCCTCTACCGCAGTATGGTGGGCTGTCCCGATGACGCAGCAAAGTCTAAAACAGAGGGTTCTCCTCTCCCCCTTCACTTTGACCAGACAGCCGCCTGGCCGGGAGGCCCTGCCCCGGATTTAGGTCAGCACACCCAAATCATTCTGGATCAACTGGGTATCAGCGCTGAACAACAGGCTGAATTGCGGCAGGCAGGCGTTATCCGCTGAGTTGATGTTGGTAAATGGCGGGCGTTTTGGCTGCCAACGGGTGTAACTTATGCCCGGTTTCCTCGTTTTGATGGTATGTAACCCAATATTCATGCGACGTTCACTCCCAGCCCTTTTTCTCCTCTTTTGTTTTCCGTTGATGAGTCTTCAAGCCCAGCACTACAGCGGGGTCTCATCCATTACCGGTCTGCCTTTTCCCGAAAAGGACCTGCCCGGAGTCCGGCTCGATCACGCCCTTGTGCAGATCCGGCAACTGGACACCTTGGCGGAATACCGGATGATCATGGACCTGAAAAACACCACCGGTGACTATCGGGCTATCCAGATGATCACTCCCATGCGCTTCTACTTCAATGAGTTCCGTCCCGAGCTCCGCGCTACAATTCTGGACCGCTTGACTACACTCTTTCCCGCCGATTTTCAGGTAGCTAACCCCTACAGTGATACCCGTCAGGCTCTCAAGGAAAACTTTGGCCGTCGCCTGTTTATCCGCAAGTTTGTCAACACCCTGGATCTGGCGAAACTCGGCATAGGCTGTCAGGCAGAGATCGGTGATTCACCCCTGAGTGCCAAGCGCATCTTCATCGAGTTTCGCTGGTCTGAACCCGAGCGTCCGGAATGGGAAGGAACCGGTCAGGTACTTTGCATGGAAGTCAGGGTTCAGCACGAAGTGCTGATCAAGCCCAACGATCAACGCACAGTGGAAGTGCGGGTCAAACTTCCCTCCCTGATCACGGGAAGTGAATTCCAGCAGCGCTACGCTCCCTTCGAGCTGGCTCAGCAAAATCGCTGGAATGACCCCATCGGACAGTTGTTCCTGGTCAATCGTATGCACGATGCCACATTGGTACTGCCGGAAGGCCTTTCCTACCGTCAGTTTCAGGAGGGAATGGACTGGCAGGTCACCATGATAGAGAACCTCAGCCCTCAGGCTGAAGATCGAATTGCCTTCTTCCAGCACCATGGCGCGGCACGGAATTGCGAAGTATCCACACAGGAAATCTCTTTCCCTTTAGCCGTTAGAAACATCAGCGCTTCGACATGGCTTGACCGCGACAAACAATTCTCCGGATTACAGGTCATCAGCCGTCCCGGTTTGCAGTTTGCTCGTGAAATTCCCGAGTACGAGCACCTTTCTGGCTATGATTTGACCTTGCTTTCCGGTCTCAAGCCCGCTTCCGCCATCAGCAACCCGGCCATGCAGCGCATTCAGAGTCTGGACTGCAACCGCCCCGAGGGCCCTGCGCTGGACATCAAAGGCTATTGCCACCCAGTGTTTGCCTTTGACCTGGGCCCGGAAAAGGGCTTCCAAATGCAAACCGCCTGGTGCGAAGATGCCAATGGAGCCGGCAAAGGGGAATTCATTCGCTTTGAATTGACCCAGCCCGCCCGTGCCATGCATATGCACAATGGCTACCAGTTCAACGAAGAAAAGTACAAGGCCAACAGTCGGGTCAGAACCATGACCCTGACGGCTGAAGACGGCTCATTCAGTCAGATCCTGCCCGTCACCGATTTGCGCATCCTCAACTTGTACGATCTGGAACTCAAGCCCGGATACTACAAATTGAGCATCAACAGCACCTATGAGGGGACTGCACCAACCACCTGTATCTCTTCGCTGGCCTTTGATTTTGTCAGCACGGAAAAGTGGTTCCAGCAGCATTTCCCGCCGAGGAACAACCCGAGATAATCAACAGATTACCAGCAACTTGAACAGAGCGGTTCAAGGAACAGGAGCTATCTTTAGCCATCAAATCCTGTCTCTTGAACCGCTCTTCATTTAAGATTGCCATCATCGGTTGCGGCCATATGGGCCTGACTTATGCCCGCTCCTTTCGCCAATACGGTCTCTGCAACTCGGAGAGCCTTTTACTGGTGGAAAAAGATGCCAACAGAAGGCAGAATGATGAGCTCAAGGGCCTGGGACAAGTGGTTCCCGCCTATGGAGAGTCTCTGAGAGAATGCGCGGTGGTGGTCATTGCGGTTAAGCCTCAGGATTTTGCTCAGCTCGCCCCTACCCTAAAGACCTCTCTGGATCCGGAACAGGTCATACTGAGCATTATGGCCGGGGTGACCATGCAGCGCATCAGCGAACTGCTCGATCATCAAAACATCGTTCGGGCTATGCCCAACCTGGCTGCGCGCATCAACATGGGTATGACGGCCTTCAGCGCTCTGCCCCAGGTTGACCGCGAGCATCTGCTCACCGCGCAAAAGCTCCTGGACACAACAGGCAGGGCACTGTACCTTCAGGATGAAGGATTGCTGGATGCGGTTACTGCCGTCAGCGGCAGCGGGCCAGCTTACTTTTTCTACTTTGTTCAACAGATGGTTCAGGCAGCCACGCATATGGGTCTGGATGAGGCCACTGCACGCGTTCTGGTCAAACAGACCATGCTGGGTTCCTACCACCTGCTCAACCAAAGCGAGGATGGTCCGGATGCACTGATCCGATCGGTCAGCTCCAAAGGTGGAACCACCGAGGCGGCATTTGAGGTGTTTGAACAGGGAAAATTGGGACAGATTCTGCAAGCCGCCCTTCAGCGCGCAGCAGACCGCGCCCAGGAGCTCAGTCAGACAGCCTGATGATTTGGCCCTGCCTCAGCGGCGGCGAATCTTGACTTCCTTTTTCAGGTCTTCCAGGGCTTCATCCGCACTCTGATTCATCACCTGAGCCTGGTGGTGGATGGACTCTTTGTGAATGGCTTGAAACACATCGCGAACAAACTTATCGCTCAGACTCTTGCGCCGGCCAAACTCATGACGGCTCTCCAGAATCTCATTCCAGCGACCTCTTTGAAGAATAGTCAGGTTGTTGTCCTTCTTGTAGATGCCAATTTCGCGCACGATCTCCATGCGTTCGGCCAGCAGTTCAATGATGTATTTGTCGATGCGGTCGATGTTGCTGCGTCGGCTCTCCAGCTCGGTTGAGGCGGACTCCGGTGGGCTTTCCTCGTGGCGGAAAATCAGGTTGGAGATGATCTGGGCGTAGGCATCGGGAACCACCTGTTGTTGCGCGTCCGAAAGGGCTTTTTCAGGATGGATATGGCTTTCGATCATCAGGCCATCCAGACCAATGTCCATAGCCGTTTGGCTGACTTCCTGCAGTAACTCGCGAGTTCCGCAGATGTGGCTGGGGTCGCAGATGACCGGCAGCTCAGGATAGCGGCGCTTGAGTTCAATAGGGATTTCCCATTTTGGGCGATTGCGGAAACGGGTCTTCTCATAGGTCGAAAAGCCGCGGTGTATAGCCGCCAGACGAGTGATTCCGCTGCGATTGAGCCGCTCGAATGCACCAATCCACAATTCGAGGTCGGGATTTACCGGATTCTTGACCATAACCGGTATGTCCACACCGTGCAGGGCGTCGCAGATTTCCTGAACGGCGAAGGGATTCACCGTTGTTCGGGCTCCAATCCACAACACATCAACTCCGCTTCGGAGAGCCTCATAGACGTGCTTGACGTTAGCCACCTCGACGGCTACCGGCAGATTGGTATCAAAACCGGCGTCTTTCAGCCATTTCAGACCGATGGAGCCAATGCCTTCGAAGTTGTTGGGGCGTGTCCGGGGCTTCCAGATCCCGGCGCGGAGCATATCCACGCGGTGCTTGGCCAGACCGCGGGCGGTTTGCATCACCTGGTCTTCAGATTCGGCGGAACAGGGTCCGGAGATAAAAATCGGGGCTTTCCAACCGTAGCCCCATTCGGACAACGGAGTAATTTGGAGTTTTACACTCATAGCGATGATATAGGTGGGCGGTTGAACCCCAGTCCTATTACCAGGGAACCGAACCAGCATGTAAAGTACGGATTATCAGGTGAAAATCAAGCCCTTTCGACTCATCAAATTAACGAACGCTTTGGCTCAACCCGGAACCTTTCGTAGGGAACTTTACCCAAACGCACCAAAAATCTTCCCATGGGGAAACAATCCCATGAATAAACTTTTGCAATCAGACCATGAGTGCTCGGCTTGAAGATTTAAATCCAATACGATCTGGTAGCTGAATGGATTGGGATCGCTTGACGATGGGATACAGTCCAGCCGTCGGATCACAAAAATTTTTCTTTGAGAAACAGAGCCCAGCTCCTCATTGCTCAAAAAGTTTGGCAGAGAATCCACGATTAAAAGGCGTCGAGGCTGCTCCGCTGGAACCAAGTTCCGGCCCAACACCCAAAAGCGGGTCTGGTTGCCCGTCTGATCTTCGATGGAAGAGCTCAGAACATGGAGTTGATTGGCTGCTGCCGCGGCAGGGCTGGTGATCGCTGCCCGGCTTAAATCGGCTCCACCGGCCACGGATTGAGCCGCTGCTGATGTATCCCGCCCTTCTACTGCTTTGATTTGTCTATGCTTTTCCAGGAAGAGACGGCACTGTTTGAGCGCCATGGGATGCGAAACCACCTCTTTCAATTGGCCGATACTGGCACCGGGAAGGGCCGCCAGGCATAGTTCAATGCGCTGAAGGATCTCTGCCTGGACAAAAAGACCCGAACGGACAATCCTTTGCAGGTTATGATCGACCAGACCCGCCAGGGAGTTCTCTGTCGCCATTACGCCATAGTCCACCTGTTTTTGTTGAACCGCTTCAATGATGGCATCGAAGGAATGGCATTCCAGCAAATCCGCTTCTTTATCGGAAAATGATAAAGCAGCCTGAGCGTGAAAGGAATGCCGATTCCCTAAAACGGCAAAGCTGGGTTGGATGATCATAGAATTGCTGGCTTGAGTAGTACGGCTGAGTTCGAAAATAGCCTTATCCTTGAAGCAAAACACAAGCCTCGCTGCGGGTGTTCTCACTATGCCGTTTATCGATCATGAACCGCGAGGAACCAGCCTTCCCAATATTCCATAAAGTACTGATTCACAACAGGAATCTACGACTTGCCATCAGTGGCATAGGAGCCGCACTCTGCCTTGCTGCTATTTTGATCTACGGATTTTACACCGATGAACAAAACCGCATTGTGACGATTCTGCTGGCCGGGGGTGCATTGCTCGGTATCGGTATGAGCGGAATCGAACTCCTAAACTATGACGTCAGAAAGTCCGAGCTCTATAAACTGCTCCACGAAGCCCCTGAGCATATTGTCTGGGTGTACTATTACAAAGTGGAATCCCTACCCTATGGAATTAAAGTGGGACAGATGAGCACCTTGTTCTTCAAGACCAGTGATGGAAACAGCCATGAGCTTCGCTGCAGCGAAAGCAAAAGTTTGCTCATCATGGATGCGCTTAGAACCACCCTACCGCATTGCACCTTTGGGTACAGCGCACAAAAAGACCAGCTCTTCAGGGCAGATCCCAACCTGCTCAGGCGCTGAAACTCTTTGTTCGTGAAAATCACCATTTATAGTGAAACAGCGCTTCAAAGCGTCATTTAGTTTTACCTCAGGATTTTCGACAATACTGAGAGATGGGAAAGAATGGGCCGGCGGGATAGTCCCGTCGGCTCAATTCTTTTTGGGAACGCAGCCACAGCGGTGTATCTGGTGGTTTTTTGGCTTTTCTATGGGCCAGTTCTCCGGTGCTGAGCACATGATTCTTAATTTTGTAAAGAATGCATGTCCATGGCTCAACACAATAAACCCCTGAATATTAACGGCTTACCCCATCGCGGAGAAAACTCATGGGGAGAGCAACCCTATGGTCAGATTGACCAGGACATCAGATGCTCCAACACTTTGGAAGCCCGCTTCTATCAAAGCCATCAAGCCCATCAACACCTTTTGGATTCCGTCTTTGCAGGTTCCTGGCAATTCTTGATGCACCGAGATGACTTGCAAGACCATGATGTCTTTCCCCTGACGCTTTTACCCGGTAGTCTGGAAGAACCACTACTCCTCAGTTTGAGCAAAGACCACGGAAGCAGTGGTTCGCACTGGACCTGCCTGTCCAATGTCTGCACCCACCGGGGTCATTTATTGGTGGAAAAGGCCGGCAAGGGAACCCAGCTGAGATGCCGCTATCACGGCAGGACCTTTGACCTTGCAGGGCAGTTGAAAAAGGCACCGGGCTTTGAAGGAGCCCTGAACTTCCCCTGTGCCGAAGATCACCTGCCAAGGCTTCCCCTCGAACAGCTCGGGGGATTGTTCTTTACCCGACTGCATCAGCGGCCCGGATA
The DNA here is from genome assembly GCA_041751015.1 of Chitinophagales bacterium. Taxonomy (GTDB): domain Bacteria; phylum Bacteroidota; class Bacteroidia; order Chitinophagales; family BACL12; genus WGOA01. Next base: position 466,402 of record JBGSYF010000026.1, read on the forward strand.
TTCTGTTCACTTCACTTCCATCAGTCAGGTTATTCGGGATAGACTCAGCGATAACTTTCTCGAAGCACTCCGTCCAAAGGTGGAGTTGGATCAGGACTACCGCGTAGACGCTCATTGGGCATTGTACTGCGACAATTATCTGGAAGGATTTCACATTCCCTATGTTCATCCGGCCTTGAACCGCAGTTTGGACTATGGTGCATACCAAACCATATTGTTTGATGGCGGAAGTCTTCAAATCGGCATCGCCAAAGAAGGCGAGTTGTGCTTTGAGCAAGATCAGCGCAGCGGAGATCAACAAGGCCTGGTTGCGGCCTACTACTACTTCTTCTTTCCCAACCTAATGCTCAACTTCTATCCCTGGGGTTTGTCGAGCAATGTCGTTGAACCTGTGGGTATAGATCAATGCCGGGTCAGATTCAGAACCTTTGTGGCCAGACCTGACTTGCTCAAGGATGCCTATGACATCGACGAAGTTCAACGAGAAGATGAAGAAGTCGTGCATTCCGTTCAGCGCGGTCTTCAATCGCGTCTTTACCGCCGGGGCCGCTTCTCCCCAGAACAGGAAAGGGGGGTGCATCATTTTCACCGTCAAATCGCTGCTGCCTTTTCTCCGACTTAAGATACTTTCAACAGGCATATCATGAAAAGTTCTGAAAGCCCTTTCAACAAAGGATGGCAGGAATTGATCATCCTTTTGTGCTGTCTGGCTCCTGCTGCGTATCTGCTCTTGATATGGAATCGCATTCCGGATCAGGTAGCCATGCACTACAACATGGCTGGAGAAGTAGATCGCTACGGACCTAAAACTGAACTTTGGATACCAGTCTTATTGCTCTGTTTACCCATCTATCTCATTCTTAGTTCACTGCCTATTCTTGAAAAAAAAGAGAAACAAAGCCCGGCGTGGAAGGCTCAACTCTTCAGATTGCGACTCTTATCTCAAGTGTGTTTGTCGGCATTGAGTGCGGTAGTGGTCTATTCAGCACTGGCAACGCCTTTTGATCCTGGTCGTAGTATAACATTGTTGATTGCCTTGTTTTTTTTCGGTCTGGGCTGGTTGTTTAGCGGCAAGCAGGTTGAGTCCAGGAGTTTTGGGTTCAACATGCCCTGGTCCGGACTCTCTGCCGAAAACGATCAGCGCACCCAGCAGTTTGGTGCCCGAATTTGGATGTTCGGCGGTCTGGTGGGCCTCTTGCTTTTTGCTCTGATTCCCAAAGCCTACCTGATTCTCTTTATGCTTGTTTGGATACTTGTTCTTTCAACTCTCCCGATCGGATACTCCTGGAGACGGCATCTGCATTTTAAAAACTCCACTCCAAAGAACTACGAGAAGAGGTAGTCTGCCTTTTACTTGTAACACATAAACTGGCATCGCAGGCGCACACAGGATCCCTTACATAGCCCGTGCAAAGACCAGACTTTCTCTGTTTCAGGTTCGGCATCAGACAGCGCAGTAACTCGTTCATCTGCTGCAGCCAAGGTATACAATGGATCCTCAGGGGCGCTTGGATCGGAGGGGATGGAAGCACCTGGCCATAGCAAACAAGCACTTCGCATGGGCCCTTCCTCCTGTCTGCTCGCCTGACCGGTCAGCATACACGGGCCCCGAAACGGCAAGGGAATGAACACCGAGTCACCCCGCCCGATGCTGATCTCTTTAAAAGTGGGTTCTGCACTGCTGTCAGCACCCATACGCATTGGCGGCGCTCCCGGTGGATAGGCCCAGGAAAGAACACCGCCACCGTTATTGCGCAGGTATTGACCCGACAGGCCGGCAGTCGTTGGCAGCGTCAGCCAGATGTTGGAAGAAAGCGCATCCGCTGCACGGATGCCGATCCAATTGGAACCCGCCGAATACAACTCCCGAAGTCGAATTCCACCGGTCTGACCGCTGCCCGCGCCAAAGGGATAAACGGTAGGACTTCGATCCTCAAAGACGCGGAACAAGAACTGGGACTGATCATTGAGCACGCTGAAGTCAGCACCGGCATTGTCGGCATCGGCATCCAGATAGATCTCAAAACTCCCATCGGCGATTACATCAAAATTCTCTCCCGTAAACATCCTTCTGGAGTCACCGCTGATGGTAAAATCGCCGTTGAATCGACCATAGCCGTTGAAATCGCCGAAGCCACTGGCTGAGGTGTTTCCCGCTTCGGTAACCTCAAAGACTACACTCCCTAAATCGGGCCCGCCCCGCTTGACGGTAAAGCGTTCATTGCCGTCATTGTTGGCGTCCAGCTTGACCGAGACCCCGCCATTGGAAACGATGTGTAAGATGGTGGCTGGCTTGTCCATATCCCCGGTCAGGGTATCCCCATCGAGTCTCAGGCCGCCCTTGACATGGAGTTTTTGCTGTGGGAAAGGCTCACCTATGCCCACATTCTGTGCCTGAAGTTCACATGCAATCAGGGTCAAACCCAGAATGCAGACCCCGGAAACAAGGCCTTTCCCCCTAAAAAAGCCCAAACAGGACAGCAAAGTCTCTTGAGTTTGGACCTTGATCGCGATGCTCTTCGAACCTTGTTCCAGGAGCTCGCCATTATGGGCATTTTTCTTCATACTGCAAGGCTAAGGCCGCTTGACCTGAGCCCTGAAAAGGATGGGCGATGCTTTTGAAATGTGGATAAAATACAATGCTGAGCAATATCAACACGAATGATCATCAAAAGCATAAAAATTGGCCCGGTTTTAGCATTGCTTTGGACATTATGAAAAGATTAACCTACCTCGGTCTGGCTGTTCTGCTCAGTCTGACGGCCATGGCCCAACAGGATTGGTCTGATAACCTGAGTGAAACAGACCGCGAAGCCCTGGAGGCACTGGTGCTCTACCCAGCCCAGGTTCGCCAGGCCATCTTCAATGCGGGTATGCATCCGGAGATTCTGGTTCGCATAGAGCGCCTCCAACAAGAGTCACAGGCAAACTTTGAAAACACCTTGCGCGCTTTGCCACAAAGTGATCAGGAAGCTTTGTGGGAAATGACCCGCTACCCCGGACTAATGGAAGAAATCAGTCGTCAGGGCAGTCAGGGAACTTCTTCACTACAGCAAATCTCCGCAAAGTACGATGAGGACATTCGCCCTACCATAATGGATCAGGGGCAGCGCAACCCCAGCATGATCGCCGCTGTTCACAACAGCAGTGTACAGGCGGAAAGCGCCTACCGCGAGTTGCTCAGTCCATATTCTCTGGAAGTACAGAATGCCTATTCCACCTTGGTGGGCATGCCGGAATTGTTGGAAATTCTGACCAATCACCTCAGCTTGACGGTATTGGTCAGCGACTATTACCGCAAAGACCCTGTAGGCGTCAACACCTACATGGACAAGCTTGCCGTGGAAGCTGCGGAGCGCCAGAACCAAGCCCTGCAAGATTGGCAAAATCAATTGGACAGCGATCCGCAGATGCGCGCAGAACTGGAGTCCGCAACGGCTGAGTTTGCCCGTGAAGCGGGTTGGTCTGACGAGGAATACAGCGTCGCGCCCGCTCAACAGGTAGTGGAGCGCAGAGTTGAAGTTCAATACGTCTACCAGCCCTATCCCTACTGGTTTGGTTATCCCTGGTGGACTCCCTACCCCCGCTGGTATCCCTATCCATGGTGGTATGACTGGGGCTTCTACTACGGACCGCGCAGCAGCATGGTAGTCTTTGGCATGCCCTCCTACTCTTTCTGGGTATGGTACTATCGCACACCATACCGCCATTACTACTATCCCCATCTGACCAATGGCTGTGTGACCTATTATCAGACGCACCGCCGTACTGGAGTTGCTCTGAATGGTCCGACCCGGGAGTTCATCGCCCGCAGCGAGCCAGTAGTAGGTAGAAACTGGCTGGATGCCTCATCAACTGATCGGGTTGCCAAGATTCGCGACTACGGCAAGTTGGAGATGGACTATGCCGCTCAGCAAAGCAGCGGCTCTAAGAGCAAGACCCGGGTCGAATTACTGCAGGAAAACCCCAAAAAGTACAGCAGCCTTCCAAGGCCGACTGCACAAAGCATTGACCCCGACCGGACAAGCTCAAGGCCTTCTGGCACGATTCGCACCGAAAGCGGCACGCAGAGTCAAAGCGATCGCGGGCCTGCCGTTCGTCCTACACCAGACCGAACAGTTGCGCCTGCACCCACCCCAGCACCAGCACCCAATACCTCGCGCAGCAAGGGCACCAAGCCCAGTGCACAGCCCAGCGCTCCCTCGAGAGTGATTGAGCGTCCACAGCCCGCACCTTCCCGGACTACAACCCGACCGGAAGATCTGCACCGCGGAAGTTGGACGGCACCATCGAGCCCGCGAGCTCAGCCCTCTGCACCACGAGTTCAGCCTTCCGCACCCAGCCGGCCTTCGGCAGCGCCTCAGGGCAGCAGAACTTCGCCTTCAAGAGCGCCGGCGCCTTCCCGAACACCCTCAGCTCCCCGATCAGGCAGCCCGCGATAATTTTGATCGGGTAGATCTGAACAACAAAAAGCCGCCTTTCCAGATCAATGGAAAGGCGGCTTGCTTTTTTGATGAGGGGCTCAGGATCCTCAATGGCTCAATCGCCCAGAGCTTCCTTGACGCGGTTCTCCAGGGCTTCCATAGGGCAAAGCTTACCTTGGGTGCCTATTCCTTCAATCGTGCAGCCCATCGGCTCTACGCGCTCGAGTGCGGGCTTGTAGCCCTCTTCGTGCAGGGCGATGGCTTCACCAATGTAGTAGCGGGTGACTTTTCGCATATCCGCGGGCTTGTTGTCCAGAGCCCCGGAGTAAATCAGGCGGTATGCCCATTCAGAAGGATTGCCCGCAGCGGACACATGGCTTTGTTCAGTCATGTTGCCCTGTGAGGCATTCTCTTCGCTGTCCCGGACCAATACAAAGACTTCAGGGGTCTTTTGAGCGCCAAAACGCCGGGCAACCCCTTGGGTTTCGTCGATCAGGTAGGGAAAGTTAAAGCCGGCGCTATCCGCTCTGGCAGCCATATCTTCCAGGCTCTCTCCAAATTTTCGATCGGCCTTGCTTGCGTTGATGGCCAGAACAGGGTAACCGTCCTGAGAATATTTACTACTCAACCAGACCAGGCGTTGCTGATAATCCTGAGCACAGGGGCAATTGTTGCAGGTAAACACAACAATAAAGCCCTTAGCATCGCTGTAATCGCTCAATGAAATGTAGCGACCGTCGATGTTTTGAAGGCGAAAGTCTTCAATGCGCTCCCCGATGGCATAGGGAAGTATGCTGTCGCTGATTTCAAGCGGGCTTTGCTCAACAGCCACCGCATCTGTGGCTTCTTTGTAGCCGGAACTTTCCTGAGCATTCAGTCCTGTCAGATTCAGAAAAAGCAAAAACAAGGCAGAAAAACAAGCAGTTTTCATAGGAGAAGATGCTATGCAAGAACAGCGAATAGCCGAAATTACTCCGCATTCTGGAAAAGCGCCATAGGCAAGCTCAAACTTTCCTTGTTGACCGAGCGCATATCGGTCTCTTGACCATGGCGTGAAAACGAGCAAATCAGCACCAAATCATGGCTCAGCTCCGCTTTGGCCCATGGGGCTCATGAAGGGCGTGTGGGTGCTGGAGCAGGAAGGGAAAGGGAATGCGAAACACTTCGGGACCCTGGGTATAGGTCATGCCCAGCCAGGTGTATTCGTCCCATTGGCGCAATTCGTCGATCACGTTGGGCCAGGGCCAACGGGCATTGGGAAGGTAGCGGATTTGCAGGGATGCCCTGCCATCCAGCGCTGAAGCCCTATGGCTCCAGTGAAAGGGAAATGCAGGTCTAACCCCCTTTCGACCTTTGAGCATGTTGATGCCCTCACCGCCCTGAAAGAATCGCTTGCCGCACCAACCGGGCATACCCAACAAGGCCAGCACAGGCGGAGCCGCCTTTCGCACCCAGAGCGGTCCGGCAAAAGAGGCGTCATAGGTGGCTTCCAGCGGTTGGGCGGCCTTCAGGGTGGAGAAAACCTTTCTGAACTCAGCCAGGCTGCCGGTAGAGCGATCGTCGGACTTCATTCGCCGATCAAGTTACAGCGGGAATATGAGATCCCAGCACTGCCGCTTTTGAACACAGGCAAAGAAATAGTACTTTGTAATTGGCTCAGCTCTAGTATAAAAAGACAGAGGCTTCCTTGTGGGAAGCCTCTGAAAGCACGTGAAACGGATACGAAAATCAGTACCCCGTGTTTTGTTTGAGGTTGGGGTTTGCGATAATGTCCGATGCGGGGATCGGAAACAAGTTAAGGTGATTAGCAATGGAGGCGCCTTCTTTGACTCCACCTTTGTAAGACCAAAGATAATCAGCGCCGGTGAAGCGTCCGAATCGGATCAGGTCAGTGCGGCGGTGGTTCTCCCAGTACAGCTCTCTGCAGCGCTCGGCCAAAATGAAGTCCAGGTCTATGGAAGCCACATTGCCGGAGGTGTTGCCATAGGCCCTCTCGCGAAGCTGATTGACGTAATTCAGCCCGAGTCCTGCATCTCCCCCGCCCCGCAGCGCGGCTTCGGCGTACATCAGATAGGCATCAGCCAGGCGATAAAGGGGAAAATCCGTATCCACAAAGTCTCCTACAGGATCCGAGCCAGCCACACCGTCCCGATCGACATTGCGCCATTTGGCCACTGCATAGCCTTCGGTGAACTGAGCCACTTCGTCAATCTCGCGGGTCTGCCCATCCTTTGCAAAAAGGTAACGTCCATCACCGACAGAATCGGTGAACTGATCAACAAACTCCGGTGTGGAGCGCAAGCCAATCCAACCAACGTTGACTCCATACTCATCCGGGTCCAGGATGCCCCCAATAGAGGCGTGAATCAGATAGGTCGTTCCGCCAAAAGTCTTGGTTTGCAGTCCATCAAAGGCTACCGGGAAGATGATCTCCGGGGAACGGTGATTGTCCGCGAGGAAGATATGCTCGTAATTGGGATCGAGGTTGTAAACCCCGGCATCTATGACTTGTTTGGCGAAGTTAGCCGCATCGGTATAGCGATTCTGACCAACATAAACTTCTGCATTCAGGTAGAGCTTCGCAAGGGTCATCCAGGCGGCAGCCTTGTCGGCCCGCGCGTATTCGTGGGTGCCCGGATCGCGCATAACTGCCGCAACGGCAAGCAACTCCGATTCGACCCAATTGAATAAATCGGGGCGCTCAATCTGAGGTGGTAAAAATGCACCCGGCACATCATCTTCGGTGATGAAGGGAACATTACCGAAAAGATCCAAGGCGTGGTAGTAGCTCAGGGCGCGCAAAAAGCGGGCTTCATTGCGCATTTCCACGATGCGATCCACATCGGCGGTTGAGAAACCGCGCTCCGACAATCTGGAATCCGCAGACTGGCGAATGAACTCATTGCACAAAGCCAATTGGAAAAAGATCCGGTAGTACATGGCCTGGTTCCACTCGTTCAGCGCAGTGATGCTCACGCGGTTGAGTTCGGGGATTCCAGGGTCCTGTTCCCAGGCGCAGATGGCTTCATCAGTGGTAAGCACCTGAAGATTCCAATGCACCCTCAGATAGCTTGAAAAGCCTTCATCAATGCCGGCAATATCGCCCTGACCGGCAGGTCCGTCATTGCCTGTAGTGGCCAATCCGGCATAGAGCTTGGCCAGCACATGAATGTAATTATTGGGATCGGAGTAAACGGCCTCTGCGTTGAGGCCATATGGGGGCTCCAGATCAAGATCCTTGAAGCAGGACCCCAGGCTGAGGGCGACACCCAAAAGCCCGGCGTATATCGAAATGGATTTGATGTTCATCGATGGTGATTTCGGTTGTGCTGTGGGTTATTCCTTGCGGAGTCCTCAGATGCGGAGATTGAGGTTGATGGAGAATACACGAGGACGGGGGTAGATCGCATTGTCAATTCCACCGGCCACTTCCGGGTCAAGACCGGAATAACCGGTGATGATGAAGGCATTCTGAACAATGGCCGTGAGGGTGAGTCCAACACTGCTGTTGCCCAGATTACCGAAGTTATACCCAACAAACATGTTATCCATCCTTGCGAAGGATGCATTCTCAATGTAGTGATCGGACAGCAACTGAGTTCCCCGGAAATTGGTCTCGTAATATGCCGGGCTCAGGTTATTCAGGGTATTGGGGCCAAAAGAACCATTGCGGAAGGAGCGCTGGGAAGCCACATTGTTGTAGAGGTAATTGCCAAACTCAGCCCGCATGGTGAAACCGGCCCTCCATTTCTTAACCCTCAGGTTAGCGTAAAGACCCGCAAAGACATTGGGCTGTGGGTTGAAGGAACGCACGCGATCATCTGCAGTGATGACCCCATCTCCATTCTGGTCAACATAACCCAACTGGCCTTCGGTAGGAATGTGTTCAATAGGATTACCCTGATCATCGTACAATTGCTCAAAGGCAAAGAACGTAAAGGGGGTAAAACCCACGGTATGAATCTGAATGGTGTTGCCAACTCCTCCTGCAACACCTCCAACCAGGACACCCGGATTTTCCGGATCGGGCACCAGGCTGAGGTTGGTGATCTCCGTTTCGTTCCAGGTGGCATTGGCTCCAATCTCAAAGGTGATATCATCCTTGTCTATGGCCAGGTAACCGAGCATCAATTCTACCCCAGTGTTCTCCAAGCTTCCGACATTGGTGAGAATCTGGTTGGTGAAGTTGGTACCGGCGGCAACAGGGATGGTGGCCAGCAAGTCATCCGTGATCTTCTTGTAGAAGTCAAGGCTACCATTGATCCGGTTGTTGTTGAAACCAAAGTCCAGACCGATGTTGTAGCTGGTCGTTTCCTCCCACTTGATGTTGGCATCATAGCCATCTGGTCTCAACACATAGTAAAACTGGTTGCCAAACTGGTAAGCAGCCGTTCCGGTTCCCTGGGAGTAATTGGCGATATAGGGGTAATTGTTAAAGATGTCCTGCTGACCGGTAACTCCCCATCCAAGGCGAAGTTTCAGGTTGCTCAGCGAACCGGTGTTTTGCATAAAGCTCTCCTCGGTTATCCTCCATGCGAAAGCCATTGAGGGAAAGAGGCCATTGCGGTTTGCAGGGCTGAATCGCGAAGAAGCATCGTTGCGCAAAGTGGCTGTCAGCAAATAGCGTTCTTTAAGCGTGTAGTTGATCCTTCCAAAGAAAGAAATGAGGGTGTTCTCGGTCTCAAAGGGAAAGGGGTCGGCAACGATGATGGTGTCGCCTGCCACGTTAACATCGGGGAAAGCCGGGCTGAAGGTGAACCAGTTTTGATAGGAATATCCGCCGATGACATCGAATTTGTGGACATCAAAGGTCTTGGCGTAATTGAGGTAGAACTCCAGCAGCTTGTTGTTCTTTTCCTGTTCGTACTGGTTGTTTACACCTCCACGGTTGAAGTCAGATGCGGCAAACTCAGGAACGAAAACCGTTCCATTAGAGCGGCTGAAGTCACCTCCGACATTGAGGTTGGCGCGCAGCTCGGGCAGAAAATGAAACTTGTAATCCACCGCCACATTACCCAGGAAGCGGTACACATTGCTCTCGTCATCGCGCAGGTAGAGGAGACCCAAAGGATTGCGGGCTGCGAGAACGTTGGGAACGCCGGCAGCGGTGACCCACTCGTAGTAACCGCCGTAGTTCTCGTTGTCTGAATTGATGGGCTGGGTGGGGTCAAATCCGACGGCGGCTCCAATCGCACCCTGGTTCGCAAAAAAATTATTCGTATAAGAATATTTACCGTTTACATCGAAACTCAGGTGGTTGTCAAAGTACTTCGGGCTCAGGTTCAGGGAGGCCCCGTAGCGAGAAAGAGCGGAGCGTTGTAAAATGCCACTCTCAGAGTAGTACTCCAGACCGAGTCGGTAAGGAAGGTTCTTGATGCCTCCGCTGAATGAAATGTCGTTGTTTGTCGCAAATCCGAGGCGGAAGATCTCCCGCTGCCAGTCGGTATTGGCCTCACCCAACAGGCCGATTTGAGTTGGGGTGCCAAACTCGTTTACAAAGGCTCTGAACTCATCAGCGCTCATCACCGGGGTGTATTGGGCAATGGTGGTCACGGCATTGTTGCTGCCAAAAGTCACGCGTAACTGATCTCCGGCCACCCCTTTCTTGGTGGTTATGATCAACACGCCATTCGCCGCACGCGAACCATAGATGGCCGCAGCAGATGCATCTTTGAGCAAGGTGATGCTCTCAATATCATCCGGATTGATGAGGTTGAGGGCGTTTGCCGAACCGGCAATTCCATCGTTGTCTACCGGCACACCGTCAATGACGATCAATGGATCATTGGATGCATTCAATGAGCTGCCACCGCGCACCCGGATCCGGCTGCCTGAGCCCGGTGCTCCGCCATTCGAGGTAATCTGCACCCCGGCGACCTTTCCGGTGATGAGCTGCTCTGGAGTATTGACATTGCCCTCCAGAAAATCCTCTGTATTCAGGGAGGTGACCGCTCCGGTGAGGTCTCTGGTCTGTGTAGTTCCATAACCCACTACCACAGCCTCATTGAGCATGAGGACGTTTTCAGCCAGATCCATATTGACAATCAGGCTCTGCCCATCGCTCAAAGTAATGGTCCGATTGTCCTTGATGTACCCAACGTAGGTAAAAATTACGTTATAGGATCCGGCAGGAATGTTGTTAATCTGGTAGCTGCCATCGAGGTCGGTGATTCCCCCTATGGTGGTTCCCTCCAGCAATACGGAAGCTCCGATAAGCTCATCGCCCATCTTGTCCGTGACTTTGCCGGAAATGCTCGCCTGAGCCCAAGCCATAGCCGGCAGGAGCAGAAGACTGAGCATCGAAACTAACGTTTTGACTCTCAAGTACTTGTGATTCATTGCAATGTTTTTTGCCGAGCAGTTCAGGAGATCCTCCGCCAGGTGATGAGAAGTTTAACGGACGGAGGAGGGTGTGATGAGAATTGCTTAGTGTCGAATGTACACGTTCAGGGTGTGAAATTACATCTTTCACTCAAGTGCGCAAAGGACGACAATCAGTCCAAAAGAGGAGTGAAAAGCTAACTTTATTCCCGCTATGCTGAGCAAAATATTGTATTACACCCTGTTAAAGCCCCTCTCCCTCCTTCCCTTCCGGGTTCTTTATATGCTATCGGATCTGGCCTATGTGGTGGTTTATCACATCCTCGGATATCGAAAGGCGGTGGTTCGGCAAAACTTGCGCAATTCCTTCCCTCAGAAAACAGCGAAGGAGCTGAAACACATTGAGGGCAAATTCTACCACCATTTATGCGATCTGGCGGTAGAAAGCATCAAGATCTTCAGCATATCCCTGGAAGAGGCTGTAGCCAGCAACCGTTTTGTCAATCCCGAAGTGGCCGATCGTTTTTATGATGAAGGCCGAAGCGTCATATTCTCAGCAGGACACTATAATAATTGGGAAATGTGCGTGCTCGCCTCAGACGCACAGATTAAACACAAAAGTATAGGTGTTTACACACCGCTAGCCAACCCCTTCTTTGAGGAAAAGATGCGCGAAACCCGTGGCAAGTATGGCATGGTTCTCCTACCGAAACGACAGATCAAAGAGTTTCACGCGTCTAACCGCCATGTCTTGACAGGCACTATCCTGGCCAGCGATCAGGCCCCCTCCCCTTCGACCAAACAAACCTACACCATGACCTTCCTGAATCAGGAAACAGAGGTGATGTACGGCACAGAGAAATTTGCCCGGGAGTACAACTATCCGGTACTCTTTGCAGCCATCACTAAGGTTCGCCGAGGGGTCTATGAAACCCGCTTTGAAGTGGTTGAAGAAGAGCCCTCTTCAACACCTTATGGGCAAATCACGGAAAAGGTCACCCGTCTTTTGGAAAAACAAATTCTCGATCAGCCGGAATTCTGGCTTTGGACCCACAAACGCTGGAAGAAAAGAAACAAGCTCAAGGGGGCTCGGACCACTGATTTAATTCAGAATACGACGAACTGAGACTGAGATTTTGAGGCTGAAGTTGTTGGGGGGCAGGCTTGTTTCTGAGAGGGCCGAGCTAAGAGGTAGAGGAAGTTTTGTCTATTGGGAAACGTCTGATTACTTTGGAACGGCAGTGAAGGCCGCCAGACTTTAATCTGACATCATCAGCAGAGACATTCATTCGTGAAACCTTCACATTTAATCCTTCAAAAGCAGCATCACATTGACTATTGGCTTCTAAAATGCTCTTCTCAGATAACAAACTATGTTCTGAGAAAGTAGGAGCTGCAACCATAAACCGACCTGCGTCACCGTTGTCATCAATCACTCCATTGCAATAACTGACACAATTATCAAGATTCCCCCCCAGTAGAATAGGTAGACGCTTTATGATTACTTGCTTTTTTAAACAGCTATGCAAGGATTCCAGTTTATTGCATATTTTATCAAGTAGATAGGAGATTATCTCCCATATAGGTTTAGATTTGACTGTAATTTCATCTTTATAGAAGTACTCGTCAAACTTTAATTCGCCAACAAAGAAGACCACCTTATCTAATCGCTCCAAAACACATAGATATAAATCCAGATCGTAAAGAGGAGCTACCAATTTATCAGATTCATCCCAACCAAATAGATCGCTCCAGGTAGCGTCAGGATAAGTAAAACTTTTTTTCGTATACTTTGTTTTCTGTTTTAGACTGACTATGGTATAGTCTGCTACACTTTCTCCTATGGGCTTAAAAACCTCATTATCATGCCTTCCAGTAAGAATTATATCATTCATCACTAATACATCACCACCGGGCACATTCACTGCAGAATCGAAAACCTCAATATCATGCAATGTGCTTTCGACAGTCCAGTTGTACGAAACTGAGTTAGTATTAAGAATTAGCCTTGTTTTCAAATCGCTTAGCATCTCTACTAAGAGCACTTCATTCTGAACATAACGTCTGGGTTCTTCTGGTTCAGGCACAAGTGTTCCACCTGGAAGAACAACAATAACTTTATCTAATTTATGACTATACTCCGAAAGACGAGATTTAACATATTGATTGAAAGTTTCTATCATTTGCTTTTCGACAGCAACTGCTGTGTAAACAAGCGAAGATTGATACACCGATCTTTCAGGCTTCAAAATGCAAGTCAAATGACGTACATCATGTAAACAGGAGTTATCAAAGAAAAGTCGCACGGCATTATCAAAGATGCTATCTCCAGTGAAAGATAGCAACATGTGTATGATGCACCCCCTACCTGATTGAATCAACATTTTTATTATGTACAAGCAGTCAGTTTACTAATATAGACAGGCTTACTTCCATTCAAAAAATGCTGAAGGGAACTTTCAATCTGAGGTGGATAATGAAACTTTAATTTTTGATTAGTCTGGTCTAAATAAGTTTCGAAGTAAAGTTCATAGCCTCCTTCCTCTGGTCCATCCGCCCTCCAAAAATGTAAATCATTTTCAGCAGCCGGACGAACATCCTCTACACCTACTACACCCGATACATTGCTATTGAACCAGTTCCGCTCTATTGAAACAAAGAACCCTCCCCCTTGATAGCTTCCTATAATTTTACTCTGACTATGTGAAGACGGAATTGGTGCACTTTGTAAGGTAATTTTCTTCTTTCCGTATACATCCCTAATTGTCATCTTTACTATTTTGTTTCCTGACAATTGATCAAATTCTTTGTAACAGCCATTTTTATGCACTGCAACTAGTTCAAAGGTATTCTGGATTGAAGCTTTCATGATCCGAACACTCCAATAATCCTCCAGAAAAAATTCTATCGTGTTTGACATGATTTGATTTAAGATTAAAATGACTAAATGCACTGCAATTATAGGGATCATAGTGGATCAATCTGAGCCAATTTAACAGACATTTAAAAAGTACAGAAAGACACAATCTGCTGGCATAACTTGATATGATATTGATAATCAATACTTTAACAAAGCATTGGAACCCATCTCTAATTGGTCTTTACACTTTAAACACCTCGATAGAACGAGAAACAACTATTTAACCATCTAAATCATCACTATCCCACACAAGCCCTATTTTACAGCGCCCTCGAAACAGGTTTGCTCTACATGCCTATGGAAACACTTAAACAATTACATCATCTCATTCAGCTCATGGATGTGCCTGAACGGCGCTATGTTACCTGGTACTTAAGTTTAAAGCAAGGAGATAAACAAAAGAATGACACTATTTTATATAATATTTTATTTTTAAATAAAAACTTTAATATAACAATTATTGAAAAGGCCTTAAAACCATATGATACTCTTCACAAGTACACTGCTGTTTCAACCAGACATCTACGGCAATCCATACTCAGGGCGCTCAGGCATTACCGCGATGAATCAAGTTTGAACTTGAAGATGAGGAACATGCTGGAAGAAGACAGTATACTCAAGGAGAAGATGATGACGCAGGAAAGAGCGAAACACCTGCAAAGGCTCTTTGAAATGGCTGATCAGTATCAGGTTCAAGATATCAAGGCTGAAACGATCAACAGGCAAATTGACATGATGCTTGAAAACGGGGTATCTAAGGAATTGATCGCCGAGAAAATCATGCAGTTGCAAAACACGGCAAAGGAAAACCAGCTTATTTGGACCCTTCAGGCTCAGTATCACAGCCTGTTTATGGCCTATCGAAATGGGGAGGACTTTCGGCAGCAGAAATATAAAGAGTTGAGTATTGACTTAGTCAGGCAAATCGAGGATCAAGAACAATTAGCGAACAGCTTTCAAGCTAAGCATTTGATTTATAACATGTTATACTTCCTGTCTAGTCTTTCAGGGGACCCTACCAGGGCCTACCAGGTCAGGCTTAAACAAAGGTTGTTATGGGAAACCAATCCAGATTTGATTGAGCTCAGGCCTGCTGATTACAAAATAGTTCTCTCCAACTATTTGGTGAGCGCCTTCAATATCAGCAATCTTCATCCGTTCAAAGAAGTGCTCCACAAACTGAAAAGCCTGCCTACCTCTTCACTTAATGAAGAAGGGGAAGTCTTTCAAAATTTATGTTTGCTGGAGTTGCTTTGGCATCTGAACAACAATCGACACGAAGAGGCTTTGGCCATGGTGCCGGAGATTATGAGTGGTCTGGAGAAGTATGCCTCAAAAATCAATGACGGAAGAAAGTTAGCCATCCTAATCAATGTGGCCATCCTTTGCTTTCTCACAAAGAAATACAGCGATTGCCTGGATTACATCAACCATATCCATTCCATCAAGACTACACACCGTCAGGATATACAGATTTTTGCATCCATTCTGGAACTGATTTGCCACTTTGAACTGGGCAATTTGGTTCTTCTGGAGAGTCTTTCCCGAAGTATCCGCCGATTCCTGGAAAGGAATAATCGACTTTTTGATTATGAACGGCAGCTCTTTAAGTTGCTTCGGAAGGTCTTTCAGGCCTCCTCTTATGAAGTAACGCTTCCCTTGCAACAATTGATGGAATACCTCAAAGAAGTGAAAGACAAACCAGGCGAAAGAAGGCCGATGTGCTCGGAGGAGTTGTATCAATGGGCCGTGGAAAAGATAAGAACCCTGAATCAACGCTGATGATGCCGGAGGATTAGAAGTCTTTGCGTATATGCCATTAGGAGAGTACTATCTGCACCTTGTACTTTCCGCCCCTGCTTTTCATGGTAAACTCCCGGGAAAAGTGGTCCGGCTCTTCAGAACTCAGGTCTATAGCAAAGCATTCTACACCAAGTGCATCCTCGAGACGATAGTGCTTTAAAACCCGCACTGTAGCCCTGGAAGCAGCCTCCTTCCAGCGTCCGTTGACCAGTTCCAAATCCACGTTCAGCTCCTGCAGGATTTGCTGCCATGGAACACTGTTGGATAGAGGAGCTCCTGTTGCTTCGTTGACAATCTTGTCATAAATCGCTCCATCATCCTTTTCATAAAGCGCAAGGCAGACAACTAACCCTGAAGCAGTGTCGGGCAACTCGATATTCTCTGCTTGTTGCAGGCCCCGCCAAATCTGTTTGCTGCGGACATCCCTCCTGATGGGAAGAATCCGTGCGAAGGGCCGATTGATTTGCTGCCCTGAGACCGTAGTGATCAGCAACAAACCATAAACTTCATCTGATATCCGGTCATGCTGCTGACGAATACAATGAATCTTTGGAATATCAATATTAATAGTTTTCAAAACTTAAAAGTTTAACGTAAAAGCGAAAACGCGTTGAATAACCTGTTAAAAGTGATGCATTGCACAGATTTAGCTCAGCCATTTTTGGAGCATTATTAAAAGATTCAGAATTCAATTAAACACACGCAATACTTTTATTTGGCCCTTTGCCATTTGTAGTGGGTTAGGTAGTTTTCGGGATGCAATCTACAGAACTGTTTACAGCGGCATTAGGCCTTCAGAAGCCATGGTACATTCGTGAGGTAAAATTTAATCAGGTGGGAAAATCTCCCTTGGAG
>JBGSYF010000027.1:0-11793 GCA_041751015.1 Chitinophagales bacterium
AAGACGTGGAGCGCGCATTCAAGCTCTTCAACAACGCAGCTGGGTACGACGCGGTCCGCAGGGAGATCGGCGCGTTACGGAAGGTCCAGCACCCGAACGTGGTCCACGTTTACTGGGCCGGGAAGACCGAGGACGGTGACTGGTATCTGATCACCGAATACATCGAAGGCGAGTCGCTCGATGAGTACGTCGGTGGCGATCGCCACCTGAGAGATAGAGAGGCGATCGATGTCGCGCTCGACATTCTCGACGCGCTTGAGGCGATCCATCCTGACTCTGCTCGCCTGGCGGAGTTGAAGAGCAAAGAGCAAGACGGCGGGCTCTCAGAGGCTGAGTTTGCAGAATGGCAAGAGCTTCAGGAGAAGGGTCTTGTGCACCGCGACATCAAGCCGCTCAACGTCATGCTGACGCGCAGCGGAGCGAAGCTGCTCGACTTCAACATCGCCTCGAGGGTCGGTGATCCGATTCGCACCCAGTCCGGGACACCCCCGTACCAAGCGCCCGACGCCGACCTGACCCGTTGGGATGTGTCAACGGATCTCTTTGCGGTTGGGGTTCTGCTTTACGAGCTCCTCTGCAATGGCAATCACCCGTATCGGGATGGGCGGCCAATGGTCGCCGAGGATGTCGTCGACCCGGCGGACTATCGGCCAGACCTGGGGGATGACGTTCAAGAGTTCTTGTCGAGAGCCTGCGCTTCGGCCCGATCGGAGCGCTTCTCGACGGCTGCCGAGATGGCGGCTGAGCTTCGGCAAGTTCGGGCAATCGCGTAGCACAGAGCGAACGCGGCGCTCAGGGCCGGCGCGCACAGGCTGTCCTTGCAGCTTGGTAGCGTCAGACGAGATGGCGGTAGCTACGAGACCAATGCGAGGGCGTTCGGTCCTGGCTCGGCATCATCCGATCGGCGTGTCCACGGGGTTCATGGAGCAATCACGCGGCGATTGGGGCGACCAGGTTTCAAGGGCGTGGGCGATTACGCCCTTTGCGGTGGAGCTGTCGGCTTTGAGCGAGGTCGAACTCGTGCCGCTGCTCGACTATCTGTCTGATCGGCCGCGTCTGCCGTTCCGCTACCTGAGCGTTCATGGCCCATCCAAAGGCCGCGAGTCGGATGAGGCTGAGCTGGTGGCTCAACTTTGTGATCTTGCCGGGTGGTGCGACGGCATCGTCATGCATCCCGACACCATGACCAACGTCGATCTCTACAAGGCGCTGGGACGTCAACTTCTGATTGAGAACATGGACGCACGGAAGTGTTCAGGCCGGACGCCAGACGAACTAGCTCCGTTGTTCGCTGATCTTCCGGACGCGGGTTTTTGCTTCGACATCGCGCACGCTTGGTCGATCGATCGCAGCATGAGTGTCGCTGGTGAGCTGCTCGACATGTTCGGAGGGCGTCTCCGACAGGTACACCTGAGTTCGCTCTCTGACGATCTGCACCACGTCAGCCTGACCGAAGATCACGAAGACCTGTTCGGGCCGGCGCTCGAGCGTTGCGTTGACGTGCCCTGGATTCTGGAGGCGCCGCCACGCGCGGTGCATTAGTCCGGGTGGCGCCAAACGCCGAGAGCCCGCTGGTGAGGCTCGCGTCGGATTCGCGCCGAGACTTCAAGAATCTGCTGAGCGCTCGGCAGAGAACCTCCGACGGCCTTCTGAATCGGCGTGGGCAGCTCGCCGGACTCGACCATGACAAGGACGCGTCTGTCGTCTTGATGGGTTCATGGGGTAGAGCTGAGGTCACCGCCGGAAGCGATGACGATTTCATGCTCCTCGTCGACGGTCCCGAGCGGCCGGGAGCGTCCCCGTCGATCGATGCCATCGCAGACGTGCTCGACACACCGCCGGGATCCCAGGGCGCCTTCGGCGAACCGGTTTTCTGCGACCGCCTGGTTGAGGACATCGGCCTCGACCGAGACAGCAACACGAATCTGACCCGGCGTATGCTCTTCCTGCTCGAATCGGTGCCATTGACGGCCGCAGCGGTGTACTCCGGCGGGCGAGATCGCATTCTCGAGCGGTACCTCGACGAGTCCGTCAAGGACTACCGACCTCCCCGGTTCTTGCTCAACGACGTCGTCCGCTATTGGCGGACGGTCTGCGTTGACTTCGCCGGCAAGGAGCGCGAGGGGCCCGAGAAATGGGGAATTCGCAATGCCAAGCTGCGGACGTCGCGCAAGGTGCTGTTCGCCGGCGGGCTATTGCCGGTTCTGGAGTCTTCGCGCTTCGACCGGGAAGCAATGCCGGCGTTCCTCCGAGAGCAGTTCGACATGCCGCCAACGGATCGAATCGCCGCTGCGTTTCTTAACCACGGCGCGATCGACGCAGGGAGCCGAACGCTGGGCGCCTACGACGAGTTTCTCGGGCTGCTTGACGATTCGAGCTTTCGGGATGAGCTAGAGCATCTCACGCGCGAGGAGGCCGGCAAGTCCGATGCGTTCGCCAGGGTCGGCCGCCTTGGCCGCGAGCTGCAGGCTGGACTGCTCGCGCTGCTGTTCGAGACGGAGTCGGCGTTGCCTGAGCTTGTGCGGGAGTACGCGATCTTCTGATGCGGCTTCGCCGACCCGTGTCAAACGGATGTCAAACGAACCGCGCCGGACGGGCTCTATCTGGACCGGACACCAAGGACTTGGCGGCTTCGGATCCCGCACGAACAAGCGGATTCACGGACGGGAGCGAACCAGACATCACCTGCTCGCCGGGCTCATAACCCGGAGGTCACAGGTTCGAGTCCTGTCTCCGCTACACTTAAGATCCCTGAAGTTTAGGCTTCGGGGATTTTTTTTATTGTTGTCAGGCAATAGTATATAATATAATTTTATTATTAATGATATCATTTTTGTTGCTGCCGCCTTTGATACAATCGTTCAAAGACCCAGGTATGCGGCACCGTCAAAGCGGAGAGTAACACCAGCAAGCCTGCAATCGTGTAGCTTTCCGGACGATAAGTGGCTGTGGCCATCCAAATCACCATAGCCAGCAAGGAAGGCAGATAATTTGGCAATAAAGCCAAAAGCCATTCGCCAGGTTTGCTGATCAGGAGAGTTTGCCCTAGGCGAACAAGAGCTGGCCAGGCATGCCACAAGCCGAAGTAAAGCGTGAAGCCCCACAGGGGAGGAGTAGAAGCCAGCAAGACGGAATAAGCCAACAATGCCAGAATATGCCGATTTGAGCCAACACTATTGACAGACGAACTTTGGCCTATGCTTTTAGAACTGAGAAGCAACAATCCAATCATAGAGCCCAGGAACACAAGCCAACCGGAAGTCTGCAATGGGCCCTGTTTCACCGTCCACTGCCAACTCTGAAAAGTCTCGACCAACTCAGCGGAGTGAACCACTATAGGAACGCTCAGCAAGGCCGTTCCCCAAAAAAAACGCATCCATCGATACCGTTTGTGGGGACCAGCATCTTCGGCGCATATTTCTGCCTGTCCAAAGTGATAGGCACTACTCAACAAGAAGAGCAAGACCCCGCCCGGTACAGAAAGCCACCATATTCCCGCGACTATGGCCACTGCTAGCAAGTATTTCGTATAAAAGAGAAAAAGAGAGTAAGCCCTTTTCGCCGAGGCGGTATGCAAACGATGATCAAGTGAGCCATGGGCCATTCCAATGGTGATGACCACACCCAAAAAAAGAGGCATTTCCAAGGTGCTGACCAGCTCCGGTGCAAACCAGGCCAGCAAGAGAGCGAGGAGCGTCAGTGCAATTCTCATGGGCCAAAGAAATCGGGCCGGCGAAAGAACCGGCCCGATGAAAAGAATTGGGTTTATGATACGAGCTTGGTGCTCGGCTTGGAATTGCTCATGGTCGAGGCCAGGGTATAGATTACCAGACCAAAACCAATCTTATTGATGGCATCTCCGATGTTGTAGATCACATTCATTGAAGCGGCTGCAGCTTCCAAATCTGCATTCACCTGCGCTCCAAAGAAGCCACCCGCGGTGCCGAGAATATAACCCAGCGGATAGATGGCCCATCCAACCAACACGAACCAGCACAACACATTGTGCGCACGCTGAACTGCAGCGGAGGAGGCATTGGCTAGTCGGCGTGCTTCGCCAAACCAAATCAAGTATACGATGTAGAAGTATGCCAGACCGGAGATGGCCCCCCATACCCAACTCACTGAATCATAGCGGTAGATGGCCTCACCGATGTATCCGGTAACTAACATGGCAACCGAGGCGATGATCAACTTCCAGAGCAGCCCGATTTTAGCACCCGCAGCTTTTAGTATGAGATAGAATTCCACACACATCAGGGGCACGGTCAATATCCAGTCTACGTAGCGAAAGAACGTGGGCGATTCTCCAAATGCCCCCCAATAGTCGCGCATGTAGATGTAATGAACGGCTGCAATAAAGGTGATCAGACCACTGACGAGCAAGGATGTTTTCCACTTTCCCTCGACGGTACTTATGGAAAGAAAGAAGAAAACCGAAGCGGCCATCATGGCCATGGCACCTACGAAGAATGTGAAACCGGTGTAATCATCAGAAGCCAATTGTTGGACAGCGAGAAGTACGGAGTTCATGGGAAAAGGGTTTTTGTTTCCGTAAGGACACCTTGTTTAACCCTTTTGTTTAAGATTGTTTAACAAAAATTTCAATAAAAATATTAAACTAAATCTGGGATTAGATGTTATGGCAGAATTGCCTCAAAATCTACAGTCTACTCACGATCAGCCCTTGAGTTTGCACAGCATTGCTCCAATTGCCGGCCCGGTCGCGAATGCGCAAGCTGAAGACCACCGGTTCTTCCGCGGCCAGCGGATCCATCATGATGGTTTGGCGAAGTACGATGTCCAACACTCCGGTTATCGCAATCTGTGCACTCAATGGAGCCAGGGGCGGAACATGAAACTCTTCGGTTAAGCCAAAGCGCTCATCCGACAGGTAAACCACGGCAGAATCCGCTTCGACAAATCCCAAATCACCATCGCCATCGGTATAGCGCAGGCGAAAGACCACGGAATCCTCCAGGGCCTGAATCCGCACAGGCGCAACGGCGATCAATTCAATGACAGGCTCCGGGGGAATGGGCTCTAAAGGCTCATCCCCGCAGCCGTACCCGGTCCAGAGAAGGACGGCAACAAGCCCAAAGAACACAACTTGTTGCTTCATAGCACTACAAAAGACATCAGCGATAGAATGTAGTAGGGCGAACCGCTGTTCGGCCATTCGCTGGGCTGATCATGCTGCCCGTCCTGCACATAGAGTCGCACGAAGTAGGGTCTGTTTCGCACAAACTCAGCGGTATTGATCACGAGGCGCTGATGATAAGGCGCGAGAACGGATTCATCAAAGAACACCGGACCGATGAAGGGTTCAAAAGGACCGAGTACATCCAGATCGCGCAGGGCTTCAGCCTCTACATTGTAGGGGTGAGGAGAAATGCGCGCCTTGTTGTAGCCCAGGGTATGTCCTGCCCCAAACAAGCCCTGATCATCCAGATCATAGGCACCAAAATAAAAAATAATATTTCTATCATAGGGTAATTGCATGGGACTGATCAGATCCGTCCGGTTCAGATCATAGCGGGTTGCATCGGCCTGATCGTAGGCCAGCCACCCAAAAACCGTTGGCTGGGTATTTGGCAATCCAGCTACCTGACCCATGATATCCGGCGCACCGAGGTCAATCCAACGCCCTATGGCCTCTATCTGTTCAGCGCTCAGCGAATCGTACAGGGGCATTCGCCCCAGAACCGGATCATCGGTAGTCACCCTTTCCCACAACCAACTCTTAGACCGGTTGCCGGGAAGCACGCGATAGTCAAAGTTTTCCCCCTCATCGTTCTTGATCACCGGATGATAAACCAGATTGTGAAAGGCGCTCATCGGCGTGCGGAAATCCGGTTCAAAGTTGCCGTCATGGCAACCCGGCTGCGCGCACTTGGGCGCAAAGATGTAGTGGTGCAGACCCAGGAGGCTGGAAGAATCCAGCGGCAATTCCCCCAAAACGCCCTGCCCATAGTCAATCTCATCAAAGGGATTGGGCGGCAGGTCAGGGTAATTGAGAATGACGGTTCGCTCACACTGGGTCAGGGTCAGGAGCAGCAGCAGCCCTGCTGCAAGGAGCAGGCCGGAATCTCGAGCAAAAATATTATTGTGCTGCGGCATAACGCTTAGAATGGTTTCGGGGGAAGGGCTTGGCGTTTTATTTGCATATCTTACATTTAAACAAAGGCTTCGTGCAAGACCCGGCCCGGCAGAAAACCGCCTGGAATGGCATCTCTGAAACCCAGAATATGCGCTATGGTGGGCACCACGTCAATGGATTCACCAACGGGCGTGAGGGAGGAACCAACCACATTCCCCTGAGCAACCACACCTGGCGGACCGACCATCAAACCAAAGATATCCCTCGAATTTTCGTCCGATGTATGGTCAAAGGCGCGTATCCCGTTGGCATCAACAAGCCCATTCGGCTCCAGATTCCTGCCGTGCTCTGGCATACAAAACAATATGGTATCGTTAGCCAGAACCGGATGTTGCTGAATCTTCTGCCAAAGCCAGCCAACGGCGTAATCCGCCTTGTGCAAGTAGCTGATGTAGCCGCTGAAGTCATCGTGACACACATCGGAATTGGTGGTATTGATGACCATAAGCTCAGGTTGGAAACGCTCCATAATCTTCCAGGCCGTAGCGATGTTGGCCCCATCGCCGGTCAATTGCCAGGAGGGCGTGCCGGCCGGAAGGGGAAGTTCGAGCGTGTCACTGCCATTGATCAGATCCAGATAGAGTTGCTGAATCGACTGGCTGTCTTCGGGACTGTTTTGCACCCCGCTGGCACCTTCACTGCCCGCCTGTCTGAAGAATCCGTCCAATTGCGATTTGATCTTGCCCACTCTGGCCGCTTCCTCGGGGTGCAGGGTTTGCAAGCCACCGAGGTAGTTGACCGCCGCATCGCCCAGCCCGTAACCCGGCATCAGGTAATTGGCCCCATAGGCCGGTCCATAGTTGGGATGACGGCTAAAATTCAGGGATGGATAAGGACCCAGCTCGGTGCTGAGCCACCAGCAACTGCGGGCGGCAGGAGCCGGTTCACTGTGCTTGCGGTAGTACTCAAAGAGCGTGGGCCACTCCGGATTGATGTTCAGGTTCAGCCCGGTGTCGGTGTACTGCCCGGTCATGGCCACACTGTGTCCGTTGTAGTGTCCTGTAGGGCCTTGAGCATAGCGCATATGCCGGAAAAGCGTGCCTTGTTGACTCAGGGGAATGGCGCTCAGGGGAGCCCAGGGGCTGTACACCAGGGATGAAGAGGGCGCGGCACCGGCGAGCATATTGGGCAGGATGTTGCCCGAAGGTCCACCGGCATGACTGCTGAGGTAGCCCTGCTGCACCGATTCCTGATTGCGAATTCCCCCTGCAAAGAGCATGAAGACTACGTGATTGACCAGACGGCTGCCCGAGCGCGCAAACACCCTTCCAGAAGGCATGATGAAAGGCATGCTCAGCGCGCCTGCTGAGGCCACGGTGGTTTTCTTTATGAATTCGCGCCTTTTCATCAGTAAAAAAGATATTCGTCAGATAATAGGAATGCCCGGTAAACATCCACTACGCGCGTTTCATCATCTTCTTCAATGCTTCGCTTCAGCGCGTATTGCTCATAGGCGGAAGGGAGGCGCAAGTAAAAGCGCAGGTAGGTTTGTCGTACAAAAACATCCAGATCGATCCACATCTCCTCTTCGGAAGGCATATTGCTCTGTACCGTTTCGGACTGCAGAAAATGGCTGATGATCAATTCTCCGATGCCTTGTTTATCCCCGTGGGAAAGGCGGAGCAGGGTCAGCTCATTGAGCATGCCCGATGGAATCGGGCGCAGGTATAGCTGAGTGTAAGCTGTAGACAAGAACTGTGTGGTGGTCTTCTGTTTATCCTTATCCGCCGCTGACGCATACACCGGTATCGTATCAATTCCATAGATCAATTGATCGACGATCACGTCCTTTATGCGCTCGCGCTCGCAACTGCTCAAAAAAACAGCGAGCACCAACCCGAGGAAGGCTATGAATCTATGACTATGGAAGATTCGCATATAATGGCCCGATGATGATGGATCGCTGAAGGCTTTGGTAATCCGAGCTGCTGCCCAGGGCTTGCAGGCCTACGGCCATCTGAGCTGCATCGGGGACCGAGCCAAGCAGGTGGCGATAGGCTTCGAGCACCAGCCCTTCGTAAAAAGGCGCGGAATGTGTGGCAATGTGCACAAAATCGAGCCTGGAGTTTCCATCCTGCAGGAAAAGAAAGCCCGAAACACCGCCTACCATGAGTATGGCCTGTTCCAATTCGTAGGCCGTAGGCTTGCGGAAATACAGGTTCTCAAAACACGCCAGCACATAGTTCTCCGAGCCCATGTTCACGTTGTCGTAGATGACATTGTTGATGATTCGACCCATATATTCTTCTATACCAATCTCGCCATTGCGCCAATCGCCGGCTCCTTCCTTGAGCCTGATCAACCCATCCCGAAAGGGTTCGTAGAAGTAAGCAAGGGTGGTATCGCCAGCTTCCAGACTCAGTTCAATAACATAATTATAGAGTGCAATCTCACTTTCCAGACTCAGGCTGTCGATGGAATTCAGGCATTTGGCCCAAAAGATCACATCCATATTGCGGAAATACGCCGCACTCTGCTGAAGACTCAGTATCTGTGCGTCAAGGGCTTGGGCTGAAAAATCCTCTTCCTTCCATTCCTCCAGGAAGTTGTCGAGCTCCACCTGCGTCGGTCCCCGGCCCAACAGATCAATGTAAATGCGATTGCTGAGCACCTGCAATTGCTCCGTGGACATGCCGTGGTAGGGGGGAGGCGTATTGCCCCAGACGATCACTTGTTCCCGTATGTCCTTTTGACACGCGGGAAAGAGAATCAGCATCAGCAGACAACTCCCGATGGCGAGAGAGCAGGTACGCATGAGAATGAATAAATTCAGAGGGTTCTTTCTCATCAGAAGCTATAGGCCAAGGTACTAACGGGAAGCAGGATTTTCAAGTATGCAAGGGGGAATCCATTTGATTTTCGGAGTTTTATACATATAGAGTTGATTATAAAAATAATTTGAGAGTGTTTAATGTTGATTCTTAGATTATTAGTACGAATGTCTTTTCATCTCCTGCCAGTAGTTTAAGGGCTCCCCGGGATAGTATCGCTGTTGACCTGGCTCAAAATGAACGATTCTCTTCAACAAACATGGATGTTTTCTTTTTGAAACCAATGAAAGTCTCATTATATTGGGAATGGTAGTCATATGTATTTATTTTCAAAGATTAAATACGAAATCATGAAGCGAGTACTTCTAATCCTCGTCCTGATCCAGTTGGGTTACTTATTGCCGGCAGATGCTCAGGTGTGCAATCCGGCCAATCCACCCGTAAACCTGATCTCTACCTATTCTCCAGGCTTAGGTGCATTGTTGCAATGGGATGCCATACCGGGAAGTATTGGTGTTCAGATCAAGGCTACCTCGCCCATGGGAGCGAATGTAAGCCGTCGAATTGTTGGCTTTGAACGCAGTCAATTTGTAGTGCCTGACGCTTTGCTGGAGCCCGGTACCTATACCTGGCAGGTTCAGGCAGCGTGCAGTACTGTGCCTCCTTATAACGTCACCCCCATTTCGGCCTCTGATAACTTTGTTGTAGGAGGAACAACTTGCCCGGCTTCTGTAACAGATGTCAATGGCAATTCTTACCAAACCATACTGGTTGGTAGCCAATGCTGGATGAGGGAGAATCTGAAGACGGAGAATTATCGCAATGGAAATCCGATTCCAACATCACTGACCAATCTGGAATGGCAGACCACCATAGCCGGGGCATTTGCTGCTTACGATAACTCGGCTAGCAATAAATCAACCTACGGTTTGTTGTACAATTGGCATGCTGTTGTAGATTCCCGCTCGATCTGCCCCGATGGCTGGCATATACCATCAGATGATGAATGGACTACGCTTACTGATGAGTTAGGAGAATTTTTTGTATCTGGTGGAAAGATGAAGTCAACCGGTAATCTCTCTGCTGGGACTGGTTTATGGCAGGCTCCTAACACAGATGCTACCAATTCCAGCGGATTTTCTGGTCATCCCGGTGGGTTTAAAGCCTTAAGCGGAGGTTACAATTTGATCGGCTATAACGGATACTGGTGGAGCAGTTCCCATGCTTTTTCGACCAATGCCTGGATCAGGGAACTTTCATACAGTTTCGGCAGCACAACAAGGAGCAGTGGAAGCAAGCAAATCGGATACTCTGTTCGCTGCCTGAAGGACTAGCACTGAAATCGTGTTTGAAAACACACCATTAAGTGTGGTATGTATTGGGCTCACTGATCATATGTTGCTTCATAGACTTTTTAATTAGCCCCAAAAGTTGGTTAGGAGCAGAATTTCCCTGTTCCAACCTTTGATTCGCAATCGGGACAACCCAGACGATAGTCCTGCCTGATTGAAGAATCTTTAACTAATTAAAAAATTTACTATGAAATCTGCTTCTACTCATTTTCAGAGATGCCCGTCATTCTTTCCCCTTTCGGGAAAGTTTTTTTGCGGCTTGCTCCTATCTATTGGGTTGCTTTTAATGAGCAACACCGCAGCAAAAGCTCAATCCTGCTCTACGGATAATCCTCCTCTTAATCTGCAATCGACCTACCTGCCAGGTTCCGGGGTATTGCTTCAGTGGGATGCCATCCCTGGAAGTGTGGGTGTATTAGTGAGGGCTGTTCTCCCTTCGGGGTCTTTCATCAGTCAGCGCATAGTAGGGACTGAGCCTAGCCAGCTATTTGTGCCGGAGTCCTTGTTGAGTCCGGGCACTTACTCGTGGCGGGTTCAGGCCTCTTGCAACATCAGCGCGCCATTCGACCTGACCCCTGTTTCGGCGATTGACCAGTTTACCGTCGCTGGAAGCAGCACCTGCCCCGCTACAGTAGTTGATATCGATGGCAACATCTATCCGGTGATTCAGATTGGCGACCAGTGTTGGATGCAGGAAAACCTGAGGGCAGAGCGATATGCCAATGGAGATCATGTGGCTGCCAACCTGGTTGATGTGGACTGGAGCAGCACCAATTCCGGAGCCTTTAGTGTCTATGCCAATGACCTTGCTAATAAAGCGATTTACGGATTGCTCTACAATTGGTATGCTGCGTCCGATTCTCGCGGTATCTGCCCGGACGGCTGGCATGTGCCCTCTGATGGAGAGTGGACGACCTTGACTTCTGAACTTGGTGGTCTGTCCATGGCCGGTGGCCAGATGAAGTCCTCGGGTACATTGGGTACCGGCACTGGTCTGTGGCAGGACCCCAATCTGGGGGCGACCAACAGCAGTGGCTTTACCGGTTTGCCGGCCGGAGCCCGATACCTGAACGGGTTGTTTGACGATTTGGGTTATATGGCAAACTGGTGGAGCAGCACTGAATTCACTTTAGACGGAGCCTGGTACAGGAGTCTGGTTCACAGTCAAAAGAAGGCCAGCAAGCTCAACTCAAGCAAAAGAGATGGGTATCCCATTCGTTGCTTACAAGATTAACAGGATTGGTAGGTAGGGGATATGTTTGGGCGCAGATCTATTCTGCGCCCTTTTTTTGTATATTTAGGTGTATGGCTACTTTTTTAATATTTAAGATTTAGCATTGCTAATGAACACCTTATAGAGCTAAATAAAAGGCTCTTAGCTATTTAAAGTGGGTATGCTGAGTTTTAAGCCTCCAAGGTGAAAGTAAATCATGTTGACAAAGTTTGTTGAGTTTGCGTACCCGCGCGCGATTCTCTTGATCTGTTGGATCTTAAGATTAACGTTTTCAGC
>JBGSYF010000028.1:0-95627 GCA_041751015.1 Chitinophagales bacterium
AGAACCCAGACCCCTGGTGGAATCAACTCATCCCAATGAAACCTGGTCTCTGGACTTTATGCATGATCGCATGACCAATGGTGCGCCTTTCCGCGTTTTGAACATCATTGATGACTTTAACCGGGAAGTACTCAACATCACAATCGAACGCTCCATTGGAGCCAAGCGAGTTATCCGCGAGCTGCAACAGTTGATCGAATGGCGAGGGAAGCCTGAGTCGCTTCGCTTTGACAATGGACCAGAATTCATCGCTACCAGCCTCTTGGATTTCTGCCGGGATAACGACATCGAAACCCTGCACATCCAACCAGGCAAACCCAATCAGAACGCTTATATGGAACGATTCAACCGAAGCTACCGTGATGACATTCTGGACAAGTACCTTTTCGACAACCTACACCAGGTAAGGAGCCTAAGCTACCATTGGCAATGGCTCTTGAACAACGAACGTCCTAATGACAGCCCGGACGGAATGACCCCAACAGAAGCCTTGTTGAAATATGGAAAACGCACTCAAACCAAACCAATGGAAGTGTTTTCCATATTCCAACAAGATGGCGATGATGATGAGTTAGTTTCTATTTTTGACTGATTCTGTTTTGGGGATGGCTTCGATAACAGCTATAGCAAAAGTAGTAAATTCGAAGGTAGAACATGAATAAAGGACGTCTACCTGAATACGGCAAGTGACGGCTTGGAATTGTTTCAAGGAGTTGCTAAAATCGTGGAGACAAACAACAAGAGAAACCATCGTGTTATCAACAGAAAAAAACCTAGGAACCTCCACCTGAAGGCGGCCTGAACTAACTCAAGGCCGGCAATCATTAGTCGGAAAAATTGGGAGTACTACATAATTCTCAGATTAGGGATGACTTTTGTTTCTACTTCTTCAAAAAAGGCCTTTAGACTACAATTGTAAAGTAGGAAATTTCCCTTTCTTACTTTCTTAATCATTGAAAGGGGTCTACTTAATCGTGAATAATTAATATAATTGGAAGTCGTATTTATTTTACTCTTTCTTAAGATAAAATTCAACTTTTCTTTTGGACTAGCTGACAAACTTGAATCACGAGAATCATATATAGTTAAAATCCACGCATCAATTTCCTCAATCGCGATTGCATACAAGATTTCATCGGACATATCTTTTTTTAGCCAAGTGTTGATTTGTTGAACGACTAATGCCCTCAATTCCTCACAATAGTTATCTGCTTTCCCTTTGTCTGGTCGGTTTATTTCATACTGATCAGCTTCAGCAGTATCAATATGTATTACTACAAAGTCTTGACCCTCAATAGCAAGAAATCCATCGATTAAATCACGTTTCTCACACTCCTCTTTAACTACAGAAAATGTGCTAAATGTCTTCGTACTTAACAAGGCTTTATCCGTCTCATCAGTTGTATAGATAGGTCTTAACGCATCTATATCGCTTCGATCAAGACCAGTTAACCCAACAATGATGTTTTCGATTACTGCTCTGTCAGCATGTCCTTCTGAAATAACTCCTATTTTCATATCAGAAATTTTTTGGAACAGCTCCAAGTAATCCTTTTAACCACATTTCTGATAGCTTAAACTCTTTATCGCTTAAGTTCTCCTTAAACTTAATTCTTCTTGTCCTAGTTTTTCCTTCACTATCCCTATAAACCTCAAATAATCTTTGTTCTTCATCCAATAAATTCAATCCATCTAAAATCGCTGGATTATGTGTAGTTATTAATACTTGTTTTTTAGCTTCTTTAGTAAGTTTTACCAATTCAGACACTAATACTTGACATAAACGTGGATTCAATGCTGTTTCTATATTATCGATTGCAAAGAATTTAGGTGTTTTAGCACTAATAAAAAGAGCTAGATAAAAGAGAACATGCAAAACGCCCTCATTAGAATTCTCAGCTGAAAAAGTGTTGTTATTCTTTTGCATAAATTTATCTATAAAGTATAAAGTTGATATACTTCGGCCAGGCTTTAATCCCATTACCTTTAACTTATCATCCTTGTCTGCTATGATTTCTCCTAACCAATCAAAGAAAACAAGGCACTTGTTCAACTGTGTACGTTCGGAATTATTAAAGCTGGCTATCAACAAATCAAGGCCCTCACCATTTATTCCTAAAGGTGTCTTCTTGCTTTCTGTAGTTGTAATACCTCTCAAAGACTTAGTATTCAAGTCAAAAATAGAATACTCTGATAGGATATCATCAAAACTTCTATCTCTTTTAAATCCTTTACTTGATATTATCTCTTTTGCCTTTTTCAGCAAATCATCACCTGAAATCCCGGGAGTTTTGTTGGCTATAGAGTTGAAATAATCTAACAAAATGTGCGGATAAAGTTCCTCCTCTACCAGATTAATCCATTTAGTATATATGTCATTTTTGTTTGCTGGCGAAAGAGAGCATTTGTACTCCTCTTCTATACTTTTGCTCTCTATGCTAAGACTAATATCAATGCTGCTTTTATGGCTACTACCTAGAAACGAACTGAGTATTAAATCCGGACGAGCAATGCGAACTCCACGGCTATACAATCCGTCAAAAGATAAATCATTCGCTCGCTCAGCACCCACTGTAGCAAGTGCTTCAAGTATATTTGTCTTACCACACCCATTGACACCAATAAAAACATTAAATCTTCCGAGCTCTATCTTATCATTAACTATTGATTTGTAGCTACTGATATTAATGGCTTTGATCAAAACCGCAGGTTTAGCATCACGTAAAGATTGATTTTTATATTTTTTATAATTATCCAAAGCTAACTCCCACTCAGCAGTATTGTATTTCTTTATTGTGTTTAAAGCTAAAAAAGAGATCGCATAATGGGTATTTGGGCTTCTTGGAGGCAGGTCTGGATTATCTGGATTCTTTTCAATTAGACCAGAATCTACAAAAGGATTCAAAGCCTTCTTTCGAAAAGCTTCTCTTGAACCAGATTTATATCTAATATGATAATTAATGCTCACAAATTCCATGATATCCGTAGTAAGAATCATGCTTTTTCTTTCTGCATTTCTCCAATTATCGTTTGGTTTGATACTGCAAAGAGCTAGCAAGGTCAAAGCTGATATTTGATTTTGGTGTCTTTGTGGCAGTCCAAAACCTTTAAGAATTTCTTGTGCCTCTGATATTTTATCCATAGAGTTAAGATAAATCTAGTTTTAGATTAAATGTTTCTGACACTAAAGCATCGATACTTAAAGAAGCTTTAGTTTTATTTATTTTCTGACCTAAAGATTGAATCAGCTGAAAATTGGGCAACGGAAAATCTCTCAGTTCAGTTGCACTTACATTGATATTTCCATTAAATGTTCTAAAATACAAATCGAATAATCGACTATTTAGGATTGCCGCTAAACCCGTTGTTTGGTCGGATGTTAATACACTCCTTTTACCATAAATGTAGTTCAGATGGTTTTCTATTCCAATCATTTTTGCATTTGAATTTTTACGACTAAAATATGGGGCAGCAACTAATCGTCTATTTTCATCCTTAGTACTAAACCTTCTAACCAATACATAATTTTTGTTTACCACCAACCTTGATAGAGAACCTTTGTCATAAACAATATATTGTCCCTTCAGCTTTCTTTTGTATCCAAAATCCTTTGGCCAATCAATATTCATTGCTTCAACATTATGAAGCCATATAAGTGGAACAGTGTTTTTAGATTGATTAAATTTAATCATATCAATACTTCTAAAATCTACAACAGGGCCAGTTGATATTTCCAAATCATATAGTTTTAAAGAGCCTGTCCAAGTCTTAAAAATTTTAATGATTTCTTCATCTGTATCAGAAGTCGGAAGGTGCAATATTTTCTGATATGAATTAAAATTTATTAAGTTAGAATATTTATAATTTTTTATCCGTCTTTTATTAATGTCGGAAATTTCAGTTGAGAATGACACTTTTAGTATCTTTTCACAATCAGTGTTGTCAGATTCCCTTTTACTCTTCTTACATGCCTTAATGATAATGTTTTCCTGAAGTACTTTGTCTCTTTTAAAAGTAGCTTTCCTAGAATCAAAAAGATGTATTTCTTTTAACTCCACAACAGAAAAAAAAGATTCCCGAAACAATCTAAAATAGTTACCAGAACAAAAACTTCGCGGAGTTATAAAAATTAAGTGTCCATCTTCCTTCAATAGTTTTGCGGCGATTAGGAGGAAAATAGTGTATATGTTACTCTGACCAAAAATTATTGATTTTGCCGCAACAGCTCTTTCATCAACGCTAGATAACTTAAAATAAGGAGGATTAGAAATCACAATATCATAACATTCATTCGAGTTTTCCGTGTTATTTAAGACCCTAGAATTATGTAATATGAAATCGTTTTTACATAAGAATACTGTAAACTCAATAGATTTCTCAGTCAACCAAATCCTTAAATATTCGAAGCAATTCTCTGTAAATGGAAGAATATTCACATCTATCTCGAAAACGACTAATTCAATTCTCCTTAATTTTTCATCACCTTTAACTAAATGTTCAATAAGAGAAATTGATAAAATTCCTATGCCACACCCAGGATCTAAAATTCGAATACTCTCTTTTTCACTTATAGCAAATGAAGCCATAAACCTGGCAATCTCTATCGGTGTAAAAAATTGGCCATTTTTCCGTTTATGTGAGATTGTGACGGTAGAAGCATAATAAATTCCCAATCGCTCTGAATATGCAGATGGTGTTTCCTTTGGTAATGGTTTGATATTAAAATCTTGCACTTTTTTTCATCTTTTGTTTAAAGGTTACTACTTCTTTAAAGTGTATTATAGAACTGTTTGGAAAATTCTCTTGTTAAAAAAAGATAAGCTGTGGTTATCTTAGGTATACCACCTCATAAGTTTAACAAATGGAGCTTCAAAGGGAAATAAAATTAACCATTGAAAGCTGCATCGTCAAACTATCGTCTTGATCTCTGCATGGAAGCTCTTCCAATAACATCTCCAGCGAAAAGTGGTAAACTCGAAAGGAATTGAGGTCCCCCCCTTACCCCCCCTCCCTCACCGCCGCATCGAAAAACTCCATAAAAGCTCTTGCCTCAACAAAAGCAGCCTTCAACTTACCAACGAAGTCTGCTGATTTAACCTCGCTGTCTTTGAAATTTTTAACCAGCATGAATTGCTTGAAGCGCAACAGGTCCACGTTGGGGTCGTCTTTGGCGTAGCCTTTGGGTGCGGTCTTGAGTTGGGCACCTTGCATTTCGCCCCAGATGTCTTTGAGTTTCTTGGTGTTGAGAATTTTCTTGAGGGCGGCGGAGTTGTAGTCGATTTCCTGGCGGGCGAGGGCGAGTTGTTGGGGGCTGGGTTCCCAGAGGCCGGTGGCGGCGAAGCTTTTGTTGGAGGGCTGGATGTGGATGTATATGCCCATATGCCCGGGCATGCGCTTGGTTTCAAAAGACAGCCAGGCTTTATAGGGCTCTTTATTCTTGGAGAAGCGGACGTCGCGGTAGATTCGGAAGAGGGATTTGGCGGGGTCCTGGGGGGGAATAGCCTCTACGCCACTCCAGATTTCATAAAAATCCGCGGCGAGTTCTTTTACGTTATCCAGCGCTTGTTGATAACGCTCCTTGTTTTCCAAAAACCACTCGCGGTTGTTGTTTTCGTTCAGATCGGACAGAAAACGCAGGGTACTTTGTTGAATAGCCATAAGAGGCACTAAAATAGGGGCGCAGGCTCAAAAACTAAGAGACCAACAATAGTTCAGGACGGCAATTCGTCCAGGC
The DNA here is from genome assembly GCA_041751015.1 of Chitinophagales bacterium. Taxonomy (GTDB): domain Bacteria; phylum Bacteroidota; class Bacteroidia; order Chitinophagales; family BACL12; genus WGOA01. The sequence goes on from JBGSYF010000028.1 coordinate 5,735, forward strand.
GCTTGAGCAGGGCTTCGGCTTCGGCGGTCTTCAGGTCGCTGGCGCGGCGATCGGAGGTGGAAAGGCGATGGGCTTCTTCGAGGAGGCGGCGGTAGCGCTCCATGAGCTTTTCGCGCTCAGTTTTCTTCTTGAATAGACCAAACATAATTCAATGTGTTTAAATAGTTAAACACCGAAAGCGCTGGAAAGTTCAGCGCCAAAAGAAGAAAGCGAGACAGAATACGGGGGAAGGGCGGAGCATCAGCCTATGACCAGGGCCCGGCTGCTGCGGGCTCCCGTCCATTCGGCGACAATCCAGTACACACCGGGCTGCAGGCCCTGCAGTTCCCATTGTTCCATGTACACCCCGGAGGATTCGCGGTGGGTGGTTCCAGAAGTGTCCATCAGGCGCAGGCGCTCCCAGGCATCGGAGGATTGCAGGCGAACGCGGCTCGGGGATTGCTCAACCTGGAAAGTGGCGTTGCCTTGTGCGGGGCGGGGCTTGGTGATGATGGACATGGGCGCGGTGGATAAGTAAATAGAGGAGAAATCGAGCATAGGGAACAGAGAGCAAAGCTCATAGCACATACGTTGTCCGGCACCCAAAGGTTACCAAAATGGGCACTTATTTTTTCGAAATGGCCCTGATCGCTCCAAAAGGGGCGTCCGCAGGTCATTTTGGGGCAATTTCCCGCGCCAGAAAGGCGGTTAAGTGGCTTGAATGGGGCAACTTCGCCTTTCGCCCGAAAACGAAAAGAAAGGACTATGCTGAGGCAGGAATACGACAAGTACACCGAAGAGGATTTTGATGTATGGAAGATTCTGTACACGCGACAGTATGCCCTGATTGGTGATAAGATCTGCCGCGAGTACCGCCAATCGCTTGATTTGGTGGAGTTTCAGGCCGATCGTATTCCCAATATTGATCGCATCAATGAGATTCTGGCGGCCACAACGGGCTGGCAGGCCGTGGTGGTGCCCGGCATTCTGCCCGACAAGGAGTTCTTTCAGCTCATGGCTCAGCGCCGTTTTCCCGCCACCACCTGGATGCGCCGCCGCGACCAACTGGACTATCTGGAAGAGCCCGATATGTTCCACGACGTCTTTGGGCATATCCCCCTGCTGACTCAGACCGACTACACCGGTTTTCTGGAAGGTTTGGGGCGAATTGCGTTGAGATATATCAATGATCCCGATCTGATTGAGCGGATTACGCGGCTCTATTGGTTCACCGTCGAATTTGGTCTGATCAGTGAAGAGGGAGAGTCGCGGATCTTTGGAGCGGGAATTGTCAGCTCGGTGGGCGAGTCTAAGTACTGCTTGTCTGAAGAATCGCCACCGTTCAAATATGAATTTGATCTGGATGCTATACTGGACTCCCCCTTTCGCAAGGATATCTTTCAGGAGAAGTACTTCATCGCCTCGGGCTATGATCAGTTGAACGCGTGTCTGGATCAGTTGGAAGAGCGGCTCGAATCCATGGCGTTGAATCTGCGTTGAGGCATGGGCCTGAGCTTGCGCTGAAACTGCGTAGAGCCTGCGCTAAAGCTGCGCGGAGCCTGCGCTAAAGCTGAGGCTTGAGCTGGCCGCGATCCTGCCCCCAGCTCACCACACCATATGCACCCCGGCCTGAAGCTGACCCCGGCTGCTCTCCGCTATCGTTTGCTGCATATATGCCGTCTGCAAACGCAAATTCGGACTGATGAAATAGCCCAGGCCCGCATAGGCGCGGTTTCGGTCAAAGTACTCCACCTCGCGGTCCGCGGCAATCGTTCTTTGCCCGTTCAGAAACACTTCGTTATACAGCGAAAGGTATAGGGCTCCCTTGTCCATACTCTGCTGATTCAGGGGCAGATTGAACAAAAGGGCGTAGCGGTAACGGGTCCGGAAATTCTGATCGTCCACCCAGCGCTGCTCATAGCGAAGGCGGTGTTGCAGGTAAACTCGGCTGCCAATTTGTTGGGGCAGCAGGGCTTCCTGATAGATTCGGTGCTCGTGGAAATTTTCGCGGCCTTCCCCCGGCTCCCCGTAGAGCACATAGACATAGCCCGAGGCCAGGCGGGCCTGCGTATTGGGTGGCGTCCAGAAAGGCGAAGCGCGGAAGAGGAACTGCTCCAGGTCTCCGGCCATGTTGAAGTTTCGCCACTGCACATCGCCCTGCAGGCCGAACGCGCTGTTGGAGGGTAGACGCGCGCTCCAGAAGGCCATGTACCAGGCCCCGGGGCCGGGCTCTTCGTCATCCGCACCGGCCTGCGCGCGAAACGGGCTGAGCAAAGCCAGCGTCATCAATAAACCAAACACGTTTTTCACGCGGAAAAAATACGCAATTCCGCAAGGCGGGCCGCACAAATTCAGGAAAGAGCACTATGAAAAGCATTCGTTTCCGCGGCTCAGCGTTGTATGCTGATCAGGCGCGATTCGGCATGTCCATCCAGCATCAGCGTGAGCACGTACATCCCTTCGGCCAGCATTTCCGTGGCTATTTCGAAATGGCCCTGTTCGCCCTGCGCATGAATGCTCATCTCCTTCTGCAGCCTGCCCCGCAAATCCTGAAGGCGAATGTCCACGTGCTCCACACCGACCTGCCAGTCCAGCATCAGCCTGTCTGAAGCCGGAGAAGGCCAGGCCTTCCACTCGCTACCGGCGGTCTTTGCAGGCTCGGGCATGCGCAAGAAGGGAACGGTGTAGGTGATGGGCTCAGACCAATCCGATTTGTTGCCCGCCGAGCACTTCGCCCGAACAGCGATCTGATAAGTCATGCCGGGAATCAGTTGCTCGAAGAGCGTTTCGGCATTGGCGCTGGCCTTGCAGGTCAATTCGGCGCTCAGGGTGTTACGCGCGCAGACCCGCCAGCCCGCAGCGCAGTCATTCTCCTCCCAGCTCACCACCACCGGACTAAAACTACCGGGATCGGCATCGTAAAAGCCGAGTTGATCAAAGGCGATTCCCGCCTGAACTCCGGTAGGAACTGCGCAGATTGCAGGACAATCCTGAGTCAGCACAATGGAGCAGTCTGTCGAAGGGCCGCAGATCATGCCACTGTCAAAGCCGGGTCCGCCTTTCGACGCAACAAGAACCGAAGAGGACAGGTTGTAGTTTCCGTTCAGGGTGAAGTAGTACTGACGGCTCTCGCCATCATTGAAGCCCTGGTCGAACTTGAGGCCCACAACCCCCGTTGTGGGATCGGGATTGTGGTGAATGGCGCTCTGCCCCTGCCCGGAATTCAGGTCATCGGTGCTCTGGCCCCAGGTGCCCGCGTCCAGCACACTCAGGCAGTCCAGACTCAGCGAAAACACGACATGACTGATGGCCGGGCGGTTGCCGGATGTGACCTTGTAAAACCAGGTGCTCTGGCCCTCTGCGGGAAAATCATACCGAACGCAGATCAATTCAATCTGGTCATTTCCAATGTTCATGTTCGCCGAAGCGCAGCCCGACAGGTTGCAGGATGCGGGATCGCTGTCGGGGTTGGCATCCGCTGATGCATGCAGAGCCATCATCATAAATGCCGCAAAGACTGGGTAGAATTTCCATCTCATAATCAAAAAAAGTATAATTTCTTAATGCCTATGATGGCAGGCGCAGAACAGGAGAGGGAAAGGGCATCCCCATACCATAAGATAGTTCAGCAGCTCTGAGGGCACCCGACAAAAAGCCGCGATTTGTGTTGACAAATCGAGCTCAAAAACTCAATCAAATAATATTAAAGTGCCAAGTCTTTAGTGTGCTGGCTGCACCACCAGCAGCTCCTGATGCTCCGATTCGGCACCGATGAGCCTGACGATATACAGGCCGGCAGGCAGCCCCGAAATCACTTGTTCCCTTTGCCCGGCCAGGTCAAATGACGCGCGCACCCTGCCGCTCATGTCCAGCACTTGCACCTTCCAATCTCCCTCATCCGGTGCGCTCAACAGAACCGTTCCCGTGGAAGGGTTTGGAGCCAGAACCATCGGCTTGAACGACCTCGCGGCCGGCGTCGTGAAGAATTGTGTGGGCGAAGGGTTGGAGAACTCCGGATCACAGTATGCGCTGATGCTCCACTGGTAGTTGGTAAAAGGGTTGAGGATCGGGATTGTCCGCGATGTGGCGGTGGTGCGAAAGTTTTTACTCGGCCCTCCTACCGGACCGCCCGTAACCCGGTAGCCGATAGCGCCTGTCACCGCATTCCAGGACAATGTGGCCGCAGTGGGCGATAGAATGGCCGTGTTGAGGCCCGCAGGGGCCGGGCAATTGCTTTCCTGGTACACCCGCACATAGTCCACTTCCATCGCACCGCTGGTGAAGGAGCCCGCGATTTCTGGCAGGATGGCCAGATTCAACAAGATGAACTGCTCCTGGTTGAAAGGCCAGGTGCTGGCATCTTTGATCTCCGGATTATAGGTGTAGTGCACCACCCCATCGACGGCAAAAACAATCTCCTCCGGACTCCAGGTCATGGAGTACACATGAAAATCTGTCATTGCCGTGGGCAGCACCCGCCCGCCTACGTTGACCGTACCGCCAAAACTGGAGGGTGTGTGGATGGCGCTGGAAATGTAGTTGGGATTGGCTCCCCAGTGTTCCATGATGTCGATCTCCCCGCAATCGGGCCAAGGGGTTGTTCCAAAACCTTCATTAAACCAATAGCTGCCGTTCTCGGTGATGTTCTTACCCAGCATCCAGATGGCCGGCCAGGTGCCAACACCCGAAGGCAGCTTAGCCCGCACTTCGACCCGCCCATAGACAAACGCAAACTTGGAATTCAGGCGGGCAGAGGTGTATTGCTTGGTTACCCCCTGATCGGTGAAAGTTTCTTTTATGGCCCGGACTTTTAAGGTGCCGCCGCTCACTTCAGCGTTGTCCAGGCGATTGGTATAATGCTGAATTTCCCCGTTGAACCATCCCGTGGGCGTGGGCAATTGCGTCTGGTGGAACCACTTGGATGGATCCACGGCTCCGTCCACATCAAACTCATCTGACCAAACGAGCTGATCATAAACCGGATCCGAAGGAACGTAAAGTGCATCGAAGTATATGTCATCTAAATAGGCCAAAACATGATCAAAGTTATTCTCTCCGTTCACCTGAATGACCACGCGGTTAAAGTCTGTTCGGGTGGTCGGAGGAGGCGAGCCAGGATCCAGATTGATGTAGGGATCTGTGGCAAAGTTGAAGCTGACCGTCTGCCACTGGTTCAGCGTGATGGGCTTGATGATCTCGCTCTGCGTAACCCAGGGAGAACCCAGATCGCCGTTTTGCAGTTTGAGCGAAACCTGATTGGGTTGAGAGCCCGTCAAGCCGCTTGAAGGAACGTATATTTTTAGCGAGAATGTAGCATTCTGGCTCAAGTCAAAGTTCTCCGCTACCTGAAAACGCACATTGGCATACTGCCCGCCGGTGTCGTGATAGCGCAAAACGGTAGCTGAGGGGTTGGTGCTGCTGACGTAAGGGTTGGCAAAAGAGGTGTTCATGGCACAGGCATCGCCAAACCAGGTGCTGATGGTGCCGCCCCCCTCAAAATCGTCTTGCACAAACAGGGTTTGGGCCTGAAGTTGAGTCAAAAGCCCTGTGAGTATGGCGGTTAGGAAGATTTTCATGGGAATCGCGGTTGGGTCTTCGGCAAAGTGTGGACAAAAAGTGTGTCCAGGTGCTTTGGCGCTTGGGTCGGTTGATGAAATAGAAGCAGTAATATACGGGACACAAGCCCAAATGCCAAGAATGGCCGGGGCCCACTTTCCCCATGAAAATCTCTGCGGGTTAAACCTGCCCCACCCATCTGTGGCCAAACTTTATCCTGGCAAAAGCGAGCATGCTCAGCACCAGTGCAGACAAGCCTATCAGCCAGGGCCACAAGGGCTGGGACACCCGCAGAAGGCGTCCCTTAGGGGAGATGGGGTTCATGTTGCCTATAGCCGTCATGCCCGCCCAGAAATAGGGGTGAGCGGTCAGGGCATCGGCGGCATTCAGGTAATCGAGCTTAGCCTGACGCAGGGCCTGGTCTTTGGGCAGGCCTTGAGCCAGGTGCTGGTAGAAAAAGTCCATCAGGCGGGCGGAGGAGTGATCGTTGGCCAGCCACTGACTCATGATGATGCTGCGGCAGCCTGCGTGGAAAAAGGCCCGGCCGAGACTGATGGCACCCTCTCCTTCTTCAAGCCGTCCATAGCCCGAATTGCAGGCGCTGAGCACCGCGAGTTCAGCGGGCAGCTCGAGGTTGTAGATTTCATAGGCGTGAAGGAAGCCATCATCGAGCGAGTCGTCCTGAACCGAAAAGGCAAGCCCGGAGCGAAGGGGCCTTTCGTCATAAACCATAGCATGGGCGGCCAGATGAAGGATGGCACTCCGGGGAGCTATGTCCCGAAAGGCGCTTTCTGTGGCGGAGGCATCCAACAGGACTTCGCCGCCAAAGCGCTGCTTGCCAAGTTTGACTTCAGAAGCCGAAAAGGTGAGCCCGGCAAGCTGGGAACGATATCCGGAATTCGCGGGAACCATGGGGTAATCCGGCGCAAAGCCCGCATAGGCGAGCGATGCCGTTTTCCGTTCGGGCGCGGGATTGGCCCAGAGGGCCGCCGACCAGGCGTAGTGGATGGGGAAACTGCGCAGCAGATAGGCCTGCTTCCGGAAATCTACATGGCCTATCGAAGGAGCCAGAAGCTCAAAAGGCAGGTAATTCAGCATACCGTGCGGAACAATGAGCAGCCGGCTTTCGTCATTCAGTGCGCTCCGGCAAGGACCGATGAGCAGTTCGTAGAGCAGGTGAACCTGCTGCAAATAGGCCGCCGCCATGTCATTGGAGTAAGAAAATGCCCCGATGTCTGTGGATCGCAGGCCGCGTATACTGGCTTCAAAGTCCGGGGGAAGGGCCTGGGAAAAACCGTGCAAAGCGCTCTGGTTCAGAAGAAAAATATATACATCATTTTCATCGTAGAAAAAGGCCAGCATACTGCTGCGCTCATCTTCCAGTTTCTTGATGAGCACAGTCTGGTCTAAATCAGGCAGCGCGTTGCGCAACGCGTAAAACCGGGGATAGGCTTGCTCCAGCCCGGCCAGGAGCTCCGTGTAAGCTTGTCTGGAATCAAACAGCGCACTCTGAAGAGCCTGGACGCTTTCAGGGAGATTTCGCTCTGCTGCATCGGCGAGTTCTTCTTCTAAATCGGCCATCTGCTTTTCCAGTTGCCTGAGCCTTGCACCTTCGGTTTCAGGCAGACCGGCACTTAACAGCGCCAGGTCTTCGTTGAGGTTGCGCCACAACAGACTGGCCTTGCTGCTTTCGGAAATCTCAAAAGCCTTCCAGAGAAAGATGGCCTGGCCCGTTAGATGGTAGAGTTTCATCGCGGATCGCACGCCGGTTTGGTAGAGGCCGGAGCTACCTGTATTGAGGTGTTGCCGCGATGCTTCTGAGGCATAACCCTGCCGCAATCTGCTGATCAGGCACAAGGCGAGCTCTACGGTAGAGAGCGCTGCCTGGAGCATAAGCTCCGGCTGTTCCTGCCGTTTAGCGAAGCTTTCGAGAATCCGGGTTTTGCTTTCCAACAACTTTAATAAAGCCAGTTCATCCTGGATGTCGGATAAGTCGGGGTTGTTGGCCCAGTGCTCCAAAGGGCGGCCATGGTTCCCGCTCAATTCTTGCAGGCCTCTTTGACCATACGCTAAAGCCGAATCAAGATGGTCCAATTCCAACCACACATCGGCGATGTCCAGGCAGGCACGCGCAATGAGGCTGACGGGGCGGTAACTACGCGCATTCAGCGCGTTTAACACATATTGATATTGTGCCAGTGCCTCCTGATTCGCTCCCTGCACCCGGTAAACGGTCGCGAGATTGAACGAACTGGCCAGGACGTAGGGATGATCGGGCGGCAAGGTCTTTTCCAATCGCTGCCGACCTTCGCGATAGAGCCGAAGCGCCATAGGGTAGTTGTTCAGGTCGGCATAGACACCGGCCAGCTCGCCCATGGCGCCCGCTGTTTGGGGGTGATTACTGCCCAGGGCTGACTCGGCTATACGCAGCCCTTCTTCCATGTAGGGAAGCGCGGCTTCATGGGCCCCCAACTGCTGGTAAACTTTACCGACATTGGTATAGTACTTGGCCACGCTGGGATGCTCGCCAGGATAGTTTTTGAGCTTGATTTCCAACGCTTTTTGTCCGAACTCCAGGGCCTTCTGTAAGTCGCCACGCTTGCGGTACAGGTAGCCCATGTTGCTGTAAATGCGATTAAAGTCTTCGCTGTCCGGCGCGGATGAACGCTGGAATACCTGATAGGCCCGCAAGTAATAGCTCTCGGCATCCTGATAATTCCCCATCTTCTGGATGGCCGTGCCGATGTTCATCAAGGCGTTACCCGCACTGGAACTTTCCCGTCCATACTCTTGCTCAAAGATCTGCAAGGCCTCCAGGTAGGCTGCAACAGCCTGCTCAGGCTCATACATCTGAGCATACACATTGCCGATGTCCAGATAACACCTGGCAACGGCCTCGCTTTGTTGACCGTGCGCAACTTGAGCAATGGAAAGTGCAGCCTTGAAATGCTGCAGGGCCTGATCGTGTTCTCTGAGCTTGAGATGCGCCTGGCCCAGCGCTGAGCGGTAGCGCAACTCGCTTTCCTGCCCGCTGCTCCCCGCTTCTTTATCCGATGCCCAGGCTCGTTGGAAAAGTTCCTGGGCACTTCGGTAGTTGCCCCTGGCATACTCGCCCTTCCCCCGTTCAAGCAACTCGTCGGGGGTTTGCGCGGCCAGCAGCAAAGGTGCAGCAGCGCAAAGTAAAAAAAGTGCTGTATGCCTTAAGAAGCCTTTCATAGTGGGCATATGCCGCAAGCCCGATGCAAAACCCAGACGCGTCGCATGGAGCAATCACGCCTTTCGAAATACATGGCTTAGCACTTCCAAACTAAGGTATAGTAACTGGATCAGCATCAATATGCGCTAAAAGCGAGCGATAACCCGGCAGGCCACCACAGGATTGCGGATGCCGCTGCTCAGAGGTCGAAAGGCCCGATGGTTTCCACACCGGTGCCGTTGATGTTTCCGTGTACCGCGTACTGGGTTCCGGTTTGATCAAACAGGATGTAGAACCAGTTAACCCCCAGATAAAAGCCTATGCCTGCGCTCACTTTTTCCGGAGAGAAGGGCAGATACCAGTTGGAACCATTGGTTTCCGTTACGCTGCCGAAACTGGCCGGACTGTTGCTGTAGAGTGAGTAATGGGTGCCATCCTTGTTAAACATCCACCGTTTGGAAGGGCCCAGAGGATCTTTGTACTGGAACAACATAGCTCCGATGCCGTTGAGCGCAAATGGATTGACACCAACCGCCAATTCGGAGATTGGCGTTATCTGCGTGCTCCAGGCGCCATCCCCTCTAAGGTAAGAATAGAGCGAACCCGTCACGTCCATGATCATGGTCCAGCTATCATGACTCTGGTTTCCGTCAATGCGACAGGCCGCGCCTATGTTAAACGGTACCGTTCCGGTGCCCAGATTGCTGATCGGGAAGGGCCCTTCTAAAGAGCCCACATTGCTCACCATATACTGGTTTCCTGACTGGTTGATGAGGTAAAACTCGGTGCCCATTCCGGAAAAGGCCGCACCTACAGGCCCCATGCGCGAAAGTACGCTGCCGCGCCAGTGAGCGGTGTACGGGGGTTCGCCTCCTGGAGATGCCGGTGAACATTCGGTCACATCGTATTGGGTGGCCAGTTGCACACTGACGATCTGGTTGTCGTAAACGCTGCGAACCACATAGCTGATGGGTACTCCGGTTGAGATCGTCGTGGATTCGGCCAGCAGGCTCACCAGGTTGCTGAGATCGGTTTCACCAATCGTGAGCATGGTGGTCGTGGACTCACCGCCAAAGGCCATGACTTTAATCTTGAGATTGCTGAGGGTGTTCAGTGAATGACCCGAGATATTGGCATTGGCAGAGGCCACCACACCGCTGAAAGAAGCGCTTACCGCTGTCTCCATTTCCGTGTATGATGATGTAGATTCTATCAGCATGTAATAAATCCTGCCATAAGTCACGTCAGAAATGTAGGTCGCCGGATTGCCGGGCTGCACATAGCGGGCGAGGTCTTCCGGTGTTACATCTGGCGCAAAGAGACCGTCAAGGCTGGTGGGAATGTCAAAACTCATGGTAAAAAAGCTTTGGTTGAGTTCAACCACAATCCGGTTTAAGCTCGAACCACTGCTAAATCCAAAATTTCCGCTGATGCTGGTAAAAGCGGATTCATAGTCGATGCCCAGCTTCAAAGCAAGTGCTCGTTCGCTTTGCACCTGGCTGTAGTTAAAGACAAAATTAGCCGGTAGGTCGGGGGGTGAATTGGCGATGATCTGGTTCATGGCATTACCTATGGAAGCCTTGGTCACCTCTTCGACCGCAAAAAAGGAGGAGGTGTTGCCGTTCACCAGATCGTAGGAGATGACTCCACCGGCCCGGCCTACAGCGATCACCGCAGGCGTTGCGTTCCTGAGCGAATTGCCTTGCAACAGGCTGCCCGGATAAATCACCGAAGCATTGGGATTGAATAAAGGAAAACCATTATCGCCACCACCCGGTGCCAGTGCATCATACGTGGTGGTGGTGCAGTTCCATACTTCGCCCCCGATGATCTCGTTGAAGAAATCCGTTTCCGTGGGCTGTTCTGAGTTCTGGGCCGGAGGCATGACGCCTCCATTCTTAAGCACTTCATTAAAGGTTAAGGCCGGAGCATCTTTCTTACAGCCGTTCATCGCCAGTGCGACCGCTAAAATGGCAAGGTGCAGGAAAGTGCTTCGCATGAAGGGCGATGATTTTTTCATCCGTTGAGATCTTGTTTTGGTAGGCATACGGCTGCATATAGCGAAAGCAGCCAAGAGGTTACCCTTCAGGTAGGTATTTAGCAAGCTTTTTCCCGCTGCACCTTTTAACTTGCGGTGTAACCTTTTTCGTCATTGTGCTATATGTCAGGGATCGTCGCAGTTAAGCAGGAAGATCAGGTGTTGCTGGAGGGTATCCTTTCAGCAGACCACCGCAGCATACAGCGGGTTTACGACCAGGCCCTTCCTCAAGTCATTCGTTGGATAGCGGAAAACCATGGCACTGAACAGGATGCAAGGGATGTTTTTCAAGAAGCTATGTTGGCATTGTTCCGCCGATTGGAACGAGGCGATTTTACGCTGAGCTGCACCTTGACCAGTTACTTGCGCATCATCTGCCGTAACCTCTGGCTGACGCGTCTCCGCGACGCTAAGAAATTTCAGCTCAGCCCGCTGGAAGACGCGGAGGCGGCGGATCTGAGTCAGGATATGTTGGAGCAATTGGGACAGACCGAGCGGCAACAGTTGTTTTTCAAGCATTTTGATGCTCTGGGTTCAAACTGCCGCAGGATACTCAGCCTGTTTTTTGACAAAACACCTTTGGCGGAAATTGCCCGGAAAATGAAAACCAGTGAGGGCTATATCAAAAAACGCAAGTTTGAATGCAAGGAAAAACTGGTCAAAAGCATACAACGCGACCCTCTTTTTAGTGAATTGAAAAGTGAATAGGCGAGAAGATGGATAAACAGCTTTTCTACGAACGCATCGAAAGCTATCTGGATGGCTCCATGGCCGTCTCGGCGCGCCTTGCCTTTGAACAGGAGATGTCGAGCGATGCTGAGTTGGCCAAAGAAGTGGCCTTGCACCGGCAAATCCATAGCAGTCTGCAGGGAGAAAAAATTCATGCATTCAGAAAAGTGCTGCAGGTTGTGGATGCGCAATGGTCATACCCCGGCCCAAAGACGCAACACAGCGGCAGACTTCTTCCGCTGTTGCGTCCAGTCATGGCAATTGCTGCGTCCCTGGCCATCCTTTTTATGGCCTGGCAGTTCCTGATCAGGAACGACCACAGCGATAGCGGACAGCGTGCGTTCGAGACTTATTTTGAGCCCTACCCCATGATACTACATCAGCGTTCGGCTTCCGAAGAGCAGGATTCTGCCGCGTTGCTGAATAAGGCCATTCAAGATTACGCAGAAGGCCGCTTCGCAGAGGCTGCCTTATCCTTTCAACAATTGGAACAGGCTGAGCCTGACCATATCGTCTACTCCTTTTACCGCGCACTGGCTCTGTTGTCGAGCGGGCAGGCAGACCAGGCCATCCCTATACTCGACAACATTACCGCCCGACCCGGGCACTTGTTTTCCGAGCAGGGCCGCTGGTACCTGGCTCTGGCCCTTTGGGAAACCGGGCGGGAAACCGAAGCCAGAGAAATGCTTGAGGGCATCCGTCAGCATGAATTCCGCTACTCCCAGAGTCGGGAATTGTTGGCACGCTGAAAAACAAAGCCTACACATTTGTTATTATAATATTTTTATAATCCATATATAATTCACTGGGTCCGTAAGAATAAAAATTTTTTATATTCTAAACAAAATAATGCTAAAACAATTCTGTGACCTCGCCAGGAATCGAACCTGGATCTAGAGTTTAGGAAACTCCTATTCTATCCGTTGAACTACGAGGTCAAAAGATGTTGCGACCCGGAGAGGAGCAGTAAGCACACAGCCGGGGAACACGCAACCGAAAAGCGGGGCAACGAACACCCAGCTTCGAACCGCAAAGATAAAGGCTAAGCGTAAAATGCCCCTTAGATTTACCGGCGGCAGTAGAGGGTACTGCCCCCATTCCAACCGCACAATCATGGATTTTGACGCGCTGAGCCGCCTGATAAGAGAGAGAAGAGCTGTTTTTCCGCGTTTTTACACGGCGGGGGAGATCTCCGAAACGGTCATTCTGGAACTGCTGGAAAACGCCAATTGGGCCCCAAGCCATCGGCATACCGAGCCCTGGCGCTTTAAGATTGTGAGGGGAATGGCGCTGGAGCGTCTGGGCAGATACATGGCCGAACGCTACCGCGAAATGAGCCCCGAAGAGAGCTTTTCGCAGACTCAATTCGACAAGATGCTGGAGCGACCGTTGCAGGCCAGTGCGGTGATTGCGATTTGTATGCAGCGCGATGAGGAGCAGAGGGTGCCGGAGTGGGAGGAGATTGCCGCGGTGGGCTGTGCCGTGCAGAATCTCTGGTTGAGCGCCAGTGCCAGGGGGCTAGCGGGCTACTGGAGCAGTCCCAAAACCATGGTCAGTGACCAGCTCTTCTTCGACCTGAAAGAGAATGAACGATGCCTGGGCTTGTTCTATCTGAGCACCTGGGAAGCTGCGGAGCTGCCCTCCAGGCGCGGGCCGATTGAGGGCAAGATTTCGTGGATAGATCGCTAATTCACTAACTTGGCAAAAAAATGCCATGGATTACAATACACCGGTCTGGTTTCTCGCGGCGCTGATCCCCATGTTCACCGGATTTCTCTGGTACCACCCCGCCGTTTTTGGGACGGCCTGGATGCGCACTGCAGGGCTGGTGGACAGCGATTTGCAGCGCGGGCGCATGCCTGTTATTCTGGGTTTTGTTTACGGGTTCAGCGTCCTGATCGCCTTTATGCTGACCAGCGTGGTAGTGCATCAAAGTGGATTTTTCTCCCTTTTTGCCATGGAGTATGCCGCGGGCGATGAGACCATAGTCGCTCTGGTTGACGACGTGCTCAACACCTATGGCGACAAGCACCGGCACTTCGGCCACGGCGCTCTGCACGGCGGCATCGGCGCCATTGCGCTGGCCATTCCGGTGATCGCCATCAACGCCCTCTTCGAGCGCCGCTCCTGGAAATACAGCGCTATTCATGCGGGTTACTGGTTCATCACTTTATGCCTGATGGGCGGCGTGATCTGCCAGTTCATCTGAGCGTAGTTCGAAGGGCCTCCCCGCGCTCTACAGACCCAGTTTTTCCTCCACGGTAGCCGCCCACGTGCCGGCGTTCTCCTGCCAGTCTGGGGGTAAAAACAACATCTGGCCCTCCTCTTCCGAGATAGAGTCTGCCGACTGCAACTGCAATTCCAGGACGCTGATTCCGGCTTCAGAGGGGTCGCGCGTTTCGGGTGGAAGGGCCGCATTGACTCGCTCCCGCTTGAGCAACCTTTCGCGCAAGATCGCTTCGGGAACCTGCATACTCAGCAACAAAACAGGGTGTCCTGCGTCCTTCGCCCACTGCCTGAATGCCGCCCTTTGCGCGGCGGATAAGAAAGCGGCATCCACAACCACCGGCCAGCCGGCTCCAACAACCGTCCGGCTGAGATCGGCCAGGCGTTCATAGGTGGCAGCGCTGTCCGAAGGGCTGTAGATTCCCTGTCCGGGCCTGGAATGGCTGCTCTCTCCGGCCTCCAGACCAGCCAGCCTTTTGCGCTCCACATCGCTGCGCAGGTGTACGCCCTGCCACTGCGCTGCCGCCCATCTGGCCAGGGTGGATTTGCCCGAGCCTGAAAATCCATGCAGGAGCAGAACGAAGGGTTTGGGTGGATGACCAAAGCCCCGGGCCAGGCCCAGATGCCGTTCCAGCAAGGCTTTCACCTTCTCCGCTTCACCGCCCCGCAGCGCTTCAACCTTGGTTCGGACCAGGGCGCGGTAGAGCAGATACAAGCGCAACACGGGCAGACCGGCGTAATCGTCTCTCAGGCTCAGGTAGCCGTTCATCAGGCGATTGGCGGCTCTGCTCTGCCCCCTTTCGATCAGGTCCATGAGGGTGAAAGCCAGTTCGCTTTGCGTGTCTATCCAGCGCAGTTCTTCGTTGAATTCGATGGCATCGAAGAACAGCACATCTCCGCTTTGACGAATCATGTTGTTCAGGTGCAAATCTCCGTGGCAGGCCCGGACATGCCCCTCCTGCAGGCGCTGGCGAATGAAACTGCCCAGCTCGCGCAGAGAAGCCACCGTGTACTGGCGAAGCTCTTCCAGAATGCTAAGCTGCTGCTGCTCGGAGCCGATCAACTTTTCGAGTTGTTCAAAGTTCTCCATCACCCAGCGCTCCACCACGGGCAGGTCTCCATAGCCCGTCTGGGGAAGCGCAATCTCCGCCCGCTCGTGCACGGCGGCCATTCGACCCGCCATGGCATCCACATCGGCATCAGTGAGTTTGCCGGCATCGGCGATGCGGGCGAGCAATTGCTCCTGGCGGAACTGGTGCATCTTCACCGCGTATTCTATAGCGCCCTCCACCGGCTCATCTCCGGCGCTCTTCAGGCTCAGCTCAGCGCCATGCTCGCAGATCGCCACCGCTTCGACATATAAACCGGGGGCAAAGCGCTGGTTGATCCGCATCTCCTGCAGGCAGGCTGCGCGGCGTTTCTCAAGCGTGCTGTAGTCCATGAAGGGAAAGAGCACCGGGCGCTTGATCTTGTAGGCGAAGTGACCCGTGAGCAGAACCTGTGAACTGTGGGTGCTGATGCGGGTGAATTCAGCCGCGGGATGGGGAAAGAGGCGGCTGTCCTGCAAGCGCTCGAGCAGGCTTTCCTGTGCGTCGCGGACGGAATCGGGAATTGGTTCGCGGCTCGGTTGGCGGCTAGGGTCGCCGGGCGTGTCGCGGCTCGGGTCGCGAATCGGATCGGAGCTTAGGGCAGTCATGGACGATTGCGAACTTACGATGAGCCGCCCAAAAGACCCGCTTTGGCTCAATCGACATAGAAGGGGAAATTGGCTGCGACCGCCTTTCCCCCGACATCATAGATGTATACAAAGAGGCGGTAGGCCCCGGCTATGCGGGGCGCGCGAAACTGAAAGCCCGATTCCAGATCGCCGCTGATGCTCAGGGGCAGGGCTTTAGGGCGATTCTCTTTGTCCCCACCGGCTTTGATGTCGGTGCTCTCGGGAAGTAGTTCCCAGCGCAGGCGCAGGGCATCTCCGTCGGGATCGCTGGCCTCAAGTGCAACTTGCAATTGTTGTCCGCGGGCCACATGCAAACTCGCATAGGGATCTTTGCCCTCCATGGTGTAGCGATCCAGCACCGGAGCGCGGTTCCCGGGCGGCCTGCCCCAGGAGTCGGCCAGGGCATCTACACTGGCCGTGGGGCTGCCGTCTTCGAGAAAGACTCCGTACCAGGTGGGCGTGGTTTCCTGTTTTTGAGACCAGAGAAAGGCGTAGGAACCCAGGCATTGCGCGGTGTCGGCAGCGATGGCATTGGCGTAGCGCTCGGCGTAGAGATGCGCTTTCTGGGTGCCGGTCAGCTCAATGGGCGCCCCCCAGTCGGTTTTGGGCACTTCCCAGTGGCCATCCGTTCCCCATTCGGTGATCAGGTAAGGGCCTTTGTAGCCATAACGCCTGACCAGTCGCGGAACATTGGGTAAATCTCCATAGGTGTTGAAACCCAGCATGTCCACCGAAGGAGCGCGCTCCTGCATCATCTGAATCTCGGCCACGTCTATGCCCGCCGTGACCACAACCGTCGGGTGGAAAGGGTCCTCTTCGTGAATCATGGCGCAGATGGACTCTACGGCATCCCATACATTGTAATCGGTGTAGAACAGATCCACTTCATTGCCCACGCCCCAGAGCAAAACTGCGGGGTGATTGCGCAACTCCTGCACCGTTTCGCGGAAGGCCCGCAGTTGGTCTTCCACGGCATAGGGATCGCTGTAGTCAAAGCCCTGGCGCTCCTGTCCCATCCAAAGACCCACCATGACGCTCAGGCCGCGGGCATGGGCCTTGTCCAGCAGCAGACGGGCTTCATCCGGGCTCCAGGTTCTGATGGAGTTACCCCCACTTTCGACCAGCAAATCCAGGTCTCCGCTGCCCCCACCCCCCCGCACAAAGTACGGCTCTCCGCCCCTGAGCATCTGCCAGCCCCCCTGGGCGTCCTGCTTCAATTCAACCGGGATAGCCTGAGCGGTTGCGCCGAGCGCAAAGGCTGCAGAGAGACTCAAAATAGCCATGATGCGCTTCATTGACTCTGCGTTTTGACAAGGCTTTGAGTGATCCATCCGGCCTGGGTATGCACCCGAAGCCAATACATGCCTGGTGGCAATTCGCCCAGACTCCATTGCGCTTCACTGCCCTGAACCGCAAGCTGCATGATCAGCCGCCCCGATGCATCGTGCAGCTCGGCTCTATCGGCCGGGTGCGAACCGCTCCAGTGGAGTTGCTGATTAAAAGGATTGGGCCAGACTTGCGCGGACTGAGCCTGTACGAGTTCCTGCAGACCAGTCGTTTCGCAATCGGCATCGGTGATGCGCAGGTTGTCAAACCAGAAAACGGCATCTGATGCGGTGCCTGGTTGAAAAAGAATCAAAAATTGATTTATACGATTATTGGCCAGGCTTCCATCCGGTGTGAGAATCAGCGGAAAACGCAAGGTATGCCAGGCATTGCTCTGGCTTGTGGCGGCCTGATACACGCTGTTGCGGCCGCTGGGATAGGGCTGGGTGGCCAGTTGCATGTTCTCCAATTGCAGAGAGATCAGGGCTCCGGCCGGAGCGGAGGTATAGACATCCAGCTCCAGAACAAGCTCACCGGATTTGAACAGGGCCGCATCGTTGAAGGCGTCGGCGGTGTAGCGCAGCACGTTGAAGGTGACCGCCGGGTTGCGCTCGTAGCGGGCTGCGGTGGCGGAAGAGTTGATCTCATTCGGCGCTGGATTGGGCTCGGAGTCCTCATAGACCCCATCGCTGGAGATCCAGGAGATCAGGCCTGTGGACTCAAAGTCCAGAAGCGTTTCGGAGCAGTTGAGCCCGGGCATGGTCGCCGATTTGCTGATGCTGGCCGTGCACGTTGGGGAGCTGAACTCCACTTCCACAGAACCACCACTTTCGCCCCAATTCACCAGAGCTTGTGTAGTCCCCTGACCGCTGATGATGTTCGCGCCTTCCGGAACGCTCCAGTTGTAGGTAGCGCCTTCTAAGGGCTGAATGTAGTATGGTGCATTCTGCGAGCCGGGCAGTACCCACTTGGGCCCGCTGATCAGGGTCTTCTCCACGTCCTGATACACGCGGATGTAATCCACCTCCAACACTTGGGGAAAGACGGTGCTGGCATCGGGGTAGCCGGGGAAGAAACCTCCTACCGCCGCGTTCAGAATCAGGTGGAAGTCGCGGTCAAAGCGCCAGGGATAGGGCGCCAGATCAGCGGCTGTCAGGGTGCTGTACAACACATCATCAAAGTACCAGCGTATCTCATCCTCCTCCCACTCAATAGCATAGACGTGAAAATTATCAGCCAGAGTTCCCAGGGCAATGCTGTACATCTCGCCCTCGTATTGGTTGGCCGGAAAGGCCGGTCCGTAGTGCAGGGTTCCGAACACCGAAGAGGGCAGCCCCCCGATCATCTCCATGATGTCTATCTCACCACTCATGGGCCAGGTGCCGTAATGCGTCTCTTCGGGCAACATCCAAAAGGCCGGCCACAAACCCTGCCCTATGGGCATCTTCATGCGCGCTTCAAAGCGGCCCGTGGTCCAGTGCAGCTTCTCAAAGGTTCTTATGCGCGCGGAGGTGTAGCTGCTGGGTCCAAAGCTCTCTTCGCGTATATGAATTTTCAACGTTCCACCGGAGACTTCGACGTTCTCCTGGCGGTACCACTGTGCCTCGGCATTGCCCCATCCGCATAGCGAAGGGCATCCATCTCCAGTCTGGTAAGACCAGGCCGTAGTGTCCAGCTCCGTTCCCTCAAACTCATCGGCCCAAACCAGGCGATAGCACTGTCCGTAAACCTGTGGAACAAACAAGAATAAAAACGTATAACTTATCCAATACCGCATAGCAACGCTTTTAGGGTTTTGTCTCTTTCAACAGTTCGAAATGGGTTTCAGCCGGGCCCAACATCAGTTTGAACATGCCGGGCTCCGTGCGCGGCAAAGCGTCTTGTCCGATGAAGGAAAAATCACTCAGCGCAAAGGCAAAGTGCAGGGTGCTGCTCTGTCCCGGAGCCAGGCGCACTTTTTGAAAGGCTACCAGCCGCTTGACCGGCGGGGTGATGCTGGCCACTTCATCGTCCACGTAGCAGGCGACGACTTCGCTGCCCTCTCTCCTGCCGCTATTGCTGAGCGAGATGGAGATGCGCAGGGAATCCTTTCCATCCCATTCATGGGTGGAGATCTCTGGCTCGCCATAGCTGAAACGGGTATAGCTCATGCCCGCACCAAACTCGAAAAGCGGGTCAAAGGCGGTCCAGCCAAACTGGGTATCCAGCCTCTCGGTCTTCTTGTGATCATAGGTCAATAGCGCATTGGCGTGGCGCGGGTAGGTAAAGGGCAAGCGCCCCCCCGGGTTGCGGCGGCCCAGGAGCACATCGGCAATGGCCCTTCCCCCTTCATCTCCGGGCAGGTAGCCCATGAGCACCGCATTCGGAAGATCGGCCACATCGCCAAAGGTGCGGGGCCGCCCTTCGACCAGAACCAGAATGACGGGCTTGCCACTGGACTTGGCCAGCTTCAGAAGTTCGCGCTGGGCCCGGGGCAGGTCAAGCTCGCTCAAATCGCCAACTTTTTCGGTATAGGGCATCTCGCCCAGACATACCAGCACGACATCCGCTTGAGCGGCCGCTTCCAGCACCGCGTTTGAATCCATAAGAGAGTCTATGCTGCTTCCCATAACATAAGTTATGTTATGTGGAACGGCGGCGCGCATGGCCTCCAGGATCGTGAGCTTGCCGGGTGTGTTCCAGGTGCTGTCCACGCCCTGCCAGGTATGCGTCCAGCCCCCATTCAGCGCATTCAAAGAATGGGCAGTAGGGCCCACCACCAGAATCTTGCTTTGATCAGAGAGGGGCAGGACATTGCCGCGGTTGCGCAACAAGGTCATGGCCTCCACCGCCGATTCATAGCTCAGACGGGCGTGTTCAGCAGAGCCAAACTTGTCGTAGTTGCTCTGAGGTCCCATGGGATGCTCAAACAAACCCAGCTCCAGTTTGAGCCTCAGAATTCGGGCGACTGACTGGTCAATGTAGTCCATGGGGATCTTTCCCTCGCGGACGAGCTCGGCCAGCAGCACGGGAAACTCCAGATCCATGGGCACCATACTCATATCAACACCGGCGTTGATGGCTAGTTCAATGGCTTCTTTGTGATTGTGCGCAACGCGGTGCCGTGAATGGAGATAGATGATGTCCTCCCAATCCGAAACGGCGAGGCCCTCAAAGCCCAATTTATCGCGCAGCAGATCTCGCAGCAGGGCGGAGTTGGCGTGTACCGGAGTTCCATTGGTCTCTCCGGAATTGATCATCACGGTTCGCGCACCGGCCTCAATACCCGCGCGGAAAGGCGGCACAAAGAGCTGATGCAGTTCGCGTTCAGGCACCCAGGCGGGCGTTCTGTCCCGTCCGCTCAGGGTCACGGAGTAACCCAGAAAATGCTTCAGACATGCGGCCACCGCATCGCCCTGACGCAGATCGCTGCCCTGGTAGCCCCGCACCATGGCCTGACCCATGCGGCTGGACAGCAGCACATCTTCGCCAAAGGTCTCCCAGAAGCGAGGCCAGCGCGGATCTCGACCCAGGTCCATGACGGGAGAGAAATTCCAGGGAATGCCCGCGGCGCGGGTTTCGTAAGCCACCACTTTGGCCATAGCATAAGCTATGGAAGTGTCCCAGGTAGCCGCCAGCGCGATCTGCTGGGGAAAGAGCGTAGCTCCCTGAATGTAGTTTGCGCCGTGTATGGCATCTATTCCGTACAACACCGGGATTCCTCCGGGTTTTTCTCGGGTGGCCATGTCCTGAATGGCGCCGATGATCTCCAGCCAGCGCTCCCTGGGCAGGGTATGGCCCGGGGCGTTGAGGATAGAGCCCACGCGCAGCTCAACGAGCACCTTTCGCATTTTCTCTTCATTGAGCGCAATCGGCCTGTCGAGCTTGTAGGGCTCGCCTTCGCAGAGCACGTCAATAGATAGTTGGGTCATCTCGCCCGCCTTGTCTTCGAGGGTCATGCCGGCCATCAACTCCGCAACGCGGCGGTCCAGTTCTGCGGGCGAAAGCTGGGGGCCGCTTTGAGCATAACCCGCAAAGCAAAACACGAGGCTGAGGGCGCTGAAGAAGGTGGATGTCAGAAAGGCTTTCATGTCAGCGGATTTGTGGGCTTTCCTCCAGTCGGATGGATCGGATCAGGGCGGAGCCTTTGCCCTCTGCATCCAGGAGAAAATGTTTAATGTTACCTGCGTTGACCTTTCGACCTTCAAAATCAAAATCAGCGAGGGGAATGCGATACAAGCCATCGGCAGAGGCCGGGTATTGACCCAGGTTGAGCAGGGAGGAGGCGCCGGCATAGTCCCCGAAACCCAGCAGGAGTTTGCCCTGCCCTTCGCCCCATTGAGCATCAACGACCAACTGACTGCGCTTTAGCCAGGAGTTTAGATCAACGCCGATCCAGCGGCTCCAGCTAAAGCCCATGCGACTCCAGGAACACTGGTCCCACCACTCGAGCTCCAGGCCTTTTGCGCTCAGCGCAAAATCGCGGCACTCGTTGCGCTCCAGCCCCCAACTGTTGGGCAATTGCCCTTCAAAGAGCACCAGGGGCATAGTGCTGGGAGCCACAATGCTGGGCTTTCCTATTCGGTTGTCCATGTTTGGGGTGGAAGTTCCGCGCACGATGCGCATGTCGTCGAGCATCACGTCGCCGCTGCCCTGAAGTTCGATGATGAGTTGCTTGATGTTGGTCAGATCCAGCCCGTCTTTCTTTGCGGGAAAATCGCTCAGAGGCAGGCTGACTTCGCGCCAGAGGGTATCGAGGGGATAGCGCGCCATGTAACCGGCCCGGAGCGGAGCCGCCGACATCACGCCCGAGTAGTCTTCAAGCAGAAACACCATGATGGGCAGGCGGCTCTCCCCCTGGCTTGACCTGAACTGAAAGTGCAGGGAGGCCTGATCCAGCACCCCGCTCAAATCCTTGGGCTGCCAGCCGTCCCAGCCTATGCCCATGCCCACCCAATCGCATTCCGGAGTTTTCTCCCAGTTGATTCGAATGGCATTGCCTTCATAGGCCCCTTTGGGACCAATGGCCAGATCGCCGCAGGCTTCCGGGCCCCATACCTCATCGCCGGTGGTGTTGCTGTAAACGGTCTTGGAGGGAAAGGCGGCAAAGGCATCGGCACTGCGCGCTGCCTTGCCAGGCTCCTGCAGGGTCATGGGCACAAATTGCACGCCGCAGGAAGGGGCCCACAACAAAACACTCAAAGAGAGAAATAATATGAATTTAAACTCTTTCACGGTTCAAAGGGGCCGTTGATGGAGAAAATGGCGTGGTCGAGCCCAAAGCCCACCGGGTTGTCGTTCTGTCCGGCAGCCGAAAGAAGAATGAACTGTATGGCAATGATGCGATCCACTTCGCGCTTGCCGTTGGCATCGATATTGCCCAGGCCGCCATTGGTAGAAAGCGCGGTGGCCGAATAGGGAAAGGAGATGATGCGCCAGCCTGTCCAGTCCACGTTGATCAGGTAGTTGTAGGTGCCTTCCTGAGAGGGCACATAGACCCCGTCCAGGTTGTCGTCCTCCTGGAAGTCTATTACGAGCTGAGTATTGGGCGCTCCGGCGCCAAAGACAAAGACATTGAACCAGACCTTGTCTTCGTTCTCCGTTGGAAACTCAAAGACCGGGGTTCCCTGGGCCGAAGTGGCGGTGATGCGCATGCCGCAGACAAAGACGCTGCGGTTGTTGTCGCGCCCGAACATGTACCAGTAATTGTCACCGATAGCCGCGGGAAAGAGCGATTCTATACCGTTGCTGGTTTCCTCAAACTGGAATTCGCTAAAGGTTTCGAAGACCTGATCGGGATCTTCGAAATCGCTGACCAGAATGCCGCCTTCGGGAAGGGGTCTTGATCCGGTGATCAGAATGGTGTCCGAAACCATGGTAGAATCCGGAAAGGCGCTAAAAGTCATGGTGGCCACTACGTGCTCGCCGGCGGAAAACAGGGGCGCGAAAGTGACCGATCCGTTCCAGCGGGCCACATCGCCCATGATCAGCTTTTCATTGCCGGTGATGATCTTGCGGGCTCCTGTCTCTATGCTGCGGATGCTCAGGCTCCAGGGTGTGCGGACGCTCAGCTCGGCGCTGAACTCCACTGTTTGCCCGGCGGAAAAATCCACGCTGTTGCGGTCCTGAGTCAGGGGGCGAATGATGTAGAATTCGCCAAAGATGTCAATCAACTCCGGGCCTTCGGGCTCCAGTTCCCGGCAGGAAAAGAGACTCAGCACAGAGAACATCGCTGCGAAAAGCAGAGGCAGGCGATGGGAGAAATTGAGGGCTTTCATCAGAAAAAGAGGTTGTAGAGCACCACGGCCTGGCGCAGGGTATAGTTGTTGACAGGAGCCAGATTGTTCTGCCGATCCATGACCATGTACTGGGCGGTGAGCACCATGGTGTCGCTGAAGCGGTATTGCAGACCCCCACTCCACCAGATCTCGCTCAGGTCGGCCTGGAAATCATCGTAAAAGTCAATGCGGTTGAAGCCGTCGCGTTCCGCGAGAAATTCATTGCCCTGGGCCTTGAGCAACAACACTCCGCCCAGCAAATCAAGCCGGGGATAGATCTCCCACTGAAGGCCGGCTTCTGCCTGAAAAGAGTTCAGTCGAACCTGATCAATTCCTTCCGTACCATTCCTCATGGTTTGTTGATGCCGGAGTCCCAGATTGAGATCCAGCAATTTGTCCCAGCCGGTAAAGCCCGACACGCGCAACAGACCCGAGCCTTCAAGAGTCAGGAATTGCCGGAGATTTTCGGTGCCCTCTCCCCTGATCTCCGTCAGCCAGGAAGCGCTGGCCCGCCCTTCGACCCGACGAGCGCTGTCACCGGCCCAGTGCAGACGGGTACTCAGACCGCGGCGGTTTGGGGTGGCCTGTCCGTAGGCTTCTGCATTCTCCCAAACCGGGTTGAAGGCGGTCAGTTCGGTAACAATGGTGCGGTTGTAGAGGCTGCGGTCGCGTACGATATCCCCTATGGTGATGGGGCGCTGCGTCTCGCGATTGGTGTAGAAACTAAAGGCCTCCGGCGATGCCCCGGGATTGAGGCGGCGGGATTGCGCCCCGGGTGCGCGGTAATCCGGGCCCACATCGCGGTAGGCCAGATGCAGGTTCAGCTTGCGCCTGGGCCATTGAATGCGAAAGGCCGCATCCACAAAGAAGTCTTCGGTGTTCTCCTCAGGGGCTTCGGCGATGTTGGCGTATCGCACCGAGGAAAGCCCGCTTTCCAGATCCAGCCTCCAGTTCATCTGGCCTGCGGTGGCTCCCGTGCTGATCAGCGCGGACCCTGCGCGGTGCGCGCGCTCCGCGTCGTTGAACTGAGCCGATTCGGCCACTTCAAAGATGTTGATGGCCTGAAACTGAAGGTTCAGTGCCGGGCTGACATCCACCCCGATTCGACCAAAGGCGAGCAGGCGATCCGGCAGGCTGAAGTAGTCGGTTTGACGGTTCTTGGAGACCAGTCCGTGGAAGGTCATCGAGCGAATTCCGCGCGCAAAGTCGAGCTGCCATTCGGCTTCAAGGCCTTGCTGACGCCAGCTTGAGTCGGCGTAGAAATTCTCGTAGTCCACAATCTCGCGAAAGACCTCAAAGGCCTCCGTTCGGGTAAAGCGAAACTCCGAAGCGGGATTCCACAAGGTGTAAGGGGTCAGCGCAGCGTCGATGTCGCCGATGGCGTAGCGCACCACGCCCCCGGCCACTCCCCGCGCATAGAGTTCGCGCAACTGAAAGGTGATGCCCGCGCCCCAAAAGCCATCAATCGCGTTCTCCACGCGGGTGACCGCTTTGATCTCCGTGTCATCATTGGGGCGAATGTTGATGCCGAAATCAAAGAGGGCCTGCCCGTTGAGCTCGCGGCGGGCGGTGGTGGTATCGGTTTCGAGCAGATCGCCGCCAATTCTACCCTGATCCAGCAGGAAACGGCCCGCCCCACTGAAGCTGACTTTGTTGGCCACCTGAGCCTGCACACTTGCAGTTGCGAGGCCGAGGAGGAGGAGGAAATATATTTTGTTACTTCTCATATCAGAAGAAAATCTTGAGTTCCAGTGTGCTTTCATGACCGCGAATGTCATCGAGTACAAATCCGGCGTCGCGCTGAACAAAGCGCCTGTGCCTGAGGTAGAGTCCTACGTCTTTGGAGATGATCACATCGGCGCCAAATCCGAGGTGACGGCTCTGTTGATCCAGGGTGCTGTTCTCCGGACTGCCCAATTCACCGCTCACATCGTCGCCCCGAGCCGTGCGGTCGTTGCCCCGGATGCGCTCGCGCCCATAGGACAGCAACAGGTTGAACCAGTTGTTGAGTTCAATGAAGGCATCCAGCTCGTGGTAGTGTGCCCGCATATAGGCCTCATCGCCAAACAGGGGTATGGGCGAAAAGCGGTCCTGACCCGAGCCCAGGGAGCCGAGGTAGGTGATGAACATGGCTCGTTGGCCTATGCCCACGCGCTGCACGGCCTGAACCTGAAGCATGTTGAAGGCGTTCAGGGTCAGGGGAAGGCCGGCACTGTCCAGATCGGTGATGTTGAGCACTTCGGAGACCCCGCGGAAGAAAGAGTTCCAGCGCCCATAGGGTCCCACTCCATTGCTGAAGGGCACAAAACGCGAAAGGGGAAGGGCGTTGATCTTGTGTCCAAAGACCAGCGCGGGTGTTGAGCGCTCGATCTCCTGGCTGGCCTGCAGCCCCACGTTGATCTTGAGCGTCTTGATGTTGAAACGGGTGTTCAAAGCGACTCCCTGCTGGTTGTTGCTGAACTGGCCCACATCGGTGATGCTACCCGCAAAGGAGGCCGCGGTTCCGGTGGCCACACCCGAAGGGGAGGACTGAACATCCGTCTGCAGCGTGGCGTTGAAGGCCAGAAAGGAGCCGAAGAAGTTGGTGAATTCGCGCTTGAGGCGGAAGTATTGCAGTTCAATCGGAATGCCGGTGTGGCGGGCCGGGCTTTCCAGCTTCAGCACCATGCCTTCACCCCATTTGCCCTCACCCGACACCGCCCTTCGACCCATACCGGCTTCTCCTCTGAACCTGTAATCTTTGTATTTGAATTCACCGGAGATAGTGTGCAGGGCCACCACCGCGCTGTTCTCCGCCAGAGAGTCAAAGAAGTTGATATAATTGATGGTGTTGTAGGCCAGATGATGGCTGCCAAAGTTCTTCCGAAAGTATCCGCCTACGGTGAAATTGGGCGCCTTGCGGCTCAGGTTGGCGTTGACCGGAGTCTTGCCGTACAGGAGCCTGAAGGCTGTGTTTCCAGGCAGTTCAGAGCCGTCAAGCAACAGGCCTTTGAAAGCTTGTTGCCCGAAGCGCTCATCCACATAGATCTGGCCGTTTTCATAGAGGTAACCTACCCTTTCAGCAGAAGAAGAATTGATGTCCCAGGGGCTGCGCTCAAACATGCTGAAGCGGTAGAGCTCCGGCGCGCCCAGGGTCAGAGGGCTGAGCGTGGTCCAGTTGATTCCCCCGGCCTGTATGCCAAAGCGCCCCAGTTCGGTGCTGATGCTGGCCGTCAGATTGATGCCCAGGTTGAGGTTGATGGGCGGGCGCTGATCCAGATTGCCGGTGAAGAAATTGGGCAGCGCAAAGTCCATGCCCACAAAGGTGCGCGCGTTGGGTCGGGCGCCGATGTTGAGCAGCATCAGGGGGGGGTCTCGATAGATGTCTCCGACTCCGAGCACATAAGGGGGAGTGTTGGCAAACATGTTTCCCGGAATGACCACAAAGGGGTTATCCATGTTGCGCTGCAAGGCAAAGAAACGCGCATAGCCTCCAATGGTAATTCGCTCCAGCACCTGATCCACTATCCGGGAATCGCGGTACTGCCCGGCGTCCAGTCCGCTACTGGAATCGGGTATGCCCCACTTCCACGTAGAGCCGGAATGCTCCAGGGAATCCGGTTGTTGAACTATGGCTGATGCACTGCCTGAAACAGGAATCAGGCAGAACAAGACAATACAATATAGTATGTTATGTTTTGACATGGATTGCATTGCGTGTTCAGGCCTTAACCAATACCGAGTGGGCTAAACACCATCCAGACAACCGCTACGGCCAGCAGCAGAGCTATGGTGATGAAAACATCTGTTTTATTGACGGAGATGGAGGCCTGTTCATAGACCAGACCTTTTAGCTCAGAGGCCTGTTTTGCGGGGTGACCCAGGCTGAAGGCCACCAGCACCACACTGCACAGCACAAAGAGCAGAAAGGCAAAGTGCAGGAAATTGAAGCTGGCGAAACTCACTAGAATTGGATGGCTGATCATCGCCGTTCCCAATTCATGGCCTTCGGTCAGAAAGATGGAGGCCAGCTTGCTGATGCCCAGGGCAAAGCCCACCCAAAGCGCGGCCATAGCACCACGGGCATTGAGTCTGGGAAAGAACAGGCCCAACAAGAAGACCGCGGCAATGGGGGGCGAGATGTAGGCCTGCACTTCCTGCAGGTACTTGAACAGTCCTCCGCTCTGCTGCATTCCCCGCATCAGCGGAATCCAGAGCAGGCCAATGACCACCAACAGAGCGGTAGCTGACTGGCCAAAACGCACCAGTTGCTTCTCGCTGGCTCCGGGCCTGAAGCGGCGGTAAAAGTCAATGGTCAGCAGGGTTGAGCAGGAGTTGAACACCGAGGAAAGAGAGCTCATCAGTGCGGCCAGCAGTCCGGCGGTAACCAAACCCTTCAGACCCACCGGCAGGTAGTTCATCACCAGGGCGGGAAGCGCTCGGTCTGTTTCGACATTTCCTCCGGAGCTGCGGAGCAGATCCGTATCGCCACCGGCGTAGATGCCGTAGGCGATGATGCCGGGAAACACGAACAAGAACAAGGGCAGCAGCTTGAGCCCCCCCCCGAAGATCGCCCCCCTTCGTGCCGAGTCTTCGTTCTTTGCCGACAAGACGCGCTGAACGATGAACTGATCCGTGCACCAGTACCATATGCCCAGAATAGGAGCGCCAAAGATGATACCGGTCCAGGGATAGTCAGGGTCGGAGGCCGGACGCCATAGGTTGAAATAGTTGTGGTCCATGCCCTGAGCCTGATCGATGGCGGTGCTGATGCCGTTCCACCCGCCAGCCGCCTGTATGGCAAAAAAGGAAACGGTCACCGATCCGCCGATGAGCACAAACATCTGCAGCATGTCGGTATAGATCACCGCTCTCAATCCACCCAAAATGGTGTAGAGTCCGGTGGCCACCACCACGGCGATAGCACCGGTCCAGAACTCCACGCCCAGCAGCTCTTCAAAAACCAGTGCACCGGCGAAAATGGTCACCGAAATCTTAGTGAGCACATAGGAGAGAATGGAGATGATGGACAGATAGGTCCGCGCTCCGGGGCTGAAGCGGCGCTCCAGAAACTCCGGCATGGTGAACACACCGCTCTTTAGGTAGAAGGGAGCAAAGACCCAGCCAAGCAACATCAGGATGAGCACGGCGAGTATCTCAAATTGAGCGGCGGCAATGTCGCCCCGCGCACCCGCTCCGGCCAGACCCACCAGATGCTCCGAGCCTATGTTGGAAGCGAACAGCGATGCGCCGATGACAAACCAGCCTATGCTTCGGCCCGCCAGAAAATAGTCGGAGGAACCGCTTTGTTGCCCGCGGCGGCGATCGCGCATGGTCACCCACCAGGCCAGTCCAAAGACGGCCAGAAAATACCCTGCCACTACAGCAAAGTCCAGAAACTCCAGAGGTCCTTTCATGATGCCTGCTTAGCGGGTCAGCATGAAGGGTTGGGATACTGAGCGGCCCTCCAGCGACCAGCGCAGCCAATAGGCACCCAGCGGCCAGGAGGATACCTGCCACTCCTGCAGGTTCTGCTGACCGGCCTGAATCACCCGGGCCGGAGCCATCTCGCGTCCGTTGACATCAAAGATCTGCAAGACTCCTTCGGAGAAGGTCTCGGGCACTTGCACGCGCACTACATCGCTGGCCGGGTTGGGGAATACGCTTGGCCTGGGCAGGGGCACAAGATCATTCAAACCTATGCCCAGAATCTCCAGCCTGATGTTGTCCAGATAGGTGCGACCCACAGAAAACTGGCCGGGCTTGTAGAGCATCACAAATCGCTCCACGGTATTGCTTCCGGCAATGCCCGACAGATCATAGCGCAACTGAACCCACTGATTGCCCTCTGAAGCCAGGGTGGAATCGCTGATCACCACCACATCAGCGCCCCCTGCCGTCTGAAGAGCCATCACATAAACCGAAGGTGCATTGGTGTCATAGACTTCCATGAGCAGGCTGGTGGTTCCTCCCGGTTCCAAAGGTTCCGGAAAATAGGCGATGATGATGTCGTCCATTTCGCCCACGTTGCGGTCGTAGCGCAGGACGTGGCTTGAGGGATTAGCGGCGGAACTCACCGAGTTCAAGGTGCGGCGGAGCTGGCCGTGATAGAACTCAAAGGTCAGATCCTGCTCGCATTCGGCATCCATGAAAACCAGAGGGTCATCACTCGCCGGAATACAGGACACAGAAGCCCGCTCGGGACCAAACCAGTTGTCAAAGTACCAGGTCTGTATAGCCGGTGTTCCGGGGTTGACCAACAGAACGGCGCGATTCACCGCCGTGTTGGACACGGAGGGATCGGGTTCATTGACCAGGTTGAAGGTCAGGGTTTCCCATGCGCCGGAAGTCGTGCTCACTGCAGTGAACTCGGCCCTGCGGCCAACCGGGTAATTCACCGGGCCGGCTGCCACGGAATCTTCCAGTGTGATCTGCACAGTAATGCCGGGAGCGGGCGCAATGACATCCAGGGTCAGGTTTTTGGCTCCGCTGATGTAATCGCTGATGTCTGCAAGCTGTCCGACATTGGCTACAATGACATCAAAGACCTCTACAGGG
This sequence comes from Chitinophagales bacterium, assembly GCA_041751015.1. Classification (GTDB taxonomy): domain Bacteria; phylum Bacteroidota; class Bacteroidia; order Chitinophagales; family BACL12; genus WGOA01. The sequence goes on from JBGSYF010000028.1 coordinate 35,296, forward strand.
TTGCGCAGGTATCGCACCGCCATGGGTGAGGTATTGCTCCCACTGGTATTGGGGTTGGGCTGGTATTCAATGAATACCCCGTGGATGAAACCGTAGTCCACCTGACGTCGGTCATCAAAATCGTCCCATAGCTCCTGAGCCTGAAGTGCAGGTGCAGAGCCGAGAAGCAGGGCAAAAAGCAGGGAGTAAATAGCTTTCATGGGTTCGGTTTTATGAGGTGGATCTGTTTGGAGTAAAGGCAGCAAAACCATTTTTGTCAATCGGACTTTTCATTTTTTCAGGTGGAATGGGGGCAGGAGGCCAAAATGCCCCCTGCCTTCCATCCATTTCCTGTATTTCCAAACGCAAAACAAGGATCTTTTCAATCGCAGAGTGCTTAGTGACGGACTTCAAAGGTCTGCGTCATAGAGCGGCCATCCAGATTGACGTCTAAAAGGTAGAGTCCGCTTTCCAGCGCGGAGGTATTGATTTGAGCCTGATTGGCACCGGCCATAAAGACATTGGCCTCGCTCATCACCAGGCGACCAACCATGTCATACACCGCAATCAATCCCTGACCTTCCTGCTCTGCGCTGAACTGAACCATCAATTCAGCGGAAGTCGGGTTGGGAAAAGCCACCAGGGAAAGATCCATCAGGTCGGCTTCGCGGGCCACGGGGATGGAGAAGGTGTCGCCATAAGCGGTGAAAGCCGTAACATCCAGCGGGCTCACACTGCAGGCACAACGCACCCTCCAGGTCCAGGTTGTACCCGCACCGGCTACGGAGAAAGGCACATTGGTGGTATTGATGGGTGCGGAGAGAATGTTCACGCTGGGCTGGGGTCCTGAAGGCAGTCTCTTGCCCTGAACCTGACAGGCTACAGCACCGCTTTGCGGCGTCCAGTTGAGGCGAACCCTATTGGACAGAACAGTATGTGTTTGAGCCGTTGGAGGGCTTGCCGAGCTGCAGGAAGACTCCGAGCGCCAGTCGTCAAAGAAGACCAGATCGCCGCTGAAGACACCGGGCTTGTAGAGGATGACAAAGGCCTCTGCAGGACCGCCGCCAACCCCAGCAGAAAGATCAAAGGTCAGCTCCTGCCAAACATTGCTGGCGGTGGTTGATGCGGTGACCTCCACAACTATGTTTCCAACGGCATCCTGGATGGACATGATGATGTCGGAAGGGGCATTGGTGTCGTACACCTTCATCTTCATCAAACCCTTGGCCGCCAAGTCCAAAGCGCCTCCTTCAAAAAGGCCATAGATCACGTCAAAATCAATTCCGGCATTGCGGATATAGCGAAGGGCATTATCCGATGGATTGCCGACCAGGGAAGGGTTGCTTTCGCGCTTCAGATCGCCGTGCTTGAAGATCATCCCAAAGTTGTGCTGACATTCAAAGTCGCCGTGAATGCTCAGATCTTCTACCACAGCACCACAGGGGTCTGTCACCCGCTCCGGACCGCGAAAATTGTCGAAGAAGTAGTTGTCTCCGCTGAAGGTATTGGGGTTGAACAACAAGACCAATCGCTCTACAGCGGTATTGGGAACACTGGGGTCCGGTTGAGTGGCAAAGCTGAAGGTTACGGTCTCCCAGGCATTGGCAACCGAAGTGGTGGCCACATAGGTAGAATGCCGCCCTACTGGAAAATTGCAGCAATCAGCGGTGTTGGTATCCTCCAAGGTGATCTCCAGAGGAATACCTGCCGCCGGGCTATACACATCCATCGTGATGGTCTTGGCTCCGCTGAGGTAAGGGCTGAGATCCTGCAATGCACCGGTCTCCATGATGAGTACATCAAATTGGGCACCGGCGTTGCGGATGTACTGTCCTATAGTCAGACTGGGGTTGCCTACAGGGTTGATGTTGGGGATGTACTCGAAGCGCAAGCCATTGGCAAATCCATATTCCACACTACGGGTGTCTTCAAAGTCATCGTAGAGCTGTTGGGCTGTTGTGCCGACTGTTAGGCCGAACAAGCCCAGAGAAAGTAAAAGAGTCAGTTTTTTCATGATGCAGTTGATTTGGGTTAAGGGGCGATTCGGGTGAACCGAAGCACCATTAGCGTCAAATGTACATGAAGGTGCTCCTGCGCTTCAATTTTTCACTACATCAAGACCCCTACATCGGGTACTTCTCACTACATCAACAGTACATCAAATTGCCAGGATATCGCGACATTTGGGTTAGAGTACTTGCTAAAAATGATTCTTAATCATTTATTTAGACTCAAAGAGCCCATCACATGCTTTGTTCAGGTATCTCATCAACTCCTTTTCAGCAGATTCTATGATGCGCAGGACCATCCTCTTTGCCCTGCTGCTTACCACAGCGCTGAATGTCGTGCGGGCCCAACTTCCCCGTCTGGGCACACCGGTCATCCGCAACTTTGCCAAGGAGAGTTATCGGGGTGGCACCCAAAACTGGGGCAGTCTGCAGGGTGCCGAAGGCCTGATCTGGGTAGCCAACAACCAGGGTCTGCTGGAGTTTGACGGTTTGAACTGGCGCATCCATCCCCTTCCCAACCGAACCATCATGCGCTCTCTGGCACAGGATGATTCAGGCCGCATCATCGCGGGCGGCCAGGGGGAGATTGGCCTGTTTGAACCCGGACCCAATGGTCAGTTACAGTACAACAGCCTGTTGGACCGCTTTCCTGTGGAGTACCGAAAGTTTGAAGATGTTTGGGACATCGTGTTGCTGGGCCATCAACTGTACTTTCTGGCCTCGGAGAGCCTCTATTCCCTGGATTTGAGCACTCAGGAGCCGGGTTACAGGCTGGAACTGCCCGCAGAGGTGATGTATCTGGGTACCATTCGGCAAGCCTCTGGACTCAATCAGGATCAGGACCGCTTTCGGGTACTTCTTCAACTCAAAGAGCTCGGACTTTTTGAAATGAGGTCTGAGCTCCTGCATGGCTCAGGACAGAGCGGGCAAACTCAGCCATCTTTTTCCGCTGCCTGGAAGGCCCTGCACCCCTCTACCCGGCAGTTGAGTGAGATCACGGCTGTTCTGCCTTCCCAGGACGCTGAATTGATCGTTGCCACCCTCAAATCGGGCATGTTCAAGCTGGACAGCGCGGGGCTCTCACCTTTTGCCCAGGCCGACCTGGAACACCAAAGAACTCACCGCATCTACTCGGCCCTGACGATGCGGGACGGCAGAATTGCAGTGGGCAGCTCCACGGGGGGCCTGACCCTGCTGGATGCTTCAGGTGAACTCCTGAGCAGATATACCCGCAGACAGGGCCTGCAGAACAATACCCTGCTCTCGCTGATGGAAGACCTGAGCGGCAATCTCTGGCTTGGCCTGGACAACGGAATCAGCATGGTGGCCGCCTCTTCGCCCTATACCCGATTCTATCCGGACGATGAGCTGGCCGGCACGGCTTATGCGATCAAGGTCTTTGAGGGGCATCTCTACTGCGGCACCAACAACGGACTCTACGCGCTCTCCCTGGAGTTGCCCCCCGATCAGCGAAATTTCACGCGCGTCCCCGGAAGCGAAGGGCAGGTATGGAGCTTGAGCGTCATTCGCGATCAGCTCATCATGGGGCATCACGAAGGGGCATTTCTGGTCAGGGGCGGCAGCCTGACCCGACTGGCCCCTCAGACCGGAGTCTGGACCTTCCTGGAACTTAAGGGCAAAAGCGAGAGCGATGAGGACCGGCTGATTGCCGGCTCCTATTCGGGCTTGATTTCCTTCGTCTGGCTGGATGGGTGGGCCTATCAGGGCCCTATAGAGGGCTTTGAAGAATCCTCCCGCTTTTTGGCCAGCGATGAGCAGGGGGCCGTCTATATCGCCCATCCCTATCGCGGAGCCTGGAGAGCCGAGCTCCAAGGACAGAACATAGAGAGGCTGAGCTATCTGGGCCAGGAGCAAGGTCTGCCTTCCAATCTGGGCATCCAGTTGTACGCCGTCTGGAACGGGGTGGTCTTCAGCGCTGAGCGCGGCACCTGGGTCTATGATCCGGAAAAGGATCAATTCAACCCCCACCCCATTCTGGATACCATGTTGGGCCGAAAGGAACCCATCCGGCGCCTGATGGCCAGCGAGGAAGGGGATTTGTGGTACGCCATAGGCCCCGAAGTAGGCAAGATTTCAATTGATGACAAAGGTTTGTATAAAACAAGTCGAAAAGTGGCCTTTCCGGAGCTGAGCGCTGAATTGGTTGGTGGATTTGAGCATATAGAAGATCCGCCGGGACCCGATGTGTTCTTTGCAACGGACCGGGGTGTGATTCAATACTCGCCTGTTTCCGAACAAAGCGGCCCTGATCGCGCGGCAAAGCCAAAGGTTTTGCTGCGCCGCGTTGAGGTTTCGGGCCGAAAGGACAGCCTGCTGTTCAACGGCGCGGGTTATGCCCATCTGTACGAGCCTCCGCTGCTGCCCGCGCGGATCAAGGGCATTCGCTTTGGCTTTGCCTCAACCGAATTTCAGCACCCAGGGCGCATGAGCTTTTCCTGGATGCTGGAAGGCTTTGAACGAGAGTGGTCTGCCTGGTCGGAGAAGACCGAGAAGGAATACACCAACCTCAAACCCGGGGACTATGTCTTTAAGGTTCGCACCCAAAACATGGATGGCCAGATCAGCGAAGCGAGCTCCTTTGAGTTCAGCATTGCCGCTCCCTGGTATGCCAGCAATCTGGCGAGAACGCTCTATGCCCTTCTGATCATCCTTGGCCTGGTTCTGCTGGTGGTGCTGCCCCAACGCCGCTTCGCCAAAGACAAGGCCGTGATGGCCGATGAGCAGGAGCGGACGCTTCGGGAGCAGCAGGAGCGGCATATGGAGCAGGAAGCAAGCCGCCAGCAGGAGATCATGAAATTGCGCAACGAGAAACTCCAGGGTGAACTGGCCCACCAAAACGGGCAACTGGCCACCACAACCCTGCACCTGGTTCAGAAAAATGCCCTGGTGGTTCGCCTGAGGGAAGACCTGGAAAAACTCGGCAAGCTCAACGACGCCGACGAGCGACGAAAGGCCATTCGACATATATTAAGTGCATTGAATGACGATGAGCGACTGGATGAAGACTGGGGCCACTTCGCCATGCACTTTGACAAAGTGCACGCCGATTTTCTGTCGCGCTTGCGGGATCGCTATCCGCAACTCACGCCCCGCGACCACAAACTCTGCGCCTTTCTGCGCATGAACCTCAACTCCAAAGAGATCGCGCCCCTGCTCTTCATCTCCGTGCGCGGGGTGGAGATCAGCCGCTACCGCCTGCGCAAGAAACTGGGCCTGGATGCCGAGGCCAACCTGACCGATTTTCTACAGGGGATTTGACACAGGGCATTTTACAGGGTGTTGATGGCAAATGAAGCCAGCTCCGGCCCCCTAAAAATCGTAGTAGCGGTTGAACAGATTAGTGCGCACCCCGAACTGAAGCCAGGTCATCTCCTGGCGGGTGCCGTTGGCGTTGCGGAAGTTGCGCTGATCCACGCTGAACTCAACCGCCAGACGAGAGACCGGATTGAGCAGATAGCCGACCCGAACACTGCCGCCGACCACGCGGGTGTCCAGGCCCTGCAAGGTGGAATGACCATAGGACTCGGGATAGTCTTCAATTTCGAAATCAGATATAAATATATTTTGCCCGTAATGGCTGCCCAAAGTATCCGCTCCATATCTGGCCGCTGTTAATTTCAGCTCGGTGTAGAGGCGCTTCTGGCGGTAGTAGGCAATCCCCAGCCATTCCTCAAAGTTGGCACCGAGCGGGTGGGCGAGAGACTGATTGTAGTGCACAAAGTTCTGGGGCGGATCTTTGTGGGCATAGGTGAAGGGCTTGGCGCGATTGTACTCTGCGCGAAGCGTCAGATTCTCGACCCCAAAGGCGCCAAGCCATTTTGCCCCGCCCTGCCAGGCCATCTTGTTGCGGTAGAATCCCTCCCCATTGCGGGAGCGCGCGATGTCCAGATCGTCCAGCAGAAACTGCCCGTAGAAAGACAGGGCATCATAGGGCTGAACCTTGATGTTCAGGCCCATCATGGCATTGTCCGGAGAGCCCAGACCGAACTCCACGGGACGGTAGAAGATCACCGGGTTGAGGTAATTGACGTCAAAGCCGCGGTAGTTGGCCGAATCGCTGCCCTGCCAGATGATGCCCTCAAAGAATCCGATCTGAAGCCAGTCTTTTGCGGCATAGCTCAGATAGTGAAAAGAGCCGAATTTGCGCGGAAAGCCCGTAACAAAGTTGCTGGGAACACTCAGGTCGCTGAACTGGGCAAACAGGTTGAGGTATTGAAACTTCCAGACTTTGGTGCTGATTTTCAGATGGGGATAGGGGAAGGTATTGTCGGAGAGAAACATGCTGCGGTAGCCATCCCCGATGAAATTGCTCCCATGTCCAAACTGAAAATTCACATATTTTGAAGGGCTATAGGAAATATAGCCTGTTGCGTTGGCGTAGTCCAATCCGGCATTCTTGAAGCGCCTCACCCTTCCCTGCCCGGGTATGATGAGAAATTCGCGGGCGAATTCGGTCAGGTAGCGCGGAAGGGTGGCCTGATTCTCGCGGAATGTGGTCTCAAAGCTGAATTTTTGGCCGATATGACCCTTCACGGCAATACCCCGGGTATTGGTGTACAATTCGCGGCTGTCGGCAAGGTCATAGCCCGCATGGATGTCTAGCAACAGATCGGCATAGAGCCTGAAATCGGGTTTCTCCAGACTGAATTGATGGCCAAAAGCCAGGTAATTCCACGCCCGTTCAATGACGTTGCGGGCCTGGAGTTGCTGCAGTTTATAGACGCTGTCTTCCGTTGCCCAGGGGGAGATGTCGTCATAGCGAAAGGGCTTGATGGCCGTGTGCAGACCCGCTCCCCTTCGCCCTGCATACTGCTCAAACTCATCGGAGACATTGCGGTGCAGGGGAACATTGCTATAATCCGGTGCAAAACCCGCCGGCAACCAGGCCGGAGTCTGCAGGATGGTATCGCTTTGTTGCGCAGAGAGCTGCTGAACAACAAGTCCGCAGCAGATAAGCATGGCGCATACCTCCCGAAGGGGGCGCATCATATTTAGATATTCAGAATGCGTTCTTCTCACCGCGGATCATATTCCAGACCGTCAAAAATACGATCTTGACATCCAGCAGGAAACTCCAGTTTTCAAGGTACCATACATCATACTGGACACGCTTCTCCATCAGGCGCGGATCAGAGGTATCGCCGCGGTAACCCTTGATCTGAGCCATGCCGGTGATGCCGGGCTTGATCAGGTGGCGAACCATAAACTTGTCGATGATCTTGGAATACTCTTCGGTGTGCTTGAGCATGTGGGGCCTGGGGCCGACCACTGACATATGCCCAAATAACACATTAAAAAATTGTGGCAACTCATCCATGTTGGTCTTGCGCAGGATGCGACCTATGGGTGTGATGCGGGAGTCATTCTTGGTAGCCTGTACCGTGTCCGCGGCCTCATTGACCTGCATGGTGCGAAACTTGTAACAGGTAAAGATCTCGTTGTTCTCGCCCGTGCGCATCTGCTTGAAGAAGACCGGACCCTTGGAAGTGAGCTTGATGGCCAGGGCGATGAGAGGCAGGAGCCAACTGAAGACAAAGAGCAGCACAAAGACGGAAAAGCCGAAGTCAAAGGCCCGTTTGACGGCCCGGTTGCCCATGCTTTCCAGGGGCTCCTGTCTGAAGGTCACCACCGGCATGCTGCCGTAGTATTCAATGTTGAGGCGCTTGGCCTGCCCGTACAGATACTGGGAAAACTCCGGAACAATGCGAATGCGCATGACGTGATCGTCGGCAAACTTGATCAACTGGGTGATGATGTCCTCTTTAAATGAGGGCAGGGCGCAATAGATCTCATCGATGTTGTTGCGGATGGCAAAGGCCTCCACATCGGCGATTCCGCCCTGAACATCGACATTGTACTGAGTTTCGAGTTCGGCGGGATCCCCGTCGTCAAAATAGCCCAGAATGCGGAAGCCGTATTCGTCGTGATCTCGAATCTGTCGTCCAAAATCTACTGAAGTGGGGTTCACCCCTACCACTATCACTCTGCGGTAGTTGAAGCCCGCAGCTCGATAGCGCTTTAAAACGGTGTCCAGGGTCAGTCTCCAGATCAGGCTTAAAACCGCAAAAGTGCCGATAGAGACCACCAGATGTTCCCGGCTGTAGTGATCCTTGACGGCCAGCTCGTAAAACGAGATCAGCAGAATGAACATGACCAGCACCCGAAGGAACTTGAGCGTAATGCGATCGAGCGTCAAGAGGCGGTTGCTCTCGTAGTACTGGGTGACCTTGGTGAGGAAAAACCAGACCAGATTGACCACCACCATCAGATTGATGACCGGGTTGGCAAAGATCCGGTCAAGACGGCCGATGACGATCAGACCTATGATGTAGGCCGTGTTGAGCAGAATGATGTCTCCAACCAGGTAGATCAGTTCTAAAAATTGGGAGTATCTGCGGCTCATGGTGTGGTCAAGGACGAAAATTACGAAGAAGGTGCCTGATTTCTAAGACATTCTGAGCAATAACTTAAAGTGCTACAATATGCCTGTCACAAAAGAGGCGCTTTACAAATACTGGAAAGGCATTAGTGGTTGTCGGCCTTGATGGTACGCGTATAAGACGGTTTTCAGGTAGACTTTGGTTGCCTTGTTAAAAAAAATATATCGGGTCGAAGGGCTTTGTGCAAGGCAGCAAGTCGCCTACAGGCAACAAAATGGGCTCTGTCACAAAGGAGGGCCCCGAAAGAAAGGCCCGGAGAAAGGCCGCTAAAGAAGGGCCGCCAATGCTCATTCGGAAAATGAAGTATATGAGCCCTTTCCCGAGCTGGGCATCTGTACCGAAAGCGCTCAGCGCAGGTACTTCCAGTAAAAGCGCCGCACCGCATTGTATAGCGGATAGGTCACAGAGGGCCAGAAACTCTCTTTGTACTCCGACCATTCCTGAGGAAACTCATAGCCAAAGTCGCGGAAATAGGGGCCAAAGACATTCACCGCCCGCTGTATGACCTCCGGATCGGTGTAGAGATCCAGAAAGCTGCCCGTCTTGTTCAGGGTGGTATTGGCCTTGGGAATAGGTCTGACCTGCACCAGATCAAGGCGCTTCAACAATTCGCTAAAGTCTTCCTGCATGTGCTCGTAGCGGATGACAAAGTCAAAACGCTTGTGGTCTACGATGCTCCAGTTGGCATAGGGAGCCTTGTAGAATCGCAGAAAATAGGTCTTAAAGTCGCCGGGTCCCCCGTGAACGAAGTCAAAACGGGAGCGCGTGCGGTAGCTGCCCCAGAGCCGGCGGAAGAAACTGTGCTTTTCGGGGGTGCGCTTCTTGAGCCGGTTCTCCTGAAGCAGGTTGAAGTAGTGGCTGGCCACGATGTCCATGGGGTTGCGCACCGAGGCAAAGACCAGGTAGGACTTCTGCTCGGGTCTGGCCTTCTTGAGGAATTTGTGGTACAGATCGTGCTTGAGCAGGATGGATTGCCCCCCGTAGTACTCCAATAGCTCCTTCTCTATAGCTGTGGAGGCCGTTTTGGGCAACTGAACAAAGACGTACTTGTGTTGATCGGAGATGATCATGCGAAAACTTGTAGTGTTGAGCCTGGTCGGCCTTGAATGCCCGCGCGAAATTAAGCAATCGGGCCCATCCCTTCCAGTTTTCCGGGTCGCTCTCTTGCAGCGGGCTCTCTTCAGGCGCGGCGAAAGGAACCTGTGACTCAGACGGCATCCGGATTCGGGCTGTCAGGCCCTTCGAACCGAAAAAAAGACAACCCGGGGCATGAAAATGCGTATTCGAAGCCTTAGAGAGCTTTGCTACCTTTGCCCAGCATTTTAAGCAGCCATGCTTTTTAATTCGTTCGAATTTCTCCTTTTTCTGCCGGTCACGGTGGTCTTGTATTACCTGATGCCCTGGCGGCTCCGGTGGTTGCTGTTGCTCATAGCTTCCTATATTTTCTACGCTTCCTGGGATCCGAAGTACCTGTGGCTGATCATGACCACCACCATGAGCACCTGGTACACCGGGGGTCGAATGGCGGCGATCAAAGACAAAGAGGCCCGAAAGCCCTGGATGTGGACCAGTCTGGCCATTAACCTGGGTTTACTTATATATTTTAAATATACGAACTTTGCATTTGCGACCTTTGAGGACATCACGCATTTCATCGGTCTGAAGTACCATGCTCCGGAGTTGAGGATACTCCTGCCGGTGGGTATCTCCTTCTACACCTTTCAGTCGCTGAGCTATACGTTGGACATCTACTACGGCAGAACCCGGCACGAGAAGCACATCGGGCTTTATGCCCTGTATGTGGCTTACTTTCCGCAGTTGGTCATGGGACCGATTGAGCGCTCCAACAATCTCCTGCCCCAGCTCAAACGCGAGCACCATCTGGACTATGAGCGAACGGTGCAGGGGCTTTGCAAGATCGGGCAGGGCTTCTTCAAGAAACTGGTCATTGCCGACCGCCTCAAACTCTACGTGGATGAGGTACACTTTACCGGGGTGACCGGGGTGGACGGGCCCATGGCCGTGGATGGAGTGGCGGCGCTGATCGGAGCCTTTTTCTTCGCCATACAGATGTACTGCGACTTCAGTGGCTACTCCGATATTGCCATTGGCACTTCAAGGCTCATGGGGGTTGAGCTGATGGAGAACTTCAAGAAGCCTTTTCTGGCCAAGAACATCAGCGATTTCTGGGTGCGCTGGCACATCTCGCTGACCACCTGGTTCATGGACTACGTCTTTGTGCCTATGGGCGGTTATGTGCCCAGCATTCTGCGGACTTCGCTCAATCTGCTTGTGGTGGCTATGGTGACCGGCATCTGGCACGGCGCGAGCTGGACCTTTGTGATCGCTTTCGGGTTCATGGGCGTGCTGATGGTCAGCCGGGTGCTCTATATCATGAAGTTCGAAAAGTGGCTCGTCGCGAAAGGCTATGACAACAAGTTGCCTTCTGTGCCCGATTGGATTCAGATTCTTGCGCTGTTCACGACCTTCTCGCTTTCTACCACTTACATCCGTGCCAACTCGATACAGGCGGCGCATATTCTGTTGGGAAAGGTCTTTCAGCCCGCTGAATGGATCATCACCACCCAAAACATCGTGCTCAAAAACGGTCAGTTCGAATTCGGGCTCTGCCTGTTTTCGATCTTTCTGCTCTTTCTCAGTTACCTGCTTCCCTTTAACCTGAAATTCGGGCGCTACAGCCTGGCTTATCTGATGGGCGTGTTCCTGCTCATTTACCTGTTCGGCTATGACGGATCAACCGACTTCTTCTACTTCCAGTTCTAGCCATTTCGCACTGCTGCTGAGGAAGATCCTGCTGCCGCTGGCGGTCTTCATCGTCATAGTAGGGCTGATCTGCGATGTGGTGTTCACCCGCGTGCTGACCGAGTACGCCGAGCTGGCCAATTCGTACAAAGTGGCCCGATTGGAGGATGAGAAAAGGCTGCTGCAGGAGATCCCGATCTTCGGACCCTCCATCTCCCGCAATGCCTACTACCCCGATTCCATCGGCGAGAACTACTACAATTACTCAATGGAGAACGCGGGCTTCATCATAAACGAACTGCTGCTCAAGCTCGAGCTGGAAAAGCCCAAGACCACCCCGTTGATCCTGGATTTTCACTTCCGCATCATGGAACGGGACACCGCGGGCAGTTCCATCAACATTCGAACTTATTTGCCTTTTGTCAATAAGGATGAAAGGGTTAAGGAATTTCTGATCGAGCACGATCGCTACCGCCCCCATCAGAGCATTGTCGGGGGAAGGTATTTTGGGGTTTACACCAGCTACGTCAAGGATTATCTGGCCGAAGTGTATCAGCCCAGAAAGGTCTATCACAAGGGAGGGGTGTTCAACAAGGAAGCGCCGCCGGCCGATCAGATGCAGCGCCTTGTGGAGTTTCGTCGGGACCGCGGACCCAAGCCCTTCACCCTGGACGAGGAGCTCAGTGCGCGCATGGAAGCCCTGATCGCGGCTAATCCCCAGCGTCTGTTTTTGTTCATCGCCAGCCCGCGCCACTACTCGGTGCAGGAGATGCTGCCCAATTACGAGGAGATGAAGGCCTGGGGTCAGTTGATGCAAGACCGCTATGACAATGTTCGGGTCATCATCTATGAGGCCGAGTATCCCGATCGCTATTTCAAGGACACCGGGCACCTGAGCTTAGAGGGTGCGCAGCGCTTCAGCGGTCAGTTGCGGCGTTCCCTTCAGGAAATGGGGCTGTACTACATCGGGGACGAAAGTCAGCCGGTTTGGCCGCCCAAGCCGGAGCGCATCGCCATCGTGTCTCTGGGGGAATAAGAGCGCTGGTTCAGGTGCCTGCGCGCGCCTGCAACGGGCATAAGTTCGGCGGCTCAAGCCAGTCCGCGCGCCTGCAGCAGGGCATCGGCAAAGGCCGAAAGGTTCTCAAAGGCAAAATTGGCTTCATCCGTGGCCTCTTCCTGCTCGGGATGGGGGTGAATGCGCACCGTCACCATGCCCAGCGCCCGCCCAAAGGCCATGTCGGAGTCTGAATCCCCGACCATGATGCTGCGGGAGAAATCTATGCCCTCAAAGTCACGGCGGGCTGCCAGGCCCATGTTGGGCCGCGGTTTGCGCTGGTGCTCCGGGTCGCTGGCCAGATCGCTGCAGTAGTACACCGCATCGACGATTCCGCCTATTCCTCTTAAGCCCAGCTCCATACGGGTATGGATATCCGTCAGGCCTTCTTCGCTCATCAGGCCCTTGCCTATGCCCTGCTGATTGGTGATGATGATGATGTACTGAAAGTGCCCGGTCAGCCTGGCCACGGCGGAAGCCGAGCCCGGAACCCATTCCCACTCCTCCCAGCGCTTGACATAGTCGTCTGGGCGGTGCTTGTTCAGCACCCCATCGCGGTCCAGGAAGAGGGTCCAGTGAGCATCGATGCCTTTTGCCCAATCTTGAAAGGATTTCACCGGGCTAAGGTAGGCAAAGTGATTTGAGGATTGAACAGCTTACATAGCTGAAACAACAGTAAATCAACACGTTATAAGATATAGAAAAAATGCTCAAAATTAATTTATTGTAAACATTAGGTTAAGTGAATGTTAACACCTTACATTTCGGTTAATATGGCTCCAATTCTACGCACTACAGGAGAAGGATAAGACTAAAACCACATAGCACCCAAATCGTCCTATAGCTTATATAAAAAGCTATCCTATATCCGTATGCCTGAATAGGTGGTCATACAAACGCTTCGCATGGAGTTTAACTCAAACACTTTGCGAATAAACAGTTGTCACCTATGACCGCATTCCTTCGACTTTTGCCCCTGCAGAAGGGCGCGATAGCGCTGCTGCTCTCTCTGATATTGTTATCAACCGGTTTGATTCAGGCCCAAACCATACCGCCTTGCGGCGCAGTTGATGACGTACTGACCATCACCCTTGGTCAGCCATTTAGCTTCAATGTTAGGGCCAATGATGTCGGAGCCCCCCCCTGCCCCGTTCGATTGAGCGTACCCGACAATTGTTTTGAGCTGAAGCCGGATGGGGAACTCACCCTCATTCGACCCGACGATCAGAATTGCTGTGGCAGTTATGAGTTGGTTTACGATTACATACCCTGTGACGGCGGTGCTCCCTGTTCAGCGACCGTGTTTGTTACCGTACTCTGTCCCAAGCCCGATTGCTTTCTGATCAATCTTGAAGACTATGTTCCGGTCGTTGATCCGATAGGCGGACCGACTGCCCCATGCGCCTATGCCTGCGAAAATGCACAAGCCACCTACTTTGTGCCCCTCGTCAGCGGCAATACCTATCTGTGGAGCGTGAGCGGCGGAAGCTTTGTCATCGGTGCCAATGTCGCGGAGATCATCGTGAGCTGGGGTCCTCTCGGTCCGGGCAGCGTATCTGTGGTTGTTACAGACATCAACAATCAATCCACCACGCTGAATCTGTGCGTGGAGTTACTAATCAGCCCTATTGCGGCTTTTTCGGCTAATGACAGTACGCTCTGTCTGGGCAGCGGGGTGGATTTCCTCAACCTGAGCACGGGCGCCAGCAGCTATTTCTGGGATTTTGGAGACGGAAACAACTCCACCCTGTTTTCGCCTTCGCACGCCTACACCAGCCCGGGAACGTATACCGTAACCCTCTACGCCACCCGCGACAATTACGACGACCGGGGCAATCTGCTTTGTTGTTGCACCGATTCAACCACTCTGACCATCACGGTTGACTCCCTGCCGGGGCCGGGCATCTTCTGCATTTCTACGCTGTGCGCATACAGCAGCTCGGATTACTATACTGATGCGACCTTATGCGATACCTATCTGTGGACCGTGCTGGATGCGGATGGTAATCCGCTGACCTTTGCCGGGCAGGGCACTCCGAACATCTCGGTGAACTGGGGCAATGGTCCCGTGGGAACCATAACACTTTATGTGGATGGCTGCGATAGCCTTTATTGCGAAGATCCCACCCAGGTAACCGTACCGATCATACCCAATACCGCCGACATCAATGGAGCGCTGGTGGTCTGCGAGAACACCACCGAAACCTATACCCTGCCCAAGTGGATCAGCACACTGTACACCTGGAGCGTCAGCGGAGGCACCATCCTGAGCGGGCAGGGAACCAATACAGTACTGGTGCAGTGGGGACTCGCACCCGGTCCGGGTGTGTTGAGCGTCAATTGGGCCAGCAGCTTTCTGGGCGGTCTGCCCGGGCAGAATCCCGAGTATTGTATGGGCTTTGCCAGCATCAATGTGGCCATCAAGCCCAAATTCAGCATCAGCGGTCCGCAGCCCGGTGTGGCCTGCGTGAACAGCAGTTCGGTCTTCAACGCCTCCCCTTCGGCCAGTTACTTCTGGAGCGTAAGCCCGGCAGCGGCATTCTCCGGACAGGGCAGCTCTTCGATCGTGGTCAACTGGACCACTCCCGGCAGTTATGTCATCACCGCCGTTCCTAACGATACTACGGCTTTCTGCAACAGTTTTGCGACGGCCCTGATGACGGTGGTGCTTCCCGCACCGCCGGACAGCATCAGTGGTGTTCAGGAGATCTGCCCGGGGCAAACTTATACTTACTTTGGCTATACCTCTCAGCCCGGCATGGCGCTGAACTGGGCCGTAACGGGGGGAAGCCCGGCCTTCTTTACGGGAGACCCGATTGCGATTACCTGGAATGCTTCAGGACCATATGGTATTGTATTGACAGCCAGCCAAATCAATGCGCCTTTCTGCATCTCTGATCCGATATCCCTGAGCATTTCGCCAAAGCTAGTCAACGGTCCGCTGAGCATCAGCGGAACCGGCACCTGTACCAATGCCCAGGGCACTTATGTTCTGTCGCCAGCTCAGCACCCCGATGCGGTCATTACCTGGACCATTTCGCCAGCATTGGCCGGCAGTGTGGTGAGCGGTCAGGGAAGTGACAGCATTCAGATTCAGTGGAACAACAGCTCTGGACCGGTAACCCTAACGGCTACCATAGAGCTTTGCGGCCAGAGTGTGCCAGTCAGCCAACTGCTCAATCTCAGTTCGGCTACCCCACCGGTGATTACGCAGATCGGCATTCTCTGTCCTGGGGTGAACGCCACGCTGGACGCGGGTCCGGGTTATTCCAGCTATAGCTGGACCACGGGGGACATCACACAAACCACCAGCATCTCTGCCTCCGGGGCCTATACCGTTGAGGTTGTCGATGGAAATGGTTGCCCGGCATCGGCCACCTTCAATGCCGTTGCCCTGGCCGGTCCTGTGGCCAGCATCTCGCCTCCCGGTCCCATTGTTTTCTGCGTTGATCCTCCCGGTGGCGGCAGCGTAACCATCAAAGCCCAGACCAATCCCGGATACACCTTCAACTGGTTCATCAACGGCATTCCGCAGGGATTTCCCCCAACACAGGACACCGTTGTGCATACCAACAACAATGTGGTGGGCAGCTTTACCTATCAGGTTGTGGTTACGGATGCGAATGGTTGCGTGAACACCAGCAACCTGATCACCGTCATTCAACAGGATTCGTGCAAGGGTTGTACCCCGGAGCCCCACAGCGTGGATTTCACTCCGTTGAACCAGTTCCCTAACTGCAACATCGTGGATTTCAGCACCTCCACTACCGGTCCGGTAACCCTGAGCGGCTGGAACTTTGGCGATCCTTTTGGAAACACCAATACAGGCACCTTGGCGAACGCACAGCATACCTACATAGAAGCGGGATCATACCTGGTGACCTTGTCTTATCAGGTCGCCGAGGCCGCTCCGGACACGGGCTTCTGCACCCTGATTGTTACCAAAGCGGTTGACATTCCACTGGCGGCGCGTTTCTCTTCCAGCGACAGTTGCCAGAAAGTTTCCTTTGTGGATCTGTCCACCTTCCTGCCGGGCAACAGCATCAGTTCCCATTTCTGGACTTTTGGCGATGCGAATACCTCTGCTTTGCCAAGCCCGCAACACACCTACGCCAGCCCGGGAACCTACTGGGTCACGCTGACCATCACCAGCCCCTCGGGTTGTATTGCGGTAATCGGCGACAGCGTGAAAGTGATTGGCTTGCCTGTGCCGGGTATCTCCATCAACCCCAATCCCGCCTGCGTGGGTGAAGCGGTGAATTTCAGCGGCTCTGGTTCCGGCATCGTCAGTTGGCTCTGGGACTTTGGAAACGGCGCCCAAAATGGAGCGCAGAACCCGCAGCAATCCTATCTGATTGACAGTCTTTACCCGGTTAGTCTGACGGTAGTGGACAACCGCGGTTGCAGCAATACGGTGTTTAGTTCCATATTGATAAACCCCGCTGTGCCAGAAGACAGCATATCTTATGCTCCGTCTTTAAGCATCTGTGAAGGCGATTCGGTGACCTTGTTTGCCCCGGCTGGACCCTATACTTACCTGTGGTCAACGGGCGCGGTCAGTTCGAGCATCGTCACGGGAACGGCTGGCCCTTATAGCCTTATCATCACCGATCCCAACGGTTGCAGCCGCGAGCTGGATCCGGTGACGGTGGTGGTGATTCCCAAACCCATTCCCTTTATATCAGGAAATCCCTTTATCTGTGACAACGGATGCATCACCCTGAACGCAACGCCTGGTTTTGGTTTCAGCTATGCCTGGCTGGACGATTCGGGCAATCCGATTTCAGGGGCCAACCAACAGACACTTTCGGTCTGCGACAGCAATCTGCTCGCGGGTTATTCGGTGGTGATCACCAACGCCAATGGCTGCAGTGATACCTCGGCGATGGTGAGTGTCAGCGTAGCGGTATCGCCTTCGTTCAGCATAGCTGTCGTGGGCGATTCCTGCGCCGGTTCGCCCAATGTATTGAGCGTACTGCCCGTGCAGAGCGGGGTGGTTTACTCCTGGAGCAACGGGGGGAATGGCCCGTCCATCACGGTCAATCAGCCCGGGACCTATACGGCCTTTGGAACCGATACGAGCACGGGATGCAGTGCTTCAGCAAGCGCCATCATCCATCCCCTTCCCGATCTGTGCATCGTTCCGGCCGGTTGTTACACAACCTGTGATCCGGATACCCTTTGCGGTCCTCCTGGTCTGGGTGCTTATCAGTGGAATTTCAATGGAGTTCCGCTCAGCGGTGAGACCGGACAGTGCCTGGTGGTAACTATGAGCGGCACCTATAGTTTGACGGGAACCAGCACCTTTGGCTGCACCGTCACTTCAGAGGACCTGGATCTGGAAGTGACCGATTGCGATGAAGAAGAGACGGTCTGCGACCTTGTGGACTATGAATTGGTTCCCACGAGCAATTCTGCAGACAGTTGTTGCTGGAGCCTTTCGCTGAGCAACAGCACCCCAAACTTCTTTGTCGGAGTGCGTCTTGAAGCACTCGGAGGGGTGAATCTGGGATACAGCGGCAGCAACGCCGGCTGGTTCACCAGCAGCTCTTCGCCAAGCAGTGTTGAACTGCTGCCGCCAAGCCTGGGGTTTGTACCTACCGGTGCCTACACCGGCGATCTGAGTGATATGGCTTCCTTCTGCCTTTCCGGATACAGCAGCAGTCCCCAGCAAGTGGTGGTTTCCTGGCTGGTTCCCGGACCCTTGCCCTTTGAGTTTATGGTGGAATGTTCGGATACCCTCAACTTTAACTGCAAGCCAGAAGGTTGTGTAGTAGTCGTATATGATACCATATACTGTGATGGGGACAGCATCAAGTACGATTTCTACCTCGAGAATGCCAGCTTCAGTTTTGATGTCCTCTCCTTCCGCATCAATGTGGATGAAGAGCTGGATGTTGACCTGAGCCAGAACATCTTTAATGTTGCGGCCATTCCCCCCCTTGGTGTCGGCGGGCCCTACAGCTTGAGCATCGGCGGTGCGGATGCGGTGTTTGGCAATTCGCTGATGTTTACCATCACGGCCCACAATGAACCTATTCTGGACACGGTAGAGCAAACCTATTGTTGCACAGATACCGTGGTCATTGTGGTGCCCTTCCCCGATTGTGACCCCTGTGATTTTGTGAGTGCGCAAGCTTCTCAGGTGGAAGGGGAGGATTGCTGCTATCAAATCACGCTGCTCAACAACTTCTCCGGAACCTACTTCAGCGGCATCCAGACGCAGATCATCACTCCCGGAGCCACGTTTGGCAGCATCACCGGAGCCTATCCACTGGGTTGGGTTTATCAAGTCAATTCGGCCAGCGATCTGAACTGGATCAGGATTCCATTGGGTAGTCAGGTGCCCCTGGGCAGTGTTCCCATGCCTGTTATCTGTATTGGTGGAACCTATCCGTCCACGGTGCAGGTGGTGATTAACTGGCTAACTCCTGGCTTTGAAGGAGACTCGGTGGTGTGCAGCGATACGCTGGATCTGATCTGCACGCCCAATCTGGCTCAGGATTGTGCCGCTCTGATTAATGACACTATTTACTGCGACAGCAATGGAAACTATGTCTTTGAGTTCCAGGTGGTCAACTATTCAGGCGTCAGCATTGACGAACTGGTCTTCAGCGGGCTGAGTCCCGCCGGAGTGAGCATGGGGCCTATTCTGGTCAGTCTGGCCAACGGGGACACTTCCGGGGTTCTGACTACCATAATCTCCGGTCCCGGGGCTATACCTGGTGCGGTGATTTGTTTCAATATCTCGCTGCACGATATGGTGGGTTACTATTCCTACAATTGTTGCACCACCGATTCGACCTATTGCATCACCTTGCCGGACTGTCAAACGGATCTGTGCGAAGGAAGTCTGATCATGGATGACTTCTTTACGATGCAAGGCCTGAATACCACCGTCCTTGATGTGCTGGCCAACGATGGATGCGGAGAAGGAAACTTCCTGATCACTTCTCTGGTAACGATAGTCAGTGGCCCTGCCAATGGTAGCATCGTGAACATCGACCCGGTAACGGGAGCCATCACCTACTCCCCCAATCCTGGGTTTGTCGGTGTAGATTGTTTCACTTATCAAGTGTGTTGTGAAGTACCCGCCATCGGTGGCCTGGTTTGCTGCCCGGCTCAGGTGTGCGTAGACGTCCTGCCGGATGTCATCGTCTGCGATCCGGTGGACGCGCCTGTTGATCTGAACTCCAGTGTACTGGCCAGTCAGGTTCTGCTGACCTGGACGCCCATACCGCTCTCGGTGGCCTGTCAGGTTCAGGGGCAGCGCATTGTGCCCCCTGGTCCAACACCGGTGCAAAACCTGATTGGCTTTGAGATTGGTTCAACCAATGTGCCGATCTCGCTGGCTGGTACGGGAACAACCTGGCGCTGGAGAGTGCGCTGCGCCTGCTCTATTGATCCGCGCATAGTTACCCCCTACTCCAATTGGGATACCTTCAGTATTCCTGTGGTTCGTATGGCGGAGAGACTCCCAGAACTGCTGGTCTTCCCCAACCCGGCCAATGATCTGCTCAACGTCGAGTTCCGCGAGTTCGGCGAGACCCAGGTGGCTCTGCAAGTGCTGGATGTACAGGGCCGCGTGCTCCTGGAACAACTCGTCGAATTGAGACTGGATGGGCAGGTGGAACAATTGGACATCAGCTCCTTGCCGGCGGGCGTTTACTCGCTCTCTACACTCTCTGACCACACACCCCTGAGCAGCCGCTTCGTTAAGATGGAATAAGCGCTCAGGTGTAGTATTGTAAACGGGGATGCGAATCAGGTGATTCGTGTCTCCGTTTTTTGGGGGGGGCCTATAAATAAATCTCCGTCTGTTGGTCTCTCACCCTACAACTCCCCCTGCGCCCTTTCATAGTCCTCCGGTATACCGATATCAATAAAATACCCATCAAAAACTTCCGCATGAAAGCGGCCGCGCACATACTCGGCTTCCAGGATCTCCTGCTCAAAAGAGAAACGATCCGGCAGTGACTTGAGCCCAAAGAGCGAAGCGCGCATCAGGTACACACCCCCGTTGATCAGACCGAGCTCCATTGGGCGCTTCTCGCGAAAGCCGGTGATCACATTAAGATCATTGACCAGCACGGTGCCATAGCGGTCAAAGTTGCGCATCTCCTTGAGCGCAATCGTGAGCAGGGAATCAGAGGCGGCAAAGCGATTGAACAAACGTTCAAAGTCTACTCTAAAGAGAGTGTCGCCGTTGAGGACAAAGACGGATTCAGAGTTGCACATAGCCACAGCCTGCCGTATGCCGCCACCGGTTCCGAGCGGCTCTTCTTCTATCGAGTACAGGAGTTCAAGCGAGCGGTAGGCATCGCCAAAATGGGCGCGGATCAGTTCGGCTTTGTAGCCAACGGCGAGGACCACCCGCTCTATGCCCTGTGCAATGAGTTCGTCAAGGACAATCTCCAAAAATGGTCGCCCGCGGACGGGGGCCATGGGTTTGGGAAGGTCGGTGATGACGCTGCGCAAGCGGGTTCCAAAGCCGCCGGCCAGGACCACGGCCTCGCGGGGCATCGCGGCGGGCGAGCTGCTCATGCCTTGCGTTCAAACAGCATCTCTTCGACCAATTGACATATGGCGTGACCTAATAACATATGACATTCCTGAATACGAGGTGTGTCTGTTGAGGGAATGTTGATCAGGATGTCCGAAAGTTCGCGCATCGCGCCCCCGCTCTGTCCGGTCATTCCAACGGTTACACCGCCCTGAGCCCGGCATTGTTCAAAGGCTTTGACGATGTTCATGGAGTTGCCCGAGGTGGACATTCCAACCAACACATCTCCGGAGCGTACCTTGGCCTTGACCAGGCGGCTGTAGATCTGATCGTAGCTGTAGTCGTTGGCCACCGCGGTGATGTAGCTGGTGTTGACGTGCAGCGCTTCAGAGAAAAGCGGATCCCGGTCAAAGTAAAAGCGCCCGGAAAATTCCGCAGCCAGATGTTGTGCATCGGCCGCACTTCCCCCGTTGCCGCAAAAAAACACTTTGCGGTCATGGCGAAAGGTGTCGGCGATCAACTCGGCGACCTCTGCTGTGATGCGCAGCATGCCCTCATCGGCCAGGACGCGCTGTTTGGTGTCGATGGAATCGCTCACAATGGAGCGGATCTTGTTTACTTGCTGTTCCATGAGCTCACTCCCAGTTTTCCAAATTCAACGTCATGGGTTTCGCCGCCAAAACTTTTGAGCACGTCAATGACGGCGTAGCGGCTCACCCCGGGACAATAAAACATCATAAAGCCTCCGCCACCGGCGCCGGAGATCTTGCCCCCGGTAGCGCCTGCGCGCAAGGCGGCTTCGTAGATTTCGTCAATCACGGGGCTGCTCACCCCGGATGCGGTCTGTTTCTTGAACTTCCACCCAAAGTCCAGAATATCGCCAATGCGGTCAAGCTCACCTTTTAAGATGGCTTCTTTCATCATATAAGCCTGCTCCTTGAGTTTGTGCATGGCTTCTATGGACTTCTCCTTTTTCTCCGTGACATTGCTGCTCTGAGCTTCAATGATGGTCGAAGAGAGGCGGCTCGTGCCCGTGTAGTAGAGCAGTACGTTATTGCTCAGCTCGTTGAGGTATTTGGATCGGATGCGCAATGGGTTGACAATGACTTTGTCGTCGGCGAAGAACTCCATGAAGTTAAAACCGCCAAAAGTCGCCGCGTATTGATCCTGTTTTCCACCGGCGAAATTCAGATCCTTGCGCTCGATGTCGTAAGCCAGTTGCGCGATGTCGTACTCGCCAAGGGGCAGGCTCATCCATTCGGCAAAGGCACCGACGATGGCCACCACCAGCGTGGAGCTGGAACCCAGACCACTTCCGGCCGGAGCATCCACAAAGGTGTTCAATTCAAAACTGAGCGGGGCGTTGTGGTTGAAATCTTTGACCACCCGGTTGTAAACGCCCTTGAGCAGATCCAGATGTCCGTCAATGGGCAGGCGGGCCTGCATGTCCAGTTGAATGCGCTCGCGCCTATCCATAGCGTTGAGCACAATCTTGCCATCGGTGCGGGGCACGATGGTGGCATAGGCGTACATGTCAATGGTGGCGTTGAGAATGGCTCCGCCGTGCAGATCAGAATAGGGGCTGACGTCCGTTCCCCCGCCGGCCAGGCCAATTCGAAGGGGGGCTTTGCTGCGATAAATCATTCGACTACTTTAATGGCTCGTTCAAACCAGCGCGCAATTTACAACAGTTTTGACGGGTTGAGCCTTTGGCGCGGTCTTTTGGCTAGTGCGAAGGGGGGCGGAATCCGTGATCATGGCTCTGAGCCTCTTCCGCCCATCAGAGTTTCTCCCGCCAATACGCGATCATGTCCCTGACGGTCTGATCGAGGGCAAATTGCTGCACCCAGCCGGTATCGGCCTTCAAACGACTGGAATCGCCAAAGATGATGGGTTCATCGGTGGGTCGAAGGAATTTGGGGTTCACGCGGGTTTCGAGCTTGCGCCCGATCTCGGCTTCAATCATGGGAATCAGCTCGGCGATGCGATAAACCCTTTCGCCACTGATGTTGTAAACCTCCCCCCAGCGCCCCTTTTCGGACAGTAAAATCAGGGCACTGACCAGGTCGCGAACATCGGTGATGGCGCGCCGGGTTTCGAGGTTGCCTACCTCGAGAGCCTGGCCCTTGCCCTTTTCCATCATAACGGCGCGAAGGGTGAAGTCCGCGGTGACGTCATTGACTTTCCTGGGCCCGGTGGTGTTGAAGATTCGGGCTCTTATGCAGCGTATGCCATCGGACATCCAGTATTGAAAGCTCAATAAATCCTGGGCCACCTTGCTCACGCCGTAGGGGTGAAGGGGCAACAGGGCGGTGTCCTCCGGCACAGGGGTATTCTCCGGGGTGAGCGAAGCTCCGTACTCCGCGCTGGAACAGGCCACCACCACGACGGGGTTGTACGCCGGGTCCTGACGCCTGAGCATCTTGATGGCCTCAAAGACATTGATGGTGCCGGTTGCGTTGATCTCCATGGTCTCCTGAGGCCGCTCCCAGCTCACCGTTGGATAGCTCTGCGCGGCCAGGTGAAAGATCCTGTCCGGCCTGCGCGCCTCGATGATCTCAAAGACCCGCGCCTGATAGCGCACATCGCATTCCATCAGCGCCACCTTTCCCTGAATATCACCCAGATCAATGGTTGGCTTGTAGTAGGTGCCCATCACTTCGCTTCCCCTGCCCTGCTCCACAAAGCGATCAATCATGTGCGAACCGACCATGCCGCCGGCACCCGTAATTAAAATACTCATATATTTAATTTTTTAAGCCAAATTCTCGCTGAACACTTTTACAACACCGAATCGAGTATGCGAAACAGCGCATCCCAGGTGAACCGCTCGCGGGCAACCATGCGGGCATTGTAGCTGATCCGCTGCCAGGCCTTTTCATCCTCAAGCAGCAGAGAAATATATTCGTTGAATCCTTCTATATCATCGGCTATGTAGCAGGCCTGCCCATCCGAAAGGCCCAGTCCCTCGGTGCCGATGTTCGTGCTGACCACCGGAATGCCGCGGCACAAACCATTGATGGTTTTGACTTTAATTCCACTTCCAAAGCGAAGGGGTATGATGTTCACTTTGCACTTTGGGAAGTAGTCCTCCAGATCTTCCACAAATCCCGTCACGATGACTCCAGGGTAGTCGCGGGCCAGCTCAACGACCCGCTCATCGGGATCCTTGCCGATGATGTAGAGCTGCAAATCGGGGTGGCGCTGCCGGAGCTTGTTCCAGCCCTCGCGCACAAACCAGAGCAGGCCGTCGATGTTGGGCTCCCAGGTCAGGGTGCCCACATAGATCAGGTTGTTCTTCAGGGTATTGAAGGCCGGAACCGGAAGGTTCATCTGGGTGTCGTCACCCAAATGCAACCACTCGACATACTTGGCTTTGCGCTTGTTCTCATCCGGCTCCAGATTGCGGTTGTCGTTCTCCGCGCCCAGAACCACATCGGCATCGGCGCAGAACCTCCGCTCCGCGGCCTTGATCCGGCGGGCCTCCTGACGCACCGCCAGCTTCTTGATCAGGTTGGGTTCAATGTCGGCATACCGTTCCCACATGATATACTCGGCGTTGTGCACGCGCAGGATGCGCTTGCCCTTGAACGACGGCGGAATGTATTGGTAGGCCTCGTAGTGATCCACGAGGATGATGTCAAACTGATCGGCCATGGCCGCGATCTTGTCGGCGAAGGTCTTTGAATAGCTGCGAAACATATTCAAAGTTTGACCCTTCAAATAACTGCGAATCAGGTTTCCCGGTGTGCGGGGCACATCCAGTTTCTCAAAGTAGTAGTTCTGAACTCCACTCGCTTTGAGAAACTCTTTTTCATATTTTTCTGATCCCCATTTTAAAAAGGTAGCAAAGAAAAGATCGTGCTTCTCATTGAGGTACCTGGCCAGCCGGAACGTGTTGAACAAACTCGCCCCGTGATTGGTGGGATAAGGCAGGTGAATAGTGAGCAACAGAATCTTTTTGCGCTGGGCCATAGATTAGCCGACCATGCGGCGTTTAATCGTATCTACAATATTTTTCATACGTCCGAGATTGACCAGAATGGCCAGAGCGATCTTGAACGGAAAGGATAGATAGTAAGCGGCCAGCGCCAGGGGATTTGGACTCAGGGCTACCCTCTGGTACTCCATCGGATCCATGTACTTGCCGGTGATGCGCTGGCAAAACCAGACTTCGGCATCGTTTAACCCCCCCTTTCGCCAATTGCCTGCCCTCTCCTTCTTTATACCTGTTTTACCGGGATCATCGGCTTCATTGGAAGATCCCAGATGGGGCACTTCGAGCATATTGGGGTGAAAATCCACGTCGAAGAAGGCACAGATGCGCTGAATGGTGGCGGCGCTGTCCTCAATGATGTCCTCAAAATGGACCGTCAAAACCTGGGGGTGATCCAGGAATTGAAGCGAAGCTCCTATAGACGAGTTCCAGAGGCGGGAAATGGTGATGGGGTGATAGTTGATGCGCAATCGGGTGGCCTCGCGCCAGGTGATGAAATGGGCGCCCATCTTGCGGCGTTTCCATTTGCGCTTCTGCGAAAGCAGGACTCCCCGCGGATCGCGAACCATATTCAGAATGCGGGCGTGGGGAAACAGTTCCAGAATCTCACGAATATAAAACACATTCTGAGGAGTCTTTTCGCAGGGAATCAGCTTTCCGGCCCTGCGGGTCTCCAGGAAGGCCACGGCCCTGAAAACATCATGACCGTATAGAGGCTTGCCTGTTGACTCAACCCCTTCCTCCTGAAGCATCTCGAGGGCTTCGGTCTTGTACTTGCCGGGCTGATAGCGCGTCAGGTAGCCTTCGCGAGAAACGTGCAGAAGCCGGTCGGCCAGTTTCTCTGCCTCCGGCCGGCTCAGCGCCTTGCTCTTGTCCGCCGGCGACCAGAGTTGCTCAAAGAAGTGCAGTTCGCTCAGCGCGTGCAATTGCGGATGGTTGTTGATGATGCGCATCATCATCGTGGTTCCGCTTCGCGAATTGCCCACAATAAAGGTGATCCGCTCCGGGTCTCCGGGCGGGGGCAGAGGCAGCGCCGATGCTTTTGGCAGGGCACTGTCCGCGCTCCTTTTCATGTTTTCGGGCGAAGGTCGCATGTTCGTTTAGGCCACTTGCCGCTCGGATCTGCAGTGTCGCGTCTTCTGACGACACTCGTGGTGCGGATCAAAGCACAATGCGCTCAGACCCGCGGGTGATGGACTGTTCGCAGGCCTCAAGGATACGAACCACTTCGACACCATCACGCCCGCTGGTCAGGGGCTGGCGTTTTTCACTCACCGCAGAGGCAAACTCCTCCAGCATCAGGGCGAGGGCTTCGGTCTGTTCCACCGGAGCCAGTTCGTACTCCCCATTGCGGTACTGGTAAACCGGGTGCTTGCCGGCTTCGGCTTGCATGCTGAAACCCTTGTCATACACCTTGACTTTCTCCGCGGCGTTGTTGTCGTCCCACACCACCATCTTGCGATTGCCGCCGATGACCGTCTGGCGCTCCTTGATGGGAGAGATCCAGCTCACGTGAAAGTGGGCGATGGTATCATCCCCGAATTCGACATGCACATAGGCCACATCGGCAAAACCCCTTCCCGCGTGATCAGCGCCCATAGCGCGAACCGCAACCGGTTTCTTGCCAATGATGTGGTTCATGATGCTGAAATCGTGGGGAGCCAGATCCCAGATCACATTGCAATCGCGTTGAAAAAGGCCCAAATTGGTGCGGGCCGAATCGTAGAAATAGATGTCTCCGAGCGCGCCCTCATCGGCGAGTTTCTTGATGCTTCTGACCGCACCGGTGTAGAGGAAGGTGTGGTCCACCATCGTGATCAGTCCTTTCTTGTCGGCGGCTTCCAGGACCTCTTCGCCCTGAGCAACGGTGCTGGTGAAGGGCTTTTCCAGAACTATATGCTTACCTGCCGCGATGGCCTTCATGGCCATAGGATGGTGCAAGTCAACCGGAAGCACCACCACAACTCCGTCAATATCGCTGTCGCTGAGCAACTTGTCCACGGAATTGGTGATCTCCGCTTCTGGGTGTTTGGCCTTGATCTTGGCCAATTGGGCTTCGTCAATATCGCAGGCCACAACTCGGCCTATGCTCTTAACTGCGAGCGCGTTGCGAACAATGTTGGGGCCCCAGTATCCAAGGCCGATGATACCGATGTTCATGATAGGATGGTGTTGCTGCTTATAAACAGGATTGAAAAAATCAGGGCGGCACAAGGGCCGCCCCGGGAAATTTTTATCAGGCCCCGAAGTAGCCCCGAACCGTCTTGACCACATGCTCCATCTGAGCTTCGGTCATCTCGGGGAACATGGGCAACGAAAGGCATTGTTCGCCCAGTTTCTCGCTGACCGGGAACTGCCCCTTCTTGTAACCCAGGTGGGCAAAGCACTCTTGCAGGTGGTTGGGAATGGGATAGTGTAAGCCATTGCCAACTCCGCGCTCCGTCAGATAGGCACCCATGGCATCGCGCTTGGGCGTCTGCACCACATAGAGGTGATAGACGTGCTTGGCGTAGGACATTGGCTTGGGTAGCGTGAGCTCTTCAATTCCACTGAGATGGGCATCGTAGTAGGCGGCTACCTTGCGGCGGGCTTCGGTCCAGGCGGCGATGTACTTCATCTTGATGAGAAGCACGGAGCCCTGAAGACCTTCGAGGCGGTAGTTGTGGCCGTAAACCTTGTGGTAGTATTTCTTCTCCTGGCCCTGATTGCGGAACATGTCCACAAAGCGGCCGAGATCCTCATTGTTGGTGGTCACGGCTCCCCCTTCGCCCCAGGCGCCGAGGTTCTTGCCAGGATAAAAGCTAAAGGAAGCGATATCCCCAATTCCCCCGACTTTCTTGCCTTTGTATTCCGCCAGGTGGCTCTGTGCGCAGTCTTCAATCAAGCCCAGACCGTGCTTCTTGCAGATGGCCTTGACCGGATCCATGTCCGCGGGCTGTCCGTAAAGATGAACAACTGCGATGGCCTTGGTGCGGGGGGTGATCGCCGCTTCGATGAGCTTGGGATCGATGTTGTAGCTGTCGGCCTCGCAATCCACAAAGACGGGATTGGCGTTGACCAGAGTAGCTCCCCAGGCCGTGGCGATAAAGGTATTGGCCGGTACAATCAGCTCGTCGCCGGGGCCGATGTTCAAGGCAAGGCTGCAAAGGTGGTTTCCATCGGTACCGGTGCTGACCCCGTAGCAGTGCTTGACATCGTGGGCCTGAGCAAAGACTTTCTCAAATTCAGCCACCTTGGGTCCGAGTACATAGGCCGTGTTGTCGAGCACGTCCTTCCAGTCGGCCATCACTTCTTCGCGTATGCTCTGTGCATTCGCCTTGAGATCTAAAAAGGGAACATTCATGGATGAGGGTTTACGGCCATTGCCCCGAATGGGATATAAGCCGCCGCAAAAGTCTGTTTTTATTTGTTAAAAAGAAAGCTTTTTTGCGCCTTTATCTCATCTGAACCTCCGCTCTAATGTGTTCATAGATAAGGAGTTAGCAACATGTTGCAGGCAAATTAGAGCGCATGCTACAAAAGAGGATTCTAAGTGTAAAAAATACACCTTGCCACAGGTTCAAAAAAACCTATGCGACTTGTATCTTTACCGGAAGATGCTGCACGTATTGTGTGCGTCAAAAAGAAACTCAGCTCTTAATTTACCAAATCCCAAGTGCATGAAAACCAAATTTACCATTGTCTTTGCTTTAGTCCTGCTCGCCTCGACCGCCTTTGGTCAGGCCAATTTCCGCATCACCTATGACGCTTCATTGTCAGGAGCTGCCTGTCAGCCCCTCGGTGCCAGCAAAATCTATGCTCACTCCGGAGCCGGAACCTCTGGTGAAACAGCCATCTTTGAGGTGGTTGTTGGCAACTGGGGATTGGACGACGGTGTGGGAGAGATGACCAATACCGGTACCGATATGTGGGAGCTTGATATCAATCTCTACGACTACTACGGACTGGTTGAAGGCAGCGATGTCATTTACGGCATTGGAGTTGTCTTCCGCAACGAAGATGGTTCCCTTGAAGGTAAGGATGACAACTGTGCTGATATCGCTATACGCGGTATTGAGGCCGGTGACATCACCATTGAAAACCTCGATGGATCGCCATTTGCCGGTGTTACTGCCGGATTCATTGCCGTAGGCTTGAACAACACGCTCAGCGGTGTCAACGCCATGGACATCAGCCCCAACCCAGCTACCGACCGGGCAATTTTGAACTTCCTGTCCACCACCAACAAGCGTCTGGACCTGGTGATCACCAATGCTATGGGTCAGCAAATCTCCAGCCAGCGCGTGACCAGCAACCAGGTGCTCATCGAGCGCAACAACCTGCCTGCCGGTCTGTACTTCGCCACTCTGATGGACGAAAAAGGAGGTCGCGCTACTCAGCGTTTCTTCTTTAACTGATAGCCATCTGCCCAGAGCAGATCCAGGCACACCAAAGCCCCTGGCAGCATCTGCCGGGGGCTTTTTTTGTTTCCTCACGGCGGGCTTTGTGTACTTTTAAGGCTCCGGAACACCCATAAAAAGTCTCCCCATAGCCGGCCCTCACATTGAAGTGCACACAAAGCCATCACTGAGAAAGCCGGCGAGAGGAAGCGCCATCCTTCGAACTATGAATATGTTGTATAAAAATCTTTGTCGCGGTTTGATAGCCCTTGTTTTCCTGGCCAGCGCGGCGCTCAGCTATGCCTCAGAGCCCCTGAGCGGTTGGCTTCTGCTCGGTCCTATGCCCATTCCGGCAGAGGAGGCTGAAACCCCTGCATTGCCGGTGCAAAAGGCCTTCTTTGAGAGCGATCAGGTGGACCCAAAGCAGACGAGTGGCATACACTCCGGGCAGGCTCAGCCCTTTGGCCAGGCGCGGTTAACCTGGATGCCCTACCCGGAGAGCAAAGATGGATCGGTTGATCTTCAGGCCTTCTATGAAGGCATGGATTACGCTGTTGCCTATGCCTATCTGGAATGGAATGAGGAAAGCTCGCGAGAGGTGGTTTGGGGGCTGGGCTCGGACGATGCCATGCGCATCTGGCTCAACGGGGTTTTGGTATACGATTTCTTTGATTCGAGATCGCTGACCAAAGATGAGGATGTGCTCAAAGTCAGCCTGAAAGAGGGAAGCAACCGCGTGTTGGTGAAAGTTCTGAACCAGCAATGGGGATGGGGCTTTCACATCAGTGAACTGAGCGCTGCAGACTTTGGCGAAATGCTCTACAGGCGAAGCGGTGCGGGGGATCTGGAGGCGGTGAGCACCTTGCTGGAATTGGGTGCAGACCCCAACCAGGTATCCCAATCCGGGCTGACTTCCTGGCAGTTTTCGCGCATCAGAGGCTATGCCGACATAGGTGCCCTGCTCGAAAAAGCCGGTGCCAATACCCGAATCCCCTTTCCACCAAAAGCGCGGATCGCAGAGCGCTGGCTGAACAGGCAATTCGCGGAAGATGAACCCGGAGCTTCGGTGCTCATCGCTCAAAAAGGAGAGATCATCTTTCAGAAATCTTATGGAATGGCGGAGATGGAAAGCGGCAGGCCGCTGACACCCAATTCTCTGTTTCGCATCGGCTCGGTCAGCAAACAATTCACCGCGACCGCCATTCTGCTGCTGGTTCAGGATGACTTGCTCTCTCTGGACAGCAAGTTATCTGAATTCTATCCCGATATAGCCAATGCAGATCGTATAAGTATTCGACAGATGCTCAACCACACGGCGGGCATTCGCAGCTACACGGAGAACCTGAGCTTTACCGATTCGGTGACCTTTTACGTTGCCCCGGAAAGACTCGAGCGCATCATCGCCGGCTACAAAGCCGATTTCGAACCGGGGGAGGATTGCGTTTACAGCAATAGCGGGTACTTCCTGCTGGGGCGTATAGCGGAAAAAGTCAGTGGGAAAGGCCTTGCCGACCTATGGCAGGAGCGCATCTTTGAGCCCCTGGAGATGAGCCGTTCCAGCGTTTACGACAATCGCCTGCGCATAGCCAGACCCGATGAAGCTTATGGTTACAGTTGGGAAGATACCCACTATGTGCGTGCCCTGAACTGGGATATGAGCTGGGCCGGAGGAGCCGGTAATATAGCTTCAACCACAGAGGATCTCTACCGCTGGAATGAAGGGCTGTTTGGTGGAAAGGTACTGAGTGAGGGCATGA
Source organism: Chitinophagales bacterium (assembly GCA_041751015.1). GTDB lineage: Bacteria > Bacteroidota > Bacteroidia > Chitinophagales > BACL12 > WGOA01. The sequence goes on from JBGSYF010000028.1 coordinate 66,198, forward strand.
TGCGCGAAGCCCATTCCCCCGGCATACTCAACAACGGATCAACGGCCAGGATGATGGGCACCGGATACGGTTTTGGCTGGATGCTGCACGAGTTCCGGGGCTTGAAAGTGATCAGCCACACGGGTGGTCTTCACGGATTTCAAAGCAATCTTTTGCGCATACCCGAACACGACATCACGGTGGTAGTGCTCCTCAATACCCTTCCACACAAAGAAGGATCTGCTGTTGGTGTGTCAGAGGTCATCAGTGAAATATTTTTCTATGAATTGATGAGTGCGCACAACCGCTCCGAGCAAGTCGAGATTGACCCTGCCCTCTTGCCCGATTACGCCGGTCGCTATGCCTATCCCGGCGGTGCAGTGATGACCGTTCGGGTCGAAGGGGATCAGCTCTTCGCCCAGATCGTCGGGCAACCCGAGTTTGAGTTGTTCGCCGAGGCCCCGGATGTGTTCTTCTGGAAGGTGGTCAGCGCGAAGATTGAGTTTGTGCGAAACGATCAGGGCAAGGTCACCGGGGGCAAACACAGCCAGGGTGGGCGCACGATGGATGTACCCAAGATGGAGGATGAACCGACCCTGGAGCTTTCCGAAGATGCTCTGGATCAGTTTGTCGGCACCTACGAATTTCAGGGTAATGAGCTGAAGGTGGAGAGGCGCGGTAGGCGCTTGTTTGCACTGATCCAGGGCCAGCCGGAGTTGGAGATGTTCGCCCGCTCGGAAAAAGAGTTCTACTTCAAGGTCTTTCAGGCGGACATTCGCTTTGAAACCGATGCTCAGGGCAAGGCCACAAAATTGTTCTTTGTGCAAGGCGCCATGGAGCTGGAAGCGGAGCGCATCGAGTAAGCCGGTCTCAGCTCAGCCAATGACTCAGATCGCGCTGTAACAAGCTGCCCAGGCGCGCGATATCGCTGCGGTAGATTTCGCGCATGTAATCGCGCTCTTTTTCGGCCATGCGGGGAAGGTCTTTGTTGCTGAACATGGCCTGTTTGGCGGCGCCTTTCCAGGAATCAGGCACCCATTGCTTGACCCGGTTGACCAGGCCTGATTGAAAGAGCAGGTAGTTGAGTTGCTTGAAACGCGGAAGGGCCGCTTCGTTGGGCCGCTGATCCAGATCCAGTTCCACATCGGGATCGACCCCGAGAAATCGAAATATGCCCCGGACGGTTTGTTCCGGCTGCTTGCGGTAGTCGTCATAGAGCAGAACCATTACCCTTTCTTTGGGGAAATGGGCGTAAAAGCGCTCTAACTGCGCAGCGTACATGCCCAGTTCACGGTAGTTGTGGCTGACTCCCCATCCCTGGAATTCCTTGGTGGAATCGGCCTCAAACTCCGCAATCAGGTCTTCGGCCAGGATCTTTCCCAGGCGCTGGTTCATCAAAAACTGAGACCAGACCCGCTCGATCGGATTGCGCAGCATCATCAGGATGCGCGCATCGGGACAGTGTTCGGCTATGCGGCCGGCAGCGCTGGGGCAGAGCAGGTAGGAATTGCTGGCCTCACCGATCGCTTTGAAAGGGCTCGCATCCCGGAAGAGCCTGCGGTAGTCTTCCCAGCGCTCCACATTGGCAATATGAATGACCCGATTCATGGGCCCGCTGAGGAATTTCTCCAGATTGATGTTCACATCGTGGCGGTAGTCGCGGTTGAAATGCGTCGCGTCCATATCCGGTTGGGAGAAGAAATTGGTCTCCTTGACCGGGGACATGAAGATCTGCGGATGCTGGTCTAAAAACAAATGCAAGGCTGTAGTACCCGCTTTCACAGCGCCGACGACAAAGAAATTGGGAAGCGGGTAGTTCATAAAGAGCCCTTACGCAATTCAGGGGCTCTGCGTTTCAGAACCAGATCCTTTCGCCGTTGAAAAAACCGGAGCAGCAGTGCCTGCCTTCGCCAGCACAGGCGCGATATGCTTGTTCCACCAAACCCATTCCAAATCCTGATAGCGATAGGCATAGAGTATGCCTATGATGATGATGAGCTGGCCGGGCAGATAGAACAGGGGTCCTTTGAAGAAGGATTGAATGAGGATCATGAACATGAAATACTTCAATGTCATGAAGAACATATCCCCGGCCGCGGACTTTATCTTTCCTAAAAAATTATATGCAAAAACAAACTGTGAATACATGATCACCATGCCAACCAGACCGTGATTGAAGATCAGGCCTACCAGACCGATGTCCACGGGGTTGACCAAACGCATGATGGGCACGTCGTAATTGCCGGATACCTTGCCGGCTCCAAAGACAATGGCATCCGGATTACTGAGCAAAAAGTCCATGGCCAGGCCTATCTGGAGCAAGCGGGAGGTGGCGGAATTGTCGTCCGATTCCTGCCCCGTCAACACGGTAAAATAACTGGAATACATATCCCAGAGGATGGTTGCTTCCGTGGGGAAAAAAACTACCAGGGTGGCTATGGAGATACTCACGCCAACGATAAGATAAAAAGAATATACTAAAAATTGTTTAAATGATTGGTGCTTCACAAAGATCAGACCCAGGGTGGCCATGAACACCACCATATCCGTTCGGCCATTGTTGATCAGCACCATGAAGATGAGGAAGGGCATAAACAACATCAGTTGCAGACTCTCCTTCTTGAAGAAGAAGCTGACGGCGTGGTACATGCCCCCAAAAGCGATGAAGTACGTGAAGTACTTGAAGAAGTATCCGCCCTTGGTATCCTTGGATCGCACAAACTCCGAATCGATGTAGTTTGCCGGATCAGCAAAGAGCTCTGTTCCCGTAAAGAGCACCAGAAAGATCCAACCCAGAGCCAGAAAACTGAATTTCAGCGATTCAATGGTCAGCCAGCGGATTCGGACCAGATAGAAGATAAAAGTGCCCGCCAGGTACATCAACAGGTAATTCTGAGCCAGTATACCCATCAGGATGGGCTGCCCAAACTCCCTTTTGGCCGAAAAAGCCGAGTAGATGGGCACAATCAAAAGGATTAGGATGATCAGATCAAAGAAGTTGATCCGCCTTTTGAGGATCAGCCGGTCGGTCATGTATAAAAGAAAAAACAGGAAAAGGGCATAGCGGAAGATCATCTCCAGCCCGGCAAACACCGAAGCCAGAATGGTCTTGGAAAAGATGCCCGCCGACAAACCCAAAATCAGAATCCCCAGCAAGATCCGGAAAAAGAAGCGCTCATTCCGCGGCTGGGGCTGCAGAAAATAGGGCAACTGAAGGTCAGAAAGCTGAGTAGAAGGCATTAGTTGAGCCAATGGCGAAGATCGCGCTTTAGGACTTTTTCGAGTTCCCGCACATCGTCCTCAAATAAAGGACGCAAAAAATCCCTTTCGCGCTGCGTGAGCTTCAAATCATCCTCCTTTTTGTAGATCACTTTCTTGGCCGCTTCGCCCACAAAACGCGGCGACAGCTTGCGGGCCAGCTTGCGGATGCCGGTTTTGCGCAGAAAGTGCACCAGTCCGGCATTCTTGGGCACCGAGGCCTTGTTGGCCTGAAAGGAGGTGTCCACCTGCAGCCCGGGATTGACCCCGATGAAGCGCAGCATGTCGTCCACCACGGCTGCCGCGTCCTTGCGCAGATCGTCAAAGAGGTAGATGCGCACTTTCTCGGGCCCGAAGACATCCAGATAGCGCCTGACCTGGGCGGAGTACTGCCCCATTTCGACATACAAGTGAGAAACCCTAAAGCCCTTCTCTTTGGCGGCGTAGTCGCGCTGAACCTCCTCGTAAAAACTGCCTTTGACCAGCCCGACGCGCAAGGTCATCTTATAGTGCGAAAAGGCGCGTTTGATCGGATCGCGAAGGATCATGATGATCTTCATATCCGGATTGACCGCATGAATTTCGCGGGCTGCAACTTCGGAGTGCAGGTAGGAATTGGAGATCTCACCGATGGCCTTTTCGCCGCGAACGTTCTTGAAGAGTTTTTTATAGTGCTCCCACTCGCTGACAAAGGCAATATGAATGGATTCGCTCAGATCGGAGTTGACGTAGGCCTCCACATCCAGCTCCCCTTCCTTGTAGTAGTCCTTGCGGATCTTGTCCAGGGGAATGTCTTTGGCGAAGTAGTTGGTTTCCTTGATCGGGCTCAGATAGACTTCCGGGTGCTGACTCAGGTATTGATAGATCGAAGTGGTGCCGGCCTTTGCCGCGCCGACGACCAGAAAATTGGGAAGGGTGTATTGATCCTTTTCCATAATAAAACTTATGCTCCGTCTGATTTGTCCCTGTTTGGATCTCCTGGGCTTTCCCCTTCATCCTGATCCTTCGGCGCTTCGGGCATCCTGTCCCTGAACAATCTGCCCAGGCCCGGAATGCGCTGCCCGACTTTGTTGATCAGCGGGGTGTAGATGACCGTAAAGCCAAAGATACGCTTCATATAAATAGTGGCCACAATATGATTGAACAGCACGCTGGCCACATTGGCCATAGCGGCACCGACAATGCCTACCCGCGGAATGAGATACCAGTTGCCGACCAGATTGATGAGGGCCGAGATGAGCACGATGTTCATGTAGAGGCGCTGTTTGCCGCACATGTTCATGAACATGCCCACGTGGCCTACCGAAGCGGTGATCAGTTGAGCCACCCCGAGCCAGACAAAGGCCGCGTAGCCCGCCATGAACTCCGGTCCGTAGAGACCACCCAGGATGGGCTTGCCAAAGGCCATCAGGGTGAGCAACATGGGAAAGATGGTATAGCCCATGAGCATAGTGGTCTTCTTGGCCACCCGCTCCAGTTCGCCCATCTGCCCGCTGTGATAAAGCTCCGCCATCTTGGGTGCCGCGGTGGAAGTGATGGAGTTCTTGAAGAACTTGTTGAACATGATCAACTTCCAGGCCACCTGGTAGTACCCCACATCGGCCTCGGACATGAAGTAGGTGATCATCAGGGTATCGGCATAGCCCAGCACCAGAAAGGCGGACTTGGTCATGAACATAGGTGCGGAGACCGTGAGCACCTCCCGTATGCTCATGCGCTGAACCGGCTGCTCAGGCCGGCTCTGCTTGCGAAAGACATCAAAGAGCAAATAGGAAGAAATCAGGCCCGTGATGCCCAGGGTAACCATATAACTGGTTATGGGAATGTACTTGTGCAGCATGATGATGGTCATGACCACCAGAGCCGTCAGGGTCACTACGGCCAGCGAGACATTCTGCAGGGCCACCGAGCTGTGCTGTTTCATGCCGCGCAGCCCTTCCAGATTGAGTTTGAAGAGGGTTTTGGGCAGGATCAGATAGGCGGCAAGAGCGTAGAAAGTGCCCAGATGGGGCTTGTTGAGCGCATCGGCCAGCGTATGCGCCCCAAAGTAGAGCGCCACGGACAGCACCAGGCAACAGGCGGCAACCAGTTTCAGCGCCGTGAGGTAGACATGAGCTGCGGAGCGCTCCGAAATCTTGCGGTGCTGCGGAATCAGCCGCAGGAGACTGACATCGGTTCCCACCAGACAGAAAATGGTGGTGATCTCCATGACGGCCCGAATGGCCGCGAGCGCTCCCACCACTTCAGCTCCGTAAACCCGGGCAATGAAGATGGAGGTGACCATCGTAAAGAAGGTCTCCGAAACCCGGCTAGTGAAAATGACCGTCGAACCGCGCAGAACTTCCTCAAAGGACTTGTCCTGCAATTGCCGTTCAATCTTGCGGCGGATCTTCCTGATCACAGCGAATAGGGAGTGGAATAGGTAAGGAAGGATGGGCTTACCGGATCATAGCTGGCAAGCCATTTACCGCTGAAGCTGCGGTTTGCCATGGCGGACGCTGGCCTTTCCGCGCGCCAAATATACGGTGTCATCGGGCGCTTTGGTTCAGAGAAAATACCCTTCGCCCGATGCGCAGGCCGGCGCGAGACGGTTAAATCAGAACATTTTGATTTTATGTCCGTAATTTAGAGCATCTAAATTTCCATCTGCTCTTGGACTCTTTGCGCCTGTTGGCCTTTCCCTTTGCCGGGGGAAACAAGTACGCTTACCTCCCCTACCGGGAACATCTTCACAGCAGCATTGAGCTGCATATGTTTGAGGGACCGGGGCGCGGCGAGCGCTTTCGCGAACCTCTGCTGGACCACATGGACGATGTGGTGGAAGACTTCTGGCGTCAGATCAGCGGTTATCTTCGCGAGCCCTATGCGCTTTATGGCCACAGTTTCGGGGCTCAGGTGAGCTATCTGCTCGCTCTTAGGGCCAGAGAGGAAGGCTTTCCGCCACCGAGGCAATTGATTCTCTCCGGCCGGGTTCCGCCGACCTGGTCGGATGAGGGCGACAAGCTCTGGTGCATGGATCACGAGCGCTTCTGGGCCGGCATCAAGGCCTATGGCGGCTCTCCCGAAGCCCTGTTGCAGCGCCCGGAGCTGATGCAGCTCTACGAGCCGATGATCCGGGCTGACTTGAAAGCTCTGGACAGCTACCAGCACGAAGCTCCCCCGCCGCTGGATTTGCCTTTCCTTGTCATGCTCGGCAGCTCGGAGAAACTGACCCTTCAAAATGCACAGGACTGGCAGCGCGAAAGCAGCCAACCCATCTCTATTGAGCAGTTCGAAGGGGGGCATTTCTGGATCCTGGAGCACGTTTCGGCGCTCTGCTCGGTGATCAATCAAAGTCTGTTGGGTCAAAAAACCCGGGGCGCCCGGAGCCGGGCCTGAACCAGCCCCGGAACTGCATGCTGCAAATCAGAGCAACACTAGTACCCGAACCCCTTGATGATCAATGGGTTAAGCACATTGTTGCCCTCTTGCCAGGCTCCATGCAGGAAGAGCACCTGGCCTATGTTCACCCGGCCGATACCGCTCGCAGTGCTCTGGGCAAGCTCCTGCTGGCCCATGCGCTGGGCTCCAGAGCCCTACTGGAAAACTGGAGCAAGACCCACTACGGACGTCCTTTCCTGCCGGATCAGGGGCCTTTTAACCTCAGCCATTCCGGAAGGCTGGTGCTTCTGGCGCTGCGTTCTGCTGATGACCAGGTAGCCCTGGGAATAGACGTCGAGCGCATCAAGAAGCTTGATTTTGAGCTCTTTGGGCCATACATGAACGAGGCTGAATGGGCGGCCATCCAAGCCAGCCGGGAGCCGGAAGAACAGTTTTTCCACTTTTGGACGGCTAAGGAAGCGGTCATGAAGGGCGAAGGCATGGGTTTTCACCTGCCCATTGAGGACATTGAGTTGCGGGGGCAGACAGCCCTGGTCAGAGGCCGGACCTGGCAGCTTCAGGCACTCGATGTGCCGGCTGGCTATATGGCCCATCTGGCCTGTCCTGAAAAGGAGGGATTCTCCGGGGCGGTTGAATGGGTGGATGCGGGTGTTTTGAGCCGCTCAGACGCAGCATAACTTACTGAAAAGCAGCCAACTGAGCTAGACTTAGTAACGCTGCACACCTCTGTTGCGTACAGGCTTATAGCGTCATTGATTTCAGCCTCAATAAGGTTCAGGCTGATGCTGATTTCGTACCTTTGCAGCTTGGATTTAAGGGAAAGTTTGCCCTTCCCGACACATGATTTATCTACCGGCCCGAACAAAGGGCCATGGACAAAACCGCCTTCATGAGCGCTTCTGAAAAAGCCCTGATTTACCCGCCCAGCTCCCTCGACACAGTATTAGAGAATTTTGAATGTTTTTTTGAGGGAATCAAGACCGTCAAAAAGACCGTTTTTGTTTTTTCCGGCCATGGAACCGAGTGGGTGGGCATGGGCCGGGACCTGATTGCCCAGGAACCGGTATTTCGCCAAACCCTCGAAGCCTGCGCAAAGGCGCACGAAGAAGGCTTCCCCGCCGGCGCTCCGAGCTGGAACATCCTGGATGAGCTGCTCAAACCCGATGCGGACTCCCGCATGGGCGAGTCCGAGGTGGCCCACCCTTGTTTAGTGGCCCTGGAGATCGCGCTGGTGGAGTTGCTCAGGAGCCGGGGCATCAAAGCAGATGCTGTTGTGGGTCACTCCGTTGGCGAAGTGGCGGCAGCCTATTGCGCAGGCTATCTGGACATTCCCAACGCCTTCAAGGCCGTTCACTACCAGACTGAAGTGATGAATCTGGTCAGGGGCAAGGGCCGCATGTTGTTCATCGGCAAACCGGTCAATGAACTGGAAGAGCTGCTCTATCGCTATGCGGGGCAGTTGTCCGTGGCAGCGGTGAACTCCCATGGCGGAGCCGTGCTCAGCGGAACGGAAAGCGTGCTCAAGGAGATTCTGGCCGAGCTGGAAGCCGCCCAGGTCTTCGCCCGCATGCTGAAGATGGACATCCCCTTCCACAGTCATACCATGATCGATCATATTGATCATGCTCCTTTAGGATACGCAAAGATCAGCACCAGCAAAGGCGTACTTCCCTTCTACTCCACCGTGAGCGGAGAGCTGGCCAAAGCCGGAGACTTTGACGGGGCTTACTGGGCCAAACACATCTCGGAGCCCGTGCTCTTTGCCCATGCCGTTGATCAGATGATCGCCGACGGGCATAATGTCTTCATTGAACTGGGTCCCCACGCCGCGCACGGCAAGGACTTGAAGGATGCGGTGGAGCACCACAAGGTTGAGGACTACATCATCACTGGAAGCCTGCGAAGAGGTTCACCCGATGAGCTCGAACTGGCCGCATCGCTGGCCCTTGCGCATACCCGCGGTTTTCCGATAGAAAACAAGAGATGGCCGGAGCGCTCCCGCCTGATCTTTGATCAGGTGCTGAGCGAACTGACCGCGCGCATCTCCACAGACCAGGCAGCAGGGCATAGAGATCCCGCCTCCTGGAAGGGTCTTGACGAGCAGAGCCGCCGCGAAGCCGTGCTGGAACTCATTCAGCAATTGGTGCTCAAAGTGGCCAAGGTACCCGAAGAGAAACTGGCCGATCAGGACGCCGGCTTCATGAGCCTGGGCATCAATTCCATAATGAGCATGCAGCTCAAGGAGTTGCTGGCCCGCGAGCTGGACCTGAGCCTGCCTAACACGTTGATCTTCGATTACCCCAGCCAAAGCCGGCTGGCCGATTTCCTTTCGGCTCAACTCGGAGGTCTGCACAGCGAAGGGCCGATTTTCGCCAATCGCGCGTGGAAAGAGGTGGACGATTTCATGACCAGACTGGAGGGTATGGACGATGACGAAGCTCAGCGTTTGCTCGAAGACGAAGTGGAGCGCATCGCCTCTTCCGAAGGGCTGAGCAACAACAAGAAACTCCTCTACCTGCTCAAGCAGGATCAGGTTCGCCGCGAACCCATCGCTATCGTGGGCATGGCCTGCCGTATGCCCGGCGGTGCCAATGATCTGGAAGGCTACTGGCGTTTGCTGGCCGAGGGCCGCGACGGCACCGGAGAGATCCCCGCCGATCGCTGGAACAACAGCGACTTCTTCGACCGCGACAAAACCATTCCGGGCAAGAGCTACGTGCAGCGCGGAGGTTTTCTGCGCGACATGGATCCCTACGAATTCGATCCCTTCTTCTTCAAGATCTCGCCCAAGGAAGCTTTGGGTCTTGACCCGCAGCAGCGCCTTTTGCTCGAAGTGGCCGCGGAGGCCTTCATGAACGCCGGCATTCCCCTGGAGAGCCTGGCGGGCAGTAACTGCGGTTCCTATGTGGGCATCTGTTCGGATGACTACAAGGGCGCCCATCTCTATTCCGGCGATCTGACCAAGATTGATGCTTATTCCCTTTTGGGAACGGCGTTGTCAGCGGCGGGCGGGCGCATCAGCTTTACCTGGGGTCTGCAGGGACCCGCGGCCAGCATCGACACGGCGTGTTCTTCTTCGCTGATCGCCACGCACATGGCCGTTAAGGGCATTCACAATTCGGAGTGCGACATGGCGGTGGTGGCCGGGGTCAACTACCTGCTCAACCCGGTTTACTTTGTCTATTTCAGCAAGCTGCAGGCAGTCAGTCCGGACGGGGTTTGCAAGACCTTTGACGCTTCGGCCAACGGTTACAGCCGGGGCGAAGGTTGCGGTGTGATCATTCTCAAGCGCCTGAGCATGGCCATCGAGAACAACGATCATATCCTGGGCATCGTGCGGGGCTCGGCCATCAACCAGGATGGGGCTTCCTCGGGATTCACCGCCCCCAACGGCATTGCCCAACAGGATCTGCTGCAGCGCGCTCTTCGCGACGCCGATCTGGAAGCGGCCGAGATCGACTACATCGAAACTCACGGCACCGGCACTCCTCTTGGAGACCCCATTGAGGCGGGCGCGGTAGCGGCGGTTTACGGCGCGGGCCACGACGCCGAGCGACCCCTGATCATGGGCTCGGTGAAGTCTTCTGTTGGCCACCTCGAAGGTGCTGCAGGTGTATCGGGCATCATCAAGATCCTGCTGTCCATGCAGCACGGGGCCATTCCCGCCAACCTGCATTTCAACAATCCCAATCCGGACATTGACTGGGCCAACATTCCCATCAAGGTACCCACATCGCTGGAGCCCTGGAATCCGCAGGGCAAGCCCAGAATTGCCGGTGTTTCCGGCTTTGGTTTTTCGGGTTCGAATGCCCACATCATCCTGCAGGAGGCTCCGCCACAATCCGCGCCCAAAAACAAGACCGAGCGCAGCGCTCAACTGCTCTGCGTGAGCGCCAAGGACGCCACGGCCCTGAAGGCCTATGCACAGGCCTACGCCAACTTCCTGCGCGAACACCCCGAGATCAACCTGGGCGATATCACCTACACCAGCACGGTTGGCCGGGACCATTTCAACAACCGCATCACCGCGGTCGCCGCCACGCATGAAGCCATGGCCGAAGCCCTGGATGCCGCGGTCAACGGCGAGAACGACAAGCGCCTGCGCCAGGGAATCGTTCCCGGTCCGCGCAAGAGCAAGATCGCCTGGCTCTTTACCGGTCAGGGCTCTCAGTACTTCGGCATGGGCCGGCAGTTGTACCAGAGCAATGCGCTGTTCCGCGAGCGCCTGGACGCCTGCGCGGCCATCCTGGACAAGCACCTTTCCGCGCCCTTGCTGGAGGTTCTCTTCTCCGAAGAGGGCGATCAGGATCAGGTCAATCAAACCGCCTTTACCCAACCGGCCATCTTTGCGGTGGAATACGCGCTGGCCGAGCTATGGCTCTCCTTCGGCATCAAGCCGGACTACGTCATGGGTCATTCGGTGGGCGAGTATGTCGCCGCGGTAATCAGCGGTCTGATGACCCTGGAAGACGGTTGCCGATTGATCGCTGAGCGCGGTCGTCTGATGAATGCCCTGCCCTCCGGCGGGGTCATGGCCGCGGTCTTCGCCTCCCGCGAGAAGATCGAGGAGATGCTGAGCCCCTGGGAAGGCAAGCTCAACGTGGCCGCTCACAATTCGCCCGGTGTCAACACCGTGGCCGGAGAGGCCGATGCCCTGGAAGAGGCGATGGCCGCCTTTGCCGATGCCAAGATCAAGGCCCGCAAACTGGTGGTTTCGCACGCCTTCCACTCCCACCTCATGGATCCCATGCTGGAGGAATTCCGCGCATTTGCCGCGGGCATTTCCTACCACGACATGAAGATTCCGCTGATCAGCAACGTCACCTGCAAGGTTCTGCGCCTCGAAGAAGTCACTCCGGAATACTGGTGCCAGCACGTGCGCGGAACGGTGGGCTTCCACGACTCCATGCAGGAACTCCATCGCCTGGGCGTCAATACCTATGTCGAAGTGGGGTCCGACATCACCCTGAGCGGTCTGGGCAAACAATGCCTGCCGGGCTCCGAAGCCATCTGGGTCAGCAGTCTCAAACGCAACAGCCCCGATTGGGAACAGTTGCTCATGGCCCTGGGCGAGCTTCACGTCAACGGGGTGGCCATAAACTGGAAAGGTTTTGAAGGGCATTATCAGCGCCGCAAGGTGATGCTGCCCACCTACCCCTATCAGCGCAAGCGCTTCTACCTCAACCCCTACAATTTCCCAGCCGAAGGCTTTACCGCAGCCTCTTCCCAGACCATGTCGAAAGGCGTGGAACGCCACCCCCTCCTGGGTTCCGAGATGCCCAGCCCGGTAGCCGAGCGGCTCTTCGTGCAAAACTTTGACCTGCAGCAACAGGCTTTCGTAGCCGATCACATCATTTACAACATGCCCTTCGTTCCGGGCACCGCTTATCTGGAGATGGGTCTGGCCGCCGCCCGCGAGTTGTACGGTAGCAGCGCTGTTGCCGTGGCCGATGTTCACCTCAAAGAAGCCTTTGTGCTGCAAAGCGGAGATCGCCGCGAGGTGCAGAGTCTGGTTCGCGAAGAAGAGGGCATCAAACGCCTGTTCATCTACAGCCGCAAGGCTCAGGCCGACGCTCAGGTAGAGAGCTGGAAAGGCCATGCCGACATGGGCCTGTTCCGCCGCGATACTTTCTCCGGCGCAGAGAACGGATTCAGCCCCGCTGATCTCGAAGCCCGTTTTGAGCACCAGCGCAGCGGTGAAGACTTCTACGACACCTGTCAGGCCATCGGCTACCGCTACAGCAATCGCCACCGCTGTATTGAATACCTCTGGTGGAACGAGCGCGAAGCCATGAGCAAGCTTCAGGTTCCCGCAGGCGATGATCGCTATCTCAGTGACCCCGGTGCCCTGGACTCCGTCATTCAGATCTTCATCGCCACGCACATCGGAAATCAAAGCCCGGATACCATACAGGATGTTATTGTTCCGGTACACGTTGATGAGCTGCTCATCGATGGCGTGCTGGAAGGCGAGCTCTGGGTGCACTTTGTCATTGACGAATACAGTGAGAAAACCCGCAAGGGCAACATGGTCGTGCAGGATCCCTCTGGAAAAGTACTCGCCCGCATCAACGGCATTACCGCCCAGAAGGTCAGCGCAGAGGTGCTCAAGAAAAGCGCCGCCGTCGGCCTGGACCACATGCTCTGGGATACTGAGTGGAGGCCCCTCAAACGCAACAACACCTCGCGCAAGAGCGCTCAGGTGGTGATGTTGCTGGGCCGCGACAACACTCCGGCCACCGGTCTTGCCGAAAAACTGGCCGGCGCAGGTTGCGAACTCGTGGCGGTGTCCATAGCCGATGCCTATGCCAATGAGGGTTCCTGGTTTGGCGTGCGCCCCCTGGCAACAGAAGACTTTGAGCGGGTGATCAACGAGGTTAAATCCCGCTTTGGGCGAATTGACGCCGTGGTGCACGCATGGGCTCTGGGTCACAATGAAGTCGCTTCCACCGATCAACTCCGGGAGGATCAGATCGCCATTCTGGGCTCGGCTTTTCACCTAAGTCAGGCCCTGGCTAAAACCAATCAGTCCGCTGGGCTCTACCTGCTCAGCCAGGAATGCTTCAGGGTGGACGGCACGGAATCCAACCTGCATATTGCCCAGAGCGGATTGTACGGTTTTGGCAATGCTGCCGAACTGGAGTTCCAGGCCAACTTCCCGGTCTTCCGCATCGATCTGGGCAGCGGCTCGGACGCTGAACTGGATTTGTTGGTCTCAGAAATCGAAAGCCCGGATCAGCAGCGCCGTCTGGCGCTCAGGGGCTCCGAGCGCTACGCAGCCAAACTCATTCCCCTCAAAAAAGCCCAGGATGCAATCAAGCGCATCAGCTATCCGGATAGCGAGAACTACTTCCTGGACATCAGCAATCGCGGTATCCTGGACAACCTTGAACTGAAGGCCACAGGCATACAGGCACCGGGTCCCGGAGAGGTGTGCATACGGGTGCACGCAACGGGTCTGAATTTCCGCGATGTGCTCAATGCCCTGGGTCAGTACCCCGGAGATGCCGGGCTCTTTGGTCTGGAATGTTCGGGTATCATCAGCGCCGTCGGCGAGGGCGTCACACGGCTCAAAGTTGGAGACCGGGTCATGGCCAATGCCAATGGATCCTTCCGCAAGTACATCACCTATGCCGCGGAGTATGTGGTGACCATGCCCGATGGCTTGTCCTTTGAAGACGCGGTGACCATTCCCGGACCCTTCCTGACCGCATGGTACGGACTGGTGCGCAAGGGAGGCCTGAAAAAGGGCGATAAAGTGCTCATCCACGCCGGCGCCGGTGGTGTCGGAATGGCTGCTGTTCAGATTGCCCTGGCGGCCGGGGCAGAGGTCTTCGCCACAGCCAGCCCGTCCAAGCAGGATTTCCTCAAGCAGTTGGGCGTTCATCATGTGCACAATTCCAGAACCCTTGACTTCGCCGATGAGATCAAGGAGATCACGGGTGGAAAGGGGGTTGATCTGATCCTCAACTCTCTGGCGGGTGACTTCATCAAGCGCTCCTTCGATGTGATGGCCCAGGGGGGCCGCTTTGTGGAGATGGGCAAGATGAACATCTGGACTCCGGAACAGGTCAGCAAGTTCAACCCCAGCCTGAGCTACCACGCCTTTGACCTGGCCGCTGACGGCGCTGCCGATCCAGCGCTGATTGAGAGCATGTTCACCGAGCTGGCAGTAGAGTTCTCAGCCGGACGGCTCAGCCCTCTGCCCAAGGCGGTGTTCCCCTTCGACCAGTTGGTGGAAGCCTTCCGCTACATGGCACAGGCCCGACATATTGGCAAGATCGTCATCTCTCAAGGCGGGGATATCCGTCGTGAACAATTCAGCAAGGAAGGTTTGTGCCGGGCCGATGCCACCTATATTCTCACCGGTGGACTCGGCGCTCTGGGTCTGGTGTTTGCCGAGTGGCTGGCCGACAACGGTGCGCGCCATTTGGCGCTGTTCGGGCGGTCCAAGCCCAAAGCCGCTGCAGAGAAGAAGATCGCCGAGCTGGCCGCCAGGGGCGTTATCGTCAGAGTCTTTGCCGCCGATGCAGCAGACCGCGAAGGGCTGAGCGCCGTCATGCAACAGATTCGCAAAGACATGCCGCCGGTCAAAGGTATTTTCCACCTGGCCGGTTTACTTGAAGATGGCATGATCCTGTCCAGCAACTGGGATCGCTTTGAAGCGGTGCTGAGCCCCAAGGTTTATGGCGGATGGAACCTGCATGAACTGAGTGCAGATCTGGACCTGGATATGTTTGTGATGTTCAGCTCCGTTGCAGCGCTGTTCGGCAACCGCGGTCAGAGCAACTACGCTTCGGCCAATGCCTTCCTGGACGCCCTGGTTCACTGGCGCAGGCAGCAGGGCATGGCGGCCACCAGCTTCAATTGGGGGCCCTGGGGCGAAGTGGGCATGGCAACCGATGCCAAGCGCGCGGAGATCATCGCCAAGACCGGTTTCTATACCTTATCCGTCTCTGACGGGCTGGAGATCGTCGGCGATGTGCTCAAATCCGATTGGCCCCAGGCCGGTGTCGCAGAGCTCAATCTGGCGACCTACCTGAATTCCCGCTCGGAGAGCGAGCAGGCCGGTTTCTATGAAGAACTGATGGCCCGCCTGGGTTCGGGCGCCGGTGCACAGGCGGATGAAGGTGGTGCCGACGGAGCGGCTCAAGCCGTAGCCGGACCGGCTGATTTCTGGCAGGATCTGGCCTCCGCCCCGCAGGAGAGTCGCCAACTGGTCATGGAGCATCTGGTCAAGCGCTCCGTGGCGGCGGTGCTCAACTTCAAGAATCCCGACGACATTGATGTCAACCGGCCCTTCCGCGAACTGGGCTTTGATTCGCTGACCAATGCCGAGTTCATCAATCACCTGGACAAGACCCTGAAAGCCGGGCTCTCGCAGTCGCTGTATATGGAGTTTCCTACCGTGAGCAAGATGTCGGCCAACCTGATCACCATGCCTTCTGTCCTGGACAAGCTGGCCGATGTGGTGGTGCTGGAGAAAAAACCGGAGAGCAAGCCCGATGCGGATGCAAAGTCGGGTTCGCCTTCTGCTCCAAGGCTTCCCCAGTCGGGCAAGAGCGGTGCTGCCCTTCCCTCTACCTCTGCCGCTTCGAGTGGAAATGGACGGGCAGGTGTTGCCGGTTCCAACGGCAGTCCTTCATCGGGTTCGGCTAAGCCGGGCGGAAAGGATGCGGCGAAACAGGAGACTGCGCACTTACCCCTTTCCAGTCAGGGCGAAGGGGGCCTGAGCTATACCTCACCGGTGGTTGACCTGAGCAACGGCAAGGCCATAGAAGACCAGACGGATCGCTACTTGCAGGAACACCTGAGCACGGGTGGAAAGTCGGCCAAAGGCGCGCAAAGGAGCTGGTGGCAGCGCCTGATGGATGCCCTTCAGGACATCGAAAGCTAAACGCCAGGGACGGCGACTTAACTGGCGTTTTCCGGAACCACTTCGGATTCCTCCACCAGAATGTCCGCGATGGCCTTGCGGAGGATGAAGAAGATGATGGCCATGAAGGCGGCTATGATGCCGGCAATGATGGACAGGGCCACGAGCTTGATGTCCTCCTTGCGGGTGGAGAATCTCGGCTCATCGATGATCTCGATGATGGGTTTCTTGTCGTTGAGATTGGTTCGGGCTACTTCAAGACTGGCATAGGAGGTGGCGTACATGGTGCTGAGCACCTCAATATCCCGTATCAGGCGGCCTTCCGTGAGTAGATCCGTCGCCCGGAATCCATAACCCTGCTCGTCGGTACGGCGCGCCAACAGGGCCTCCTTGGCCTTGAGTACCCCCATCAAGGAATCACTCTGGTTGATGGCGATGTCCAGACTCATCTTCTCTTTGGATATGGCAGAATTGATGAAAAACTCACTGGCCGAGGCCAGCATGTGCTCTGTGGTGTAGACCGACATATCTCTGGAAAGACTGCGAAAAGTCAACATATTCAAGGCCGTTGATTCGCTATACGCGATCAGCATATGTTCCTCTCTAATCTTGAGGTAGAGCATCTCCAGCAGGCTGTCTTCTCCTGAATTTACATTTTTTAGATCATCTGAGATCAGATAACGGTTGAGCAAGCTGTTTTCCTCAGCCCAATCGGGATACAAACGCAATAAATGATTGCCCAGATGGTCGAGTTTGCCATCAACCACATACTTAGCCATCATGGTTTCCTTGATTATCCTGCGTGATTGCAGAATACCGTGGAGCAATTCGTTGCTAAAACCCTCACCCTTGCTGCCGGTACTGACACCAAATGCGCCGGCAAGACTCATGAGAGATGAAAGCATACTGGAGCTATTCGCGCCGCTGTCAATTATATATGTTGCTTCAGTAATATAATCTTCATCCTGGGTAAAGGCGTAAAGAAATCCCGCCACGGCGCCCAGCGCACTGATGATAAGGATGATCCACCATTTTTTAATAACATATAGGATATAATTCTTGGCCGTTACCAGTAGATCAGATATTCTGATCTCCTCAGGCTGCGTCGGTGGAATGACCGGTACGGGAGTTGGTGTTTCGGGTTCAGCCATGGCAAAGGAAGTCCTCGATCAGATTATGCTTAGTTGGAAGACCGCAAAATAAGGGCGTAGATGGTGGCAAAGGAGAGAATTCCCGCGCTGGTTGAGGCGATGAAGATGTTCCAGTCAAAGGGCTTCTTCTCATACTCTCTGGCGTAGCGAACTTCGGGTTTGTGGGTTTCTATGGCAATCACTTCTGCTCCCTCTGTAGTTACCTTTGGGTAGATATTGATCCAGAAGATCTCCTTGGTCCGTCGCACTTTGCCGTTGGGTTCCATGACCAGAGTGCGGTTTTTCTTGGCGCGCTGGTCAAAGCCTCCGCCGTAGTTGTTGATGTAATACTTTGCTCGCTTTCCACTTTCGTAAGGAACACTGACTGCAACGGCAGTGTCAATCTCCGGGCTGGCCATCAAACCGGAAAGGCGCACATAATCCATCGTCTTGGGAATGGTCACCATATCGCCCGGCTGAAGCACATGGTTGTAATGAGACTCCGGTTTCTTGCTGGCTTTTTCCAGTTCCAGGACCATGCGTCTCTGATCGCCGCTTCCCTCGGGATTGTCCGCTGCATTGATGCCGGTATTGGTGCGGCGATACATCGTCGCCCCTTCGGCAAAGGCCGCATCGGTAAATCCGCCGGCGCGCTCAATCAAATCCATAACAGTGACTGAACTGTTTTCAAGGGTATAGGTACCGGGGAAGCGAACTTCACCGGCAATTTTCACCTTCTGCGGGAGGCGGAATCCCTCCGCGGTATGAACAAAGATTTCATCGTAGGGTTGCAGCAGATATTCCTCGGCTGCCTTATCCGATTTCAGATCAAAACCGATGGCCACTGTCTCCAGTTTAGTGCCACCTGAAGGCCTGAATTCATCGGCTGATGCATCATAGCTGACAATCCGGCTGACCTCAATGCGATCTACAGCCGCTTCTGTTCTGGGACCGCCGGAATAGAAGAGCAGGTCTTTGAGGGTCATGCCCTTGGCATAGGTAAAGCTGCCGGGATTCTTGACCGCACCATCTATGCTGACCGTGTACCCTTCCACCAAAAATTGTTTGCCGATCACCTCGATGATGTCGCGCTCTTCGAGCAGAACGTTGTCCTCAGCATTGCGGTTTTGTAGTATATTTCCAATACTAATAGGAATGTAGCGGGGATTGAAGTCATCGTCTAAACGAATCAGGTAGGCCTGATCGATCTTGTCGTACTTGGCATTGCCCTGAGCTTTCTCCAGCACATCGTAAATGCGGTAGCCGGGACGCAATTCAAAGCGGCCCGGAAAATTGACATCTCCGCGCACCTCAACATAGTTTTCAAACTCGTCGCTCACCGTATCAATCCGGATATAGTCTCCATCGTAGAGCAAAAAATCTCCACCAAAGACCTTCAGACTGTCCAGATTGACATCGCGGATGATGCGCTGACTGCCGGTAAAACGCTGTACCTGCACTCTGCTGGTATAGGCATTGGAGGTCACTCCTCCGCTGAATTCCAGCAATTTGTTCATATGCTCATCATCGAGCATCTCATAGGTGTGCGGCCTGCGAACCTGACCCGAAACCGTGACGGTTTTTCGGTAAGGTGGGATGACCAGATAGTCGTTCTCCTGGAGAAAGAAGTCCTGGTTGGAGGCCGGATCCATCAAAAAGCGATAGAGGTCGAGAATCTTTATGGTCTTACCCTCGCGGCGCAGTTCAATTCTCCGAACAGAACCCAGATCGGTTGGGCCATTGGCTACGGCAATAGCGTTAAAGGCAGAGTTCCAGGAGGAGATGGTGTACGTGCCGGGATTGGCCACTTCACCGACAATATTGACCCGGATGACAGGGCTGTAGGTGATGGCCACATCAAACTTGGATCCGCTCAGGTTGATGAAACGACCAAAGCGATTCTGCAACAAGACCTTGGCATTGCCCAGCTCAAGTCCTTTAACATATACGCGGCCTGCCTCCTTTTGGAAGATGTATCCGTCTTCGCTCACCGTGTAGATGCCCTGAAAATCCACCCTGCCATAAGCCGTAATGGTGATTTCATCTCCAGGCTTGAGCACATAGCTGTCCGGTGCCCGATCTCCTGTAGCATTTCGGAACTCAGAGATTGTTCTGAAATAGCGATGACCGTATACTTTCTCTTCCAACTTGGAAAAATCAGGGCTCTTGTCCGGCGCAGCCAACATGTCCACCGGTGCAGAAGCGGTATCAACGGCTGTCCCTGAACTGCTGCCACCGTCTCCCTGAATGGGGGTGGGCTCCCGCAGTAAATCCTGACCCTGAGAGTAGGTATCCAGAGAATTGCCCCCCTCGAGGAGCTCCATATTATCAAAAATAATATCAATTTCTTCTTCGCTCAATCCAAGCATGCGAAGTTCTTCCCTGTTCGGCATTTGCGTAGGCTCGCGCACCCCCAGGGCCTGGGGTGAAATGGGCATATTGATTGAAGGAATGATCGGCAGGTTGTCAATCTGGGCAACACCGGTCCGGACTCCTCCGATCAGGATCATTCCACAGAGGAATGCAATCCGGAAAGGAATCATGAAAACAGATATTTCGTGCAAAGATAGGCGGATTTGATGGGCTGAAAGGGAGTAGGGACGATGCGCCTTAAGCGGCGTGGAATGGGAGCAATCGCCTTACAGAAATAGACAGACCACTGGCCTTGCCTAAGACGTTGCTCCATCCATTATCGTTGCACGTTGGGCAAAAAAACCCTGAATCCACCTGCTCAGTGGTAGGCCAGCCTGGCCCGAAAATGCTCTCCTCCCTGGGTGCGGACCTCGAGTATGTACATTCCCGCTGGAAGCTGAGCCCGGCTGAGGCTGATGTGGGCTGCGGTAGGCTGACTGACCCGGCGCAGCACACGTCCCGAAAGATCCGTCCAGACAAACTCAGCGTGGTCTCCATCGGGCAAGCCGGAAACCCTGACTTCATCTGCAGAGGGCACGGGCCAGGCCTCCAGAGACTGAATCTCGGGTGTTTGCACCAAACCAGCCAGAGGATCGTAGCATTCCAGGTGCTTGTGGAGGAATTCAGCGGTCCATTGAAGGGTTTGTGGAAAGATAACCGGATCGAGACCAAAGCTCGGGGGTTGGAGGTGGGGAACATGGCCTGCCCCCTCAAAAGACCAGAATTCATTGTCTATGCCCCGATCATCCAGTTCTTCGTGCAAGGCTGAGCTCCCATACATGGTGGTGATGGGAATTTCCAGAACGACGGGAATCACTACATAAGTGACCATGCCAAATCCATAGGGCACCACAGCATCTTCGGTGCCATGGGTACTGGCCACCGGTACCGCGCGGGGTCCCATCCAATTGATGTCCTTGAATGCTCCGGCATAACTGACCACTCCGTTGATCCGGGTGGAATACCCGGGATTGCCGCTGTTTCCTTCTAGCCCTCCAAGCTCATCAATGAGAGTGTTGATCCAGTCAGGGCTCAGATCGGTATTTTGGAGATATGCGTAATGCACGGCCAGAACTCCGCCAGCTGAAGTGCCGCCGAGGAAGATCTGAGCGGTGTCAATGCCATAGCTCTCCCCATTGGCTCTGAAAAAACGCACCGCTGCTTTGGCATCCTGAACTCCTCGTACCACTGCCTTGGAAAAACCCGCGGAGTCAACTTCGCTGAGTCCAACTCCGAGCCGGTATTGAAGCGAAGCGCAGGCATAGCCGCGTCGGGCCAGGCCCTCACAAAAGCCTACTATATCTGCCGCCGTGCGGTCACCGGAGATAAAGAACCCGCCGTGAGCCAGAATAACCAGGGGGCGTTCTGCGAGGGTATCCCCTGTCGGCTCGTAGAAATCGACGAAGAGATCCTGGGAATTACCCTCATAGTCATCGTTGGCCCCGTATTGAATATCGGGAATGCTGTTGACCGAGGAGAAGATCTCCCAGACATAGCGTCCGCCGCACTGGGCTTGAAGCAGGGCAGAGAGGCTCATGGCGAACCCGAAGAGAAATAGTCGCATAACGCTGAATTTGAGGGGGAAGTTTATCGTGTCGAACGGACGCTAAGATACGCTTATCATAAGATGCTTGTGAGCAGGGCAAAAAGGCAGCCCAAGGACTGAAGACAGCACTGATCAACCCGGCCCTGCTGAACTCTAACTAATTTGGGCACCATCGGGTGCCTTCGCATCGGGACTGACGAAGAACAATTGCCCATCTGCCCCTTCGGCCATCAGAATCATGCCGTGGCTTTCAATGCCCCTCAACTTTCTCGGGGCCAGATTGGCCAGCCAAAGCACCTTTTTCCCAATGATTTCTTCCGGCGAAAAATGCTGTGCAATACCAGACACCACGGTATGTTTCGAATCTCCGCAGCGAATCTGCAGCTTTAAGAGTTTGTCGGCTTTTTGCACCTTTTCAGCGGAGATAATGGTTGCAGCGCGCAGATCCAGGCGGGCAAAATCTTCATAGGCAATAGTATCCCTGAAAGGGGGCGGCTGGAAGGCGTCTACGCCAGCCCCTCCGGAGTCCTCTCCACTTGTAGAGGTTGATTCCACCGCCTTTCCCCCCCCATTAGAGAGTGCATTCTGAACGCGAATCTGCTCCAGTTCTGCCAGCTTTGCCTCCACTACTTCGTCGGGAATCTTCTCAAACAGGAGCGAAGTCTCTCCGAGTTCATGTCCCGGGGGAAGGGGGGGGCGGGCTTCTTCCAGAGCCTGCTCCAAAGCCAGCCAGCTTCCCGGTTCAATAGCAGGTCGGTTGATCATGCGCCTCATGGACGCAGCGCTTTGAGGCAGGAAAGGCTCGGCGGCCACCGACAACAAATCCACCCACTGCAGAGCGGCAAACATCACCGCAGCCACCTGTTCCTGATCGCTCTTGATCAGCTTCCAGGGCGCGTTGAACTGCAGGAAACCATTACCCCAGGCGGCGATATCCAGCATCGCCCGTTGCGCATCCCTGAATCGGTAAGCTTCGAGCAGATCGGCTACCTGTTGCAGCATGATCCGGCCCCTTTGATAAACGCCCTTCAGATTGAGGTATTCCCCATCTTTTTCGCCCGAAGCCAGCATGAGGCCCGGATCAGCAACGGGAACCTTTCCCCCGTAATAGCTGGCCGTGAGGCTCAACACGCGGTTGACAAAATTGCCCAGCGTGGCCACCAGTTCAGAGTTATTGCGGGTCTGCCAGTCCTTCCAGGTGAACTCGCTGTCCTTGGTCTCGGGCGCATTGGCACAGAGCACATAGCGCAGCACATCCACCTTATCCGGAAATTCCCTGAGATACTCCGGAATCCATACGGCCCAATTGCGCGATGTGGAAAGTTTGTCCCCCTCCATGTTCATGAACTCATTAGCCGGAACATTGGTGGGCATGATGTACTCTCCATGGGCATGAAGAATTACAGGAAATATTATACAATGAAAAACAATATTATCTTTGCCGATGAAGTGAACCAGTTTGGTGTCCGCTGACTTCCAATAGGGCTCCCAATCGCGTTGTTGGTCCATAGCCCATTGCCGGGTTGCGCTGATGTAGCCCACCGGGGCATCCAGCCAGACGTAGAGCACCTTGCCCTCGGCATCTTCGCGGGGCACAGGAACACCCCAGTCCAGATCACGGGTCATCGCGCGGCCCTGCAGGCCGTCTTCGAGCCAGGAACGCACCTGTCCCATGACATTGCGCTTCCAGCTTTCGCTCATGCCCTTGCCCTCCAGAAGCCATTCCTTCAGCCAGTCCTGATAGCGATCCAGTGGCAGGAACCAGTGCCGGGTCTTGCGCAGAACCGGCGCCTTTCCACTCAAGGTTGACCATGGCCCGATCAAATCTGCCGGGTTCAGGGTGCTGCCGCAGCGCTCGCACTGATCTCCATAGGCCGAGTCATAGCCGCAGCGCGGGCAGCTGCCCTTGATGTAGCGATCGGCCAGAAATTGTTGGTAATCCTCGTCGTAGAACTGCTCATTCTCCTGAACAACAAAGACGTTTTGCTCGTCCAGTCGGCGAAAGAAATCCGATGCCGTGCGGTGGTGAAGCTCCGACGAAGTGCGATGATAGATGTCAAAATGTATACCCATGCCCAGAAAGGCGTCGCGATTGATGGCGTGGTACAGATCGACGATCTGCTGCGGGCTGCTCCCCTCCTTGCGGGCTTTCAGCGTTATGGCCGCCCCGTGCTCATCGGAGCCACAGACAAAAACCACATCTTTGCCACGGCTCCTGAGATAGCGGACATAGATGTCGGCGGGAAGATAGGCCCCGGCCATTTGACCGATGTGCAATGGGCCATTGGCGTATGGAAGGGCCGCAGTAACCAGATAACGGGCGGGTTCAGCCATAAAAAAACGTGCTTTGAAGAACAGGGTCAAAGATAGCAAAGTGAACGCCCCCGCCGCCTGCCGGAGCGATGACCTGGTGGCCATCGTCTGCCCGGCCCGCAAGGTAGACGCTGAAGAACTGCGATTTGCGGTATCTGTTTTGGAGTCCTGGGGCCTGCGCGTTAGACTGGGCAGCAGTGTGGGCCTGGCCATGCATCAATTCGGGGGAACGGACGCAGAGCGCGCCGCCGACCTTCAGGCTCAGTGGGCAGATCCCCAGGTCAAAGCGGTCTTTTGTGCGCGGGGCGGGTATGGCTGCGCGC
This sequence comes from Chitinophagales bacterium, assembly GCA_041751015.1. Classification (GTDB taxonomy): domain Bacteria; phylum Bacteroidota; class Bacteroidia; order Chitinophagales; family BACL12; genus WGOA01. The sequence continues at coordinate 89,916 of JBGSYF010000028.1, forward strand.
GCTTGATCCCCCTTTTGGATCCGGAAATCTTCCGCGCACATTCAAAATGGTTAGTGGGTTTCTCAGATCCCTGCGCCCTGCACGCCTGGCTCTGGAAGACTGCCGCTTTGCCCTCCATTCACGGCCCCATGCCCATGCTGTTTGAGCGCAATGAACCGGCTGCCCTGCAACATCTACAGAGACTTTTGTTTGGCGAAAGGGAGAGCATACTCAGCGCTGCCCATCCGCTCAATCAAACAGGACAAGCAGAAGGCCTGCTGCTGGGTGGAAATCTATCCGTGCTCTACAGCCTGCAGGGCACCGGGTGCTTTCCCGACTTTCGCGGAGCAATCATGTTTCTGGAAGATCTGGATGAGTACCTCTATCACATCGACCGGATGATGCTCAATCTGCAACTCAGCGGAGTACTGGATCAGATCGCCGGACTGATCATCGGGGGAATGACCGATATGCGCGACCACAGCATCCCCTTCGGACAATCAGCGGAACAGATCATTCGAGAGCGCATGGGCCAGCGCAGGATCCCCATCTGCTTTGGATTTCCCGCCGGTCATATCGCCGACAACCGCGCGCTGATCCTGGGACATCCGGTCAGATTGCAGGTTGAGGCGCAAGGCGCACGTTTGAGTTATGATTGAGGGTTATCGCGCGATGCGATGCGCAATGCGCTGAATCTGCGAATGCACTCCTGCAGAGCCCACCGCACCCTTCACCACGCTTCGTTGACGTATCACGCAGAGCGCACGGCACCTTTGACCACGCTGAGCGGGAAGCTTTCGCGAACCGGACTGCGCAAGGCTTGCTTGACTTGTGTGAAGGTTTCCACCGGATGATCATGACGCCAAAGCGCGCCCTGCAACATGGCCCCACTGAAGCCCATGTCCTTGGCCTGCACAATGGTTCGCGCGTCAATTCCCCCAAGCGCAACAACCGGAATGCTTACTTGCTGAAGGGCTTTTTTGATGCTCTTCTCATCAAAGCCCGCGCTGATGTTGTGATCGGAGATAGTGTTGAACACAGGGCTGAGCACAAGGGAGCTGTAAGCGCGATGGGTCTTGAGCAAACGCTCCAGACTGTGACAGGTGATGGAGCGATGGTGCTTGCTGAAGCGCAAGGACATGTACTGCCTGCGACTCAATGCCAGCAAACCCTGTTGGTGAAAAGCCGAAGGCAGGTGAATGCCCTTCAGCTTGTACTTCAAGGCCAGGCCGGAGTAACCATGCAGGACAATGCGATGGTGATAGACCGGGTCTATGCTGTTGAGCACCTGCTCAACCTGGGGTTCGGAAAAGCCCGGCTTGCGAAGATGAAAGGAATCCAAACCGGCATCAAAAAGTTGATGAATGATCTGAGATTCATGATTGATCTTGTCAGGGCTGGAAAGGGCGATTAACTCCATGTAAAGTGAAACCTGATGAACTGAGGAAAAAAAGCGGATGGATGGGTGCTTGTGTTAAACGTCAGATATAAGGGAATTCTATCAGACATACATTAACACAAATCTAATCACATTTGATCCATCGCCTGAACCGCTTACTCAAAACTCTGTAAATGTTGAAAAGTTTCCCTAATTGTTCATTGATGTATCTTTTATACGGCACATCGTGCAAGGCGTTTCAAGAAAAACTCACGGAAAACAATGAATGAAAAATTGGTATAACTCCAGTTTCTATAGCATCAGGAATTTTTGATGTGTTTCGCGCAGCCATTCGCGGAGCAAAAAAGCGCTGCCCGCGCATTCTACATCAGATCGGCCTTGAGGGAACCAACCCTGATCTTGGCCTCACAACGGATGGGCAGGCGCTGATGATCATCGCTCAGCCAGAGTCTGAGGCCCTCGTTGCTCTTGAAATAGTCCCCTTCAATGAGCTGGGGCTCGAGCACCAGACAATCCGTATAGCCTCTGCGGGTCTTTATCCGCTCCTTTCCAACGTATTTGACGAACAACTGCTCCGTTTTACCGTCGATGATCATATCGACGGGTACGCGCTGACCGGGATGGTAGCGGGCCCAGTCGATGGAGCGGATGTAGTACAACACCGAAAACAGGTCCTGAGTGCAGGATGGAACAAAATCCAAGGTGCCCTGACGCTCTGGTCGTCTGACATGCCAGTACTGATAGTGAACGGCTGAGTTTTGGCGATCGAATTGATAAGACCAATTGAACTGTGCGTTTCCTTCGGAGATGTCGCGAATGAAGTGCAGCGGAAGTATGGTCTGGGGTTCGAACCAGGTTTCGTAGCGGTCGTTGACGGGAAAAAGACGGTTCAATCTGGGTGAAGTGCGGGCGATGGCCACAGCATGGGGGTAGCGTATGGCGCTGTTCTGTCCGGGAATAGGGTCGGGCTTCAGGCTCAGATTCAGATCACCGGCTCCGACCCAAATCAGGCCCCATTGATAGTAAACCGAAAAAGACAGTTCCTCCCGTTCGGGCAACACGGCAATAAGGGGGGTGCACAAGACCGGAGACACGGAATTATGGGTTTCCATCGGGGCTTTGCCTTCGGGTGGAAGGGCCTTTCGACCCGGCATGGCCAGTATGATGGCGCTGAAAAACAGATAGGCGACGCTGTGCATGCTTGTTGCCAATGGTTCTGCTGCGGAAAAAGTCTCGCCTCAGGATCAGGACATAACCCAGCAATGCGGGAAAGACCAGGTTGATCAGCCACAGCGTGCTTGAAGTGGCTAAAACACCCAGCTCCGAGGCGGTATAAACGCCAAACACCAGAAGGGCAATATTGCCCCGTTTGAGCAGTTCAACCGCGGCGAAGGAGGGCAGGACCGACTGAACCAGAAAGATGGTTCCCACAGCGGTGATGCCCTCGCGGACCGGCAGGATTATGCCGTAGACCTTGAGCAGAACCAAAAACTGTGCCGTAAATGCGCTATAGCGAAGGGCGGACAGGAAAAATGCCCAAATCAGGTCCTTTGAACCCAGCTTGCTCAGGGCCCGGATATACGCCCGAACCCGGCCGGGAAGCCAGGAAAAAGCCAGTTTGGGCGCCCATAGGGGAAGGGTAAAGAAGGCGGGCAGGGCCAGGGCCAGCAGGATGAGCAGAGCCGGAAAGACCCAGGGGTCGAGCAGGGCGGACCAGGTGGCGTGCTGCCGGGCGTAGATCCAGCCGCAGGCCGTTCCCACCCAAAGAGTGACCAGAATCTGCGCGTAGGAGCCGACCAGTGAAAAGGACACCCCGGGCCAGCGGTTTCTGGGTCTGAGGTGGAGCAGGCGCCCTCCGTATTCGCCCACGCGGTTCGGGGTGAACAGACCCAGGGTAATGCCTGTCATGACCGCGCCAAATGCACTCAGAAAACCGAGACGCTGAACCGGGCGGATGAGTCTGCGCCATTTTTCCGCCTCCAGCCCCCAGTTGACCGGCACCAGCAAAAGCACCAGGAAAAGAGCGGGCAGGGCCTCTCTTCGCCAGGGGGAGTCCACCTGGCTGAGCACTTCAGCCAGGTTTCTCTGGTGGAAAACCTGGTACCACGCAGCCCCCAGCAATGCCAGGAGAAGGGCTATTTTTAAGGCGAAGTTGAGCCGGGCTGCATGCCGCATCCGTGCAAAATAGCGCATTATTCCGTTGACCAAACCTGAAGCCTCCTGTGTTGTTCTGGGCATTGATCCGGGCAGCACCATCATGGGTTATTGCCTGCTGGAGAGCTCAGTGAGAAAGCCCAAAGTCATTGCTTCGGGTGTGCTCAGGCTGGGCAGCTTTGGAGATCAGTACCGCCGCCTTTCCGCCATCTATCAGCGCATCAACCAGGTGGTGAGCGAGTACCGCCCCGACGAGCTGGCGATCGAATCTCCCTTCTTCGGAAAGAATGTGCAGTCTATGCTCAAACTCGGCAGGGCCCAGGGGGTCGCGATCACCGTTGCGCTGAGCAGGGGCTTGTTGGTCACGGAGTACTCTCCGCGCAAGATCAAGCAGGTGATTGCGGGCAATGGCAATGCCAGCAAGGAGCAGGTGGCCCGCATGCTTCCTCATCTGGTGGAAATGCTTTCGGTTGTTGAAACCCACGATGAGAGCGATGCCCTGGCGACTGCGCTATGCCATCATATAGAGCGGCACCGGGTCATTCCGGGGACCCATGCCCTAAAAGCTTCTCGCCCGAGCGCTAAACCCAAATCGAAGAAGGCCGGCTGGAGCGATTTTCTGAGCAAGAACCCCGATCGGCTGGGTTAGTCGGGTGCGGGCCTTCAGCCCGATCGGCTGGCTTAGGCAGGCGGGCCAGGCCGGAGCGCTGATCGGCTGGGGCAGCGGGGTCGGGTCTGAACCTCGTGCGGCTGGGTTATTCATCGTAGGCCTCGCGGATCCTGGCGGCTGTCTGCTCAAACTGTTGCGGGCTAAAATGGCGCTTGGGTTGGCTGAAGTCCAGGTCGGACAAGCGGTTGAGGGGAACGAGATGAACATGGGCATGGGGAACTTCCAGGCCGATGACGGCAACCCCAATGCGCAGGCAGGGCACTACTTTCTCTATGGCCTTTCCAACGCGAGCCGCAAAGGGCAACATGCCCGATAAAAGCTTGTCATCCAGATCAAACAGGTAGTCCACTTCGACCTTGGGAACAACGAGCGTATGCCCTTCGGCCAGGGGATTAATGTCCAGAAAGGCGTAGAACTGATCGGATTCAGCAATGCGGTAACTGGGTATCTGCCCCTGGATGATCTTGCTGAAGAGGGTAGCCACTTAGATGCTGATTTCCAGGACTTCAAATTCCATGGTTCCGGCTGGCACCTGTATGGACACCACTTCACCTACTTCCTTTCCCAGCAGTCCTTTTCCGATGGGGGAAGTGACGGAGATGCGCCCTTCCTTGAGGTCGGCCTCCTTTTCGGACACCAGTTTATAGGTGACTTCCTTTCCTGTTTTGTGGTTCTTGAGCCGGACAGAGGTCATCACGGCCACTCTGGACAGATCCAGCAGGCTCTTGTCCAGAATGCGGGTATTGCCCACAATCTCCTCCAGCTTGGCAATCTTCAGCTCCAAGAGGCCCTGGGCTTCTTTGGCCGCATCGTACTCGGCATTCTCCGACAAATCGCCCTTATCGCGGGCCTCTTTTATCTGGCGCGCAATTTCCTGACGGCCTTTGGTGCGGAGATCCTGGAGCTCCTGTTTGATTTTCTCAAGGCCTTCTTCGGTTACGTAGTGAATTTCAGACATCCCCCTAAAAGTTTAACATGACATACATGGCAAGGCGTGTAAAAAAGGAAAAAACGCTCCGGCCCCGAGTGGGCGGAAACGTTTCTCCTGTTACGAAGTTAAGTAATTTGTTGCCAATCCTGTACTTCGTATCGGGTTTGGATGCGTTTGAATCAGAAGGTATCCAGATCGATATCTCGCATCACACCCATCCACTTGAGGGTGCGTTCACAGAGGCCCTCCGCCTTGACATGGATCATGTAGATGCCACTGGCAATCGTTATGCCCGCTGCGTTCTTCAAGTCCCAGTCCAGTGAACTGTCCAGGTTGGCCGCAGCGGTGTTCTGCTCGCCACCCGGGTTGAGCACACCCCCGGCCGAGTTGTCCAGACCCACATCTCTGCGCAGGCGGCGGATCAGCGTGCCGTCAAGCGCATAGATCGAGATCTCGCAGCGCGGAGGCAGGTTGGTGAACTTCACCCGGTTGTCCAGCGTGCTGGTCTCATAGCCCGAAAACGCGTAGTAAGGGTTGGGAACCACATTGATCAGATCACAGGCCTGCTCGGCCACCTCG
>JBGSYF010000029.1:0-147348 GCA_041751015.1 Chitinophagales bacterium
GAACCTGTGACCTCCGGGTTATGCATACCAACTACAGCTTTCGCTGCTCCCCTTTCAAGGTTTGTGGTCTGGACTTTCTCTTCACCGTATGACTATTATAAGCCATTTAGGTGTCTGCCATTAAGTCTCTACACCTTTTCCTGATAATACTCAGGAACTTGGCTCGGGATCACCCCACCAGCGGCTTCCCCGAATTTGACAGATGTTCACACAGACGTTTCCCTCTGTGCAGCCCATTGTGAAATTAACACCCAAGCGTTGCGGAAATCAGAAGATTGTGGTTTCCTCTGCCGCTTACTTGCTTCAACCATATGAATTTCGCTGCCATAACTGACAAATACATCCACTGGAAACACATAGAACAAATCTAATTCGTCTATGTAAGCAAGTGCAAAGTCAAAATCCTCTTTACAATACAAGGCTCTTAACATTTTGCGACGATTGGTTTTGGTGCGTCGATTATCGACAACAAAGTTTGAACTTTTGTGGTCATACCAGGATGCTTTTACCTGGATTTTAACGAACACACCCTGAATTTCAAAGACCAAATCATAAGAGAGTCTATCACCGATTGGTTTTAAAACATTCCACCCTAACTTCATAGCGTGCAATGTCGCAGCTTGCTCGGCAATATCACCTTTTGACTTTGTATTCAATGCTAATTTCACGGAATTGAGCCCGACGAGCTACCAACTGCTCTACTCCGCGATTTGGACGACAAAGATAGGCTTTTTTGGGAATCTGAACACAGCGTTTCATAAAAATGGGGCAATACGCTTTTCACCCCGCGCAAAAAGCGTAAGCCTCCCGGCTCAATCCAGCATGATCACACCCACCGAATGCGCCGGAATCTGGCCATCAGCCCGGGCCTCTAAAACATTTAGCGGCTCTCCCAGAATATCCTCACTTTGCAAATAGCGCAGAGCGCCGGAATAGGGTATGCTGATGGGATTTGAGGACATGTTGTAATAGACCAGGGCCTCGCCCATGGGACTCCTGACCTGCAGCCACTGGTGCTGCACATTGTCTCCTTGACCAATTTCCAGTATAGGCTGACCGTCCATGACGGTAAACAGGCTGTAGGTCAGTCCTTCCGGTGATAAACCAACCTGCTGCCCTTCGAAAAAGATCAAAGCGCCCATCTTCTCGGCGAAGAGGTTTTGGAAGGTCATCAGCGCCACCACCTGCTCCCGGTACACGGCATTGATCTGCCCCATGGCGATCAGGGTTTTGGCCACATCATAGGAGGCCGCCATGGAAAAGCCCGCTCCTGCTATGGATTTGCGCATTGCCCATTCCGTCAACAAAATCTTCGCATTGGGGTAAAGATTCCGATAGAAATCTACCTCGGTGCGCTTGAGTTCTTCAAAGTAATTGCGGTCAAGCGGGTGCTGCAAGCGCCGGCGCAAGTCATCGTTTCGGACCTGCTGCTCTTCGCCGATGATGTCCCACTGGCTATACCGGTGCCGGCTGACGCCCTGACCCTTCAACTGACCGCGGCGCACGCGATTGGAACCCGCTTCGTTGAAAAACTTGTCGCTCTGGGCCTTTTTCTGACTCAGGTTGGCCTTGGAGCCCATGGTCTCGGGATCCAGCATATCGGGAAAGGCATACGCGGGCGGGGTGCCTACATATGCTACCGGAATGTCGTAGCCCTCGGCAAAGCGCTCGAGTTCAATCACCCAATCCCAATACAGGTCGAAGGCCTTTTGAGCCCTGGCACGGGCGTCCAGCCGCGCCGCTGAGGGGTCGCGTTGGGCGAGTTGTTCCTGCCAGGCCTTGAGGTCGGCCGGGCTGTTCATTTCATTGCCAGCTTCGAGCCAGAGCACCTTTCCACCGGCAGTCTGGGCATCATCAAGGAAGCGGCCCAGTTCCTCAAAGGGCATATAGGGATTGGCCACCACCACCATGTCCTTCAAAGGGCTGTTGATCACCATATCGATCCAGTCGCGGTAGTGATTGCTGCTTTCCGAAGCGCGCTTACGCCCCGCCTTTTGCGCCTCCGTCAGGTTGGGATACTCGGCAGCCGCCTTGGCCCAGCCGTGCCCGGCATAGAGCGGGTCGCGGGAAGGGTCGCCATAGCGGGAAAACGTGGAGCCCGAGCCGCTGATGCCCCGGCTGAGCGTGATGTTGAGCTCGGTGATAGCGGGAAATTCATAGAAGTAGCGTCCGCCTACCTGACGCCTTTTCATGAAAACACCCTGGACATTGCCACCCATTCTGGGTGCGAGAGCCAGGCCTTCAGTATTGCTCTGCCGGCTTTCCCACTCCGGATTCTTTGCCCCGGCATCTGCTGAAAGACTGCACCGTCCATTGAGCAGCGCTGCGAGCACGAAAATGGCCAAAATGCCGGAAGAAGCCGAAAACCAATGATGTTTATTGAGATACATATGACCTAAAGATAAGGCCATTTTTTGCCTTCTTACCTTTGCCTCATGAGCGAAAACAAGCACTACGCAGGATTCATCAACATCATTGGGCGGCCCAATGTAGGAAAGAGCACCCTGACCAATGCCCTGGTCGGCGAGCGGCTCAGTGTGATTACGCCCAAGGCTCAGACAACCAGGCACAGAATTCTCGGTCTGGTCAACGGGGATGATTTTCAGATGGTGTTTTCGGACACACCGGGCATCATCCATGAACCCAAGTACCGCTTGCAGGAACACATGAACGAATATGTGCGGAGCAGTTTTCTGGATGCTGATGTGATGCTTTTTGTGGTGGAAGCTGAAGAGAGTTACAGCGATGAAGACCCAATCATCAAGAAGTTGCAGGGCCTGGACATACCGCTCATCGTGCTGATCAACAAGTCCGATCTCAGCGAGCAGGGGATCTTGCAGGCTGCTGTGGAGCGATGGCAGAGCACCCTGCCCAAGGCAGAGGTCAGACCGATTTCGGCCAAACTGGGGCTGGGCATCAGCGATTTGTTTGAACGCCTGCGCCAATCCCTGCCCGATCACGCGCCTTATTTCGACAAAGAGAGCTGGACCGACCGGCCTGAACGATTCTTCACCACCGAGATTGTCCGCGAAAAGATCCTCCTGAACTACAAGCAGGAGATACCCTATTCGGTGGAAGTGGTGGTGGAAACCTTTCAGGAATCCGAGGCCATCATCCGCATCCGGGTCATCATATTTGCCAATCGCCAGAGCCAGAAGGCCATTCTGATTGGCAAAGAGGGAAAGGCCCTCAAGCGCGTTGGCATGGCTGCCCGGGCTGATCTGGAGCTGTTCTTTGACAAGCAGGTTCACCTGGAGCTCTATGTGAAAGTCAGGGAGGGATGGCGCGACAAGGAGAGCGATCTGCGCAGCTTTGGATACGAGAGTTGAATGCCCTGGCCGGTACCGGCCAATTTCGACCTAACTTTGCCGCCGCGATGAGCAAGTTTACCGTGGCTATTGTCGGACGTCCCAATGTGGGTAAGTCCACCCTGTTTAACCGCCTTTTGGGTTACCAGCAGGCTATTGTCGATGACCTGAGCGGGGTGACCCGGGACCGCCAATACGGGGTTTCCGAGTGGAACGGAAAGACCTTCAACGTTATTGATACGGGGGGTTTTGTACCGCGTTCAGAGGATGTCTTTGAGGCGGCTATTCGCGAGCAGGTTCAAATCGCCATTGAGGAATCCCAGGTGGTCTTGTTCATGGTGGATGTGACCACCGGCATGACCGATCTGGACGAAGAGATGCTCAGCTTGCTTCGCCGCTCTACCAGTCATGTCATTGGGGTGGTCAATAAAGTGGATAACCATTCACGCCTGCTGGAAGCCTCGGAATTCTACTCCATGGGGCTGGAATCCCTGTACTTTATCTCCTCGATCTCCGGTTCGGGAACCGGGGAACTGATGGATGCTATCGCCGCCGGTCTCCCCGACCAACATCAGGAGGAAGAGACGGATGCCCTTCCCCGTTTTGCCATCATAGGCCAGCCAAATGTGGGCAAAAGCACGCTGGTCAATGCCTTGCTGGGCCAGCCGCGAAACATCGTCACGCCTATAGCGGGCACCACCCGGGACTCGATTGACACCCGCTATCAATTGTTTGGAAAGGATTTTATGCTCATTGATACGGCGGGTTTGCGCAAGAAGGCCAAGGTCCATGAAAACCTGGAGTTCTATTCCGTCATCCGGGCCATCAAGGCTATAGACGATGCCGATGTATGCATCCTGCTCATTGATGCCCAAGTGGGGATGGAGTCACAGGACGTGACCATCTTTGGCATGGCGGAGCGCAAACGCAAGGGTTTGATGATCCTGGTGAACAAGTGGGATGCCGTGGAAAAGGACACCAATACCCACCTGGACTATCAGGATCGCATCATGAAGAAGATTGCTCCTTTTACCGATGTGCCCCTGATGTTCATCTCTGCCCTGGAAAAACAGCGCATCTTCCAGGCCATGGAAGAGGCTCTGGCCATTGCCGAAAGGCGCCGCACCCGCATTGCCACTTCAAAGCTCAACGACTGGCTTCAGGAGGCTATTGGCAAGCACCATCCGCCTTCAGTCAAAGGAAAATATATTCGCATCAAATATATGACTCAGTTGCCCGGGGCGACCCCTTCCTTTGCCCTGTTCTGCAACCACCCGGACGATGTCGCAGATTCCTACCGCAACTATCTGGAGAACCAGTTGAGAGAGGCCTTCCCCCTGCACGGGGTGCCGATCCGCCTGCACTTCCGTCAGAAGTAATCTGAGTTTAGGTAAGCATAAGTGAAATCAAGCTCTGATGGGTAAATAATTATTTATAATATATTATTTTAGTTAATTCTTATTCCCGCCACAGAAATTGTTGAATTTCATAGACTATCGGGAAAAATTCTACATTTGCTCTTCAAACCTATAGGTAAACTCTATGAAAAAACTGTTCGTACTCCCGCTGACCATTGCTGCCTTGTTCATCGCAGGTTGCTCCTCTTCAGACTCCGAAAAAGCGGAGGATGCTGTTGAAGACACCTTTTCAGAAGTGCAAGATGCTGCATCTGATGCTTTAGATGCCGCGGAAGAAGTCACCGACGATGCATTGGGTGAAAACCTGAGCGCTGAGGAGATGGAAGAAGCGCTTGAAAGCGACGATAAGCAGTAATGCTCCCTTCGGGTAAGCCCTAAGGGCTTCCTCATTTCTCAAAAAACTATGCAGTGTACTCAGGCCGGTTCTATACAAGAGCCGGCCTGAGTAGTTTGCTCGCCCTTCATTGGAGCCTGTTCCAGGGCATGCCCGGCACTCGGCTCAGTGGCTCGGTTCCTCCGGCTCGGGTGGCGTTCAGTTGACCTTTGCGCTCATCAGGCTCCTCGCCTGACCGCTTCTCAGGAGTTCATAGGCCTGCAGGAAGTCCTGATCCAAGACCTGGAACATGGGATAGAATCCTTCGCTCTTCCAGGCTTGCCTGGCTACCTGAGCCAGGATAGCCTGTTCGATCCAGGGTCGGATGCGCTCCCTGAGCTCCATATCCTGCAACACCTTCGCCTCTTTCAAACGCAGCTCAAATCGAGCCCACATCTCATCGCTGACCTCAAAGTCATCGCTGAATTCCTGAACACTGGCATAGCTGCGGATCCGATTGGATTCCCGACCAAAGACGTCGTACGCAAAACGCTGTACAAGGCCTGAATTGTACAGGCGATAGAAGGCTCGGCGATCCGCTGTGGTGTCTGCCGGAATCAGTAAATCGGGGAAGATGCCGTAATCCACCAAATCAGCAGGATTGCCCTCCGGGTCCTCGTCTCCATTGCTTTGCAGGCGGGTAAGATAGTCTTCGTAGTAAGCGTCAACTCCTTGATCGTAAGGCCTTTGAATGCAACGACCTCCAGGAGTGTAGTAACGGGCAATGGTCAGTCGGATCGCCGAAGAATCGCGCAGGCTGAACATCTCCTGTACCAGCCCCTTTCCAAAGGAGCGACGTCCGACGATGGCCGCCCTTCCGTGATCCTGCAAGGCTCCGGCTACGATTTCACTGGCCGAAGCCGAACCCTCATCGATCAAAACAACGATATCCCCCTGTTCAAAACGGCCCTGATTTCCCGAAAAGAACTCCTCCCTTTGGCTGCTCTTTCCCTGGGTATAGACAATTAGTTTTCGACCGCTCAACAATTCATCGGCGAGGCGGGTAGCGGCAATCAGATAGCCTCCGGGGTTGCCCCTCAGATCGAGCAGCAATTGCTTCATTCCCTGACCCTTCAGGGATTCAAGGGCGCTGATGAACTCATCGACGGTAGTGGCGCTAAAGCGATTGAGCTTGATATAGCCGGTCTGCTCATCGACCATATAGGCCACATCAAGACTGTATAGCGGAATCTGATCGCGGGTTATGCTGAATGGAATCAGCTCCGGTTCGCCAAGACGCAGCACGGCAATTCGAACTAAAGAGCCTTTGGGACCCCTGAGCAGCGACCTGACCTGATCTTCGGTAACACCCGTTCCCGCCACCAGACTGTCCTCCACCATAACGATGCGGTCTCCCGATCGAATACCCAGCATCTCAGAAGGTCCGCCGGAGATGGGCGATACCACCAGGATGGTGTCGCGAATGATGTTGAACTCAATGCCTATGCCCTCAAAGTTGCCTTGCAGATTCTCTGTTTCGGCAAGCAGACTGCTGGCGGGCATGTAGCTGGAATGGGGGTCGAGCCTGGCAAAGATGCCCTCGACCACCTCATCGCGCTGGAGATACTCCTGAATCAGATCGCGCAGAATGTTCTCGGTATTGACGGTATCTACATAGTTATAATTAATATAACCAAGAATTTCATCTAATCGGGTCAGTTCCGATTTTCCCAGCACGCTGGGCTTGCTCTCAGCAGCGGGCTTGAGACGCAGGCCGATGCTTACACCAGCCAGCAAAGCCAACACAAAGAATAAGGGCAATAAGGTTTTAAAGGATAGATTCACAGAGTGGGATTGCGTAAGAAAACCTTTCGCGCTTGTAGAACAGTGGAATGCTTTGGAATGTTGTTGATGGAAATTTCGCGAACTGCCCGCTGAAGACGTTAAAAGGGGATAGGCTGCAAAAATATGAATGTTCTGCCGCCTGCAAACCCCCGTACTCAAGCATGAAATGAGGCATTACCTTAGCACCATGAAAGCATACCAGGCCAATATCATCAATGCCATAGCCCTCATCGCTATGGGATTATGGGGTTATCTCTCCGAATCTGCGGAGTTGCGCTCCATGACTGCCCTGATTCCAGTCATCTTTGGGGCAATTCTCCTACCCATGACTCCCGGGATCAAATCCGAGAACAAAATCATTGCTCATATAGCCGTAACCCTGACCCTGCTTCTGCTCATCATGCTCATTGCCATGCCGCTCAGAGCCCGACTTGCTGCTCAGGACAGTGCCGGTACCATAAGAGTACTGATCATGATTGCCACATGCACCTTCGCCATGATCAGCTTTATTCAAAGCTTTATCGCAGCCCGGAAGGCCAGAAAGGCAACTGGAACCTGAAACATGCTCATGGACAGGGCCGGCCGCATCACCGAACAGGCTTCAGAGCACCGCCATCTGGAGCGCCGCAGCACCAGAGAATTGCTGGAGTTGATGAATGCTGAGGATCGAACGGTGGCAGATGCCGTTGCCAGGGCCATTCCCTCTATAGAAAAACTGGTGGAAGGGGTTTTGGACCACATGCTGGCCGGTGGCAGATTGTTTTACCTCGGGGCGGGCACCAGCGGGCGCCTGGGCATAGTGGACGCTTCGGAATGTCCGCCCACCTTTGGCATATCGCATGGCCTGGTCATAGGCTTGATTGCCGGGGGTGACAGCGCCATCCGCAAGGCGGTGGAGTTTGCAGAGGACCGAGAAGACGGCGGATGGCTGGACTTGCAGGAATATCAGGTCAATCCCTCTGATTTCGTTATTGGCATTGCGGCTTCGGGAACTACACCCTATGTCGTCGGAGCTGTCAAACGCTGTCGGGAGGCGGGTATTCTGACCGGCTGCATCACCAACAACCCCAATAGCCCACTGGCCCAATCGGTGGATTTCCCAGTTGAGGTCATCACCGGGCCGGAATTGCTGACCGGTTCAACCCGAATGAAGGCCGGAACGGCCCAAAAACTCGTGCTCAATATGATCTCCACCAGTCTGATGATACGCCTTGGCCGGGTTGAAGACAATCGAATGGTGGACATGCAATTGAGCAATGAGAAACTCCTTGACCGGGGTGCCCGTATGATTATGGCGGGGAGTGATTTGTCCTATGAACAAGCCAGAACAAGCCTGCTCCGGCACGGCAGTGTTCGAAAGGCAATGGCAGCCAATCAAATGCCTTAGAGTTATACGTCCGTGCACCAGCTTGAACCATATTACCACTGGAGAACCTATTACGAACCCGAGGAGGATCAATGTTCACCTTTCTTTGAGGCTGAAAACGCTTATCACAAGAGAGCAAAATATATCTATAATTTTGTACTAAATCCGGAATGGGAAGATTTTGGTTCTTCGACTTTGTACCTGAAGATTCTCTTTGCCGACTACCACCAGGGCTTTGCCATCATTGAATTGATCGGTGAATGGAACGATTGCCTGCACAATGATGTGATGTACTTCAAGCGGGATGTGATCGAGCCCCTGATCGCTGAAGGCATACGCCACTTCATCCTTATCGGCGAGAACGTGTTGAATTTTCACGCCTCCGACGATTGTTACTACGAGGAGTGGTTTGAGGAAAGCGTGGAAAAGGGGGGCTGGATTGCCGCGATTAATTTCCGCGATCACGTGCGTCAGGAAATGGATACGGTGGATATTCCGCGCTACTTCCTGATGAATGGAGAGTTGATCAACTGGCGCACCTTCACTCCCTGGCAATTCTACGAATTGGTAGACGCCGCCGCGACCCGTCGCTTGACTTCGTCGGCTGACTGGGACGGTTGAGAGTGGCCCAGGGTCAGGCTCCATGCTGCCATAAAGGCAAAGGGCAGAACGCCCATCTGGCGCTCGAGCATAGATTCACTCATCATAGCCAGAACCAGCATCAGCCAGGCGGCCAGCATGGAATAATCCCCCTGCCCCCGGGCACGCTGAAACAGTATCCCTAAAATGGTCAGCATCAGGAGCAAGCCTGGCAAACCCAGCATCAAATAGCTCTGCAGATACTGATTGTGCGCGTTGAACTCCGCTTCCAGCCCAAGATCAAAGGAGGAAAGGCTGAATTGTTCCAGCAAGACGGCTTTTACTCCCCCGGTACCATGACCGATCAGAGACTGAGCATCAACTTCTCTTAGGGCGGCCTTCCAGATCTCCAGTCGTATGCCACTGCTGCCCTGCTCTGCGGAGACTTCCCGGGTCTGTGTGGCACTGAAGATTCGCTCCCTGCTGCGCGGCAAACTCAGGGTGACCAATACGCCGACCAGAACCAGTACAACCCAGGGGCGAAACCACGAAGGCTGCATGGCCCCTTGCTCTTTGAATTTTCTTCTCTGATGGAGTAAGCTGTACACAGCAAAGCTTAGGATGAAAGCAATCACCGTCCCTCTTGAATTTAATAGAAATATATATGAAATAAGTATAACATATATGACTCTGTTTACTATCTTGAGATTGTCTTTAAAGAAGTGCTTTGCCGGGGAAAAGCCACTGAACAGAAAGAAAACCGCAGTACCCGCGTACCAGGTGGAATAGGCCGGATGAAGATTCAACCAGTAAACCAATTCCCCATAGGAAAACCAATCCAGGTTGGGCTGTTGCGCATAGCGCAATAATGCATGGGTCAAGCATAGGAAAAACACAATAATATTTCCTGCGACAAAGGCTTCCCTCCAGGGAATGTGCTGCCACTCTGATTCAAATCTGGGTCTGAAGAGCAGGAGCAATGGCAGGAGCCAAAAGGGGATCTGCACCCGCAAAACGTTCCAACCCTGCTCCGGACTCTGAGTCCATAGCATACCCAACCCGCAGAGAACTGCATATCCAAACATCGGAGACAATCGAATCCATTCTGCGCGCAAGGGTTGGCGTCTCCTCCATCGACCGGCATAGAGAAAGACCAGTACCAGCAGGCACAAGGCTATCGCACTGGCTGCCGGGTTGACGGGGATGCAAAAGGCCATCAAACACAGCGATACCGACCAGGCGCTCGCGGCATCCCTGGCTAAAGGCTGGGCGTTGAGCGCTTTAGCTGGAGTCACCTTTCCGCAGGTTTTTTAGATATCTCCAAAGAGGCTGAGCGGTCAGCGCCTGCCAAAGAGCCAGATTCTGCACCCAAAAGACCTTGCGACTGTTGCGGAAAAAAACATGGGCAAAGTGGTAACTGAGCACCTGGGCAGAGAGGGTGGCCACTGCCGCTCCCGTGATTCCATAGGAGGGAATCAACCACAGGTTCAAGCCAATATTGAGCACAGCACCCATCAGCACGGCATACATGAAATACAACTGTCTGTCTTCGGCGATCAGCCATTTCTCACCGGCATGGCCCATAAAAACGAACAGGGCCGCCGCCACATGCAGGGTTAGCACCGGAGCTGCCGGAGCATAGGCAAAGCCAAAGACCAGGTAAACAATCTGATCCGAAAATAACCAGGTCAGCGCAATCAGCGCTATGGCGATGTAGATGAGCAGGTGGTAGAGGCGGGTCATCCGCTGCCTGAAGAGCTCCCGGTTGTTCTTCGCTGCACTGAGAATGGCCGGAAAGAGCGAATTGGTCAGCACAAAGGGAATGGCATAGGTAGCCGTGGAAAGGCGAACCGCTGCATTGTACAGGCCCACTTCCTTGTTCTCGCCCAGGAATTTCAGCATCACCTGGTCAATTTGCATATAAATAGTGAAGAGAATCAAAGAAAACATCAGGGGCCATGATTTGCGGATCAATACAGAGGCCAATTGCCGGTCAAAATTCCAATTAAATATAGATAATCCCTTTCTTTGATAGGACAAGGTCAGCAGGAGGCTGTAAATGGCCGCGTCCAGGACCACCACCCAAACAAAGGCGAGCACATCCCTTTCAATCAGAATGAAGTAAACCTTGAGTGCGTTGGAAATCAGCAGGGAGGCCAGATGGGGAATGGTGCTCTGCCGACTCTGAACTTCTGCCTGAAAGTAGAAGATCAGCATTTGCAAAGACCTCAACAAAATGGCCAATGAGGCCAAGCTCACCGCCAGGCGGGTCTCTTTCTCCGGAAGGAACAGCAAAAGGGCCAGGGCAATCAGGCTATAGGCCAATCCCGTTCCGGCCAGGCGAATTCCCATGGCCGTTCCCATGATGGTATCCCTGGGATACTTTCCCTTGACCAGCTCCCGGACAATGATCTGACCCAGACCCAGATTGGCCAGGGGAGCAAAGAGGGTGGCGAAACTCAAGGCAAAGGCATAGACTCCATAGCGATCCGGACCCAGATAGCGGGTCAGCCAGGCGCCAACTACAAGTCCCAACAAAATCTGGCTTACTCTCCCGGTCATCAGCCAGGACGTATTGACCAGATAACGCCGAAAACCAGCCTCAGCGCCGCTGAGCCTGGCAAACTTGTCCATGAGCGTAGCCACGGCCGCGAAATTAGGGATTCCCGGCCTATGCTCCGGGAATAAGCCATAACATTATCAAACTTGTGCTACAGACACAGGTCAAGGCGGACCAGGGAACAGAGGACTAAGCCCGAATCAAACACCTCCCTCCTTTCGAAAGTCTGGGCGCTGCTCGTAGATGCGCTCTATGATCTCCACAACCTTCATGCCTTCAAGGGCATTAGTGGTGGCGATGCTGCCCCCTTCGAGGGTATCGACCACATTCTGAAAGATGAAACCGTGATTGGCCGCACTGCCCTTGTAGGGACCGTAGTCATTGGGTGGATTAGCCGGTGGTAAATCGGGCATGCTGTAGTCTTCCACGTGACACCATTCCACCTGCTCCATGTACTGTCCGCCCACCTTGACGCTGCCTTTAGAACCAATGATGATCATCGAGCTCTCGAGGTTGCGGTCCCAGACGGAGGTGGTGTAGTGGAAAGAACCCATTCCCCCGTTGCGAAAGACAAAGTTCACCTGCCCGGAGTCTTCAAACTCCGTGTTGTGGTGGTGATTGTAGTTGAAAAAGCGGGAGCGTATGTCTGTTATATCCCCAAACAACCAATACATTATATCTACAAAGTGACTAAACTGGGTAAAGAGGGGTCCGCCGTCAAACTTCAAGCTCCCTTTCCAGTCTGAAATGCGATAGTAACGATCGTCGCGATTCCAGTAACAATTGATATGAACCATGTAGATGTCCCCGATAGCGCCGCTCGTGATGAATTGCTTCAACCATGCTGAAGGCGGGCTGTAGCGGTTTTGCATCACGCAGAAAACCTGGCGCGAAACCTGAAGCGCTTTGAAGATCACGTTCTCGCATTCGGCCTTGCTCAAGCCCATAGGCTTCTCGCAGACCACATGCTTGCGATGCTCCAGAGCCAGCAGACTATGGGCTGCGTGCAAACCATTGGGCGTGCAAACACAGACCACATCAATGTTGTGCTCTTCGGCAGCCATCATCGCCTCCGCACTCTCGTAGAAAGGCACCTGGTAATGCTGAAGAGCATAGTCGCTGAGTTGCTCATTGATATCACAAACGGCGCTGAGCCGACAGCGGGAATGTTGATGGATCATCTCGGCGTGGCGCTTGCCGATATGACCAAAACCTATAACAGCAAATCGAATAGGAGAATCACTCATTTAGTATGGCCTCAAGCGGCTCAGTTGCGCTCGACAATGAAGAATGGATTGAGCAGATTTTCCTTGTTGTAAAGAAGATCTTCCTCTTTGCCGTAGACCCGCACAGAGGCGCCGGCTTCCAGGGCAATGGCGTGACCCGCACCAGTATCCCACTCCATAGTCGGTCCCAGGCGCGGATAGACATCGGCAACTCCTTCGGCCACCAGGCAGAGTTTGAGCGAGCTCCCCGCAGCGACAAACTCCACTTCGGAATACTTGGCCTGCTGCTCGTTGAGATAGGCGTCAAACTCCGCAGAAGGATGAGAGCGGCTGCCGATTAGCACCAACTTGTTGGCGTCGGGTTGCTTGACCTGAATGGCCCTGGGCTCCTGTCCATCGCCGGCCTTGAAGGCTCCCTTACCCTTAACGGCGTAATAAGTTAGCTTTTGGGCAGGCACGTAGATCACCCCAAGGACGGGGCGTCCGGCGTGCACCAAAGCGATGTTGACGGTAAACTCTCCGTTGCGCTTGATGAATTCCTTGGTTCCATCCAGGGGATCAATCAGCCAGAACCAGTCCCAGGAAGCGCGCTCGGCATAAGGCACTTCCCGGTTTTCTTCGGAAATGATGGGGATTTGGGGATAGGCTTCCTGCAGAGCGGCGATGATCACTGCATTGCTCTTGCGATCGGCCTCTGTCAACGGACTCTTATCCTCCTTGTTCTCTACGCTGAATTCCGTATCGTAAACTCCCATGATGGCAGCACCTGCCTGCCGGGCTATAGAAATAATTTTCTGAATATCTATTTTATCAAGCATGTGTTGGAGTATTGAGCAACAAAGTTAAACATTCCCTCAGACTGTCTTTCCAGGCTGGTATCGCAAGCCCGAAACGCTCGCGGATCCGGCTGCAATCCATCACCGACCAGGCAGGACGCGCGGCCGGTGTGGGGTAGTCGGCAGTGGCAATGGGTTTGACCTGACAGTCCAGACCCGCCATGTCCATCACCGCCGTAGCCAGCCCGCACCAGGTGGTCTGACCGCTGTTGGAGTAGTGATAGATGCCATAGTCTTCAGGGTGTAACTCATCCTGAACTACCCTGCGGATGGCGTGGGCCAGATCCCTGGCCCAGGTAGGACAGCCATGCTGATCATCCACCACGCCCAATTCCGCCCTCTCTGCGCCAAGACGCATCATGGTTTTGACGAAATTGGCCCCCCACTGGGAATACAACCAGGAAGTTCTCAGGACAATGGCCCGCTCGCAGGCCTGTAGAACCCTGCTCTCCCCTTCGGCCTTGGTCATGCCATAGACGCTGAGCGGCGCCGGTGCATCTGAGCTGGTATAAGGCCGCTTCGCCTTTCCATCAAAGACAAAATCGGTGGAAATGTGCAGCATCACTGCCCCGCTTCTCTGGCAGGCTTCAGCCAGGTAATGCGGCCCATGCGCATTGATGCGCATCGCCAGCTCCGGCTCTGCTTCGGCCTTGTCCACTGCGGTGTAGCCTGCCGCATTGATGCAGAGGCCCACCTTGTTCAGTTCAAAGAATCGCCGAACGGCGTGTTGGTCCGTGATGTCCAGCTCTGGCACATCCGTGGCCCAAAGTTGCTCTTTGGGCAAGATTCGCTGCATCTCCAGGCCGAGTTGTCCCCTGGCTCCGGTCAACAGAATTCCGCTCTGCAAATGGATGGGATCAGCCATGGAAGTCAAAGTTGTGTTCGGCCTCTGAAAACAACGGCAAAGCCTCATCCCGGGCCGAAATGGTGAGCTGGGCAGCGGGCAATTGCCAGTCTATACCCAATTCGGGATCGTCATAGCGAATGCCCCGCTCGCTGTCCTTGTGGTACGGAGCGCTGCATTTGTAGAAAAACTCCGCCTGCTCGCTCAAGACAACGAATCCGTGAGCAAAACCGGCTGGAACCAGCAATTGGCGCTTGTTCTGGGCGCTGAGCAGTTCGGCGTGCCATTGCTTAAAACTCGGTGAGCCCTTGCGCAGATCCACAGCCACATCCAGCACCTCTCCACTCATCACCCTGACCAGTTTGTCCTGGGCGAAGGGCGCGAGTTGGTAGTGCAGGCCCCGGAGTACACCCCGGGTTGAACGGCTTTGATTGTCCTGCACAAAATCCATCGCGACGCCATTCTCCTTGAACAGGGCCTGGTTATAGCTCTCAAAGAAGTAACCCCGCTCGTCTTCAAAGACTCTCGGTTCAAAGACCAGCAGGCCGGGAATGGGGGTGCGAATGAATGACATAACCGGAAGTGATCACTAGGACTAAAAAATAGAGCTCGATGTGGTTTGTTTTTCGCGGGCAAAGCTCAGCTTTTTCCCCCATCAGACCCAAGCTGATGCTGCCGGAGCGAAGGGCTTTGGAGCAATTGAGCCAGCCAGCGGTCTTCGCGCAGGCGATGAAACTCCCCGAGAGGCTCCTTTCGGTGCACATCGCTTCCGGCAAAGTGTACGAGACCGGCCTGAACAAGTTCCCTGGCGCATTGCCTGGCCAATGCTCCGTGGTGACCCAGCAGGGAGCCCAGGTTGATCTGCAATAAAACCCCCTGATCCACCAGCTCTCGAAAAGGACCCAGATCCTTCTCGGAGGCGAAATAGGGATAGCGCTCCGGATGCGCCAGAACCGGCCGATAGCCGCCAGTCTGCATCCTGAAGATAGCCTGCTGGATATTGGCCGGGCGGTTGACATAAGACAGCTCAAAAAGAAGGAAATCTTCGCCCAGGGTCAGGATATCCCGCTTCTTCAGCAACTGAAAGAAGCCATCGTCCAGATAGTACTCTGCCGCTGCTTGCAAGCTGAGTTTCAAACCGGCTTGAGCCGCCGCCGTCCTTACGGCTTCAAGAGATTCCGCAATAGTATCAGAACTGTTCCGGTAATAATCTGACATCACATGAGGTGTGGCTATACAGCCCTGATACCCGAGATCTTCAAGGCCCTTGAGCAAGTGCATACTGTCCTCCATGCTCGCCGCTCCGTCGTCCAGACCCGGCAGCCAGTGCGCGTGCATGTCATAGCCCAATTGGGACAAACTGTTCTGCTGAGCTGAAGAACGGAACAATCGTCTAACCGGGTCCAGCCAGGAACTCATCGACCCGCGTATTGGTCTGCGTAGTATTGCTTGTATGTGCCCGAGGTCACGTGATCCAGCCATTCCGTATTGGCCAGATACCAGTCCACGGTTTTCTCCAGACCCTGCTCAAAGGTTACCGAAGGCTTCCAGCCCAATTCGACGGCTATCCGGGTAGCATCGATGGCGTAGCGCTTGTCGTGACCGGGGCGGTCTTTGACAAAGGTGATCAAGGCGGCAGAATCACCTTTGGGCCGACCCAGTTTGCGATCCATCACCTGGCAGAGCAGTTGAATCAGGTCGATGTTCTGCCATTCGTTGAATCCGCCGATGTTGTAAGTCTCTCCGATCTGACCCTTGCGGTAAACCACCTCTATGGCATGGGCGTGATCCTCTACCCAGAGCCAGTCGCGGGTGTACTTGCCGTCGCCGTAGATGGGAACGGGCTTGCGGTGGCTGATGTTGTGTATGGCCAGGGGAAGCAGTTTCTCCGGAAACTGATTGGCGCCGTAGTTGTTGGAGCAATTGCTCAACACCACCGGCAAGCCATAAGTGTGGAACCAGGCCCGCACAAAGTGATCGCTCGAAGCCTTGGAGGCGCTGTAGGGCGAACGCGGATCATAGGGGGTCTGCTCGGTAAAAAGCCCCTCTGATCCTAAACTTCCGTAGACCTCATCGGTGGAGACATGGTAGAATCGGCGGTCAGAGCTCTCTCTTCCCCATTGCTGGAAAGCTGCGTTGAGCAGGCAAACCGTTCCCACTACATTGGTCTGCACAAACTCCAGGGGATTGCTGATGGAGCGATCTACATGTGACTCTGCAGCAAGGTGCACAACCCCTTCGACATCGTTTTGGGAAAAGATGCCCTGAAGAAGTTCAGCATCTGTGATGTCGCCCCGGACAAATAGATAGTTGGGGTGATCTTCTACATCGCGCAGATTCTCCAGATTACCGGCATAAGTAAGCTTATCCAGATTGATGATTCTGCACTCCGGAAAGTTCTTCAGGAAGCGGCGAACTACATGAGAGCCGATAAAGCCAGCTCCTCCGGTAATCAAGATCGACTTTTGCATACCATACTGTATTTTATGTTACCAATCCTGTCGCTCAGCGCTCCTGCTGATGAATTCAAGTTTCTTACAAAGACCAGTACTTTAGGCGTTCAATGCGGCCCCGGTATAGCCCTTTGATGTCCACCAGCAGACCACCGGGCTTGATGAATTCTTCGAACCAGGACTCGTCCTTGCCCAGATATTCCTCATGGCTTACCGCCAGAATCACGGCGTCGTATTGACCGGTGCGAGCCGGGCTTAATCCGTAGCCGTACTCGTGCTCCACTTCTTTGGAATCGGCATGAGGGTCTACCACTTCGACCTGAATCTGGTACTCTTTGAGCGTAGCCACTACATCGGCCACTTTGGAGTTACGAATATCAGATACGTTTTCCTTGAAGGTTGTCCCGAGAATCAACACCCGGGCATCCTGCACATGCACGCCTGCGGCCAGCATGAACTGAACGGTGCGGCGCGCTACATAGGATGCCATAGCATCGTTGACCCTTCGACCAGAAAGAATGATTTGCGGGGTATAACCCAATTCCATAGACTTGTAGGTCAGGTAGTAGGGATCCACTCCGATGCAATGCCCGCCCACCAGGCCCGGTTGAAACTTGAGGAAGTTCCACTTGGTTCCGGCGGCTTCCAGCACATCATAGGTGTTGATGCCTATCTTATCAAAGATCTTGGACAGTTCATTCATCAGCGCAATGTTCAGGTCGCGCTGAGTGTTCTCGATGATCTTGGCGGCCTCCGCTACCTTGATCGAAGGGGCGCGGTGAACGCCGGCCTTCACCACGAGCTCATAGGTTTTGGCTATCTGTTCGGCCGCATCGGGATCGGAACCGGAAGACACCTTGATGACATTGCTCAGGGTGTGCACCGTATCACCGGGATTGATGCGCTCCGGGGAATAACCGATCTTGAAGTCCTTGCCCAGCTTGAGACCGGAACCTCTTTCCAGAATGGGCAGGCAATCGTCTTCTGTACAACCGGGATAGACCGTGCTTTCATAGACCACATAATCACCGGCTTTGAGCACCCGGCTCAGCGTTTCGCTGGCCTTGGTCAGGGGAGTCAGATCCGGAACCCGGTGTTGATCCACCGGGGTAGGCACCGCCACCACGAAGAAAGAGGCCTTGCGCAAGTCCTCAGGATTGGCCGTAAAGCTGATGTCGCAGCCTTCAAATGCCGAAGCATTCAATTCATTGGAGGGATCTATGCCCTTCTTCATCAACTCAACTCTGGGTTCGCTGATATCAAAGCCGATGACGCGAATCTTGCGGGCAAATTCCAAAGCAATAGGTAAACCGACATAGCCCAGTCCAATAACGGCCAGGGTCTTCTCTTTCTTAAGCAATTGTTCGTACATGATTCTGTCTCCTTGTGTCTTCTGTAGAGTGAGATAGTGATTTGGGGGAAGGGCTTTTCAAGCTCCGGCAAACGGTCCGTTGAATGTTTGGCGGGCTAATCTGAGCGGGCCTTCTCGTTCAGCTCATCGAGCAAAGTTACCCGTCCTTCCTTCAGCATATAGCGCTGATGGCTTTCGGGACATGTGGCCAGGCCCTGCTGATCAAACTCAAGACGGTGTCCATAGCGGCTCATCCAGCCGATCTGACGAGCCGGGTTGCCCACCACCAGGGCGTAGTCGGGAACATAGCGGGTGACCACCGCTCCTGCCCCGATAAAGGCCCAGGCACCGATATCGTTGCCGCAAACGATGGTGGCGTTGGCTCCAATGCTGGCCCCATGCCCCACCCTGGTTCGGGCATACTGACCCCTTCGAACTATGGCCGAACGGGGGTTGATGACGTTGGTAAACACCATACTGGGACCCAGAAAGACATCGTCTTCACAGATCACCCCGGTGTAGATGGATACGTTGTTCTGAACCTTGACATTGTCGCCGAGCACGACGTCTGGCGAAACCACCACATTCTGGCCCAGATTGCAATTCCGGCCAATGCGACAGCCCGGCATGACGTGGCTGAAATGCCAGATGCGGGTGCCCTCGCCGATATCACAGCCATCATCAATGACGGCTGTCTCGTGCGCCAGATACCCTTTTTCCTCCATGAGCCTTTAACCCGGTAATGCCCGGTCAGGCGTGAATAAAGTCTTTGAAATCAGCGGCCTGGCGGTACAACTCGTGTTCCGGCAGGGACTTGAAGTAAGCGTAGGTCTTGGCCAAACCCTGCTCTCTGCCGACCTTCGGCGACCATCCCAGCAATTCGCGGGCCCGGGTTATGTCCGGTTTGCGCTGCTTGGGGTCATCGGCGGGAAGGGGTTTAGAGATGATCTTCTGGCTGCTGCCCGTGAGCTTGAGAATCTCTTCGGCAAACTGAAGTATGGTGATCTCTTCGGGATTGCCGATGTTGACCGGCTCGGTGTAATCCGACATCAACAGGCGGAAGATGCCGTCCACCTGATCATCTACGTAACAGAAAGAGCGCGTCTGGCTGCCGTCTCCAAACACAGTGAGATCCTCGCCCCGCAAAGCCTGACCGATGAAGGCCGGTAGTGCGCGTCCGTCGTTGAGACGCATGCGCGGGCCATAGGTATTGAAGATGCGCACTATTCGGGTTTCGACACCGTGATAGCGGTGGTAGGCCATGGTAATGGCCTCCTGAAAACGCTTGGCTTCATCGTAGACCCCTCGCGGCCCGATCGGATTCACATTTCCCCAGTATTCTTCCGTTTGCGGGTGAACCAGAGGATCACCGTAGACTTCAGAGGTGGAGGCCACCAGTATTCTCGCGCCCTTGGCCTTGGCCAATCCCAAAAGGTTGTGGGTACCCAGAGAACCGACCTTGAGCGTCTGAATGGGAATCTTCAGGTAGTCAATCGGGCTGGCGGGCGACGCGAAGTGCAGGATGTAATCCAGTGATCCTGGAATGTGCACATAGCGCGAAACATCGTGATGGTAGAATTCAAATTCCGGCAGGGGCAATAAATGCTCGACATTGCGCATGTCGCCGGTGATCAGATTATCCATTCCGATAACGGCATAGCCCTCCCGGATAAAACGGTCGCACAGATGCGATCCCAAAAAACCCGCCGCTCCGGTAACCAGAACTTTCTTCATGCGTTGATGGCCCTATTGAATGGTCTTGCGACCGATGCTTTCGTAGTGGAAACCCGTTCCTTCGAATTGCTCGATTTCATACAGGTTACGCCCGTCGAAAATAACCTTTTCTTTGAGCAAGCTGTCCATGCGCTGGAAATCAGGCGTGCGGAAGACCGACCATTCCGTAGCGATGATCAGGGCATCGGCTCCGGTACAGGCTTCATAGGCGTTTTCGGCAAAGCGAATCTTGTCGCCGAGTTGCTTGCGCACATTGGGCATGGCCTCGGGATCGAAAGCTGTGATGCTCGCGCCGGCCTGAACCAGGGCATCAATCATGTAAAGTGATGGTGCTTCGCGAATGTCATCGGTGTCCGCTTTGAAAGCCAGGCCCCACATTCCAAAATGCTTGCCTCTCAGATCGCCTTCATAGTGCTTGAGGATCTTGTCCACCAACACCAGTTTTTGCTTTTCATTGACCTGTATTACGGCGTCAATGATTTGGAAGTGGTAACCGGCTTCGTTGCCGGAGCGCAACAGGGCACTGACATCTTTGGGGAAGCAACTGCCGCCATAACCGATGCCGGGAAAGAGAAAACGCTTGCCAATGCGGGTATCCGAGCCGATGCCGATGCGCACCTTGTCCACATCAGCACCTACGCGGTCGCAGAAGTTGGCGATTTCATTCATGAACGTAATCTTGGTGGCCAAGAAGGCATTGGCGGCGTACTTGGTCAGCTCAGCAGAGCGCTCATCCATGAAGAGGATGGGGTTGCCCTGGCGAACGAATGGCTTGTACAGATCGCCCATGACGCGGCGGGCGCGCTCTGAAGAGGTGCCGATGACTACGCGGTCGGGCTTGAGAAAATCATCTACGGCAAATCCCTCGCGCAGAAATTCCGGATTGGAAACCACATCGAAATCCACCTTGGCGTGGGCGGCGATGGCGGCGTGCACCCTTTCGGCCGTGCCTACGGGAACGGTGCTCTTATCCACGATCACTTTGTATTCCGTGAGCATCTTGCCCAATTGTTCCGCCACGCCGAGCACATAGCTCAAATCGGCAGAACCATCTTCACCGGGAGGTGTGGGCAGGGCCAGGAAGATCACCTGTGCATCCTTGATGGCAGCGGCAAGGTCCGTGGTAAAGGTCAGGCGCTCCTGCTTGATGTTTCGCTCAAACAGCACATCCAAATGTGGCTCATAGATGGGAATCTGTCCCTCCTGCATACGGCGCACCTTTTGAGCATCGATGTCGACGCAGATCACGTTGTTGCCGGTTTCACTAAAACAGGTTCCGGTCACCAGACCGACATAACCCGTGCCAACTACTGCAATGTTCATGCTACCGTGGTAAAGAGAAGAAGCCCCTGAGGGTTTCGCTAATGTGATGGAGTTGTTCATGATCGAGTTCTGAATGCATGGGAAGTGAGATTACTTCCTCGGCAAGTGCCTCAGAAACAGGAAAATCGCCCTTGCTGTAGCCATACCTCTGGTAGGCTCCGCTGAGGTGCAGAGGTACCGGGTAATAGATCATTGAGGGAATCTGCTGCTGTTCCAGGTGCTCGCGGAGCGCATCGCGCCGCCCATTGTGTACTTTAATGGTGTATTGATGGAATACATGGGTGGAATACGCAGCTCGATGCGGCAGGGTTACAGCAGAGAGATCGCGAAATTGATGATCATAGAAACTTGCCGCCTCCAGACGGCTTTCGTTGTAGCGGTCCAGATGCTCCAGTTTCACGCTTAAAATGGCCGCCTGCAAGCTATCCAGCCTGGAGTTCACCCCTATGGAGTCATAGTAGTACTTGCGCACTGAACCGTGGTTGGTAATGGTCTGTATGCGTTTGGCCAGGGCCTCATCCCGGGTGAAAATTGCGCCTCCATCGCCCCAACAGCCAAGATTTTTAGTGGGGTAAAAGGAAGTGGTGCCAATCCTTCCCAGAGTACCCGCCTTGACCCGGGTGCCATCTGACTGGATAAAATCTGCTCCAGTGGCCTGTGCGTTGTCTTCTATAACCGGAATGCCATGTCGGTCAGCGATCTCCAGAATTGCCCGCATATCGCAGGACTGCCCAAAGAGGTGAACGGGGATGATGGCCCGGGTGCGGGGACTGATGGCCGCCTCCAGAGCCTGGGGATTCAGGTTAAAGGTCTGGGGGTCCACATCGACAAAGACCGGTTTGAGCCCCAGCAAAGCCACTACCTCAACGGTGGCCACAAAGGTGAAAGGCACCGTGATCACCTCATCCCCCGGTTCGACATCCAGGGCCATCAGGGCGATTTGCAGGGCATCCGTGCCGTTTGCACAAGGCAAGACATAGGGAACATCCAGGTACTCAGCCAGTTTGGCCGCGAAATGCCTGACATCCGGTCCATTGATGAATGCCGTGCTGTGGATGACACGGCTCATGGCCTGGTCAAAGCTGTCCTGATTCCGCCGGTATTGGCGCAACAGGTCAACCATTTGAATTGCATCCATACTGGAAAAGCTGAGAAGACCCGCAGACAGGCCTTTCGACCCTCAGGCCGGGCTTAAATCAACAAGGGATTTAAGCGGGATTTTTAAGAAGGCACAAAAATAGAGTCTTGCCCCCATATAACCGGCGGCTGAGCTATAATTTTGAACGCATGTCCACAGGATTGAACCGCAAACCAGGCCTGATCGCGTTTTTGACCGGCGTGCTCTGCTTTATGGCCTGCTCCGGGCTACAGGCCCAAACTCGGGTGGGTGTCGGCGACTCCATCTTGCTGGCCGGATTGCTGCAACTGGAGTACGGTGCGGTTTGGCCCCTGGGCGATCTGGGGGATCGCTTTGGCTTTCACAACGATATCGGGCTTCAGGTCAGCATCAAGAACCGCAAAAACCTCCTTCTCGGAGCAGGCATGCAGTTTTACTTTGGCACTAAAGTCAAAGAAGACAGCATCCTGGATCCCTTGCGCAACGCTTCGGGATTTTTGATAGGCACGGACGGTTTTCAACACAGCCCCAACCTGTTTATGCGGGGCTGGAGCCTCTCCGTTCACGCCGGGCAGGTCACTAAGATCGCTGCGGTCAATCCCAATTCGGGCATGGTCTTTATCGGTGGAATGGGTTTTCTGCAACACCGCATCAACCTGAACTTTGAAAAGGAATTCCTGCCTCAGCTCAATGGGGATTTCGAGAAAGGCTATGACCGCTTGAGCAATGGTTTCTTTCTCCGGCAGTATATCGGTTATCTCTACAGTGGAGCCGATCGCTTCATCAACATCCGCACCGGAATTGAAGTGACCGAAGCGCTGACCGCGTCGCGACGCAATGTGAATGCCGATACCGGGGAGATCCCCAGCGGAAATCGAATGGATATACAGGTAGCTCTGAAAGTTGCCTGGGTGCTGCCCATCTACGAGAATCCAAAACTTCAGTACTACTATAAGTAATTCTTCAGATCATACCACAGGGCCAGGTCCGGCGCCCGACAAGCGCCTACCTCCTCCTCCATGGCCTTACCAACTTGGCCTGCATCTCTATCAATGGGCTTTGCACATGGCTTCGCCTGTTCACCCAAAAGCCAAGACCTGGACTTTAGGTCGAAAGGCTCTACTGCCTAAGTTAGCGGAGAAGCGAAAGGCATTGGCTGAGCGAATCATATGGATGCACTGCGCAAGCCTGGGAGAATTTGAACAGGGTCGGCCCCTGCTCGAGGCTCTTCGCTCTGAGTTTCCCAGACACAGTCTTGTGCTGAGCTTCTTCTCTCCTTCGGGTTATGAAATCCGAAAGGACTACCCCGGAGCTGACCTGGTGTGCTACCTGCCCGCCGATACCAAGACAGAGTCCGAGGAATTTATTCGTATATTCAAACCTGAAATCGGTATTTTTATTAAATATGATTTATGGCTCAATCATATCGATCAGGCCGCGCGCTCCGGTTGTCAGCTTTATCTGGTGGCCGCTTCGTTCAGAGCAGATCAGGTGTTCTTCAAACCCTGGGGTCTATGGCATCGGCAGGCGCTGAGCAGGTTTCAGCGAATATTCTGCCAGGACAAGGAATCCATGGAGCGGATTCAATCCATCTTTAAACAGAAGGAAACCCCTTTGCCCCAAGTCCCCATCATCGCTTTTGCGCCCGATCCGCGCTTTGACCGGGTGCTCCATATTGCTCAGAGCCATGCTGAACTTCCTGAGCCTGTTTTGCACTTTACCGGGTCCGGACCGCTTATGGTAGCCGGGAGTACCTGGCCCAGGGATGAAGATCTTTTGGCTGAATTGCTCAGCAAAAATTTGCGTCCATCGGGCTGGAAACTGATCATAGCCCCGCACGAGGTCAGTCAACGCAACACGGAGCTCACGCGCAAGAAGTTCGGCGGCAAGGTTGCGGTACTCAGTGAACTTAACATAAATAGTAAAAATTCTTATTCTATTAGTCATGCTTCTTCGGAAGCCGAAGTGTTGATCATTGATCGCATGGGGCTGCTCGCTTCGCTCTACAGACTCAGTGGTGCCGCCTACATTGGCGGGGGCTTTGGGGCGGGCATTCACAATACCCTTGAAGCGGCCGTTTACGGACAGGCTATAGCCTTTGGTCCGCGCTATCAAAGATTCCGGGAGGCCCGCGAATTGATTGATTGCGGTGCCGCCGTATCGGTCAGGAATTCTGAAGAGTTTTCGCGCTGGTTCGAAGGGCTGCAGAGCTCCGGGCAGCAGGCGTCTGTAGCTGCCAAAGACTATGTCTCTGCAAGGGCCGGGGGAACCCGAGTCGTGATGGAGGCCATCCGACGGGATGTCGAATAGAGCTGGTGCAGCTAACTCATCGCTTGATGGCAGGCGCTCCCGACCCTGATCATCTCAGGCCGAAGCTGACTTGAAACGCTGCTCTACAATATCGCGCAAGTGTGCGACCACCTTACTTTCCCCGCTCCAGCCCAGTTTAGGACCTAAATCCTGATCCAGATAGTTCAGGGACTGGTCCAGCTCCTCTATTTCGCCCAGTTTACGGATGGCCTGATTGTAGAGGTCGCTGTTTCCATCAAAGAGCTCTTTGATGAAGAGGAAGCGCTCGTTTACATCGATCAATCGGCGCAGATCTTCGGCCGGGCGGGCTTGAATCGTCTGTCCGAGCTCCTTCTCCGAACGGGCAAAGCGATCATTGAGGGCGGGCTCAGACGGAGGAGTAGCCGCGGGATTGGAGGGCATAAATGCTGCCGCCCCGGGGGTGGTATGTGAAGTTTGCTGGGTCCTGGATCCGGAAACAGGGGTGTGACGACCCGACAGTTCAGAAGACAAAACAGGTGAATCCCCGGAAGCCTGAATGAAGGGCGCGGAAGACACCCTGGCTGATGTTCCCGGGCCCATGCTGGGTTGGGCATCATATTGGGCGGAGGAAGCTGCTGCTATTGCCCGGTCATGAGATGAATCCGACGATTGAAGAGCCGGCTCAGGAGGCGCACTGTGAGCAGTATAGACCGCAGGACTTGACGGCGAACTCGCAACAGGCTCAGCCGCCTTTCCACCGTGTTGCAGTTGAGCTTCCCATACTAATATGGCCTCATACCATTCGGCCGTATAGCGCTTGAGCAGGGCGAGCTCGAGCAATTGTTGGGAAACGGCCCCTTCGTTCATGTTGCCGTAGAGGTGTTTAATTTTATCCAGAAAGACGTCCAGAGCAACAGGCTTTTTGTTCATCATACCAAAGAATTATTGGCAAACTGCCATTTTGCGGGGAAAGTCCGGAAATTCGGCAGCACAATGCGCAACATCTCCCCGTCTGTTGTAAAGTTATTCATTCCCTTCGCAGAACAGTCCTCCATTGTTTATTGAACCCAAGCACCATCCCGCGCGCACAGCAGGCAAGGGTTGGATTGAAACCATCTGCGGCTCGATGTTCTCCGGAAAGACGGAGGAGCTCATACGGCGCTTGAAAAGAGCCCGGATCGCCAATCGCAGTGTGGAGATCTTCAAACCGGCCATGGAAACGCGCTATGATGAAGAGCGAATAGTCTCTCACGATGCCAACCACATTCTCTCTACTCCGATCAGCCATTCCGCCAACATCCTTTTGATGAGTTCGGAGATTGATGTGGTCGGTATAGACGAGGCTCAATTCTTTGATCAAGGTATAACCGGTGTCTGTGAGGAATTGGCCCGGCGCGGAACCCGGGTCATTGTGGCGGGGCTTGACATGGACTATCTGGGCCGTCCTTTTGGGGCCATGCCCGATCTGCTGGCCATCTCCGACTACATCACCAAAGTTCATGCCATCTGTATGCAATGCGGAGACATTGCGACGCATTCCTTTCGATTGGTCTCCTCAGAGACCGTGGTCTTACTGGGGGAAAAAGAGAGCTATGAACCCAGATGTAGAAAGTGCTTTTATGAAGGTTCTGAGCTGAATCATACAAAGCTTGTTTGACATAAAACTGACATTTAAGCCTGAACTGGAACCACTTTGATACCTAACTTTTGTATCTTCGAATCATCATAACCAAACCTTTTGTAATGAGAATAACTTACCTGGCGATTTTCGCACTTTTTCTGACCACACAACTTACAGCTCAGGCTCCTTTGCTGGATGGCCACATGCAGCAATACGTAAGCAAGCAATTGGATGCCAAGCGCATTCCAGCCAGCACTGTTGAACAACTTTTGATGGATCGCGCCCAGAAGGGCACTGCCGAAGCTCGGGGTGATGGCTCTTATCTCGTGGCTTATATTGACGCAGTTGAGAACAGCGGATCTTCCCCGGGTTTGGTTCGCTCACCTCTGTGGCCGGATTCTTTAGCCCGCATAGTTGATGCTACCGGAGATTTCTATTGGTTCATCCATGCTATGTCTGATGTTATGGATCCCAATTCGCTGTTGATCAATGACTTATATATTGAGGACAACATCAGCGTTCAATTTGGATTCGGCAAGATTTACGACGTGACAGAGTTTGGTTTCTATTACCTCTACGATCGGGTCTCAGCCCCTTCCATCGTTGATACGCTGAGGGTCTATATCTACGGTGAAGCCAACATCTCAGAGCAGAATTTCACGGATTGGCCAGGTGCGGGAGACGTCACCGATGTCTGTTATGCCCGTTATAACAATGGTCTTTTCCGTCCAAACACAGATATTCTATACACGTTCGAGTACCTCTTGACCGCTGCGGATACTTCCACTGCCTTGATTGCCAATGTAACGGAGACCATCAGCACTACCATTGCCAAGAACAGCAAGATTGGAGCTGCCTTTCACTTTATTCCGGGTCAGACCTATTCACTCGGCGATGTGTTGTTTGACAATACCACCGGCACAGCAGGTGTATTGAACAACTTTGACCTGATCACCTATTATGAAGACGATGGATTGTTTCCCACCTCAGCGTTTACCGATGTAGGAGCCCTCAATCAGGGTGGAGTTGTGGAGACCACCATTCGCTATGGTACGAATCCTCTAGGCTGGAACACGACATATTACCCTGCTTTTGGCTTCGGTCCAGGTTGGCTGAGTGAACATGTTTTGACCGAATGGAGGGTAAAACCTATCGGTGCACACTTCACTGCCGGCAGTACGGGGGAACCCTGTGAAATACAATTCAGCGATCGGTCCAATGTCGGCAGCATTACCAATCGCGATTGGTCTTATGGCGACCCTGCTGGTTCTATTGCCATCAATGAAGCTTCTCCCAAGTTCACCTATCCTGCCAATGGAACCTACAACGTAAATCTGGCAGTGTCCGGAGCAGAGGGCAACTTCAACTGGACCCGTTCTGTAACGGTGTCGAACTGCGCTGTGATTGATGGGATAAACGATCTGGATGGCTTAGTTAGCTTTGACCTTTTCCCAAGTCCCGCCACGGATTTCGTAACCCTGAACATTGCTCTTGGCACTTCACAGGACATCGAAATCGGCTTCTACAATGCCCACGGTCAGTTGGTTATGAGCGACCGCATTCAAGGCAACAGCGATTACCGCAACACCTTTGATGTGAGCCAGCTCCCCGCTGGTCTGTATCAGGTCAAGCTGCAAAATGGACAGAAGTTCAGCACCAAGGCCTTTGTTATTAACTGAGGCACTGAACTTAGGATTGCAGTGATTGCTTTACTGCTAAAAGCTCCGGCTCTCCTCGAGCCGGAGCTTTTTTTGTGTACTCAGGTCCAGCTCGCTGAGAGCCAATTCTTGCTTCACAGGCACAGGAATGCTCTGGCTTATAGGCAGATCAATCCAAGCATCCAAGTCTCCTGTCACAGAGCTTTAAACTCATCGATAGATGGTCGCGCCCGTAGGGCTGGATCTATCTTAAAGCCGAGTAGTCCAAAAAGGCTGGGAGAATTTAAGTTGCGAGGTCCCAAATTCCTGTTGATCCCGAGCGGCTGATTATTCCCTATGGGTCGGGGATACCAAAGTCTTACACTTGGACGGTATTCTCAAGATCATTTCCCACAAAAAAACAACCCCTGCCTTCATCTCTGAAAGCAGGGGTTGGAGAAAAGGCAAGTTCAGCGATCCTTAGTGCATAACAACCAGCTTGGAGGATTTACGTGCACCATTTCCTTCCATGACAACCAGATAGGTGCCATTGGCTAGATCGCGGGTCTGCAGATCTGCGTAGTAGGTGCCCGAGGCCAGGCGCTCGTTAGCCACAACAGTAGCAACGCGCTGCCCGCGCAAATCAAACACATGGATGGAAAGGTTGTTCACCTCTGTATCCAACTGGTAGGTTATCCTGGCCTGATTGGGTGCCGGATTGGGGAAGATGGTCATGGAAGCCTGCAAAAACTCTGCGGCCGATCCAAAACCGACGCTACCGGAACCCAGGCGGAAGTCGCAGCCAAGAGAGGTGGGCACCAGGTTGGTGGAGCGGAAAAAGCCCCGACCATGGGTACCGATGTAGATAGCCCGGCATCCAGGCTCGCGCACAATTTCCTGGCGTATTTCAAAAACAGGAACATTACCCAAAAGTCCAACTTCCTGAGCCCAGGCACTTCCGTCATAGCTCCAAACACCAAACTCTGTAGCTACATAGATGTGATTGCTGTTGTAGTAATCGATCATCACATCAAAGACCGGTACATTGGGTAAGGAGCCGCTGATGGAAGTCCATGTAGGGCTTGCCGAAGCACCATTTGTGGTCCTCCAAACATTCGTAGCCACGTTAAAGCCTCCGCGTGAAGCGACAACCAGGTTGTTGTTGTTGTCGTCCACATCTATGCCGGTAACCCTTCCACCGATATTGCCGATGTTCTCCACAATGATGTTAGAAGAATCCGGGAACCACTGAAGTTGGTTATTGGGATTGGTATCATATTCCTGATACTCGTAGATGCCATTGTTCAGATTGCTGATTCGCCAGATACTGCCACTGGCCGTTCCGATATAGGCAATGTCGCCATCTGTGGTTGCATCTACTGAAGTTACATTGCCGAGCGGATAGCTGCCGGAGATTTTAAACCACTCTGGCTGGCCTTCCGAGCTAGCTTTGATGGGCTCATTAGTCATCCAGATGCCATTGTTGGTGCCGCAGAAAAAGCGAGCACGAACTACATTGTCTTCATTCAACTCAAAAGATTCACCCATGAAGGTCACGACATCGCCCTCGGTAACCAAGTTACCAGATCCCGCGGGGTACTCCACCACGCCACCTTCCTGTAGCACATCTCCAAAAGTGAACCAACGGTCGTAATCCTCCCAGAGATAATCGGTCTCTACGAAATCTCCCCCGTTATCTGCAACACCATTCTGACTCACGTCAATGTATTGATCAAACATGCTGGAGAAGCTGTTGCCATTGTTCGGGGAACGCCTTAAAGCGCTGCCGCCAACACCGAAATCATAGAACCAGGCAAACAGGTAATTGGGGCGAATCTTTGAAATCTCACCCTGGCCACCGTCTCCACCGAGTACGCTTCGCGCCTCTCCGTTGCTGTTGCCAGAATAGTCGAGATAGGCCGTTCCATTGTCCTGAGATCCACCCATCACTTCACCCAATAAACCACCTGCCACGCCGTGGGCCTGGAAGGTGCTGTAGTCTTTGTTTACGTTCTTCCAATCCGGGAACTGAGCCTGTGCATTGAGCGAGCGGGTTATCCCTCCATCTGTTCCGAAGTAAAGGATATTGGGATTGGTGGGGTGAAAGCTGAACCAGTGATGATCAGGGTGCACATACTTTGGAAAGAGATCACCGCCAAATGCAGCGGCAATCTGATCCCAGGCTCCCGTACTTGCTCTCCAGGACCAGGCATCCAACTGACCTCCAATGTACAAGCGATCCGGGTCAGCCGGGTTGACGATCATGGCCAGGTTGTAGTTGCCCTGTCCCCCGGGAGGGTTGAAGAATGCACTTGCTCCGGTGGCTAATGCTGTCCAGGTCACACCAGCATCCGTTGATCGATAGATGCCCAACAGCGCCTCTGAAGGGGCGGCAGCAGCATACCAATATACGTAACTGGGATTGCTGGGAGCAACCGCAAGAATTGCCCTACGGGTTTGTGTAGGTGCTGGTAAATCTGAGGTTGGGGATTCAAAGACACCATATTCCGCGGAGCTGACCGAGCGAATGAAGCGATTGACGTAAGAAGAGTAAACCCGACCATCGGAACCGAAAGCCACATCGTCGCTCCTTCCGATCAGGTTAGTGGTTCCCTCCACTGGATTAGACCAATTCTGACCAGCGTCTTCTGAGTAAAACAAACCGCGATTGGTGGCTGCGAAAACGACATTGGCATCGTTTGGATGACACGCGATGCGATTGATGTAACCCCATACTTCACCCGAGCTGGCACCAATTGCTCCAGCAGGAAAATCGGGCATAGTTGCCGGAAGAAGGGAGAACGTGTTACCACCGTCTGTGCTCTTGTAGATACCCGTTCCCGTAAAACCATGACTATAACTGCCGGTACCATCGAAGAAGCTCAGATACTGCTCGCCCGTACCGAAGTAAATGTCTCCATTGGCCGCCATAGCCAATGAGCTGATCAGGGTACTCATAAATTCCGGGTTCTGAGGGTGAGGTGCCCATGAGCTACCCCCATCATTCGAGATAAACAGACCTCCGGAAACACTTCCACCATACATCCGATTTGGATTGGCAGGATCGATGAGTATGGAGCGTGTGCGGCCGCCAATGTTGGAAGGACCGAGCAGCTCCCAAACCACACCGGTGGAGCGGTTCATGCTGCCGGACTGGCGCTGACGGGCTTCCAAAACCCCGAAGTAGCCCTGGAGAATATCCTCCTCACTCAAAGTACCTGTGACGGGGTTTTTACGCAGTTCGAACAACCACTCCTTGTAGGCCTTGGCACCGCTTTTGTGGTTTTCCCCAAGCTTCACCACGGGACCGTATTCCGGCTGTAGTGAACGACTTGAAAACCAGGCGGTACCTGCGATTCCTAACGAAGCGATGACCAAAGAAAAAATTACAATGCGTTTCATGAAACGGGATTGGTTTAATGACATCAAGACTAAAAAAGACTAACAAAGAAAACGAAAGTTGTCGAAATGTTAAGACCGAGTCAGGATATATGACCCAAATATTACCAGCGCAATTGAATATGTGCTGAATAAGGAGTTATCCTGTGCTTAAAAGTCCGGCGAACAACCCCAAAAGACCTTTTGGGCGTGTTGAGAACAGCGCAGTCAAACGTCTCTACAGGTGGCGTTCTGCATGGTAAGATGAGCGCACTAATGGTCCGGATTCAACAAAGGGAAAGCCTTTGGCCTGACCGATCTTGCGATAGTATGCAAAGACATCGGGATGTACGTACTCAGCGACAGCCAGGTGCATTTTCGTGGGTTGCAGGTACTGGCCAATGGTCAGAACATCGCAACCGTGCTCGAGCAGATCATCCATGATCGCCTCCACCTCTTCGGGCTTTTCGCCCAAACCGACCATGATTCCCGATTTGGTGCGCTTGCCGAAGTCCTTTGTGCGCCCGATCTGCTCCAGACTGCGGCTGTATTTAGCCTGAGGCCGAACCAGGCGGTAAAGCCTTTCCACCGTTTCCATGTTGTGGCTGACCACCTCCTGACCCGCTGAGATCATGGTTTCGAGCGCGGACCAGGTGGCTTTTACATCGGGAATCAGCGTTTCGATGGTCACCTGTGGACTCCGCTCTTTGATGGCCCTCACGGTGGAATGCCAGACCGATGCACCGCGGTCGGCCAACTCATCCCGGTTGACCGAAGTGATGACGGCATGTTTGACCTTCATCAGATCAATGGCTTCGGCCACCCTGCGGGGCTCGTCCAGGTCGAGCTCTGAAGGACGTCCGGTGGCCACGGCACAGAAGGAACAGGAACGGGTACACACATTGCCCAAAATCATAAATGTGGCAGTGCCCGCACCCCAACACTCCCCCATATTCGGGCAGTTTCCACTTTCGCAAATTGTGTGGAGTTTGTACTCATCAACCAATTGCCGAACGTTGCGGTAGTTCTCGCCAATTGGAAGTTTAACCCTCAACCAATGGGGCTTGCGGGCTTTGGCAGGCTCTTGCTCAATTAAGGACAAATCACTCATTTCCAGTTGATTAGACGTGGCAAATTACCACCTCTTTCCAAATTGCAAACTTAGGTATAAATAGACGAACTGGAACTTGTTGCGCTCGATGATCATGATTTCCGGACGGCCGGCAAAGAGATCGACACCGACACCGGCTTCAAGAGCTTTGACCACTTCGCTGTAATTGGCCCAATCGAAATTCAGGCCCGCTCGGCCATTGACCCCGGGAATCACACTAATTTCGCTGATCCCGTAGGAAAAACCGGAGGCTCCGTAGATGGCCGCGCGGTTGAGGAAGCGCTCGGGTTCATCGGCTTCAAAACGGCGATCGACTATGGTGAAAAAATCTCCATTAATCTCGAGAAGCTTTAGATAATAAGGCTTTTCGAGCCCGAGTGAAGGACCTGCACTCCAGCTAAAGTTGACCTCTACCCCACTTTTCTTGGCCTTATCGCCCAATTGATACCGTCCCCCATATCCAAAATGTAAGACATATAGATTGTTCTGCTTTCCATAGACATAGGATTTGGGAGACTCCAAACCAAAAGCGGGGAAGATAAACTCATTGCTCTGCTTGATCTGCTTAGGATGTTTGAGCTCCATGAACTCAAAGCTGAATACGCGTTTGTTGCTGGAGGATACGACCCGGGTGTATTCGCCGAAAAATCCCCAACCCGTTGTGGTTACTTTGCCTCCAACGCTGAACTCGCGGGTATAGACTATGCCATCCAGCTTCACCCTCTCCTCCCGCTTTCGGGCCGATGGATTGAAGACCTCGATGGACTGATCGGCGGCGGCAGCAGGTTCAGGCTTAATGGCCGTGCTGTCCTGAGCTTGAACCAGGCCAGCCAGCAACAAAGCCATCCATGTGTACAGCAGTTTCATGCTAAGGTGATGATACGGCGAGATCGGCAGATTTTTGCTTGCCGGCGTGGAAAATACCATAAACTATAACCAAAAAAGCACCATGAAGGTTTCCACATTGCGCTATGAAGGTTCTCTGCAAAGCACTGCGGTGCACGAGAGCTCCGGTGTTTTGATCCGGTCCGATGCCCCTGTTGACAATCAGGGCCTGGGTCAGAATTTCTCTCCAACCGACCTCTGTGCCACTGCGCTGGGCACTTGTATGTTTACCATAATGGGCATCAAAGCCCGCGAAAAAGGATGGAAACTGGAGGGTATGAGAGCCGATGTGCACAAAACGATGGCTGCCGATCCGCGTCGGATCACCGCCATTCGAATTGACATCCACATGCCGATGGGTTCCTGGACACAGGAGTCCCGTCAAATACTGGAGCGGGCGGCTAAAACTTGTCCGGTTGCGCTCAGCCTGCATCCGGATATTGAGCAAGAGCTGAACCTTCTGTGGACAGATTGATCTGAACATGGCTCTGCTCCATCTCATAGGCCGGCGGCTCCTGAGTAATGGCTCCCGGACAGGCCTCGCGGTGGCAGGAAGAACTCAATACCAACAGCCCCATGGCGCTGAAGGCCAGCAAAAGCCTGCCTGAATAAAGATTCAGGGCTTTAAAGCGAAATACTTTGGACATTTTCATAAGGTGGGGACTATTTTTCCCGTATTGGCCAGGCCACTAAGGCTATCCAGTCCGGATTTCAACGCCTGACCAGACAAATATAGTGCGAAGGGCGGCTCAGGACAGCTTTGATCTTTGCTCATTCCTTCAGTTTTAGGTCATTCTATTAGTCTTCCCTGGCGCAAACCACTCAAACCACAGCGGTTTTCGTTCAAAAATCAGGCTATTTTCAAGCCCGAACCGCGCCGACCTGGAAGGGAGTTTACCAGTAGGGCTGATCAAGCGGGCCGAGGCATTCGAACCAAAAAAACAGCATGTCAAGCACGGAGAGCAGACGTATTCACCTCATTGCCATCGGCGGCGCGGTCATGCACAACCTGGCCATTACTCTTTCGCGGCAGGGTCATGTGATCAGCGGTTCAGATGACCACATAGCCGAACCTTCTCTCAGCCGCCTTCAGGCCGAAGGCCTGATGCCGGATCGCGAAGGCTGGTATCCGGAGAACATCCATAGCGGTCTGGACGAGATCATTCTGGGCATGCACGCCCGCGCCGACAATCCGGAATTGTCCAAAGCGAAAGAACTCGGACTTCCGATACGGTCTTTCCCGGAGTTTTTATACCTCGAAAGCGCAAAAAAGTTGCGCGTAGCCATCTGCGGCAGCCATGGCAAGACTACCATTACCGCCATGCTGATGCACGTGCTGAGGCATGGGGGTAAACGCTTTGACTATATGGTCGGAGCCCAATTGAAGGGTTTTGAGGTCATGGTCAGTCTGAGCGACGCCCCCATCATGGTGCTCGAGGGAGACGAGTATCTCAGCTCTGCGCTGGATCGGCGACCCAAGTTTCTGCACTACAGGCCCAGGATTGCCCTGATCAGCGGAATAGCCTGGGATCACATCAATGTATTTCCCACTTTGGAATCCTATCTCGATGCGTTCAGATCGCTGATTACAAGCCTGACGGAGCAGGACTTCCTGGTTTGGCAAAAGGAGGACGCTGTGCTGGCTTCTCTGATAGCTGAGGGTTGCAAAGCTCAATGCATTCCCTATCAATGCCCTGATTTCGCCATATCGGAAGGGCAAATTCTGGCCAGGCCCGGTTCGACAAAAAAGAAGGAATTCTCTATGTCGGTCATAGGCCGCCACAATCTGCTCAATGCGGCAGGTGCCGCAGGCATGGCCCAATTACTCGGCCTTGAACCCGATGAGATCTGGGAAGCCTTGTCCTCTTTTTCGGGAGCAGCCAGACGTTTGGAGCTGGTCGCAACAGGCCGGGGAAGGATGCTGATCCGCGATTTTGCCCACAGCCCGTCCAAGGTTCTGGCCTCCACCAGCGCCGTTGCCGATCAAATGGGCGCTGAAGGGCTGTGTGCTGTGCTGGAATTGCATACTTTCAGCAGTCTGAATCCCGAGTTCCTGCCCCAATACCAATCCTGTCTGAACGCGGCTGGAAAGGCCATCGTGTTCTATGACCCGGCTGCTGTAGCCGCCAAGAAGCTCCCCCTCCTTTCGCCCGAAAGCATACGGGAGGCCCTTGGAAGAGAGGATCTGGAAGTCTACAGTGAGACGGAAAAACTGGTAGCGCGGCTTGAGGAGATAAAATCATCCATAAAATGCCTGCTTCTGATGAGCTCAGGTACTTTCGGGGGAATGGATACAGCCGCATTGGGCCGGATCTTGACCCATTAAATATTTCTGAACCTCTGCAATCAGCGGCCATGCGCCAGCAACTGAAACGATGTCCTTAGCGCTCAAAAGACCTTTAATCATCTTCGATATCGAATCCACCGGGATCAACGTGTCCAGCGACCG
Source organism: Chitinophagales bacterium (assembly GCA_041751015.1). GTDB lineage: Bacteria > Bacteroidota > Bacteroidia > Chitinophagales > BACL12 > WGOA01. Next base: position 35,626 of record JBGSYF010000029.1, read on the forward strand.
CATTGTCGAGATCAGCCTGCTCAAGATCTTTCCAGATGGCAGCAGGGAACTGCGGACAGAGCGCTTCAACCCCGGAATGCCGATTCCGGCTGAATCCACCGCGGTTCACAAGATCACGGATGCCGATGTGGCCGACAAGCCTTCCTTTGCTGAGCGGGCCGCCGATCTGAAGAATTGGATTCAGGACTGTGATCTGGGGGGTTATAACTCCAACCGTTTTGATGTGCCTATACTGGCCGAAGAGTTTCTTCGGGCCGGCCTGCCATTTGACGAGCCGCGACACTACGTTGATGTTATGAGAATTTTCATGCAAATGGAAAAACGCACTCTGGAAGCGGCCTATCAGTTTTACTGCCACAAAACCCTGGAAAACGCCCATGCCGCTGAGAGCGATACTCTGGCTACATGGGAGATTCTCGAAGCGCAACTGGACCGCTATTCAGCAGAGTTGGAGCCCGATGTTGCCTTCCTGGACCGCTTTGGCGCAGAAGAGGAATTCGTTGATTTTGGCCGCCGCATGATCTACCGCAACGGGATAGAGCACTTTCATTTTGGCAAACACAAAGGGCGCAGCGTCCGCGAAGTTTTTGATCGGGAGCCCTCCTATTATGACTGGATGATGAGAGGGGACTTTCCCCTGCATACCAAAATGAAGCTCAGTGAATTGTGGAAGCGTTTTAAGGGCAAATAAGGCCTCTTGAGCAGAGCGCCTAAAGGCTACTTTCCCTATCTTTGCCCACTCAGCGGATTGTATTCACTATCCCGTATGGAGTGAGAGCACAGCTTGTAATTATCCCTACGTATCAGGAGCGCGAAAACATAGGGCGCATGATTGAAGCCGTGCTGGCTCAGCCTGCGGCCTTTGAGGTATTGGTGGTCGATGACGGCTCTCCGGATGGCACCGCAGATCTGGTTAAGGAGGCTATGAAGCAGCATCCCGGCCGAGTGCACCTGATGCAGCGCAGCGGCAAGCAGGGTCTGGGTACCGCTTACATCGCGGGCTTTCGCTGGGCCCTTGGGGAGCACCAGGACAACCCTTCGCCACACGACTATGAAACCATCACGGAGATGGACGCTGATTTCAGCCACAATCCCGAGGATCTGGTCAGGTTGCTCAAAGCCGTTCAGGGAGATGCAGACGTGGCCATTGGTTCGCGCTATGTTCAAGGTGGAAAGGTGACCAATTGGCCGACCAACCGGGTGCTTCTGAGCCGATATGCCTCTATCTACGTGCGCCTGATCACCTGGATGCCGGTCAGGGATACCACGGCGGGTTTTGTGTGCTATCACCGCAAGGTTCTGGAAACCATGGACCTGAGCAAGATTCGATTTGTGGGTTATGCCTTCCAGATCGAGATGAAGTTCGCCGCCTGGAAACTCGGATTTCGACTGACTGAAGTGCCCATCAACTTTGTGGACCGGATTGCGGGGGCCTCAAAGATGTCGAGTGGAATCTTCAAAGAGGCTGCTTTAGGGGTCTGGGACATGGTTTGGCGCAGCCTTTGGTCGGGATACCGCAGGCCTTGATTTCCGGCCCGATTTTTGAAGTTCAGTACCGAATGTTCTCGCGAAAGTCAGTTGTGGCTCTTTTTGGGCTGTTGTTCTGTTCCGGAGCTCTTTGGGCTCAGGTCAGTGATGACTTATTGCAGGGTCCTGAGCCAATGGTATCAAACTCAAGTGTCTCGGGGCGGCAGATTCCCCTGATCGATGACGGAGATTCTATACTGACCGGAATGGTGTTGTTGCGGCCCATCAGCATTCGCCCCATGAGCGTGGCAAGCATGGATACAGAGACACTAAAGTATTACCGTCGCACCCGCTACCACGCACTCAAGGTTTATCCCTATGCCCGGGAAGCTCTGGAAAGACTGTCTGTTTTGGATTCTGTGGCCGCTCAGGCCGATCGGCGAAAGGAGAGTCGACAGTATAGAAAAGAGCTGGAGAAGGAGTTGAAAAAGGAGTTCAGTGAGGACATCAGGAATCTGTCCAGAACCCAGGGATCTATCCTGATCAGTATGTTGGAAAGACAGACCAATCGCCCCTTCTATGACTTGCTCAAAGACCTGAAAAACGGGTTGAACGCCAACTTCTGGAATGCCCTGGGCAAGACCTATGGCTACAATCTGAGGCAGGCCTATGATCCAGGTGAAGATCCGATTCTGGAGATGATCCTATCGGATTTACAATGGCCGGACTATCAGGCCTCTGAGCGCATTGTCAAGCGCTGAGCCTCTGTTAGGTTAGAACAGCTCGGCTCTATCCCAGACTCCACCTGGACATGGCATAGAGGATGGCCAGATAGTGGCTCGCACTTCCACCTATGACAAACAAATGCCAGATGGCGTGGTGGTAGGTGAAACGCTTCCACACATAAAATATAACGCCCAGGGTATAGAAGGCGCCTCCAAGAACTATGGTAGCGCTGCTGAACAGGGGAAGATTGTCGAACAGGGGTCTGGCCACCGGGAGCACCATCCAGCCAAGAGCCAGATAGAAGATGAGCGAAAACACCGGGGCTTTATCCAGCCAGAAGCTCTTGTAGATCACACCGATGGCAATCAGGCTCCAGAGCAAGGCCAGAAAGGGCCAACCAATGCCGGGATCGAGATAGTGGATCACCAGGGGGGTATAACTGCCTCCTATCAAAAAATAGATGGCTATATGGTCCAGTTTCTGCAATACCTTCTTTGCCCCCGGATGCAGGATGCTGTGGTAGAGCGTTGAACTTCCATAAGTCAGCACCAGACTGAAGCAATACAGGGCGGCAGCACCTACGGCCAGCCTGGACTGGGTCTGGAGCGAAAGGCCGAGCATGAGCACCACGCCCACCAGGCTGGCAATTAGCGCGATGCCATGCGTTAGGCTGTTGGCCAGTTCCTGTTTTTGAGCTTTGCTGAGCATGCTGATGTGCGGATCTCCAGAGTAAGACAATCAGGAAGACCTTTCAGTTGTCCGGGCGGCCTATTCAGGCGATTTGAGGACGCTTCGTGTTGAAGATTCAGGTTTTGTCCAAAGCTGGAAAGGCCCTCCCTAAATATAGCAAAGGGTGAGCTGAAATGCATCCAATCACCCTGATTTTTCAAAGGGGATATCCATTTTTTAGTATCTGCGTATATTTAGTAGAGACGTTTTCGTTTTCTGTGCACCTCTTACAGCATATTACATGGCAAGATTGAATCCCGACTGGGTAACTGAAGGCAGAATAGATTTTGAATATAAAAAATATCTTCTTCTTGGATATTTACAAGCTGTCTCCAGAAATTTTGAAGAAGACAAGCTCTATCCCTTCCTGAGCGATCTGGTTTTTCACTACCGCAATCTGCTGTCCATCAGAGACAACCATCAGCGGGCACTGAACCAATTCCCCAAACAACTCAGCAAGCTCGACTTTGAAGAGTTCAAACTCGAATACGAGCGTATGGTAGAGGATGGGGATTACATGGAGGTTATTGCGCAGATCCTGGAGTTCGCGCTTCCCCGCATCGAAAAACAACTCGGAAAAGGCAAGGAAATCTACGAGCAGGTTGATGCACAGGTGCGGATAGAACCGATAGGATTAGTTCCCATTGACACCAGTGCTGGTTACTTCTTTTTACATGCTGAGCAACTACCCGAAGTAGATATTTATGAATATGAAATATCTATATTTACAAAGAGCGAAGACCAGTTCAGGGAGTTGAGGACGAAGTTTCTGGATCAGTTCAAGTTGAGCATTACCCGAACGCTGGAAAGCTACAAACTGGAATTGATCAGGAACAACAAACAATGGCCCAATCCCGCGGCATGGTTGCTGAGCAGTTCAGCGGTACTGCCCGTGCAGGCCACCCTTCTGCCCATAGCTAAAAGACGACTGGTCCGGCATCTCGGTCAGAGCGGTCAGAACAGCGCTAGAGGCTTGCTGAGCTGAGCAGGAAAGAGAGAATCGGAAAGAAGAAAGCTTATTCTTCTGTACTTCCGGGTTCAGCATTGGGAACCAGGGTAGGTGCCGGTGCAAAGCCACCGGGAGCCGTTTGCGCCCTGGAAGGATCGGCCTGAGGAGCGAGGCCAGGGGCCGTCTGATTGACCGGAGTGCGGTTGATGAAGGCCGAGGTGGACAGGGTAAGCACGAATACCGCCACAATAAGTCCCCAGGTCCACTTTTCAACAATATCGGTTGAGCGCTGAAATCCGAGGATCTGATTTCCGGCTTGTCCAAAGGTAGCGCTCAGTCCTCCTCCCTTGGGGTTTTGGATCAGAACGATGGCACCCAGGAGGATACAGGCGATCAGGATGATGATGGTGATGGCTTCGATCATGACAGAGAGCTTACGAAGAGCTTGATTCTCAGGTTTTTATGAGCTGATTCAGCGTTGTTACTGTCCGGTGGAAAGGCCTTTTACACACTTCCCCTTCTGCTTTGTAACTCCTGAATTTGGAGGGCAAAGAAACCGCTTTTTTCCGGATAGCGCAAGCTCAGCGCCTGATACAGCGCTTCTGCTTCCTGCCATTTACCCTGAGCGGCCAGAATCTTGGCAAAGGTTTCGGTTTGGGGATAAGTTCTGACCTGTTCGGCGTTTTCCGCTTCCATATCAGAGCTCTGTCGGGCGAGCTTTACCCCGCCCGATCGCTGCTTTCCGTGAAGCTCCCGTTGCCTTTGAATCAGGCTGGAGAGTTCATCACTGTCTTCATAGAGACTGAGTTGGGGTATGCTTTCCGTTAGATGAGGGGCAGAAGAGAACTCCTTATGACGGCCATCTTCAAGCTCTGCCGGAGCTTGTTCTGGTCGCTCTTCCGGCTGAATGGCTTCTGCTGCAAGCTTTTCCTCGACAGTTGTACTCGGGTTCTGCTCAGTCCCAGCGCTGGCGGGGAACATCTTCAACCAATCCCGGAAACTCCGCGCCGGGCTGTCCTGGGGCTGGGCTGCAGTCATTTCCGGACTCTGCTCATGGGCAGCTTCGGGCTCTACCATGGGCGAGGGCTCTTTGTCCTGTTCGGGTTCGATTACTGGCTCACGCTCGACTTCGGGTTCGGGCTCAGCGGCCGGTTCGGGCGCTTCTTCGGGCTTGTCGGCCGGTTCAGGTTCCTTTTCGGGTTCGGGCTCAGAGGCCGGCTCGGGCGCTTCTTTAGGCTTGTCGGCCGGTTCAGGTTTCTTTTCAGGCTCGGGCTCAGCGGCCGGTTCTGGCGCTTCTTCGGGCTCTTCGGCCGGTTCTGGTTTCTTTTCGGGTTCGGGCTCAGCAGTGGCGGGCCGCAGCCCATCCTGTTCCAGCAAAGCGCTGAGTTCGGGGTCCAAATCCCCTTCCAAAAAGGCTTTCAAACGGGCGCGGCTGAAGGCATACACCGCGGCACTGGACAGGCTGCTCTTAGCATTTGGATGATCCAGATGAGCATCGCGGCGAGCTAACAAAATTCGCGGCGCGGCAAACCAGGGATATTGGCTGATCTGTTCTCTGAGCAACGATTCCTCAAGATTAACCCGAAGATTTGCATGGCCCAGTGCATTAAGGATCTGTCGCTCAGCCTGCATACGCCTTACCAATTAGAAGCAACTTTATTGAATATATCTTGAACCAATTGAAGATTGATGTCATCGATCAACCCATCTTCCACTTCGCTGAGCTGTCTGGAACTCTCAAAATCCGCAAAGCGAGTAAAGGTACTGGTCCAGTCAGCATCCTCTTCCAGACTGTTTTCAAACTCCACACTCACCGAGATGGTCAGTCGGTTCAGTGCAGTGGTCTCATCACCGGTAGGAGCAATCGGGGTGATGTCATATCGGGTGACTGCTCCGCCAAATGTCCATTCCCCCCCGGGCTCATCACTGACAAACAAATTGGTCTCGCGGGTAAACTTGTCTCTAAGGGCTTCGGTGATTCGCTGGCTGAGTCCGGGCACCACAAAACTGGAACTGTTGTCAAAATTGTTGATGCTCACTCGTTTTAACTCCGGGGGAAAGGAGGCGTCGGTAAACTTTAGGGTGTAGCTACAACCGCACATCATAGCAGGCAGTAACCAGCCTAACAACAAAGCTGACCGCAGAGAGGTCATTGAAGGGAGATTTCTATTCAATGATCTCATATTCTTTGATCTTGCGATATAGGGTGCGCTCAGAAATGCCCAGGTCCAATGCGGCATCCTTGCGGCGGCCCTTGTGCTTGAGCAGAGCCTTGCTGATGAGCTCCTTTTCCTTATCGGCAATGGAAAGACTTTCCTCCAAGCCATTTTGCTCCTCATCGGACACAGAGGCATCTATGACAATCGGCGCTGCACCGGAAGAACTCTTCTCCATGCCATCAGAGGTCCTGGTGACGGACTGCTTGCCATGGGCTCCTTCCTCCTGTGCCATGCTGCCCCGCGGGTTGTGCGTTACCCCTGCCCTTCCCCCGGAAAAGAGGGCTTCAGAAGCCGGGCTTGAGCTGCCTTTTAAGCTCAATTCATCGGGGAGCAAATGCGCCGGCATACTTATAGGGTGCCCCTCACCGCGCTCCCCACCGGCCATCTGCCATACGAATCGCTTCAGATCATTGAGATCCTTGCGCATCTCAAAGAGCACTTTATAGAGCAACTCCCGCTCGTTCATGTTAGCTCCTCCCGCATCGGTAGCCAAAACGGGCAAATTGCGCTTGTTCAGCTCGGGAAGATAGCGGGCCAGGTCTTCTCCACTCACCAATTTCTCAGTGGCGAGCACACTGACTTGCTCGGCGATGTTCTTCAACTCCCGCACATTGCCGGGCCAGGGATACTGCTCCAGCATTCGCCGGGCGTCATTGTCCAGGGCAACAGCGGGCATGCGGTAGCGCTCGGCAAAGTCAACAGCGAACTTTCGAAATAGCAGATAGACATCATCGCTGCGCTCTCTCAGAGCGGGCACAGCTATGGGCACCGTATTGAGGCGGTAATAGAGATCCTCTCTGAACTTGCCGCGGGAGATCAGGTCGGGCAGGTTCACATTGGTCGCGGCGATGACCCGAACATCGGTCTTCTGGGGCTTGGAAGAACCCACGCGGATGAACTCTCCGGACTCGAGCACGCGCAAGAGACGGGCCTGGGTGCCCAAAGGCAATTCTCCAACCTCATCCAAAAAAATGGTTCCCCCATTAACCGTCTCAAAATAGCCCTTGCGGCTGTCGGAAGCCCCGGTAAAAGAGCCCTTCTCATGGCCGAAAAGCTCGGAGTCTATGGTTCCTTCGGGAATGGCCCCGCAATTCACCGCAATGAAGGGCGCGTGCTTTCGGGTGCTGTACTGATGGATGATCTGGCTGAAGATCTCCTTTCCCACCCCGCTTTCCCCATTGATCAATACCGTCAGATTGGTTGGGGCAACGCGAATGGCCACTTCGAGGGCATAGTGAATGCCCGGGCTGTTGCCTATGATTCCAAATCGCTGTTTAACCGACTGTACTTCCATAACATTTTTTCGGTTCAGACCACTTGCAGAGAGATTGGTTTGGCGCTGTCTTCTGTCTGCTGAACAACATGGCCAATCAAGGTCGCAGAGGTGCAATCCGTGACCATAACTTTGGCATACTGACCCGGAACCAAATTTAACCGATCAAATACGATCATTTTGTTCTGATCATTTCTACCGCACAGATGTTCCTGAGAACGGCGACTTTCCTTTTCAACCAGCACGGTGAATATCTTGCCGATATCTTGTCGGTGGCGCAACAAAGCGTGTTCGTTTTGCAGGGCAATGATCTCGTTCAAACGGCGCTTCTTGATCGATGTTGGAACATCGTCTTTGAACTTTCGGGCCGCCATGGTTCCCGGTCGCTCCGAATAGTAGAACATATAAGCCATGTCGTATTGCACTTCCTGCATCAGGCTGAGAGTATCCTGATGCTCTTCTTCGCTCTCCGAGCAGAAACCGGCAATGATGTCGGTGGAAATGCCGCAGTCCGGTATGATTCGGCGAATGGCCGCGATGCGATCCAGGTACCACGGTCGGTCGTAGGTGCGATTCATCCGCTCCAGGACATCCGAGTTACCGGATTGAACGGGTAGGTGGATGTAATTGCAGATATTGGGAAATGCCGCCATGGTGTGCAGCACCTCATCGGTCATGTCCTTGGGATGGGAGGTTGAGAAGCGAACCCTCAAAAGTGGGTGGATGCGGGCAACCCTTTCCAACAATTGCGCAAAGCGTTCCGTTTGCCCGCTGTCGGGATTAAGCCATTTGTAGGAGTCTACATTCTGGCCCAGCAGAGTGACTTCTCTATAACCCCGTTCGAAGAGTTGACGCGCTTCGGCTTCGATGGAATGAGCATCTCTGCTGCGCTCTCTTCCCCGGGTAAACGGAACTACGCAGAAGGAACACATGTTGTCGCATCCCCGCATGATGGATATGAATGCCGTCACTCCATTGCTGTCCAGTCGGATGGGCTCGATTTCGGCATAAGTCTCCTCTCTGGACAAGAGCACATTGACCGCCTTACTCCCTTGGTCTGCACCGGCTACCAGCTCGGGGAGGGTCCGGTACGCATCGGGGCCACAGACAAGGTCAACCAATTTTTCCTCGTCGATCCAACGGCTCTTGAGGCGCTCTGCCATACAGCCCAGTATGCCGATCGTCGCATGTGGTCTGGCCTGTTTGATGCCCTGAAGTTCCTTCAATCGGGTTCGAATGCGCTGTTCGGCTTTGTCGCGAATGGAGCAGGTATTGAGCAGGATCAGATCGGCCCCTTCCAATTCGCTGGTGATGCCAAAGCCGGCATCGTGGAGGATAGAAGCTACGATCTCTGAGTCGCTGAAATTCATCTGACAACCATAGCTCTCAATATAGGCCAGGCGTCCGTTGGACGTCCTGCTCATTGTTCCGGTTTCCAGGGCTTGGCCCTGCTGCTCTTCGCCGAGAGGTGTTTCCTCCGGTCTGAGGGAAAGGCCAGCTTCAAAGCCAGACAACTGGGAGGCCGTCGAATGCCCGTTTTCAGCGTGCAGCCCCTTTTCGAAAAGTTCTTCTTTGCTCATGGTCAATCATCCATTCTTCGGGTGTCAGCGCCTTTCTCTGGAGAGCTAAAGCTGCCGGCAAGAGGCCTTGCACCGAAGGCGGAGGACAAATTTAAGCCATTTGAGCCTGATTCGTGACAAAATGGCAGCAATCCGAACTCGCCCGGAGCTTTTTATTTTCGCCCCATGAAGAAAAAGCTGGATGCTGGAGCAAGCCCGGTGCTAACCGATGCAGCCTACAGCTTTAAGGGTTTGTATCGGGTGGGTCTGGGACTGGTTTTTTTGACGGTGCTCATGAGTCTGCCCCTCCCTTTTTTCTGGGACAGTATCCTGCTGGGCTCTGAAGTAGGCCAACACTTTTACCGCGAGGGTCTCGGGGCCTGGATCCTTCCGGCTGCCCTGGATTCGGGGCATCCGCCTTTCTTTGGCTGGTATCTGGCCCTCTTTTGGAAGCTCTTTGGGTTGAGTCTGCCCATTGCACATCTGGCCATGCTTCCCTGGCTGCTCCTGATCTGGTGGAGCTATTTTCAGTTGCTCAAATCCCTGATTCCCGCCTCAGCTCTGTCCGGGGTGATGCTTCCCGCCAGCCTGCTGCTGCTCCTGGAGCCGACTTTCCTGGCTCAGGCCATTCACGTAGCGCCGGACATTCCGCTGCTGGCTTTCTATCTCTGCGGACTGCTGGCGGTTTTGCGCAAGAAACCTGTTTTGTTCGGCGTGTGCCTGCTGGGTATGGGCATGATCAGCCTTAGAGGCTGTTTTGGGATGCTGGCCCTTTGGGTGACGGCTCTGTACCTGCATCAACTCCACTACCCTTCCCCCGAAAAATCAAGCCCCGGGGAGCGAATCAGGGCCTGGGGGCTTTTTAAACCGGGTCTGTTCATCCCCGCCTTGATCTCGGCGGGACTCGTTTTGAGCTGGCACCTGTACCACGCATCCAAAAGCGGGTACTTTCTGGTCAATCCGAATTCTTCATGGTCCGAGGCGCAATCGATTCTGGGCTGGCAGGGCATGTTGCGCAATGCCGGGCTCATCGTCTGGCGCAGCCTTGATTTTGGACGTCTGGTGTTGTGGATACCCGGCTTGATCTGGATGGCCCAAATGCTGCTCAATGCCCGCCGGGGGGAGCATCCGGAGAGGGAAGAGCGTGCGCTGTTGGCCATCTTTCTCCTTCCCCTGCTGGTCTATACGTTGGCTTATCTGCCCTTTGCCAATCCCATTGCGCACAGATATTTGTTGCCGGTCTTTGTACTGGCTCTGCCCTGGTTCGCCTATCGCATCAGTGTGCTGCACGCTTCGCGAAGGAGTCTTTACTTCATCGCTATGGTAGCCATACTGGGCTTTGGTCATCGCTGGATCTACCCCGACAAGACCGCTCAGGGTTGGGATGCCTCTCTGGCGCACCTGCCCTATTTCTCGCTGATGAGTCAGGCCTGGTCGGAGATTCCCGATCCGGGTAGTGTTTACACCGAGTTTCCCCTGTACAAGCCCATGCAGTCGATTCGTCCAGGTTCCCAACAACAGCGGGAGAGCTTTAACAAAGCCAGCGGAGACTGGCTGGATCACAACTACATCCTGTACAGCAACATCATCAATGACATTCCGGATGCAACATATGATGAGATCAGCAAGGTATGGCCCCTGCAAAGAGAGTGGACTCAAGGGCGGGTATTCATTCGTCTGTATCGAAAGCCGGGTGTGGTTCCTATGGAGTTGCCGGAAAGGCTGGAGCACTGATGTGATGAGACCATCTTGAGTCCCCGATTGTACAAAGATTTGAGAAAAATATATTAAATTCAATAAATACTTTTATTGCTCATACTAACTCTGATGTGACGGAGCTGGAATGAAGCCCTTACTTTTACCATAGCTTGAGCTTTTGTTATGCAAATACCTATTCTACGGGAGATCGTTATCATTCTTGGGTTTTCCGTCCTTCTTATTCTGCTTTTCCAGCGCTTCAGACTGCCCGGCCTGCTCGGATTCCTGGTGACCGGCATCCTGGCGGGCCCTCATGGGCTCAACCTGATTCAGGCCAGTCATGAAGTGGAGTTGCTGGCGGAGATCGGCATCATCTTTCTGCTCTTTGTCATCGGCATTGAATTCTCGCTCAAGGGACTGATTTCAATCAAGAACGTGGTGTTGTGGGGAGGAACGCTTCAAGTAGGCGGCACTATACTCTTTACCGCTCTGGCTTCCTGGGGACTTGGGCTGCCATGGAGATCGGCCGTCTTTATGGGCTTCCTGATCTCGCTGAGCAGCACGGCTATTGTGCTCAAGATGCTTCAGGAAAAGGGGGAGTTATCGGCACCGCATGGGCGAATAGCCATGGCCGTGCTGATCTTCCAGGACATTGTGGTGGTTCCCATGATGTTGCTCATCCCGCTGCTGGCCGGTGAATCCGAAGATCCGGTCAGGACACTGGGCTTTCTGGTCCTCAAGGTGATCCTGGTGGTTGGTCTGGTCATCGCCCTGGCGCGCTATGTGGTGCCGGGCATACTCAAGGGTGTGGTCAAAACCAAAAGCCGGGAATTGTTCATTCTCAGTATCGTGGTCATCTGTCTGGCCACCGCCTGGTTGACTTCCTCGGTAGGCCTCTCCCTGGCTCTCGGTGCCTTCTTTGCGGGACTGGTTATCTCCGAAAGCGAGTACAGCCATCAGGCGACGGCAAACATCCTTCCATTCAGAGAAATTTTTATAAGTTTTTTCTTTGTATCTATTGGAATGTTGCTGGATCTGCGCTTCTTCGCCACACATATTCTGATCATACTGGGCCTGTCTATAGGGGTGTCCCTGCTCAAAGTTCTGGTCATCACCGCGATGGCCCTGGTGCTGCGATACCCCATCAGAACCGCCCTGATGACCGCTCTGAGTCTCTTCCAGGTGGGAGAATTTGCCTTTCTGCTCTCCGCTACCGGTATGCAATTCGAGCTTTTACCCCCCGATGTGTATCAGTACTTTCTGGCCATCTCCATCATCACGATGGGCCTGACGCCCTTTGTCATTGCCGGCTCACCGGCCATCACTGCGCGCTTGGTCAAGACGCCTATTCCCAGCCCGGTGCGCAATACGCTGAATGCCCTCGCTCAAAATGGGGAGAAGAAGGAAATGGAGAAGGACATCACTTCAGAATTGAGTGATCATCTGGTGGTCATAGGCTATGGATTGAACGGTGAGAACGTGGCCAAGGCGGCGCGTTTTGCCTCCATTCCCTACATCATCGTCGAGCTGGATCACGCGGCCATAGAGAAAGCCAAGCGGCATAAGGAACCGGTGGTCTATGGAGATGCCACAGATAGCTTGATCCTTCAGCATATCAAGGTGCAAAAGGCCAGAGTGGTGGTGATTGCTATCTCCGATCCCGACTCAACCCGCAAGATCGTCAGAGCCATCAGAGATTTTAGCGAAACGGCCTACATCATTGTTCGAACGCGCTACCTCCGCGAGATCGAAGAGAATCTCCGCCACGGTGCAGATGAGGTCATTCCCGAAGAGTTTGAAACCTCCATCGAAATCTTCACCCGGGTCCTGAGGCAATACCTGGTTGCACAAGATGAAATCAGCGGCTTTATCCAACACATTCGCTCTCACAACTACGAGATGCTCAGAGCCATCCCCGGCAACCGCAACAGCGGCCCAAGCACCAAGGTGCATATTCCGGATGCGGAGATTGCCACCCTGCCGGTTTATCAGGGAAAAAACCCCGTGGTGGGCAAGAGCATCGGCGAGATAGGCCTGAGAAAGCAGTTTGGGGTCACGGTACTGGCTATAAGACGGGACAATGTTTACATCAATGAAATCCTTCCCGAGACGCGTATTGAACCAGACGATATATTATATGTTTTTGGAAAACCTGAGAACGTTATGATGCTCAATAAATACTTTAAAATTAGTTGATATAAGTCGAAAGGAGGTGGGTTTCAACGCGTGGCTGTGCCCGCAAACTGAGCTGCCCAACTCTCCGAAAAGGGTCTCTTCCAGCTTTTCTTCCATTCTTCGAGTGACTGAACGGTATTGTCGAAAACAAGGGTCTGCGCATGGAGAATACCTCGCTCCAGAGCGCTTTCGAGATCATTGCGATGAATCAGCTCAAGACCACTTTCGCACTCGCAGGCCAGTGTCAGCCGATTGAAGAAATCCAGCTTGAACTGCTCGCCGAGATGGCGCACAAGGGCCACGGAACTATCGATGGAACAGCCGCTGGCAGCGCTGTTGGCATTCACACTAAAGACTAAAAACAAGCGATGCAGTACAGCGGCACGGGCCTCCAATGCCTGACCATGGCTTGACCATTGCCGGGCAAAAGCCACCAATTGTTCTTCGCAGCTCAGGGATTCATCTTCGCTGAGCAAGCGGTCGGCCTGATAGATCCAAACCCGTGAATGCGGGGAGAAATGTTCCATATCGCTGAGCATAGTCCTGAACTTTGAACAAAGTTATCGGAAAGCAGGCGCTTAACCACTGCTGGCCAAACGACTTGCCTTTAGAAGATCCATTAGTCGGTCAGCGCTCAACTGCTTGATCCAAAAAGACCTGCGGCTTCGGCAACCAGTTCAGCAATGTCTTTGACCTTAATCTGATCCTGCTGATCGGCGAGTTTCACGCCATCGCTCATCATGGTATTGCAGAAGGGACAGGCAACGGCCAGCACATCGGGTTTGACAGCCAAAGCCTCTTCGGTCCGGGCGACATTGACCTCCACTCTTCCGGGCTCCGCCTCTTTGAACATTTGCGCACCCCCGGCACCGCAACACATACCCCGGCTTCTGCAGGACTTCATCTCCTGTAGATCGGCATCCAGGGCTAAAATGGCAGCACGTGGCGCATCGTATATTTCATTCGCCCTGCCCAGATAACAGGAATCGTGGTAGCTGATTCGCTTGCCCTTGAATGCCCCCCCCTGCACCTTAAGCTTGCCGCTGTCGAGCAGTTCCTGAATGAAGGTACTGTGGTGAACGACCTCATAGTTTCCGCCGAGTTCAGGGTACTCATTCTTTAGGGTGTTGAAACAGTGAGGGCAGGCCGTCACAATCTTCTTCACCTCATAGCCGTCCAGGGTTGCGATGTTCTGCGCAGCCATCATCTGGAAAAGAAACTCATTGCCGGCTCTCCTTGCGGGGTCTCCGGTGCACATTTCTTCCTGGCCCAGGATGGCAAAGGAAACTCCGGCGTGATGGAGGATTCTGACCATGGCACCGGTGACCTTCTGCGCCCGCTGGTCAAAGCTTCCCGCGCATCCCACCCAGAACAATACTTCCGCCTTTTCTCCCGAGGCAGCCAGTTCGGCCATGGTGGGAACACGAGTCAGTGATTCATTGCTCATCCTTGCTGTGCAGTTTCAGGAATTATTCAATTCTCTGACCCATTTATCGCGGTCAGATTGGGCAAATTGCCAGGGCGCTCCATTGTTTTCCACATTGCTGAACATCTGAGTCCAGGCCTCCGGTGCCTTGCTTTGATCCAGGATCAGGTGACGGCGCAATTCCAGTATGATGCTCATGGGATTGATGCCTACCGGGCACTCTTGTATACAAGCGCTGCAGGTGGTGCAGGCGCGCAACTCTTCTTCGCTGATGTAGTCAAACAGAAGAGACTTTCCATCGTGCTGATCAGCCCCCTGTTTACGCCGGTAATCTCCGATTTCTTCGATCCGGTCGCGGGTATCCATCATGATCTTTCGGGGCGATAGCTTCTTGCCGGTCTGGTTAGCCGGACAAGCCGCCGTGCAGCGCCCGCATTCAGTACAGGCATAAGCCTCCAGCAAGCTTTTCCAACTCAGATCCGTTGCATCTTTCGCTCCAAACTGATCCGGGGGGGGAAGGGCTTCGGCGGGTGCCAAATCCGGATTGATCATAGCCTGAATTTCGCGCTGAATCTCCGGCATATTGCGCATCTGTCCCCAATCCTTAGTCTTGCTGAAATACGCACTGGGAAAGGCCAGCATGATGTGGAGGTGCTTGGAGAATGGCAGGTAATTCAGGAAGATCAGGACAACCAGGATGTGCAACCACCAACCTGCACGCTCCAAAAACACGAGGCTGGATGTTGAAAAACCAGCAAACAGCTTCCAAACCAAGGTTCCTGAGATCAGAAATCCATAGGATTCATTTCCCGCGGCTCTTCTAAGCGCTTCGTCTGCACCGTTCATCGTGAAAATGCCTATGATCAATAAGATCTCCAGGTACAGAATGATGTTGCCATCCAGACGGGGCCATCCATCCAACTCGGGCTTGACAAAACGGGGCACCTTGAGCAGGTTGCGCCGGGCCAGAAAGGCCAGCGTGGCCACAAAAGCCAGTACGCTGAGCAACTCTATGGTACTGATCACCAAGATATAAAGCCCGCTGCCGATTGCACTGTTCTCCACGGCATGACCGATAACCCGGTGCCTGCCGCTAACCCCATCGATGAAGATCTCCAGCAGCTCAATCTGCGTGACCAAAAAAGCGAGGTAAACGGCCCCGTGCAGGAGTGCAGGAGTCCATTTGCGGAACATCTTCTGCTGACCCAGTGCCATCAGCAGCATGGTGCGCAATGAGCCGTTCCTCGGCGCGGGCTGCCCGGAGTGAATGTTGTCGAATATGCGCTTGAAACGACGGCCTGCCAATCCGAAGGCCAAAGCCGATAAAGCGATGAAGATCAGGGGTTGTGCGAACGCCATTGTGTGCAATTTACATCAAACCTGAGCACAAAAACCAAACGAGCGTTTGAAAAAAACAAAGTCTGTCCGCAAACGTATGGAATCCCAAAAACATGTTTAGGGTTTGCCGCACCAATACCTGCTCGTAAGCCTTAGTTTTAATGGTCTTTCAACGCTCTACCATGCCCAGAACACTACTTCCATCTGCATTCTTAGCCTTGATGCTCTCCGCTGGCATGCCCGGGCAACTTGCGAGCCAGGCCTTGTTCAGCCCCGTCGGAACTCCGCAAGCCGCGCCCTCTGCTGCGCCGCAGGAGGATCCCTTTCGACTTCAGGCACAACAAGGCTTCAAGGCCATCGCCGCTGATTCGGAGGGTTTCGTTCAGCTCCTTGTTCAGGGCGAAGTATCTCAGATTGGACAACTGGCTGCCTCTCTGGGCGGAAGCCTCAAATACGCCATAGGCGATCGCTGTGCCATCCGCGTACCGCAGCAGCGTTGGCGGGAGATTCCGGGGCATCCCTCCATTGCGCGCTTTGAGGGAAGTGGCCCTCTGGTTCAACCACTGGGCGATGTCATGCTGGTGCACAGCCGGGTGGATTCGGTGCAGGCGGGCTATGCCCCCCTGCCGCAGGGCTATGACGGGCAGGGCATAGTCGTCGGTCTGGTTGACCTGGGCATTGACTATACGCATCCCGACTTTCGCGACAGCAGCGGACATACCCGCATCAAGTACATCTGGGATCAGATTCTGCCCGCCAATGCCTCAACTCCCCTTCCCTATGGCTATGGGCAGGCATGTGATTCGGCGGGAATTGAGGCGGGAACTTGTCTTCACGTCGATCCCAACCTGAGTTACTCCCACGGCAGCGGAGTGAGCGGAGTGGCGGCCGGAAACGGCCTGGCTACGGGCCAGTACCGCGGGGTGGCTCCGGCTGCGGACATCATCGCCGTGAATCTGGCTTTCAACAACAGTTTTTTGAGCAATGTCGTGGATGCCATCCACTACATCTTTGACAAAGCCGATGAGATGGGCAAGCCCTGTGTGATCAATACCAGCCTGGGCACCTATCTGGGCTCCCACGATGGCAAGGACTTGAGCGCTCAGATGATCGATGAACTATTGGGCAGCCGCAACGGTCGCTCGGTCGTGGCAGCGGTGGGCAATGCCGGCGATCGGATCTTTCACCTGGGCTACAGTGCAGAGGCAGATACTTCCTTCAGTTGGTTCCGGTATGAAAGCGGCCTGGGCGCAGCCTATGTCCAGCTCTGGATCGATACCGCCGATGCCGCTGGCTGGAACTTCGCCATCGCAGCCGATCAGCCTTCGAACTGGTCATTCAGGGGCAGAACTCCCTTTTGGAACCTGCATGAGGACCTCGATCTGAGTTCGGGCCTCGACAGCCTGGAATACGAATTGTTCAACGGACCCAATCGCCTGGGACGCTTCAAGTCCTGGGTACAGCGACAGGGCGCTTCCTATCTGGTGGAACTGGCCGTCTTCCCGGACAGCACTTCGCTGCGCTGGAGACTGGAGAGCTTCGGCTCGGGAAGAATTGACATCTGGTCAGATCCCGCTGTGACAGGTACCTCCTATTTGTTCAGAGGGGCTGATCTTCCCACTCCGGAACAAATGCCTCAAATCGTGCGCTACCGCGGCCCTGACCTGAGCCAAACCCTGGTTTCCTCCTGGCAGTGTTCGGATCGCGTGATTGCTGTGGGCAGTTACTACAACCGCAACAGCATGTTGAACTTCTACGGAGATAGCCCACCTGTTTCCGGCACTCCCGAAACCCGCATACTTTCATCGAGCAACGGCCCCACCCGCGACGGGCGCATCAAACCCGACATCAGCGCTTCGGGCCAGTGGGTCCTGGCCAGCGCTTCCACCAACATGAGCGCATGGTTGATCGGCCTGGGTGCGGCCAACTACATAGCCGATGGGGGCAGGCATTATTTGCAGGGCGGAACATCGTTTTCTTCGCCCATCGTAGCCGGTATTGCCGCCCTTTATCTGGAGCGCTATCCCGATACCGATTGGAAGGCCGTCAAGAATGCCGTACTCAGCGGTGCGCGCAGGGATGCGTTCACCGGCAGCGATCTTCCCGATTATCAATGGGGCTACGGCAAGGTCAATGCCTTCGCGGCCCTGCAGATTGAACCCGATGCCTGCCAGCCTCCGGACAACATCACGGTGTCGCATACCGAGCCCGATGCTGCAAGGCTGGTCTGGGATCCAGTTCCTACTGCTCAGGGATACTCGATGTTGGGAAGGCGCCTGGGCACCGATCGCTGGGTAGAGAAGTTTTCTTATGAAGAAGTAGAGATCATTCGCCCCTTGCGCGAAGGCGCAGACTATGAATTCAGGATGAGGTCTCTTTGCGGAGTCCTGGATACATCGGACTGGAGTGGATGGATCTATTTCAGTACACCCTTTTTGAGAATCACTCCCGAAAACCCTTCGATCCATCTCTCCCCTAACCCTGTTCAGGGGGAATTACAACTGAACTATTCAGGTTTGCCCGGGGGAGAAACCTGGCTGGAGCTTGTCAATCTACAAGGAGCGCGGGTTCTGCTGGAACCATTATCCGGTTCAGCAGGTGTTTTGCGTAGAAGCGTCTGGAATCTGCCTTCCGGAGTCTATATTTATAGCGTGCGCCATGAGCGGGGGATACTCCAAAGCGGTATGCTCTTTTCGGAGTAAGTTCCCTTGATTTTCAACGCGCAGATTTCGCTGATTCTCTTGTCATGACCCTTCCACAGACCAGCACCAATCGCATCCTCGATGCCCAGAGCATACGGCAAAAGATAGTCCGCATTGCTTTTGAAATCCTGGAGGACAATTATGACGAAGAACAAATCGTCATTGCGGGAATCTGTCGCGACGATGAAGGCTATGCCCTGGCCGAACGTCTGGCAGCGGAGCTAAGACGCATAGGAAGTCTTCAAATTCATCTTACGGCCATCAATTTAGACAAGAAGCACCCCACCTCCAAACCTATTGAGATGGGTCTGACCCCTGAACTGGTCGATGGAAAGGTGGTCATCATCGTCGACGATGTGGCCAATACCGGACGCACGCTGCTCTATGCGGTTAAGCCCCTTCTGGACATGTCGCCCAAAAAGATTCGCGTAGCTGTCCTGGTGGATAGACGCCACAAAGCCTATCCCGTTTCTGCGGACTATGTGGGCACTTCTCTAAGCACCACCCTGCACGAACACATCGATGTTGTGCTTCAGGGAGATGATCCCGGTGTTTACCTGAGTTGAGCGACGCGGCCAGGCTGTGGACATATGCCGCTCTCGCCCAAGAAAACATCGACTTTAGAAATATATTATTTTAACGAGCTAAACCCTAATGCCTCTACGGCAGCCGCGGGGCTCATTCCCTCGGCATCCAGCACGATGGCGGCCCGCTCGTAGAAGGGCCTGCGAAGTTTCAGGCTATCGTGGATGTATTGACGCAGGGCATCATCATCCAGCGATTCGAGCAAGGGTCTGCCACTGCGCTTGCGCCTGAGTCTGCCAAACAGGGTTTGGGGCGAAATGCGGAGGTACACGCTCAGACCATGTGCCGCAATCCAATCCATGTTGCTCCCAAAACAAGGCGTTCCGCCGCCCAGCGAAATCAGGGTTCTACTCAGGGACTCTGTACTCAGGAGCACCTCGCTTTCCACCTTGCGGAAATATGCTTCACCGCGCTCTGCAAAGATGCCGGGAATCCCCTGACCTTCCCGTTGCTCAATCAGGTGGTCCAGATCCACAAAGGCATAGCCGAGCTGCCTGGCCATCTTGGCTCCCAGAGCAGACTTTCCACTGCCCATGAATCCCATTAAGTAAATACGGCTGGCTGTTTCGGGCGAAGGGCTTCGGGCATCCATGCCGGCATCAGTTTTTTGACCGCACGGATACGCGGGGATCGAGCACCCCGTAGAGCACATCCACCAAAATATTGATGAGCACAAAGATGGTAGCCGCAAAGAGTATAGCCCCCATCAAAACCGGAAAGTCAAATTTCTTGAGCGCCTCGACGGTCTCAAAACCAAGCCCTTTGTAGTCAAAGATCACTTCGACGAAGAATGCGCCGGCCAGCAGCTCTGCAAACCATCCGGAGATAGCGGTCAGCACCGGGTTGAGCGCGTTGCGCAAGGCGTGTCGGAGCAATACCGTTCGCTCGGCCAGTCCTTTTGCCCGGGCTGTGCGAACGTAGTCCAGCGTCAGCACATCCAGCATGGAGCTGCGGGTGAGTTGAACGATGACGGCAATAGGCCTGATGCCCAACACCACGGCGGGCAGAATGAGATTCTTCAGCACCAGGGTTTCCTTGCCCGTCAGCTGATCGGCGACAAAGAGATCCCCGGTCAGGTTCAGCCCGGTCAGATCCACCAACAGATAGGCAAAGACCAATTGAAAGACCACCGCACTGAAGTAGGATGGAAAGGAAATTCCCAATACCAAAAAGGCCACACAAGCCTGATCCAGCGGGGTATTGTGTCGAATGGCGGCCAGTACCCCGATCAGAATACCTAAAATGGTAGCCAGGATCATCGCGGAGATGGCCAGCACCAAAGTGTTGGGAATGCGCTCCAGCAAGAGCTCTGTTACATCGCGCCGCGTTTGAAAACTTCGCCTCAAGTAAGGGCGCTTGAGCACGACCTGCTGTTCGGCAAGCCTGAACAGAGGATGATAGACATACTTGCCCGGCTCCAGAAAATTTCGCTTTTGTGGATCGCTGCTGTGGTGCAGAGACAGCGGTGAGATATCGTTGAGGTAGAGCGCAAACTGATGCGGCAGGGGAAGATCGAGATTGAATTCCCGTTGCACATTCTCAATCGTAGCCAGATCTGCCCGTTGCCCCAGGGTCATGCGCGCAGGATCTACTCCGGCCAGGCTGAAAAGGAAAAACACCAGCAGCACAACTCCCAGCAAAACCAGGAATCCATAACCTATGCGCTGGAGTATAAAGGGAATCAATGTCCTGAGTTCAAATGTTTATGAGCCCTGTGGCCCGGCTCTGCAAATCCTGGAATTTCCTCATCTGGCCAGCACGGTTCCGGCTTCCGGCAGATTGCCAGAGGACCAGCGACCCGTGATCTGGGCATCCTTCACCGCAATGAGGGCGATGTTTTCCTGCTCAATGGCCGAAAGATAGTCGGGATCGGTCAGGTAATAGCTAAACAGCAACCCGCTGGCATTGCGCATGGGTAGTAAATCCGATTCATCAGAACCGCTGATGACGGCATAGGGAACGGAGCGGCGATCCAAATCCTGGAGCAGCGGCAACAACTCCGCCCAATGTTCAGCCTTGATCTCAAAGACATCCCTCACCAAAACCCAGACCAGCTTTTCGGCATTGAGCAGATCCGAGCTGTAATCTTCCCCATCGGCACCGAAGAGGCTGAAACCCTCAAACTCCGGAGCCCCAGAGCCCAGGAGCTGAGCGGGGCGCTGACCGATGCTGAAGGGCGAAGGGTATAGATCCGCCATGGCCGAGGCTGTGCGATCCGGAAAGTGCTCCGCCTTGATGCTCTCAAAGTCCGGGACATCCCGCCATGCGTACTTGGCCAGAATGGTACCCCTGCGCATGACGACCACACCCGGATCAGCGCGAATGAAGGTCTTGAGCGCCTTGAGGTCAACGCTGAAGAAAGGGTAAGCCGCCTGAACCTCGTGGCGAAACGCATCGATCTCCCGACGGCTGGAACCCGCCAGGCCAAGTACGTGAATGCCCTCCTCTTCAGCCCTGGTTTGAAGGGTGTTCAGACCCTGCCAGGCCTTGCGGTTGGTGTAGCGCAATTCCGGACTGACAAAAAAGAAATATACATCATTTAATTCCAGAATTGCGCTTGTGCGGTCACTGCCCTGATCGTCATTGAGCACAAAATCGTGGATGGGCGGTTCATCGCCCTTCTGCAGGATCTTCTCGGTTCTATCCATGAACTCCCAGGCCTGCAAATCCTCGGGCAGTTCATCGATGAACTCTTTGATTTCACCCGAAGCCTTGTTCTTGTACTCCCAGGTGAGCTGAACGATCTCGGGTTTGGCATCTGCGGGCAATTCCATAGCATCGGCTATGTTTACTCCGACCTTGTAGGCGCGGAAATCGAGTGGTGGCAAGTGCCGCAGCGCGTGCACCCCCAGCCAGGCACTGCCCAGTGTAACCAGCACAAACAGACCGATGCGCAGCGGTGCCATCAGGATGGGCCTGATTACCCGGGGCCAAAGCATCACATCAATAAATATAAGTAGAATCAACACCAATAAGACCAGGTCCTTCTGAAAGGACTGTATAGGGGTCAGGGGAATGGCATCGCCAAAACACCCGCAATCCGTCACCTTGCCTGTTACGGCCGAATAACCCGTCAGCCAGGTGAAGAAGATGATCATCAACAACAGGGACCAGGCTACTGATTTGCGCTGCATGCCCAGCAACAGGGCAATGCCCAGAGCCACCTCCACCACGCAGATGAACCAGGCCAGGGGAACGGTCAGCTTGAGCAACCAGGCCGAGGCAAAGAAGGGCAGGGTCTCCGCAAACACCAGAAAATAGTCTTCGAGCTTGACTCCGAATCCCACCGGATCATTGGCTTTGATCAAGCCGGAGAAGATGAACAAGGCCCCTACAAGAATTCGGCTAATCTGAACGGCTACTCGCATAGGTGATTATCTGATAATTTTATGTTACAATTAAAAAACTTCCTATCTTTTTGTATTTCATACGAATGCCTGCGCATTCAGGACGCGGAATACGGGCTCTCCCCGTCTTTATTTGGCTCTTCAGCGAGTTTGATCAGCGCAAAAAGAGCGTAATTTACCATATCGCGATAATGCGAATCTACTCCCTCCGAAACCCGCGTTAAACCCTTGTTGCTTTCGATCTGTCTGACCCGCAGAAGCTTGACCAGAATCAGATCGGTGAAGGAAGAAACCCTCATGTCTCTCCAGGCCTCTCCATAATCGTGGTTCTTGGCTTGCATCAGGGATCGAATGGCCTCTTGCTCGCGGTCATAGAGGTGAAGGGCTTCGGCTTCCGTCAACTCGCTCTCCGGATCCCAGCCCCGCTGCAACTGAATGCCGGCGATGACCGCATAGTTCACAATGGCCTGAAACTCCCCTTCTATCCCTTCGTCCACCTTTCGAACCGTATTCTGTTCAAGAGTTCTGATGCGCTGAGCCTTGATGTAGAGCTGATCGGTGAGGGAAGAAGGCCTCAATACCCGCCATGAACAGCCGTAATCATGTACCTTGCTTCGAAATATCTCCCGGCACTGATCAAAAGCCTGCTGGTATTGAAGGTCGGTTTCCAAGGTTTGCGCATTGCTTATTTTAGCCTTCATTCGCAAGAGTGGCCATCTATGACAGCGCCCAAAAATAGCTTGTTTTTGCCCAATCAGACGCTAAATGTACGCGGTCGCCTTCTGGATATGCGACGTCCCCTGCTTATGGGGATACTCAACCTCAGCCCCGATTCCTTTTACAGAGCTTCGGCTTTGGGCGCTGCCGATGCTCCCCTGCAAGCCGCCCTGGAGCACGCGGGGCGCATGTTGGAACAAGGTGCAGATTTTCTGGATATCGGTGGAATGTCCACCCGGCCGGGAGCGGAGCTGATCAGTCCTGAGCAGGACAGCGCGCGGGTCCTGCCCATCGTGGAAGCCCTGGTCAAAGCCTTTCCCGCAGCTTTGCTTTCAGTGGATACGGTTTATTCCGGCACGGCTCGAATGGCGCTGGAAGCCGGTGCCCACATCATCAACGATGTTTCCGCCGGGCAAATGGATGAACAGATGTGGTCGGTTCCCGGGGAGTTTTCCGCTCCCTATGTGCTGATGCACCACCGGGGCATTCCTGCCGGGAAATCTAACCCGGACCGGGAGCACAACTTGCAGGAGACCTACGACTGGCTGGCCGACCGCTTGATGGCCTGCCGGGAGGCCGGGATCAAGGACGTCATCCTGGATCCCGGATTCGGTTTTGGCAAATCCTTGCGAGACCAGTACCGCATGCTGAACGGTCTTGTGCGGCTGAGCGCTCTCGGGGCTCCTTTGCTCATAGGATTGTCCAGGAAGTCCATGATCCGGCAGGTTCTGGGGGTAGAAACCGAAGACGCCCTCAACGGAACTACGGTCTTGAACACCATGGCGCTTTTGGGTGGGGCATCCATATTGCGGGTGCATGACGTCAAAGAGGCCCGGCAGATCATTGATATACTGGAATACAGCAAAGCGTCTTCAGCCGATACCGAATCAGTTGCGGCAGTTAGTTCATCTATTCATCGCCCTCCCCCGCTATGGTAGCGATCCATCTCATTTTGCAACATGCATCTGGGTTCCTGATCCCCTCTCTGCCCGCTTTCATCCAACTGGGCTTTATGGAAGTGCGCTGGGTGGATATTCTCGATGTGGTGCTGGTGGGCTTGCTGATCTACCAACTCTACCGATTGATCCGGGGCAGTCTGGCCTATGAGATCTTCATAGGCTTTCTGGTGGTTTATCTGCTCAGTCTGTTGTTCAGAGCGCTGGATATGCAATTGATCTCGGGCATCGCCGCCCAGTTTATCGGCATAGGACTTCTGGCGCTGATCATCATCTTTCAGCCCGAAGTAAGGCGTTTTCTACTGGTCATAGGCCGCAACAGTGAGTTGAGACGCTACCGCATCCTGGAGCGCTTCAACCTCTTTCGCATCAAAAGCTTTCCCGAAGAAGGCCATTCGGTCAACATGGGCTCTCTGATCAATTCCCTGATGCGCATGTCGCGGGAACAGACCGGTGCTCTCATTGTGTTCAGCAGAAGTTCAAGGCTGGAGTTCTTCACCCAAACCGGTGTGGCGATTGATGCCATACTCAGCGGTAAATTACTGGAGGCCATCTTTCACCGAAACAGTCCTATACACGACGGTGCTGTTATCGTTGGTTCGCAGCGCATCGTGGCGGCGGGTTGCATTCTGCCGGTCTCTGAAAGCACCGGTCTTCCTCGTCAGTTGGGCCTGAGACATCGGGCGGCGCTGGGCATCAGTGAACACAGCGACGCCATCGCCCTGGTTATTTCTGAAGAACTCGGGCGCATCGCCTATGCCAGAGCCGGAGAATTGCACGAAAACCTGAATGAGGAGCAGCTCAAAAAGTTGCTCACGGAGTGGTTAAACGAACAAGCCACCGGGGTTCCTGATCTGAGCTGATGTTTTTGTTCAGGGCTTAGCTACCTCCGATTCTCCGCTCAGAATGGCATTGAGCAAGCCTTCGTCATTTCCCAGGTACTGGAGTTGCAACTCCATTTGTTTGGCCATTGGATGATCGGGATAACGCTGGGCAAAAGCGGAATAACGCTCCTCAGCCATGTTGTTGTCCCGCAACATCTTCTCACTGATAAATCCGGTTCGATAATGAGCGATAGGTGCGAGGCGATGATCCGGCTCCTTCTGCCAGATCCGGTCATACATCGTTATGGCCTCCCTAAACTTACCCAGGCTCTCCAGATGAATACCGGCATCAAAAGCAAACGCTTCGCAGGCCGTATCATCCGGATACTGATCCATAAAGGTCTGATATTGGGCAATCAGCGCGGTAGTCAGTCGATGTCTTTCTTCCGGTGGAATGGGTTCGGATTCATTGGTCTGATCCAGCGCTTCTTTCTGAACAGCTATGGCCTCAAGGCTTTTGCTGCGGGCATCCTGACAGGCTGACATCAATAGAAAGCCCGCCAGGATGCTGCAAAGGGAAACTAATTTCATGATGGAGATATTGCTTCAAAGTTAATCCCTCCATCCGATCAATCAGCCTTAAAAGCCGCGCAGGGCTATGCCGATCGTCATTGCATTGAGTTCTGGACCCTGATCAGATGCAAAGAAATCCGACATAGCGTATTGGGCATAGAGATTGAACCAACCATAGCCGATTCGAACTGTGGGACCATATCGCAAGGCATTGAGGTTGAAATCATCCTTTTGCTTGGTCACCCTTTTCTCTTCGGTCTTGATCTTGGTTCTCGATGCAATTCTAACCCCTCCGGTAACTCCGGCGGAAAAGCGGAAGCTCCGGCTCTTACGGTCTGGATTGGATTCGAGGTTCAGCAACAAGGGTATGGTCAGATATGTGACACTCATCTTGCTCTTGCGCAGGAGTTCGTCGCTGATGGAGTAAGTAAACTCATCAGCCCTGGGCTCAATCAGTACATCGTTTTGGAAAGCGTAATTGTACCAGGAAAAGGTCAGTCCATATTCCAGATTGAATTTGCGCTGAACCAGACTAACTCGCTGACGGAAAAGATGCATATCCAAATTGAGGCTGCGGCCGTAGCGCAGATCGTCGAAAGGGGTCCCGAGCCCTCCTATATCGAAGTCGCCATTCTGAGTGAGAAAGTTCACCCCTATGTCCATCATGGCCCATTCGGTGCTGACCACATCTTTGGTAACGTGACTGTCCACATCGATCTCAACCGATTCGTCTTCTTCGGAGATGCGAATATTCATATTGCCGATCTTGATGTCTGTAGAATCTTGATGGACATGGTCCGGTTGTTCTTCTATATACGCAAGGCTGAAGGGCAAGGTGGAGATGGCAGCTTTGACTTTTTGTGGGAACAGGGCTGCCAGACTGAACACAATCAGCACGGCAAAAGCCGAACTCACTGAGCCAGTGACGGGATTGTTGTGGAAAGGAATTCGATTTTTCATGATTGCTTAGGGGGTGTTTCTCGTTTAGATGATTTTCTGTGATAAACCTTGATAGGACCGACGGAGAACTGAACTACTCTGGCCTCCCCGCTCTCGGTTTCGTCGCGGTTGCGGCCCAGCAGATTGCGCTCTCCGGACATTATGCCCGCCATCAGGGTTCCAAACTCAGTGCCGGCATTTTGAGTCAGGCTCATGACCTGTGCGATGTCTTCGGGTAGCACATTGCCGATGACCTGTACCAATGCTGCACCGGGTGCTTCATTGATGGAAGTGCGGCGGCGCATACCGGACTCCGCATTGGGCTCGATGAGCTCCTTGGCCTGAGGCAGCAAAGGCTCCGCATCGGCTATGGGCATAGAATTGGACGGCTCCTGGAGCAGAGTGGGATTTTGCAATTGATCCTGTACGGGCTGATCAGGTGCCTGGGCCAGGGGAGACTTGTCCATCTGCTTCGAAAGAGAAGGGGCTTCTTCTTTTTGGGCTATAGCGCTCTGCGGAGTTTCGTTCAAGGCCGACTTCTGTTCCCCTGCAGAGGCTTTGATCAATTCCCTTTGTTGCGGTGCTGCTGCCGTACGGGTGTCCCTTTGTTGAGCACTCTCGTCTTGAGCAGATGCGTCTTTCGGCTCCGGAACACTCCGGGTGGCCACCTGAATGTGTGGAAGGGCGGCTGGCGCAGAGCGATCCGGGCGCTTCGTTATGCCTTGCTCATTGTCTGCATCCACACTGGCCAAGGTCAGAGCATCACCGGGAGCATGCAGGTTCAGCGATTCGGATGAAGCCGCTTCGTCTATGCCTCCCACGGCAGAAGAATTGGCCCGCTGTACGGCATCTTCGCTTTGTTCCAACTGTTCCATCTGCTCCAAAACCAATGCGGAGTTCTCTCTGTTTTGGTTGTTCAGGGGGAAGAGTATCAGAAACAAGGCCAACAGGGCAGCTATGGCGGATACCGTGCCCCACCAGGGTAGAGCGATGATGCGCTGACGGCGCTTGAGTCTTTCCTTGTCCGGATAGACCAGTTGGAGATCGGGCTTGATCAGCGTGGCTTGCCAGGACTTGAGCTCGGCACCAAACTCCGGGTGTTGCGCTATGAATTCGTGAACCTGACTGATCTGCCCGGCGCTGAGGCTCCCTTCGACATAGTCCAGAAACCAGCTCTCATAGTTTTCTCTGTTGATGTCCATGACTATATCAGGTTTTGAACTTTTCCAATATGTTGTTGAAGTGCCTTGCGGGCCCGAAAGATGTACACTTTGACCTGGGCTTCCGACAAGCCGGTTATCGCCCCGATTTCGCGATAGTCATAGCCTTCATAGTCGCGCAGCAGGACCACAGATTTTTGAATCTCCGGCAATTCAGATAAGGCCCTTTCCAGAATTTCCCCAGCACCGGTATAAGGTGTAAACGAAGTGCGCAGGTCTTCGGGAAACTCGGCGACAAGGCTGGTGTTTTTTCTGCGGCGAAGCTGATCGATCATATCGCGATAGGCTACTTTAAAGAGGAAGGCGCGGGCTTTCTCAGCGTCCAGCTCCTCGTGTTTCTTCCACATCACCTCAAAAGCTTCCTGAACAATGTCGCGGGCATCTTCCGGATGCCTCATTTGCCCGACTATAAAGCGGTAAACCGAATCGGCGTGTTCTTCTACAGCGCGATTGTACTCCTTCAAAGTCATAACGCCGGGCGAATTCTGTTTGAGCCGTCGAAGAGCATACTTGCTCGGGTGTTTGGGGTAATCTGTGAGTCAGGCGTTTCAGACCCCTGAAAAGTTACAGGTCAGCAAAAAAAAATGAGCAAGCTGAGAATCCCTGCAACCTTTAGGCCTAAAATAGACTCCTTTTAAAGAGAATCATCTTTTAATAAATGTCCATTTTTCGCCATTTGAATCTCTTTGGCGAGCTTTAACCTCCTATGCCCGATTTACCGGTCCTGGTTCTGTTGGCCTTGTTGCTCTCTTTGCTGATCTACGGGTTGCTGAGGGTGCTCTTTCCAGCCTCGGGCAGCTCCTATCATAGTGGTCAGGATTTCGAATCCCTGCACGAGCGCTTTCGCTATGCCGGGTTCAGGCAGTTTGCCGTTATGGCGGCCCTCACCCTGGTGGGAAGTTTGATTGCCTATGGCGTGTACCAGGGCGCAGCCTACTTGTTCTATTCGGGAAGCCTGTCAAAAAGTATCTACCTGATTCGGCCCAACCGCTTTGCCCGTTTACTGGTGGCCTTGCTGGGAGGCTCTGCATTGGGTCTGGCCCTGAGCCCCGCAGTCTTCAAACGTTTGCTCGGTGCGAACTATGAAGACTATGTGGAGTATCAAAATCATCTCACAGGCCTGAACAACGAGCTGTGTGCCAGGTCCTTGTCCATTTTTTTGGTGCTGGCTTATGCGGTCGTGAGTGTGTTCTTCCTCCATTGGTATTCGGCCTTCGGGCCAGTGGGCATGCGGCAGGCTCAGTTGTTATCCACCAAGATTCAGGAACATGAATATTCGGAAATTGTGCACATTGAAGAGCGCAGCTCCTTTGAAAGGCCTGATGGCAAGCGCTATCCGCAAGAGCATTTTCTAGTGTTTTTCAGGGATGGAAAGCAATGGAGCAGCCGGAATAGCGGCTATGACGACGATGTGCGAAATCGCGAGTTGCTGCAGTTTCTGAGAGAAAAGATTGCAGAGAATCAGTGATGGGGAAGAGTGGCCATTCAGCCCTCAAAGCAAGCCTTCATTTGTGGGCTTTATCCATTTAAGGGCCAATGCAGAGGCATTATACAAAGCCTTGTTTATCAATTAATTGCCGCAGAAAGACAGCGTAACCTTAAAGCCTCGTTTTCCGTTTAAGAGGGAGTAATCTTCTCATGAGCGGTGAACGAAAAAGCATCTGATCAATCTATCCGGGACAGTACAGCTTCCCAACAACGCGAGCTCAACAGAGTTCGTTTAGATCGGATCGTTGATCAGGTCGATAAGTTGCACCGCGCTGAGCCGTCAAAAGCCATGCGCTTCATGCGGCAGGGAATGCATCTGGCCGATGAATTGGGTGATAAAAAATCCCGATTTGAGCTCCTGCTCCGCATGGGCAGAATGGAAGCCCGCAAAGGGCAGCTCTATCAGGCCGAACAAACGCTAAAATCCGCTTTAGGTCAACTGCCAGGCCGCAGGGCCGACAAGGACTCGCTTTGCCGGATTTACCTGGCTCTTGGTGCGGTTTACTACCTGCAACAGAAAAACCAACTGGCGCTGGAGTTCTACAGCCAGGCGCTCGCATGCAATGAGGACAAGTACAAGATGAATTTGTACCTCAACATTGCCAACCTCTATTTCACCAACGCCAATTATCCCAAGAGTCTTCACTACCAGCGCAAAGCCTTAAGACTGGCCAAAGACCAAAAGGACGTAGAACATCAGGTATTCTGCCTTTCCAACATTGGAGCGATCTATGTCAAAAAGGAACAGATAGAACGCGCTCTACTCAGCTTTGAAGATGCGCTAAGCATGATCAACATGCACAATGGCAGCGACTACATGCGCTGCAGTTGCGAGCTCAATCTGGGGGATGTCAGAGGAAAACTGATGAATTGGCAAGAGGCCGAGCAACACTATAAAAGCGCCATTCGCATCGCGGACAACAACCAATTCCACCAGGAATTGGCCAAAGCTTATCTATACCTCGGCGAACTCAAACTGCAGCTCAACGATGAGCGCAGCTTTCTCTACTACCTCTACCGCAGCCGCAAACTGGCCCGCCAAAAGAACTTTGAATCCCTGCTCATTGATGTTCTGCGCCTGCTTCAGCATTTTTTCGAAGAGCGTTCCGACTTTAAGCAAGCCTATGGATATCTTAAAGAAATGGCTGAGGTTCAAGCGAGTATAGAGCACAACAAACAGCAACAAGAACTCAGTCAATTGCTGGACGCCAAGGACAAGGAGATCAGCATTCTCGAGCGGCAGCGCGACCAGATTGAAGAGCAACGCCACAAACTGGAACGCTACAACCGCGAGTTGGAGCAGAGTAACCGCGATTTGGAACAGTACGCCTACGTGGTAGCCCATGACCTCAAGGAACCCCTTAGAAACATTTCGAGCTTCACCTCGCTGATTCAGCAGCGCTATACATCTGAACTGGACGATACCGCTCAGGAATACATGAATTTCGTCATCCGCAATTCAGCGCGGATGAATGCCCTGCTGACAGAGCTCTTGCGCTATACCACCTTGAGAAGACCGGCAAAATCCAGGGAATTGGAGACTTCGGTGGAGAATGTGGTGCAACAGGTCGTCAGAGATCTGGAGGAACGCATGAACAACAAAGGGGTGATCTTCAGCATGGGAGAACTCCCCGAACTCAAGATCAGCTATGACCATCTCTACCAGCTCTTCTTTAGTCTGGTGGACAATGCCCTGCAATTCAACGCGAGCGAGAAACCGGAAATCCATGTGCAATGCGAGCCTCAAGGCGACCACTATGAGTTCAGCATCCGCGACAATGGCATAGGCATCGCGCCCGAGTATCAGGAGAAGATCTTCAAACTCTTTCAACGCCTGGACAAAGAGCGCTACCACGGCACGGGCATTGGTCTGACGCTTTGCCGCAAGATCGTTCAGTTGTACGATGGAGAAATCTGGTTGGAAAGCGAACCGGGGAAAGGCAGTGTTTTCTACTTCACCCTTCGCGACAACTGATCGGAATCCCAGCGGCTGCACTACAAAACCAACACGTTTTAGTTATTGAAAATCAGTGTTTTCCAGCCACTGATTGATCTTTTCTTCTAATAGATCCAAGCTTTGTCTGTAGACCTGTCTGCGCTCGGGTTCAGCAGCGCTCAAGCCAGCCGGGTCCGGGACAAAGAGGGGCGTCAGCGCCCAGCCACTGCCCTCCGCGCCAAGTACGGTGGCTGCCTTTTGGGAACAAACCAGGACTTCGTCAAACTTCTCGTCTTTGTAAACTGACCAATGCGTTGGCAGAGCTGCCGGCAAGGTCAAACCCCGCTCGGCCAGTGCAGCAGCGGCCATGGAGCGGTCAACACCCGGCTCTGTTCCCGCACTCAGGATGGTCCAGCCAGGTCGCAGTTTGGACAACAACGCAGCAGCCATCACGCTGCGGCAGGTATTGCCCCGACAAATGATCAGGATACGGGTGGACTTCATGCATCAAGCTTAGGCAAATTCGGACTATGCTGCGCTAGTGGTCGGGCTGCCATAGACCTGAACCCTAACTTTGTGCCCGCGCGCCGTCCACAAAGCTGGGCTGGCAAACGCTCTTCCAGACAACTTACACCGGACAGCAACCATTCTTTCAACGACAAAGCTACCGATGCGCATCAGACCACGCCGCAACCGATACTCCGCCCCCATTCGCCAGATGCTGGCCGAAACCCGGATTTACCCCGAACAATTGATTCAGCCCTTCTTTCTCCTGGATGGCCGGGAATTGCAGGAACCAGTTGAATCCATGCCCGGGCAGTTCAGGTGGTCCAGAGATCTGCTGCTGGAGGAGATCGAGCGCTGTATGGAAGTGGGCGTGAACCGCTTCGCCGTCTTTCCGGTGGTGGCCGAAGTCAACAAAGATCGAAAGGCCACATACAGCCACGCGGCGGGCAATTTTTACCTCAAGACCATTCGCTCTATAAAAGATATTTTCCCCGATGCGTTGATCATCAGCGATGTGGCCATGGATCCCTATTCCAAGGATGGCCACGACGGTCTGCTGGATGCCGAAGGACATATCCTCAACGATGAGACCCTTCCAATTCTGGCCAAGATGGCCATCGCACAAGCCCAGGCCGGCGTTGATCTGATTGGCCCTTCGGACATGATGGACGGGCGGGTGGGCTACCTCAGAGATGCCCTGGATGAAAAAGGCTACCAGAATGTGGGCATCATGTCTTACTCCGCGAAGTACGCCTCTGCTTTTTACGGCCCCTTTAGAGATGCCCTGGACTCTGCGCCCAAAAGCGGCAACAAGAAGAGTTATCAGATGGATCCGGCCAATGTCCGGGAGGCCCTTCGCGAAGCGGCCCTGGATGAAGCGGAAGGCGCCGACATCCTGATGGTCAAGCCGGCTCTGGCCTACTTGGATGTCATCCGGGCCATTCGGGAGCAAAGCTCCCTGCCTTTGGCGGCCTACAACGTCAGCGGAGAGTACGCCATGCTCATGGCAGCCGTCAAGAACGGATGGCTCGAACTGGAGCCCTCCGTGCACGAAATGCTCCTGTCCATCCGCAGGGCGGGTGCCGACATCATCCTGACCTATTTCGCCAAAGCCTATGCCCGCATGCTCAAAGTGCGGGGCGAATGAAGTCTGGTTTACTCCGCGGGCGCGGAGCTGACTTTCTCAGGTTTCCAGGGAATAAGAGGTGCCGTCTTTGCCGTCCTTGAGCTGGACCCCGAGACCTGCCAACTCATCGCGAATGCGGTCAGAGCTGGCAAAATCCTTAGCGGCCCGCGCGTCGGCCCGCATGCGGATCAGCAGTTGAACCACCGCATCGAGCGTCTGTGACTTGCTGCTTTGCTCGGGCAGCAGACCAAAGATCCGGAACAACACCGCGTGGAAGCGCTCCTTGAGCAAATCGAAGACCTCCTGATCCAACGCCGAAACAGCAAGCGTTCCTGACTTGAAATCCTGAATGCGGGAGGAGAGCTCAAACAAAAGCGCCAGGGTTTTGGGCGTGTTGAAATCGTCACTGAGTTCTCGGTACAACTGATCGCAGCTTTCGCGGATGCTTTGGCTGAGTGCAGCGTCAACTTTGCCCGGTGCATAGGTCATCTGCTCCAGGGCCGCTGCCGCCTTCATCAGCCGGCGATAACTTTTTTCAGCGGCCTGCAGACCTTCATTGGAGAAATCCACCGGGCTGCGGTAATGCGATTGCAGGGTGAAGAAGCGCACCGTCATGGGTGAGTAGGCTTGGGTCAGCAAGGGGTGATCTCCACTGAACATCTGTTCAATAGTGATGAAGTTGCCCAGGGAGCGGGCCATCTTCTGACCTTCTATGGTCAGCATGTTGTGGTGCATCCAATAGCGAACACCTTCGCTTCCGCAGCAACCCACGTTCTGAGCAATCTCCGCTTCGTGGTGGGGAAACTGAAGATCCATTCCGCCGCCGTGCAGATCAAAGGTCTCTCCCAGATACTTGGTGCTCATGGCCGAGCACTCGATATGCCAGCCGGGAAAGCCCTCTCCCCAGGGTGAATTCCATCGCATAATGTGCTGGGGATGAGCCTTTTTCCACAGGGCAAAATCGTGGGGGCTTCGCTTCTCTGACATGCCCTCCGTGCCCCTGCTGCCGGCCAGTAAATCCTCGAGCACCTTCCCGCTCAACTTTCCATATTCGTGTTGAGTTGCATATGTAGCCAGATCAAAGTACACTGATCCATCCTGTACATAAGCCAGACCATTGGCTATGATGCGCTCAATGGCGCGAATCTGCTCGGGAATGTGTCCGGAGGCGGTGGGCTCAATGCTGGGTGGCAGGGCATTGAGTGCAGCGGCGCCATTGCGGTAAGAGACGGTATACTGCTGTACGATCTCCATGGGCTCAAGGCGCTCCAGACGGGCTTTCTTAGCAATCTTGTCTTCCCCTTCCCCGCTGAGCTCATCTTCAAGATGACCGACATCGGTGATGTTGCGAACGTAGCGCACCTTGTAACCCAACTCTTGCAGGTACCTAAAGACCAGATCCCAGGTGATCAGGTTGCGCGCATGACCCAGGTGGGGCTCGCTGTACACCGTTGGACCACAGGCGTACATCCCCACGAAAGGCGGGCTTAGCGGTGTGAACAACTGCTTTTCTCGGGCAATTGTATTGTATATGTGAAGGGGAAATTTATCAGCCAGCATAAAACGCTTTGAGCAGCAAAAAAACACAAAATCAAAGGTAAAGTGAGGATGGCCCTTTTGTTGGGCGCAAAGTGAAACACCGCGGGCGTTTAAGCCTGCCCGCAGCGACCGCAAACCCCTTTCGCCGTAACATCAAGGCTGCTGAGGCTGAATCCGGCAGGCAGACTGATGCGGGGAAAGGCCACTTCGTCCAGACAAAAGGTGTTGCCACAATCCGAACACTGAAAATGCACGTGCTCATCGTGGTGGTGATGACCCGCACAGGCAGCGGAACACAGGGCGTACTGGGGATGCCCTTGAGCATCCATGATCCGGTGAACGATGCCGTTCTCTTCAAAAGCCGACAAGATGCGATAGATGGTCACGCGGTCAACACGGCCTTCAAGCCGCAACTCCAACTCCTGGTGGGAAAGGGCGTAATCCGAT
This sequence comes from Chitinophagales bacterium, assembly GCA_041751015.1. GTDB lineage: Bacteria > Bacteroidota > Bacteroidia > Chitinophagales > BACL12 > WGOA01. The sequence goes on from JBGSYF010000029.1 coordinate 70,091, forward strand.
TCCAGGAGGTGATCCAGGACGGCCTGCCGGGGACCAGTTCTTCGCATTCCGGCCTGATGCAAGATATGAATCGCGTTTTGCATGGGAACTGCAGATGGTACAAATTTACCCCCAATCCGGGAACGAAATAGGGTGATTTGCCCGAACAATATATCCCCATTGATCAGCCATCATGAAAAAATCTGCAAGTAGCGGGCCGGACAGGCTGAAGAGCATCTATCTGGCTGGAGTTGCCGGCAGGCGACCGCTGATCCCCACCAATGGTCGGGATCTGGAAAGAGCCGCGCAGCAGGTCATGGCTCCGGAAGCCTATGCCTATGTTGCCGGAGCTGCAGGGCGAGAAAGCACCTCGCGCGAAAATCTGAACGCCTTCGAGCGATATCGGATTCTGCCCCGCATGCTCAAGGATGTGTCCAGCCGGGACATTTCCGTTAATCTGTTCGGGCGGCGCTGGCCTTCGCCCTACTTTATCTGCCCGGTTGGAGTTCTGGATTGGGTTCGAAGGGATGCGGATCTCCTGCTCGCCCGAGCTGCCGATGAAATGGGTTGGCCCTTGTTGATTTCAAATCAGGCCTCGGCTCCCATGGAATCAGTGTGTGCAGCCGCAGGCGAAACGCCGCGCTGGTTTCAACTCTATTGGAGCACTTCGGACGAACTGGTGCAGAGTTTTCTGCAGCGGGCAGAGCGCTCGGGTTGTGAAGCGGTGGTCGTTACCCTGGACACTACCATGCTGGGTTGGCGATGCAGGGATCTGGATCTGGCCTGGCTGCCCTTCCTCCGTGGAATGGGCATAGCGCAGTACAGCAGTGACCCGGTCTTTATGCGCCTGCTGCGCGAAAGGGCTCACGAAGACGACGCAGAGCCCGTCAAAAAGACCATAAACTGGAACAGCATAGGGGTATTAGCTCGCCAATTGAAGCGGCACCCGGGATCCTTTCTGACCAATCTGCGCAATGGAGAAGCCACCCGCGCGGTTCAGTTGTTCACCCGGATCTATTCGCGGCCTTCGCTGAACTGGGATGACATCACCCGACTCAGAGACATGACCAAAATGCGGATCGTGCTAAAAGGTATCCAGCACCCTCAAGATGCCAAACGGGCCTTGGACGCCGGTGTTGACGCCATATTGGTGTCCAATCACGGGGGGCGACAGGTGGATGGTGCCATAGCCACCCTGGATGCCCTGCCCGCTGTGGTCAAAGCGGTGGCCGGGCGGGTTCCCGTCTTGCTGGACAGCGGCATTCGCAGCGGAGCCGATGCCTTAAAAGCTCTTTCTCTGGGGGCCAGCGCGGTAGGTATTGGCAGACCTTATGTCTATGCGCTTGCCCTTGGTGGAATGGCCGGTGCGCAGGAGCTGTTTCAGAATCTGGAAGCGGAGTTTGATCTGACCCTGGGTCTAAGTGGCTATACGTCAGTCGCTGAGCTTGGTCCTGAATGCCTGGCTCCTGATCTGGTCTCGGAGGCTTGACCTAATCTGGGAGCTTTACCCCCGATCCTGAGAGCGGGGAAAGGACATAGCTTTACCAGATGAAAGTGACGGTTCGGGATTCAAATAAATTATAGCAATAATTATATTATGAAAAATGATTTTTATACCAATAGGTTGAATGCCTCTCGTGTTCCATTGGGATTTCGAAGTGATTTTTCAGGCTTGTTGTTTGGCGGTTTTTTATGGCTTGGTTTTAGTTCATGCCAGGGCCAGCAAAGCGGGACCGAGTCAATCTCATCAGCAGTCGAAACCAAAACTGCCTCTTTTCAGCTTAACACTGGGCTGCCCGATCAGGAGGCTTTTTCGGACTATTGGTATCAGGGACTTGCCGAGCTCAACGTCTTTGATCTGGAGCAGGTCCGCTATGGAGAGCTGCGCCGGGGTGATGCGGTCATGATATTTGTCACCGAAGACATCAGTCGGAAAGAGCGCGTCAAGCTCGATCATCCTGAAGATGCCGGCGACAAGGGTGTTCATGTGATGAAACTCAATTTTACCCGGGAATTTCCCACGGGAATCTATGCCTATCGAACCATGCAGAGCGTCTTTACGCCGGTTCACCGCGGCAATGAAGGGCCAACGCTCAAGGTGAGCACAAGCAGTCAGGAATGGTGCGGTCATGTTTACATGGATCTGCAATGGGAAGGGGGCCAGTACAAGGCCGATGTGTCTTCCTACTTTGAGGGGGAAAGTGTTGAGCAGGCTGCATTGGGAGAGGCCTGGGCAGAGGATGAAGTCTGGAATCTGATCCGACTTAATCCTGAAGAACTGCCTCTGGGCAACTTCAGGGCGATACCGTCCAATCTGGATATCCGACTGCGGCATATTGCCCTTGAATCATACGATGCCGCAGGATCCGTTGAAGCAGGTGAGCCTGGAATGAAGATCTATACTCTTCGCTATCCGGGCATGGGTCGGGAACTGCGCATTTACTTTGAAGAGAACTTCCCCTTCCGGATCACGGAATGGTCGGAGAAGATGGCAAATGCCGATGAGAGTCTGGTTACCCGTGCGGTCTTGCGCAAGCAATTGATGAGCGATTATTGGCGTCTTAACCGGGAGTCCGATGCTCCCAAACGCCTTGAACTCGGGTTGGACTGAGCAGAGCGCGGGCGCGCATCCCGCCCAGGGCATCCATTCTTTTTAGACATTCCGTATTTTGTGGCCATGCAAATCGCGCGCATTGGGATTGTTGTGGTATCGGATCGCGCCTATCAGGGTGTTTACGAAGACCTGGGAGGTGCTGCCATTTCCGATACCCTCAAGGACTACCTGAGCAGCGATTGGGAGGCCGTTTATCGACTCATTCCGGATGAATTAGAGCGGATTACCGCTACCTTTTGCGATCTGGCGGATAAGGAAGCCTGCGATCTGATTCTGAGCACCGGGGGAACTGGTCCAGCGCCTAGGGATCTGACGCCGGAGGCCACGGAGAGCATCTGCCACAAACTCATGCCCGGCTTTGGGGAACAGATGCGGCAGGTAAGTCTGCAGTATGTTCCCACCGCCATTCTCTCCAGACAAACGGCGGGCATACGCGGAAAGACCCTCATCATCAACCTGCCCGGAAAACCCCGAGCGATTCGGCAGTGTCTGGATGCTGTGTTTCCAGCCGTTCCCTATTGCCTTGACCTGATTGGCGCTGCGCGGCTGGAGACCAGAGAAGAGGTGATCAAATCCTTCAGACCATCATGATATTTGCAATTTCTACATGTCAATTGGCACTCGTCAATTTGAACCCTGACCCCCATGGCTGACTGGCTGAATACCTGGCAAGATATCGCTCATGTGCTCGGCGCTGAACTGGACTACCGCAACAAGCGGGAGCTTGACTTGCGTCTGGAAGAGGTCAGCATGAGGGTAAGACATCGGCAATGGGTCATTGTTTTTGAAGGCATCAGCAAGGCCCAGGGAAGACAGAAGACAGAGATTGCCACTCAGGTGCAATGCTTTCTGCAAGACACTAAAAACTTTCATTTTAATATATACGAACAAAAATTAAAAGATAGACTTTTTAAGATCATCGGCTTGCAGGACGTCCCCATCAGCGACCCTGAATTGGATAAACGATATATTATACAAACAAATTTAGAAGATAGAATTCGCGAATTGCTGCAGGTACCCGTAGTCAGGCTGGGCTTTGCTTCACCCTACGTGCAGCAATTGCGCTTGTTGGAAGAGGAGAGCAATGGTTCGCCTAACACAAGTTTAAAAAGGATGAATCTCTGTTCTAAAATTGACAAAAAAAATATACAAAAATCTGGAATATTTGCTCATTTTCAACTCTTTGTTTCCGCTCTGGACGGACTGGAGGAAATCAACGTGATTTAGCCATGAAATATTTCATATTTTTTGTACTGATTTTGATCAGCGCGGGGCGAGTTAGCCTGTTTGCTCAGGAGTCGTCCATGAGTGTCCAGGAGTTTATGGAACAGTACCCAGACAGGGTTTCGCTTTTCCTGCAGGTGGAGGATGAAGCGTATGCCGATCAAAAACCCAACCAGGTTCTGCCTCTGGCCAGCACCATCAAGATGCTTCTTGTGGCTGATGCGATGCAAATGTTGAGCCGGGGCGAGCTGGATAAAGATTTAAAGATTCCTCTGGAAAGTTTGGAGCGATTTCATCTGCCGGGGACGGATGGGGGTGCGCATATGGCATGGCTCGCAGGGCTTGAGCAAGAAGCGTCCGCCGTTCCGGAATTGGTGGATTTTCCACAACTGTTTCGAGGGATACTGATGTACAGCTCTAACGCCAACACAGAATTTCTGATTCGCCTGATGGGAAGGGAGCGCATGGAAACGCTGGCGGAGCGATGGGAAGTCGATCTCAGCACAGCCCCCTACCCCTTTGTCGGCTCCATCCTCATTCCGCAGTATTTGCAAGACAATGAGCAAGTGCCTCAGAAAGATTTGCCATCGGCATTGCGCGCTCTGAGTGCGGATGGCTATGCTGACCTTGCCTGGGCTATGTCGGATTCGCTGGCTATGGATGAGCAGTCCGCGATCAAGGAAAACTTTAAGCTCAGTGGCCTGGCCGCTCAAAAAGTCTGGAGCGAGCGTCTGGTGGGCAGCAGCGCCCGGCAATGGGCTGATCTGGCTTTTCGCTTCAATCGCCGAAGTGCTTTGAGTCCTTATGAACAAGAGAACCTGATCAAAACGCATGAGTTTATCATGCAAAGTCCGGGAAATCAGAGATTGTATCAACATGCCGGTTTAAAAGGGGGATCTACAGGCTTTTTACTGAGCCAATGCGCATATGCCACAACTCTGGAAGGCGAGCGTATAGAACTGGTTTACTTTCTCTTCAATTTGAATCCTCTGGAGGTTAGGCTGCTCAGCCAAAAACTGAACGACTTTGACGCAGCCATCCTCAGCGACGCCAGTGCTCGGGAGGAGTTGGCAAAACTTTTCCCCCCGGACAACGAGTGAGGAGGCCGAAGGGGTTGAGGCACATGATCAGGGAGGACTATGTGTAGATGGGTGTGCATCAAGTGGGCATACAGGGCACTTAATATTCTGTTTTCAAAGTGAAACCGGGCGAATTCTATGCCCGTAACACCTTGTATTGTTGGAAATTACAGAATTGAATTAAAGTTAACCGTAATCTGTCGGAGATTGATTCCGGCTCTTGCCCACTACCCCAATATGAAAAAGTTACTGCTCGTTCTCGCCTCTGCCCTACTCCTGAGTATGTCTGCATGTTCGGTGTCCACTCCGCCGATCGACACCAATATTGCCGGAGAGGCAGCCGGCTTGTACAAAGGCACCATCACCACAGAAAGCGGTGAGGTTTTGCTGGACGAAGAGGTTGAAATGCACCGCGTAGCCGATGATAAGGTGAGCGTGGACAGCAAACTAGACAACAACAACAATACCCAGGGCCGCTTTTCCGGACTGGAAATACGATTGATGAGAAGCGGAGCGGTGATTCACCACCAGCTCGGCACCGAACAAGTCAACGGGACCTTTGTCCTGGATGCAGCCATAACCCCGGATGAACTGCGCATCAATCTGCCCAGTGGTCTGCGCTTCAGCGGAGTTCGCATTAAGAATTACCACGAATAAGCCTAGCTTGAGATAGAGCGAAACCTTAAGGCTCACCTTTAAAGGCCCTGCCAGCAATGGCGGGGCCTTTCTGTTAAAGCGCAGTTATATTTGCGGAATACCCTTTATCCCTAAAAACCAAACACTATGTCTATACAACAGAAATACCAGGCCGTCCTGGATCTGGGAGAAAATATGAACGTCAGCGATGGCTATGTACGCGAAGAGCAGGGAAAGCTGAAATTCGGTGGCACTGTACCGACCGCATTTGACAAAAATCTGCTCTGGGATAAGATCAAGGAAATCGGGGGTGAGCAGCCCAAGGATATCGAAGCCGATATCAAGTACAAGGAGCAGGGTTACTTTGCCCGTCATGAGGTGAAGAGCGGTGACAGCCTCTCCAAGATCGCAGAGCGCTATTACGGCAAGGGAAAGGCTATGAAATACAAGAACATCCACGAATCCAACCGCCAGGTCATCGGTGACAATCCGGATCTGATCAAACCGGGTCAGGTGCTCTTGTTGCCTTTTGTCGATTGAGCGGTAGAGGAAAATTTAAGGACATCTTGAATCTGGACGGCCATTCCGCCTGAAGTTTTTCCGGAGACTCTCGGTTCTACATCGGGAAGCTCAACGGATTTAGAACCTGATCTGCGCTGTTGATGGCGGCCATTTCGACCCAATAGTAAGCCGGGGAAAGGGAGCATCTCCCTTCCCCGCTTACTTCAAAACCAAAACACAACCTAAACGCAATTCTTCTCAACTCAGCCTTCTTTCAATTCCATGCGTCGGAGCACCGATTCCCTCCAGAGGCGCACTGAGGGCAAAGCCTGCACAGAGTAGGACAAGGAGCCCTGCAGCAGACCCAGGCAGGCCTGATTCCAATCTACCTCGCGTTGGCCCTCCAGCATTTGTGCGGATGCGCTGGCAACCGCCCCGTCTATGGCACCCAACATGGCCAGACGCAGGGCCTGGTGAAAGCTTGTCTCCATTCCGGCCAATTGCGACCACCAGGAAGCACCGCGAAGAGCTATGCGCAATATGGACAAGCTGCAACGACCCTGTCCCGGCTCCATGGTCAGGCTCCAGGACTGAATGAGCCCCCTCAATTCCGACTGCGTTCGCTCCGCATCGTGTTCGCGATCCAGGCAGCACAGCGCCAGGTAGATCAGACCGTATTCGTAGTCCACCAGAGCCCCGGTACTCTGCAGGAAACGCAGGCCCGGAACAGCGAGCAACTCCTTCCAGCGCAAAGGCAACTCGGGTTCGAGCTCCCTCATCAGCTCCAGTTGAAAGGCCAGTTCATCGGCCTGAGCATCATCCAGATTGCCCTCTCTGAGCACATAGGATTGTGCAGCTTCCTGAACTTCGAGCAATCCCGAAGACAGGTCCGCCCCTTTGGCCGCAGGACGGACATAGTTGTTGACGTAATTGAGCGCGTCTCTGTAGAGTTTGGCGCACTGCTCGGGAAGCATGTCCCGGTATGTCGATGGCAGACGGCGGCGCTCGGCCCGGTCAAAGCCAGGTCCCGGGCGATGAGTCACTATGGTGATCAGCGCCATCTGTACGGGTTTTTGATAGTCTCGCATCCTACAGTAGTTTTTTTGGTTTTCACCATTTGTGGATAAAATAAATTTCTTTGCTTGAAGTTCAAACGTATTGAAAGCCCCTCCGCATAGGTAGGAATTCAACATATTAGCTTGAACGGAAACGCAGCATGAGGGTCTGTTTACAGGCTACTTGTCCAGAGCTTAGCCGTTTTGCCTTATTTTGTTGGTCAACATGAAACTTACTGACCGACTCTCCGGCGCACTGACGATCAGTGCATTTGTCTTTTTCAGCCTTTCCTCACCTGGAATTAAAGCACAGGGAACAGCGGGATTTGCCGATGAACGCGGTCAGTTTCACATTTGGGAAAATGGGCGCTCGCAAGTAGTCGAAAGCATAGGTGCACTGGAATGGAAGGCCGCACCCGACTATTTGGTCTATCTGGACAACGCAGGCGAACTGGTGTACTTTCAGAATGGCAAGAAGAAAGCACTTGGCGTCATTCGACCCGAAGAGTTTCAGGCCTGGGAAGGATTTGTGCTCTATAAGGTGCGCGGTCAGATCAGCTTGTACCACCAGGGAACCAAACACCGTCTGGGCATACTCAGCAATCCCAGTGTGGCGGTCGGCGACAGCATAGCCGGTTTTCACGACCACACAGGAGCTTTATATGTATTTTACAGGGGCCAATTCAAACAACTGGAAATCCTTCCCACCGACAGCCTGAGGGCCGGGGTGAATGTGCTCTGCTACCGCGATCAGCAACAGCGATTTCGCGCGTTCTGGAATGGAAAGACCGGAACGCTGGACGTACAAACTCCACAGAGGATAGCCGTCGGCGGCGATTTGGTGGCCTGGACCGATCCCTTCGACCGTCTTAAAATCTTCTATCGGGGCAAGACTTCCGAGCCGGAGTTTGGCTATCAGGTTCAGTCTTTGTATGCCGGGCGCGGATGGGCGGCCTGGACAGACGACCGCGAAGAGCTCTTTGGCTGGCATCAGGGAAAGACCATGCGGTTGCTCAATGAGCCTCCGGTGCAGTATGGCTCAGAAGATTTTCTGTTCTGGTTTACCGACAGAAACGGATACTTAAAAGTGTTCTACGAAGGCGAGCTCATCGTCCTGGAATCCTTCGCCCCAAAACAGATAAAAGCTTATGGAAGGGTCTTGGTCTACACCGAACTGGACGGGCGCCTTCGCGCCTTTTACAAAGGAGAGCGCATCTCGGTCAGCGATCAGATTGTCCTGAACTTTGACCTGGTGGGCGATCTGATCTCCTGGTCGGAAAGACCCTTTGTGATGAGTTTCTTCCGCCGCGACTGAGCGGGTCCATCAACCAAGCCAGGGCATCATGAGAACAGCAGGTCATCGAACATGGCGCGCTCGGACGCTACTGCCACTGCTGCTGTTCGGGCCTGTGCTTCTGTTCTTTCTCCTCAATCTTCTCTTCCCCTTTGAGCCGGAGATCTCCTGGTCGCGAGAGGTTCTGGATAGGCAGGGCGAAATGATCCACGCCAGCCTGAGCGAAGACGACAAGTGGCGCTTATACGCAGACTTATCAAATATAAGTCCAGACTTTGTAAAAGCCATACTGCACAAAGAGGATCGCTGGTTTTACTACCACCCCGGAGTCAACCCCCTGGCCATGGGCCGGGCACTTTTCAACAACAGCATACGGGGGCGGCGCAGCTCAGGCGCATCGACCGTACCCATGCAGGTGGCCCGCTTGCTGGATCCCGCGCCGAGAACCTATGCCAGCAAAGTGAGGGAGATCTTTCGGGCCCTGCAATTGAGCATGCTCTACAGCAAGTCGGATGTTCTGGAGCTCTACCTCAACCTCTTGCCCTATGGAGGCAATGTCGAAGGGATACGCAGCGCTGCCCTGCTTTACCTGAACAAGAGTACCGCCCAGCTCAGCCCTGCCGAGATCAGCGCTCTGTGCATCATTCCCAACCGGCCTATATCGCTCAGGCCGGGCCGCCACAATGAAGCTCTGCTCGAGGCGCGGAACGAATGGCTTCATCGTTTTGCCGCGCGCGGAATCTTCGATGAAGAAGAGCTGCTGGTGGCGCTACAGGAACCCTTCGAACCGATAAGAAGAGCCATGCCCCGGGAGGCGCCGCATCTGGCCAGGCGTCTTTTGCAGGAGCATCCGGGGGAAAGGGTGCTGATCAGCACCCTGGATGGGCAAACGCAGAAAACAGCAGCGCGAATGATCCAAAATCACGTGGAGCGCTTCAGGCCCTATGGTATTCAAAACGCCTGCGTGCTGGTCCTGGACAACGCCACGGCAGAGGTACTGGCCTATGTTGGCTCTGCCGACTTCCACGACCAACGCGATGCGGGTCAGGTGGATGGGCTGCGGGCGCTCAGATCTCCGGGCTCAGCGCTCAAGCCCCTCCTCTATGCCCTGGCCATGGACAGCGGACTGATCACTCCACAGAGTGTGCTGCTGGATGTTCCCGTTCAGTATGGCAACTACCGGCCCCTGAATTTTGACCGGGAGTTCGCCGGCACAGTGAGCGCGGCCCACGCCCTGGCCCATTCCCTGAACATACCGGCCGTGCGCCTGCTGAACGACTATGGTCCGGAGCAGTTTCGCGAGCGGCTGGAAAAAGCCGCCTGTCCTTCGCTGCGGCAACAAAAGGGCGCTGTAGGTTTATCCATGGTGCTGGGCGGCTGCGGAATACGCCCCGAAGAACTCGGTGTTTTGTATATGTCTATGGCGAATGGAGGCCGGATTCAGGCCCCGCGCTATATCCTTGATCAACAACCCGCCCGAGACAGCAGCCGCCTGATGTCCGAAGCAGCGGCCTGGGCCATCGGGGACATGCTCAGCCGCCTGAGCCGTCCGGATATGCCCCTGGGTCTGCAGCGCACAGAAGGCCTGCCCCTGATTGCCTGGAAGACGGGCACCAGCTACGGCCGCCGGGATGCCTGGAGCCTGGGTTACAATGCGCGTTACACCATCGCGGTGTGGACGGGCAATTTTTCGGGCCAGGGTGTGGAAGAACTCACCGGGGCCGGTGTCTCCGCACCCCTGCTCTTCGATCTGTTTCAAGCCATCGATCATCGGGCGGGAAAGGACTGGCAAGCCATGCCCGAAAGTTTGCAGTTCCGCTACGTCTGTTCGCAGAGCGGGCGCGTGCCCGCTGAGTTTTGCACCGAATTGATCATGGATTACTACCTGCCCCTGATCAGCCCGGCGGCGGCTTGCGCACACATGCGAACCATACACTGCGATGCTCAACATACCATGTCTTATTGTATGGATTGCCGGCCCGCACAGGGATACGCACTACTGGAGTTACCCAATCTGGATCCCGCCCTTCAGGAATGGTACCGGACTCAAGGCATTGCTTTTGCGAGCATTCCCCCGCACAATCCCAAATGTGAGCGGGTGTTTGGCGGGCAGGCCCCCACGATAGTCTCTCCGGTGGAAGGCTATACCTATCTGCGCCATGCCGGATCCGGCAAGATTGCGCTGCAAGGTCATAGTGCTTCGGAAGTTCAGTACTTGCACTGGTACGTCAATGATGTGCATCAGGGCAGTGCAATACCGGGAGAGTCTCTGTTCTTTGAGCCCAGGCCGGGCCGCAACAAGGTTTCGGTGGCCGATGATCTGGGGCGCACCCGCAGCATCTGGATAGAGGTGGAATCTCTGTGAAAACGCAATCAGCCTAAAAACCCGGCAGATCATGGCGTAAAATCGCTTGTTGAAGCTGTTCTGCGTAGTTTTAAGCTCTGCCTGTTGCGAACTTTAGCCTGTATACGCTATGGCGGAAGTTCATCAAATCTGTTCTATGCCCCTGGATACCGCCTCTGTTCTGAAAGCTCTCGGCTTTGTCGATGATCCCGATTTGAAACAGGACATCGTAAGTCTGGGTATGGTGAAAGACCTGAGTGTTGAGGGCAAAGTAGTGTCCTTTACCGTGGAGCTGACCACGCCGGCATGCCCGATGAAGGAGCACATCCGCAAGGCCTGTGAGACGGCCGTCAAGCACATGGTGGACAGGGAAGCTGATGTGCGTATTGCCATGACGGCCAGGGTCAGCAGCGCCAGAGATGGTGCTACGGTTCTGCCCGGGGTGAAGAACATCGTTGCGGTGGCTTCGGGGAAGGGCGGTGTGGGCAAGTCCACCATTGCGGTGAACCTGGCCCTGAGTCTGGCCCAGTCCGGGGCCCGTGTAGGCCTGATCGACGCGGACATCTATGGGCCTTCTATTCCGATGATGATGGATCTGGAGGGTGCCGTGCCCAGGGTGGTCGAAATAAACGGCAAGCCCTCTATGGTTCCGGTGGAGAAATCGGGGATCAAGGTGCTCAGCATCGGTTTTATGGTGGACAGCAGCCAGGCGGTGGTCTGGAGGGGGCCCATGGCTTCCTCGGCCCTTCGCCAGTTTGTTTCGGATTGCGAATGGGGAGAATTGGACTACCTCATATTGGATCTGCCTCCGGGAACCGGAGACATTCACCTGACCCTGGTGCAGACGGTTCCCGTGACCGGTGTGGTGATGGTCACTACTCCGCAGGAAGTCGCCCTGGCCGACGCGCGCAAGGGCGTGGCCATGTTCCGCCTGCCCAACATCAACGTGCCCGTTTTGGGGGTGGTAGAGAACATGGCCTGGTTCACACCGGCTGAACTGCCCGACAATCGCTACTATCTCTTTGGTCAGGATGGGGGTCGCAAACTGGCCGAATCGCTGGACATTCCCCTGCTTGGGCAGATTCCGCTGGTGCAGGGCATCAGGGAAGGCGGTGATCAGGGAAAGCCCGCGGTGATGAACCAGGCCGATCCGCTTACCCGAAAGGCCTTTGAGGATATGGCCTTTGAGGTAGCCCGACAACTGAGTCTGCGCAATGCCAATATGGCCCCGAGTCAGGCGGTGAGGATGCAGGTTTAGGCCCTGCGTTGGGCCGAAATTCGTATTTTTACCCACTATGCTGGCCAAGATTGATCAGGCGCTGTACGATCGGGTGGAGTTGTCGCTCGACAGCATTCGCCCCTATTTGCGCAAAGACGGGGGCGATATTGAACTGGTTGAGATCACCCCCGAGTTTGAGGTCGTGGTGAGGCTGGTTGGGGCCTGCGAATCCTGCCCTATGAGTTTTATGACCATGAAAGCGGGCGTTGAGGAGAATCTCCGCTCGGCTATTCCTGAAATTAGCGGGGTCAGTGCCATCAATCTCTGAGTGGGCCAAAGCGGCGCGCCGAGCTGCCAAAATGATGCTTCGGGGGCGCGCACATGGCCTTTCGCCCTATAAAACAGCCCGATGAACAAGTCTCAACTCACTGAATGGATCAGGGAGCGGCGCAGCTATCTCTGTGTGGGTCTGGACAGCGATATGAGCCTCATTCCCCGGCATCTGCTGAGCGAAGCCGATCCGATCTTCGCCTTCAACCGGGCCATCATCGATGCTACGGCAGAGTATTGTGTGGCCTTCAAACCCAATACCGCTTTCTACGAGAGTCAGGGCAGCCGGGGCTGGGAAAGCCTGCAGCGCACGGCCGAGTACATCGGGGATCAGCACTTCAGGATAGCCGATGCCAAAAGGGGCGATATTGGCAACACGGCCAATCGCTATGCGAGCGCTTTCTTTGAGCAGATGCCCTTTGATGCCCTGACCATTGCGCCCTATATGGGCAGAGACTCGGTGACGCCATTTTTGGCCCACCCGGAGAAATGGGCCATTTTATTGGCGCTTACGTCCAATCCGGGCAGTGCTGATTTTCAATTCCTGACGCTGGAAGGGCAGCCGCTCTATGAACGGGTCGTTCAAAGTGCTCTGCAGTGGCCGGATGCCGAAAGGCTGATGTTTGTGGTGGGCGCCACCCATGAGGAGCACTTCGGGCAATTGCGCAAGATGGCCCCGGATCATTTCTTTCTGGTTCCCGGTGTCGGTGCTCAAGGCGGAGATTTGCGATCCCTGAGCCTTTCGGGCTTGAATAAAGATGGCGGATTGCTGGTTAATTCCTCCCGCTCTATCATCTATGCCTCGGGTGGAAAGGACTTTGATCGGGCGGCGGGGGCGGCGGCCAAAGCCCTGCAGGAGGAAATGGCCAGGCTGCTGGAGGAGAGTTCCTTGCTTTAAAAGTGCAGGGGTTCTGTCCTTTGAAGAACCTTTTTTCCACAAGTTTGTTCTCTATTGTTGTATCTGGCCCATTTTGCCCTTGAAGGTGTTATTCGTTCACGTTACCTTGTTGTCATGATCCAATATTGGCGTCTTTTGGTGGAATCCCGCGTATTTGGTGTGTGTTCCTATCTGGGTGAAAAAATGGGCGTTGCCAGCCGAAGGATCCGGCTGTATTTTCTCTACGCCACCTTTCTGACCTTTGGCTCTCCTGTGGTGCTCTATCTGGCTTTTGCTTTCTGGCTCAATCTGAGGTCCTACATTCGCCACAAGGTGCTGGTGGTCTTTGACGACTGATAGCCCCTGGGATTACGGGACAAAAAAAAAGCCGGGCTATTCACCCGGCCTCTTGCTGTGCCCAGAACAGGAATCGAACCTGCACGGCCAAAAAGGCCACCAGCCCCTCAAGCTGGCGCGTCTACCAATTCCGCCATCTGGGCCTGCTTCCAACACGAAAAGCTCCCGCTCTTTTTCTCCACAGCTCCCGCTTTGCTGCAAACGGCCGGCTCGTTGGCCGACCGGGTTGAATATGGTCTGCTGAGAAAGAGAGCTATGGTGCCCAGAACAGGAATCGAACCTGCACGACCTTGCGATCACTAGAACCTGAATCTAGCGCGTCTACCAATTCCGCCATCTGGGCTTAGTGAAGCGACTGGGATTCGAACCCAGGGCCCGCACATTAAAAGTGTGCTGCTCTACCAGCTGAGCTATCGCTTCTTGTTGTACAAAAAGAACAAAGCCTTTTTCAGTTGGGGTCTCCGGCGCAGAAAGCTTGCTTTTTGAACCGAAATGCCACCCTTCCGTCAAAGGTTCGGCAAAGATAAATGAATTTGCTTTTCCAGTACAATCTCATCGGGGAATATTCCCTCCTGACTTCTTCTGCATCTCTGGCCTGAAGGCTTCCCGGCTCTGTCGGCCATTCAGTATGCAGTTCTGCGGAGCAGGATGCGTTTAGCCCAGGGGCATCACGCCGCTGGCGATGAATTCGTACTCCCAGGCGGGCTCGGTGATGGCTTCGACCTCCTCTGCGGATTTGCCCTCATCTTCGGCAAAGTGGCGAAGGGTCTCTACGGAGAGCTCCTTTTTCACGGCCACCCCTTCAACAACTACCCGGGATCCGGCCATGTCTTTGGGCACGAAAAAACCGTAGTCTTTGAAGGTGACCCGCACCTGCTCGCCGTTGACACAGTCCATCTTCATCCAACAACCCGCCATCTGACACACGGAAGTAATGACGCCCTCTACCTTGGCCTGAGTTTCCTCGGTGTTGCTCATGGCACCCAGCAATTGCTCGCAGCTCATGGCCCCTTCGGCCGTGATGACTTCACCGTAGCCCCCGGCCTGGTTGACCACTACATTGCTCTCTTCGTGGTCTTCGTGCTCATCAGCATGCTCCACTTCGCTCTGTGCGCTTTCTGCTGACTCTGATTCCGAACCTGCGCAACCGACCGACATAAAACAGAAAACGTTAAGCGCGAGGCCAATAGCGATGAATTGCTTGCTCATTATGCTTGTGTTAGCGCTCCAGTGCGGGCTCTTGCCGACCCTGACCCCACAAAAGACGCATGTAAAAAGATGGCTTTCGCAGTTGTTCCCTCATGTCCAGATCCTCAAACATGCAGGATATGGTCTGTCGAAGCAGGGGGTTGCGATTGGCCTTTCGAACGACAAAATTAAACAGTCTGGGGTAGGACGCCAAGCGCTGCAACTGATGGCTCAGGCGGAGCTCATCGCCGAGCTGGTGATAGACCTGGCGGTCATAGGTCGAAAGGAAGCTTTCATCACAGGAAACCCCGGCCTGCAGGCCTTCGAGCACCCTGCGAGCCGCAAGGCGCCCGGAGATCATGGCGTTGCCGATGCCTTCACCCGTAAAAGGATCAATCAGGGAAGCTGAATCGCCGACCAGCAGAAATCCGTCCCCGCTGATCTTTCTCCGCCGAGAACCCAGGGGCAAACCAAAACCGCGGGGCGAAGCTTCGGCCTCGGCATGGCGAAAACGCTCCCTGAAATGAGGGTGCTCCCGAATGATGCTTTCCATGACCTTCTTCAGATCAATGCGGCGCTTGCTGATCACATCGCTGCGCAGGCCCAGGCCCACGTTGGCCCTTCCATCCGGAAGGGGAAAGATCCAGAAATAGCCCGGAACAAGGTCGCGGAGGTAGTGCAGCTCTATGAAATTCTCTTCGTGCAAACCGCTGACTCCGCGGTAATAAGCCCGAACAGCCGCGCTGTGGTGAGCGGCATCCATGCTGTAATTGCTCAGGGACTTAGCCGCCAGAGACTGGGCTCCGTCGGCGGCGATCAGGATGCGGCAACTCAGGCTCTCTCCCCCGCTGCTCTTGAGCACAAAGCCCGCCCCGCTGCGCTCTATGCTGCGTATGCTCATTCCGGGTCGAAAGTCCACCGGTCCGGATTGCAACGCCTCGCGCAAAAGCCAGTCGTCGAAGTCCATGCGGCGGGCGATGAAGCCGGGGGCATGGGGCAATTGTTGTTTTTCTTCGGCGTTCCAGCGGAAGGGCACGCTGAGAACCTCTCCGGATGGGGCCACAAATTGCACGCCCCAGCAGGGCAGGTGCTTGTGATCAGCGGCCAGGCGCGCGGCCAGAGCGGGATCGATCTTGCGCAGGGTATCGACCACCTTTCCACTGATGGCATCCCCGCAGATCTTGTCGCGGGGAAAGTTAGCCTTGTCGATCAGCGTAACCGGCTGCCCCTGTGAGGCCAGGCTCATCGCGGCGGTCGCCCCGCCGGGACCGGCTCCTAAGATGATGATCTGGGCGTCAAAGGCCATCGCAACAGTTGGGGTTAGGCGGAAAAGGCAGGCTGGGCATTAGCTCTATGCCCGATCGGGGGCCGCTAAGTTAGGCTGTGCAGGGTGTTTAATCTCCATCCCGTGCGAACTGGCTTTGTGAAGGCGGCGTTCCTGCTCAGCGGGCATCCTTGCTGATCAGGCAATAAGCGCCGTTGTTTCGCGCATGTGCAGCGAATTGCCGATTATTGTCCCGGGCCGGGAGCGCGGAGTTGATACAGCAATGCGTCTCCTTGCTCGGTTCGCACTTTATGTCAACCTCATTTACTGATCAGGTGGTCTTGATTACCGGGGCCTCTTCAGGCATCGGAGAGGCCTGTGCGCGCGCCTTTGCCCGCCTGGGTGCCCGGGTGGTGATCTGCGCCCGCAATCTGCCCCCGCTGGAGCGCCTTGCTGCGGAATTGCCCGAGGGCCGGACGCTCTGTGTACAGGCCGATGTCAGCCGGCAGGAGGATTGCCGCGTGTTGGTGGAAAGGAGCCTGGAGCGTTTTGGCCGACTGGACGTCCTTGTGAACAATGCCGGTATCTCTATGCGGGCTCTGTTCAGAGACACCCAAATAGAGGTACTTCGGCAATTGATGGACATCAATTTCTGGGGAACGGTGTACTGCACCCATTACGCCCTCCCCCACTTGTTGAAGAGCAAGGGCAGCCTGGTCGGGGTCAGTTCCATTGCCGGCTATCGCGGCTTGCCGGGTCGATCGGGATACTCGGCCTCTAAGTTTGCGATGCAGGGCTTTTTGGAGGCCTTGCGAACCGAGCACCTCTACGACGGCTTGCACGTCATGCTTGTTTGCCCGGGTTTTACCGCGTCCAATATTCGTCAAAACGCGCTGAATGCCAGCGGTCGTGTTCAGGGGGAAACGCCCCGGGACGAATCCAGAATGATGAGCGCCGATGAAGTGGCCGATCATTTGCTCCGCGGTCTCCGGCATAAAAAGCGCACCGTTGTCCTGACCCGCCAGGGTAAACTTACGGTTTTTTTAAATAAATTGTTTCCAGCTATGATGGACAGGCTGGTCTACAAACACCTCGCCGAAGAGCCCGATAGTCCATTTAAAAAAAGATAAAATTTGACAGAGACAAAGCGCCTCATTGAAGCCGTTTGGGAAGATCGAAGCCTGCTCAGTTCGGCTGAGCACCGAGAGGCTATAGAGAGCACCCTCTCCGCTCTGGACCGGGGTGAGTATAGGGTGGCCGAGCCTTTGCCCGATGTCCTTCAGAGCACTTCTCCAAGAACAGACTGGAAGATCAACGAATGGATTAAAAAATCAATTATACTATATTTTTTAATAAAAGATATGCAGAGCGGGCATATCGGCCCCATTGAATACTGCGACAAAATTCCACTGAAAGGCAATTTCGCGGCGGCTGGTGTGCGGGTGGTTCCCCATGCTGTGGTGCGCTATGGGGCTTTTGTGGGAAAGGGCGCGGTGCTCATGCCCAGCTATGTGAACATTGGCGCCTATGTGGACGAGGGCACTATGGTGGATACCTGGGCCACGGTGGGCACCTGCGCCCAGATCGGAAAGAGAGTTCACCTGAGCGGAGGCGTTGGTATTGGCGGCGTGCTGGAGCCGGCACAGGCATCTCCGGTCATCGTTGAAGATGATTGTTTCATCGGATCGCGGTGTATAGTGGTGGAAGGGGTTCAGGTGGGTCGTGAGGCCGTCCTGGGGGCTGGTGTGGTGCTCACCCAAAGCACGCGAATTGTGGATGTAAGCGCGGAGCAGGTAAAGGAGTACCGGGCTTATATCCCGCCGCGCTCGGTGGTCATTCCCGGTACGCTTCCCAAGGAGTTTCCAGCGGGCAGCTATGGAGTGTCCTGCGCCCTCATCATCGGGCAGCGCAAGGCTTCGACCGACAAAAAAGTCTCTTTGAACGATGCATTGAGAACCCATGCCATTCCGGTCTGAACCCAAAGCAACCGTTCAGGCTGCTCATTCCTTATCTTTGCCCCCCGAGCTGTTCTGAATCTGGCCCTCTCCAAGATTGTCCGCGATTTTTCAAGCAACCGGGAGATTGTTCAGCAACGCACAATGTGCCTGAGTTCGTGGATAGCCCTGCACAGCCCTTCCCCATGATGAGCGTCTTAGAGCGGATCAGTTCCGGCGAAATTGAGTGGTTCCGGCTCGTGGGGCAGGTTGCAGACCGCTTGGGCTACCCCTGTTTTGCGGTGGGTGGAATCGTGAGAAACTCGCTTCTGGGTCTGCCTTCTAAAGACCTGGACTTTGTCTGTGAAGGCAGCGGCATCAAACTTGCCAAAGCTGTGGCTGCTGAGATGGGCGGGGGAGTGAGCGTCAACGTGTTCAAGACTTTCGGAACGGCTCAGATTCGTTTCAAGGATTGGGAATTTGAGTTTGTCGGGGCGCGCAAGGAGAGTTACCGCAGTGATTCCCGCAAGCCTTCGGTGGAAGACGGCAGCATCGAAGACGATCAACTCAGACGTGACTTCAGCATCAACGCCATGGCGATCTGTCTGAATAGCGAGCAGTTTGGCAAACTGCTGGATCCTTTTGATGGGCTCGGTGATTTAAAGAGACGCCTGATCCGAACGCCTACCCAAGCCGATAAAACCTTCAGTGACGATCCGCTGCGCATGATGAGGGCGGTTCGCTTTTCGACCCAATTGAATTTTGAGATTGAAGCGGAAACCTTTGAGGCCATCAAGAGGCAGAAGGAGCGAATTGCGATCATCTCTCAAGAGCGAATCACCGAGGAACTCAACAAGATCATCCTTTCGCCAAAGCCTTCACTTGGCTTCATTCTGCTTTATGATTCGGGTTTGTTGCCCCTAATCTTTCCGGAGCTGTGCGCTCTTCAGGGTGTGGAGATTCGGGAGGGAAAGGCGCACAAGGACAACTTCTACCACACGCTTCAGGTGCTGGACAATCTGGCGGAGAACACCGATGATCTCTGGTTGCGCTGGGCCGCCATTCTTCACGACATCGCCAAGCCGCCCACCAAGCGCTTCAACCGCGAGGCGGGCTGGACCTTTCACGGCCATGAAGTGCTGGGGGCCAAGATGCTGCCCAAGATATTCAGGCGGCTGAAATTGCCTCTGGGCGAGCCGCTGAAGTTTGTTCAGAAGATGGTGCTGCTGCACCTCAGGCCCATCGGACTGACGAGGGAGAACGTGACCGATTCTGCCATCAGACGACTGTTGTTTGAGGCCGGAGATGACATCGATCGGCTGATGATGCTCTGCGAGGCGGACATCACCTCCAAGAATCAGAAAAAGGTGATTCGCTATCTGGATAACTTCAACATGGTTCGTCAGAAGTTGCAGGAGGTGGAGGCTTACGACCGCATCCGCAACTGGCAACCCCCGGTGAGCGGTGAAGACATCATGCTGACCTTTGGTCTGGAACCGAGTCGGGAAGTTGGCGAGATCAAGAACGCCATTCGCGAAGCTATTCTGGATGGCCTGATCAGGAATCACGAGAGCGAAGCGAGACAATTCATGCTGGAAACGGCGGAGAAAATGGGCATCAAGCCGGTCAAAGTAGTCAAAGGCCGGAAGCGCAAAAGTTGATGGCTATGGGCAGTTACATGAGCCCACGCGGAAGGTCCTGGATTTTTTTGATCGGTTTTCAAGGAGTTCTGTCATGACCTCAAAATCAAACTGGCTGATCAGCGTTGAAGGTCCAACGGGTAGCGGAAAAAGCGGGTTGGCCGCATTTCTGGCAGCTTCTTTAAACTGCCCGGTGATCTCGGCAGATGCTCGTCAATGTTATCGGGAGATGCGCATCGGCGTTGCCCGGCCCAGTGAGCAGGAGCTGGCCATGGCGCCTCACTACTTCATAGCCGATCGTTCGGTTACCGAGGCATTGAGCGCTGGTTCGTTTGAACGGGAAGCCCTGGAACTGCTCAAGAGCTTGTTTGCCCGCCGGCCCGTGGTGGTGCTGGTGGGGGGATCGGGGTTCTACATTCAGGCTCTGCTCGAAGGATTTGATCAGTTTCCCCCGGTTGACGAGAAGGTGAGGCAGGGGCTGCGGCAGCTCTATGAAGAAGAAGGTCTGGAGCACCTGCAGGAATTGATCCGGGTCGAAGATCCCGCATATGCCGCTCAGGTGGATATGAACAATCCCCATCGATTGTTGCGCGCGCTGGAAGTGGGCCGCAGCTCCGGGCGTGCCTTTTCTTCCTATAGACAAGGGCGGCTTGAGGCCAGGCCCTTTTCGGTCCTGCGCTTAAAGGTGGAAAGGCCCCGGGAAGAACTGTACCGGCGCATTGATCTGCGGGTGGATGAGATGATTCAGGCCGGGCTTGAAGAAGAGGCCCGTTCCCTCCTGCCCTTGCGTCGTCTCAGCCCGCTGGACACTGTGGGATACCGCGAAATGTTTGATTACTTTGACGGCGTTTTGACCTTTGAGCAAGCTGTTCAGGCCATTCGGCAGCACAGCCGCAATTACGCCAAGCGGCAGATCACCTGGCTCAAAAGACAGAGGGACCTGATCGCAGTGAATGCCGACAAGCCCGAAGAGGTACTCAAAATGGTGCTCGGCACTTTGCCTAGCCTGCCTTCTTTCTCAAGATGATTTCTTTTTTTATATACATTTAGATTAAAACTGAGAGCGCTCGCTTCTTATCGCAGTCTTCCCGACCATATCTTATGGTTTATTCTGGCGGAGTTTTTTCTTCAACTCACAAATGCTGCATTTTTTCTAATTCTCAATATTTATCTAAGTAAATCGGGCTTTGCCGACGAGCGCATTGCCGGCTTTCTCTCCTGGCGCTATCTGACGGTGATGATGCTGGCCTATCCCCTGGGGTACTATGTTCGAAATCGTCCGATCAAACCTTTGTTGTACGCCAGTGGGATTTTCTTTCCTCTCATGTCGTTCGGTTTGGTCATGGCAGTTGAAGCCCAGATGGAGTTTTGGTTGTATCCGCTGTTCATGGCCTGGGGCGCTTCCTTCTTTGCGGTGCAGGCTGTGGCCGTTCCCTACATGCTGAGAAATTGTCCGGAGGAGCAACACTCTGAAGCCCTGGCATTGAATTTTACTGCCTGGAGTCTGGCGGTGGTCAGTGCAGGTGGCATCAGCTATGCCTTGTCGCTCTTTGCGCCAGGTGCTGTGAGCGAAAAAACCGTGCTTCAGGGCTTTGCACTCATGGGTTTGATCTCCCTGTACTTCATCACCCGTATTCGTCGCGACGATTATGAGGCGCTACCCAATCCCCAGGCCGCCGGAGACTGGGGCCTGATCGCACGGGCACTGATGCCGACGGTGGTCATTGCGGTGGGCGCCGGACTGACGATACAGTTTATGAATTTGTTTTTCTACACCGTGTTTGGAGTGGATTACGAGTTGTTCTCCCTGATGGGCGCGATGACGGCCATTGTGGCCAGCATAGCGGTACTTATGGTGCCCCGGGTGAAGACGCATTTCGGTTTTCGGAAGGCTATACCGGCAACCCAGGGAATGGCAGTGCTGGCCCTGATTGGATTGGGTTGCACCGAGTATTTCAGCCATGTGCCCGGCGTGTTGAGTATTGCTATTATTCTATATGTGATTCGCCAACCTTTGATGAATATGGCCAATCCCATGACCTCTGAATTGGTTATGGCCTTTGTAGGACCAAAAAATCGGGAGATGACCGCAGCGCTCAACGGTGCAGTATGGTCGGGGAGTTGGTTTATGAGCAGTATGATGTTTGCTTTCCTGCGGAAAAACGGCGCAGACTACGCGCAGATCTTCTTCTTAACGGCCATTTTATACTCAATTGGCGTATATTTATTTTATCTTCTGATTAAGATGTACGAAGTAAGAAAAGCCGCTGCTGATGTTTAGAATAGGGTTGTTGTCTGATACGCACGGCTGGCTGGACGAAAAGCTTTTGGAACACTTTGCCGGGGTAGATGAGATCTGGCATGCCGGCGATATTGGCCATCGCTCAGTGGCCGATCAATTGCAAGCTTTCAAGCCGCTGCAGGCTGTGCGCGGCAATATCGACGATGCGGAGCTCAGAAGGCGCTTTCCGGAAGAGATCAGAACTGAGCGAGCCGGAGTATCCATTTGGATGATACATATTGGTGGGTATCCGGGCCGTTACAGCCCTGCGGTAAGAGCCTGGCTGAACAAGGCCAATCACAATCCAGCGAATGAAGATCAGTGCCTACCCGATCTGTTCATCTGCGGTCATAGCCATATTCTTCGGGTTGAACGAGACCCGCGATATGGTATGCTCTGCGTCAATCCAGGCGCCGCGGGCAAGCACGGTTTTCACCAGGAGCGTACGGCGTTGCGAATGGAACTGGACCAGGGCAAAGTCGCAAAGCTGGAGCTGATCAAACTCGGCTTGAGAGGGGCGCTGAGATAAGCCAGAAGAAAGCGGACCTGTAGCCCGATGAGAGATTTTGCCGTTAGGAGCACGACCACATGCAGGGCCTGCTCTAGCTTAGCTCCCGCCATTATGGCGCAAAAATGGTGATAAAACGGCAGAAACAAGCCAATTTGTCAGGATGACTCGAGCAAAACTGACATTTTTGAGCAGATTCAGTCCGGAAAGCCCTGTATTTGGCGCTGGCACAGCAATTGATTCATGGTTTTTGTGCCGGGCATTGACCGGCATTTCAAAAGAAATTCACTCAAAACCACAAAAAACCATAATCATGAACCTCGTAAGAATCAGAAAGCCCCGCACCGAGATGTCGCCTTTCTTCAACGCCTTTGACGAGCTGCTCACCCGCCCCTTTGGCGACCTGCTCTTCAACGAAGGTGGACAAACCTTTCGCCCAGCCGTCAATGTGCTGGACAATAGCGACCATTTCGCCATTGAACTGGCCGCCCTAGGCATGAAGAAAAGCGATTTCAACCTCCATGTGGAGAAAGACATGCTCAGCATCAGTGCGGAAGTGGAAAGCGAAAAGGAGGAAAACAAGCCCAACTACACCCGCAAGGAGTTCAGCTTCAGCAGCTTTACCCGCTCGTTCAGCCTGCCCGAAACGGTGGATACCGAGAAGATCTCGGCCAGCTACGAGAATGGGATCCTCAGCGTGCGCTTGCCCAAGCGCGAAGAAGCTCAGGTCAAAGCTGCCCGCAGCATTGAGATCTCCTGATTACCGTTAATGTTGTTTGTCAGTCGTGAAAGCCGCCTTGCTCTGCAGGGCGGCTTTGCTTTTGCGCTGAAGCTGAATAGCCGTTGCCAGGCCTTTCGACCTAATAGCCGAGAATATCCATCATTTCCTGGGGCTGCTGCGAATCGGAGAACAATTTGAAGATCTCTGTTCCGTGCTCATCGCGGTTGATCAACAGGTGCTGCGGCGAAGGCAAGAGACAGTGCTTGAGGCCTCCAAAACCGGAAAGAGCCTCCTGATAGGCCCCCATATTAAAGAAACCAATGTACAATGGTTCTCCCATCTCTATCTCGGGAAGGTAGACGTCCTGGCCGTTGACCTCCTGGTTGTAGTAATCCATTTGATCGCAGCTCTGACCGCCGATCTGAACGCGTTTGACCGGGTTCTGCCACTTGTTGATGGGAAGGACCAGGAATCGCTGACCAATGCCGTAGATATCGGGCAGGGTGTTCATCAGCGATGAGTCAATCATGTACCAGGTTTCGCGGTCGTTCTGCTGCTTTTCGCGAACGATAGAGAAGAGCAAGGCTCCGCTTTCGCCAACGGTAAACTGACCAAACTCGGTCCAGATATCGGGTTCGGGCACTCCTTCGCGGCGGCAGGTTTCGGCGATCAGGCCCACCATCTCTCCCACCATGTATTCGTAGTCGTAGTTCTCCGCAAAGTCCAGCGAGTGTGGAATGGGCATTCCACCGCCGATGTTCATGGCCTTGAGGGTAGGGCAGATCTTTCGGAGTTCGCAATAGAGCTTGAGGGCCTTTCGAAACTCGTTCCAATAGTACATGGTGTCCTTCACCCCTGAATTGATGAAGAAGTGCAACATCACCAACTTGGACCGCGACTCGGGCGCCACAACATGGGCGTAGTAGTCAATGATTTCGGTGAAGCGAATGCCCAATCTTGAGGTATAGACCCCAAACTCCGGCTGCTCCTCACTGGCGATGCGAAGGCCAATCTCAAAATCTCCGATGACGGAATCGAGGTAGTCTTGAAGCTCTTCCTTGGAATCGAGCACGGGAACAACGCGGCGGAAACCCAGATTGATCAGTTTGGCGATGCGCTGGGTGTAGAGCGGAGCTTTGAAGCCGTTGCAGATCACCACCTTGTCCTTGTCCAGCAACTTCTTGAGATAGAGTCGCTCGATGATGTCCACGTCGTAGGCCGAGGAGATCTCGAGATGGGCTCCGTGCCGCAACACTTCCTCCATCACAAAAGAGAAGTGAGAAGACTTGGTGCAATAGGCATAGTGGTAGCTGCCGCTATAGTCCCGCTCGGTCATGGCTTTGGCGAACCAGCCCCTCGCCTTCTGAATCTGCTCCCCGATCTTGGGCAAGTAGGTCAAACGAAGCGGAGTGCCGTATTCGCGAATGATGGGCATGAGGGGCAAACCGTGAAAAGTCAGGTTGCCGTTGTCCAGGTCAAAGCCATTCTGGGGAAATACGAACGCCTGTTCAATCAGGTCGATGTACCTGTTCTGCATGGTCCTCGGTCAGGGATTCAGAGATCGGGAGAAAATAGGGTGAAAGCCGCAATCCATCAGCAGGCTATGGGCATTGAGCATGATGAACAACGCTTCACGGACTGCTTGATGGCGAATCACGGCGCTGCAAAATACGGAATGCAAACGGACAGCAGGACTTCTGCGCCCAAAAATGCTAGTGTTGTGCAAAGACCCATTCCTCAACAGCCGGGCGATAGTGGTAATTTCGCAGCGCCTATGTATCAGCCCAATCCGGAATTCCTCCTTCAACAAGCCTGCGCAGATGCACTGCGCGAATGCTATGGCCAGACGGCAGAGCCCGCACAAATCACGGTCAAACTCACGCCTAAGGAGTATCGGGGTCAGTTTACTCTGGTGATCTTCCCCCTGCTGAAACTCAGTGGAAAGGGTCCGGAACAAACTGCCCAGGCGCTGGGTCAACAGCTATGCGCCCGGATTCCCTGGATACGCTCTTTCAACATCGTCAAGGGTTTTTTGAACCTGGAACTTAGCGATGCCTGGTGGCTGGACTTTCTGGCTCAGGCATCGGCTGATGAGCACTACGGCCAACTGCCCGCCCAGGAGGGCAAGATCGTTCTGGAGTACTGTGGGCCCAACACCAACAAACCCCTGCACCTGGGCCATATCCGCAACATGCTGCTCGGCTGGTCCACGGCTGAGCTGCTCAAAAGGGCCGGCCATGAAGTGCACAAGGTCAACATCTACAATGACCGCGGAATCGCCATCTGCAAGTCCATGGCGGCCTACAAGACGGAAGGGCTAGAGCTAAGCCCTGAAAAGGCGGGAATCAAAGGCGACCATTTTGTGGGCAGCTACTATGTGGCTTACAACACCATAGTCACGCAACAGGCCCAGCCCTGGGTAGATCAGGGCGTAGAGCGAAGGGAGGCGGAGAAAAACACGGCCATCTACGCCATGGCCCACGACATGCTGCTCAAATGGGAGGCCGGAGACCCGGAAGTGCGAAAGCTGTGGCAGCAGATGAACAATTGGGTTTACGAGGGCTTTAAAGAGACTTTTTCGCAAATTGGTGTAGACTTTGAAAAGGATTACTTTGAGTCGGAGACCTATCTACTGGGCAAAAGCCTGGTAGAAGATGGCGTAGAGATGGGAGTCTTCCAACGCCACGAGGACGGCTCTGTCCGGGCGGATCTGAGCGATGAGGGACTGGATGAAAAGCTCCTGCTGCGCTCTGACGGCTCTTCGATGTACATCACCCAGGATCTGGGCACCGCTGAACTGCGCTACAGCGACTATGAGATGCAGCGCTCCATCTACGTGGTGGGCAGCGAACAGGATTACCATTTCAAAGTGCTTGCAGTCCTGCTCAAGCGGCTCAGGAAACCCTATGCAGAGGGTATCCTGCACCTCTCCTATGGCATGGTTGACCTGCCCAGCGGCAAGATGAAGTCCAGGGAGGGAACCACGGTAGACGCCGATGATCTGCTGGCTCAGATGGTGGAACAGGCGCGCCAGAAGACCGTGGAATTGGGCAAGGTAGAGCATCTGTCGGAGAGCCAGGCCGAAGAGCTCTATCACATGCTCGGCACGGCTGCGCTCAAATACTTCATCCTGAAGGTTGATCCCCGTAAGCGCATTCTCTTTAACCCGGAGGAGTCCATCGAGCTGCAGGGCAATACGGGACCCTTTATCCAGTACACCTACGCCCGCATTCGCTCAGTTCAGCGCAAGGCGGCAGAGCGCAACTTAAGCTCCTTCTTTTCCAGTTCGAAAGGCCTGGGAAATGAGAGCAAGGTTGCTGCTCCCCTGCTGGATCGTGCGCTTGAAGATCTGGAAGTGCAGATGCTCAGTCTTCTGGCGCGCTACCCTCAGGTCATTCGCGAGGCAGCCCAGCATTACAGCCCTGCTGAGGTAGCCAATTACGCCTATGAACTGGCCAAGACCTACAACCAGTTCTACGACAAACTTTCAGTGCTCAAGGCCGATTTCGAACAGGATACTGCTCTGCGACTGAGCATCAGTGATCTGGTAGCCCGCACGATCAAGGCAGCCTTGTCCATACTCGGCATTGCTGTTCCGGAGCGCATGTAAAAGCCGCTGCGGGTTACTGCCGCCCTTCGAACCGTTAAAAAGAAAACCCCTGATTCAGTTCCTGTGCTCAGGTTCCGAATCAGGGGTTGACTGTGGTGAAATCAAGACCCGGTCAAGAACCGGATCTTGTTGCATCAGCGGTTGATCACTACGTTCCTGCTCAGGAACTGATCACCTATGATGATTCTGATCTGGTAAGTGCCGGCCGCTTCTGTGCTCAGATCCAGATCCCAAACCTTGCCCACAATGGTTTCCTCGCCCAAAGAGCGGACCAGTTGACCAAGGGGGTTGTAGATTTCCAAGCGAACGCTTTCCGCGTTGCTCAGCTCTACCTGAACCTGGAAAGAACCCGCAGAGGGGTTGGGGTAGATCTCCAGAAGACTGAGTCCCTTAATACCGTTCAGGCCGGAGACTTCATCGACTTCAACGGTGCCGACGACAGTGCAGCCCAGGGCATCGGTAACGGTGACCTCATAGCTGCCCGCTGGGAGGTTGAAAGCCGGATTGGTGGTCTGACCATCGCTCCACAGATAGGTAAAGGGAGGTGTTCCACCCGTTACAATAGCCAAAGCCTGTCCGTTGGAAGATCCTATAGTGGCATTCAACACATCAAAGTCAATGGTGAGTACCGTGCTGAAGGAAACAACCACTTCATCACCGGCAAAGCATCCCAGTGAATCCAGGACAGTTACCGAATAAGTTCCGGGAGTTGTAACCGTAATGGTTTGAGTGGTATCACCCGTGCTCCAGGAATAACTCAGTGCTCCTGGTCCGGCGTCAAGAATACCTTCTACTCCGGCGCATATGGCTAAGGTCGGGTCCAAACCAATGCTGGCCAACTCATCAATGCTGATGGTTTCCGTTACGACGTTACCACAAGAGGTAGGTGCGTAGCGATAAGCGATCAGATCCTGCGTCCAGTTGGAGAGATTGGTCAGAGGTGTAGACGTATAAGCTTCTGTTCCATCGGCATTCTCTATTCCCTGAGTGCGGTTGCCAGCGTCGGCCTCAACTCTGGTGACCTGATAGTCTATGAAGTTTAAACCTTCGTACAAGATTACCTGGGTGGTCATAGTCAGGGCTCCGGCCGAACCGAAATGCGGTAAATCCGTAAAGTCCACTATGAACTTCCGGTTGGGGGCGCTTCCCTCCGTAGCATAACTTATGGTACCTCCATCGTTTGGATTCCAGTCATCCCAGGCAACTGCCAATACATTGTTGGGTGCTAATGGATTGGGGAAGAACTGGGCCACCGTAGGTGTACTCGTCGCTCCAAAGCTCAAAAAGCCGTTGGAGTGGATGTTGATGTTGGTATAAGAGTTGCCAAAGTATTCAAAGGAGAATCCAACAGGTACTCCCGTAAAGGCATCATCACCCAGGAAAACAAAATTAGGTGAGCTGACGACCTCCGGACCATAGGGAATCTCCGCTACAGAATAAGATCCTGTGGGCACAAAGGTATAAGTGATATCGGTGCTGTTGCCAGCGCCAATCACCGATGGGTCAAGCTCTCCTGTGCTGGGATCGACAATGCCGGTTCCCGACCAGGTACCACCCGGATAAAGGGGCGAAGGGAAGATGTTGTCTTCACCAAGGCAATAGCTGGCCTCAAAGCCGGTATTCACCGCCGGTGGTTCCAGAGATGCCACGATGCTCTCCGCCTCGTCATTCTCGGGATACAAATCACCAGCTAAAATGGTATAAGAGGTGATGGCATAACTGCCAGGTGCTTCAAAATCAAAAGGTACCGAGAAGGTGTGGGAAACCGTTGACAATCCTGCCAGACCTGCGGGATAGGTATCCGTCACAATGCTGATTCCGTCTATCTCCAGGACCACGTCAAAAGCGGGAGCTGTGACACAGGATCCATTGACCAGAGTTACCGTTACATCGCTCACGCCCACTTCACATCCGGATGCAGGACTGTCCACCGAGATGACGCCCACGTCTTGTGATTTATCCGATATAGAGAAATCATCTATGGCCATATCCGACAGGAAGCCCGAACCGGTAAGTCCCGAAATTCGGAAGCGCACAACCTGGCCGATGTAGTCCGCCAGGGGTACTCGAGTCTCCAACCATTCACTTCCCTGGTTGCCACTGATGCTCCACAGATTGAGCCAAACACCAGTTCCTGTATCAATATCCAGGGTCATGGTACCCTGATTGGTTCCGAGCATATGATACCAGAAGCTGACTTCCGGACAGGTCAATGCGTCCAAATCAAAACAGGGCGAAATCAGACCGGCGCGTTGAAGGAGACAACCGGAAGATTCGGTAAACAGATATCTACCAAACCCGGAGGTATGGTCTCCGGCAGTCGGACCAGTACCAGCAGAAGGAGTGCTCAACAAATTGGTTATACTCCAATCCATGTTGTCGCTGAGCTCTTGCTCCCATCCGCCACTAACCGATGATGCACATGAACCATTCAATGCACAGGCAAAGAGAGCATCTCCACAATTGGTATAGGAATCAAAGGTCTCCAAATAGGGATAAGTGCTCAGTGCTCCAAACAGTTCAACCGTAGTACTGAGGCTATCATTGCTGTTGTCGCCATCGGTTGGAAGGCTGGTGTAAACCAGAAGATCGTAAAGACCGGGCAAGGATAGATCCACCGTGGAGGCAAAGGTATAAGTGGCTGTTCCGTCCAGTGCGGTAACCGTCAGCGCACCGACGTTTTCACATGCGCTGAACAAACCGCTGGGTCCATCCAGCTCATAACAGACATCAAATGCGCTCTGATCAGCAGAACCAAAGTTGCCGATCTCCACGTTGATGCTCTCTGTAGTCCCTCCGAAGCAGCCACCGGCAACCGGAGAGAAAATGGCCGTGATTCCCAGATCATCAGCACTGATTTCTCGTATGACAAAGTCATCAAGAGCCATGTCTGCAGTGAAGGTGAACCCATCGGAACCGAGCTTGATCTTCCCGGTAATGCGCAACTGAATGATTGATCCAGCCCAGGGAGATAAATCGGCTACTGCATACAACCAGGGATCGGCGTTGGCAAATTGCTGTTGACCGACAAGCATGTAAATCTCTGTGGCTACTCCTGCCCCATCTACCGCTTCTACGCGGATGTAGTCAATAGCCGGACCAAACATGTGATAGGCAAACTCAAAAACAGGAGCGGAAAGGCTGCTCAAATCAATGCATCGCGAGCTCAACACCGCCGAATCACCGGCAAATGTTCCACTGGATTCAATATAAATATAGCCCCCTGAACCACCGGCTCCACTGCTGGGTCCGGTTCCTGCAGAGGATGTTGTTCCGATGTTGACCTCCCATTGGCGCTGGTCATAGGTTTCATTGGTGAAATCGAGAAAAACCGTTGCACCATCGGCATAACTGTTGAAGTTTTCCGTATAGGTAGGTGTAATTAAACTGAGATTAAACCCAATGGTACTGGAGTCATTCTCCGGAATTCCATCCCCAACCATGGCTGTATATCCAGTTACCGAGTAAATACCGGGCAGGGAAAGATCAGCCGTTCCGCTAAAGAGAAAGTTTGCTGTAGCCCCCGGAGTGATCGTAAGGGCACCGACATTCTCACAGACCGTACTCAAGCCGGTAGGTCCGTCAACGATAAAGCAAACGTCAAAACCGCTGGCATCGGCTGAACCGTAGTTGCTGATGGTCACTTCTACCGGTTCTGCCGGACCGGCGGAACAACCGCCTTCAATGGGCTGCAACACCGCGCTTACACCAACATCGTTTGCTGGTGGGGTAAAGAGCACATAATTGTCAAACCCGAAATACCAGCTCCAGCCACCACCATCAAAGTAAGAAATCCTGACCTGAAATGCAGGGTTGGCATATGCGGTAACATCCACAACAGCGTGGGGATAGGGCGGGCCGCAAGACCAGGCACCACAATCATTGACATCAAGCCGTGAAAAGACGTTTACCCATGTTGAGCCGTCCCAAACATCAACAGTAAAGCCGTCGCCAGCGGCAGGTCCGTATTCCTGTAAATTGTAATCGAACTCCATCAAGACGCTGGGTAAACCGCTTAGGTCCACCGCTGGTCCGATCAATTCAACACTGGAAGGAGCGGCGGCGCTGCCCAACCAATCATCATCAAACAGCAACATACAAGTGCCGTCAATATTACCGATGTTAAAAGCATCCGGTGATTGATCCACAAAGAGCCATCCCTGCGTTCCGCTCAGGATGTTTTCTGTCCAGCCGGCGGGAAGGGCACAGCCGTTGAAGTTCTCGGATTGCCAGATTTGAGCGTAGAGCCCATTGCACACCAGAACCAGTGTAAAAAGGGTAAAGATCTTCCTCATCAGATTGCCGTTAATGTTGTTCAATAGTTACCTGCCCGGCTCCACCAGCCGATTCAGTTATAGACTTGTCATCTAAAAGTAATAAGAATTAGCCCATCCTCAAAACTTCAGGCCATGGCCAGAGCTATTCCATCAGTAAAATTCGGCTGGCATTGCGCCCATCCCCCAAATCCAGGCGCAGGATATAGGAACCAGCAGCCAGGTGGCCCAGGTTCAGATTCAAGCCATCGCTGAGCGGGTGCAGATGCATCAATCTACCCGTAGGCTCAAAAACACCTACATAGGCCCCTGAAGAAGGTTGTAGCTGCCCCAGGTCTAAATGCACCCATCCCTTGCTGGGAACCGGATAGATGATCCACTGCCCGGCAAGTGAAGGATCCTGCAGTCCGCTGACAAAGACAGCCAGTCCCTGTTCAAGGGTATCCGTCCCGCAGGCATTGCTCACGACAAGGACAACCTGATAGTTACCCGATGCTGCGTAAACGTGAACCGGGTTCTGCTCCGAAGAGGTATTGCCATCGCCAAAGTCCCAGAACCAGGATTCCGCACCTAAGGAGGCATCACTGAACGATGCCGTTCCCCCGCTCTGAATGACACTGAAGAAGGCCAATGGATCGGTTTGAATGAGCACCTGAACCGTATCGGTAATGCTGCAACCCGATGCATTGCTGACCTGAACCCAATAGTTGCCCGAGCTGCCCAGCACAATGCTCTGTGTGCTCTCACCCGTGCTCCACAGATAGGTGGAACCGGGATTGCCCGCGTCAAGCACTGCCACTTCGCAAGCGCTGAAATCCGGACCCAGTGCGGGAATCGGGCTCGGTAAAACGGTCGCCGCAACCCCTCCGCTTGCCATAAAACCCAGACTGTCGGTCACCGTGACGGAATAGAATCCGGAGGTACTCAAAACAATACTCTGGGTGGTAGCTCCCGTGCTCCACAGATAAGTAGAGCCCGGATTGCCCGCGTCGAGCACGTAACCGGCGCAAACCATCAACTCCGAACCCAATTCAACACTGGGCATCTCGGCCACGATGAAATCATCGACCCCAATACCGTCAAAGCTGGAACCAAAGGCATCCGAAGCAAATGCCAGACGCAATTGAACCAAAGGCTCGCCGGAAAGGCCATCCAGGGCGTGCAAGGCTGTTAACCAGCCTCCGGAGTTTCCTGCCCAGCCATTGGCCTGAGGCCGGTCTGGGCGCTGATCACCGGGGTTGGCGATGATATCGTCAAAGTTGTACCAGTTGTCCGGATCGGCGAAGGCGCCAACCGTGCGCCAGCTAAGTCCCTGATCCACACTGCTTTGCAAGACCAATCCGTCATTGGCCGTGAGCAGACCCGCCTGAGTTTGGTAATGAATGCCCAACCGCACACCGGGCCGCTCAACCGCGCTGAAGTCAAAACAGGGCGAAAGGGCCTGGGAACGCTCGCTGTTGTTGTAGAAACCCGAAGGATTTGTCAGCAAAGCCCTGCTTCCTGAAAGCGCGGTACTGATGACAACACCGCTGGGCTCCCCAATGGCCCATGAGCTGTTTTGCCCCTCGGTAAGCCAGCCGAGACTCTCTCCTTCAAAATCTTCGACATAGGGGAAATCTGCAATCAATGGGACCTTGGTCAGCACTGTGCTCAGGGTGTCGTTCGAAGGATCATCATCGCCTGTCAGACTGGTCCAGGCGCGTATCAGGTAATCACCCGGAACTGAAAAATCGCCGAGAGGGCCAAAAAGCAGGTTGGCTGTTTCCTCAGGCAGAAGACCCGCACTGTAGGTCTGGGTAAAGACCGGCCCTCCTTCAACCTGCACTTTTACATCAAAGGCTCCCAGAGGACCCGCCCCCGTATTGCCGATTTTAACCTCAACAATCTGGGTGCCGTCCAGCTCACAACCGCTTACCGGGCTCAGGATATCCAACAGCGCTGCATCGTTGAGCTCCGGGTCGCGAAAGCGCAACTCGTCCAGCGCAATATCGCTCAGGAAGGCAGGGCCGCTGCTGCCAGGACCAATCCGGCCCGTAAAGCACACCTGAATCAGCTCGTCGTCCCAAGGCGAGAGGTCAACGGTTCTAAACTTCCAGGCGGAAGCAGGACTGAGTTGCTGCGGTCCGTTTAAGAGGTCAACCTGGGTGGAAATGCCGCTCTGGATCACTTCTATCTCCAACGAGCCCACCGCCACCCCTGCCATGTGATAGCCGTAGGCAAGATTGGGCGAAGTGGAACCTCCGCTCAGATCGAGGCAAGGCGTACACATCCGCGCCCGGTCCAGAGAAGTGCCAAAAGATGACTCGATGTAGGCAAATCCCCCATCGCCATCGGCATCCTCATCCGGACCAGTATTGGCCGTCGAAGTGGGGCCAAAGGACGTCTCAAAAAACAAGTCGGCCAGAGGATCGTTGCGCATGAACGAAAAGGTACTTGTTCCGCTCGTATAGGAATTGAAACTTTCGGTTTGTGGTAGAGTAAGAATTTCAAGATTACTGAAATAAAAATATGCCGTATCGTTGGCCGGCAGAATATCACCGGCAAAAAGCGTAACTACTTCTATGGTATAGTCCCCATTGATGGAAAAATCGAAAGGCGTAGAAAAGGTATACGTGTCGAATTCTCCAGGAAGAAGGGTGAAACCAGCCACATTTTCGGTAAGGGAGTAGCTCAATGGGCCGCTAACCGTTGCACGCACATCAAATGCGCTCACCGAAGCGGTGCCTGAATTGCGCAATTCCACGGAGAGCTGTTCGGAGGAACCGAGTTGGCAAGCTGTAACAGGACTGACAAGAGCCGTGGGTTGTAGATCAACAAAAGCCGGCAAATCCAATACTTCAAAAGCATCTATAGCCATGTCTGACAGAACTCCCGGCCCGGTTGTTCCGCGAAAGCGAAAACGCACATTATCACTACTACTTGTAATAGAAAGCAAAACTTCAGTCCAGGGAGAGCTGCTAAACTCCTGATCCTGCCCGCTCCGCGACCACAGCTCCGCCCAGCTTCCGCCGTCATCTTCGCTGATGTCCAGCGCAAGAGTGCCGGTGTTGATGCCGTGCATATGGTAGTGAAATCGAACTGCCGCGCCACTCAGAGCAGAGACATCAAGACAGGGTGAGATCAAATTTGCGGTCGCCATGCTGCATGGGCCGGTAGCCTCAGTGTACAGATAGATGCCAGCGCTGCTGCCGGGAAGAACATCCACACCCGGACCAGTACCTATCGTTGGAGTTGCACCGCTGTTGGGCAGCCAGTCGGCATCGTCCGTGGGATCCTGAAGCCATGCCCCGCTCATCGCAGCCGAGCAATCACTCGTGCAGGACACACCACAGATGCTAAAGGCTTCAAAATCCTGAACATAGGGAAAGCTACTGATAGCCGTCAGGTTCTCAAGTGAGGTGCTCAACGTGTCGTTACCGGGCACAGCATCGCTGCCCAGGGCCGTGAACAATTTCAGATGATAGATACCATCAGCGGAAAGGTCAACAGCCGTGCTGAAACTGTATTCCGCGCTGCCGCCCGGATCGACGCTGAGTGAACCGACATTCTCCAGAGCCGTGAAAGTGCCCAGCGGTCCTTCGACCTGATAACCTACATCAAAACCCGACTGTGTCTCCAGACCGAGATTGCTGACTTGAATGCGCAGTGCGGAGGAAGGAAGGTAATCGCAAGAAGCTGCAACAGGTTCCACAAGTGAAGTAACACTCAGATCCCCCGGTTGAATGTCACGAATTAATATATTATCTAATGCTATATCAGACAGGAAACTGGAACCCGTTGAGCCTATGGTTGCCGTCAGGCAGAGCTTGACAATCTGTGAAGACCAGGGGCTGAGATCCACTACAGTCGAGATCCAGGGATCTTCGGCGGCGCTCTGCTGCTCAGCATTGATCTGCCAAGGTGTGGAGATGCCGCTGATGTCTTCCAGGTCAACCTGCAGACTCCCTACACCAGAACCAAACATATGGTAGGCAAACTCGAGTTTGGGCGAAAGGCTGCCGTTCAGGTCAAGGCACTCGGTACACAGACGGGCCCGGTTGCCTGGAATGGAACCGGAACTCTCCACAAACACATAGCCCCCGCTACCGCCCGCATCAACAGAAGGTCCGGTCCCGTCGGTAGGTGTAGAACCCGTCCCCAGCTCAAACGTCAACTCTGCTGAGGGGTCTTGAAAAAAGGCGTCAAAGATGATGCTACCGGGAACATAACTGTCAAAATCCTCTGCGATATCCCCGCTGATCAAGCCCAGTGCCGTAGGCAGATTCTCAAAGATGAGGCTTGAACTGTCGTTGAGCGAATAGGCATCAGTGGGCAATTCGGTCCAGGCGCTGAGCGTATAGACTCCATCGGCGGAAAGGTCGATTGGCGATGAAAAGGTGTAGAGCAATTGCTCTCCGGCTGCGATGTTCAGCGCGCCGATGTTTTCGCTCATTGAGGCGGAGAGCCCGGGCCCTTCGACCGAGAAGGATACGTTGAATGAACTTTGGGGAAGGGTACCATAGTTGCGCAGCAACACACTTACCGCAGCAGCCGCATCATCACCGCAGGAACTGAAAGGACTGACTATGGCGCTAACTCCGACATCGCTGGGCAGTGGATTGAGGACTTCGATCTCGTCCAAAGCAATGTCTGCATTGAAGAATGATCCGCCTGCGCCCACGGTTCCGGTAAAGAGCAGCTCAATGGACTGGCCCAGGAAGGGGCTGAGGTCCAGAGTATCATAGCGCCAGGGCGACACGGCAGTGGGCTGTTGCTGCCCATTGAAAGTTCGAAGGACGTTGGTTCCTGCTCCGGCAACCACTTCGACCCGAAGTGATCCTATACCATTGCCAAACATATGGTAGGCATAGACGAGAGAGGGCGCTGTTCCGCTCAACAGGGGAATGCAGGTAGAGCGCAATACGGCAGTCTGCCCGGGCCCCATGTCCGAAGATTCCATGAACACATAGGCACCGCCATCTGCCCCGCTCAGCGGGCCTGTGGAAGCTGTTGGAGTCGGGCCGGACTCTATCTGGAAAGCGGCATCAGCTCCGGAATCGCTGCGCCAGTCTTCAAAAATGGCGCTGCCTGGAGCATAGCCGTTGAACGATTCAAAGGCGGGCAACTCAAGAGCGGGAAGTACGAAATCAAAGAAGAGGGTGTCGTTGCCCGGCACGGCATCACCGGGTTGACTTACCCAGAGCGTCATGGCATAGGTTCCGCTGATGCTGAAGTCGGCGCTTGTAGAGAACGTATAGATGGCCGAGCTGCCCGCATCAATGGTGATGGCCGCCGCGGATTCTGTTGTGTTGAAGATTCCTGTCGGTCCGTCAATCCGGTAACCGACTTCAAAGCCGCTTTGCTCGGAGAGTCCAAAGTTATTGATCTGAATGGCCACGGTTTCCGCGGCGCTCAGCCCGCAGCCTACCTGAGGGGAGAACAGCGAGCTCACTCCCAGATCTTCGGGCTGGGGATCCTTGATCAGGATGTCATCCAGTGCAATGTCGGAGTTGAAGGAGAATCCTGAATCGCCGATCTTAGCCTCAAAGTGAATCTCCAGACCAGAGCCGAGATAAGGGCTGAGATCGAGGCTGTCATAAAGCCAGGGCGAAGCACTGCTGATGTGCTGCTGGCCTTGCAGCCATTGAAGAGTATCGGTGCGGCTTCCCTGAAGGGCGGTGATCAGCAAGTGTCCGGATCCGTCACCGTACATATGATAGGCATAGAGCAGAGATGGGGAACTTCCGCTGCTCAGATCCAGACAACCACTGCTCAGTATGGCAAAATCACCGGCCACAGCCGGGGGAGAGGACTCTATATAGATGAACTGAAGACTGCCGGAAGCTCCGTTGTTGGGTCCTGTTGAGCCGGAGGGGGTTGGGCCGTCATAGACCCGAAAATTCAAGTCGTCCCCACTCAGGTTGATCAGGCCAGAACTGAAGCTGGTGGCAAAAAAGTCGTAACTCTCAAAATCATCCTGCACGGGCAGGGCCGCAGAAGGCAACCGGTTCAGAGTCAGCGATGTTTCATCGTTGGATGGGTCGGTATCCCCCGCCAGCAAGGTTCTCGCGCCGATCAGAAAGGAGGATGCACCCGACAAGTCCGCTTTAGCATGAAAGGTATAATCGTGTATGGCTCCGGCGGGAAGGCTGGAGGGCAAGCTTTCGATGGGACCATCCACTCCGTTAATGCTGAAGACCAATTGCAGGCCGCTGATAGCATCTGTTCCATGATTGCTCACTTGTACCCTGAAAACTTCCTCAGTGCTGAAGCCACAGGCATCCGTCGGGCTCAGAATAGCACTGATTCCAGCATCAGCTCCTGAAAGCCTGCTGCAAAACCCGAGAAAATGAACAAAAAAAAGAAGTAAGGTGATTCGTAACATAAAACAAAAACAATCCAAGGGTAAAAATAGCCAAAGCCCGCCAGTCTGTTTGACTGACGGGCTTCAGCATTACGCACATGATGTGCAAAGCTTATTGCTTAAAGACTCTGAACATGGCTTGTTCAGTACCTGAACGCATTTCCAACAAATAGGCTCCTTCAGCAATTGTGGATAAATCAATGGTGAAATTCCAGCTCCCGGGGCTCAGGTTCTCTGAACCAACCTTGAGAAGACGCCCACTGGCGTCATAGAGCAGCCATTCCAATTCACCATCTCCCGAATAAGTGCCATTGATCTGAACCCAATCTTGGGCTGGATTGGGGAACAAATTCACTGCGCTACCCAACACCTCATCAATACCCGAGGCTACCACCTCAACTTGCAAGGAGAAGGTCGTGCTGCCGCATTCGTTTGAAGCCACTAAGGTCACATCGTAGATGCCCGGTGCGGAATAGACATGCACCGGATCGCGATCGGAAGACGTGCCTCCGTCTCCAAAAGTCCAGCTCCAGGAGGTGGCCTGTGGACTGGCATCAAAGAAATAGCCCGTTGTACCGGTAGATGTCCATAAAAATGAAGCCGTAGGCTGCGAGATGA
The DNA here is from genome assembly GCA_041751015.1 of Chitinophagales bacterium. Lineage (GTDB taxonomy): Bacteria > Bacteroidota > Bacteroidia > Chitinophagales > BACL12 > WGOA01. The sequence continues at coordinate 107,981 of JBGSYF010000029.1, forward strand.
TGACCAGATTGACATCATCGGTAACCGGACAGCCGTATACAGGGACATTCACGGTAACGGAATAGTTGCCTGAGACATCCACATTGATGGTCTGGGTGGTGGCCCCCGTGTTCCACAGGTAGAGGAAACCGGGATTTCCAGCATCCAGTACAGCGCCGTCGCAGAAGTCGCGATCCAGACCCAGATTCACTATGGGCTCCTCAATGACGGCTACAACAATGGAGTCTATACCGCTGAAGTTGTCGGAGTCCGTCACTCTCACCCAATACGTACCGCTTGTACTCACCGTGATGGTTGGAGTAGTCGCTCCTGTATTCCAGACATAAGTACTTCCGGAAATGCCGGGGCTCAAGACCACAGATTCACCTATACAAAAGGCGGTATCGGGTCCCAGATCAGGTGCGGGCGCATCCTTGATGCCAAAATTATCGAAGGCGAAACCATCAAACACTCCGAAGTCATCCGAAGAGAAGGCAATGCGAAGTCGCACAGAAGGAAGACCTGCCAAACCGTCCAGAAGATGCTGAGCTCTCAACCAAGTTCCCGAACCATCACCGGAACTTGCGGTTCCTGACCATCCCGGTGCTGGAGGTGGTTCATCACCGGGCGCCGAGCTGATGGAACTGTAATTGTACCAGTTGCCTGGGTCTCCAAAATTTCCTACGCGCTGCCAAGTGCTGCCTCCGTCCAGTGAATACTGCAAGATAGCCCCATCTGCCGGGCCAAAGAAGGTACCCGACTCAATCTCCCACCATATATCCATCCCCACTGCTGGATTGGCCATAGAGCTGAAATCGAGGCAGGGACTGAGCACATAGGAACGCTCCGAATTGTTATACGCTCCATCCAGATTGGTCACCCAACTGTTTGAGCCCGTTGTTGTTCCGGGTAAGATAACCGCTCCTGCAGGCAAGCCAAGTTCCCAGCTCGATGCCACTCCTCCACTGGTCCAACCATGACCGGGTATCTCAAAATTCTCGGTGTAGGGGAAGGAGGAAATGGATACGATGTTGGTGATCACATCGCTGATGCTGTCGTTGAAAGTCGCTTCATCACCGGCAAGTGCTGTCCATGCTTCTATAATGTAGTCACCGAGCATGGACATGTCTATGGTTGTAGAGAAAGTGTAATTGGCCGTTGTCAGCGCCGGGATGGTTCCGGTAAAGGTCTCTGTGACTACGGTACCACCGTTGACGCGATAGCGCACGGGGAAACCCGATTGAGGTAAAAGACCCTCGTTCTCGATTTGTATCACCAGGTTTTCCGAGGAACCCAAAGCACAACTGTTTGAAGGAGCGATGATATCGATGACCGCCAGGTCGTTGTCGGGCTTATCCCTGATCAGAATGTTATCCCAGGCCACACCATCGTAGATAACAGAGCCATCTGAGCCAAAAACCATGCGGAATCGAACCGCTGGCTCACCGCCCAGAAAGTTGATATCTTCCTTTGCCCTAACCCAACCACCGCTTCCCACACCGAAGACGGCGTTTGACCAGCCCTCTTGAAAGCCAGCCCAAACAAGCCCAAAAAGGGAGGAGTTAGTGTACCAATTTTCCGATGTTGGCGATCCTACAAATCCAATTCCAAACCAACTTCCCCCATTGTCCAGGGTGTATTGGATGTTTGCTCCGTCGTAGTTCCCTTCGCAGAACCAATTGATGTCTAAAAGAATCTCAGGAGCAGAAAGAGAGCTGAAATCAAAACAGGGACTCAGCACATAGCCCCGCTCACTGTTGTTGTGATTACCGGTCAAATTGGTCATAAAACTGTTGACACTGCCGGGAACGGAAGGTGTATTGATGTTGGGCCCTGCCGGTGAGCCAAATTGCCAACTGCTGAAGCTCTCGTTGATTATAGTCCAACCTCCCTGACCCGATTCAAAATTCTCAAAGTAGGGGAAGGAATTGACCAGGGGCACATTCTCAACAGCGCTGCTTACAGAGTCATTGTAAGTCGCCAGATCCCCTGCCAGATCGGTCCAGGACTCTATCAGGAATATACCCTCTGCACTAAAATCTGCCGTTGAGCTGAAGGTAAATGTCTCATTGGCACCTGCCAGCAAAGTGCCCACATAAGGCTCACTGCTGATGGCACCGCCATTGACGCGGTAGGCTATATTAAAGCCACTCTGATCAATGGTGCCGAAATTGCGCACATTAACTGAGATGCTCTCAGCACTGCTCAGGCCGCATGCTGATTCCGGGCTCAACACCTCAGTAACACCAACATCAACGGGAGCTTTATCAAATATTTCAAAATCATCAATGGCGATGAAGTGCTCAAACCATCCATTGTTGGTATTGGCCCTGAACCTCACCCTCAGATTGGAGCCATAGGGCGCTAAATCAATCTCCATTTGCTGCCAATCGAACAGCTCCGTACCAATAGGTGTAATGACATCGTTGAACCAAACTCCACCCGATTGAATGTCAACGTGCAAGGTGTTGACGAAATCTGGAAAGAGTCCGTCGTTTGCCTCCCGGCTGTGGTACCAGAAGGAAAGGTATGGAGAAAACAAAGCGCTTACATCTATACAAGGGCTGAGGAGCTCCACTCTGTCCTGATCGCCATAGTCGCTCGCGTAGGCATAGATGCCAAATCCCGATGTGTGGTCTGCATCCGGTCCGGTTCCAAAGACAAAGAGCGAACCGCTGTTGTAAAACCAATCTTCAAAACCACCATCAAAGGGGTTGTTGAACCATCCCGGCGGATCGAAGAAACCACCATCAAAGGTCTGAAGATAGGGCGCTGAAACACTGACGATGCTTTCCACATCACTTGTAGAGGCATCATTGCCCGGAATCGCATCTCCCGGCAAATCAGTCCATGCTTCCAGGGTGTAAAAGCCAACGGCACCTAAATCTGCCGGAGTAGTAAAATCAAAGGTCTGGGTAGCACCGCCGGCCAGAACTCCAGGAAAGATTTCCGGACCAGTGACCACTCCATTCACCGAGTAATACATATCAAAACCACTTTGGTCATCGGTGCCCAGATTGCTGACCGATACGCTGATGGTCTCCGCAGAAGTCAGGCTGCAACCGGTTTGGGGGGCCAGTATCTCGGTAACCCCAACATCGTTGGGCGGTGGTTGATAAAGGACCACGTTGTCCACGGCAATCCAATAACCCCAGCAACCAGCACCATCGTCGTAGATGAAACGAAACTGAAAGGCTGAATTGATGTAAGGGCTCAGGTCAATATTGGCATGCGGATAGGCACCGGTAACAAAGTCGCAACCCCAGAATCCGCAATCATCCTCGTCTACCAAAAACACCTGCTGCCAGGTTGAACCGTCAAAAGCTTCGACGGCAAAGTATTCCGTCCCGCAAAAGGAGAGAAAATTGTAGTCGAATTCCAGCCTCACTCCGTCATAAATCGTCAGGTCAATAACAGGACTGGTGAGAAATGAGGTGAAAGCGGGACTTAAATCACCATTGGCATCGTCATCTACGAAGGCCATATTGGTTCCGTCAATGCTGCTTAAGCCTCCAAAAAAATCAACATCAACACCGGAAAACCAGCCTAGTCCTCCACCCCCACTCTCCGTAAAGGGGCCGAGATCGATGTCGAAGTTCTCCGCCAGAATGATCTGAGCGTTGAGTCCGGTGAGCGCTATGCACAAAGACAGACAAATCGTAAAAAGGTGTTTCATAGTTGAGGTCTTGGTGGAGCTTCCTTTGAAAAGTGTAAAAAATTTTAGCAAAGGACAACGAACCAAAGATAAGTAACGCATTCAAGCCAATTGTCACGGGATAAGTCAAAAATGCCGCCCTTAACAACACGCTAGCAGAACGAGTCAAAAGACTCTGAATAAACAATTAATCAAATGTATAATATATTGACTATCAACGCTTAAATTGAAAAGCCAACGCTCCAGATTCGGCACCAGGGCTGTAGTCGTAAAAGCCCTCAGAAGACTTAACTCCCAGTTTTCCCGCCATTACCATGTTGACCAACAGGGGGCAAGGCGCGTATTTGGCCTGTCCAAAGCCGCTGTGCAAAACCCGCAGAATCGATAAACAAACGTCCAAACCGATGAAATCTGCCAGTTGCAGAGGACCCATTGGATGGGCCATACCCAGCTTCATGACCGTGTCGATCTCGGCAACACCGGCAACTCCTTCATGCAGACTAATGATGGCTTCGTTGATCATCGGCATCAGGATGCGATTGGCTACAAAGCCGGGGTAGTCATTGACTTCAACGGGCACCTTGCCGAGTTGCTGCGAGAGTTCCATAACCTGTCGGGTAACCTCATCCGATGTGGCGTAGCCGCGAATCACTTCCACCAGTTTCATCACCGGAACCGGATTCATAAAGTGCATACCAATAACCTTCTCCGGACGGGAGGTCACCGCGGCAATCTGAGTGATGCTGATGCTGGAGGTATTAGTGGCCAGAATGGCTTGACTCGGAGAGGCTTTGTCAATTTGCCGAAAGATGTCCAGTTTAAGCTCAACTCTCTCCGTTGCAGCCTCAACTACCAAATCTGCTTTGGCCACAGCATCGCCGAGTGATGTAGCAGTGCTCAGGTTGGACAGCGTCTGATCTTTTTGTTCCATGCTGATCTTTTCCTTGCTCAGCATGCGATCGAGATTGCGCGTTATGGTTTGCAGAGCGCGCTCCAGCGCCCTGCTGTCCACGTCCACCAAAACCACCTTGAATCCACTCATGGCAAAGACATGGGCAATGCCATTGCCCATGGTGCCAGCTCCAATAACCGTAATGTTCTTCATGTTGTGTCTGAGAGTTTATCGGCGGAAAGGCTTCCAGTCAATGAACGACTGTTCAGTCGGTTATCAGTATTGCTCTTGATCCGACGGAAAATCCCCCGATTTTACATCAGTGATATAGTGATCCACCGCACCTTTTATCGCTTCAAACAAGTTGAGGTAACGGCGCAAAAAACGCGGTGAAAAATCCTTGTTCAAACCCAGCATATCGTGCACCACCAGCACCTGACCATCCACCTGAGCACCTGCGCCTATGCCGATTACGGGAATGCGAAGCGCTCTGGCCACTTCGCCTCCGAGACCCGCTGGTATCTTTTCCAACACCAGAGCAAAACATCCCAATTTTTCGAGCAAAAGAGCGTCTTCCATCAGACGGGTAGCCTCTTCTTCCTCTCTGGCCCTGACCGTATAGGTGCCAAACTTATAGATGCTTTGCGGGGTCAGACCCAGGTGGCCCATGACGGGAATTCCCGCCTCCAGTATCTTGTTGATGGCCTTGGCCACTTCGCGCCCCCCTTCGAGCTTCACCGCATGAGCCCCCGCCTCTTTCATGATGCGAATGGAAGATTCCAGCGCCTTCATGGGATTGCTCTGATAAGTGCCAAAAGGCAGATCCACCACAACCAGGGTGCGCTGAATAGCCCTGACCACGGAGGAAGCGTGATAAATCATCTCCTCCAGAGTGATGGGCAGGGTGGTTTCGTGTCCGGCCATCACATTGGAGGCCGAATCTCCGACCAACAGGATGTCTATTCCCGCCTCGTCCAAGATGCGGGCCATGGAAAAATCATAGGCCGTCAGCATGGATATCTTCTCCCCGTTGTCCTTCATCTCCTGAAGAACATGGGTCGTGATGCGCTTGTAGTCCTGCCGTTTAGCGGTTGACATGCAGAATAGATTAACCTGTTCCGGGACCTTCAGGTCCTCCACAAGTGGGTACGTAAAGCGATCAAAAGTAGATAAATCTCCGGATTGGAATGTGGCCGGGCAGTAGCCACCTTGCATCACACGCGCAGGGTAAGGCTGACTAAAATCACCATTTAAGGGGGTCTTTGAAAGGGCGCAAAGGATTTAAAATGACTTAATTTTGACGAGGTTTCTACTCTACCTCATCACCTTCCCAAATCATGCGTCGTTTACTACTACCTGCCTTCCTGGTTGTGTTTGCTATTCTGGCTTTCGTGGGCTTCAAAATCTACAAAAGCAAATTTCATGTTGAACAATTTGTCATATACGACTATCCTGAGGGATTGAGCAACAAAGAGGGCATGCTTGCCTTATTGGACATCAAGAGACGCGAATTTCAAGATCATAGAAACTATTACGCAAACACCGCGCAGCTCGAGCACCTCAATCAGCAAGATCCTCCTTCAGATTTAGATAAACGCCTTGCTTGGGAATACCGCCGGGCAGAGCAGGCGCTGAATGCCGGGCAGGTTGAAGATGCCATTTCCATTGCAGAAGCGGCTGTTGCCCTGATGGATGAGAACGATTACGACGGCAAACAATGCCTCAGGCTGCTGGAGCAACTCGGCATTTCCTGGTTTCGTTTGGCTGAACTGCAAAACTGCCTGAACAATCACAACGCCGAATCCTGCATATTGCCTTTCACGGAGAATGCCATTCACCGCGAGCAGGACGGTTCTCGAAATGCCATCAGGGTTTACACCCGCATCATGGAGAGTTATCCGGACAATGCTCTGGCTCAATATATGTTGAATTTATCATATATAACTTTGGGCGAATATCCCGAAGGGGTTCCCTCAAAGTGGCTTATCAATACCAAGTATCTGGGTCACAGCCACGAATTGCCGCGCTTCAAAAACATTGCCGCTGAATTGGATGTGGAGAGTTTCAGCACATCCGGGTCGGCCAATGTGGATGACTTCAATGGCGATGGTTATCTGGATTTGTTCATCTCCGGTTTTGGCTTGACGGAACAAGCACAATTGTTTTTCGCAGACGGCGCGGGAGGATATACCGAGGTCACCGAGAAAGCCGGCCTAAAGGGCTTGCCCGGTGGCCTGAACACCACCCATTGCGACTACAACAATGATGGGCATATTGATATATTTATTTTGAGAGGGGGTTGGTGGAATCGCTTTGGTCACGTTCCCAACTCCTTGTTGCGAAACAACGGCGATGGCACCTTTACCGATGTGACCAAAGAGGCCGGACTGCTCAGCTTCTACCCCACACAGACAGCCGCGTGGGCCGATTTTGACAACGACGGCTGGCTAGACGTATTCATCGGCAATGAATCCTCCAAGTTCACCAAGAACAATCCCTGTGAACTCTATCGCAACAACGGCGATGGCACCTTCAGCAACGTGGCCAAAGAAGCGGGAGTTGCTCTGAAAGGCTACATCAAAGGGGTCACCGCTGGCGACTACAACAACGATGGATTTCCCGACATCTACGTGAGCGTCTATAACGGCGACAATATCCTGCTAAAGAATACCACTCAAAAGTCCGGTCCCATTAGCTTTGAGGATGTTACCGCAGAAACCGGCGTGAAGAAGCCCTTTGACAGCTTTCCAACCTGGTGGTTTGACTACAACAATGACGGCCATCTTGACCTTTGCGTCTTGTCTTTTTCGAACAAACCCGAAATGAACCAGGCGGTAGCCGCTGAGATGATCGACGGCAGTTTGAATTTTGAGACCTCTAAGATCTATCGCAACAACGGGGACGGCAGTTTCACCGATGCAACCGAGGAGCTGGGCTTGAACACGATGATCATGGCCATGGGCAGCAATTACGGCGACCTGAATGGCGACGGTTGGCTCGACTTCTTTGTCGGCGTGGGCAACCCGGATCTGACCGCTCTTTTTCCCAATCGCATGTTCCTCAATCGCGGAGGAAACTCCTTTAGCGATGTGACCATGGATGTGGGTTTCGGACACCTGCAAAAAGGTCATGCCATAGTCTTTGCCGATTTGGACAACGATGGGGATCAGGATGTTTACGCCAACATGGGTGGAGCGGTTGAAAGCGACTTCTTCCAAAACGCGCTGTTTGAAAACCCGGGCTTTGGAAACCATTGGATCACCCTGAGCCTTCAGGGCAAGAGCAGTAACCGAAGCGCTATCGGAAGCCGCATCAAACTTGTACTGAAGCAGGAAGACGGAAGCAGACGGGAGATCCATCGCCATCTTACAGCAGGTCCCAGTTTTGGCGGCAGTACACTGCGCCAGAACATCGGTCTGGGTAAGGCTGACTCAATTGTACTGGCGGAAATTTACTGGCCCGCAACAGGCATCACCCAGCGTTTTGAGGGCCTGCCGCGCAATCAATTCCTCCGCATCACCGAGGGAGAGGACAACTATGAGGTCCTCAACTACCCGGCTGTAGTGTTCGGAAAACCTACACGGGAGGAACTTGTTTTAGCCGAATAATCCATTCAGAGGTCGGCAGAGGCCGGTCTATCCTGCCGTTCTTGCGGATATTTACCCCATGCGTGGCCTGTTCATGTTTTTGGCGGGCTTGATTCTGTTGTCCTGCAACAATGAGTTGGATCTCTACGGTTCGGCAGAGGACAGGCCTGTGGTCTGGTGTTTGCTCAATGCCACAGACAGCATTCACTACATTCGCGTTCAGCGCAGCTTCATACCCGCTGATGAAAATGCCCTGATTGCTGCTGCTACTCCCGGCATCAGCGACTACCAGTCCCATGAAATCAGGGTGGGCGTTCAGGAATGGTTGAACGAAGAACCCGGTCGCTATTGGGAGGCCGAAAGAGTGGATGGTGACAGCATAGAACTGATCAAGGAGGAAGGGCTTTTCGCCTCCAGCCCCAACATTCTCTACCGCTTCAAAGATACCCTGCGTCTGAACGCGCGCTACCAACTCCATATCGAAAACCTGATCGAAGACAGCCTTCACCTGGCAGAAACAGGGCTGGTTGGCCCTTTCCCGTTGTACTTTCCTATTGACCCCGCTGTTCCCTTCAATCTTTCCGATACCGGACGCTATACCATAGACTGGCTGAGCGCCAGCAGAAGTTATCTCTATGACGCTTTCTATGAGGTTCAATATCAGGAGGAAATCGCCGGTCTTTGGCATCAGAGAAGCGCGCGCATTCCCCTGTTCAACAACCGCATTCGTCTGGACGACGGAGGATTTGAATTGATGAGAAGCCAGGTTCGCTATGAAGTCTTCTACACCGGACTTCGCAGTGCCCTGACGCCCGCCCCGCCCCAAAGCCGGCGCTTTGTTCAACTCAATCTGGTGCTGACAGCCTATGGCGAGGAAGTTTACCTGCTCTACCTCAACAACTTGAGCAATCTGGGCATAAGCGCCCTGTTTGCCACAGGCATTTACAGCAACCTGAGCGGCGGTCTGGGGGTTTTTTCGAGCCGAGGTGTCAGCCGCTCGGCCGACATCCTGTTGACCGCCGAAACTCTTGACTCCCTGGCCTGTGGTCGTTTTACCCGGCCATTGGGCTTTAGCCGGCCGGATTCCCTGCCCGGCTCCCCGACTTGCCCCTGAGTCAACAGCCTACTCGCAGCATCATCTTTCGGGTCGAATGGTCTTTCGACTTAAAAAGTTGACCGGAATCTGACGCGGAACACCCGGGTTCTGCCCACCGTTGTGGGTATAAAAAGCGCTATTTTCGCCCCGCATGAATTGCCGCCTGTCCTTTTTACTCATAGTTGCGCTGTGCCTGATCCTGGGCCATTCCGGTTGTTCAACCGAATTGGATCTCAACGCACCGTTTGTCGAAACTCCTCTGATGTTCGGCTTGTTGGACATCGCGGAAGACACCCATTACGTGCGCCTCAACCGCACTTTTTTGCGCGAAGGCGAAAGTGCTCTGCTCACAGCACTGGATCCCGAGGAGATCTATTACTCCGCCAGCATGCAAGTGAGGATAGAGGAATTCAACAATGGCATCTATGTCACTGCCTATCCCATGACTCTGGTGAATGGAGACACTCTTGGCCTGCCCAAAGAAAGCGGGATCTTTGCCCAGGTGCCCAATCTGTTGTATCGATACATAGGGCAACTCAATCCGGATCTCAGCTACAAAGTCGTGGGTGAAGACAATGTCAATGGCATCTTTGTGGCTGCAGAAACCGATGTGCTTGAGGACTTCGACATTGTAAGACCCACGCCAAATCCCACACTCACCAGTTCATTGAGCTTTGCAGGCCTGGCCGATTATCAGGTCCGCTGGGAGAACTCGCCGGGAGCCAAGGTGTACCAGATGCACATGCGCTTCTATATGCGTGAAACGCTGTCCAGTGACATCAACATGGTTCTCAAGGACACGGTTCTGGAATGGACCGTTTTCAATCAGGAGGTAGTCAACAATCCCAACTCTTCCCAGGCCATTGATTTTGATGTTTCCCGCAGTGGCTTTTACAGCTTCCTGCGCCAGTCTGTTCAGCCGGCAAGTGGCATTGTACGCTTTATTGATTCTGTGGATTTTCTCTTCTACGCAGGAGATGAAGAATTATATAGTTTCATTTTATTTAACAGCGCTCAACTCGGTATCACAGTTGATCAGATCACGGCCAATTACACCAATGTCGAAGGGGGGCTTGGGCTTTTGGCCAGTCGGCATCGCAAAGCGACTCCCAAGTACAAGTTGAACAATCAAACTCTGGACAGCATCGCCTGCGGCTCCCTGACCGGAGGTTTGAATTTCGCCGCGAGCGGAGACTCGCCCTTATATCCATTCTGCCCCTGAGTATCCCCTCGGCAGACCTTCTTTTTTTCACCATCCTGCGCTTATTTTTTGATTTCATGGTGAAAGATTACCGTGTCGCTGCCATAATGACGTTTTGGCGTGAAAAACGCCCCTTTGTCAGCCTTCGGGCCCCCATTCGAACCGATAAAGCTCCCTCTGTGCCGCTTTTGACGCTTTGAACTTGGATGGCACGCTGATTGTGGTGCTTAGAATAGTCAACCCAAAAATTTAAGAACCAGTAGATATGAGCAAGATAATCGGCATTGACCTGGGTACAACGAACTCCTGTGTAGCAGTTATGGAGGGTTCTGAACCCGTGGTCATTCCCAACGAAGAAGGTCGCAGGACAACACCGTCCGTTGTCGGCTTTATGGACAACGGTGAGCGCAAGATTGGCGACCCTGCCAAGCGCCAGGCCATCACCAACCCCACGCGTACTATTTCCTCCATCAAACGCTTCATGGGTAATCGCCACTCCGAAACCCAGAAGGAACTGAACATGATCAGTTACCAGGTGGTTCGGGGAGACAACGATACCGCCCGCGTTCAGATCGGAGATCGCCAATATACCCCACAGGAGATCTCGGCCATGGTGCTGCAGAAACTCAAGAAAGTTGCCGAGGATTACCTGGGCCATGGAGTTACCGAAGCCGTGATCACGGTTCCCGCATACTTCAACGACTCTCAGCGTCAGGCCACCAAGGAAGCCGGAGAGATTGCCGGCCTCAAGGTGCGCCGCATCATCAATGAACCCACTGCCGCTGCCCTGGCCTATGGCCTGGACAAGCGCAACCGCGACATGAAGGTGGCGGTTTACGATCTCGGTGGTGGAACCTTTGATATCTCCATCCTGGAGCTCGGCGATGGGGTGTTTGAGGTCAAGTCCACTAATGGAGATACCCATTTGGGTGGCGATGACTTTGACCACGTGATCATCAACTGGCTGGCCGACGAGTTCAAGAGCGAAGAGAACATTGACCTTCGCAAGGATCCAATGGCGCTACAACGCCTCAAAGAGGCCTCTGAAAAAGCCAAGATTGAACTGTCCTCCAGCACGGAGACCGAGATCAACCTGCCTTACATCACCGCAGTTGACGGAGTGCCCAAGCACCTGGTCAAGAAATTGAACCGGGCTCGCTTTGAGCAACTCTCCACGGAGTTGATCGAGCGCAGCATCAAGCCTTGTGAACTCGCGCTGCGCGATGCCGGATACAGCAAGAGCGATATCGATGAAGTCATTCTGGTGGGCGGTTCAACCCGCATTCCCAGAATTCAGGAGCGCGTAGAGCAATTCTTCGGCAAGAAACCCTCCAAGGGTGTCAATCCGGATGAGGTGGTGGCTATAGGTGCCGCCATTCAGGGCGGTGTGCTCTCCGGTGATGTCAAGGATGTGTTGCTGCTGGACGTCACCCCGCTTTCGCTGGGCATAGAGACCCTGGGGGGTCGTTTCACCCGCTTGATTGAGTCCAACACCACCATTCCCACCAAGAAATCTGAGGTGTTCTCCACGGCTGCCGACAATCAGCCCTCTGTAGAGATCAATGTGCTTCAGGGCGAAAGGCCTATGGCAGCAGACAACCGCTCCATCGGTCGCTTCCACCTGGACGGCATTCCACCGGCCCCTAGGGGAGTCCCCCAGATCGAAGTGATCTTCGACATCGATGCCAACGGATTGCTGCACGTGAGTGCAAAAGATAAGGGCACCGGTAAGGAACAGAGCATCCGCATTGAAGCTTCCACCGGTCTGAGTGAGGAAGAAGTTCGGCGCATGCGCGAAGAGGCCAAGGCCAATGAAGCGGCTGACAAAGAAGCCAGCATGAAGATTGACAAGCTCAATCAGGCCGATACGCTGATCTTCCAAACAGAGAAGCAACTCAAGGAGTACGGAGACAAGATTCCGGATGCCAAGAAAGGCGCGATTGAAAGCGCCATGGAGGGCCTTCGCAGCGCGCACAAGGCACAAGATCTGGCTCAGATTGATCAGAGTATGAAAGCACTGAACGATGCCTGGGCTGCCGCGAGTGAAGACATGTACAAAGCTGGTCAGGAAAGCAATGGAGCTGCATCCGCAGGTTCAGCAGGCGCTACCGGCTCAAGCTCCGGAGGAACCGGTGCTCAACCGGAGGCCGCTGAAGACGTGACCGATGTGGAGTTTGAGGAAGTGGATGGCAAGTAATCCCGTGTCTTTTCAGGCACAGTTTATCTGAATAAAAAAAGGGCCGTCTCGAAGGAGGCGGCCCTTTTCTTTGAGTGAATTTACTCAGGAGTATTAGTCTGCTTAGCGTATCAGCGGAATTCTGCGGGATCCGATCTCCTGACCGCGCTCGTCCGTCACTCGGATCAGATAAGAGCCTGCGGAAAGATCGCTGAAGGATACGGCCGTCGAGCTGATTTCGCCATGTCCCGTGGAATACAGTTCCTGATTTCGGAGCATCTGGCCCGTCGCGCTGTAAAGTCCAAGGCGGTAAGCACCCATAGGTACACCACTTAATTCCACTCGGAGCTCGTCCGTCACGGGTACCGGAAACATAACGAGCGATGCGTTGATGGAAGGGCTGCTATTGATGCTGGTGGGTGCCAGACTGCTGAAGGTCATGTCATCAAGAACCAATCGGCTTCCATTTTCGTATGAACCAAAATATGATTCGTTACGCACGCCGGAGTAGATGGCAATTCGTATTCTGTCTGGATTGTCATTGACGAAGTAGTTCAATTCAATGCGCAAGGGCGCAAAATTTGGTGTGAGATCTGCGCTTTGATAATCGCCAAGAGCCACAATCTGCTTACCGCCTTCAGGCAAGCTTCTGGACAATTCAACAACGATGCGGAAGGTGTCCTCCAATACCGGAAAGTATTTGTAGTAGGTCAGCAGGCTTTCCGGACGCTCCGAAAATGCGAGACCGGGAGTGACCACAGATAGATCAAAAGGATTGACATACAAATCGCCTAAAACGGCCATGCCCGGCACTAAAAAACAGATGTTCGAGTCTTCATTGCAGAATTTCTGGGTTTGTGCCTGCATGGCAAACAAACCTTCGAGATTGCTCTCTACCCGGGTAATGGTGAAATTCGTGTAGCCTAAAAGATGATGGATCTCGTTGAGCGAGGACCATTTCAACGGATTTTCGTACAGGGTATCCGAACCCTCCCAGATTTCAAAGTTTCCAAAGGGGATTTGTAATTGAGCATTGCATGGAATAAAACTGCTTAGCCACACATACGTAGCCAGAATGATAGGTCGCAACATAAATGAGAGTTTGTGCACTTCTCGTGCAAGTTTTTACGTAACAATGACCTCCCTTGTTGCATGTTGATTGTCAGACCCGTAACAATTTTGCTTACACAAATTACGACTGAATCTTTCATTATACAATCACTATTCTCGATATTTCTTTGACTTTCAACAGGTTAAACCAATAATTATGCCAAAGGTTCAGTGTGTTAGTATCGAAAAATCCATATCCCGACACGCTTAATAATAAAGTGTGAAAAATTGATCACGAACCGATCAGCAAGGCCGCAATAGCTGCGGTCATCAGGCAGGCCAGGGTACCTCCAAAAAGAGAGAGTAAGCCCAATCGGGCCAGGGTGCCCTGTTGCCCCGGAGCCAGGGCTGATATACCTCCAATCTGAATACCGATGGAGGCGAAATTGGCAAATCCGCACAACGCATAGGTGGCAATCACCACAGAGCGATCGCTGCTCAGGGCCCCGCTGGCTTTCAGATCGCCGAGGGTAGCGTAGGCAAAGAACTCATTGAGTATGGTCTTTTCACCCAAAACCTGTCCGACCAGTCTCAGGTCGGCAGGATGCGCTCCCAGCAGCCAGGCCACAGGCGAGAACATCATTCCCAACAAATACTGGAGAGTGAGCCCTGAGTACTGCCCGGAGCGGGAAATGCCCTCATTCAAACCCGACCAATCTCCGATCCAGAGCAGGAGCCCGTTGATCAGGTACATAAATGCGGTAAAGGTCAGCAGCATTGCCCCCACATTCACCGCCAGTCTAAGACCGTCGCGGGTTCCAACGGAGATAGCCTCAAGCAGATTAGCCCCCATCTTCTCTTTGGGGATGCTCAACGACCGGTTGGGCTTACTGCCGGGCTCCTCGGGAACCAACAACTTGGCCGCCACAATAGCCGCCGGAGCGGACATGATCGATGCGGACAGGAGATGGGTGGCAAAGCGGGCTCTTTCTACCGGATCGTCACCTCCGAGTATGGCCACATAAGCCCCGAAAACACCACCCGCAATTGTGGCCATACCCCCGGTCATCAGGCACATGATCTCAGAAACCGACATTTTCTCCAGGTAGGGCTTGACCACCAAAGGAGCCTCGGTCTGTCCGATGAAGACATTGGCCGCTGCCGCAAGACTCTCCGCTCCAGAAAGCTGCATGGTCCGGCTCATGAGCCAGGCAAAGGCTTGCACCACCAATTGCAGCAGGCCCAAGTAGTACAAGGCCGCTGAAAAGGCGGAAAAGAAGAGTATAGTCGGCAGTACTTTGAACGCGAAGATGAACCCGATGCGGGAAAAGCTCATCTGCCCGTCGGGATCCATACCGCTGCCTACCCAGACATCGCCAGGCCATTGACCCAGCACAAATTCCGCACCCTTGTCGGAGTAGCTCAGCAGCATCGTGAAGCCATCGGCAACGGCCTCAAAGACGTCTTTGACCCCATCCACCCGAAGCACCAAAACCGCAATGACCACCTGGAACAGAATGCCACTGATGACCAGTCTCCAGTTGATGGCCTGGCGATTGCGCGAGAAAACCCAGGCCAGGGCAATGAATGTTGCAAGGCCGAGCAGAGGTCTGAAATAGTCCATTAGCGTGCCGCTAATATCAGGAATTTTCCCGCTTGCGCTTATCCAGCTCGTCGCGGATCCTTATGGCGCGCTCGTAGTCTTCCTTTTCCAGCAATTCCTTGAGCTTGTCGTTGAGTTCCTGCAGGGAAAATTCGGATAAGGGAGCAGAAGAGCTGCGTTCCGAACGGCCTTCCACCTTGGGGCTCAGGGCCTCAGAGCTCTCCTGAGCGCTCGAAGAATCATCGTCTTCCAGGATGATAGCCGCCTGCTCCAGAATGAAATCGTAGGTATAAATGGGACAATTGAAACGCACAGCGAGGGCCAGGGCATCCGAGGTGCGGGAATCAATCTCAATCTCCCGACCCGCGCTGACGCAGACGAGCTTGGAGTAGAAAATCCCGTCCTGCAGATTGTCGATCACCACTTCGCGCAACTCCAGGCTGATCATATCAAAGATGTTGCGAACCAAATCGTGGGTAAGCGGCCTGGTGGGCGTGATCTTCTCAATAGCCACAGCGATGGCTTGTGCTTCTGAGGCCCCGATAACGATGGGCAATTTCCTGCGAGGTCTGCCGGCGAGCTCGCCAAGCACCACTGCGTAGGACTGTGATTGGGAGACGCTGTGCGACAAGGCAACAATCTCCATTTTGATTTTCTGCATTCCCCTGGGCTAAGGCTTACGAATTCTTGAAGCGGCGAATAGCTTCGGTCAATTTGGGCACCACTTCAAAAGCATCTCCGACCACACCGTAATCCGCCGCCTTAAAGAAGGGCGCTTCTGCATCTTTATTGATCACCACGATGGTTTTACTCTGATTCACACCGGCCAGGTGCTGAATCGCACCGGAAATGCCTACTGCAATATACAAATTCGGTTTAATGGCCACACCCGTCTGCCCGACATGCTCGTGGTGAGGGCGCCATCCCGTATCGGCCACCGGTCGGCTGCACGCAGTTGTGGCACCCAGGGAATCGGCCAGGTCCTCAATCATACCCCAGTTCTCCGGCCCCTTCATGCCCCGGCCGGCGGAGACCACCAATTCGGCTTCGGGAAGCGGTACGGCACCTGTGGACACCATGTCCCGGCTGCTCAACTCGGCATCAAAATCGCTGTCCTGCAAGCTGCCGCTAAACTTCTCCACCGTTGCAGAGCCCGCAGCGCTCTGCGGCTTGAGGCTGTTGGGATTGACCGACAGCACCTTAATCTCTGACTCCACCGCAACATGGGCATAGGCCTTTCCCGAGAAAACGGGCTTGCGCACGCTAAAACCGTTGGAGGTATCTGGAAGGGCCGTCACGCCCGGCACCAGACCCGCTTCGAGTCTCACCGCGATGCGGCCAGCCAGCGCTTTGCCATTGGCACTGTGGGATAGCACCACCACCTGAGCCGAATTTTCCGAAGCGGCGGCGGCAATCAGCCGGGAAAAAGCCCTGGACTGAAATTGCGACAGACGGGCTTCATCGGCATGCAGCACTTTCTCCACACCATACTGACCCAAAGCCTCCAGATCGGCCTGCTCAGCAGGACCAATCGTCAGTGCTACAGCCTTGGTCTGCAACTGTGCCGCCAGTTGCGCGGCGTAATAGACCACCTCCAGGGTGCTCTTCTTGGGTTTTCCATCAATGAATTCGGCGTAAACCAGAACAGACATTGCAAAAATTTAAGGGGATCAGAGAAATGGAAAGAATTCAGATGGCCTTGGCCTCTTCGTGCAGAAGGCGCACCAACTCCTCCATGTTGTCCGGGCTGACCAGCTTGACCTGCCCTTTTTCAGGGGGAAGTTCATAGTGGAGCACACGGGTGGGTGCGGCGACTTCCGCCGCGGGAACCACGGTCAGGGGCTTGCTTTTGCTCATCATGATGCCCCGCATATTGGGAATGCGCGCTTCGGCCATTCCCTTCTGAGCACTGGCCACAAAAGGCATGTTGAGCTTGAGCACTTCCTTGCCGCCCTCAATATCGCGGGTGAGTGTGGCACTCTGCCCTTCCACCTGCAAATCAGAAGCCAGGCTGATATAGGGCAGATCCAGCAATTCGGCCAGCATTCCGCCGAGAACCGAACCGTTGTATTCAATCGTCTCCTTGCCCAGCAAAATCATATCATAGGATCCAGCTTTGGCCTGTTCGGCGATCTGACGGGCCACGTACATCGCATCTGCCGGATCGGCATCCACGCGAATGGCTTTGTCTGCACCGATGGCCAGGGCTTTGCGGATGATCTGCTCATTGTCCTGACGGCCAACATTGATCACTGTAACTTCACCGCCCCCGGCTTCGCGAATCTCCACCGCTCTGACGAGCGCATACCACTCATCATAGGGATTGATGATGAACTGCACACCGCTTTCGTTGAACCTGGTGTTGTTGTCGGTAAAGCTGATTTTGCTGGTGGTATCCGGAACTTTACTGATGCAAACAAGGATATTCATAACAAGTATTTCGAATGGGTTTTGGGCTTCGATCCGACCGCTGCTTTTCCGGGGATCGACAGGCTTGTTAAAGGCTCTGAAAATGCGGCAATTGCCTGAAAACCAAAGCAAAGCCCTTTGCGAATTTTCGCGTGGCGAATATACGGATAAACAGCAATTCCGGCGATGAAAGAGCTGACCCCCGATTCCCAAATGGAGCGTCTCAGACAACTGGATGCCTTCATCCGTCAAAGGCCAGACGATCCCTTTTTGCACTATGCCCGCATGCTTGAACTCATGCGTCTCGAACGGCCTGAAGAGGCTGAACAGGCCATTGAGTACATGCTCAGCCGGCATGCGGACTATCTGGGCACCTATTACCCGTTGGCGCGCTATTATCTTCAAGGGGGAAGGGCGGATGAAGCCCGGGGCATACTGGACAAGGGTCTTGAACTGGCCCTTCAACAGAGGGACAGCAAAACTGCTGCGGAGATTCGCGCCCTGCGCGAAGAGCTGGATGAGGCATAGGTTAATGGCTTATGTGCACTTTGCCTTACCAGACTGGATGAAACCTAGGTCAGCGGCTTACCTGCGCTTTACCATACCAGACTGGATGAAGCATGCCTGAGCGGCTTCCTTGCCATTGCCATATACCGGATTGTTCATCAATAGCAGCGAAATTTGCCGGGTGTCCCCCTCCTCTCCTGTTGATTTAAAAGCCCGCTTTGAGCAGTTCCTGCGCGAGACGTGCAAGATCGCTGCGGGAAGAAAAGTACTGCTGGCCTGCAGCGGAGGACCGGATTCGGTGGTGCTCGGTGAACTGCTTTGTAGCATCGGACAGCCCTTCGACATAGCGCATATTCAATACCATTTGCGGGGTCAGGATTCACTGGACGATGAAGCGCTGGTGCAAGCCTGCAGCCTGCGCTGGAACGCAGCCTTTTACCGGGTGGAGATGGAACTGAAGAATGCCCCAAATCCCGAAGGCGCTTCTCTGCAGATGTTGGCGCGGCAAATGCGTTATGACTGGCTCGAAGAGTGTCGCATCCAGTGCGGAGCGCATTTCATTGCCACGGCCCACCACGCCGACGATGCTGCCGAAACCCTGCTCATGCGTCTGATGGACGGCGCGGGATTCAGGGGTTTGCGGGGCATCAAAGCAACAAGAGACAAGCTGATCAGACCCCTGCTATTTGCCCGAAAGACTGAACTGATGGACTACGCGCAGGCCCAGGGCATAGCCTGGCGTCTTGATCGCAGCAACACCAGTGCAGATTACCGGCGCAACCGGGTTCGCAATGAGCTCATTCCCGCGGCGGAGCACATCAAAGAGGGCGCTGCTCAGGGCATCATTCGCTCTGCCGAACAGCTCAGACAGGCCGAAGCCATCTATGAACAGGGATTGCAAAGACTTCGCCGTCAATTGTTCAGAACGCAAGATGAACAGCGCTTCATTCCCATCAGAGGCTTGCTGAACAGCGGAGCGGCTCCCCTCCTTCTGAGGGAATGGCTCTTACCTCTGGGCTTTACGGCCGCTCAGTGCGATGAGATTGTACAGAAGATCAACGCACAAACCGGTGCGCATTGGCAAAGTCCACTGGGCATGCTCTACCGCGATAGAAAGCGCCTGATCTGGGCCCCAAAGGATGATACGGCCAAAGATTCCAAGCTTGATCAATTACCTGTTTTCATTGAAAAAGCGCCCTCGGTCATAAAACTTGAAGATCTGCGTTTGGAATTTAACATTATTGATAAAATTTATATAAAAAATATAAATTTAAATAAAGGTGTTCTTTTAAATGCGCAGAGTTTGGAGTGGCCACTGCTCTTGCGACCCTGGCAGGCCGGTGACTATTTCTACCCGGAAAGCTCCGGTAAGAAACGCAAGCTTAAACGCTTTCTAACTGATGTCAAGCTGGCCCCCCACCTGCGTGACCGACAACTGGTATTGCTGAGTGGGCAACATATCATTTGGGTATTGGGCTTGAGTGCCGATGCACGCTTCATGCGCATAAAGGGCTGCAAGAGTCTGCTCAAGATCTCTTTGACTTGAGAGTGGAGCGCTATGCAGGAACGCTATGTAGGAACTGAGGGCTACTCCACAACAACCCGGCGTTGAATTGGTGCGGCCTGTTCTGGCATGACCTGAAGGATGTACAAGCCTGGAAGTTCAGGAGCTGGTATGCGGGTAGAATAACCTATGGTATGGAGTTGACCGGCAGCATCCTGCTTGCCATCGGCGCTGAACCACTGCCATTTCACATCACCATGAGCACCCGCCGGAAAATCCAGGTTCAGGTCTGTACCGGCTAAAACCGGATTGGGATATAGCGTAAAAGACCATTCATCTACCGGATCGCCCAGGCCGCTGATCGGTGAGCTATCACTCTCACCGGTCTTAAACTGGGAAACTGCGGAGTAAGGCTCGCAGAGATTTCCTTCAAAGAGTGGCTTGACTTTCCAGTAGAACTGGCGGTTGGGTATCAGGCGCAAAGAGCTAAAGCTGGTGTCCAGAGTGGTGTATTCCTCCGCTATTGCAGTAAATATTGAAGTATATGAAATAGCTACATGATATCCAACAGCACCCGGCACCTTTGACCATCTGAAACGCTGTCCGCGAGGAGCCACCAGTTCTGCTCCATCGGGAGGCAGCAAAAGGCGAATAGAGTCATAGGACTCGGGAAAGTAAGGGGTGATGTCTCCTTTGAGTGAACTGCGGGGGCCATTGAGATTGGCGCGCATAGCCGCCTGTTGCTGAGCACTGAAACGCGCTAAACAAGAATTGCCGGCGTAGGACATATAGAAACTGTCGGTGACCGTAAACTCCACCCCTGCCGGATCGGTGAAAGGTCCCACACTCGGGCAGTTCCAGCGATAAGCCGCGTAATCCGGCGGGGTATCGCAAAACCCATCACCCGCGCTAAGGCAGTTGCTCCCATCAACCCGCTCCTGAAGAGAAGGTGAAGGAGTCCCCCACTCCCATCGATAAAAGGTATGGGGCAGGCTAAAGAAATGACCAAACTCGTGGGCCAGCGTATTGCCATTGGGTGCTGAAGCGGAGTTGGCCATCGCGACCCCATTCGCACCAGGGCTGTAATAGCCGGCTATAGTGCCATTGTTTATGCTTCCGACATAATAGACATTCAAAGCTCCTGGAACATTGTTGAACATCATCATGCTGGAACCATCTGAAAAGGTTTGATCGTACCAGCGATCGTCCTCAATCTTGTTGACCGGAAGATCCAGAAAGAAGTAAAATCCCGTCTCCTCAAACTGCTGGTTGAGGCGGCAGAAGGATTCGAGCAAGGACTGGATTTTGTAGTACGCCGTGTAGTTTTCGCGGCCCACCAGATGCGCCTTAACCCGCACGTAATAAGGTCCACCGCTTCGCTCCAAAGCTGCCTGTTCGGCAAAGCCAGGTTGTTGTTGCAAGGCTCTCAGCCAGACCAAATCAGTCTCCATAAGGACGGTTCCGCACTCTCCATGAAGCTCATCCTGACCGGTTTGGGCAAACAGTGACGTTGAGAAGAGCACGACAAAAAGCAGACTCTTTGCGGCTGTAGCCCTCAGTAGATTGGTATAACCCTGATACAGCATGTAGGAACAGCTTGAAGCGGAGTTGATCAACGACCGATCGCAATCTTATTGACTCGACGCACTGCCGAAGCGCTGAACAAAGCAGAACCCGCAGGGCTCAATTCCAAAAGGTAAAGACCTTCGGGTACTCCATTTATCGCCCAATGCATGTTGTTCTCGCCGGGGAAGGCGCGCACAATAGTCGATTGATGGACACGTCCATCCAGGCCCATCAGACTGAGCTGCATATCCCCATCCTGTTCTGCGGAGAATTGAACCGTCAGAGGCATGCCCTGTGGAAGGGGATTGGGGAAAGTCAACAAACCTTCACTTCCCTGATCAAAGCTGAACAGACCACTGGCTACTTCACCAGTCGTAAAGCTGCGGGTCACCGAATAGGGTGTGCAGGTATTGCCCGGGCTGATGGGCTTAACCCTCCAGTAATGTTTGCGAAGCTTGGGCAGCTCCGGCGCAATGAAAAAGGTGTCGGTCAGAATCACTTCCTGAGAGATGGCCGACATCGTTGGATTCAAGCCAATCGAGAGCTGATAAGAAGTCGCGGTAGGATCCTTGGTCCACTTCAATACGGTATAGTTGAAAGTGGTGTTCACTGCTCCATCCTCCGGCTCCACCGCCTCCACCATACTGTGATTCAGCAAAGGCGGGGCAGGCTTGGACAAAAGATCGGCACGGGGACCGGCGAGATTGGCCTGCATAGCGGCCTGTTGGTCATCGGAGAAGCGGCTGGTACAGGCATCGTTGGAATAAGACATGTAAAAGGTGCCATCAGGAACAAACTCATCGCCATTCGGGTCGGTGAAAGGACCGGTGATCGGGCAATTCCAGCGGTAGTTGGCATAATCCGGACCTGTTCCACAGAATCCATCACCAGCCGTGTTGCAATTGGAACGATCCACCAATTCGCGTTGAGCGATCGGAGGAGGACTTCCTTCCCAACCTCTGAAGGTGTGGGGCAGGCTGAAATAGTGGCCCAGTTCATGAGCTACGGTTGAATTGCCAAGACCACCGCAGGATTTAGCTATAGCAACGGCATCAGGTCCCCAGGTGTAGTAACCACAGGCACCAGACGGATCGCTCACGAAATAAACATTGACCACATTCTGGAAGTTGTTGTTGTACATCATATTGGACCCCTGGAACCAGTCGTGGGCATAGTACAAGCTGTTGTCGATGTAGTTGATTCCCCCGGCCATGTAGAAATGGAATCCGGTTGGAGCGAACTGCTCATTGAGCTCGCAGAAAACACCCATCAGGACATCCAGTCGGTAGTAACCCCCACCATCATCCGTTCCGACAATATGGACCTTGATGGGAACCATAATGGGGTCATCGCTGCGGCGCAGTGTTGGAAAGGCATCTGGATCAGCCTGCCAGGCTCTCAGCCAGGCCAGGGCTTCTTCGGGCTGATCGGTCGCACAGTAATTGTCCGGCATCTGGGCGCGCACATTAAATGTGGCCGCCAGACTAAGCAAAACCAACAAGTAGATCGAGGTGTTTGGGCTCATGTCGGGAATGGAGGAGTAAGTCAGGAAATGGCGATCATCGAAAGACTCAAATGCGTAAAATCAGACATTCGGGCAGAAAATGCGGGTGACTGTCTATTAAAACCTACACTTTAAGGGGTAAAGTTAAGCATTTTAACGCTTAGTAGATGTCTGAATGACACAAAGATGACCAATGTGAACAACATCAGAAGCTCGGCCAAAGTTCAGCGCTGAGTAAAATGGCCTTTCGACCTACAAAGGCGACATAAGACCTGTTAAAGCCCCGGCAATGCCCTAATTTTGCCGCCAAATTCCAATCCATCCAACATATGAGTAAAGTATCGGTAATCGGAGCAGGCAATGTGGGCGCCACCTGCGCAGACGTTTTGGCCCATCAGGATCTGATCAAGGAGATTGTCCTGCTGGACATCAAAGAAGGCACCGCTGAGGGAAAGGCCCTGGACATCTGGCAGACGGCCCCCATCAACTACTACAGCAGCAAGACCCGCGGCGTGACCAACGACTACAGCGCCACGGCCGGCTCTGAAGTGGTGGTCATCACCTCTGGGGTGCCCCGCAAGCCCGGCATGAGCCGCGACGACTTGATTTCAACCAATGCGGGCATCGTCAAAAGCGTCACCGAAAACGTGATCAAACACAGCCCCAAGGCCATCATTGTCGTCGTTGCCAATCCCCTGGATGTGATGACTTATTGCGCCTACCTGACTGCCGGTGTGGACAGCAGTCGCGTGTTTGGCATGGCCGGAATTCTGGATACCGCCCGCTACCGCGCATTCCTGGCAGAGGCCCTCAAGGTTTCGCCAAAGGATATTCAAGCTGTTCTGATGGGCGGACACGGAGATACCATGGTACCCCTGCCCCGCTACACCACCGTCAGCGGCATTCCGGTCACCGAGATGATCGCTTCGGCCGAGTTGGACAAGATCGTTCAGCGCACCAAGACCGGAGGGGGCGAAATCGTCAACCTGCTGGGAACTTCAGCCTGGTATGCACCCGGCGCCGCCGCCGCCCAGATGGTAGAGGCCATCGTCAAGGACGAGCAGCGCATCTTCCCGGTTTGCGCCTGGTTGAACGGCGAGTACGGTCTGAAAGACATTTACCTGGGGGTGCCGGTTAAACTCGGCAAGAAGGGCATTGAGCAGATCATCGAACTGAAGCTCAACGCCGATGAAATGGAACTGCTCAAGAGCTCCGCCGGCCATGTCAAGGAAGTGATGAACGTGCTGGACGGCATGAACGTCAAGGCCTGATTCCAAACTATAACCCACCTGAAAAAGGCGTCGTTTCAACGATGCCTTTTTTTTTCCGTTGATGGAATGGCGGCGCAGTGTCTATTTAGCCGCATGAGAAACTCCATGCGTGCATCCGCGGCCCTTCCTCTGCTGCGCTGTTCTTTCGGGGTCGAAGGGCTGCATGTCCTCGTGCAGTTTTTCTGGCAGCATATCCGGGGTTTGCTTATTGTGGACAGCGGAGCCACGCATTCCATTTTAGATAGCAATTTTTTGTATAATTATAAAATGAAGCGCTTAAACGCACTTGCAGAGCCTGTTGAAGCCCCACACGGCCTGCACCTAATCGGCCTCGGTTCATCAGTTAAGTCTGAAGACCATGACGCACATGGCGACCGAATCTGCTTGAAACAGATGCGCTTCAAATGCCTGGATCAACAACTCTACACCGTTGCTCGCATCGAATGGACCCTCAGTACGCTGGATTCCGTGAGAGAAGCCTACCGCGCTGCCGGTTATGAAGCACCCTGCGGCTTGCTGGGCAGCGATTGGTTACAAGCGCAGTCCGCACTCATTGACTACGCAGAAGGCCTGCTCCTGCTCAGACCAAAAGCAGATCAAAAGGGAGCTATAAAAACCTTAGCTGTGAAACGCTGATGTTCGTGCAACAACTCCAGCAGATAAAGACCGGGAGGCAAGGTTGGCAACTTTAGCTGAGCGTTAGAAACTGGCCAGGCGGAGTCCAGTTCCCCATTGGCAGCTATACCACCTGCTGCGGAGTGGAGGCGCCATAGCACGGGCTGTTGCAGATTCATTGACCCTGCCCCATTTCCAGAGGCGTCAAAACGGCTGATGAACAGGTGATCGCGGGCCGGGTTAGGCCAGATCTGGAGTTCCCTCGTGTAAGGGCTGTACTGCGTCAAACCGGAGACCTGCGGAACATCTTTCTGGGTCCAGAGTTGAAGCCCCCCCCTCGCACTTCCCAGCAGCAGATCCGGCAGCGTATCCCCGTTGAAATCGGCCAGCGCAACCGAAGACTTCCAGCCCGGCATGAGAGCTCCAAAGGCAGAGTCCAGCAGGGTAAACGCGCCCCCCAGATTGCCGTCTATGCCAGAATAGCGGTAGATGTAACCGCTCTGGGATCCCACATAGAGCTCCGTCTGGCCCGAGGCATCTTGATGCAGAAAGGGCGCACTGCTGCCTATGCCCAGGCCCGGTCTCCGCGTGTCCACTTCGCCCCAGAACTCACTTTGCAGCGCAAAGATCGGGACCAGTGTTGTGCCGGTATTGCGCAGATAATTCAGGTTGCCGTTGCGCTCGCCTAAAATCAGATCAATCCTTCCATCTCCGTCAACATCATAGAGGTAAGGCACGGCCTGAACCCCCAGATTGATGCCCTGAAAATTCATCTCGGCCAGTTCAAAGATCGCCTCTTCACCCGGCGCGGCGATGTTGCGATAAAAATGCAGATTTCCACCTGAATCACCGACCAGCAGATCAAGATCGCCATCTCCGTCCAGATCGGCCGTTGCGGGCGCCAGACCACTTCGACCCAGGGCGGACAGAGCTCCAAAATCCGTACTGACCCGCTCAAAGGCCGCCAGTTCAGGGGTTCCGGTATTGCGCAAGTAGCTCAGCCCATACTGCTCGGCTCCGTTGTCGTCGCGCAGATAAAGCCGGCCTATCAGAATATCGGGCAAGCCATCCCCATTCAGATCGGCGATGTGCACCTTAGACTCGGCGCCCTCATCCAACATGCTCTGCACCAGAAAATCCTCCTGCACAAAGACCGGAGCAATAGAATCCGCCGACTCATTGCGGTAGTACCAGACATTGCTGGCGTTGCGTCCCTCTGTGATGTCGTTGGGCGCGATCAGCAGATCATCCTTTCCATCCTGATCAACATCCAGTAAAAAAGAACCCAGAAAAGCCGGAAAATTCACCGGAACCTGCCCCCGGGGGAAAAAGGTGTCCTGTTCCACCACCAGCGCATCGGCTATGCTCCCGCCGTTGTAGGCCAGCACCAGATTTGAGCAACCCGCATCTCCCAGCAGCATGTCCATCAGCCCGTCTCCATTCTTGTCCAACGCGGAGATGGCCGAGCCCGCGTGAGCTCTCAAGCTCTCCTGAAAATCCGCAGGATCATCGGCGTACTGCCCGGGCTCCAGGCTCAGCAAAGCAGTCCTCTCTCCGTCCCCGTCTCCGAAACAACTGATGTTCAACTCGCCCCCGTTGCAGTTCGGCCCCTCAAACCAATCCCCCCAACAGGGCGAGGCAAAGTCGAATAAAAGGCTGTCCGGATCCCAGCCATTCTCAACCGACAGATTCTCAAAATAGCGCACAAAGCCGCCAAAAGTGCCGAAGGTGATCACATCTATATCCCCATCACCATTGATGTCCGCAAAGGCCGGCAGATCAGCGCGGCTGGTGAAAATGGGGGAGCGCAGAGCACCGTTCAGATAGCGAACCTGCTCATTGATCAGGGTAAAAACCGGCATCTCGGTTTCCGCGTCCCAACTGGCTTTCCAGACCCCGAAGCCCGCACTGGTATAGCTGAACAGATCCGGCAGTCCATCATTGTTGTAGTCCCGCAGGAGCGCCCAATCGCTGCGCTGCGGAAAAGCCGATTCATACCTGGGGGCATAGGTGTATTGGGTCGAACCGGGCAGGCCCTCATGCAGAAAGCAGAGGAAGACCCCGGCGCTCTTGTCAAACACAACCAGGTCCTCAAAGCCGTCCTGATTCAGATCAAAAGCCGAAAACTGGGGAAGGACGAGTCCACCGGCCCAGGCATTGCGCAGCTCCTTAGGCGGGCTGCTCAGCGCATCCACCACAATGACTTCAATGGCGGGGCGAAACTGGGCGCTGATAAAAGATGTGGAAAATAAAAATAATAAAACCGTCACAATTAACGGGGTGCCAGGTCGAAGATTGGCCCAAGGCTCCCCCCTTCGCCACATACCATTTGAAATGTTATGCACAAGATTTCTCATGGTCTTGATTCCGCCGGCATGACCAGGAGCGATGCCGACTTTCGACCCGATGAAGACTGCAACCAGACCTGATACCAACCCGGTGGAATGGCGCTGATGTCCAACTCATGTACCGGGCCAACAAAGGCCGTTTGCATGCGAGTCAGGCCACGGGCATCGCTGAGGCCGAGCACCTGCCCGACGCCCGTTTCATCCTTGACCCAGAGCCTGCCCGAAGCGGGGTTGGGCCAAGTGTTCAAAGCCGCGGGCTTGTTCGCCACCGAAATGCCCTCGGGAATTCCCTCCTTGTACAGATTCAAGCCCCCGCGCATATTTCCGATGACCATTTCAAAGTTGCCATCCCCGTTCAGATCGGCCAGGGCTACGCGGCTGCGATCCCCCACATCAATTCCACCCACTACCGAGTCAGTCACGAGAAAGTCCGCGCCTAAATCCGACTCCCAATTGTCGTAGCGCCAGACCCTGCCAGTGCGCTCGCCGATGTAGAGTCGGTACTCTCCATTCTCCGGATCTTCGATGACCCAGGGTTGAATCTCCCCGATGTTGGTGGGGCCACTTCGCAGCGCAATTCCCCCGAACAACTCCGAAACCAGCGTAAAACCGGCCGTGCTGGCATCCCCGTCATTGCGGTAGTAATTCAGGTTGCCGTTGCGCTCCCCGATGAGCAAATCCAGATCTCCGTCCCGGTCTATGTCCACCAGGAAAGGCGTGGAAGTCTTGCCCACATCTATGCCCTGCCAGCCGGGTGCGGCCAGGCTGAACTGCGCAACACCGCCCACGGGATTGTTGACAAACAAATGGAGCATGCCTTCCTCCTCTCCGATCACCAGATCCAGATCTCCGTCTCCGTCCACGTCGCCAAAGGCGGGATGGATGTTCTCAAACCCGTAGAAGCCCAGCCCCGCAAAGTCATTGCTGATCAGTTCGAAGGAGGGCGCAGTGGCGGTGCCGGTGTTGCGGTAAAGCGCCAGTTGACTGACCTTGTTGCCGACGGAGAGCGTATAGGAACTGTTGCCGATGACCAGATCGAGCAGACCGTCTCCGTCGTAGTCAAAGAAAACCGGGTTGGCGCCCCGACCCACATCGATCATTCCGCCGACCAGAAAGTCTTCGCGCTGGCGCTCAAAGATTACCTCTGCCCCCGTTCCGACATCTTTGTAAAAAGCCACATTGTTGATGTCCCGTCCCAGGACAACAGAATTGGGCGAAACCAGCATGTCCGGACGGCCGTCCTGATCGGCATCCACATAAAAAGCGGCCGGGTACTGATGCACCAGATAGGGCACATCGTAGGCGGGGTAAACGGTATCCTGAGCCGTGATTAAGGCGTTCTCCGGTGTGCCCCCGTTGTGAAGGCGGTTGAGGTTGTCAAAACTCAGATCGCCGAGCACCAATTCAAGATCTCCATCTCCGTCTTCATCAAAGGCCATTAAAGTGGAACCGGCGTGAACCCCGCTGCGGAGTTCAGCCATCTCGCCATCATCCGGCGCCGGCCGTCCGAAATTGCAGGTGTCCAGAGAAACGGCCTTGTTGATTCCGCTTTCGTAAAACCGGCCCCAGCATTTGTCCACCAGCTCGAAGTCCAGAGGCCCGCAAGGGTCACCGTTTTCGGCTGCGCGGTTCTTGTACCATTCCACATAACCACCGCCAAGATTGAAGGTCAGGATGTCGCGGTCCCCGTCTCCGTCCACATCTTCAAAGGCGGGCACATCAAAATCCAGCACCCCGAGAAAGCGGGTAAAACCACTTTCCACATAGCGAAGTCGCTGGGTGTCAATCTCAAAACTCAGGCCCCCACTGCGGGAAGCGGTATAGACCGCGATGCCGTTGAGGCGGGAACTGATCAGTTCGGGAAGTCCGTCGCAGTTCAGATCGCGAAGGATGGCCCAGGCGTACAAGGGCGGGAATTTTCCGGACCAATAGGGCGAATAGGTCCAGCCCTCCGCCCCGCTGCTGCCATCGGCCAGAAAGATCATGGGCACATTGCCCTGGCGGTCAAAGACAAAGAGGTCTTGTTGGCCATCCCCGTCTGCGTCGATCTGGCTGAACTGCGGGTTGTTCAGGCCTCCCGCCCAGGGGTTTTTCAGCGCCATTCCACCCAAACCCAGAACGGGAACTTCGGAGTAGAGCACATAGGACTGGGCGGAAAGAGCGCCGGACTGAGCCAGAACCAGCAAGATCAGAAGCAGTGTCGAAAGGCCGCTCAGCAAACTTTTTCCGGAGCTGGAGCGAGCATTGAGCGGCACAACAAAGCCCTCTGCCGAAGCGCAAAGAGCTGCGCCAACCGACAGGTCGGCATCCTTAAAGGTCGATGTGAAAGCCAAATGGGAAAGGTTTTTTAGTATTGCAGGGCTTTGAATTCAGCGCGAACATAGAACTTCTCTTAAAACTACTCCGCAATCCCCAATCATGCATAAAGCGCTGACGCTGTTTCTGCTCCTGCTTCTGTCTGGAGAGGGTCATTTTTTCGCTCCCCTGATGGCTCTTCCCACGGCATACTTGCAGGAGGAGGAAGAGGCAGAGACTGACCGCCCGCCCCAACCCGCCAACTCCGATGCAGCGATCGAAGTTTTACCCGGCACCCTGAGCGCCACTCCCGTCAACATCAAGGGTACCCTGAGTCTGTTGTTGACCATGAATGACGAGCAAGGAGAAGTCCTCAGAGAGAGCAGCGGCAGCTATGCCCTTGGACTCAACGGAGAGAAAACAGAGATCGACTTCAGTCAGGGTTATGCCAGCTTCCCGCTCGGCAACGCGAGCATAGAATCTATGCGCATAGACTATCTCAACCCGGAAGGGGCGCAGATTCTGCAATTCGGTTTCCACACTCAGGGCTCAAAGACAAGGATGCGCGAGGTACAACCCTGGACCTCTATTCTGCCGCCCCTGATCGCCATTGCTCTGGCACTGTTGTTCCGGGAGGTCATCGGTGCTCTGCTGGGCGGGGTCATCTTCGGCACTTTTCTGCTCAGCGGCTTTCATCCCCAGCACTGGCTCTCCGGCATCGGAGCCAGCTTTGATTTCTTCATCCTTGGGGCCATCGCCGACAGCGATCACGCCTCTATTGTGCTGTTCTCCATGCTCATCGGGGCCATGGTCGCCATCATCTCCCGCAACGGGGGCATGTACGGGGTGGTCAACAAACTCAGCGGCCTTGCCAGCACTCCGCGCCGCGCCCAACTGGTCACCTGGTTCCTGGGCCTGGCCATCTTCTTTGACGACTACGCCAATACCCTGGTGGTGGGCAATACCATGCGACCCGTCACGGACCGCTTCCGCATCTCCCGCGAAAAGCTCGCCTACATCGTGGACAGCACGGCCGCACCGGTGGCGGCCATCGCCTTCATCACCACATGGATCGGGGCCGAACTGGACTACATTGACGGGGCCATCTCCCAGCTCGGATTGAACGAAAGCGCCTACGGGGTTTTCCTCCAATCGCTGGCCTACGCCTTCTACCCCATTCTGACTTTGATATTCGTGTTCATGCTCATCATGAGTCGAAGGGATTTTGGTTCTATGTTCAAGGCAGAGCGGCGGGCCAGCAGCACCGGAGCTCTTTCGGCCAGTGTTTCGGGCCGGGAGCACAAGCTCAATGCCGATCTGGAACCGGAGCCCGGCACCAGGGCGCGCTGGTACAACGCTTTTCTGCCCGTGGCTACGGTCATTCTGGTCACCCTCTACGGGCTCTGGACCACCGGTTTGATGAACCTGAGTTTAGAAGGACACGACTATGCGCTGTTCTGGCATAACGAAGGATTTTCTAAACGCATGCAATTGCTGTTCAGCTCTGATCTGCTGAGCAAGGTGGTCGGCGGAGCCAATTCTTACGTGGCTCTGATCTGGGCCTCTGCTTCGGGCGTTTTGGTAGCTGGCGTATTGAGCGTGGGAACTAGAAGTCTTTCTCTGGTGCAAGTGGTCGAAGCCGCCCAGTCGGGCTTCAAGACCATGCTGCCGGCTATCGTCATTCTGATTCTGGCCTGGTCGCTGGCGGCCATCACCCAGCAACTGCACACCGCCGGATTCCTGGCCGCTGCGCTCAACGAGAGCCTAAACCCCATGTGGTTGCCCACCCTGACTTTCGTACTCTCCGCCCTGATCGCCTTTTCCACCGGAAGCAGTTGGAGCACTATGGCCATTCTCTACCCCCTGGTCCTGCCCCTGGCCTACAACATGGGAATGATTCAGGGCATGGAACTGGAGCAGATCATGCCCCTGTTTTACAATGTAACCGCTATGGTGCTGGCCGGTGCGGTGCTGGGCGATCACTGTTCGCCGATCTCGGATACCACCATCCTGAGTTCGCTGGCCACCAATTGCCATCACGTTGACCATGTCCGCACGCAATTGCCCTATGCTCTGAGCGTGGGGGCAGTGAGCATACTCTGCGGAGGAGTCCTGGCTGTTATGGGCCTACCCTTCTACATCAACTTTCCGATAGGAATTGTCTTGCTCTATCTGATCATCCGCTACGCGGGGAAGATCAGCCGTTCTGATCCCGAAGCAGGAACAAAGCTTGCCGAACCGGGAACACGCCTTGCCGAACCGGGAGAAACTGTTGACTGAACAAATGTTCAGAATGGATAGCCAATGGCGATGTTGAACTCGGTGTTGCGGCTAAAGTTGTCCAGGTAGTTCTGCGGTCTGGACAACAACCAGGAATCTCTGCCTTCTATGGCCGGGTCTTTTATCCTGAATCCAAAGTCCGTTCGGAATACAAAGAAACTAAAGTCAAGGCGGAGACCTACACCTGTTCCAATAGCAATTTCTCGCATAAAATCCCTTTCAATTTTACCACCGGGTCGGGTCGGGTCCTCTTCCAACAACCAGATATTGCCCGCATCGATGAAGAAAGCCCCTTTGACCAGTTTATAGATGGGAAAGCGATACTCGACATTGGCCTCCAATTGAATATCACCTGTCTGATCAATGAATACGTTCTGTTCTGCTGCATTAACTGCCTCAAAGCTTCCCGGTCCCAGGCGGCGAATTCTCCAGGCTCTGACCGAGCTGGGCCCACCGGAAGAAAACTGTTTGATAAAGGGAAGGGTGGCGGAATTTCCATAGGGCAATCCCACACCGGTAGCAAAGCGGAAGACCCAGGAATCTTCTTTAGTGCGATTGAAGTAGTAGCGAAAATCGGTCTGCACCCGACTGTATTGGGCCAGCGGAATGCCCGCGATGTTGATTACGCTGTCGGAATTGCTGCCCAGACCGAGAATGGCTGTGGCCAGATTGCCTGAGGCCTCCAGGCTCCCCCGAAAAAACAGACCGTTTCGCGTGCCGTTCAAAGAAACATCGTTGTACAGGTAAGTATAGCTCGCACTGGGAATGATCTGCTGTTGAAAACTTTGGGTCAGCAGGAGATTCTCGTTCAGGATGGCTCTGAACTGCTCGGTGATCTCCGTCGGTCTCACCAGATTGATGTCCACCGGGCTGAGACGGTGGGCATTGGCCATGTTTCGCCTCCAGGTATAGGCCACATTCACCGCGGTAGAGTGCAGAGTGTAAAAATCTATACGTTGAATATAGGTATATCTGGCAGCATAGGAAGTTACCGGATTCAGGGTGCGGGATCCCCTGATTCTGAAGGGCGCTATGAACTTGGGAATATCCAGATTGGCGGTTCCGCTGAAATCGAAGTTGCGAATGAAGGTCTCGCCCTGGCCGATCTGGGTCTCAATACCCGTGTTCAGGTTGAGGGAAAACAAATCCGCATTGCGAAAGAGATTTCGATTTCTATACGAAAAATCAAGATCCGAACCGATGAGAGAGTTGAAGTTGGTGTTGGCATTGAGCTCTACCGACCACTGCTGTCTGGGACTTGGCAAAAGTCTTATATAAGCATCCAACACGTTAATATCGGCATCCGCAGAGTCTGGCGGAGCGTCACGGTATTGAATCGCGACAAACTTAAAGGCCCCCAGCTCAGTGAACTTTCGCAGCGTGAGAGTATGGTGTTCGGCGTTGTACCAGGTTCCCGGTCTGATGTAGATCGGACTGACCAGGGCGGAAGGTTTGAAACGGAGCGGTCCTCGGGATATGATGTAGATGCGCCTTCTTCTGATCGTATCCAGTAGCCCGTTCTGCTTCCCTTCCCCCGTAGCATAATCGGGGAAACAGTAAACGTTGCGAATTCTGTAGCGCCGGTGCAAACTGTCCTCTGAGGGTTCCAGAATATGGACATACACATCAGTTTGCCCCCGCCCTATCAGGGTATCGAGTTCAAACTCCACAAAGTTGCGGTCAAAGGCAAAGTACCCATTGTTGAGCAGGGTATCGCGGATGCGGAGACGCTCCGCTCTGAAGTCTTCCAGACGGTAGGGCGCACCCGGTTTGAGCGGAGCGTTCTTGACCGGCTGACTAATCAGTCGGGCGATCAGCGTATCGCTTACGGTGTGTTCAATGTTGCGCAGGACAAGTCGCTGACCGGGATAGATCGTGTAAACAGCGGTGCCCTTCTGCTTCTTGAACTGATGCTCTACCTCAATATCCGCGTTGAAATAGCCCTTGTTGCCGAGGTAATTGTTCATCACCTCCGCCGCGGCATAAACCAGCGTAGTGTCGTACAAAACGGGTTCCTCTCCAAGATTTTCGAGGAACCAGTCCCGCAGCTCCTGCCCGCCTTCGGGATAGAGCAAGTCACGGATCTGATCCTTGGCCCAGGTGATTCCCCGGCCGTTGTTGACCCAGGCCTTGATGAAACCCTCTTCATTGGCATTGAGTCGCTGGTAGAACCAGAGCTTGACCGGAAACAAGCCCAGGATCTTGCTGTTGGCGCTTTGCTTGTCAAAACTCTCCAGGCTGGAGGTAATGCCCGATGGGGCGGGCACGGAAGCCCCCAGGCTGTCGGCGAGCGGCGGCTCACTCTCCCAGACGACCCGGCTATCTTTGTACAGCACTTCCCCCTCGGCCAAATGCCGTGTCGTGTTGCAGGAACCCAGCGAAAAAAACAGCGGCAGACTCAGCGCAACCCAAATCCATAGCCCGCGACGCAGCCCCGGGGGCCACCTATATTCACGCCTATGTTGTCCAGAAGCCAGATTCAATTGGTGCAAAGCCTAAAACAGAAAAAGTTCCGTCAAAAGTACGGCTTGTTCTGCGCTGGGGGGGACAAGGTGGTCAGAGAGCTGCTCCAGAGCAGCTTTGAGCTTCATCAGCTCTATGCACTGGGGGAATGGCTGCAGGAAAACAACACAATGCTGCGCGGACGAGAAGCACTCTGCACCCCAGTCAGCCCTTCGGAGTTAAAACGCCTTAGCTTTCAGGATCAACCCGATTCGGTGCTGGCCCTGGTCAGGCCGGGCGAGGAGCGGGACCTGCTGCCCACAGAAGGCTGGTGCCTGGCCCTGGACCGCATCCGCGACCCCGGCAATCTCGGCACCCTTTTGCGCATCGCTGACTGGTTTGGATTGGCCGGAATCTACGCCTCACCCGATTGCGCCGACCGCTTCAACCCCAAGGTAGTTCAGGCATCCATGGGCTCGGTGTTCCGGGTGCCCTATTGCTCCGCGAATTGGCCAGAAGTTCTGCGCAAAGACGGACGGCCCATCTACGGCGCTGATGCTAAGGGGGAGCGCATCTCCACCTTGAACACAGGCCAAAGCGGAATTCTGCTGATCGGCAGCGAATCGCAGGGTCTGGCACCGGAGCTGGAGGAGTTGCTGAGCGCAAAGTTGGCTATTGTAGGCCGGGGCGGGGCAGAATCTCTGAATGCCAGTGTTGCCGCCGGAATACTGCTGGCCCGGCTGCTCAATTGCGTTTAAAAACGGTGCAAGCACCGCCAGCCCGCCCGCCGGTCAGGGCTTGGAGGGAATGCGCCGTTCGTAGTTGAACGGATCCTTGGCCGGATCGGAAGCCGGTGTATAATCCGGAGGGTAAGCCTGCATCTGATCGAACATCTTCTTGACATAGACCCAGCGGTCCTTCTCCCATTTAAAACCCTGATAAGTGCCATCGGGTATATACGTGGCCTTGATGCCTTTGCTCAGGGGATTCTCCGGAATCAGGTAATCAAAGACAATCTGATCCAGCTCAGGATCGTAGTTCAGGCTGGCTGAGGCATCTTTCTTGTACTCAAGAATAAACCTATTCATATATGTAGGAGTATCCATTGAATCGGGGAAGAGCGCTGCGCCAAACTGGGGCTGTTCCTTCTCAAAAGTCAGCACATCCACCAGTTTGCGGGTGCTGAACATGTCCCAGGCATCCATGCCAAAGAGGAAGTAATAGGTCTTTCCCTTGAGCTTCTTGGTGCTGATGTTGTAGTAGAGCGCCCCGTACCATTCATCCGGCCCCAAAACCCCCGTTCGCAGGACCGAATCGGGCATGAAGAGCGAAGCATCAATCAGCGGAGTGAGCCGGAGTTGATTGTCCTGGTACTGAATGGCCCCAAAATAGCGGTAGGTATAATCCCAGAGCATCATTTGGAAGGTGAAAACGCGGAAGGATTTGTCTTCGGGCTGAACCACCGAAAGGGAACGCACCCGGTTGAAGGGGTAGGTGTAAGAACCCGGAGTGCGCAAAGCGCGCACCAGTGTGGGGATAAACGCAACGCAAGCCGCCTCCCTCACTTCATAAGTGCTGCCCAGCACGATGGAATCGCCCAGGGTGATCAGGCTGTCTTCGCGCATCATCAGAGCCCGCAGTTCGGGACTGAGCTTAGCCGAGTCCCCGCCCGCCTGAAGCAGAGCGGAAGACAAGAGCAGCAACAGCATGAGCCAAAACTTTCCCATCGTGTTCATCAACCGAAATAAGCTGGATTTATTGTGCTTAAGAAGAGCGTGAAGCCGGCTGAAGCTGAGTTGCCTTTCGCCCTAAAACGGTCAAAGCCGCTCAATGACCACAGCCGAAGCGCCACCCCCGCCGTTGCAGATACCCGCACAACCAATGCGCGCTCCCTTCTGCTTGAGCACTGACAACAGCGTGAGTACAATGCGCGCACCGCTGTTCCCAATCGGATGGCCCATCGACACCGCGCCACCGAAGACATTGACCCGCTCCGGATCCAGCTTCATCTCGCGAATATTGGCCAGCGCCACCACGCTAAAAGCCTCGTTGATCTCAAAGTACTCCACTTCCTCCATGCTCAGCCCGGCCTTCTCTACAGCCTTGGGCATGGCCTTGGCCGGCGTAGTGGTGAACCATTCCGGAGCCTGGGAAGCATCGGCAAAAGAGCGAATCAGCGCAAGGGGCTTGATGCCCATAGCCTCCGCACGCTCCCGGGCCATCAGCACCACCGCACTGGCGCCATCGTTGATGTTAGACGCATTGGCCGCCGTGATGGTACCCTGTTTGTCGAAGACCGGCTTGAGCGAAGCCACCTTGTCGTAATTGACCTTGCTCACATCTTCGTCCTGGTCGAAGGAGATGGGATCCTTGCCCCGCTGCGGAATCTCCAGCGCGGCAATTTCGTCTTTGAACCAGCCCTGCTTTTGCGCCTCTGCAGCCCGCTTGTAGCTCTGAATCGCATAGGCATCCTGCTCTTCGCGGGTAAAACCATAAGTGGAGGCGCAAAGCTCACCGGCATTGCCCATATGGCAATTCTTGTAGGGATCCCACAGACCGTCAAAGACAACACCGTCAATCATCTTGCCGTCTCCGAGGCGCTGACCCCAGCGGGCATTCGGCAGATAATACGGCACATTGGACATGCTCTCCATGCCGCCGGCCACCACAATATCGTTCTCGCCCAACATGATGGACTGAGCGGCCAGCATCATGGATTTCATGCCCGATGCGCAGACTTTGTTTACGGTGGTACAGGGAACAGTGTCGGGAATTCCCGCACCCAGCGAAGCCTGTTTGGCCGGCGCCTGACCCTGTCCGGCCGTCAGCACATTGCCCATGTAAACTTCCTGCACATCGCCGGGAGCAATGCCCGCACGTTCTATAGCGCTGCGAATGGCATGTGCCCCGAGCTGGTGGGCGGCAAAAGCCTTCAGGGTACCCCCAAAACTGCCGATGGGGGTGCGGGCGAGCGAAACGATGACTACTTCACGCATAACCGTATTATTTTTCAGAGGATCAGGAGATTGAGGCGGCATAGATGCCTCCTTCAAAGACGGGGCAAAGATACAATGCTCCGGGAGCAGGCGGTAAGGGCACAGCGGAGCCGCTCAACCGACGTGCAACAGCCTCCTTCATAGGCGAAAAAGGAACAATTCCCCTTCGGTGGCATAGTTTTACGCACAGCCGGTCAGCCCGGCCATAGAACGATGAAATCGCTGTGGAACAAGCATTACCGATTGCTGAGCCGCTACCTGATGGTACTGGGCGCCGCCCTGCTGATCACCAGCATTGTGCCGCGGCAATTGCGTTTTCCCTACGAATTTGAAGCGGGAAGGACCTGGCGCTACGAGACCCTGGTTGCCCCCTACGACTTTCCCATCCTGAAAAGCGAAGCCGAGATGACCCGGGACCGGGAGCGCATTCAGGACAATTTCAGCCCCTTTTACGAGAGGTCCACACGCACCTCAACCCTGGTCAAGAGCAATGTAGCCGCGGATTTCCGGCAGGGATGGGCGCTCTATGCGGCCCGGCGCAACCCTGCTCCCAGCGCTGCTGACAGCCTGGCCATTCTCAGCGCGGCCCTGGACATCATCGACAGCGTGTACAAGCAGGGCATCCTTTCGCCCGACAGCCTGAACCCCTATGCGGGCTTTTCCAGAACCCTCTTTGAACTGGATGGGCAGCACGCCAACAAACGCTTTAAACAGGAATACCTGAGTCTCCAAGATCTTGAAGCTCGCCTGGCGGGCCTGATCTCTTCGCGCTTGCAGGGCAGTGACCGGGACTGGCTCCTGGCCCTGCTCAAGCCCCGCTTCGAACCCAATGTACTCTACCAGGAACAGAGCTCTGACCTGGCCCTGCAGATCGAACTCAACAAGCTCTCGCCCTATCTGGGCAAGGTGAGCAAGGACGAAAAGATCGTCGGTCACGGCGAGCCCCTGAGCGAAGAGGGCGCAAGAATCCTGCAATCTTACCAACTGGAGTTTGAGCGCTATGCGCCCAACCACGAACCGCTCGCGCTCTGGCTGGGCTACTTTGGCATAGCGGCCATCAGTCTGCTGTTCTATGCCCTGTTCCTGCTCAATTTCAAGGCCGACGTGATCCGCAACTGGCGCAGTCTGCTCTTCCTGCTTCTGCTCATGACCGCCTTCATCGCGCTGACGGTCTTCAGCGAGCACCAGCAATACCCCACGCTTTTTCTGGTCCCTTACTGCATTCTGCCCATCATCATCCGGGCCTTCTTTGGCAATGGAATGGCCCTGTTCAGCCACCTGATCACCTTGCTGATGGCCAGCTTTCTGGTCAACAACAGCGGGGAGTTCATGTTCCTGCACCTGGTAGCGGGCATGGCCGCGATCTTCTCCAATCTTCGGGCGCATTACTGGTCGCAGTTCTTTACGGCCATGGGCTTTTTGCTGCTGACCTATATCGTCTCCTGGCTGGCCATCAGCCTGGTGCAACAGGGCCGTCTGGTCTTTGTGGATCCCGAGCCTTTCGGATGGCTGGCCCTGAACGTCTTTTTCTGCCTGATGGCCTATCCCCTGGTGCTGGTCTTTGAACGGCTCTTTGGCATGGTCAGCGACATCACCCTGCGCGAATTATCGGACCTGAACAAGCCTCTGCTGCGCGAACTGTCGCTCAAAGCCCCCGGCACCATGCAGCACAGCGTACAGGTGGCCAACCTGGCCGAAGCCGCCGTGGCGCAAATCGGAGGCAATACCCTGCTGACCCGTGTCGGGGCGCTCTACCACGACATCGGCAAGATCAAAAACCCGGTCTTCTTCATTGAAAACCAGGTGAGCGGAGACAATCCCCACGACGGTTTGCAGCCCGAAGAAAGCGCCCGCATGATCATCAGCCATGTGCAAAACGGGGTGGAGATGGGTCGAAAGAAGGGCCTGCCCGACTCGGTCATCGACTTTATCCGCACGCATCACGGCAGCACCCGAGTGGAGTTCTTCTGGAACCGATACAGCAAGCTGAACCCCTCCCTGGTCAGCGCGGGCGACGCGCGTTTTCGCTATCCCGGCCCTCTGCCTTTCAGCAAGGAAACCGCCGTGGTCATGATGGCCGACAGCATAGAGGCCGCCTCGCGGGTGCTGCAACAGCCCACCGTGCGGGACATTGACGAACTGGTAGAGCGCATCATCGACTTTAAGGTGGAAGATGCTCAGTTGGCCCAGAGCGACCTGACCTTCCGCGAACTCACGCAAATCGGCAAGGTGTTCCGCAAGCTGCTCCTGAGCATACACCACGTCCGGATCGCCTATCCCGAAGGGGCCAAGGCGGCGAAGGAGAAATCGACGACTTGAGGTTTGAGCGCGGCAGCGGGCTCGCGGAGGCTGGGCGCGCGGCGGCGACGGGCTCGCGGTGGCAACACCGGGC
>JBGSYF010000030.1:0-85838 GCA_041751015.1 Chitinophagales bacterium
GCCGAGCTGCCGGGGGCCGAGCCGAGCTGCCGGGGGCCGAGCCGAGCTGCCGGAGGCCGAGCCTTGGCGCCGGGGCCGGAATCAAACCGTAGGAGCCGGATCCCGGAACCGGAACCAGAACCTACTTGCTCCGGGAAAAGACATGGCCGGCGAAACGGGCGGCCTCGCCCAGCTCCTCCTCAATGCGTAGCAGTTGGTTGTACTTGGCGATACGGTCGCTGCGGGAGGCGGAGCCGGTCTTGATTTGGCCGGTGTTGAGGGCTACGGCAAGGTCGGCGATGGTGGTGTCTTCAGTTTCGCCGGAGCGGTGGCTGATGACATTGGTGTAGCCATTGCTGCGGCCGAGCTCTACGGTTTGGATGGTTTCGGTCAGCGTGCCGATCTGATTGACCTTGATCAGTACAGAGTTGGCCACGCCTTCCTCGATGCCCTTTTGCAGTCGCTTGACATTGGTGACAAACAAATCATCGCCGACCAATTGAATGCGCTTGCCCAGGAGCTCGGTGTGCTTTTTCCAACCGGACCAGTCGTCCTCGTCCATTCCATCTTCAATGGAGACGATAGGATAGCGGTTGACCCAATCTTCCCACATAGCCGCCATCTCTTCGGAACTGAGCTGCTTGCCAGAGGATTTCTTCATGGTGTAAAGCTTGCTCTTGGCATCGTAGAACTCGGAGCTGGCTGCATCGATGGCGATGTAGATGTCCTCTCCGGGGCGGTATCCGGCGCGCTCGATGGCTTGCAAAACCACTTCGATGGCCTCCTCATTGCTCTGAATATCGGGTGCGAAGCCGCCTTCATCGCCCACATTGGTGGCGTAACCCTTGGCACTGAGCACTTTTTTGAGATGGTGAAAAACTTCAACACCCATGCGAAGGGCTGTTGAGAAATCCTCTCCACCGGAGGGCACAATCATGAACTCCTGAAAGTCAATGCGATTGTCCGCGTGCGAACCGCCGTTGAGGATGTTCATCATCGGGGTGGGCAACAGCGAAGCATTGGTTCCCCCGATGTAGCGGTACAAAGGCTGTCCGGTCGCCTCTGCTCCGGCGCGTGCAGCAGCCAGGGAAACAGCCAGCATGGCATTGGCGCCCAGCTTGCTCTTGTTCTCCGTTCCGTCCAGATCCAGCATCAGCAAATCAATCGCGCGCTGGTCGAGCACACTCATGCCCTCGAGTTCAGGGAAGATAACATTGTTAACGTTATCCACAGCTTTTGTTACGCTCTTGCCGAGGTAGTGATTGTCGAAACCATCTCTTAGTTCAACGGCTTCGTGCTTGCCGGTTGAGGCTCCGCTGGGAACGATGGCGCGGCCCAGAAAACCTTCCTCGGTAATCACATCAACTTCAACTGTTGGATTGCCCCGGGAGTCGAGAACCTGGCGGGCGTGAATATCAGCTATGCTACTCATGGCAATATGTTTTTTTTGTTCCGTATGCTGTGCATCAATTTGTCGAGCCCCCCTGTTGCAACATACCGACGAACTGATCAAAAAGGTAGCGGCTGTCGTGGGGACCCGGTGATGCTTCGGGGTGGTATTGTACAGAAAATGCGGGTCGATCTTTCAGACGAATGCCCTCTATGGTATCGTCGTTGAGATTGACATGCGTGATGTCTAAATTGTTGTTCTGGCGAATGGCCTCGGGGTCAACGCCAAAACCGTGGTTCTGGGTAGTGATTTCGCCCAAACCGGTTTGCACATTGAGCACCGGATGATTGGCTCCCCGGTGGCCGTGGTGCATCTTGTACGTGGGCACATCGCTGGCAAGGGCCAGGATCTGGTGACCGAGACATATGCCGAAAAGCGGCTTGCCCTCCTCCAGCATTCTGCGCGTGCAACTCACGGCGTAGGGCATGGCCGCGGGATCTCCCGGCCCATTCGAAATGAAATAACCATCGGGATTGAACTTGCGCATCTCGCTGAAGGGTGTCCTGGCGGGGAAAACCCGCAGGAAGACACCGCGCTCGGCAAGGGATTTCAATATGCTTTGCTTAATGCCTAAATCCAAGACAGCCACCTTCAGAGCTGCCTGGGGATCGCCGAATGGATAAGGTGTCGTGGTGCTGACCTGGCTGGCCAGTTCAAGCCCCTTCATGGAGGGAACCGCCTTGAGCCGTTTCATCAACTCATCGCGATCGCTGATCTCCGAGGAGAGGATGGCATTCATGGCGCCTTTGCTGCGAATATGCCTGACCAGAGCCCGGGTATCGATGTCCGAGATAGCGATGATGTTCTGCTCCAGGAGGTATTCCTGCAAGGAGCGATCCGCCTGATGACGGGAGTAGAGATTGGTAAAGTTGCGAACCACCAGTCCGTTGATCCTGGCTCCGGATGACTCGTTTTCGGAGTTTCGCGTGCCGTAATTGCCGATGTGGACATTGGTCATCACCAGAATCTGCCCAAAGTAGGAGGGGTCGGTAAAGACCTCCTGATACCCGGTCATGCCGGTGTTGAAACACACTTCGCCCCAACTGGTGCCGATGCGCCCGGCAGATTGCCCATTGAAGGTAGTTCCATCCTCTAAAAGCAATACTGCCGGTAGCTTCTCAAAATACTTCATGGGGATGTCTGCCTTTGCCACAACTTCCTTTGTGGCAGGTCTCAACGGCGCTGCAAAGGTAACGGCTTGGAGCATAAGCCCCAAGCCGTCAAATAGGTGTTCTGCTCAACAGGCCCGACTGTTCAAGTCCGGCCTTGCAAAGCGGTATTACTCTGCATTATCTGCCGTGGCGGCAGCGTCTGAGGCCTTGTCCGACTTGGCCTCCTTAGCATCTGCCTTGGCTTCTGCTTTAGCGGCCTGGGCGTCAGCTTTGGCTTCGGCCTTCGCTTCGGCCTTCGCTTCTGCTTTGGCATCAGCGGCAGTGGATTTGGCGCTTGTCTTGCCTTCGGCGGCGGGCTTGGATGCCGGAGCGGCGCTTCCCGACCCCTTGCGGGAACGGCGGCTGCTGCGGCGCACTTTCTTGCCCTTCTCCTTGAGCATGCCTTCGTTGTAATCGACCAGTTCGATGTACACCATCTCTGCGGCATCACCCGCGCGGGTTCCGATCTTGAGGATGCGGGTATATCCGCCGGGGCGGTCGGCAACCTTGGGCGCGATGTCGTCAAACAACTCGGTCACCGCGGTCTTGTCTTGCAGGTAGCGGAAAGCCATACGCCGGCTGTGCGTCGTATTGGTTTTGGACCGATTGATGATCGGCTCCACAAAGGAGCGCAGGGCCCGAGCCTTAGCGTCGGTGGTGCGTATGCGCTTATGGGTTACCAGGGCCACAGCGAGGTTGGACAACAGCGCTTTGCGGTGTCCGTACTTTCGACCCAGGGCATTGACTTTATTTCCGTGTCTCATCGCTCAATCAGTCTTCGTCCAGTTTGAATTTGGAAAGGTCCATGCCAAAGTTCAGGCCCTTTTCGATTATCATGTTTTCAATCTCCACCAGAGACTTCTTTCCAAAGTTGCGGAACTTGAGCAGCTCATTGGTGTCGTAGCGAACCAATTCGGAAAGAGAGTTGATCTTGGCGGCCTTCAGGCAGTTGTAAGCGCGCACTGACAGGTCAAGATCCTCCAAAGAGGTCTTGAGAACTTTGCGCATTTGCAGCACGTGCTCGTCAACGATATCGCCGGAACCACTGTCCAGCATATCGAAGGTGATGTTGTCGTCGGTGATCAGCATCAGGTGCTGAATCAGGATCTTTGCGGCTTCCTTGATGGCTTCTTCGGGATGGATGGTTCCATCCGTCTTGATCTCCAGAGTCAGGCGCTCAAAGTCGGTCTTTTGCTCAACGCGGGTATTTTCGACCGAATACTTCACGTTCTTGATGGGCGTGAAGATGGCATCCATAGGGATCAGGCCGATGGGCGCATCGCTGGGGCGGTTTTCCTCGGCGGGAACGTAGCCTCTGCCCTTGCCAATGCTCAGCTCCAATTCCAGCTTGAGGTTCTTCTCCATCCTGCAGATGAGCAGGTCGGGGTTCATCACGCGGAAGGAGTTGGTGTGGCGGTCAATCTCGCCGGCCTTGAAGCTCTCCTGATCCTGGATGGACAGGAAGATCTTCTCGGTTCCGAAATCATCACCACCGATCTGGCGCTTGAGGCGAACTTGCTTGAGGTTGAGAATGATTTCGGTCACGTCTTCCATCACGCCTTTGATGGTGGAAAACTCGTGATCCACGCCATTGATCTTGATGGCGGTGATCGCATAACCCTCCAGGGAGGAGAGCAAAACCCGTCTAAGGGCATTACCCACCGTGACCCCAAAACCGGGCTCGAGAGGCTTGAATTCGAAGAATCCTTCGAACTCGGTGGCCTTCTGTAGAACGATTTTCTCGGGCTTTTGAAAAGCAAGAATTCCCATGGACGCTTTGGTATTTAAGTTCGGGATAGAGAGTGAATGAACGAGCTGCGAACCGGGCGGGGAGCTCTGCAGCCCTTCGCCCTGATCATCAGGCTTTACTTGGAGTAAAGTTCGACGATGAGCTGTTCATTGATGTTTTCAGGAATGTCTTCGCGCGAGGGGTATTGAACCAGTTTACCCGAA
Organism: Chitinophagales bacterium; assembly: GCA_041751015.1. Taxonomy (GTDB): domain Bacteria; phylum Bacteroidota; class Bacteroidia; order Chitinophagales; family BACL12; genus WGOA01. The sequence continues at coordinate 4,534 of JBGSYF010000030.1, forward strand.
AGATCTGACATGTTGAATTCGAGCCAGTTGTACTTGCGACCGGATGCGCGTACCGAATCTCTGATCACATCCATGTCTTTGGAGCGTTCCTTGACACTGACGTGATCGCCGGGGCGCAGGATAGCCGAGGGAATGTTGGTGAGTACCCCATTGACCTCAATGTGGCGGTGGGTAACCAATTGGCGGGCGGCTCTGCGGGTGGGGGCAATGCCCAGGCGGAACACCGTGTTGTCCAGGCGCGCTTCGAGCATCTGGAGCAGGTTCTCACCGGTAATTCCGTGGCGGCGGTTGGCCTTGTCAAAGAGATTGGCAAACTGCCGCTCCAGCAGACCATAGGTGTACTTGGCCTTCTGCTTTTCCTTGAGCTGAAGGGCGTATTCGGACTTGGTCTTGCGGCGCTTTGACGCTCCGTGCTGACCGGGAGGGGTCTTGCGGCGCTCGAATGCCTTGTCGTATCCGAAGATCGGTTCCCCGAATGAACGGGATTTCTTAGTTCTGGGTCCTCTGTATCTGGCCATGCCTTATCGCAGGTTATCGTTTGTCAAAATCGGATTGCCCGCCGTGTTAAACGCGGCGCTTTTTAGGTGGACGGCAACCGTTGTGGGGCATCGGTGTGATATCCCGGATCAAAGTCACTTCAATGCCGCTGTTGTTGATGGTTCGAATGGCCGATTCCCGCCCGGAGCCGGGTCCTTTGACGAAGACTTCAGCCCGGCGCATTCCGGCGTCGTAAGCCACGCGGGTGGCGTCCGTAGCCGCCACCTGGGCAGCATAGGGCGTGTTCTTCTTGGATCCGCGGAATCCGGCCTTGCCAGCCGATGCCCAACTGATCACTTGTCCAGTTAGATTGGTGAACGAAATGATGATGTTGTTGAAGGAGGCCTGTATATGAACATGCCCTTCAGCATCAACCTTGACATTGCGTTTCTTACTCGTCTTTCTCGTCTTTGACATCGGTCAGCTTTTCTACTTATTATTTCGGTGCCTTTTTCTTACCGGCAACGGTTTTGCGCTTGCCCTTGCGGGTTCTGGCGTTGGTTTGGGTTTTCTGACCCCGCACCGGGAGCCCTTTGCGGTGTCGAATTCCGCGGTAACAGCCGATGTCCATCAGACGTTTGATGTTCATCTGAACTTCGGAACGGAGCGCACCTTCGAGGCGGTAATCCGCTATCACCTGCCTGAGGCTGGTGATCTCTTCATCCGTCCAATCCTTGACCTTCTTGTCCGGGTCGATGTTGGCCTTGCCGAGGATCTCCACGGCACGGGTTCTTCCGATCCCATAGATATAGGTCAGGCTAATGCAGCCACGCTTTACAGGGGGCAAATCTACGCCAGCAATCCTTGCCATCGCTTTATGGTTTTAGCAAACAGGTCATTATCCCTGACGCTGCTTGAACTTCGGGTTCTTTTTGTTAATGATATAGATGCGGCCTTTGCGCTTGACTATGATGCAGTCTACGCTCCGCTTCTTTACTGATGCTCTGACTTTCATGGTCGGTCACTTTTTGTAGCGGTAGGTGATTCGCCCCCTGGAAAGGTCGTAGGGGCTCATCTCTACCGAAACCCGGTCTCCCGGAAGAATTTTAATGTAATGCATTCTCATTTTGCCGGAGATGGTCGCGATGACCTCGTGTCCATTTTCCAGCTTTACCCTGAACATGGCATTGGAAAGGGCCTCAGAGATGGTTCCGTCTTGCTTTATCAGGTCCTGTTTAGCCATTCACCAATTCCATTATTTCAATTTCTGTCAAGTCTGCGTTGTCCTTTTCGGCCGCTTCTATAGAAGCAAACGATGAAAGTATATCGGCTGTGCCTTTGCCCACGACAACGTCGTGCTCGTAGTGGGCAGCCACTTTTTTGTCGGCAGTTACAATGGTCCAGCCGTCTTTGAGCTGAACCACTTCGCGCGTTCCCAGGGTGATCATTGGCTCAATAGCCAGGGCAAGACCTTCCTGAAGCTTGATGCCCTTTCCCCTTTTGCCAAAATTGGGAACCTGGGGATCTTCGTGCAGGGATCTGCCGATGCCGTGACCGACCAGATCGCGAACAACGCCGTAAGGCCTTTCGCGCTCGGTGTATTGCTGAATTGCATAGCCAATATCTCCAACGCGGTTGCCGGCCACCGCCTGCTCAATGCCTTTGTAGAGCGAAGCCTTAGTTACCCGTAACAGCTCCAGTACTTCGGGAGTTCCCTCGCCGACGAGAAAACTATAGGCCGAATCGCCATAGAACCCGTTCAGAACAACGCCGCAATCAATGGACAGCACGTCGCCCGGGAGGATTTCCTCATCGGAGGGCATACCGTGAACCACCTCTTCGTTGCGCGAGATGCACAAGGTCCAGGGGAAGCCCTTGAAGCCTTTGAAGGCCGGTTCTGCGCCGTGATCCCGAATGACGCTCTCGGCCAGCTCGTCCAGCTTGCGCGAAGGGATGCCCGGCTTGATGGCAGCAGCGACCTCGGTCAGTGTTTGGGACACCAACAAAGCGCTCTTGCGAAGCAACTCAATCTCTTCTATGGTCTTGTAATACACCATTTTATACCGTAGCACCTGCACCGGCGCGACCCTTAATCCTGCCCGACTTCATCAGGCCGTCATAATGACGCATCAACAGGTGACTTTCAATTTGTTGCAGGGTGTCGAGGACCACACCCACCATAATCAGCAGTGAGGTACCGCCAAAGAACAGGGCAAAGGCCTGACTGACTCCAAAAGCGCCGGCAAATGCTGGCATGATGGCGATCAGACCGAGGAAGATAGAGCCCGGCAGGGTCACCCTCGAAAGGATATTGTCCATGAACTCGGCCGTTCTGCGCCCTGGTTTGACCCCGGGAATGAAACCGCCGTTGCGCTTCAGGTCATCGGCAATCTGCACCGGGTTGACCGTGATGGCCGTGTAGAAGTAAGTGAACAGCACCACCAGAACAAAGTAGATGATGTTGTAAGGAGCTGAGGTGTAATCGTTCATCAGAGCCAGAACACCACTGCTGGAGGCGGGCATCAATTGCTGGAAGAAGCCCGGAATGAACATCAGTGCCTGGGCGAAGATGATGGGCATAACACCTGCGGCATTCACCTTGATGGGGATGTACTGCCTGTGACCGACCACCATGCGGTTGCCCCGCATCTGCTTGGCGTACTGCACCGGAATGCGGCGAACGCCCTGAACAAGAGCCACACAAGCCATGACAATGACCACCAGAAAGACCAGTTCAAGCACAAAGGACATGATCTGACCAGACTGCTCGCGCAAGCCAAACTCGGCGATAAGACCACCGGGAAGGCCGGCCACAATACCGATCATGATCAGCAAAGAGATACCGTTGCCAATGCCCCGATCCGTGATCCTTTCGCCCAGCCACATACAGAACAGGGTACCCGAAGTCAATACGACGACGGTGGAAACCCAGAACAGTGTGGGATTGACGATGATGAACTCCGCTCCACCTGCACCACTTTGCATGGACTTGAGGTAGACGTAGTATCCGGAGGCCTGAAATGCCGTCACGATGACGGTCAGGTAACGGGTGATTTGATTGAGCTGGCGGCGACCGCTTTCCCCTTCTTTCTGAAGTTTCTGGAAATAGGGTACGGCGAAGGTCAGCAACTGCACGGCGATAGACGCGGAAATGTAGGGCATGATGCCGAGGGCAAAGATGGATGCGTTGTTGAACCCACCTCCGGAAAAGAGGTTGATCAGTCCAACCAGACCTCCACTATTGCCGGAGCCGATGACCGCGCGATACATCTCTGCATCAACGCCCGGCAACACAATGAATGAGCCCAGCCGGAAAACCAGCAGCATACCGAGCGTGAACAGAATTCTGTTGCGCAGTTCTTCGATCTTCCAGATGTTGCGCAGCGTATCGATGAAACCTTTCATAGAGGCTTAGATGATGGTGACACTTCCTCCGGCGTTCTCAATGGCCTTGCTGGCCGTTGCGCTGAAAGCATGTGCCTGCACGTCGAGTTTAGATTTGAGCTCTCCGCGTCCTAGAATTTTTACCCGGTCTGAACGGCGGGCGTATCCCCCTTCGACCAGTAAATCAATGGTTACTGCCGCCCAGTTGTGCTGCTCGGCCATAGCGCTGAGCATATCCAGGTTGAGCGCCCGGTACTCCACGCGATTGTGGTTCTTGAAGCCGCGCTTGGGCAACCTGCGCTGAAGCGGCATCTGACCACCCTCAAAGCCAACCTTGCGGGAATAGCCTGTGCGGGCCTTGGCGCCCTTGTGACCAACCGTGGAGGTGCCGCCTTTGCCGGAGCCCTGTCCACGCGCGATGCGCTTGCGATCCTTAACCGAGCCATCGGCCGGTGTTAAATTGTGAAGTTCCATGGTCAGATCTCTTCGACTTTAATCAAATGAAGGACTTTGGCAATCATGCCTTGGACCTGCGGGGTAGCTTCGTGCTCCACCGACTGATGCATTTTGCGCAAACCCAAAGCCAGCATAGTTCTCTTCTGGCGCTCGGGGCGGTCGATTACGCTCTTGACCTGGGTTACTTTAACTTTTGCCATGTCCTGTTGGATTTCCGATCAACCGTTAAATACCTTTTGAATTCCGATGCTGCGATCGCGGGCAACCGTGTTGGCATCCCTCATCTGGGTAAGGGCCTCCATGGTGGCTTTGATAACGTTGTGCTGGTTGGAAGAACCCAGTGACTTGGCCAGCACATCTTTGATTCCGGCACTTTCCAGAACAGCGCGCATGGCACCACCGGCAATCACACCCGTACCGCTGGACGCCGGTTTGATCAACACCTTTCCAGCCTGAAACTTGCCAAACTGCTCGTGGGGCACCGTGCCTTTGTAGATGGGCACCTGAACCAGATTCTTCTTGGCGTCTTCAATGCCTTTGGTGATGGCTTCAGTCACCTCGCGGGCCTTGCCGAGTCCGTGGCCGACAATGCCGTTCCCATCGCCCACCACCACAAGGGCGGAGAAGCTAAAAGTCCGGCCTCCTTTGGTGACCTTGGCGACGCGCTTGATTTGCACCACCTTTTCGGTCAGTTCGAGCTCGCTGGCCCGCACGCTTTTTAGGTTTTTACCTGACATAGGGATCTTCAGAATTTAAGCCCTCCTTCGCGGGCGCCGTCTGCCAGGGATTTCACCCGGCCGTGATACAAATACCCGCTGCGATCGAAGACAACGGCTTCAACACCTTTGCTTTTCGCCAGCTCAGCCAGACGAAGTCCGACTTTGCGGGCCTGCTCAACCTTGGTTCCCTGGCCCTGAATACCGGCATCGCGCGATGAAGCGGAAGCCAGGGTATGACCGGCCAGGTCATCAACCAGTTGAACATAAATTTCCTTGTTGCTGCGGAATACAGAAACGCGTGGACGCGCAGTGGTACCCGAAATCTTGTTTCGGATACTGTAGCGTATGCGCTTTCTTCTTGCCAGCTTTTTCGCTATCATGGAGGAACCGTTGTAGCTGTTCAGTTAATTATTTGGATGAAGCTGTCTTGCCTGCTTTGCGTCGCAGAACCTCATCGACATACTTGATGCCTTTGCCTTTGTAGGGCTCCGGCTTGCGGATGGAACGAATCTTGGCCGCCATTTGACCGAGCAATTGCTTGTCATTGCTCTCCAGGGTAATGGTCGGGTTCTTACCCTTCACCGTCTCCGAGGACAGTTTGATCTCTTTGGGCAGGGCCAGATATACCGGGTGGGAATAGCCAACCTGCAATTCCAAAACCTGACCGGAGGCCGCAGCGCGGAAACCCACACCAATCAGCTCCAATTCCTTCTTGAAACCATCGGAAACACCGGTGACCATATTGCTGATAAGAGAGCGATACAAACCGTGAAGTGCCTTGTGGCGCTTCTGCTCTGTAGGGCGCACGACCGTCAACACACCGTCTTCAATCGTCACGGTGATGTCTGGATCGAGGGCCTGGGTCATTTCGCCCTTGGGTCCTTTGACCTTAACCACATTGCCGGGCTCCACCGTAATGGTGACGCCTTTGGGCAGGGTAATGGGGGCTTTTCCTATTCGGGACATTGCTCTATGAGTTATTGGCTGGTAATTGGCTGGGGCTTTGTGCGGGGATCAATAGACCACACAGAGCACCTCACCACCGACATTGTTTTCGCGGGCTGCTTTGTCGGTCATGATTCCCTTTGAGGTGGAAACAATAGCGACGCCCATGCCATTTAAGATTCTGGGAAGCTCTGTAGCTCCCCGGTAGCGACGCAGACCGGGCCGGCTCACGCGCTCGAGTTTGCGAATCACCGGATCCTTGGAAACCGGATCGTACTTCAGGGCGATCTTGATGGTTCCCGTAGGACCATCCTGATCCTCAAACTTGTACTTGAGGATGTAGCCCTGCTCGTAGAGGATCTCCGTCAGACGCTTCTTGGTGTTGGAAGCGGGAATATCCACTACGCGGTGACCGGCGATCTGGGCATTCCGGATCCGGGTCAGGTAATCAGCTATGGGGTCAGTGACAGCCATGTCTTTCTATTTGTCTGCCTGTCTGTTTGAAGGACAAGCCATTTTTTTAATTACCAACTGGCCTTTCTCATTCCGGGAATATGCCCTTTGAGCGCCAGGTCGCGGAACTGGTTTCTGCAGACGCCAAAATCGCGCAGGTATCCGCGGGGACGACCGGTGAGTTGACAGCGATTGCGCAATCTGACCGGCGAACTGTTCAGCGGTAACTGATCCAACTCGTCGAGCCGACCTTCGGCCTTGAGCTTCTTGCGCTTCTCTGCATACTTGGCCACCATCTTCTCGCGCTTGCGCTGACGTGCCTTCATGGATTCCTTTGCCATATCTTATTTCTTAAAGGGGATTCCCAGTTCCTTAAGCAATTCAAATGCCTCGTTGTCGGTGTCGGCAGAAGTCACAAACGTGATGTCCATACCGTTGATCCGACCAATCTTGTCAATGACCATCTCCGGAAAGATGATCTGCTCTGTGATACCGATGGAGTAATTTCCCCGGCCGTCAAAGCTCTTGTTGTTCAGGCCGCGAAAGTCGCGAACGCGCGGCAGCGAAACGGTGATCAGGCGATCGAGGAACTCCCACATGCGATCGCCGCGAAGGGTGACCTTGGCTCCGATGGGCATGCCCTCGCGAAGCTTGAAGTTGGACACCGACTTCTTGGCATAGCAGGGAACCGCGCGCTGACCGGCGATCAGCGACATCTCCTCAACAGCCACGTCCACCAGTTTCTTGTCCTGAGTGGCAGCGCCCATACCCTGATTGAGATTGATCTTCATCAGACGGGGAACCTGCATGACTGACTTGTACGCGAAACGCTCCCGCAATTTGGGGACCACTTCCTCCTGGTACTTCTGTTTTAATCTGGGCTGATAGCTCATTACTGGATCACCTCCCCTGATTTTTTGGCGAATCTCACCATTTTACCATTGACTTCTTTGCGACCAACGCGCGTAGGCTTGCCCGTCTTGGGATCCTTGAGCAACACGTTGGACATGGAAACCGGAGCTTCCTTTTGGATGATACCGCCATTGGGATGGGTGGCATTGGGGCGGGTCGCTTTGGACACGATGTTCACCCCGTCAACCAACACCCGACCATTGGCCATGACTTCGAGGACCTTGCCCTCTTTGCCTTTATCCTCACCGGCAATCACAACAACGATGTCGTTCTTGCGAATGGCGTATTTGGGTTTCTTATTCTGATCTTTCTCTTTCATCACTTCAAATCAATTCGAAGGGCCATCAAAGCACTTCCGGTGCAAGGGATACAATCTTCATGAAATCCTTCTCCCGCAGCTCGCGGGCAACCGGACCGAAAATGCGGGTGCCTCTCGGCTCATCCGCTGCGTTGAGCAATACCGCGGCATTGTCGTCAAAGCGGATGTAAGAACCATCCTTGCGGCGAACCTCCTTGGCTACGCGCACAACAACGGCCTTGGAAACCGTGCCCTTCTTGACGTTGCCATTGGGAATGGCATCCTTGACGGTCACGACAATTTTGTCGCCGACGGAGGCGTAGCGCTGACGGGTATGGCCCAGCACCTTGATGCACAGCACCTCGCGGGCTCCGCTGTTGTCAGCCACTTTAAGACGTGTTTCCTGCTGGATCATGATGCTTTATTTAGCGCGTTCGAGAATGTCCACCAAACGCCAGCGCTTGGTTTTGCTTAAAGGACGGGTTTCCATGATGCGCACGCGGTCCCCCTCATTGCAGGAGTTGGCCTCATCGTGCGCGGTGTATTTCTTGGTGCGCTTGACGAATTTGCCATAGATCGGGTGCTGTATCCGCCGCTCAACAACTACCGTGATGGTCTTGTCGGTCTTATTGCTGGATACCTGTCCGATGATGGTTTTCCTCAGCTTTCTGGTTGGAGTTTCCGGTTGGCTCATCACTTGGTAGCGGTTTCAGATACTGCCCTGGTGCGGACATTCAATTCGGTGTTTAACCTGGCAATCTCCTTGCGCAGGTTGCGGATGGCCAGTGGATTGTCCATCGGAGAGATCGCGTGGTTGAAACGCATCTTCAGGAGGTTCTCCCGGTCATCTTTGATTTTCATGCGGAGATCCTCATCACTCATTTGAAGGATATCCTCTTTGCGCGTCTTGGACATATCGAATCAGTTGGCTTACTCGGCGTAATCCGGGCGAACAATGAATTTGGTGGCAATAGGCAATTTTTGTGCAGCCAGCCTCATGGCTTCCTTGGCCGTAGCCAGGGGTACTCCGTCCGCTTCGAACATGATGCGTCCGGCTTTGACAACAGCCACCCAGTACTCCGGGTTACCCTTGCCCTTACCCATCCGAACCTCGGCGGGCTTCTTGGTTACCGGCTTATCCGGGAAGATGTTGATCCAGACCTGGCCTTCGCGCTTCATGAAGCGAGTCACGGCAATACGGGCGGATTCAATCTGACGGTTGGTGATCCACGCCGATTCCAGCGCCTTGAGGCCAAATGACCCAAAGCCCAGTTCTGTTCCCCGACCTGCATTACCCCGCATTCTGCCTTTCTGCATCTTGCGGAATTTGGTCCTTTTAGGTTGAAGCATTGCTCGTTTGCTCTTGTTCGTTGTTCAATCCGTTTCTCTCTCTTTCTTTCTCCGTTGAGTGTCATCAGGCATTGCTGCGTCTGCGTCCACCACCGGCAGGTGCTGAACGATCGCGACCACCACCTTCTGAACCACCACCTTCACCCGGAGCTCTGCGGCGACGTGGCTGCTGAGCTCTTGGATCCTGCTTCTCCGCAACACCCGGTGAAAGATCCCTCTTGCCCAACACATCACCTTTGCAGATCCAGCATTTCACGCCGATCTTTCCGTAGATGGTATTGGCTTCGCGAAGGGCGTAGTCAATATCTGCGCGAAAGGTGTGCAAGGGCACGCGGCCTTGCTTGTACTCTTCGCGGCGGGCCATTTCAGCTCCGTTCAAACGGCCTGAAACCCGTACTTTGATTCCGTCGGCACCCATGCGCATGGTCGAGGCAATGGCCATCTTGATCGCCCGGCGGAAGTTGATCCGCGCTTCGAGCTGCTTGGCAATGGTCTCGGCCACAATGGCTGCATCCAGTTCCGGGCGGCGGATCTCCACGATGTTGATCTGCACGTCCTTGCTGGTAATTTTCTTCAGTTCTTCCTTGATCCGATCTACTTCGCCCCCACCCTTGCCGATGATGATACCGGGACGGGAGGTGTGAATGGTCACGGTGATCCGGTTGAGCGTGCGCTCAATCACTACTCTGGCGATGCCGCCTTTGGAGATGCGCACGTTCAGGTAGCTGCGAATCTTCTCGTCTTCAACAAGCTTCTCGGGGAAGCTGTCTCCGCCAAACCAGTTAGAATCCCAGCCCCGGATGATGCCCAGGCGATTGCCGATTGGATGTGCTTTTTGTCCCATTGTATTCAGTCCAGGTTTAACGGATCAGGCCTTAGCCGAGCTTTTTCGTTTGGAAGGAGTTTTTTTGACCACTTCAGATTTTTCTTCAACCGCGCTCTCTGCCTTTGCAGTGGCTTCTGCGCTGCGCGTTCCAACAGACAATGAGATATGGTGTGTTCTCTTGCGAATCCGGTGAGCGCGACCGTGCGGTGCAGCCTGGAAACGCTTCATCGTCTTTCCCGCATCAATCTTGATGCTCTTGACAAACAGGTTCTCGTTGCCCGGATCGAGCTTGTGTTCCTGCTTCCAGTTGTTGACTGCGCAGAGCAGGGTCTGTTCCATGCGCTTTGACACAGCCTTGGTGCTGAACTTCAGAATGCCCAAAGCCTGCTCCACATCCATACCGCGGATCTGATCGGCGACAAGGCGGGCCTTGCGCGACGAACCGGAGTTGTTGTTCGTTTTGGGGTTATTGCGAAGTCTTGCTGAAGATTCCATTGGAGTATGCTATCGGGTAAGCGGTAGTAATTTGAAGCGGGATTATTTCTTCTTGGCGGAATGGCCTCTGAAGTTTCTGGTAGGAGCAAACTCCCCGAGCTTGTGGCCCACCATGTTTTCCGTGACGAAAACTGGAATGAAGGTTTTCCCATTGTGCACAGCGAAAGTCAGGTTGACGAACTCCGGCACAATAGTCGAACGGCGGCTCCAGGTTTTGATAACTGACTTGCGTCCGCTTTCGTTCATTTTCTCTGCCTTCCGGCCCAACTTGAAGGCGATGTAGGGCCCTTTTTTTACGGATCTTCCCATGATGCTGCTGGATTACTTCTTCCGCTTGCTGATGATGAATTTGTTCGAAGACTTTTTGGGGCTGCGCGTCTTCTTGCCTTTTGCATACAGGCCTTTGCGCGAACGGGGCTGACCACCGGAGGCCTTGCCCTCGCCACCACCCATCGGGTGATCGACCGGGTTCATGGCAACACCGCGGGTGCGCGGGCGGCGACCCAACCAGCGCTTGCGACCGGCTTTTCCCAATGCCTGAAGGTTGTGGTCTGAATTGGAAACCGTTCCAACCGTAGCCATACAGGTCAACAGGATCATTCTGGTCTCTCCGGAAGGCTGGCGAACCGTAGCGTACTTGCCCTCTTTGGCGACCAACTGGCACCAGGAACCTGCACTTCTCGCAATCGCTGCACCCCGACCGGGCTGCATCTCAATAGCGTGAATCACGGTACCCAGGGGAATCTTGGCCAGGGGAAGAGCATTGCCCACTTCCGGGGGAACATCCGGTCCGGAGAAAAGCTTGTGACCTACTTCGATGCCCTGTGGGGCAATGATGTAGCGCTTCTCCCCATCGGCATAGTTCAACAGCGCGATGAAAGCCGTGCGGTTGGGATCGTACTCGATGGTCTTGACCGTAGCTTCAATACTGTACTTTTCACGCTTGAAGTCGATCAAGCGGTAACGGCGCTTGTGTCCGCCCCCGCGGTAGCGCATGGTCATACGACCCTGGCTATTGCGTCCACCGGTGTTCTTCCTGTCCACCAGGAGGCTCTTCTCCGGCTTATCCGTTGTGATCTCCGCGTAGGCGTTTCCTATGCGGAATCGCGTGCCCGGAGTAATCGGATTGTATTTCTTCAGTGCCATGGCGTAGTCGCTGCTGGGTGTTGATTAGATGTTGCTGTAAAAATCAATCTGCTCGCCCTTGACCAGGGTAACATAAGCTTTCTTACGGGCGCCCTTGGTGCCAATGCTGATGCCAAATGGCGTGCGCTGGTAGCCGTGCTTGCCCCCGTGTTGAATGGTCCGGACGCTCTTGACCGTCACGTCGTACATCCGCTCAATCGCCTCCTTGATCTGAATTTTGTTGGCGCGTTTGTGCACCACAAAACCGTAGGTGTTGAGCTTGTCGGCCTGCTCGGTCATCTTTTCGCTGATGATGGGCTTGATCAGGATATCCATGATGCTTTTCAGTTAGCTGGAAGAATTCCGGTCAGGAAAGTTTTTCGTTAAGCGCACCCACCGAGCTCTCCAGAAGCAAAAGGGTTTGTGCGTTCATGATGTCATAGGTATTCAGGCGATTGACCGCAGTGACCTTAGTGCCCTGCAGATTGCGGGCAGAGAGGAAGATGTTGCGGTTGGCATCGTTGAGAATGAAGAGCGTCTTGTTCTCCTGAAGACCCAAATTCTTGAGCAATGCGGCAATGTCCTTGGTCCGCGGCTGTGCGATCTCAAAATCCTGCAGCACAACAATCGCGGAAGAAGAAGCCTTGTAGCTCAGCGCAGAGCGCCGGGCCAGTTGCTTGACCTTGCGGTTGAGCTTGAAGTGGTAATCTCTCGGGCGGGGACCGAAAACACGGGCACCACCGCGCATCAGGGGGCTGTTGATATCCCCTGCACGTGCGCCACCCGTACCTTTCTGACGCTTGAGTTTGCGGGTAGAACCGGCGAGCTCATTGCGCTCCTTGGACTTGTGCGTTCCCTGGCGAACATTGGCCAGGTGCTGCTTGACATCCAGATAGATGGCGTGATCCGAAGGTTCGACACCGAATACCTCCTTGGACAGTTCAACCGACTTGCCGGTTTCCTTACCCGTATTATCCTTTATGTTCAGTTTCATCCTTAAAGGAAATTATTCTTCAGCGCCCCCTGCTTCAGCAGCCACCTCAGCGACCACCGGCTCAGCAATGGCAGCCTTGCTTTCAATAATCACGTAAGATCCCTTGGCTCCGGGAACAGAACCCTTGATCAGCAACAAGTGCTGATCGGGCATGACCTTAAGCAGGGTCAGACCCTTGGTTTGTATGCTCACATTGCCCATCTGACCGGCCATGCGCATGCCCTTAAACACCTTGGAAGGGAAGGACGAAGCACCGATCGATCCGGGAGCGCGACCGCGGTTGTGCTGCCCGTGGGTGCGCATACCAACACCGCTAAAGCCGTGCCGGCGAACAACACCCTGAAAGCCCTTGCCCTTGGACACTCCGGTGACCACCAACTCCTCACCTGCGGCGAAGATGTCAGCCTGCACCAGATCGCCTACCTGCAAGTCAGCCGGAAAGTCGCGAAACTCCGCCAGCTTCTTCTTGGGGCTCACACCGGCCTTCTTAAAATGACCAGCCATCGGACTAGTTGTGTGCTTGTCCTTGGCGTCTCCAAAGCCCAGTTGCAGCGCATTGTAGCCATCGCCGGACTCCTCCTTTTTCTGCACAACCACGCAGGGACCCGCCTCGACCACCGTACAGACGTGCTGACGGCCATCTTCGGCAAAGTAGCTGGTCATGCCGACCTTTTTTCCAATTATGCCTTTCATCGCTGACTAGACTTTGATCTCAACATCCACACCACTGGGCAATTCCAACTTCATCAGCGCATCCACGGTCTTGCTCGTAGAGCTGTAGATGTCCAGGAGGCGCTTGTAAGTAAAGAGCTGAAACTGCTCGCGGGCTTTTTTATTCACGTGAGGCGAACGCAGCACGGTGTAAATCTTCTTCTGCGTGGGCAGAGGAATAGGACCGGAAACCACGGCTCCTGTATTGCGAACAGTCTTCACGATTTTCTCGCTGGACTTGTCCACCAGATTGTGGTCGTAAGACCTGAGTTTGATTCGAATCTTTTGATTCATGACGCTGCGCTAGCGGGTTAAACGTTGACTTTTCCTTTGGACTTGGCAATTACTTCCTCCGAAACGGATGAAGGAGCCTCGGAGAAATGAGAGAATTCCATGATGCTGGTTGCACGTCCGGAGGTGATGGTGCGCAATTGGGTCACGTAGCCAAACATCTCCGACAGTGGCACCTTGGCTTTGATCACCTGGGCGCCGCCTTTCATGTCCATGCCTTCCATCATACCGCGACGGCGGTTCAGGTCGCCAATCACATCGCCGGTGTGCTCTTCGGGGGTAACCACTTCCAGCTTCATGATGGGCTCCAGCAGAATCGGCTTGGCCTTGCGGGCCGCTTCGCGATAGCCCATCTTGGCGGCCACTTCAAACGAGAGCTGATCGGAGTCAACCGCGTGAAATGAACCATCAAACAGGCGCACCTTGAGGCTGTCCACCGGATAACCGGCCAGAACACCCGTCACCATGGCGGCCTTGAAGCCCTTTTCCACCGAAGGAATGAATTCCTTGGGAATGGAACCACCGGAGATATCGTTGACAAACTGCAGACCCACCACACCTTCGTCGGCCGGGCTGAGTTCAAACTGAATGTCGGCGAACTTACCGCGACCACCCGTCTGCTTCTTGTAGGTCTCGCGGTGTTTGACCGTAGCCGTGATGGCCTCTTTGAAGGCAACCTGGGGCGGACCCTGATTGGCCTCCACCTTAAACTCGCGTTTGAGGCGGTCGAGAATGATCTCGAGGTGAAGCTCACCCATACCGCGGATAATGGTCTGACCGGTTTCGTCGTCAAAGTTGACGCGGAAGGTCGGATCCTCTTCGGCCAGTTTGGCCAGAGCCATACCCAGCTTATCAACGTCGGCCTGCGTCTTGGGCTCAACAGCCACACCGATCACCGGCTCGGGGAAAGTCATGCTCTCCAGAGCAATGGGGTGCTTTTCGTCGCAGAGGGTATCGCCCGTGCGAATCTCCTTGAAGCCAACACCAGCCCCGATATCACCGGCTTCGATGAATTCCATGGGGTTCTGCTTGTTGGCGTGCATCTGCAGAATACGGGAAATGCGCTCCTTCTTGTTGGTGCGCACATTGAGCACAGAAGAACCGGCATCCAGACGGCCGGAATACACCCGGAAGTAGCACAGACGACCCACGAAAGGATCGGTCATGATCTTGAACGCCAGGGCAGCGAAAGGCTCCTTGACATCGGGCTTGCGGGTCTCCTCCAGATCCGTGCGGGGGTTGATGCCCACAATCGGGGGCAACTCAAGTGGGGAAGGCAGGTAGCGAACCACAGAGTCCAGCAGGATCTGCACCCCTTTGTTCTTGAACGAAGAGCCGCAGAGCATCGGGATGATGGCCATATCAATCGTCGCCGAGCGAATGGCTGCAATCATCTCGTCTTCCGTGATGGAATCGGGATCTTCGAAGAATTTCTCGAGCAATTTGTCATCGTACTCAGCAACGGCTTCCACGAGTTTCTCGCGGTACTCCATCACCTGATCGGCCATATCAGCTGGAATGTCAATGACATTGTACTTGGCACCAAGGGTCTCGTCGTCCCACACAATAGCGCGGTTGGCGATCAGATCAACTACCCCGCGGAAGGTCTCTTCAGAACCAATGGGCAGTTGAAGTGGAACCGGATTGGCCTTGAGCACGGTGCGCACCTGGCGAACCACCTCGAGGAAATCCGCACCGGAGCGGTCCATCTTGTTGACGAATCCAATGCGGGGTACACCGTACTTGTTGGCCTGGCGCCAGACGGTTTCGGACTGGGGCTCAACTCCACCCACGGCGCAGAAAAGCGAAACGGCACCGTCCAGTACGCGCAGGGAGCGCTCTACCTCAACGGTGAAGTCCACGTGGCCGGGCGTGTCAATGATGTTGACTTTGTATTGCTGGTCCTGATAGCTCCAGAAGGTGGTGGTAGCAGCCGATGTAATGGTGATACCGCGCTCCTTCTCCTGCTCCATCCAGTCCATGGTGGCAGCACCGTCGTGCACTTCCCCAATCTTGTGGGTCATGCCGGTGTAAAACAGGATGCGCTCGGTCGTCGTCGTCTTGCCCGCATCAATGTGGGCGGCGATGCCGATGTTCCTGGTAAAATTGAGGTCGCGTATTGACATGTTGAATGGCCTTGTGGCTGTCTGATTAGACGCGGAAGTGGCTGAACGCTTTGTTCGATTCGGCCATCTTATGCGTGTCTTCCTTTCTTTTAATGGTAGCGCCCTCTCCTTTTGATGCGGCGATCAACTCCGAAGAGAGTTTCTCGGCCATGGAACGACCAGAGCGCTTGCGGGCAAAACTGATCAACCATTTCATCGACATCGAAGTGCGGCGCTCCGGGCGTATCTCAATCGGAATCTGAAAGGTGGCTCCACCGATGCGGCGGCTCTTCACCTCCACATTTGGCGTGGCATTCTGCAATGCCCTCTTCCAGATCTCATGACCATTTTCCTTGGTCACCTCTTCAATGCGATCCATCGCATCGTAGAAGATGGAAAAGCTGGTGCTCTTCTTACCCGCGTACATCAAATTGTTGACGAACTGGGTAACCTGGGGATCTCCATAGCGGGGATCCGGGGCCAGTGGGCGCTTTTTGGCTTTAGTCTTCCTCATCGGTTCTTAGCTCAATCGGGGCTGTTCAGGACCCCTAAGCGTTAATTATTTCTTCTTTCCTCCTCCTTTGGCGGCTGCAGCGGCGGCGGCACCTGCCTTGGGTCGTTTGGTGCCGTACTTGGAACGGCTCTTTTTGCGATCGTTAACCCCGGCCGTATCCAACGCGCCGCGGACAATGTGGTAACGCACACCGGGAAGGTCCTTCACCCTTCCACCCCGAATGAGCACAATGCTGTGCTCCTGCAGGTTGTGACCTTCGCCCGGAATATAGGCGATCACCTCTGTGGAATTGGTCAGACGCACCTTGGCCACCTTGCGCAGAGCCGAATTCGGCTTCTTGGGCGTGGTGGTGTAAACGCGCGTACAGACCCCTCTTTTCTGGGGGCAACTGTCCAGGGCCCGCGACTTACTCGCAGTTTGAATGACATTCCGGCCCTTGCGGACCAATTGTTGGATGGTAGGCATACAACCTCAAATTTTGGGACGGCAAAGATAAGGAGACAAAGGGAGAAGGCAAAGGGCTACCGGAAGCAAATGTGCTTTCGCGATCAACTCCTTGTCCGGCTCGACTTTGGGCCCGTCTTTATAGCTTACTGTTCTGCAACAGTGAGACCCCGCCTGCAACAAGCTCATCAATACCCCTCACGCGGAAAACATCAAACAAAAACCCGGAAAATGCTGACAATCAGTGTCTTTTGACCCCGTTTTCAGCCCGGGCAATCGCCTTATGAGGCACCGTAATACGGATTCCTCCGGTTTGGGACGGCAAAGATAAGTTACTTGAGTGGATAATTGGTGTTATCAACAAGGTAAAAAAGCACAAAAGCAGCGCCATGTGCAGGGCTTTCGGTTTTGTAGCTTTGGGGCCATGAAGTACCGCCCTATTTCGCCAGAACTGTTCCGCAGCAACCGCGAGCGCTTCTGCGCGCAGCTCCCGCGCGGCTCCCTGGCCGTCATCGTGTCCAACGACGAGATGCCGCGCTCCGGCGATGCCAATTTCCCCTTTCGCCAAAACCCCGATCTGTTCTACCTCTGCGGCATCGATCAGGAGCAAACCATGCTCATCCTCTATCCGGATGCCCCTGACCCCAAGCACCGCGAAATCCTCTTCTTGCGCCAGACCAATGAGCACATCAAGGTCTGGGAGGGACATAAATTCACTCAGGACGAAGGGCGGCAGATCTCCGGCATCGAGCAGGTGAAATGGAATTCGGAGTTTGAAGCTCTGCTCAACATGCTCATACACCGGGCCGAAAGGCTTTACCTGGGCAGCAACGAGAATGATCGGTCCGCCAATCCGGTCGGCGACGGTGCCCATCGCTTTGCGCTGATGCTCAGGGAGCGTTTTCCCCTGCACGAATTCCGGCGCGCCGCTCCCCTGCTGACCGATCTGCGCATGGTCAAATCGGCGCATGAAGTGGAGCTGATCCGCGAGGCCTGTTCCATCACCGAAAAGGCATTCAGGCGGGTGCTGGAGTTTGTCCGCCCCGGGGTGATGGAGTACGACATCGAAGCCGAAATCATCCATGAATTCCTGATCAACCGCGCCACCGGTCACGCCTACAGTCCCATCATTGCCTCGGGTGCCGACTCCAACATCCTCCATTATAACAGCAACAACAAAAGTTGCCAGGCCGGGGACCTTTTGCTGATGGACTTTGGCGCCGAGTACGCCAATTACAACGCCGACATGACGCGCACCATTCCGGTCAGCGGCTCCTTCACGGATCGGCAGCGGGCGGTTTACGATGCCGTCCTTCGCGTCATGCGCCAGGCCAGCGCTATGCTCCGCCCCGGAACCCAGCTTCAGGAGTACAATCTCGAGGTGGGCCGGATGATGGAATCCGAGCTCATTGCGCTGGGCTTACTCAAGCGCCAGGACGTTGAGAATCAGGACCCTGACTCACCCTTATACAAGAAATACTTCATGCACGGTACCAGTCACTACCTGGGTCTGGATGTGCACGACATCGGCAACCGATACGGGGTGGTTCAACAGGGCAATGTCTTCACCGTCGAGCCGGGGATCTACCTGCCCGATGAAGGTTTTGGCATTCGCCTGGAGAACAACGTGCTGGTCACTGATGGGGATCCTATTGACCTGATGGCCGACATTCCCCTGGAAGCAGAGGAGATTGAGAGCTTGATGAACGCCGCCGTCCGTGGATAAGATCATCCGTCAGATCCCCAACTTCTTCACCCTGGCCAACCTGTTCATCGGGTGCATGGCCATTGTGTATCTCTACTATGACCACCTCTACATCTATGTCGGGGGAAAGGTGGCCGCCGTTGATATGCCCCGGGTAGCGATGGCCTGTTACCTGGTCTTTGCCGCGGCCGCCCTGGACTTTGTGGATGGCTTTCTGGCCCGGGTGCTCAGGGCGCAGAGCGAAATGGGCAAGCAACTCGACTCCCTGGCCGATCTGGTCACCTTCGGGCTGGTTCCCGGACTGATGCTCTTCCAACTCACCGCCCAGGCCTACTATGTCAGCTATGACGCCTTTTCGGTGCCCATTGCCCTTTTCGCCACCGGTTTTGCCGTCACCCTGGGGGCCGCCTGGAGGCTGGCGCGCTTCAACATAGACGATACCCCGCGCAGCGGATTCAGCGGACTTCCCACCCCGGCGATGGCCATGTTTGTGGCCTCGCTGCCCCTGATTGTGCTCAGCGATACGGGATCGGTTGGCGAACTGTTAAACAACAAATGGGTGCTCATTGGCATCAGCGCTGGCCTGACCGCCCTGATGACCTCGGACCTTCCCCTGCTCAGTCTCAAGTTTGGCCGGTTCAGCCTGAAAGAGTACCCCTGGCAGATCGGGGGCATGTTGAGTGGCTGGGCCCTTTTGTTAATCGCTATCTTTATCCTGAAGCTCGGCTGGCTGAGCATCCCCCTGTGCTTTTTCTGGTACCTGGCCCTGTCCATAGGGCACAACCTAAGCCGCCCATCCCGCAACCCTTCCACCTGAACACCTCGCCTGCACGAGCAGGCGCCCAAGAAGCAAAACCATGACCTTTAAAGCCTACCTCAACATCATGCCCCATCCTGAATTGCTCGACCCCCAGGGCAAGGCCGTAGCCGGGAGCATGAAGCACCTCAAGCTCGGCAACATCAGCGATGTGCGCATCGGAAAGCGCATCGAACTAACGCTCAGCGCGGGCTCCGAAGAAGAGGCCGGCAGCCTGGTTCAGCAAGCCTGTGAGAAGCTCTTGGCCAACCAAATCATGGAGCATTTTGAGTACCGCATCGAGCGGCAAGTAGAGGAACCAGCAGTTTAAACAAATGGCTTAATCATCCTCATCTAAAAAACTCAGCAAGAGCAGATTATGTCATCAAGTCGAAAGGCTTCCCGGACCTCTTCCCAGGCCCCCTTCGACCCGATGATGCCAGAGCCGGACGAAGGAGCCGAGGCGCTCAAAGCTGAGCCCTTGCGCGCGCATACCCGTATGCCGGCGGACGCCGCCAAAGGCCGATTGATTCTGCTGCCCGGTCCCATTGGCAATCTCGAAGACATCACCTTAAGGGCTTTGAGAGTATTGAAAGAGAGCCCGCATATCCTGGCCGAAGACACCCGAAGCGCCCGCCGCCTGCTCGATCACTTTGGCATCTCCACCCGGGCCGAAGCTCATCATCTGCACAACGAACACCGGCAGACACCCGCCCTGGTGGAGCGCATGCTGGGCGGTCAGCAGATCGTCCTGCTCAGCGATGCGGGCACCCCGGGCATCTCCGATCCGGGCTTCTTTCTGGTCAGAGCATGCCGGCAGGCCGGTGTTCCGGTGGAATGTCTTCCCGGACCCACCGCCTTCGTTCCTGCCCTGGTCAGCAGCGGCATTCCCTGCGATCGCTTTGTCTTTGAGGGCTTTCTTCCGCCCAAGAAAGGGCGCAACACCAGGCTGGCAGCCATAGCTCAGGAAAGGCGCAGCGTCGTGATCTACGAAAGTCCCCATCGCCTGCTTCGCTGCCTGAAGGAGCTTGCCGAACATTGCGGACCCGATCGGGTCGCCGGAGTTTTCCGCGAACTGAGCAAGATTCACGAGGAACACTTCATTGGCCCCCTGCATGAACTGATCAGCGACTTTGAGCAAAGAGCCTCCATCAAGGGCGAGATTGTTCTGGTTCTCAGCGGCTCTGAAGCTTGAAGCAAGCCTCAAAATGAGCCTCGCTTTTTCCACATTTCGAAACTTGTTTTCATGTTTCTTTTAACATGTGTGCAGCGTTTAGTAAATTTATGGCCCACTTCAACTCTTTTGTCTTCTCAAAACCAGCCTCGATGAATCACTTGATACCCAGTTTTAAAGCCCTTAAACTCTTCATGCTCAGTCTGAGCTTTGGAGCTATAGCTCTGGTCAGCAGCCTCCCACTTCACGCGCAAATGGCCCGCAAGCAGCCTATGATGGAGCATTTTACCAATGCCTCCTGCGGTCCTTGTGCATCCCAAAATCCCCTCTTCGAGCCAGTGAGGGAGGCATTTCTCGGTTCGGCCAATCACGTGGCCTATCACACCTCCTGGCCCGGTACCGACCCTATGTACACCGCCAATGCGGCCGAGAATAACGCCATGGTCGCCGTTTATGGTGTGACAGGTGTACCCTCCATGATTCTTGACGGCGTCAATATCGGAGGTCCGGCTGGAGTTTCTGCTCAGACGCTGGAAAATGCCATCGCTCAGGGCAGCCCAATTCGGGTTCGGGTTGAGGAAAGCGGCACTACATCCCGCATGGTTGCTGTTCATGTGGATGGAGTTGGGGAGATTCCCTCTGGAACTTACCGACTCAGGGTACTGGTCATAGAAGACCCCAAGAACTACCTCAGTCCTCCCGGCAGCAACGGGGAGCGCAATTTCCCCAATGTATTCCGGAAGGCCCTTCCCGGAACGACAGGTACGATCATTAGCCTTCCTGAATCAGGCAATACCGAAAGCTGGGGCTTCGAATACACGGTAGATCCCACCTGGGATGAAGCCAACACTTTTGTGGTGGCCTATGTGCAAAACACCCTGACCAGGGAGGTACTCAACTCCGGCAGTTCACGATCTGCCCGCTATGAGCTGGCACCCGGTGCGGCACCGCTCTTTCAACCGGGCAATACCACCTCAGTTTTCCTCGGTGAGTTGCTGGAATTTGGAACCGGCACCGAGAGCCTGAAGATCTCTCTGAGTGCCGACCAACCCACGGCTGATGACTGGAATGCCACCTTGTACGTCAATGACAGCCCTTTCACGAGCGGCACTGACCTGACCATGAACGGCGGAGAAGTTGCCAGCATCAGATTGGACGTTACCTCTTATGACACACCCGGCATTGGCGAGTATTCGCTTGAAGTGAGCTCCAATGACAATCCTTCGCTGGCTCCTCAGCGCCTGCAATTTGTGGTAGTCAACAACATCACGGATTTGATTGTCAACTCCGGAGAGGGCTTTGGCGACGGAACTGCACCCGGATCTTATGATACTTACTTTCCCTTTACCGGCGGATTGGCTGCTACAGGGCGTGAAACCCGCGCAAGCATGAGCCATTTCACCTTTGTCAGAGCCCTGCCCAGCGGAGTACTGGATGCTGTTCCCAATGTTTACTACAATGCCTCATGGACCTTCCCGGCCATGTCCAATGAAAAGGTTGAGGCCTTCATGGACTTCCTGGATCGGGGGGGCAATCTCTTTATCAGCGGTCAGGATCTGGCCTGGGAGATCATGGACGCAGGCTCTCCTTATGGAACTCCTGTGAATCGCAATTTCTTCCTCAATTACCTCAAAGGCCTTTACACCGCAGACGGCTCTCCCGCCACGACCAGCCTTAGCTTCAGCGATGGGGATACCTGGTTTGGCACTGCGGGTTCCAGTTCCATCAACCCTCTTTATGGCGCGGGCAATGTGTATCCGGATGAGATTCGCCCCAGCGGTCCGGAGGCTGTAGGCATCATGTACTACAACGGAGATCCTTCGCGTATTGGAGGTCTGCGCACGGAGGCAGATGGCTATAAGATGGTCTGGCTGGGCACGGGACTGGAGATGTTCGGTGACCAAACTGTTGCACGCGAAGTGGTTCAGTTGGCCCATGATTATTTCTGGAATGACCTGAGTGGGTTGGAGTTCGATGAGCTGCTCGCTGCAGCACTGCTGGGCCAGAACGCGCCAAATCCAGCCAACACCTACACGATCATTCCACTGTATGACTGGAACAGCGATGGTGTGCTGAGGCTCAGCGACCTCCACGGCCGCCAGCTCAGAGAGATTCAGGTCAGCCCCGGTCAAAATCGGGTTGAACTGGATTTGAGCGGACTTTCCAACGGTCTTTACCTCTATACCCTGAGCGACGGGCAGCGCAGTACATCCGCCAAAAAGTTGACGGTTTTGCGCTAAAACGCTATCTTTCCCACGATAATGTCTGGTCAGACACCTCAAATCAGACCATGAAAAAACTCTATACCCTTAGCTTTCTCATAATCAGCGCCTTGTGGAGTGCTAATACGGCATCCGCACAGGGATTGACGCTCAACATAGAACCCTGCGGTCAGGAGATGGACGGCAATGTCTGGGATTTAACCAAGTTACCGGCAGATCTTACCCACAGCGGCAGTACCACCATCAATGTTGCCTGGGAACGCCTTTCTGTGGATATGCCAGAAGAGTGGTCAACAGCCGTTTGTGACCCCAACCAGTGTTATGCACCCATGGCCGATCAACCACTTGGTCCTGGATCTGTGCTCATTCCCTTCAGTATGGATGCGGGAAGCACGGTGACCGGAGCGGAATTCTACGTTCAGTTTATCCCCAACGGAGTTTCGGGGAGCGGATCAGTCAGCCTTCGCGTTTATGAGGTGGGCAATCCCAACAACAGCCTGACTTGCAACTACACCTTCAATGCTCTGGCTACCAGTATTGGCCATGTTCAGGCCTCTACCCCGCTGAGCATCTTCCCCAACCCCATTCACCAGACCATGCGGGTCAACGCCGCAACCGGAATGCCCATTAGCTCGGTTGAGATTTATTCTATCGTAGGACGGATGATTCGCAAGATCGAACTGGGCGCTGAGCGTCAGAGTTTTGAACTCGACCTCGGAGGCCTGAAAGAGGGTATGTACTTTGCCCGTTTCATGAATAAGGACAACGAACTGGTGGAGTCCAGACGTTTTTCCAAGGTTAACTGATCAGTTCAACGAATCAGATTCAGGCGTCAGACTGACGCTTCAATGATTGATAGACACAAAAAAACCGCCAGGATGTTCCTGGCGGTTTTTTTTTGTTTGATATGCGATTCACTTACCCTTGCCAGCCATCTTAGCCAGCTCATCTTCCAATAAGTACTCATCGCCATCCACGTAACCGGCGTGCCGGCTGACGATCTTGCCTTCCTGATCAACAATGACCGTGAAGGGCACCTGCTGGAAATTGAGTTTTTGCTTGAGGATGCCATTGATGTCCACCAGCACATCATAGTCCCATCCCTGCCCATCCACATAAGCCTTTACCTTGGCCTTGTTGCGGGCATCATCGATGGAAATGGCCACCAATTCCATGTTGTAATCCTTCTGCCAATCTTCATACATTGGCGCAATGTTGTTGAGCTCCTTTTTGCAGGGAGTGCACCAGGTAGCCCAGAAGTTCAGGACGGTTATCTTTCCGTTGCCGGCATAGCGATTGATGTCAACGCGCTCCCCATTGACATCTTGCAAACTGGCGTCGGGTAGTCTGTCTTGTGCCTGTGTAGTGAATGGTAGAAGCGCAAAAACAATGACGCTCAATCCGCAACGTATGCGGGAGCGAAAGGATTGATGGTTTATCATGTATTGAGTGAGTTTCTTTTGGGGTTTTGGACATCAAATGTTCAAATTTCGTGCCATACGGGCGATTTCAGAACCCAGTGACCACTTAGGAGCCTTAAACTACAAAAAAGGAGCAGCATCTGAGCCGAACTGCGCTCCAAAATCATGCAAACAGTTGCCTAAAGCTTCAGATTGAAGCATTTGGAACTTTATAAAACCCGATTGCCGGACTACTTTTAGGCCTCCGCATGCAAAGCCAGCTCCAGTCACGCGCTTCCGGCCTGGGAATCGCCTTGTTCAGTCTCCTTGCTCTACTGCTGCCCCTGGCGCACAATGGCCATGCTCAGGGTCAGTTCAGTGGCGATTTGCAGATGGAAACACAGTTTTACATCCGCGATACCCTTATTGGCGCCTCCAATACCGAGCACTATGATGTGCTCAAAAACGGCGGAGACTCCTGGCTATCCCTGAACTACCTCCAACCCGACTGGGATTTCTCCGCCGGAATCAGGATAGATGCCCATTACAACTCCAACCTGCACAATCCCGGAACGGCCTTCACGGGCATTGGCGTTGGCACCTTCTATCTGCAAAAACGGGTGGATAAACTCGACATCACCGCAGGCTATTTCTACGAACAATTCGGCTCCGGGCTCAGTCTGCGCGCTTATGAGGAAAGAACACTGGGCATTGACAAAGCCCTGCTGGGGCTGCGTCTGCTCTACCAGTTCAACGAAAATTGGGCCTTCACCGGCCTGGTCGGAAAACAGCGCAATCGCTTTGATTTGTTTGCTCCCATCATCATGGGCGGGCGGCTCGAAGGCAGTTTTCAGGTCAACGAAAAGGCCTGGTTCAACCCCGGACTCTCCGTGGTCAACCGCAGCATGGACAAGGCCAATCTGGACCTGGTCCGGGCCAACCTGGCTCCCACCCTTGACCCGGGCGACAGCGTAAGACCCCTGAGCAATACCTATGTCGCGTCCATTTACAACAACATCGATCTGGGCAAGTTTAGCTGGTATGTTGAACTGGCCGGCAAGACTCCGGAGTACCAGCGACCGGACGGCAGTCCCTGGGATCAGTATGGCAGCGCAGTGCTCAGCAGCCTGAGTTACTCCCGCAAAGGACTTGGACTCACAGGGCAAGTAAGACGTATAGAATCTTTTCTTTTACGAACGTCTCCCAACGAACAATTGCTGGACGGAATCTTCAATTTCCTGCCCACCCTGACCCGCCAAAACTCCCTGCGCCTTCCCGCGCGTTACAATCCCGTGGCCCAGGATCTCGGCGAAATGGGTTTCCAACTCGACGCGATCTACTCGCCCATCAAAGGTTATACTTTCAGCGCCAATTACTCCGACATACGCACGTTGGACAATCAAAATCTGTTCAGAGAAATATATGTTGATTTGGAATTGCGCACCAGCACGAGCTGGAAACTATTGGGAGGAATTCAACATGTGCGCTATGATCAGGACTTCTACGAGAACAAACCCGGAGTTCGCCCGGTAAGCACGGTAACTCCATTTGCAGAATTCTTATACAAATTAGATAAACGCAAATCACTGCGCCTGGAATTGCAGTATATGAACAATCCGGGCGATTTCGGAAGCTGGTTGTACGGTCTGATCGAATTCAATATGGCTCCGAGTTTCTCTATCTCCATTGCCGACATGTACAATTTCGACCCCACCGACAAAAGCCCTGGCCAGATTCACTACTACACCCTTTTTACTTCATATACACAAAAAGCCAATCGTTTTTACCTCAGTTATGCCCGTCAGGTCGAAGGGATCATCTGCACCGGAGGAGTTTGTCGGTTTGAACCCGCTTTCAATGGTGTCAAGTTAGGCGTAACTTCAAGTTTCTGATCATGAACTTGCAAGAGCAGAAATCTACGGTTCGAACGGCCCCAGCAACCCGCCGCCAGCAGCTCTACACCTTTTTCAAGAGAGTTTCCCGCTTGGCGCCCAAGCCTCCTGTCTCTCTGCCAGGCAGAATCCGCCTGGCGAGTCTGGTTTTGCTCAGCCTGAGCAGCGCTTTACTGATGAGCAGTTGCGAAGAAGAAACCCCCTTCGTCACCGGCCCAGTCCTCACCCTGGACACCACCTATATCGATACGGATTTGCCCCCTGCCCAGGCTCGTGTGGTTCTGCTCGAAGACTTCACCGGTGTTCAATGCGTCAATTGCCCGGATGCACACAACCTGGCCAAGTCCCTGATTCAGGCCAACCCCGGCCGCGTTGCAGCGGTATCCGAACACAACTACTTTCTGGGCGGCTATCCCAACAGCAGTGAAGACTTTCGCACCGATGAAGCCTTTGCCATCGATGCGCTGATCGGCCCCACGACGCTATGGCCCATCGGCACGGTCAACCGCCGTCAGTTCAGCGCTGAACCGGCCATCCTGCTGACCCTGCCCAAATGGACGGGCTATGTGGACAGTGAATTGCTGGAAGAGCCCCTCGTCAATGTGAGCATGGAGCTGGATTTGAAGCGCCCGGAGCGCCTGCTGGAGGTACTGGTAGAAGCTCACTTTCTGGAAACCGTCCCTGAAGCCACCCGCCTGAGCGTGATGGTCCTGGAAAGTGGCATCGTTGATCCCCAACTGACCTTGAGCGGCATAGACGATGTCTATGTGCACGATCACGTGCTGAGAATCATGCCTACAGCCGCCACCGGTGCGCTGATCACCGTGAGTACCGAACAGGGTCGCGTCATTCGCCGCGGATATGAAGTGCAACTGAAAGAGCACTGGAACATGGATGAACTGGAGGTGGTGGTCTTTGTCCATCTCGGCGAGCTCGACAATCAGCGGGTCCTGCAGGCTGCTCTGGCCAAACCCTAATCGGCATTTTCACTACTTTTGCTGCTTTGCCAGAGCTGAATTTGGCGCAGCATCACCCTGCGTCTGAGTCCATCGACAGGTAATCCAGGCATGAAAATTTCCCTGAACTGGCTGCGCCAGTACATCAACACCGATCTCGATGCCGGTGAGATAGCCGCAACCCTGACCAGCATAGGGCTTGAGGTCGAAGGCATCTCGCCTTACACATCCCACCCAGGAGGCCTGGAAGGTTTGGTCATCGCTGAAGTGCTGGAAGTGCTCAAGCATCCCGATGCGGATAAACTCAGTCTCTGCAAAGTCGAAGTGGGCACCGGAACAGCCCTTCCCATCGTCTGCGGAGCTCCCAATGTGGGCGCGGGACAAAAAGTCGTAGTAGCCCTGGTCGGCAGCACGCTCTACCCTTCCCAGGGTGAGCCTTTCACCATCAAAAAGGCAAAGATTCGGGGCGAAGTCTCTGAGGGCATGATATGCGCTGAGGACGAGATTGGCCTCGGACAGGACCACAGCGGCATCATCGTTCTGCCCCCCGAAGCGCAAACGGGCACCCCCGCCGCGGAATACTTTGGTGTTGAGCGCGATCAGATTCTGGAGATCGGGCTGACCCCCAATCGCTCGGATGCCTTCTCTCACCTGGGCGTGGCCCGGGATCTCTATGCGGCACTCTGCGCCAGGGGCAAAAAAGCCGAACTTTGTTTGCCGGGCTCAGCCGCCGCTGTCAAGCCAGGCTCAAACGCGGTGGGCTCCCAGGCCCCCGAGCAGCCCAGCCCGGGCGCGCAGGACTCCGCGTCCGCCAGCACCCAGCCCAGCCCAGCCACTACCCTCCCCGCTCAGGCCGGCACCCTGCCCCCCTTCCCCGTAACGGTGCATGAGCCCGAAGCCTGCCTGCGCTACAGCGGCATAGCCCTGAGCGGATTGAGCGTCGGCCCTTCGCCCGAATGGCTTAAGAGAAGGCTGGCCAGCATCGGTGTGCGCTCCATCAACAATGTGGTGGATGTGACCAATTTCATCTTGCACGAATATGGGCAACCCCTGCATGCATTCGACGCAGATCGCATAAAAGAAAAACAAATTCACGTTCGCTTTCTACCGGCCAAAACCCGCTTTGTCAGCCTGGATGGCGCGGAGCGCGAACTGGG
Source organism: Chitinophagales bacterium (assembly GCA_041751015.1). Lineage (GTDB taxonomy): Bacteria > Bacteroidota > Bacteroidia > Chitinophagales > BACL12 > WGOA01. The sequence continues at coordinate 32,335 of JBGSYF010000030.1, forward strand.
CGAAAAGGACCTGATGATCTGCGATGCCGAGAAGCCGCTTTGTATGGCGGGCATCTACGGAGGCCTCAACTCAGGCGTGACAGAAAGCAGCAAAAACATATTTTTAGAAAGCGCGTGTTTTGAGGCCCGGCATATTCGCCGCAGCTCCACAGCGCACGGCTTGAGAACCGATGCTGCCGCCCGCTTTGAAAAAGGCTGCGACCCCAACATGACCCTGGACGCGCTGATCAGGGCCGTTGCCTTGCTTTTAGAATGCGCGGGAGGCCAGGTCGCCTCGGGCATCAGCGATGTTTACCCCATAGTTCAAGAGCCCAGAGAAGTCAGCCTTCGATGGACAGCATTACAGCGTCTGATCGGCATTGACATACCTCAAAAAGACGTATCTGATATTTTAACATTTCTTGGCATGGGCATGAAAACCCAAACCAGGGATGCGATAACCGTATGGGTTCCCACCAGCAAGACCGATGTCACCCGGGAGGCAGACCTTATTGAGGAAGTCCTGCGCATCTATGGAATGGATCGCGTACCCCTTCCCCAGAATCTGAGAAGCAGCATAGTGCCGCCCATGGCCGATGCCAAAGAACAGGGCCGGTTCCGCATGGGCAGCTTGTTGAACGGGGCGGGATTTTCCGAGATCTTCTCCAACCCGGTCACCCGTTCCCGCTATCTGAAGAACCTGGACGATGCCGCACAGAAGCGCGTGGTTCGCCTGGCCAACAGCCTGAACGCCGAGCTGGACATCATGCGTCCGGACTTGCTTTTCGGGGGAATGGAAGCGGTAGCTCGCAACCTGAATCGCCGCCGGGAGCGGCTTCGACTCTTTGAATTTGGAAGGGTTTTTGAGCAACACCAAGGAGGCTTTGAGGAACCCGAACAACTGGGACTATGGCTTTGCGGCCCCCAAAATGCGGAAAGCTGGCGCAACCCTGCGGCGGCGGCGAATTTCTTTGACCTCAAGGAAAACGTGGAAAGGGTCCTGTTGCGCTGCGGTCTGGAACAGTGGGATAGCCGCTCCAGCGAGCATCCTTTTCTGGAATATGGTCAGGACTATTTGCATGCGGATCAAAAAATAGTATCTTTTGGTCGGGTCAGTGAGGGTTTGTCTGCCTTGTTTGACTTAAAGCTGCCGGTTTTCTATGCCGCCTTGAATTGGGATATCTTAGGCGTGCGATTGCGTCAACACCAAACGCGCTATCGTCCGCTGTCTCGTTTTCCGCTGCTGCGCAGAGATCTGGCGCTGGTGCTTGACAAAGGCATTGCCTACCGGGATGTGGAGTCGCTGGCCAGGCAAAATGGAGGCAAATTGCTCCGGGAGGTCTTTCTTTTTGACGTTTACCAGGGTTCAAATCTGGGCGAAGACAAGAAATCTTATGGAATTGGCCTCAACTTTGGCGATGATCAGGCCACGCTGACCGATGGACAGATAGAGAAGGTGATGCAGAAGCTGATCCGGGCATGTGAAACCGAATTGAACGCAACGATACGCCGCTGATGGAAGACTGGTCTGCAGGTTTAGCCAATATCCTGGACAAGGTGGAAACCTTGATGGTCAAGTACGCCCGGGCAAAGGAGGAGAACAAGAACCTCAGGACCGAGCTGGAAGACATGCGCCGCCTCAAAGAGGAGCGCGATCAGCGCGTCCGCGAACTGGACGAGAAGATCACCGTGCTCAAAACGGTCCGGGAGATCGGGCAGGACGACGAGGACCGGGCGGCCATACGCCAAAAAGTCAGCGAGTACATCAAGGAGATCGACCGCTGTATTGCCCTGCTGAATACCTGATTACTGGTCAAAGGGCTCTGGATCCGCTCCAGGGCCATTCCAATGTTAACGGCAATTAATGTTAACTTTACACGAACGTACCCTGCGACTGCCCCGGGAGGGCGCAACGGGCGGCGGGAATCAATCAAAAAGAACCGGTTAAGCTATACCGTATGGATGCAGAACAGGAATTGATCAACATCAATGTCAATATCTGTGACCGTCCCTACCGGCTGAAAGTAAAGCCCACGGAAGAGGAAAATGTCCGGAGGGCGGCCAAACTGATCAACGATAAGGTCAAAGACCTGCAATCGCAATATTCGGCAAAAGACAAGCAGGACTATCTGGCTATGTCAGCGCTCATGATGATGGTGGAGAAACTGAGCTCAGGGGCCGATGTATTGATCAAAGACAATTCGCTTGTAGAGCGAATGGCCGACTTGGATGCCCGGCTCAATCAGGTTTTGGCTCCCTGACTGCTATTGCCCCCCCGGACAGGAAGGACCTGAGGGTTACGTCCCTTTATTAACAGGACCCCAAAACCGGGAACTATGGACATCCTCATTTACGTCATCCTGGCAGTAGTCGGGCTACTGATCGGTTTGATCATTGGCAAGTTTGCCTTTGGACAGACCACCAGCCAGCGCGAGATAGCCGAAAAGGAGGCCGCCAGCATCATCAAAGCAGCCCGCCATGAAGCCGATACCCTGGTCAAGGCCCGGGAACTCGAAGCACAGGCTCACCTCGAAAAGCAGGAAGCTGCGGCCGATCGCCGCCATCAGCAGCGGGAACGCCAGCTTGAAGAGCGGGACAACAAGGTCAAACAGCGCGACAAAGACCTCTCCAAAGAGCGCGACCGCATGAAGCGCCGGGAGCAGGAGATCGAACTGCTTCAGGGTCAACTGGAACAGCACATCGAATCGGTCAAGCTCAGGCAGGAAGAGGTGAACCGGGCGCACAGCGAGAATGTGCGCAAGCTGGAGCAACTCGCCCAGCTCAGCGCAGAAGAAGCCCGCAATGAGCTGGTCGAATCGCTCAAAGCCGAAGCCCGCACCAAGGCCATGGGCATGATCAAGCAGATCACCGATGAGGCCAAACTGCAGGCCAACAAGGAAGCCAAGAAGATCATCCTCCAAAGCATACAGCGCACCGCTGCCGAGCAGACCATAGAGAACTGCGTGTCGGTTTTCCATCTGCAGAGCGACGATCAAAAAGGTCAGATCATCGGCCGCGAGGGCCGCAATATCCGGGCCCTGGAAGCGGCTACCGGTGTGGAATTTGTGGTGGACGATACCCCGGAGGCCATCCTGGTTTCGGGCTTTGATTCAGTGCGCCGCGAGGTGGCCCGACTTTCGCTGGAGCGCCTGACCGCCGACGGGCGAATTCACCCGGCCCGCATCGAGGAAGTGGTCAAGAAGACCCAGAAACAAATGGAGGAGCACATCATGGAGCTCGGCGAGCGCACCGTGATCGATCTGGGCATCAACGGCCTGCACCCCCAACTGGTCAGGGCGGTAGGCCGGATGCGCTTCCGCTCTTCCTACGGTCAGAATCTATTGCAGCACAGCCGCGAGACCGCCAATCTCTGCGCCACCATGGCCGCAGAACTGGGCCTGGACGCCAAGCTGGCCAAGCGAGCCGGTCTGCTGCACGACATCGGCAAGGTTCCCGAAGAGGAAAGCGAGCTCTCCCACGCCCTGCTCGGAGCCAAACTCTGCGAGAAATTCGGCGAGAACAAGGCCGTGGTCAACGCGGTGGGCGCCCACCACGACGAGATGGAGATGAAGTATCTCATCTCTCCTATTGTTCAGGCCTGCGACGCGATCTCCGGTGCCCGCCCCGGTGCCCGCCGCGAGATGGTCGAGAGCTATATCCAGCGCATCAAGGACCTGGAAAAACTGGCCCTGAGCTACGACGGTGTTGACGAGGCCTACGCCATTCAGGCCGGCCGCGAATTGCGCATCATCGTGGCCAGCGACAAGGTCACCGACAAGCGGGCAGAGGAATTGTCCTTCCAGATCTCAGAGAAGATCCAGGAAGACATGCAGTACCCCGGCCACATCAAAGTCACCGTCATCCGCGAACACCGGGCGGTGAGTTTTGCCAAGTAAGCCCTTCACTCCAGGGCCAGCACTTCTTTGCGCGCCGCTTCCGTGAAGCGCTGCAGATCAGCCACGAGCGCTGCAGAGCCGCAGATCAGTCCGCCGCCGTGAACCGGGTCGCGGCCCGGGGCGAAAGGCTCCACCACTCCACCCGCCTCCCGCACCAACAACACGCCCGCTGCGCAATCCCAGGGGTTTAATCGGTACTCAAAGTAGCCGTCCACACGACCGCAAGCCGTGTAGGCCAGATCAACCGCCGCCGAGCCAAAGCGGCGAATGCCGTGGCTGTTGCCCTGCACCGCTCCGGCCATCTTCATGAAGGGCTCCAGCCACTCCGGCCTTCCATAGGGGAAGCCCGTGGCCAGCAGCGCATCGCTCATGCGGGAACATGCGCTCACCCGAATGGGCTGATCGTTGCAGCGGGCTCCCTGTCCGGCAATTGCGCTGAAGGATTCATCCCGGGTAATTTCATATACGCATCCCCATTGCAGAACACCCTTCTGCTCCAGAGCCACGCTGACCGAGTAGCAGGGCAGACCGTGCATGAAATTCGTGGTTCCATCCAGGGGGTCAATGATCCAGCAATGCTCCGCATCGCGGTGTTGATCAATGGTCTTCTCTTCGGTGATGAAGCTGGAACCGGGCAGCAATGAACTCAGGCCGCTGACCAACATGCGCTCTGCTCCTAAATCCACATCGGTGGCAAAATCAGCCCTGCCCTTGCTGTGCACCTGTTCCGTTTGCAGGGTACCCGCACGCCCGGCAATCCAGCGCCCGCACTGAACAACCAGTGCCTCAGCATCACCATAAATATTTTTCAATTTTATTAATTTTTTCTAAAGGCAAAGCCTCCGGTCAGACGACTGACCAGGGTCAACAGCACCATACCGGCCACAACCCAGCCCGCCGTTCGACCTATTAAATCTCCCTGAAGCATATAATGAGTAACTTCATCATTAGCATACATCACCTCTACCAAGACATCTTCGCGGTCAAAGCCCGCACTGGATACGATATCACCCCGCTGATTGATATAACTCGAAACCCCGGTATTGGCCGAGCGGGCCACCCAGCGGCGATTCTCTATAGCGCGCAGACGGGCATAGGCCAGGTGCTGCAATCGCCCGGGTGAGTTGCCCCACCAGCCGTCGTTGGTGACCACAAAGATCAAATCGGAACCGCCGCGCGTCCATCCACTGCTGTACTCCCCAAAGATGGATTCGTAGCAGATGGCCGGTGCCACCCCAATGCTGTCGCCCGATGAACGTTGATGCCAGAACGTCTTGCGCTCAGCCGAACGCGAAAGTCGACCCATATAATCCTCCATGCCCGGTACCAATCGGTTGAGCCAGCCCAATTGCTCGTAGTAGGGATAGCACTCCGGGCCCGGCACCAAAATGCCCTTGTGATAGACTTGCACATCAGAACCGGCATCCATCTGCAGAACGCTATTGTAGGACGAAATCCAGAGCCTGCGCCCACCCCCGAAGTCAACGCGCCGCGCAGAAGCCGGAGCCGCCAGCGAATCGCTGAACTTCTCATAGGCATTGATGCCCGCTATGAGCTTGGTCTGGGGGTAGTCGGCGAGCATGGCCCTCATCTTCTGCAGCGAAGGGTGGCGGTTCAGCGACTCCAGATCTATGCTGTTGGTCAGGGCCGTTTCGGGCCAGACGAGATAGTCCAGCGAGTCACTCAGCACCGGCTGGCTCAACTCGATCATCTCCTGCAGAATCTGCTCCGGACTCAACTCAAATTTCTCGGTATGCGGGTCGTAATTGCTCTGCAAAACCGCCACGCGCACCGGATGGCCGGCATTGGGGTCGCGCTTGTGGTAGATGAACAGCGACAGGGCAATGGGCAGGAGTATGGCCAGTGCAGGTCGAAAGGCGGCCAGAGCGATGGCCAGCCCCCTGCGCTGCTGATCGCTGCTCTGGTAGCGCCGGGCAATGCCCAGGGCATAGCCAGCCAGGCGGTTCAGCTCGCGGTAGATCAGTATGTTGACCAGCAGGATCCACAGACTTCCGCCGAGCACACCAGTGAACTCATACCACTGCACCCAGGCGGGATTGTTGGCAAAGCCATTCCCCAGATTGAGCCATGGCCAGGTGAATTCCCAGCGCATGTGCAGGTATTCAAAGGTGATCCAGGCGCTGAGCAGGGTCATGTAACTGGCCATATTGCCCAGGTGCCGCCGGGCGCCCACATAGACCATCAGGGGCAGGGTCATCAGAAGACTGTTGACCACAACGGCAAAGACCCCGCCGGGAATGGTGGCCCTGGCCACCCACCAGGTGGTCAGCGCATTCCAGATCAGAAAGGCCAGAAAGACAAAGAGCCAGGTCGGGCGCCAGGCGCGCCCCCCTTCCCTCGAAGCCAGGATGGCGTCTATGCCCTGAAGAATGGGTATCCAGGCCAGGAACAGCAGGAAACTGAAGGGAAGCGGAGGCCAGGCCAGGCTGAGCAACACAGCGCTGCTCAACGCGCGCAGGGCCAGACTTTGGGTGGAGGGCTTGCGAACCATATGCGGCTGAACGCCTTCGCGTCCGGGTCGAAAGGGGCGCCACAGCTCTCCTTGCGACCGGGGTAAAGATAAGTCAACAAAGGGCTTTGCTAACTTAGCCTTCATTATACCACCCGGCAGTTTCCTTTGGCCATATCCACGCCCCCCATGTCAAATAATCCTCTGAATCCACCCCAACCCGACGGACCTAGTTTTCCGGAAGATGCCCTGCATCAGGCCCAGGGCCGCTTCAAAGGGGCCCAGCAGTACTTGAGTGAGTTTGTTTACGGTGGAATAGACGGGAGCGTGACCACCTTTGCGGTGGTCGCCGGAGCCGCGGGTGCCGGTCTGGGCTCCAATGTGGTGCTCATCCTGGGCTTTGCCAATCTGCTGGCCGATGGTTTTTCAATGTCGGTGGGCGCTTACCTGAGCAAGAAAAGCGAACTGCAGAACTACCGCAAACACCGCCGCATTGAATATTGGGAGGTGGACAACATGCCGGAAACGGAGCGCGAAGAGATCCGCGAGATCTACCGCTCCAAGGGCTTTGAGGGAGAGCTGCTGGAGCAGGTGGTCAGTGTCATCACCGCAGACCGCGACCGCTGGGTGGACGTGATGATGAAAGAAGAGCTGGAGATGATCCGGGAGCAGAAAAGCCCCATTGCTATGGGCGCGGTGACCTATGCCTCCTTCCTGCTGGTGGGGGTGGTGCCCCTCTCGGTCTATGTCTGGGACTTTGCGGTGGGCACTTTCCCGTATTCGCTCTTTTGGTCGGCCAGCGCCCTGACTACCATTGGCTTTGCCGTCATCGGCTGGCTCAAGAGTTCCGTCACCGAAAGCAGCCGCCTGCGCGGGGTGTTCGAAAGCGTGATGCTCGGAGCTTTAGCGGCGGCGGTCGCCTATGCGGTCGGCGCTCTTCTGGATGGAATCATCGGGTAGTCTACGCCGGCCGGCAGGGCAGCTTTAGAATACATAGGCATTCGCCTCAATCATAGCGGCAGCTACGCGGCGGCGGGCCCTCACCGTATCCATGGGCGGGTACTTGCAGAAGCGCTTGAGAGCCATCAGCAGCATGCGGGCCTCATCGCCTTCGGCAATGGCCGTGACCGCTCTGTTGCCGTTGACGCGAATGCGCTCGGTAGCGTCGTGGAGGTAGATTCGGGCCATGTCCACGCGGGGGCCATCTGCCTCTTCCTGACCGAGATCAACCAGTTTCTGCACCCGCAGCAAGGTGGACTCAGCCACAAAGGTATCGTTGAGCATGTCGGCCATCCAGAGCAGCACTTCCTGCTCGGCAGCCAGGCGCTTGCCCAACTTCTGACCGGCATAACCGATCACGGCCAGACAGGCTTTTTTGAAGTTCGAAACAGCGCTGATCTCCGCGGCAAAGGGCGCGCTCATGTCGGCGTTCAGATCGGGCATACCCATCAATTCCTGCTGCACAGCCATGGCGGCCGGCATGAAGGCGACCTGACCCGTGAGAGCACGGCGCAACAGCATGTCTATGGTCAACATGCGGTTGATCTCATTGGTGCCCTCGAAGATGCGGTTGATGCGGCTGTCGCGGTAGGCGCGTGCAGCGGGGTATTCCTCGCTGTATCCGTAACCGCCGTGCACCTGCACCAGTTCGTCCACCACGTAGTCCACCGTCTCAGAGCCGATGACCTTGAGCATGGCGCACTCAATGGCGTACTCTTCGGCTGCACCGAGCAGAGCGCTTCTATAGTCTGCGCCTTCGGCCAGCATGCTCTGTTCCTTCTGATCAATCCAGGCGGTGGCGCGGTAGCAAGCCGATTCCGCCGCGAAGGTGCGCACGGCCATCTCGCCCAGTTTGTGCTTGATGGCGCCAAACTCTGCAATAGGCCGGCCAAACTGATGCCGCTCATTGGCGTAGCGCACAGCAGCACCTAAGCCCTGCTTGGCTCCGCCCAACACCCCGGCGCAGAGCTTGATGCGGCCCACGTTGAGGATGTTGAAGGCGATCTTGTGCCCCTGCCCTATTTCGCCCAGAACATTCTCTACCGGCACTTTGACGTTCTCAAAGAACACCTGTCGGGTCGAAGAGCCCTTAATGCCCATCTTCTTCTCTTCGGCACCTACCGAAAGCCCTTCCCACTCACGCTCCACAATAAAGCCGGTGAACTTCTCGCCGTCAATCTTGGCGAACACGATAAACACATCGGCAAAACCGGCATTGGTAATCCACATCTTCTGCCCGTTGAGCAGGTAATGCGATCCGTCTGCACTCAAGTCAGCGCGGGTCTTGGCGGCCAGAGCATCGGAGCCCGATCCGGGCTCGGTCAGGCAATAGGCGGCCTTCCACTCCGCCGTTCCCAGCTTGGGCAGGTACTTGCGTTTCTGGGCTTCGTTGCCGAAATAGACAATGGGAAGGGTGCCGATGCCCACATGTGCACCAAAGGAAACCGAGAAACTGTGCCCCATCCCGGTCATCTCCGTGATGAGCATGTTGGTGATGAAATCCTTGCCGTATCCACCGTATTCCTCTGGAATGCTCATGGCGGTCAGACCCAGCTCGGCGCTCTTGTCCAGCAGAGACTGCAGCAGGCCGGGCTCCATCGCATCAATGCGATCCAGATTGGGATAGATCTCCGTTTCGATGAACTGCTGCACCGTATCGGCGATCATGCGCTGTTCTTCATTGATCTCTTCGCGGATAAAGGTCTGCTCCGGAGTGCTTGCACTCACCAGAAATTCTCCGCCTCGCAGAGTTTGCCGGGTTTTTACGCTTGGACTTGCCATGGTGAAACAGGGATAAAGAGTAGAGAGATGGGAAAGATTAGTAGGCGTACTGATTGGCTTCAATCAGGGTGGCGGCAATGCGGCGGCGCGCGGCAATGCTGTTGTAGGGTTCGGCCTTGGTGTAGCGCTTGAGACCTAGCAGCATCATGCGCAGCATATCGCCCTCGGCGAAGGCACAGATGGCCGTGCGGCCCGAATCGGCAATGCGGGAGATGGCACCGTCGAGGTAAACCCGACACAGATCAGCCTGATCGGAGCAGGCCTCCTCACCGCGCTCCAGCATCATCTTCTCGGTGCGCAACACCGTGCTTTCACAGGCGAAGACTTCGATGAGCATGTCGGCCAGGCACATCATGACTTCCTGTTCTTTGTCCAGCTTGGTGCTGTAGTGCTGAGCGGCGGCTCCGGCCACCATGAGCAGAGCCTTCTTGGCGTTCTCTACCGCGCGCTTCTCCGCGCCCAGCAGACCTTCCGGGCTGCTCATGTCGGGCATACCCATCAATTCCTGTTGAACGGCAGTGGCAGCGCCGAGCATATTGAGCTGACCCTTCATGGCCCTTTTGAGCAACATGCCCACAGACAATAGGCGGTTGATCTCATTGGTGCCTTCAAAGATGCGGTTGATGCGGGCGTCGCGGTAGGCCCGGGCAACCGGGCTCTCTTCTGAGAAACCCATTCCACCGTAAATCTGAACGGCTTCATCTACAGCATAATCCAATACTTCTGACCCAAATACTTTTAGGATAGCACATTCTATGCTGTACTCTTCGGCGGCTTCCAGTTTGGCCAGATAGCGGGGCTTGCCGGATTCTTCCAGAGCCAGGATCATCTCGTTGATAAGTCCGGAGGTTCTGAATGTCGCCGATTCCGAAGCGTAGATGCGGCTGGCCATCTCGGCCATCTTGTGCTGCATGGCGCCGAAGGTGGAGATGGGCACGCCAAACTGAACGCGCTCATTGGCATAGCGAATGGCTGTGCTGCAAGCTGCCTTGGCACCGCCGGTCACCATAGCGCAGAGCTTGTAGCGGCCGATGTTGAGCACGTTGAAGGCGATCTTGTGCCCCTGCCCTATCTCGCCCAGAACATTCTCCACCGGAACGGGGGTGTTCTCAAAGAACACCTGACGGGTCGAGGAACCCTTGATGCCCATCTTGTCCTCTTCCTCTCCCAGGGTGATGCCAGCAGCGTCGGCATCCAGGATAAAGCCGGTGAACTTGTCGCCGTCAATCTTGGCAAAGACGATAAACAGATCGGCAAAACCCGAATTGGTGATCCACATCTTCTGCCCGTTGAGCAGGTAGTGTGTTCCCTCGGGGTTCAGGTCTGCGCGGGTCTTGGCGGCCAGGGCGTCGGAACCCGAACCGGGTTCCGTGAGGCAGTAAGAAGCCTTGAGTTTGCCGCTGGCCATGCCGGGCAGATACTTGGCCTTCTGTGATTCGGTGCCGAAGTAGAGCACGGGCAGAGTTCCGATTCCGGTGTGCGCCGCAACGGCCACACCGAAGGAGTAGCTCTTTCCGATCTCTTCGCTCAGCAGGGTTTCGGTATTGAAGTTGACCCCCATTCCACCGTAAGCCTCCGGAAGGCTGGCGCCGAGTAAACCCAGTTCTCCCGCTTCTTCAAGCAGTCCAACAACAATATGAAAACCCTTGTTATCAATTTCATTCACTTGAGGAAGCACGCGCTTGTCCACAAACTCTCTGGCAGAGTCGCGGAACATAGCTTGTTCTTCATTGATATCACCCGGTGTGAAGGTCTCTTCGGCCTTGCTGCTTTGGATCAGAAAAGCGCCCCCTTTGAGCACCTGCCTGTTTTGTGTGATGGTTGACATAGCTTGAAAATTAAAATAAGAAAAAGGGAGATTCTTAGTGGGCTCAGTTCAGGTTTTCGTAAATGCCGGCCACGCCCTGTCCCCCGCCGACGCAAGCGGTAACCATCCCGTACTTTGAGTTAGTACGTTTCAGGTCATTGAGGAGTTGCACGGTCAGCTTGGTTCCGGAGCAGCCCAGCGGGTGTCCCAGCGCGATGGCACCCCCGTTGATGTTCACCACATCGGGGTTCAAACCGGCTTCGCGGATCACCGCCAGCGATTGGGATGCAAAGGCTTCATTGAGCTCAATAAGGTTGATATCGGCCAGCTTGAGACCGGCCAGCTTGAGGGCTTTGGGAATGGCAGCAACCGGACCTATACCCATGATGCGGGGCTCCACGCCAACGGTGGTGCAGGTGATCATCCGCGCGATGGGCGTGAGCTTGTGCTCCTTGACCATGCGCTCCGAGCAGACCAGCACAAAGGCCGCTCCGTCGGAGGTCTGGGAGCTGTTGCCCGCCGTCACCGTGCCTCCGGCTGCAAAAACGGGCCGCAACTTGCTCAGGCTGTCCAGGTTGGTGTCCGCGCGGGGCCCTTCATCGGTATCTACGGTATAGCTGCGCTCCTGGCGCTTGCCGGCATCGTTGACAAAGACTTCGGTGACTTCCACCGGGGCAATTCCGGCCTTGAAATGGCCGGCCTTAATGGCTGCGGTGGCTTTTTTGTGTGAATTCAGGGCGAATTGGTCCTGGTCTTCGCGCGAAACTTTGTACTGGTTGGCTACGGCTTCGGCGGTCAGTCCCATGGCGCTGTAGTAGTCGGGATTGTCCACGCTGACCTGGTAGTTCAGGGTTGGCTTATAGCCCACCATGGGAACCAGGCTCATGCTCTCCACCCCGCCGGCAATGATGCACTCGGCCATTCCCGCCCGGATCTTGGCGGTGGCCATGGCTATGGTCTCCACGCCGGAGGCGCAGTAGCGGTTGACGGTCACCCCCGCAGTCGTTTGGGGCATTACGCGCACGGAGATCATGCGCCCGATCTGCATGCCCTGTTCCGCTTCGGGAATGGCGTTGCCCACGATGACATCTTCGACCAGGCTGCGGTCAAAAGAGGGCACGGAGTTCATCAGGTGATTGATCACGTCCACCGCCAGATCATCGGGGCGCACAAAACGGAATCCTCCCTTTTTGGCTTTGGTTACGGCGCTGCGGTAACCAGCTACGATATATGCTTCTTGCATTGGTTTTTCTTGTATAGTTTTCTTTAAAAAGAGAAGATCAGTTGCGCAGTGGTCTGCCCGTGGTCAGAATGTGCTGCACCCTCTCCAGGGTTTTCTTCTGACCCAGCAGGGAGAGGAAGGCTTCGCGCTCCAGATCGAGCAGGTACTGTTCAGAGACCTGCTGCGGGCTGCTCAGATCTCCACCGCAAATCACATAGGCGAGCTTGCCGGCAATCAGGGCATCGTGCTCCGAGATGTAATTGGCGCGTTTCATCGAGTCGATGGCCACGTTGAAGGAGCCCAGGGCGGTGCGGCCCAAGACCTTGACATCGCTGCGGCGGCTCGGTTGCACATAGCCCTTGCGATCCAGGTCCAGCACTTCGGCCTTGGCCTCGGCGATCAGGCGATCCTGGTTGATGACCACCCGGTCGCGCTGGTGCTGGAAGATGCCCAGATTGTAGGCCTCATAGCCCGAAGTGGCCACCTTGGCCTGCGCGATGTTGAGCAGATACTCCTGCAGGACGTTGAGCTCCACGTCGCCTTCGCGGTAGGCATCTGCTGCGCGAAGGGCGAATTCCTTGGTGCCGCCACCGGCGGGAATCAAACCGGCCCCCACTTCGACCAGACCGATATAGGTCTCTGCGGCAGCCACCACGGCATCGGCGTGCATGCTCAGTTCGCAACCTCCGCCCAGGGTCAGACCATGGGGTGCCGCCACCACCGGAACGGAGCTGAAGCGAGCGCGGGCCACCGTGTCCTGGAAGACCTTGATGGCCATGTTCAACTCGTCAAACTCCTGCTCCATAGCCAGCATGAGCATCATCATCAGGTTGGCCCCGGCAGAGAAATTGGGCGCGTCGTTGCCGATCACCAAACCGCGGTAGTTCTGCTCGGCAAGGCTGATGCCCTTGTTGAGACCTTCGATGATCTCACTGCCCATAGCATTCATCTTGGTATGGAACTCCAGACAGAGCACTCCATCGCCAATGTCGTGTAGGGTGGCCCCGGAATTGGACCATACCGGAGAGTTTGCCCGGTAGTTGTCCAGGATGATGAAGCCTTCCGTTCCGGGAACGGCTTTGTAGGCCTTGTCGGGAATGCTGTAGTAGAGGCGCTTTCCCCCTTCGAGCTTGTAGAAGCTCTCGTGACCGGCGGCCAGCATCTCTTCTACCCAGGCGGCGGGTGCGTATCCGGCGGCCTTCATATGCTCTGCAGTCTGGCGCACACCCAGGGCATCCCAGGCCTCAAAGGGTCCGATTTCCCAGGCAAATCCGGCGCGAAGGGCGTCGTCAATCTTGTAGAGTTCCTCGGCGATTTCTGGAATGCGCAGGCTCACATAGCGGCTGATGCGATAGCTCGCCTGGCGGTAGAATTCACCGGCCTTGTCTTCGGCCTTGTGCAATACACGGAGTCGCTTGCGCAGATCGTCCACTGGCTTGGCGGCCTTGATGGCGTCAAAGCGGGGCTTGGTGGATTCGCGGTACTCGAGGGTGTTGAGATCCAGAGCCAGGATCTGACGGCTGCCATCAGCAGCCTTGGTCTTCTTGTAGAAACCCTGCCCGGTTTTGTCGCCCAGCCAGTTGTTCTCGGCCATCTTGCGCACAAAGTCTGGAATGGCAAAAGCATCGCGACTCTCATCATTTGGACAATCTTTGTATAAATTGTCTGCTACTTTGATGAAGGTGTCCAGACCCACCACATCGGCGGTGCGGAAGGTGGCCGATTTGGGTCGGCCCGAGATGGTTCCGGTCAGCGCGTCAATCTCTTCAATGCTCAGCCCCATTTCCACCTGAAGACCGATGATGGTCATCATGCTGAACACCCCGATGCGATTGGCGATGAAGGCGGGTGTGTCCTTGCACAACACCGTGGTCTTGCCCAGTTGCAGACTGCCGAAGTTCATCAGGAAGCTGACCAACTCCGGATCGGTCTCGGCTGTGGGGATGATCTCCAACAGGCGCAGATAACGCGGCGGGTTGAAGAAGTGCGTACCGACAAAGTGCTTCTTGAAGTCGTCGGAGCGGCCTTCGAGCATGCTCTGGATGGGAATGCCGGAAGTATTGGAGGAGATGATGCTGCCCTTGCGGCGGTGCTGCTCTACCTGCTCAAAGACCTGCTTCTTGATGGCCAGATTTTCGATGACCGCTTCCAGCACCCAGTCGGCGTCGGCGATCAGCCCCATATCGTCGCTGAAATTGCCGGTGCGGACTCGGGAGGCAAAGGCTTTGTCATATAGAGCTGCCGGGTTGGCCTTGATGGTAGCCTGAAATGCCCCGTCAACGATGCGGTTGCGGGCGCTCTTCTGCTTTTTCTCCTCATCGCTCAGGTTGCCCGGAACGATGTCCAGCAGCACGACCTCACAGCCGATGTTGGCAAAATGACAGGCAATCCGCGAGCCCATCACACCGGAGCCCAGCACAGCGACTTTCTTGACCGGCCGGTTCTTATGTGTTGCGGGATTGGACTTGGGTTTTGATTCCAGCACAGCTTCCATAATGCGTTCTATATTTTCAGGATTTGGTGAGACGAGGTTTTATCAAACAGTCGTTTGGTCAATTTCTGACCTGAACGGGGTCTTTACAGAGTTTTTCAAACTTCTCTCCAATTTGTTCCAGGGCCTGTTGGAGATAGGAGCGGTCGTTGAACACCCTCATGAGCATGGTGGCGCCCTCTACAGCGGCAACGGTCTCCCGGGCCAGTTCTGCAGCCCGCTCATCGGGCAATTCCTGGCGGTAGATATGGGCCATAGCGTCAATCCACTCCTGAAAGAAGCTGCTGATCAGGCCGCTGAACTCTGGAACCACAGAGTTGGTCTCCATGGCGATGTTGGCCATCAGACAGCCCCCTTCCTGACCGTAGAAGAGCTCCTGATAGAACTTGGCCAGCATGCTGAGCTTCTGACGGGCCCCGAGTTTGTCGTCATAAGCGTGTCGAAAGGCGTTGTGGCGATAATACTCGTGCAGATAGATGATCACTTCCTTCATCAACATCTCCTTGCCGGGAAAGTAGTGATAGATGCTGCCCTTCAGCAGACCGCAGGCCACCCCGATGTCCGACATGGAGGTGGCGTGGTATCCGCGATCCCTGAACAGGTGCAGGGCTTCACGGATGATGAATTCGCGGTTTACTTTCTTCTTAGCCATGGTTCTGAGTCCTCCTTCTAAGCCCGATCGGCGCGGCTTAGCCCGGATGGATTAGACCGGTTTTGCCATTGATGTGCAAGGCTCAGCTAGAGCCCTGCTTAATGTCAAATTTACATGAAGCTGTTCAATTTTACCAAACGGTTGTTTGAATACAATAGAATTTTTTTATCTAGAGTTTGTTAAAAATTACATAAGACAAGGCGGGCAGGCCTTTCAGAAGTACTGAGCTTGCATAAGGCGGGTAAATTCAGCCTTAGGAGAGCAAAAACACCCAATCTTGCTTCCATGAGCATCATCGGGGCTCAAAAAAAACGCCCGAATCCTGAGATCCGGGCGTCCTAAACCGTGAAATGAGAAACGAAGACCCCTCACGAGCAAGCTCTCAGACTCCGTTGAGGGCGGCGCTAAGCTTGATCTTATCGCGTTTGTTCTTCAAAAGGCCTGAGAAAACCCCATAAAGCTTGCGTGCGCTCGCTTTATTGCGGTTGGCACAGAGCATCTGAACACCCAGATAAGCGGTATACTCTACCTCAGCCAACAACTTAGCATCTTCGGTAGGATAGCCCATCTCCATGAACTGGCTGCTCAACATGCGCATGCGCTTCTTGTCCATCTTGTCGAGAATCTTGGTGACTTTTTCCCGGCCAAAGGACCAGGCCCTGATCACCACTTCCAGCCTGGGAGGCATATCCAAAACTCGTTCGTGAAAACTTCGCAATCGCTGATCGGGATTGCCCTCGCTGTCCAGGGCTTCGACCAGATGCTGGTGCATCATGGCCTCCCAGGACTCTACGAGTTTGTCCACATAATCATCAATGTTGGTAAAATGGTGGTAAAAAGAACCGATGGAGATGTCCAGCCGTTTGCAGAGGCGATCAATCTTGATGCCTTCAAAGCCACTCTCCGACAATTCTTCTAAACCCGCTTTCAACCAATCCTGCCTTCCTAATCTTGCCATATCTAGAGGTGTGAACCCGGCTTTAGTGCCGGGAGGGTGAATAATTGCTGTTGTTTTATGAATCCTGTGAATCCTGACCGATCGATATGATTTAACAGTACTGTAACCTATATTCGGTTACCTATATCGCTTATTTAAGAAAGGCTAAATGTAATGAAGAAGCCCTGACCATCCAAAAATATAAGAGTCTAAACACCGAATTGTTCATTTATTTTTCTGCTGAACCCCGCGCCATCCCTGAAAACCGCTAGATAACACAAGGTTATATATGGTTCCGACCGTATGACACCTTATACTTCACAACATTCTATGTTTCTGTTCGCTGTCTGTGCAGGCTGGGTTCAACCACCTTTGCCATCGCCTCAACATCGAGTTCTTCGCCCAGGAAATCCCGAATCCGACCGGCCTGTGCCAAAGGGTCTTTTAGCACGTCAGCATGATTAACGTATAAAACAGTTATATTGCTTTGCTCCGGCAGCCAGTTCTTAACCTTTCTCATTTGTTGCTGAAAGGCATTGACCAGACGCAGAGGCATAGCCTCTTCTTTGGCCTTGCCCTGGCGCAGGAGCATCTGATGCTGAGAGTGCAGCACCTCGCTGAACTCCCTTTCCATAAAAATAATTTTATAGGAAAATCGGGCTGGTAAATGCTCCAGCAACTGGGCGATGACCTTGACCACCTTTCCACCGGCTTGCGCGAGGAAGTCCTTGTTGCGCATAAGCGCTTTGACGGCCTCGTGTTCATAGTAGCCCCGGGGATTGCTCTCATCGGGCTGCCGGATGTTGTCGGTGAACAGTACAAGGCCGCCGCTTTCGAGCATCTGCATCATCATGCTGGTTCCAGAGCGGGGAAGTCCGCTGACTATGGTGATATGGGCCTGCACATGGCTGGATACGTCTTGTTTAAACTGCGCCGCCTTTCCCCCCTGACCGAGATGATCGCCATAGATGCGGCTCAACCACTGACGGGCCTTGTTCAGACCCGGAGCCATGCTCAGGGCCACTTCAAAAGCCTGGGCCGAACGCTCGTAGTCCTCCAGGGCATAAAGCGCTTCGCCCAGATGATAGTGGGCAAAGGGGAAATGGTAGATCAGACCCACTGAATTGAGCAGGGACTCCACCGCTTCGGATGCCTTACCGGCGCGCAATTGCGCCATGCCCAAACCGTGCCAGGCTCCGGCCGATTCGGAATCGATCTCCAACTCGCGGCTAAAGGCCCGGATAGCGTCTTCCCATCTGCGGAGCATGGTATAGCCCCGGCCAATCTGCAGATGCAGTCTGGGCATGTTAGGCGCATCCTTCTCCGCGGCATTAAACTCCTCTAAAGCCTTGAGGGGCTTGTTCTCGCTGAGCAGCAAAGAGCCCTCCAATACGCGCAGACCCGGAGTAAGCTCCTTGCGCTGGGTCTTGATCTGATCCACCACCTTGCGGCAATCCGCAATGCGGCCAAGGCTCTGGTACACCCGAGCCAGGCGAACCCCATAGCGCGTCTGATCGGCATTCTCACTGAACAGGCGCTCCAAGATGGAGGCGGCTTCTGTATACTTTCTCCCGTCGACGTAAGCCCGGGCCAGGTAGTAGTCGTTCTCGTTGATGGTCTTGCGAATAGCCTTGCTGGCATCCTCATCGGGCCGCTCCACATAACCCAGTTCGATGAGTTGCTCCATCGCCTCGTGCTGGGCGGTGGCATCCTGCTGCAAATCCGGCGGGTGCATACCGCATTCGCCCGGAATGTCCTCCCAACTGCTGATCTGCTCCAGCTCGGGTTCCTCCTCAAAGGCATTGACCATCACCTTTCCATCCATATCCCGGCCGCTTGGCAAGCCAAACAACGTGAGCAGAGTTGGCGTGACGTCCAGGATACTGGCTCCGTAGATGCGCTCATCCTGCTTTATCCCCGGGCCTTTGAGCACCACAATCCCATAAGGGCTGTGCTCCAGAGCAGGAGCGGCGGGCTCCTTGGGCAGTGATTTGGGTCGAAGGTGGTCGGGATGAAAGCCGTGGTCGGAGATGAGCATGATGGTAGTATCCTCCCCGGCCAG
The DNA here is from genome assembly GCA_041751015.1 of Chitinophagales bacterium. Classification (GTDB taxonomy): domain Bacteria; phylum Bacteroidota; class Bacteroidia; order Chitinophagales; family BACL12; genus WGOA01. Next base: position 50,632 of record JBGSYF010000030.1, read on the forward strand.
TTCCAAAAGCCTTTCCAGCATCATGTCGTGGAAGCGATAGGCCCCCACCACCACGTCCTTGTAAAGTGCGTATAAATCCTCTGGCACTCCGCCCATACGCGGGGGGTGAAACTTCATGAACCCGTGGCAGAAGTGATCAATGGCGTCGTAGTAAACCGCCAGAAAATCCCAATCATCCTGCTCAGCCAGATAGGTAGCCGCCGCGTGTATGGTCGATGCCTCCGCCAATATCTTGGAGATGGCCGTGATGCGCTTATCGCTCTTCTGATCAACACGGGCGGCTTCAGGAACAAAAGGTAATATATGTTGTGCAGTAATCTCTCCGGGATGCACCCGCAGATCGGCAAACAGATCGCTGAGCGCCGTGGGGTGGACGGTTCCATCCATCAAAGGCCAGGGTTTGTCGATAGCATGCCTGGCCTTCTGATAGAAATTGGAGATGCTCACTCCCTTGATGGGCTCGGCCGGGTGCGAAGGCCACCAGCCGATCACATGGCTCTTGAGTTGGTGCTGGGTGAGGATGTTCCAGATGGCCTTGACCTTGCGACCGGTGTTGTAAACAGGTCGAATGCCCTTTCCGCCCGGATCGGGCTCGGTAAAGCCCAGAATACCGTGCTTATAGGGCCTCTTGCCCGTGGCTATGGAGCTCCACAACATGGGCGAAAGGGGCGGGTCAAGGGTAGCCAGATTGCCCATGGCACCCCGCCCCACTAACTTCTCCAGGGTGGGCAAAAGCCCGGCATCCAGCAGGGGATTGATCACCTTCCAATCGGCGGCATCCCAGCCGATCAACATCACTTTTTTGGCTAATCGCTTTCCCATAAAAGGGCTTAATCAAGACCCGCCCGGCACTTCGGAATCGGCCTCCTGAATATAGTGAACTGTCCGGTAACCCAGCGCAACGGGCACAAAGGCCACAGCGGCAAGGGTCATCAGAGCGCTAAAGAACCAAAAGTACTCAGCACCGACCAGACGATTCACATAGACGGAATGCTCCTGCGAGGGCCTGTAGCGCCCAATGATCTGCAGCGGCTCACGGCTGGCGGCATCCAGCAGGGCAAAACTGCGATCGCTCATCCGCGGTGCATCCATCAGGTAGGTTCCCTGAAGTCGAAGGGTATCGGAAACGCCTTGCGGGTTTGAGCGCAGCAGAAAAAGCCCGCAATCTCCGCTGAACATGATCTTGCGGCCCTGAATCAGATCGCTGCGCTTGTCCAACAGCACAAATCGCGCTGATGCAGAGCCGGGAGCAGCGAAACCCGCAGATTCAGTGCCCTGCATCTGCACCTCTATGTCCTTTCGCATAAGCCGATTGACCTCAACGGCCAGAAAGTTCCCAGCGGAGAGGGATAGAAAATACAGGCCCATAACCAGGGACTTGGCGGGATTCGGGGCCTGGGTATAGGCAAACTCCAGACAGGTCATGGAGATGAGCACTTCGGCTGCCGTAAGGACCACATAAGCCCAGATCTGTCCGTTAACCGAGACGCGCTGACCGTGGAAGATCTTGTACTCCAGAGCCGCAATCAGGGCAAAGGAAAGGGCCGTGAGAAACATGCCAAATCCTATCCTCCGCAGCGGGGTGGGTCTGAGTCCCCAGCGTATGGCCAGAGGATACAATACCGTACTGAATAGTGGAACAAAGATCAGGATCAGCACCGGATTGATGGCCTGGATCTGGGAGGGCAGCCATTCCACCGAAAATCCCAAAAAATTGAGGCGCTTGTCCATCAGATCGCTCTGGGCCTGCTGCACCCAGGAACTTCCCGTCTGATCATACAGCGACCAGAACACCGCCACCAGGCCAAAGACCGGAAGAATGCGCAAGATCGCCTTGCGCGTATCGCCCCGGCTCAGGGTGTGTTTGAAGGCCTTCCAGCCCACGGGAGGAATGCTCCGGTACTCTTTTCTGCCGATGTAGAAAACGATGGTGGCCAGCAGCATCAAAGCCCCGGGCAAACCAAAGGCCGCGTGAGGTCCGAAGCGCTGAAGAAGAAACTCCCCGGCCAGCATGGACAAAACCGCCCCGATGTTGATGGCGAAGTAAAACCAGGCGTAGGCCCGCTCGAGCAGATGGCTGTTGGAACGGCTGAACTGATCACCCAGATGCGCCGAAACGCAGGGCTTGATGCCGCCAGCTCCCACAGCGATCAGCGACAGCCCTATGCTCAGGCCCAGTCGCGTGTGATCCAGGGCCATGACCAGATGACCCAGGCAGTAGATCAGCGAGAGCGCCATGATGGTCTTGTACTTGCCCAGAAAGATATCGGAGAGCAGCGAACCAAATAGCGGCAATAAATATACGCCCATCACAAAGGTATGGTACCATATCCTGGCCTCGCTCTCGGTCATCATATCCTCCTGACCCGAGGCATCCAAAAGGTAGCGCGTCATGAAGACCGTCAGTATGGCCTTCATGCCATAGAAGGAATAGCGCTCCGCCGCTTCGTTGACAACGATGTAGGGCAGGCCCGAAGGCATTCCCGCCTTTCGCCCTGCAGAAGGGGGGTATTTTTCGGGCGAAAGGCCGCCTGTTTCAGAACCTGGTTTCAGCACATCACTCATCGCTGTCGATAGGCCTTGACGGCAAGATGGTAGAGCGTATAGCCGGTTCCCAACACAATGGCCAGACCCAGCCAGTCGCTCGACGCCAATTGCTGCAAGGGGAATAAGTCCGGATTGTTGGAAACGGCGATGGGCACCGCCAGGCCAATGCCCAAGAGCGCTTCGCCCGTAATCAGGCCGGAGGCGAAGAGCAAACCGGTTCGCTCTGAAGCCTGTTTAGCAGGATCGTGATCATCGGGGTTGAACTGCCTGGAACGCGTTGCCCGCTCCACCGCCCAGGCCAGCATACCGCCCAGCATGATGGCGCTGTCCAGTTCAAAGGGAAGGTACAAACCCACCGCAACGGCCAGAACCGGTATGCGGAATGAAGCCCCCCGCCTGCGCTGAAACTCGTCGGCCAGAATGATTGCCACGGCTATCCCTGCGCCCGCGCTGACCAGGCCCCAGGGGAGATCCCGCCTAAAGACCCCGCTGGCCACCGAAGCCATCAAACTGGCCTGGGGAGCCGAAAGTTTGTCGCTGCCCAGGACATAGGCCTGATGCAGAATGTTTAACACTAAAGGCAGGACCAGAGCCGCGGCCAGAACGCCGACAAACTGCATGATTTGCTGGTTTCGCGGCGTTGCACCGAGCAGGTATCCGCTCTTCAGATCCTGCATGTTGTCTCCCGCGATGGCAGCCGCACAGCAGACCACAGCACCGATCAGAATGGCCGCTGCAGCTCCGCGAAGGGGGTCGCTGCCCGTGCCCAGCAGCACCAGCAACATCAAGGAAGCCGAGAGTATGGTGGCGATGGTCACCCCCGAGATCGGATTGTTGGAGCTGCCCACCAGACCGGCCATGTACCCGGCCACGGCGGAAAACAAAAAGCCCGCCAGCACCATGATCAGGGCCATGAACAGCGAGATGCTGACTTGCCCAATCTCGCGCTGATAGATGATAAAGACCGGAACGATCATCACCCCGATGCCGATCATCACCCAGCTCATCGGGGTATCCAGGTCGGTGCGCAACTGCACGACCTTGCCGCTGCTCTTCTTGAAGGCATCCAGCCCCTCGCGCAGCGCCATACCCAGGGCTGAGCGGATAGACACCAGGGCCCAGAGCCCCCCGACCACCATGGCCCCCACGCCCAGATAGCGCAGTCGGGCGCTCCACAGACGCCCGGCCACCTCCGCCGGACCCGCGTCAGCGCCGATGCCCAATTCGCCCATCAATTCAGCCGAGCCGTGCAGGGCCAGATAGGCAGGAATGGCGATCCACCAGGTGATCACCCCTCCGGCAAAGACCAAAACGGCGATGCGCAAACCCACAATATAGCCCACGGCCATCAGAGCCGGACTCAAGTTTATTCCAAAAAATAATATATTATTTCCTTTAATCCAAGCTGCTTTTTCCAGTGCGGCGTTCCAAAGCCCCATGCCCGCTTCGGCGAACTTGACCAGGGCCCCAAGACCTGCCGCAGCCGCCAGATAAATGACCGAACTGCCGCCCTCCGTTCCGCTCTTCAGCACTTCGGCAGTAGCCACGCCTTCGGGAAACTGCAGGGCCTGACGCACAATCAGGGCCCTTCTCAGGGGAATGGTGAACAACACCCCAAGTGTGCCTCCGCTCAGCGCGATGAAAGCCGTTTCGAGGTAATTGAAACTGGTCCAATGGCCCAGCATGACCAGGGCCGGAAAGGTGAAGATGACCCCTGCCGCCAGGGACTCTCCGGCTGATGCTGCCGTCTGAACGGCGTTGTTTTCCAATATGGTGCCCTTGCGAAGGAGCTTGAGAATGGCCATGGACATCACCGCCGCCGGGATAGAGGCCGAGACGGTCATTCCGGCAAACAAACCCAGATAGGCATTGGCGGCGGCCAGCACCGCGCTGAGCAATACCCCCAGCACCAGGCCGCGGGGTGTCAGTTCACGCATGTTCTCGCCTGGGCTGACGTAGGGCCGATTTTCCATTGGGGGCTAAAATAGGGGCTGGAGATTGATGCGGAAAACCGCATTTGGGAACTATGGCGCGGATCATCCTTTGACGCTTAAGCCAATATTCATCCGCGGCACGGTCCCATTCGCCCAACAATTCCTAACTTTAGAGAACTTCATAGAGCACTTTTACCACTATACGAGCTCTAAACCACCTCATGGCGCTGGATTCGGCTTTGCGGATGAACGCCCTGCTCTGGGCGATTTTATGGCTTTGGCCTTTGGCTGAGGAGGGTGCTTTGCGCGCACAGCAACCCGACACGACCGTATCGCTCAACGCCGCCGAGGCCCTTCTGCCGCTCACTGGAGAGAGTCCGGCGCGTACCGGAGCGCCCGGGCCCCGCTTTGTGCCCAATCTGGGTCAGTGGGAAGGGGATTTCAGTTTCAAGGCAGAGATTCCCGATGGGGCCTTGTTCTTTGACGATCAGGGGCTGACCTGGAGCCTGTTGAACGCGGCCGATCTGGTGGCGGTTAAAGAGGCCAAAAAAAGTGGCATTCCTCCCCCTCCCGGTGGTTTTCGCGTTGCCGGACACAGCTTCCGAACCCGTTTTGTGGGCGCTCAAAGCCTGAAGACCGAACCGGCGACCGAACCCGAAACCCACTACCGCAACTACTTTCTGGGCAATGATCCCGCTCGGTGGAAGGGCCGGGTGCCCGAGTACTCCGCCCTGAAAATCCCTTCCCTCTATCCGGGTATAGACCTCATGCTCTACGCCAGCCACGGCACGCTCAAGTATGACTTCATTTTAAAACCCGGCGCCCGCCTGGAGCGCATTGTGATGCAATACGATGAGTTGAGCAGCTTCCGCATCAGCGAAGGCCGGCTCATCTTAAGGCACAGCGCCGGTCAGATTCAGGAGGCCGAACCCCTGGCCTATCAGGACATCAACGGGCGGCGGCGCGTCATACCCTGCCGATACATTGAACGGGCCGGTGGAATCGGTTTTGAGCTCGGGGCGAAGTACGACAGTCGCTATCCCCTCATCATCGATCCCATATTAGTTTTTGCTACTTTTTCGGGCTCGAGCGCCGATAACTGGGGCTATACCGCCACCTATGATGCCGAAGGGCATTTGTTCGGAGGCGGAATCTCCTTCGGCATAGGCTATCCGGTGACGCTGGGGGCCTTTCAAACGGGCTATGGAGGCGGCGGGGGCGGTTTAGGTTGCGACATCGCCCTGAGCAAATACAACCCCGACGGCAGCGCGCAAATCTGGTCCAGTTATCTCGGTGGAAGTGGGAATGAATTTCCGCAAAGTCTGGTGACCAATGCCGCCGGCGATCTGTTTGTTTACGGCAGCACCGGTTCGGCAAACTTTCCCATAACCGCGGGGGCATATTCGGGCAGTTACAGCGGTGGCAGTTCTGTCTTCGTTACCGGGATAGACTTCGCCACCGGCAGCGACATCTATGTCAGTCGAATCTCGGCAGACGGAGCCACGCTCATGGCCAGCACTTATGTTGGCGGTTCGGCCAATGACGGGCTCAACCTGGCGGCAAATCTGCACTACAACTACGGAGATCACGCGCGCGGCGAGATCATTCTGGCTCCGGACGGAGGTCCTATCGTCGCCTCATCCACCAATTCCAACAATTTTCCGGTTTCTCCGGGGGTGGTGCAGGGCAGCTTGGGCGGTGCTCAGGACGGGGTGCTCTTTCACCTCAACAATACCCTGACGAGCATGCTCTGGTCTACTTACATAGGCGGCTCGGTGGCCGACGGAGCCTACTCGGTCAAGGTGCACGAAGGCAGCGGAGATCTGCTGGTTTGCGGCGGCACCGGAAGCACCGACTTTCCCACATCGGGCGGGGTCCTGCACAGCACTTACCGGGGCGGAGCCACGGATGGCTGGGCCATGCGGCTGAACAGTAACGCCACCACGCTGATCGCCTCAACTTTCCTGGGCACCGGCGCTTATGATCAGGCCTACTTCATCGACCGCGACATCGACGGCGATGTTTACGTCATGGGCCAGACCCGCGGACCCTATCCGGTCTCGGCAGGCGTGTATGCCAACCCCGGCAGTTCACAGTTCATTCACAAGCTCAGCGCAGACTTGAGCACTACGGTCTATTCTACCGTCTTTGGAAATGGTTCCAATACCGTGAACATCTCGCCAACAGCATTGCTGGTGGACGTCTGCGAGCAAGTCTATGTGTCGGGCTGGGGTGGCCTGGTCAATACCGGATTCAACCCGGCGGTGGGCAATATGAGTGGACTTCCCTTAAGTGCAGATGCCTTTCAGACCACTACAGACGGCAGCGATTTCTACTTCTTTGTGCTGGCCAGGAACGGGGTCGGCCTGCTGTATGGCTCCTACTTTGGGGGGGGTGTCGTCGGGGGAATTGTCTCCAGAGAGCATGTTGATGGCGGAACCAGTCGCTTTGATGAGCAGGGGGTGATCTATCAGGCGGTCTGTGCCGGATGCGGAGGAATGAATGCCTTTCCAACCACCCCTGGCGCCTGGTCAAACACCAATCTGAGCACCAATTGCAACCTGGGAACCCTCAAGTTTCGCTTTGAACTCAGCGGGGTCGAAGCGGTTTCGGATGCAGAACCAGACCTGACCGGTTGCGCCCCCTTCACGGTCAATTTTGAGAACAACAGCACTGGTGCCAGCATCTACGAATGGTACTTCGGCGATGGAGATTCCTCTGATCTTTTCGAACCGTCACACACGTTTACAGAGGTGGGCATCTACACGGTCATGCTCGTCGCTTCGGACACCAGCAGTTGCAACCAGAGCGATACCACCTTTCTGACCATCATAGCGGGCCTGGACAGTATTTCGGCCAATTTCGAACTCGAGGAATTTCGCAATTGCGACACGCTTTGGGCTTCGTTCAGCGATCTGAGCAGCACCCTGGGCCCTTCGACCCAGATTACCTGGCTGCTGGGCGACGGAACGGTGCGCAATGAAGGCGGCGACTTTACCCATATCTACACCGCACCCGGCACCTACACGGTTCAGTTGATCCTGCAGGATTCGCTGAGTTGCAATCAGGTGGACACCATGACCTTTGTGCTGGTCTACAGCGCCGGTTTCAGTTCCGGCTTCAGTGTGGATTTTGAGGGTTGTATTCCCATTACAGCCCTGTTCATCAATGACTACCCGGATGCGGAGTCCTATTCCTGGGACTTTGGTGACGGCAACAGCGGAAGCGGCCTCAATCCCACCCATGTTTACAGCAGTCCGGGGCCTTATACCGTAAGCTTGACTACGGTCAATTGCGGGGTGTCTGAAGTAAGCACGAATATCATCGAAGTTCCGCCCGATCCGCTGGCCTTCTTTGACGACGAACCCTATGCCGGTATACTCGGCACCCCGGTGCGTTTTACCAACCTGAGCCAGTTTGCCACGAGCTATCTCTGGGAATTCAGCGATGGGAGCAACACAAGCGCAATCAATGCGGTTCACACGTTCACGGAAGCGATTACGCATACGGTCTGTTTGACGGCCTACAACGACTATGGTTGTGAAGATCAATACTGCCGGGAGATAGACATTGAGTACGAAGGCTTCATCGATGTTCCCACGGCCTTTACCCCAAACGGGGATGGTATGAACGATCGGTTCCTGGTGCAGGGCTTTGGCGTGGATGAGTTTCGATTGCGCATCTACAATCGCTGGGGCGAATTGGTCTATGAAGGCGACAACATGTTTGAGGGCTGGGACGGCATCTTTCGCTCTAAGCCTCAGGAGATGGATGTCTACGCCTGGACGCTCAGGGTGCGCTTTGCCAACAACCGCATTGAAGAGCGCAAAGGAAACCTAACCCTGCTGAGATGAAAGGCTTTCTCTTTACGGGTCGAAAGGTGGAGGAGCAGGCTAAAGTTGCCGGGTTTAGGCAAGTTCACTCTTCAAAGCTGGATAGCAAGAATATTGAATTTACGCATATTTTAAGGCATACCCTTGTTTGCATAACATTTCTAATGGTATGGTTGTGTTCCTTCGTTTCATTGAACGCTCAGGACATCCACTCTTCACAGGAGTTTGCTATTGCACCGGTCTATCACCCGGCCAGCACCGGGCGCTTTGACGGGTTCTACCGCTTAGGTGCGGCCTATCGCGATCAATGGCGTACCATTCCGGCGAACTTTCAGACGTTTTCGTTCTTCGGGGACATGAGTTTCCCGACCTCTAAAAAGCGCAACCCCAGCGGGCATTTTGGCCTCGGTGTTCTGCTGACGGCAGATCAGGCTGGTGACGGCAATCTGAGCACCACCGAAATCGGTCTTCAAAGCGCCTATCATCAGCAACTTTCACGGGGTGGAAATGTCCTGCTCAGCGCGGGTGCGGGTCTCAGCCTGGGCAACAAGAGCGTTGAAGCGGGCCGTCTGATCTTCAACAACCAATGGACGGAAAGCGGCTTTGATCCCCTGTTGAGCAACGGGGAGAATTTTGCCTCCTTGAGTACCCGCTATCTGGATGTTCAGGCCGGTTTGGGTTTGTTTGTGCGAACCAGTCTGCACAATTATGTATTTATGGATGCTTCTCTGCACCATATCAACCGGGCACAGATCAGCTTCTTCAACGCCGATCAGGCTCTGGATTTCAGGCCCATCGCCAGCCTGGGGGGCCGGTTTGGATTGAGAGGAAGCACGGCAATTCTTCCACGAATTCAATTCAGTACCGAGCAGAATGCCCGCCAGATCACCGCCGGTGCCAATCTGAGCTGGGGGCTGGACTATCAGGTAGACGGCAATCAGATAATCGGGGGACTGTGGTATCGCTATGGAGATGCAGTGGTACTCAATGCCGGTGCCCGTCTGAACGATATGCAATTCATCATCAGTTACGATCTGAACGCATCGAGTCTAAGCCCGGCCAGTAGGGGCTATGGGGCCGTTGAGTTAAGCCTGATCTATGTGGGCAAACGCAAAGACCGCAGCCTGCAGTGCCCGGTGAATTTCTGAAAGGCGAGATCGCCCGCACAAGGATCACTATATCTTTAACAAATACTCTTCCCTGCTCACAGACTGCTCTCTCGATCGATAGGCCGTTTGGACAGTTTTCTGCAGGGCCAGCTTTAGCTTATTGAAATCAGCGGGTTTTGTTATGTAAACATTTGCTCCGTTGCGGAAGGTATCTTCCTGGTCCCTTTCGTTGTCTGATGTGGAGTAGATGGCTATAAACACGTCCTTAATCTTATCACAACTTCTAATCTCTTTAAGGCACTCCAAACCGCTTTTGAGTGGCATGTTGAGATCAAGAAAGAGAAGCTGAGGCAAACAAACAGCATTCAACCTGAGCCATTCCATCAATTGAACACCATTTTTCACGGTGTCAACCACCGTGTTTAAGTTTAACTCCGTTAAGGCTTCTTTGAAGAGAAGGCGGTCAGCCTCATCATCATCGGCCAGAAGGATGCGCAGCGGATTGGTTTCCAAAGTATACCATGTTTAGTGGGAAGTAGGAATATAGATATCGAATATAGCTCCTTTGTTTAGTTCACCCTTAGCGGTGATGATCCCGTTGTGATTGTCCACTATCTTCTTTACAATGGCAAGACCGATGCCTGTGCCAGAAAACTCTTCTTTGCTGTGCAGTTTCTGAAAAACTTCAAATATTTTTTCGTTGAACTCATTTTCAAAACCGATGCCATTGTCTTTAATGCTGATATGATAATATTCCCTCTGAGGCGGAAGGTTTGGCATCTTAAGCTTGTTGTACTTCACGAGCTTGCTGGTAATGCTGATCTGCGGTGGCACACCTTTCCTTGAAAATTTGAGGGCGTTTCCGATGAGATTGTGAATGAGCTGGCGGAATTGAAAGGGAATGACGTTTACTTCGCAGCTTTCCTTCACAATAATGGTGGCGCGCTTATGCACAATGATATCAGCAAACTCAAATTTGACCTCCTCCACAATCGTACTGAGTTTGAGCACCTCAAATTTTCGCTCCGAAGCGCTGAGACGTGAGAAAGCCAGCAGGTCGTGTATCAATTGCTGCATGCGCTCTGCAGCACTTTGTATGAGACGGAAATAGTTTTTTCCTTTGTCGGATAAGTTTATATCCTCTTTCTCTAACAAGAGGATGGCAAAGGTCTGTATTTTGCGCAAGGGCTCCTGCAAATCGTGACTGGAAACATAATTGAACGCCTCTAATTCCTTGTTGAGATTCTGAAGGGATACATTCCTTTCTTCGAGTGAATCATTGGCCTGCTTGAGCTGCTGAGTTCTCTCTTCAACAGCCTTTTCCAATCTAACCTTTTCCTCCTTGCGCTTGATGATCTCCTGATTCAGTATCACCTTCTCTCTGAGCTCCTTTTCCACAATCAACTTTCTAACCTCGGTGATATCAGAGATGATCAGCAGAATCAAGTGCTCGCGATGGGTCTTTTGAATGATGCGGCTGGCGTTGAGCGACATTACTTTCTCCCCCAGGTTCAAAAAGGTGTGATTCACTTCATAATTGTAAAATTGAGAATTCCTGGGGATGATGTCTTCCAGTAACTCGCGAAGAGCAGGAATGTTCCATTGTTTGTTCCCCAGGTTGTACAAAAGCTCGCCTTCTGTCTGCTCTTCGGTAACCCCAAACTTCTTGTAAAATGCCTTATTGGCTGATTTGACCCTAAGATCACTTCCCAAAACAATCATGGGATCATGCATAGTGTTCACAATGGCCTCTGAATACTCGTAGGATTCATTGAGCAACTCATTGCGCGTCTGCAATTCCTGGTTGGTGGTGGTCAGTTCTTCATTGGCAGATTCTATCTCTTCTTTAGAGGTCTCCAGTTCTTCATTGACCGTCTTTAGTTCTTCGTTGGTCGAGACCACTTCCTCATTGGCGCTTTGCAACTCTTCGGTAAAGGCTTCCTGCTCGTACGACATGGCGAGGGAATCCGCCTGGGCAGAGGCTAGTTCCTGCTCCAATTTCTTGATTCTCCTGTCTTTGGCCAGGGAAGTGCTCTTTCTGCCATTGGATTGCTCGGCATAAATCTCTGCCTGCTCCTGTTCGGAAAAGAGAATCAAGAGCAAGGGTTCGTCTCCCTCTATATGCAGCGGAACGATCTCTACGCTGACAATTTTAACTGTTGAGTTTATTTTTACTTCAATTCCCCCCTTTTTAAAGCGCTCTTTGGTCCTTATCACCTTTGAAATGGCATTGCGCAATTCAAAAGCAATCTCCGGGCGAGCCATCTTTAAGATGTTAAAAGTGGCCCTTCCTTTGGGGTGGGTTAGGTACAATTCAGTCGTGCCTCGAAACTGCACTATCTCCATCTGGTGATTGATGACAACGCTTGCTGGCATAAACTCTGCCACAAGCAATGCATCAATAGCATTGTCCAGTCCGTGGTTATTGACGGTAATTTTTCTCTGTGTCTTGCTCTTGCTATCCAGTGCGTTGTTTTGATTAGATGGTGTTTGCTGCGCAAAGGGCGGTGTTAGTTCAGGAAGTCGATGAGAGCCGGAATTAGGTTTGCGCAAAAATATTTTATACTTTTTATTGTGCTCTGAGAAAAGATTGGTCGATTGTGAGATACTCTCTGACTTTCCCAACATCAAAAAGCCTTCAGGGTTCAAAGCATAATGAAATGTAGTGATGACTTTCTTCTGAGCAGCAGTTTCAAAGTAAATCAGCAGGTTGCAACAACTGATAAAATCCAAACGCGAAAATGGCGGGTCGCGCAGAACATTATGTGGAGCAAAAACACATATATCTCTCAAAGACTTGTTGACGCGATAGTTACCATCCGCCTTGGTAAAGAATCGCTGTATCCGCTTTGGAGATACGGTTTCCAATTCCTGCTTGGAATAGACGCCAATACGGGCTTTGGAGATAGCATTACCGCTCAGGTCAGTAGCAAAGATCTGAATAGGTATATTGGTCCCCTGACTGGACTGAATCTCTATCAGCATCATGGCAATTGAATAGGCTTCCTCTCCAGTTGCACAGGCGGGAACCCATATCCGCAAGGACTCTCCTGACTTCTTCCCTTTCAGAAGTTTGGGGAAGAGATTCTCCTTTAAATACTTATGGGTGTCGGTAACTCTGAAAAAGCTGGTAACACTTATTAATAAATCTTGATATAAAATATCTATTTCTTCGTGCTTTTGTGTTAGCAGTTTAGCATATTCATTGAGCGTAGTTAGTTTATACAGCAGCATTCTGCGAATGATCCGCCTCTTAATGGTGTTCATCTTATAGGTGCTGAAATCAACACCTGTGGCTTTGTGCAATTGATTGAGAATAACCTTTAAATCGGGATTGCTGTTGTCAATCAAATCCTCCTTGCCGGACTTTACAGGAGCTGCTTTTACAAATGGATGTTTACTCAGACGCTCTAATTCATGGGCAATTTGCATTGGCGATAAAACAAAGTCGACAGCCCCTGCAGCAACCGCAGAGTTGGGCATACTTGTAAACTTGGCACTGTCGTCCTGTGCAAAAGTCAGTCCGCCCTCGTGCTTTATCGCCTTTATTCCAATTGTGCCATCAGTCGCGCTACCAGATAGGATTATTCCTATAACTCTTTCCCCATGCGCATTTGCCAGTGATGAGAAAAGCACATCAATGGAGATTGCCGTGCTGCTATCTGAACGCGGAATCAACTTGATCTTCCCATCTGAAACTTCAATTCCTTTGTTGTAAGGAATTACAAAAACATTATTGGGCTCAATGGTGTCCATGTTGTCGATCTCCTGAACCTTCATGCGTGTCCTCTTAGACAGAATTTCCGACAACATGCTTTTGTGGTCAGGACTGAGATGCTGCACATAGATAAACGCCATGCCCGTATCGGGTGGAAGATTATTCAACAGCTCTATCATAGCTTCCAACCCACCTGCCGAAGCACCAATGGCAACAATCGGAAAAGAATTTTCCTTTTTAGCTGGAGCCCTTTTTCTGGTTGAACTTGTACTCAATGCTTTTCGGGAATTACAATTGATTCGCCGGTGATCCTGAAGTTCTCTTCCCTTGGGAAAGTTTTGTCCTTCTGCAAAATCAGTGTAAGTGCTTCATAAATCACTTTTTTAAGTTGTGTAAACTTCGCTGGCTTGCAGATGTAATAGTGCGCTGCATCTCTAAAAACCAATTTGTCCGTTTCAAGACTTGAGGCGGTGGAGAAAATGATGACTGGAAGTTTCTGCAAGTTGTCGCTGAGTTTAATGTCTCTCAGAGAGGCGAAACCGTTCTTTCTCGGCATGTTCAGGTCAAGGAAAAGCACATCTGGAAGCTTGCTTTCCTCTTGAGTAAGCTTCTCCAAAAGCTGTTCGCCATTACTGACGACGGTGAGTGAGGCAGTTATCGGCAACTCATCTAAAGCCTCTTTGAAAAGAAGACAATCGTCCTGGTCGTCGTCGGCAAGAAGTATATTGATATTCTGTGAAAACATGATGCAAAGTTATGAAGTTAGAAAGCAAATGGATTTAATGGAGGAGCTGTGATTCAATGTCATCAGGCAAGAAATGAATAAAGTTATATTTTTTATTTAACAAGTACATGTCTTGCACAGATATACCCTGAAAATGACCTATATGGTCTTTAGGTGTATCCAATCTGATCAACTTAGTTATCGGCTTGCTACCTATGTTTTTCTCAGTATAAATTGTTGAAAGTCTGACAATTGAGAGGATAGTTTGCATAAATTAATGACATACTCATTGTAAATCTTATAGGTGCGAGCTTTCTGACTATCGATATACGGTGATACAAAGACAAACCTTCTTCCGCTACTAAAACAAAAATACAACCCCGCTGAAGCGGCTAAAATCAACAAAATCAGGCTTTTATGGCTTTAAAGCTGTGTAACAAAATGTCTGTTACCCAGCTATGTCCGTTTTGTAAGTGCTTTGATGCGGTCACGTGAAGTTAAGTCTTTCGGGCGAATCAAAATCTGCCTCTGGCTAATTTAGTGCTTTCGCCTCAGACCTTGAAATTAAATTCAGGGAACCCACACCCGCTGCACGATGCGACCCCTTTCGCTGGAGTACTGGACGAAATTCATGCCAGTCGTCCATCCTGTAGTTGAAATCTTCAGCCGGGTGTCGGTCAGGGGTCCTTCGACCCGCACTCGCCCATCTACGCTCATGACAACAAGTCGGGCCTCAAAACTGAGCATAGCCGGATCAGAGAGGGTCAGCGTCAATCATCATCAGGGTATGATCCTTCCATCTTCCATGCGAATAATGCGGTCGGTCTTGCGGGCAAAGTCATCATCATGCGTAACAATGAGCAGGGAAAGGTCGCGCTCCTTGCCGAGTTGCCTGAAGATATTGAAAACATTGTCGGCGTTTTGGCTGTCCAGATTGCCTGTGGGCTCATCACCCATGATGATCATCGGGTTGTTGATCAGGGCTCTGGCTATGGCGACGCGTTGCTTCTGGCCTCCGGAAATTCGGCTGGCGAGTTTATACGCCTGATCGGCTATGTCCAAAAGGCGGAGCTTTTCCATGGCATCTTCGCGAATCTCAGCAGTGCTTTTCAAACCGAGTTTCTGAGCCGGTAGCATCACATTTTCCAATATGGTAAATTCAGGAAGCAGGTAGTGGAACTGAAAAACAAATCCAATATGTTCATTTCGCACTTTTGCCAGTTCTGCGGGAGACTGGCCGGTAAGCTTTTTGCCTTCAAGAAAGAGATGGCCGGAGTAGTCCCTGTCCATGGTGGAGAGAATATAGAGCAAGGTTGATTTGCCACATCCCGACTTGCCCATAATAGTCACGAACTCCCCCTTCTCTACCTGGAAATTGATGTCCTTTAGTACGTCAAAGTTCACCGGATCGGTGAAGGTTTTACTGATGTTTCTGGCTTGAAGTACAGGCTCCATGTTATTGCCCGCGCAGGATTTCAACGGGATCAATCTTCTCTGCACGCAATGCAGGCAGGTATCCGGCCAGGAAGGTTGAAACCATGGCAAACACCATTCCAATGATATAATAAAGAGGATTGAAATTAACCGGAAAGGTCTTTATAGTTGGAAGGGCTTCTGTTTCAAATGGCGCATGGTCAATCATCACAGAAACAAAGTAGCCCCCCACTAAGCCGAGTATTCCGCCCACCAGTCCAATGACCAATGCCTGAAAGATAAAAATCCACTTCACATCCCGGCCGGAAAATCCAGTTGCTTTTAGAATCGCAATATCATTCATTTTCTCATAAATAACCATATTGAGTATGTTGTAGATACCAAATCCCGCAACCACAAGTAAGGTTATGGAGACGGCATAAGTAATCATATTGCGAATAGAAGTTCCGGTTTCAAACTGCGCATTCGCAGTCTTTATATCAATGGCACGGACATTGAACTGCTTCTGAAGGCGGGCAGCCATAGGAGCGGCAATATCAATATCATAAAGTTTTATATTTATATCTGTGATATAATCCTTTGATTCTCCCAAAAAGCGCTGTGCGGAGTTAAGATTTACATAGCTCTGTTTATCGTCAATTTCAGCCAATCCACTTTGGTAGATGCCAACAATCTTCAACGGGAAGATACCACCACCGATGGTACTGACCTGTATCTTGTCGCCCACCTTAACGGACATTTTGGACGCAATGCCGGCACCGAGCAGAATGCCATTCTGATCATTCTTCAAAGCTATGGCGCTGCCTTCTACAATGTGATCGCTCATGTTGAACAAGCGCTCTTCGTCCAGCACATTGACTCCATAAACCACCCCGTTGAGCTCAATTGAACCGGAGATGTAAAATACCTGGGCCATCACCTGGGGAGTTACACCCATTACCTCTGGTTGTTCATTCAAATAATTTATAATTGGAAGTGCCATGTGCACTCTTTTCAGGCTTTGTTTGGGCTTGATGGAGTGTACTACATTCAATCCATTTTTATATTCTTCTACCAAATCTACGGGTTGCTGCTCACTGGGTCTGATTTCGTTGAACAGATGAATATGTGGGGTGCGATTCAGGATCATTCCATCCAAAAGACCATTGAGGCCGGTCATAAAACTGACCAATATGATAAAGGTGCCGATGCCAAAGGTTACCCCGAGCGCGGCAACGCTGCTTTGCTTCTTTCGCGCGAGCAAATGCTTTTGCGAGATTTGCAGAAGAATGGTCCAGTTCAAGCTAGCGGGGTTTTGTTAGAACATCCGTCTCCTCCAGTCCCGACAAAATCTCCACTTTCTCCATGTTCCGGATTCCCGTGGTCACAAGCAGTGTGTCATTGTTGACGAGCACCCGGTTTCCATCCATCAGATAAACCAGTGGAATGGTCATGGCCTTTCCCTTCTCTGAGATGAGGATATTGGCCTCACCCGCCAGCCCGTAAAACAATTGCGGAGGTGCGCTTTCAAATCTGGCTTCTGCTCTAAAAGTCTGGGTGCGCTCGTCTTTCTTTGAATGCACCCTGCTCAGTCGCGCGACGAAAACAGTGTTGCCATAGGCATCCAGATTGACCAGGATCTTCTGCCCCTCGGCTACGCGCGTGATGTCCACTTCGTCAAGGCGAAGGTTGAGAAGAAAGCTATCATGGCTTCCGATGGTTGCCAGAGTGGTCTGGGGTGTCACCAGTTCTCCGGGCTCCACAAAGACATCATAAACCATGCCTGCAAGCCTGCTGTGAACCGCAAACTCTCCGACATTGGACCGAGCCAGTTGGTAATTGTTTTCGGCCTGCTCCAATTGAGTTTTCAGATCAATCCGGGTGCGTTGCCATTGATTCTGCAGGCGGCTCAGGTTGCTCCGCGATGCCTTAAGGGCGAGTTCCCGCTGCTCCAAATCGCTTTGGGAACCAATTTTTTGGGCCCACAGGTTCTGCTGACGGACATAGTTCAGCGAATCGTTTCGAAGCACGGATTGCGCATTAGCGATCTGGGAATTCAGATCATCCAGCGGGCTTTGATTGTCCTGAAGATTAGCCCGGGCCAATTGAAGGGCGGCGTAGGCGTTGTTCACATTCAGGGAGGGGTTCTCATTTCGAATGCGAAACAGGAGCTGCCCGGAGGCGACCGTATCGCCTTCTTCTGCGAACACCGCATCCAATAGGCCCGTGGCGTTGGCATAGGCCTGATAGAGAAACTCCGGCTCCACCAATACCGAAGCGTAAACAGATTCGGTCAACGGGCCAACAGAGGGAGTGATCGTTTCAGCCGCATCTCGGCAAGAGAGCATCAAGGTCATTGCAGTGCCGAGGCATACAGGGCACAACACCCTTCTAAAGTTCTTAAACATTGCGCAGGTTGAACAGGAAACGGCTCCCGTTTCCCTCATCGGATTCTACCCAAATCTTTCCGCCGTGGTGCTCGACGATGCGGCGACAGACTGCCAGCCCGATGCCGCTTCCCTCCACCTCTTCGCTGTCGTGCAGCCTTTCGAACAGCGAAAAAACCTTCTCGCGGTACTCTGGGGCTATGCCCAGGCCGTTGTCCTGAACACAGAATTGCACAAACCCGGGGAGTTCTTTGGCAGAGACAATGACCTCGCAGCGGCGCTGAGGGTGTCGAAACTTGAGGGCATTCTCAATCAGGTTCTGAAAAAGCTGGGCCAGTTGACTGCGGCTGGCCGTCACTCCGGGCAGATAGGCGCTCAGGATATCGGCATCAGCGGCCTGGCTGAGTTCCTGCAGATTGGTATTGACCTCCTGCAGCACTTCATTCACATTGACAGGCCTCATATCTTCGTCGGCGCGTTGCGTGCGTGAATAGGTCAGCAGATCGCGGATCATGCGCTGCATACGGCGGCTGCCCTCTATGGCGTGATGGATCAGTTCCTGGGCCTCATCGTCCAGATCAGCGCCGTACTTGCGCTGCAAGAGTTGAACAAAATTGCTCACCGTGCGCAGGGGCTGTTGCAAATCGTGCGAGGCCTGAAAGGCAAACTGCTCCAGTTCGAGATTGGTTCTGGCCAGGGCTTCAGCCCGCTGCCGCAGCTTGTGCTCGGAACGCACCTGACGGTCAATACTCTGAGCGCTCACCAGATAGATGATCTCGCCGCCCGCTTCCTGCTCGCCGGCGGGTCTAAACGGCAAGACGTTTACCGTAACCCATATGCTCCGCTGGTTGCGCTTTTTGAGCCTTAGGGGAATCTGATATCGGGGCAGCTTGCCGCTTCTGAGCTGGGCTTCCTGTTCCCGGACCAGAAGCTGGTCGTTCTTGTGCACCAGGTCGAAGGCCCTCTGTCCCTGCAAGTCCTCTGGTCCATAGCCCAGCATTCGGGCCATGCTCTCGTTGATGCTCTGGATCACGCCGCTGGCATCGAGCAGCAAGATGCCGATGGCCCCGCTGTTGAACAGGGTGCTGAACAGCGCATCGCTTTCGGGCATGGAGGCGATCTGTCTGGCCTGGCCACAGATCAGGTTGTTGCCTTCGGTCCACTGCCAGGTCCAGCGCTGAGCGCTTCGGCCTTCGGTGTGAAACCAGGCAACAAAGCTGGCCGGCCCTTCGACCAGATGATCAAAGAGTTGGAGCAGAGAAGCGTAGGAGCTGCTGTCCAGGCCCTGGCCGAAGGGCTGTCCGCGCTGCCAGGCGCCAAAATGCCGTTCATAGGCCGTGTTGGCCATGACCATTGCGCCGTCCTTCCGGAGCACCACCGCTGGTTGTTCCAGTTGTTCAAAGAAGATGCCGGCTATCTCGGCGCGTGAACGGGCAGCAAATTCGTCAGCGGACATAGTGCTTGTGGATACTTTGCATTGCAGCGAAAACCGAATTGAGCCACTTGAGCAGAACATTCTGCCCGCTTTGCGGACTTCATTCGCTCTAAAGCCTCAAACAGTGCTCCTGCAAAGCCGTACTAAGTCAATGATAACCGAATCGCGCGTCTTGTGCAAATTAAGGCTGAGCCGCGTGTTGTCAAACTGCGGAGGAAGCGCGGTTGCGCTGTATGCGGCGGCTCAGGAAGGGATGGATAAAAACAGCTAACAAGATCATGGCCGCCCCGGCATAGAATCCGGGGGAAAGCTCCTTGTGCTCGGCAAAGACGACCATGGCTAACAATATGCCATAGAGCGGTTCCAGATTGATGCTCAAACTGCTGACAAAGGCGCTGAGGACAGACAGTGCGCGCAGGCCCAGCACATAGGCCAGAGTGGTGCAGAGCAGGGCAAGGATCAGCAGCCATAGCCAGTCCATGGGCTGGGGCACGCCAATGCTGGAAGGGTCATTTAGGCTGCGGAGACCCAGCACCAGCGTTAAAAAGAGCCATCCGGCGCCCAGTTCCAGCAAAGTGATGGGAAGGGCGGCATGGCGGCTGACTTGCACCTTGTTCAGGGTGCCGAAGAGCGAAGCCAGCAGGGCGCTGAGCACCCCGAGCAGGATTCCGGTCCCGTATCCGCCGGTAAAATGGTGGATCATCAAAACTCCTGGAATGATGAATAGACCCAGCAGAAATTCTTCGGGTCGAAAGCGGCGCCTGGCAATCAGCGGCTCCAGTACGGCGGTAAAGAGGGCCGACGTTCCCAGACAACTAAGGGCTACAGAAACAGTGCTGAGTTTGATGGAGGCGAAGAAGCTGACCCAGTGCAGGGCCACCACCACCCCGATTCCGGCAAGTTTCAGGCACTCTTTCGGGGGAATGGCCATCAAGCTGCGCACCAAGCCCGGTACAATCAGCAGACTCAGCGTGGTCAGCCCCATCCGGTACCAGACCAGCCAGGCGCCGTCCAGGCTGATCAGGCGGCCCAAAACCGCCGTAAACCCAAAGAGAAGCACGGCGATATGGAGTTCGAGGTAGGCGCGCTGAGTGCTCATGAGATGCCCGGCGAATAGAGGTTAAAAGCCTGATAGAATCAGAAAGTGGGCAAAAATACCCCGGTCATTTGCAGATTTAGCGCATAAAGGATACTTTTAATGGTTAACTATCTGGCTGAACCCTCCATCCAAACTCCTACCATGAAGAAGATCTTTACCCCCTTTCTCCTATTGCTCCTGGGCCTTTTCAGTGCATCTGAGCTGATGAGCCAAACCGTGCTCTACCAAACCGACTTTGAGAGTGGAATTCCGGCAACCTGGAGCCAAACCACTGCCGATGCCACCAGCAATGGCTTTGAACATGGCACCAGCATCTCTCTGAGCAGTGAGTATTTTCCCATTCCCGTGCACACCTTTTTTGTGGCGGCCAATGACGACAAGGACGGCTGCTGGACAGGCTCTGCTGACCCCTGCAGCAACCGCAGCGCTGACCGCCTGATCATGCCTTCCATGGACTTCAGCGGTGTGAGCAATCCCCGACTGGTCTTTGACCGCTACTTTATTGAAGGCACCTATGTTTATACCGAAAGTGCAGCAGTGCAGGCCTCAACGGACAATGGCGCCTCCTGGACAACGGTAAAGACCCTGGACGGCGCTGGTGAATGGGTGACCGAATTGGTGGATCTCAGCGCCTACGGCGGCATGCCCGATGTCAAGATTTGCTTTTTCTACAACGATGGAGGGGGATGGCTCTTTGGCCTGGCAGTTGATGATGTGAGCATCATTGAGCCGCCAGCTTATGATATGGCCGCAACGGATCTGGTTGTTCCCAATTCCTACGAAGTGGCTGGAAGCCGCACGATTCAGGGCAGCCTGTTGAACAATGGTTCCGAAACGATCAATAGCCTGACGCTCAATTACAGCATCAGCGGCGGTGCCACGGTCTCCGACAACCTGACTGGTCTCAATATCGTTCCGCTCGGCACCTACAGTTTCACCCACCCCAGTGCCTGGATGGCCAGCGCTTCTGCCTCACAACAAACCATTGAAATCTGGGCCAGCAACCTGAATGGCTACCCCGATGAAGTACCGGCCAATGACCGCCTTACTAAAGGCCTTTACATTGTTGATGCCTCGCAGACCACGCCCCGCCATGTGTTGTTTGAGCATTTTACCAGCTCGAATTGCGCTCCCTGTGCTTCACAGAATCCCGCCTACTTCAGTACTCTGAGCAACAATACCGACAAAGCCACTAACCTCTCTTACCACGTCTGGTGGCCTTATAGCACCGATCCCTTTTATAACAGCTATACCGCCGGCCCACAAGCCAGGGTATCCTATTACAATAACGTCTTTGCCCCCTGGGCCTGGATGGACGGCAACAGCACTAATGGACTTGCTCAGGTCAACAATCTGTTGATCAACAATCGCCAGGCTTATCCGGCTCTGTTTGAGATTGATGCCTACGTGGTCATTAGCACTACAAACGAGCTTCAGGTTTCAGGCACACTCAAATCTCTGGCACCTTATTGGGGAACAGACGTCTCCCTGCACATTGTAGTGATGGAAGAGTACATTCCCGGTCCCAACCCAGACCCCAACCCAAACTCGGAGAACAAGTTCGAAACCGTGGTTCGGCAAATGCTGCCATCACACAACGGCGCCGCTGTAATTGCACTCAATGCCGGTGGGGAACAAACGTTTAGCGGCAACTGGCCCATGGGGGGAACGGGCGTAAATCCCGATGAAATTGCGGTGGTTATTTTCGTGCAGGACAACACTACAAAGGCTGTGATGCAAAGTGCCTATTTCAAACCCGGTGTCAGCGGTCTCGAAGAGCTTCCGATCGCCAGCCAGTTGAAGCTCTATCCCAACCCTGCGCAGGATTTCAGTGTATTGCACTTTGATCTGGAGCAGTCGGCCAACTTGAGGGTTGAGCTGTACGACCTGACGGGCCGCGTCATACAAAGCCTGAGCGAACAGAACTTCAGCCAGGGCCAGCACACGCTGAACCTGAACTTGAGCGAACTGCACACCGGCGTTTACTTCGTAGCCCTTGTGGGCCAGAATGGACGGCAGCACATGCAGTTTCATGTGATCCGCTGATTCAGCCTTCCATCAGACCCTGATCGGCAAAGCTGAAGTAACCCCCATCGGTGATGATGAGGTGGTCGAGTATGGCAATGTCCATGACCTTGCCAGCCTTGACCACCTTTCTCGTCAGTTGCACATCGGCCTCACTGGGTTTGAGATTGCCCGAAGGGTGATTGTGGCACAGCGCCAGGGCGGAAGCCAGTTTTTCCAGGGCAACCTTGAAGATGAGCTTGACATCCACCACCGTTCCGCTCACACCGCCCACACTGATGCGCTCCCGGTGCAGCATGCGATTGGCGCGGTTCATGTAGAGCACCCAGAACTCTTCGCGGTCTCGGTCGCTGAGCACATCCCGGATCTGGGCGTCCAAATCCTGGCTGCAACGCACCTGAGGCCTCAATTCCTGTCGGCTGGAATGGCGGCGCCGGGCCAACTCCAGGGCGGCAACGATCTTGACGGCCTTGGCCTCTCCTATGCCGCGATGACGGGCCAGATCCGCCGGACCCAGGCGGGCCAGACGGCCCAAATCCTGCTCCAGATCAGCCAGAATGACCTTGGCCAGATCCAGGGCATTGCGCTCCCGGTCTCCCGAGCCAATCAAAATGGCCAGCAACTCGGCATTGCTCAATTCATGCCGCCCTTTGAGCAGCAGTTTTTCGCGGGGGCGATCTTCTTCGGCCCAGCGGCGTATGGCCAATCCTTCTTCCATGCAGCAAAACTGCTGAGGCGATCAGCCCCAGGCCCCGAAATTGGGTGCGGCCTTTCGGAATGTGGAAAAATCACAGGACCGCAGCGGACCCCTGGGCGCAAATCTGAGTCCGCAGGCGTGCAGCGCGGCCCTTCGACCCGAAAAAAAAACCGCCCCAGAAGGGCGGCTTGCAACGGGAAAACCCGAATGATTTGCTGTAAAACTCAGGCCTGCAGGGCATTCACATGCCTGGCGATGCCCGATTTGAGGTTGCCCGCCTTGTTCTTGTGGATCACACCGCGCTTGGCCAGGCGGTCGATCATGGAAATGACCTTAGGTGCCATTTCTTTGGCTTCCTTTTGAGCCGTTGATGCGCGGAACCGGCGCAGGGCGTTTCGCGTTGTCTTGCCGTAATAGCGGTTGCGCAGGCGGCTGACTGCCGTCTGGCGAATGCGTTTCTTAGCGGATGCGTGGTGGGCCATAACTGTTAAATCAGTCTGTCGTATGCGAATGGAGGGCAAAGATAGAACATTTTGGCGTTGCGGAACAAAATTTGGACAAAAATCCATCAAAATTGAGCGAATGGGGCTGCTGGCAGGGGCCATTTTGCCTGCCTTAAATGTCCTTGTTCGCTAACTTTGACCTTCACTATCCCCGACTTTCGGGGGCTCCTCTATGGACCCATTCTCCTACATTGCCAACGCCGACCCGGCGTACATCGACTCGCTGTACCGCGACTTCAAGAAAGACCCGGTTTCGGTCAACGAAAGCTGGAAGAAGTTCTTTGAGGGCTTTGAATTTGCCATAGCCCGCTTTGACAGCCCGGATGCCCCCGGCGCCGATGGGCAGGCGTCGGAAGGCCTTTCGACCAAGGAATTCAGGGTGCTCAAGCTCATCTTTGCCTATCGCGAAAAAGGGCATTTGCTCAGCAATACCAACCCCATCAGGCCCCGACGCGACCGTCAGCCCCACCTGGATCTGGCCGATTTCGGGCTGAGTGAAAGCGATCTGGACGAGTCCTTTGCCGCCGGTGCCGAGCTGGGTCTGGGTCGCTGCAGCCTGCGCGAAATCATCGCCTTTCTGCACGATATCTACTGTCACACCCTGGGCTTTGAGTACGAGTACATTCAATCGCCCGAGCAAATACAGTGGATACGCGATCGGATCGAAGGGGGTTCGCGCACCATTCAGATTCCACTGGAAAAGAAGAAGCGCATCCTGAAAAAACTCAACGACACCGTTGTCTTTGAGGAATTCCTGGGCAAGAAATACATCGGTCAGAAGCGCTTTTCGCTCGAAGGGGGAGAGACCACAGTGGCCGCCCTGGATGCCATCATCAATGAAGCGGCTGAAAACGGCGTAGAGGAAGTGGTCTTCGGAATGGCCCACCGCGGCCGCCTGAACATGCTGGTCAACATCATGGGCAAGACCTATGAACAAGTGTTCAGCGAGTTTGAAGGCATATCCTTTCCCGACATGAGCATGGGCGACGGAGATGTCAAATACCATCTCGGTTATTCCTCCATCGTCACCACTCCCACGGGCAAGAATGTTCATCTAAAATTGAGCCCCAATCCTTCGCATCTTGAAGCGGTAGCACCGGTCATGCAGGGTTTTTGCAGGGCGAAGGGCGACCTGCTCTATGGCGGGGATCGCAGCCGCGTCCTGCCAGTGGTCATTCACGGAGATGCCGCCATAGCCGGACAAGGCGTGGTCTATGAAGTGGTGCAGATGAGCCAGTTGGCCGGCTACCAGAACGGAGGCAGCATTCACTTTGTGATCAACAACCAGATTGGCTTCACCACCGATTTTGACGACGCCCGCTCTTCGGACTACTGCACCAGCGTGGCGCGCATCGTTCACGCGCCCGTCATTCACGTCAATGGCGACGATGCCGAAGCGGTGATCTACGCTGTGGAGATGGCGGTGGCCTTTCGCCAAAAATTCAAGAAAAACGTCTTTGTGGACATGGTGTGCTACCGCAAGCACGGCCACAATGAAGGCGATGACCCCAAGTTTACCCAACCCGGTCTGTACAACCTCATTGAGCAGCACCCCAATCCCCGCGACCGCTACATGGACCACCTGATGAAAACAGGTGCCGTGGACGATCGCAAGCTGGCCGAGGACATGCAGCAGGAATTCTGGGCCACGCTTCAGGCCCGCCTGGACATGGTCAAGCAGAAGGCCCTTCCCTATGAATACCAGCAGCCCGAGATGGCCTGGAAGAAACTGGGCAAGGGCAACCAGAGCGACGACTTTGAGAAAGCGCCCAAAACCGGGGTGAGCAAGGCGCGGCTCAACAAAGTCTTTGAGGGCATACACCACATTCCCGAAGGACTGAAAGTGCTGCCCAAAGTGCGCAAGATGCTGCAGAACAACTACGATCTGTACAGCAAAAGCGGCAGCGTTGACTGGGCCCTGGCCGAGCTGCTGGCCTATGGCACCCTGTTGGTGGAAGGGCATGAGATTCGAATGAGCGGGCAGGACACCAAGCGGGGCACCTTCAGCCACCGCCACGCCACGCTCTACGACGAAGAAACCAGCACGGAGTACAACCGCCTCGACGATCTGGACGCCAAACAGGGCAAGTTCAGAATCTACAATTCCCTGCTCAGCGAGTTTGCCGTGCTCGGCTTTGAATACGGCTACAGTCTGGCCAGCCCGCAAACTCTCACGATCTGGGAGGCCCAGTTCGGCGATTTTGTCAACGGCGCCCAGACCATCATAGACCAGTTCATCAGTTCGGGTCAGAGCAAATGGCAGCGCATGAGCGGCCTGACCATGCTTCTGCCCCACGGCTACGAAGGCCAGGGTCCCGAGCACAGCAGCGCCCGCCTGGAGCGCTTCCTTCAGTCTTGCGCTGAGTTCAACATGGTGGTGGTCAACGTGACCACACCCGCCAACTTCTTCCACCTCTTGCGCCGTCAGTTGCACTGGCCTTTCCGCAAACCTCTGGTGGTCATGTCGCCCAAAAGCCTCTTGCGCCACCCGCTCTGCCGCTCCTCGGTGGAGGAATTGAGCAAGGGAAGCTTCAGGCATTTGATAGACGATGAATACGCGGCCAAAAACGCCCGCAACGTGAGCAAGATCCTGTTCTGCAGCGGCAAGATCTACTATGATTTGGCCGAAAGGCAGCAGAAAGATCAGCGCAAAGACGTGGCCATTGTCCGACTGGAACAGCTCTATCCACTGCCCATCACGGAGATCGAAGCGGTGCTGGATCGCTACCCAAATGCCATGACCTGCTGGGTGCAGGAAGAGCCCGCCAACATGGGCGCATGGAGCTATATGCTGGCTCGTTATCCCGACATGGAATGGGATCCGATCTGCCGCAAATCAAGCGCCAGCCCGGCCACCGGCTATATGAAAGTACATAATATAGAACAAAAATACCTGATTGATCAGGCCTTCAGTTAGGGCGAAGGGCGGCTCCGGTCAACCGCGGGCCCGAGCTTCGCTCAAACTTTAGTTGCTTTGTCCCATAAACCTGCCTCATGATCATCGAAGCCAAAGTGCCTGTTATCGGCGAGTCCATCAACGAAGTAACCTTGAGCCAGTGGTTGGTTGAAGACGGCGACTACGTGCAAATCGATCAGTCCATTTGCGAGTTTGAGTCGGACAAGGCCACCCTGGAGTTTCCGGCCGAGAAAGCGGGGCGAATCAGTTTTGTGGCATCCGAGGGCCAGGATCTCAAGATCGGCGACGTCGTCGCCCGCATCGACACCAGCGTGGAGGCTCCGGCCGGCAAGGCCAAGCCGGAAGTGGCCGCGGGTGCGGGTGCTGAGGCGGGCGCGGGTTCAAAAGCATCTGGGGCAAAGTCGGAGTCGGGTGGAAAGGGGAGCTCGAGTGCTACCAGCGCAGATTCTAGCTCGGGTTCCGGGGCCGGCTCCGGCTCTTCGGGCAAGTCCTCCTCAGCCGCCGCTGAAGCGGCTTCGGCTCCGGTCTCCGGCAATGGCAAGGCCAAGGCTTCGGATGCGGGAGCTGGTGCGGGTGCGGGTGCAGGCTCGGGCTCGGGCTCCTCTGGCGCGGGCTCCTCGGGCTCCGGCGCGGGCTCCTCAGGCGCGGGCTCAAACGCCAGCCCTCTGGCCGCCGCCATGATGGCCGACAAAGGCCTTTCGCCCCGACAAATCAAAGGCAGCGGCCCCGGCGGACGCATCACCAAGGCCGATGTGATCCGCGCGGTGGAACAAGGGCTGCCCGCTGCAGAGGCCATTCGATCTCTGAAAGCCTTTAGCCGCGAACAGCGCAGCGAGCGCAGCAGCCGCCTGCGCCAAACCGTTGCCCGCCGCCTGGTCAGCGTCAAGAATCAGACGGCCATGCTCACCACGTTCAACGAAGTGGACATGGGCCCGGTGATGGAGATGCGCAGCAAGTACAAAGAGGCCTTTCAGAAAAAGCACGGAGTCAGTCTGGGCTTCATGAGCTTCTTCACGCGCGCCTGTTGCAACGCCCTGCAGGAGTTTCCGATGGTCAACGCCTGGTACGACGAAAAAGAAATCCACTTTCACGATTATTGCGATGTTTCCATCGCCGTTTCTACGCCCCGGGGCTTAGTGGTGCCGGTTCTGCGCAACGCCGAATCCCTGGACATGCACGAGATTGAAACGGGCATCAAGGATCTGGCCATCCGCGCCCGCGACGGCAAGCTGTCTCTGGAGGAAATGGAGGGCGGCACCTTCACCATCACCAATGGTGGCGTGTTCGGCTCCATGCTCTCCACCCCCATCATCAATTCGCCTCAAAGCGCTATCCTGGGCATGCACAAGATTGAAGAACGCCCTATCGCTCTGAACGGGCAGGTGGTCATTCGACCCATGATGTATCTGGCCCTCTCCTACGACCACCGCATCATAGATGGAAAGGAGTCGGTGAGTTTTCTGGTGCGGATCAAGCAGCAATTGGAGAATCCCGAGCAACTTTTATTCGGAAAAGATCCGATGGAATTGCTGCTCGGTCTCTGATCAGAGCGTCTGGGGCTGCAGAAACTCCAGGCCCGGCAGGTTGCGCAACACGCTGTAAATCAGCACCCCGCCGATCAGCATCCACCAGGCCCTTCGCCCGAACCAACGCCTGCCGCTGTAGCCCTCATAGAGCCAGAGCAGGCCGAGCGGAATGGCCAGCACCACCATGGCATTGCTGCGCAAAGCGTCCATCCATTGACCCGTTTTCAGGTGGAAAAGTGCCCGTTCTCCGCCGCAAGCCGGGCAATAAGTGCCGCTAAACTGCCACCAATAACAGTCGGGACGGCCGTAAACTCCCATGCGCAACAGCAGTAAAACGCCCAGCAGCAGGGCGCCAAGCGCGAGCAGCAGTCGCAGGCGGGCGGCAAAACTCATAGGACAAAGTTAGTTCGGTTTATTACCGCTGAGGTTGTAGTTTGCAGCTTGCTTATGAACAAGATCATTTTTTCGCTCTGCGCATTTGCTTTTGTGCTCGGCGCTACTTCTTGCGCGGCTCAGGCGCAAAAAACATCCGGGAATCCGGAACACAATGTCATCTTTTACAATGTCGAAAACCTTTTCGACACTCTGGACCATCCTCTGAAGAACGATGAGGAGTTTCTGCCAAGCTCAAACCTCAAATGGAATACGGAGCGCTATGAGGCCAAGATGGAAGCTCTGGCCAGGGTTGTTCTTGCCGCATCCGGCGGAGATCCGCCCGCCCTTCTCGGACTGGCCGAAGTGGAGAATGCGGAGGTAGTGGCTGAATTGGGCAGGCGTATTGGGGGGGGTGTTGGCGGGCGTATTGACGGGCGTGTTGAAGGGCGTGTTGAAGGGCGTACAAGCGGGCGTACCATACAGTATGGTATTGCTCATTTTGAGAGCCCCGATATGCGCGGCATAGATTGTGCGCTGCTTTATCAAACAGGGAAGGGCGGCTTTAAGGTCAGCGAGACCCGCGCCATCCCCGTACATTTTGACGATGATCCCGAGTACAAAACTCGTGATATTCTATACGTTAAGGGGAAATTCGCAAAGATGAAACAACCCCTGCACATCTTTGTCAATCACTGGCCTTCGAGGCGCGGAGGTGTGGAGGCCAGTGAACCCAGACGTGTGCGCGCGGCTCTGGTGTTGCGGGCTGTCTGCGACAGTTTGCGCGGTGCCGAACAGGATCCAAAGATCCTGATCATGGGCGATTTCAACGATGAGCCGCACAATCGCAGTGTTGTGGAAATCTTGGGTGCGGGTTCCCTGGACAGCGGGGCTCAGAGCAGCACTTCGACCCTGCTCAATCTGATGGCTGCGGCTGCTGCCTCCGGACAGGGAAGCTATAACTATCAGGGAAATTGGAATATGATTGACCAGTTCATCGCCAGTCCCCGGCTGGCTGGGCTTCAGCCCTGCCGCCGCTGTTGGGTCGTGCGCGATGCAGAGCCATTTAGCGAAGAGTGGATGATGTACCAATCGGAGCGCTTCGGTGACCAGCCCAGCCGCACATATGGCGGACCGAATTACTACGGCGGTTTTTCAGATCACCTGCCCATTCGTCTGAAACTGGTCCGGCTGCGTTGAGGGGGGGGATTGAGGTGTTGCAAAAAAAGCTGTTCACTTTAATATATGATCTTAAACGATCCTAAGCAGTCATCATCCGCGAGTTCAAAATCTGCGCAAGCAAACCCCCGGCGCATCCTCGTGACCGGGGCTACCGGCTTTCTGGGTCGTCATGTGCTGGCGGCGGTTCCCGAGGCCTTTCGACCTATAGCCGGCATCAGCCCCCGCCAAAATGCAGTCAACTTACCCGATCTTGAATCCCTGACACTGGACCTGGCCGATCCCTCCTCCTGCGCCCGAAAAGTGCAGGACCTTCATCCCGACGGCATTCTTCACCTGGCCGCCATGGCCGACACGGGAGCCTGCGAACTGGACCCCTCCAGCTCGGAGCGCATCAACGTACAGGCCAGCGCTGAACTGGCTCGGGCCGCACAAGAGCTCAACATTCCCTTTGTATTCTGCTCCACCGATCTGGTTTTCGGCGGCGATAAAGCCCCCTATCGGCCCGCTGATCCGGTGGCACCATTGATGGTCTATGGACAACATAAAGCGCAGGCAGAATTTCTGGTCAGTCAATTGCACTCCGGCGCGCTGATTGCCCGCCTGCCTCTCATGTACGGCCACTCCGACGACATCCGTCGCGGACTGGTACCGGCGCTCATCGCCAAGCTCAAAAGCGGCCAGAACGTGCATCTTTTTGAGGACGAAGCCCGTAGTGTTGCCGCAGCTTCCCATGTAGCCCGGGGTCTCTGGCAGGCCCTGGACTGGCCTTCCGGCATCTGGCATTTCGGTGGCCCCGATCCCCTATCCCGCTATGCTTTTGGCCTGGCCGTAGCAAGACACTTTGGGCTCGAAAGCAGCCTGATCATTCCAAGCCTTCAGGCCGATCATCCTGGCCTAGCTCCCCGCCCCAAAGACGTCAGCTTAGACTCCTCCGCGAGTTACGCCCGGGGTTGGGAGGCGGGTTTTGATCTGGGGGGATGAGTAAAGAGCCATAAACAAAGGTGAGGGTGAATCTGGAAGGGCAAATCGGGGGAATAAGCAAAATGTTCGTTTACTTCGGCGAGAGAGCCACTTGTGATCATTCTTCAATGAAAAACAGGGAGACGGCGGTGCTGAAGGCCAAAAAATTTGGAAGTTTGAGACCGTAACGCCCTATTTCGAACCAATTTATATTGAATATATTTATGAGTAAACCAAAAATAGCCGACAGGAAACCCGTCAAGGTAGAGCTGAAAAAAGGCGAAGAGAAATATTGGTGCGCTTGCGGTCTGAGCAACAATCAACCGTATTGCGACGGTTCACACAGAACCACGGATCTCACTCCAAAGAAGTTTGTGGCTGAAGAAACAGGAGATGCCTTCCTGTGTATGTGTAAGCATACAAAGAACTCTCCATACTGTGATGGTACCCATGCCAAACTGAAGGAAGAAAGCGAAAGCTCCAAGACAACTTCGCAAGGCAACGATGAAGTTACCAGAGAAGAGCCCACCTTGGCTTACATAAAAGCTTTGGCCAGAGATGCTTTGTCCAAAACGGGTCATCATGGAGAAATGGGAGCAATGGGCGTCCCGATACCTGAACTCCCGCAATGGAAGGATATCCAAATTTTGGCAGCGCAGGTGGCAACCAAACCCCTCATGGAGGATGTGGACGTAGGAACTGAGTTAATCATTGGACCCAATGCCAAAAAGCCACTGAGATTGGACATCCCTTTGTTTGTCTCGGATATGAGTTTTGGGGCCTTATCTGAAGAAGCAAAAATAGCCCTGGCAAAAGGTGCAGAATTGGCCGGAACGGGAATTTGTTCGGGTGAGGGAGGGATGCTTGATGAAGAGCAACAAGCCAATTCAAAATACTTTTACGAATTGGCATCCGCTAAATTTGGTTTTGGGTGGGAAAAACTTCAAAAGGTACAGGCCTTTCATTTTAAGGGCGGACAAGGCGCGAAAACAGGAACTGGCGGTCATCTTTCTGGCAATAAAGTGGTGGGCAAGATTGCACAGGTCAGAAACCTTCAGGAAGGCACTCCTGCGGTTTCTCCGCCGACTTTCAGTGATCTGAACACTCCGGAGGACTATTTCAATTTCGCTGAAAAAGTCCGCGAAATCACAGGTGGAATCCCAATCGGCTTTAAGCTTTCTGCCAATCATATAGAAGAGGATATTCAGTTTGCCCTGGATGCCAGTGCAGAGTATATCATACTCGATGGAAGAGGAGGCGGTACTGGTGCAGCGCCATTGATTTTTAGAAACAACATCTCCGTTCCCACCATCCCGGCATTGGCAAGGGCACGTCGCTATCTGGATCTGGTCAATAGAAAAGATGTAACATTGATTATCACAGGAGGCATTCGAATTCCGGATGACTTTATCAAAGCTATGGCCCTTGGCGCTGATGGGATTGCCCTGGCCAATTCGGCCTTGCAATCCATCGGCTGTGTGGCGGCGAGAATGTGTCATACGAATAACTGCCCGGCAGGAGTAGCGACCCAAAAACCAGAGTTAAGGAGACTCCTGAATGTTGATAAATCTGCACAGCAATTATATAATTTCTTAACTGCATCCACTGAGTTGATGAAAGTAATGGCGAGAGCTTGCGGGCACAACCATCTGAATCAGTTCAATCAAAAAGACATTACCAGCTGGAAGAAGGACATGGCCGAGTTGGCCGGAATCAGATTTGCCGCTTATTAAAACACAACACATCGCCGGAGTGAACAACCCGGCTATTGGATATGCTCGAAGTAAACCTCTGCTCTACACGAGTGCGGCTCTTGACAAGGTGTTATCCGTTTTGAAAACTTCTCCGGGTAAATGCACATACTGAATCCAATTATATATTAGTATTTTTAATATACATTAACTTAACATAAACTTACAGACAGTATGAATAGCCCATCAGGATTGCGAAACGGTCAGGTGGGAATTTTTTTCAGGTTTAAATTTCATATATTTTTAAACGACTATAATAAATATATTTTTTTACCACTTGAGCTACTGAACTCCCTTATGGCCACCTTGCGGATCAATTCACCTGGTCTCTACGAAAATCACCCTCCGCCCCTTTCCTTGCTTTTTGGCTTTATTTTTCTGTTCAGGGATAAATAAACAACACTTTGGACAATCAGGCTCCTCAGGTGTGTTCGTTGATTCAAGAGATGGCCATGCATATTCATGGTCACTTATGGCGAATGCTCTGCATTGGATGAGCAGCAATATGAACTACCAGCCCAAACAGAGGACTTTCTGGTGTTATGAAAACCTGTCATAAAATTGTGATGTATATGGTCGCTTGTACGACTTGGAATCCGAAAAGGATGCTTGTCCTGAAGATTGGCGATTACCCGAGAAAGAAGATTTTGAAGCACTGTTGGCTTCATATGGGGGATCAGATTCCGCTTCCTGTCTGGCACTTATGCGCGATGACGACTCCGGCTTCGGCCAACAAATGGGTGACAATCACGACATCGCGGAAGATTGGTTTCTGTTTTCGGGTACGGTATCCTGTTTTGGAGCGTCTCCATTTGTGATGATGGCGCCGCATGGGAACTCTTCCTCGATGATGAGTTTCTCGAAGCACTCATACTCTATAGCGTTGGCGAAGGAGGCAGTAGCATACGCTGTCTGAGAAGCAAACAATACGATTAACGGAAAATCCAATAACACCATTGGTTTATCGTCGAGGACTCCCGGCAACACTTCCAATGGAACTGGTACTTGGCTGGCTCCAAACTCATTCAGCAATAACATTTCCAGATTCTGCGCTCAGCTCTCAGGAATCAGAAACCTGTTTGGTGTGTATGCTCAAAATCAGTTTGCGGTGCTGCAGGATAACCTGGGGATAATCTGTAGTTTGCACTGCTGGATCTGAGAACGCAATGCGCTTTCCTCGTGCAGAGCCACAATGTTTGGTCTGTTTAAACAAAAAGTGTATATTGCTGTGCTATGAATTCTTGCAGCTCAGCCTATACCCTCTTTCTGGGGCTGTTTTTCATTGCACTATCCGCTGAATCTCAGAGCGTATGGAAGCAGATAGAGCCAGATTCGTTGACTGAGGATCATAGCATTACAGCCATCCGCTTTTATCCGGATGGTTCCGGATATGCTGCCATTAGGTACTATCCTTCCTCTTCTATTATACCGCCGCCCGTCATCTACTACACCGAAGATCGGGGAGATCATTGGGAGATTAGGGGCACGGCAAACGAGCAAAGTAATATTTATTCTATAGATATACTCAGCGACTCAACGTGCTTTCTGGGTGGCCAGGATGGAATAAACTATCGCTCTACAGATAGTTGCCAGACTTATACATCTTTGTTTGGTGGATTTGGCTTTTCAAATGATGCGAAAGATACATATTTTTTCAATGATAGCATAGGAATTGCGAGCGCGAGTTACTCCGTCTGGAAGACCTATAATGGTGGGGGCGATTGGTCGCTTAAGTTATGGACCAGTTTACTTTCAGGTAAAATACATAAGAGTATAGATAATGTATTTTACCTGTATAACAAGGGATTGTACGTTTCGCACGATTTCGGAGAGAGTTGGGCTTTTGTCAACAATACCCCAAGGGCCTTTACCAGTGCGCACATCTTTGAAGACGGCATGATTGTGGCGGCCTACAATGGTCAATCGCTGTTTGAATCTATGGACAACGGGGTTCACTGGGTAGAGCGCCCGCTGGATGTTCCCGGCCTGCACAATCTGGATGCTCTGCATTTCTATACGCCCTTGCAAGGTATAGGGGCTGGGCACACATCCGACAATCGCATCGTCGTCCTGCATACCAACGATCGCGGGTACACCTGGGAGACCTTGTATATCGATACGCTTTACCATAGCTATCCCACAAATCTGCTCAAGATGCAAGTCCTAGAAGATGGGACCATTTATATACTTGATTTTTTCTTTCCTTATATTCTACGAGGGGAGAACTACGGTGTAAGCTCTGCGTCAACGCCTACCCTGCCCACATTGCGCCTGCAAGCTCTGCCCAATCCGGTCAGCGATCGCGGAATGCTGCACTGGGAGGTTCCGCTCGTCGGTGCTCAGATTCAGATCATCAACGCCATGGGTGCGGTGGTCAGGGAGTATACCGGAATATCGGGACGCCAGCTCGAATGGAGCGCCGCGTCCCTTCCCCCGGGAATATATTGGGCCCGTTTAAGTGCAGAAGGCCAACTGAGGGCTACCCTGCCCTTGACGGTGATTCATGGAGGACGCTAAACAGCCGACGCTTTAGACATCGCTGGCCAGATTTTTCTGGACAGGCAGGTGTCCAACATGTTCTCAATCGTTGGTAACTCAGTACTGGAAGCATTTCCAAAAAAACATACCCATCAATCCTTGTATTACGCATCTAATCCCGAAAATGCTCCCGAATGGTATGTCAAAATTAAAGGCCCTTTGCCGTTTGTAGTGGGTTAGGTAGTTTTCAGGATGCAATCTACAGAACTGTTTACAGCGGCCCTAGGGCTGAATAAGCCTTTGTAAATTCGAGAAGTATCGTTCAACCAGGTGGGAAAATCTCCCTTGGAGCGCGAGTTGCACCTTTACATTTCACACGAACCGGGAGCGAAGTTTGAAGTTGACGGCCATACTTATCCTGTGTACGATCATCAAGAGCGAACTTGGCGGCACCTAAACTTTTTTGAGCACACCTGTTACCTGCATGCCTCGGTTGCGTGTGTTCAAACAACCGATGGCCGCACCGTGTTGGTTTCAGTCCCTTGGGCTCAACCAGGGAGCAGTTTTACCCTCCTTTTTGAAGCTTATGCCATGCTG
>JBGSYF010000031.1:0-256616 GCA_041751015.1 Chitinophagales bacterium
GTTAGGGGTATCAGATACAACTGATTACGGGGAGTGCCTTTAACAAATTGCATGCTTCAAGATAAAAAAACCGAGAAGAAGTATATCTTTATTTTGGTAAAAAGAAATCAACATTGGGGGTTGTTAGACAGACTGACGTTAAGTACTTCCAAATAGTTTATGAGCCTATTCTGAATTGTTGCAAAGTCCGGTAAAAATGGCGAACTTACCGATACTCCCATTGGCCATTTTTTTTCCTGAAAAGGAACCATAGACGCATTGATGCCCCCCGTCCCAATGGCCAATACCCTCACTTACCGGATAAACCGAAACAGGCTTGAGTTATCGCTTTGGCAACAGCGGCGAAAGAACATCTTTCTGAGCCTCAGCCTGGTTTTGCTGGCATCTCAAATTACTTTATTCACCGCAGCCTTTCACGCCCGGCACGTGTCGGGTTGGCTGTCTTTAACCTACCTGGGCCTTGCATTCACTCTGCTGGCTTTCGGATTTCTGATGCTGATACCGGCAATGCTCTGGCAGCGCTTTGGTCGGGAGATCATTGAACTTGACCCCGGCCACATCCGCATCTATCATGACTATCGAATCTTCCGAATCCTGAAGGTTGAGCGCTCTTACCGGGAGATGCAGGCGCAGATGTTCACCGATTTAGGTCGAAGGGTGGATATGGCCAGGCGCTGGAAGCCGGACAATGCTGTAAGTTCTCCTTCTGTTGGCTGGCTGGTCATCAGCCTCGATCAGGAGCGCGTCCGCACCCGCGTAGCTCTTCCCCGAAACGAACTCGAAGAGGCTGTTGTACTGCTCGATCGCTACAGTCAGCGCCACAGCGGCCCGGGCCGCAATCTCTACGTGGTCAGCAACAATTGACCGCCTAACTCTGAGCTACGCTTACTCACCTGAGCCACAGTCAGTTAACATGGGTTTAACCTTAATTTGAAAAAAATTTAACATCAAAAATTTGGAAATATGGGGGGCATATTACATTTACGCATTCGCCACCCTAAAATTCCATAAAAGGCGTACTCTATCCCTGGTTTTGATTATTTTGTTGGGCATGCGTATTGCAGAAGCCCAGTCATCTATGGCTTGCCCTATTCCCCTTCCGGAACCGAACTGGACCAATGAATCGGTCAGTTCTCTGGGCATGTCTTCGTATTCAGCCGACGTGGAGATTATTGGGTCTTTTACGGTGGATGTGGGTACGTTTACGTTTGATGGTGCGGAAGTCACGGTGATGACTGGTGGAGACATTTTTGTGAATGCCGGATGCACCTTGAGGGTGATCAACGGTACGGTCATCACCAATATACAGAATTTGTGGAATGGCATTACTGTTTTACCTGGTGGTCGATTAGACGTGGAAGGCTCCGACATTTGTGGGTCTTTTAATGCGCTCCATGCCGACAATGGCTATTCCGGCACTCCTGCTGAGTTTTCCATTGTGAACAGTGGATTGCGCAGGAATGTCACGGGCGTACGGGTATCGAGTTACACGGACGGCACTTATCCGGGCTACATCGTAGGCACTCACTTTGAAGGCGGGATATTGCCTGCAGGTTCGACCTACACAAACAGTTTTGAAGGGGTATCCACAAGCAATGTGAGCGGAAGCACAGGCTTGACGATCGGTGATCAGAACACCGTAGCCAGTGCCAATTGGTTTACCCGCATGGATTATGGCGTTTACGGAATAAACAGCGATTTGCAGGTCTTCAACAATACCTTTGAAGACATGCAGGATTTTTCTGGTCTGGGTGGAGGTTATGACGTGTATGTCAACACGAATCCGGATCCTGGTCCTTATACCCTGGCGGTGGGTACTTCGTTGACCCGCACCAATACGTTCCTGGACTGTAAGTATGGGGTGTATAGCCGGGGCATGGAATCGGTGACGGTATCAGACAACATCATGGACCGTACCACCGAGCCCTTTGAAGTGGGTGTGTGGATCACCCGCACGGATGAAACCATTGTTGTCAGCGAAAACACCATCCGCAATTTCAACGATGCAGGGGTGATCCTGGATGAGAACCCCGGCCCATCGGGTGGCCCGATTGCTGCCAGTGTGAACAGCAACATTATAGAGGGCAGCTTTGCCGAGACCCGAGGTATATTGGTAGATGATTTGGTAGGAGGGGTTGCCGTTCGCCTGAATCAGATCAACAAGGTACACCGCGGCATTATAGCACAGTCTTTGTTATCAGCTTCTCTGGTGCGCATAGACTCTAACCGAGTACTGTTTGGTTACCCGGGCTCCCCGGTCACGGAGCCTGCAGTGGGTATTCTTGCCATACAAGCCGAAGAGCCCCTTATTTATCAGAATGAGATTGAGGGCAATTGTCCTTTTTCTAGTGGTGGTGGTCCGTGCACGGTGATAAATACCAACAATAGTTTGATTCGGGGCATTCAGTTGGTGAGGACGCACAAAGCGTTTGTCTTCACTAACAAAGTTTCCTATTCAGATGCTGGTTTGTTTTTATTACAGGATAATCTGCAAGGCAATGCAGTTTGTAATGAGTTCTTCGATACCTACAGTGGAGTGGTTTGGTCCAGCGTAGGTAGCGGAGAGTTTGGCAGGACTCCTGGATGTGCTACAGAACGAGTCTACGGTTTACTGAGCTCTACAACATCAAGCGACAATCGCTGGACCACCTCTATTCCACTTTTTGAGCCCATGAGGTCAGTAAGTTTTAATCTGTCAAATGCTTTTTCCATTAAATGGTATTACCAGAGTGCTACCACCTACGATTTTCCATTAGGAACAAATTCTTCAATTGGTTTAGCAACTCCAGTCAATGCATTAAATGGTGCTACTTCAGCAATTTGCGATACCCTAGCCCTCTTCCGAGAAGGGGAACTCCCAGGTGATAATCAAGATTCCTTTAACTTGAGCCAGTTTCGCGAATCGGAAATGGATAGCCACATTGCTGCACCCAATCCCGCTACAATTTCTGATGGGCTATACGCATTTCTTTCAGCGGCCCATCGATCGGGTGTTGATCACGACAAAGTGCAAACTCTCATTAATCAGACGAGCATTGAGGATTTTGCGCAGGTTCAATCCTATTGGATGGAAGGAGACTTTGTAAGTGCGACATCAGTGTTGAACAGTATCGTGCCAATCAATACGGATGAGTACTACCTTCAGGAAGTTTGGGCCATTCGTTTGCAGCATGCTCTGAACAATCCAGATGCGGGATGGTCTGAGGATGAAGCGCTAGCACTTGGAGATATTGCCTACCGTGATTTGGAGGAAGCAGGTTCAGCCGCTATTCTAGCTCAAAGTCTATTGGGGTTGACTCTGTTGCCGAATGATTGGGTCATTGAGGATATGGAAGAACGTCTGGCAATACCAATAGCCGACATGGCTCGTGTTTTCCCTAATCCTGCACAGACGGTTGTTTACTTAGATGCTAACAATGAGGCTGCAGTTGCAGTGTTTTCGGATTTACAGGGCCAAGTTAAACGAGTAATTCGCATGGAGGCTGAGTCAACTTCAAGTGTAGACATTAGCAATCTGCCCCAAGGCCTTTACATCGTCCAGATTACTAAGGATGCCGGTAGTTCAGATACATACAAGCTTTTCATCACCCGATGATGAAGTTGATCGTAAAAGCCATGACTATTGTGTTGCTCTGCGTCGGCGGAGCAACACAAGGTCAAGGCCATAAATCGCATTGGGTATTTGGTGATGGATTTCATGTTGAGTTCAGCGAAGCGGGACCCTCGGTGTTACCTTCAATAGAAGAATACATAGGGAACGAGGGAGTATCTTGTATATCCGATAAGACCGGGATTCTATTATATTATTCAAATGTAGTTAATCTATGGAATAGGAATTTTGAGCCATTATTTAACAGCGATACATTTCCGGGTTTTGGTGTTCCTCCTGTTTCTTCCAAAGCGAGTGGTTCGTTGTTTCTTACTTGGCCAGGAGACTCGTCGGAGCGTTATGTTGCATTTTTAGCCATGAATGATGTTAACGACAAATTGTACCTATCAAAAATTGATAGGCTTTTAGATTCTGGTTTAGGGGGTATAATTGATAGTATCAAATACATGCAGGTCTGGTCCCAGCCTATTGCAGAGCAGCTAAATGCCGTTAAACATGCCAATGGGCGAGACTGGTGGATAGTCGCTCGAAGGGGCGCTACATCAGTCAGCAATGAGTTTATCTTGGCCTTGTTAACACCTGAGGGAATTGCAGCGGAAGGTTTGCGAGAAACTGGTTACTTCGGAAACTTTCAGGGAACAATGGCTTTTTCTCGCAGCGGTGACATGATGGCTGTAGCCACCTCTCGTGGAACTTGTGTAGCCTCGCCATCTGCTATCGCCTTGTATCACTTTGATCGTTGTGAGGGAAACTTTGAATTTTTAGATACACTTGTTACCAGGAATTGCGGCCAGTCTGCATATGGGATTACTTTTTCTCCTGATGCCAACAGAATTTATTATTCATTAATTGGAAAGTCCATGCTCTACCAAGCTACATTAGTTGGTGGTCAACTCGTGGATACGCTAATTTTTGACCTTAAGGGATCTACTTCATTTGGAATTGAAGGGGGAAATTTAGCGATAGGTGAGGATGATAAGATTTATATAAATTTCCGCAGAGCGCTCCCCAGCTTTGATTTCGATACTTTATCGCAATGTTTAGGAGTTGTCCATAATCCCAATGCATTCGGGCTAGAATGTCAGTTCGATACTTTTGGTCTATACTTAGGTGGACCTTTTAATGTGGGTTACTCCCTCCCCACCTTCGCCAACTACGACCTCGGCCCACTCGTCGGCAGCCCCTGCGATAGCCTTTCCCCACCACAAGACACCACCCAGACCAGTATAAGCCCTGTTTTGCCGCCCCAGCAGGAATGGTCTATCACGCCGAGCATCAGCGGTGGCTGGTATCAAGTTAACAGCACGCAGGAAGGGTGGTTGCTGGTGCATGATCTAGTAGGCAGGGAGGTAGTCCGGGAGTGGTTCAGCGGAACGACGCCCTTCGACCTGGATGGATTGCCAGCGGGTATGTATGTGGCTGCTGTTATGGTGGATGGCGCTATGCAGGGCAAGGTCCACAAGTTGCTCAAGCAGTAGCTTGGAGTAGGCCCGGAGGACTGCCCAGCCCCACCTTCATATGCCCTCCGATGGCGTAACTTTCGGGCCGCATGCTTTTCCCTTATGGCGATGATCAGGTGCACGGCGGGCACCGACCACTGGTCAGCTACAGCTTTCTTGTGTTGAACATTGGCGTCTTTGTTTGGCAAGTGATGGAGCCCGGCGGCGGGGCGTTTACCATGCGCTATTCCGCTGTACCTGCTGATATTCTGGCCGGGCGCAATCTGGATACGCTGATGACCAGCATGTTTTTGCACGGCGGTGTTATGCACCTGCTGGGCAACATGCTTTTTCTGTGGATTTTTGCCGACAACATTGAGTCCACCATCGGCTCCTTGCGTTTTCTGCTTTTTTACTTACTCGGGGGATTAGCTGCCACGGCTGCACAAATCATAACGGATCCATTCAGCCCCATTGCCATGTTGGGCGCCAGCGGGGCAATTAGCGCGGTGCTCGGGGCCTATCTGGTCATGTACCCAAAAAGCCGCATCAAGGTGTTCCTGTTCTTTTTGGTGTTCGTCCCATTTCGAGTGCCTGCAGTGCTCTTCTTGGGCTTCTGGTTCTACATGCAAATGAGCAGCGGTCTTGGAACCTGGGGCGCAGAATCCGGTGGCATTGCCTGGTGGGCGCACATCGGCGGCTTTGTTTTTGGTATGCTTTCGGGATTTTGGATCAGAAACAACATTGGTCAACGCCGCTTAAGGGTAAGGTAAGGCTTGTCCATCCACAAGCCCTGCACCGCATTTTCAAACCTTGATCCCACACATGCTTCAGGGCGAATGTAACTTAGCGCTCTGAATATTACGCATCTGCACTCCAACAATCTGTTCACCTTGCGCGTGGAGTCGCGAGACTTGATGTTTCGCCAGGTCTTTGCCATTGCCGGAAATGCCAGGTGTGGCACGGAGGCCCTTTTTGTGGTGCTTGAGGGCGAAGGGCTGCTGGGCCTTGGGCAGGCCTCGTTCCCGCCGTACATGCTTCCTGCGCGGGCAGAAAATCAGGCTAAACTGATGGAATGGTCTTGCAGGGGTCCTCGTGAGCTGGGCGAATGGCAGACCTGCCTCGAGCAGCCCGAGCGGGTGCCGCCAACCTGTTTGCCAGCTCTTCAGGCTCAAGCTCAAGCTGGACGCAGATACGGAAAGAACCCGCGCCCTGATCGCGATGATAACTCGCCTGACCGGGCAACCGATTGCAGTGGATTTCAATCAGGCCTTTGCGAAGCGCGAACAGGCCATTCGCGCTATAGAATGCCTCCCGGCCCGGCAGGTTTTTTTGGTGGAACAACCCCTCGCAATTCGCGCCGATGAAAAATTGTGTGCTTAAACATTACATACAGTACGGTTGGCTGCAAATTAATCCGATGAGCCTTATTTTTTCCATGTCCTGTTAGTAACATTTTTTTCTATTTATAAGCACGGGCACAATGAAATATAAAATTAATTATTAAACATAATAATAAAATAATTGTTATTTTTTTGTATCAATGTTCAAGTTTGATTTGCTTTTTTGAATAGTGTTTTTATATTTGAATTAGCTGCCGTCTGATTGCAAACTATGTCCAATAAATTACGCATACCATGAAATATAAATTAATAAATCTTGTGTGTGATCTCGCTCCAGCATTTGCAGGCTCAAAATGATATAAATATTTATAGAGATTTTACAGGGGATTCAACGGCTAAGTTTGTTGATCATGATGGTTGCAAATATTATTCGGGTGAGTATGTATGGTATAGACAAGCGCACTCCATCTCTGGACATTACTGGTTTCGGGATACTTTAAATGGTGATCCAACACCATTGCCGTGGAAGAATCTTGCTCATTCATGGAGAATAGAGGTAGTATCTTATCCATTTGTTCCAGACACTGCCCGAACACGTCTTTCAGACTCCACCACAAGATTATTGGCTGTGCCAGAGATATATTTTCCTGATACCAGACAATGGTCTGACTATGGTGTGTATCGCGTCAGAGGGCATTCGAAAGAGGATAGCGTAATGGGATTTGGTTTGCCTGCTTATAGTTTAAACGGGTTTAGAACAGCTCTTTCCAGTGCTTGGTTTAAGCAGGATGTAGAGTGGACTGAACCGCGAAAGTGGCTTCCTCATTCTATCTTAAAACATACACTGTACATTCATCAATCGGCAGATACAAATTCATTGAAAATAGATTCAATATCATTTATTTTAGATCATACTCGTGGAAGTATGCGCCGTTATCCTTTTGTAAATACGAATTTTAGCGGTTCTTCGGCATTACAGCATGATATTACTCTTCGATTTGATTTGGCTTTGCCTGATTCGGTGAATGCATTGAGTAATGGATTGGGTACGCCAGACTATTTTTCTTCTGTATCTGATCAAACTCTTTTATTGTTTGACGATACTACTTTTTGCCGAATCCCAAACTTTGATTGTAGTTATGGTACGGGCCACCCATATTTCTATGGACCCACCTACCCACCTGCTGCATTTGCACGCCCAAGTCCGTATTCTATAGTTCAGGCGCGATTGCTCGATTTCCAATGCAGATTGCCAGCTGGTTACATGGAAGACCCTTTGGATGAATCTACTTTAGCACCACTTGAAGGCATCACCCATCACTACTTTATCAATAGAAACCTCGATTTGCGGGTCATTAACCCCAAAGAGAAGATCATCTATAACCCCTCTGAGGTTCACGTAGAAGCGGACAGTCTTGTATTCCCCAGCGGTTACACTTTTCAGACGGTACGGGGTACCTATCCTACTAAGGCTCAGGCGGATACTTCTGAGTGGTGTATTTCCCAGGGTAATGTTCCAGCTCAATACATTATAGTCCCCACTGACCTTGAAGTTTCAAAGTACCGATTGCGCACTGACAGCAGACTGTTTATCGAGCCTTGTGTGTATCTTTATGATATGACCATTCATGTGGATTCCGGTGCCTATCTGGCTTTTCATCCGAATGGCACATACGGCAACTACACATTAACCAGCCATCAGTTTGGTATCATTGATTCACTGGAGTACGATGGCCTTTGCAACAATTGCCGCTGTGTGCAAGAGCATACTTTATCCAGTGATTACAACATCACCAGCAACACGACGGTTACAACAGATGCCATCATCAATGGTCTGATTCGGGTAAAGCCTGGCAAAGTCCTGAACATACGCAATTGCACGGTGAGCTTTACAGACTCCAAACGAGTAGGTAAACGGTCGGGAATTATTGTTGAGCCAGGAGGCAAGTTGCTCTTAGACAATTCTACCCTGACCGTGCTGGAGTGTGATCAATTGTGGGATGGAGTGGTGGTTCAGGGCGATCCCACTATCCATGAACTTCTTGTTTCCACCAGCAACCAAGGCGGTGTGAGGATGATCAATGGTGCTGTTATAACCCGGGCACGGATGGGTTTGAATGTTGGACGTTATTGTGTTGAGGGCTTTAAGTGCAGGGAAGATGAAATTGGGGGTGGAAGTAGCCTCGCCGGAGGCTATCTGGAGATCGACTCAGCACATTTCATTAACAACCGAATCAGCATCAAGTTTGCCCCCTACACCAAGCGCAATCTCAGTTATGTTCGCCGAGCGCATTTTCGCACTGATGAATATCTGGATTTTCTGGTGCTCGGTGATCAGCGCATAGAGCATATCCTGCTTGATGGGAAAGTTGGTCTTCCTGTTTCCCGGAGTACTTTCTCCAATACAGTTTACAATCGCTATCCGGACTATAAACGAGGCACCGGAGTGGTTAACATCAACGGATATGCGAGCGTGGACAGCAACAGTTTCCATGGTTTGACCCGGGCTGTGGACGGCTATTCTTTTGGCAGCTTGAAACGGCGTTTACACTTTGCCAACAACAGCGTTTCTGAAACCTATTTCCCCGTCACGTTGCGCGGCGGACGTCTGGATCGCATTGTTCAGAATACCTTTCAAGTGCCATCGCTTTTGTCAGTTGGCGGAACTCCACCCTCTCTGATTGTTGACACCTCTTATGCGGTTTATCTGCTTGGAACACAGTTCTTCACCATCGCGGCCAACAAGTTCCTAAGCGATAGCTTGTCTACGGGAGATTATCCATACGCCTTGGCCATCCGCAACAGCGGTCTTGGCGGTGGTTCCAGTTTCCGCAACCGCATGCAGGGATATGCCATTGGTATTCAAACAGAAGCAGATAACAGAAATGTTTTGTTGCGTTGCGATACGTTGGTGCAGCAGCGCAACTCGGATTATCGTTTAAATCCGGTGCATGACGATGCCCTGCTCTTGGACAGTTTGGCGGATTTTGGA
Source organism: Chitinophagales bacterium (assembly GCA_041751015.1). Taxonomy (GTDB): domain Bacteria; phylum Bacteroidota; class Bacteroidia; order Chitinophagales; family BACL12; genus WGOA01. The sequence continues at coordinate 9,385 of JBGSYF010000031.1, forward strand.
ACAGATTGTTTTCAAGGACAAACGGCAAACAACATTTTTTTGGGTTTTAGTTACAATGTGAGGGCGGAGTTAGTGCTGCCTAAGTATTATGCGAGTGGATTTCCCAACGAAACCATCCCTGGAGTGCATAATCTAGGATCCAATTTGACGGACTGTTTTTTTACTGATGAGGATTCCCTTTCCTGTCCACTGTTTGATGCCTGCTGGCTGATTGACTGCCCTATCAGCATGGCACCAGATTCTTTAGCTACCTCAATCGGGGTGGACACCGCCTCTATACCACCTCCGTCAACTCTTAGGCTGCGTGCTATTCAGGAGGTTTTGGATTATTACATCAACTTTCTTGATAGTGTAGAGGTTGCTGTAGCTTTTTTACAGGCTGATGGCTCTTTGGTTAGCCAGCGTTTATTGCTGCCCTACTACCTCGAAGCGCAAGATTGGTCAGCCGCAGCGGCAGTTCTGGATGCGCTGAATATTTTTCAGGGTCACCCTTACGACGAAGCAGAGAACCAGGAGTACCGTAAGTTGTACCAAGTGATCCATGACTTGTGGAGCACCGATAAACAGATTCTGGAGTGGAGCAGTGCACAGCGTCAGGCTGTGGAGGAAGTGGCTGCTACGCGCTACGGAGTGGCTCATGCTGCCCAGGCGGTGCTGGCCCATGTGGACGGAACCCGCCCGCAGCGCATCCCGGACTCCAGCCCTTATCCACAACCGCGCTGGGAGGCTCCAACCGCAACCGGCTCTGCTACCGGGCTGAAAATCTTTCCTAATCCCGCCAAAGGGCAACTGATGCTGGAGGCTAAAACTACGATGCAACATGCCGTACTCTACAACATGCTGGGTGTGGCCGTAGGCAGTTGGCAGCTTCAATCGGAGCAGGCTCGCATAGCATTGCCACCGATGGAAGGTATGTACCTGTTGCAGGTGGTGTTTGAGGATGGTAGTACGGCGATAGAACGTGTTTACCTGAACCGCTAGTTTTAATGATGCGATTACTGATATTACTAGCTATTTTTCTTTGGGTCTTCCTAGGTAGGTCCCAAAGTTTTAGCAAGCTGTATGATTCCGGAATTGACGCATCGGACATCTTTACATCAATATTAGTAGATAGCAACGATGTTCTGGTTTCCAACCGTATCGTAGGGAACGTTATAGGAGGTTATGGACTTAGCCGGATAGATAGACATACCGGTGAAGTAAAACAAGATGTCAAGTACTTAGTCCCTGATTCTTTCCTAGGTAATACTAAGTTGACATTAATTGGTGATTCAATTTTAGTAGTTGCCGGTGTAATATACTCTTGGCCTACAGCATTGGGTAGTATTTATAAACACTACTATGATAAAGAATTGACACTGATTAGCCGGAAGACCAATCCACCAATGTCAACAGGACTTGACTTAGCAGACGCATGTTCCACTTCAAATGGTCTGTTTCATACGTTTAGTATTTTTGTTTCGCCATTGCAAAGGTCATATGCCGAGTATAGTGATTTTTCGGGGAATGTTATATGGAGTAAATTTATATTGCCTGAGTTAAATTATTTAAGCAATCCATTATGTATTAATATTAATGACACATTGTATCTCGTGGGCAATGAAATCACCGCAGGCATTCATAGCATTCACATTCTCAAGTACAATCTTACGGGTGATTTATTACAGCACGAGATTAACACGGACATTACCAGAATGTTGGTTGGTGATATGGTTCTGTCCCCGGATTCAACGGAGTTGTTGTTGGCGGGTGTCCAGACATGGTCTGGTAGTGGCCCGGGTACTAGTAATGCTGCATTTATTATTTTAGATAGGTCATTAAATTCTTTGGCGTCCCGCGTACTATCTATTCATGATAAAGAGTATGGCCGCACAGGTGCTTTTATGGATGACGGAAAGCTCATTATTGCCGGGCATGGAAGTATTCCCGGTGTCAATGATAACATGCATCAAGCCTTGGTTATGCTGATTAACCGTGAGGATTTAGGCGTGTTGGGAGTCTATTACTATAGTCCGACGGGAGATTTATCTGATAACCGTTATAAAATCATGGCCCGATCCGCTGCCACGGGTTCTCAGTTTTTTCTTGGTGGTCATGGCGGCTGGAGCGACACCACCAACAGTCAGGACGCCTGGCTCCTGGCCCTCAACGCCGACGGTACATGCGACACGGCTTCATGCTGGCCCTGGCTGGTATCGGGTATCTCGGGAATGGATGGGTCGCTGTTGGATGCCTTTAACGCTGTGTTTAGCGGCACGGTGCTGATGGTGCAATTGGAGGATGTTTCGCTGTTGTCCGGCGATCCGGAGTTAGAGGTCATGGGTCTGGATGGCCGCCTGTATGCGCGCCGGGCGCTGCGGGACTTGCGCGAGGAACTGGATGCCGGGCGCTGGCCTTCGGGATGGTATGTGCTGCGCTACCGCAGCCATCAGGGCGAAATGCTGCGCCGGGTGTTTAAGCCATAGGGGACAGAACACCCTGGCATCGGCAAAAGAATGGACTTTGTTCCGTTGCTCTTCCCCTGAAACACCATGCACAGGGTTTTGCCAAGGCGGCTCATTCTTCAGCACTAACTCCGCAACACCCCATCCACGGCCTTGCGCATGGCTGCGGCCCTGGCCTCCTTTTCGAGCACTAGGGGAGGGGCAACGCGCTCCTGGCAATCGGTCAGGGGGCAGCGCTCGCAGGTGTCGTTGACGGTGATCAGGGGAATGCTGTTGTTGTTGAGCACGGCCACGAGCTTGCGAAGGCGCTCGTCAACCTGCAGGCCAAGAGTGATGCTGATGTTTCCGGGCGAAGGGGCATTGGGGCGGGCCAGGGTGAGGATCAGATATTCGTCCCGGGAGCCCACGTAGGTAGAGCGCTGAAAATCGGCCAGGGAATGAGGCGCAGCGCCGGAGAGCTGAAGGGCCTGAAGCTCCTGCAGCACGCGAATGGACACCCAGCGCCGGCAATAGTGTTCGTTGATCTCGTTGGCGTGGGGGCTGTGCAGGCGGGCAAGGTGCAATTCTTTGGTGATGAAGAACTCTTCGGAGCTGCCTTCCTCTGCGGGGACATGTCTGAAGCGAAGCATGAACAGGTTGCGAATGCCAAAGTGCCGGGGCAGGAGATTGGTCAGGCGCTGCACCATCATTTCGGGTGAGGCCTGGTAGCGATCCAGAAGAGCGGTAAACAGGGAGGGCTCCCAGCTTTCGCGGGCAAACAAATCTTGCAGATCGGGCAGCAGATGGCGCTGGTTGAGCAGCAGAGCAACGGCAAAGTAGGAGGCTTTGAAGTTGTTCAGCGCCTCTTCAAAGGAGCTGACCTGAATTCCGGGAGTGAAAAGGGGCCGGGTCTTGAGCGCCAGTTCGTTGAACCCCAGTTCGCGCGCCAGCAGGAACGCCCTTTGAGTCGGGCTCAGGGAAGGGTTGATCATCAACATGCGCTTCTTTTTGTTGAACAGCGAGCGCAAACCACTCAACTCGGGCACATTGTTCAGCAGATCCCCGTCCAGTTTGTAGCCAAAATCGTCGCGGAGCAAGCGCTCCAGGGCCTCAACCGGCACGCAGGGCAGCGCATCGAGGCCCTTCGCCCTGGAAAAATCTGCCACCGACTTCTCAATGTCCTCAAAATAGCTGTCATTGAGTTCCTGGTAGGAACGCACGGCGGCAAAGTAGAACTGCTCCTGCTGCATCTCGTAATTGCGGGCAATCTCGATGAGCGTTGAGATGAACGCGTTGATCTTGGTGGGCGCTGCGGCAATCAGTTCCAGCAATTGTCCCGGCTCCAGGCCAAAGAACTCCAGCGGCAGTTCCTGGAAAAACGAAGAGCGCAGCAGATCGGCCACCGGACTGAGGCGCTTGCTCAGTTTGAGCGAAACCAGATGGTCATAGGACACATCCAGGGCTTCGGAGAGCGCCAGAATCTTGTCGGTCTTGGGGTATTTCTTGCCCCGCTCAATCTCATTGAGATAACTCAACGACAGCCCGCTGGCCTGCGATAACTCCGCAAAGGACAGGCCTCGCTGCTTGCGCAGTTCCCGCACTTTCATGCCAAAGATGAGCCGGATCACATGCTTGTTCGAGATCAAAACAGGGTCATTGTGGCCTCTTGCAGGCTTTTCACGCCAATTCTTTCGGTTCGAAGGGCCTCCCGGCCCGCGCGAGTGCGCCTGGGGGCCCAGCGCTGAAGAGCCCCGAAAGATACGACAGATTGAATCGCGAATGGCTGAAAATTGCGATTAGCGAATTTTCGCTTGACTGGGAAATTCGCTTGATGTAACTTTGGCTGGTCGAATAGAGTATGGTAAAAGCAAGTCACTTTAAGTTTTGTTAACATGTCCCTGCAAGCCCTGACCAACATCGGTGAGCTCGAAGTCTGCGGTAGCCTGAATGCAGATTATCGCGAAATTTTGACCCCGGAGGCCCTGGCCTTTGTCGCTGACCTCAATCGCCATTTCAACGGGCGCCGGCTGGAGTTGCTTCAGGCGCGTCAGGACAGGCAGACCTGCCTCGATGGGGGAGACCTGCCGGATTTCCTTCCCGAGACCGCTTCTATCCGCAACTCGGAATGGAGCGTCGCCCCCCTTCCCCCGGACCTGATCGATCGCCGGGTGGAGATCACCGGCCCGGTGGACCGCAAGATGATCATCAATGCGCTTAACTCGGGCGCAAAGGTCTTTATGGCCGATTTTGAAGACTCCAATTCTCCCACCTGGGAGAACTGCGTGAGCGGTCAGATCAACCTGCGCGATGCGGTCAACGGCAGCATCAGCTACCAGAATCCGGAGAACAACAAATCCTATGCCCTGGGCCCCAAAACAGCGGTGCTCATGGTGCGTCCCCGGGGTTGGCACTTAAATGAGAACCACGTCTTCATGGACGGCAAGCCAATCAGCGGCTCGCTCTTCGATTTTGGCTTGTATTTCTTCCACAACGCCAAAGCACTGTTGGCCAAAGGAAGCGGCCCCTATTTCTACCTTCCCAAGCTGGAGTCCTACCACGAAGCCCGCCTGTGGAACGATGTCTTCCTCAGGGCACAGGAGATGCTGGGCATACCGGTGGGCAGCATCAAGGCAACCGTTCTGATCGAGACCATCCTGGCCAGCTTTGAGATGCATGAGATCCTATGGGAGCTTCGCGAACACAGCGCCGGCCTGAACTGCGGGCGTTGGGATTATATTTTTAGCTATATCAAGCGCCTGCGCAACCTGCCCGGCTATGTCTTGCCCGAGCGCGGACAGGTCAGCATGGCCGTTCCCTTCATGAACGCCTATTCGCAACTGCTCATTCAGACCTGCCACCGCAGAAATGTGCACGCTATGGGTGGAATGGCGGCTTTCATTCCCATCAAGGGCGATGACAAAGCCAATGCCACTGCCATTGAGAAGGTTCGCCAGGACAAAGAGCGCGAAGTGCGCAATGGACACGACGGCACCTGGGTTGCGCATCCCGGTCTTGTCGGGCTGGCCATGGAGATCTTTGACCAGCACATGCCCGCTCCCAATCAGATAGACAACAAGCGAAGTGATCTTCAGATCAAGGCCGAAGATCTTTTGACGCCTCCCAAAGGCAGCATCAGCGAAGCCGGCCTTCGACTCAACATCAATGTGGGCATTCTCTACATCGAAAGCTGGCTCAAAGGCGTCGGCGCGGCTGCCCTGTACAATCTGATGGAGGATGCCGCCACGGCGGAGATCTCACGCACCCAGGTCTGGCAGTGGATTCAGCAGCGCAGCACCCTGGACGATGGGCGCAGCATCACCTATTCCATGGTTCACGGCATGATTGCCGAAGAACTGGTCAAGATCCGCGAGTACGTCGGCGCAGAGCGCTATGACCGCGGTCGCTTTGCCAAGGCATCGAGCTTGTTTGACGAGCTCGTCCGCAGCCGCGATTTTGTCGAATTCCTCACCCTTCCCGCCTACGAACTCATTTGATCCTTCACGATGTGCTAAGCCCCCTTTCGAACCGCAAACCCAGTTACTCTCACCTAAACCGCTCATTGCACCATGACCCGCCAGCAGCAAATTGACCAGCTTGTCCAGGATTGGAACAGCAATCCCCGTTGGAAGCACAGCACCAGACCCTATTCGGCAGAAGAAGTGGTCAATCTCCGGGGTTCCGTATTGATTGAACACACTCTGGCCCGGCTCGGTGCCGAGAAACTGTGGAAGGGCCTTCATGAGGACGGACCGGTAACAGGATTGGGTGCCATGACGGGCAATCAGGCCATTCAGGAGGTGGAAGCCGGCCTCAACGCCATTTATGTGAGCGGCTGGCAGGTGGCCGGCGACGCCAATACGGCCGAGACCATGTACCCCGACCAGAGTCTCTATCCGGTGGATGCCGTTCCGGCGCTGGTTCGTCGCATCAACAACGCGCTGTTGCGCAGCGATCAGATTCACTGGATGAAGGGGGATACCCGCATAGACTGGATGGTGCCGCTGGTGGCCGATGCCGAAGCGGGTTTCGGCGGCAACCTGAACGCGTTTGAGCTGATGAAACACATGATCATGGCCGGTGCGGCCGGTGTGCACTTTGAAGATCAGCTCAGTTCGGCCAAGAAATGCGGCCATCTCGGTGGAAAGGTGCTGGTGCCAACTCAGGAGGCCATCAACAAGCTGATCGCCGCTCGTTTGGCGGCGGATGTCTGCGGAGTGCCCAGTGTGGTCATTGCCCGCACCGATGCCGAAGCGGCCAATCTGCTCACCTCCGATGTGGACGAGCGCGACAAGCCCTTCGTAACCGGTGAGCGTTCAGCAGAGGGTTTCTACTATGTGCGCAACGGCATGGAGGCCTGCATAGACCGCGGACTGAGCTATGCTCCCTATGCCGACCTGCTCTGGATGGAAACCTCCAAGCCCAGCCTGGAGCAGGCCCGCACCTTTGCCGAGGCCATCAGGAAGAAATTCCCCGACCAGTTGCTGGCCTACAATTGTTCGCCCAGCTTCAACTGGCAGGCCAATCTGGACGAAAGCACGATGAAGCGCTTCCGCGAAGAACTCAACGCGATGGGCTTCAAGTTCCAGTTCATCACGCTGGCCGGCTGGCACGCGCTCAACAACTCCATGTTTGAGCTGGCCCGCGCCTACAAGCAGGATGGAATGTGGGCATACAGCCAGCTCCAGCAGCGCGAATTCGCCAATGAAGCGGCTGGATACCGGGCTGCCAAGCACCAGAGCTTTGTGGGCACCGGATACTTTGACGCGGTTCAGAACAGCGTCATGTCCGGCACATCAAGCACCACGGCGCTCAAGGATTCCACCGAATCCGATCAATTCAGCGCCAACGGAAAGCATTAAATAATATATATTATTTAGTGTTGTGTCTAAGCCCCGGTCTACGCACCGGGGTTTTTTGTAACGTGTGCTAAAACACTGCGTATCCGGTACAGGTGCCCTGAATGTTTTTTGCCTAATTTGCGGCGCTTTGGAGGGTACGGTCTTTTAACAGATCAAACGCGGGCTTATACAGTGCCCGGCACAGCGTCCATGCCGGGGTCATACTGAGAGTCTAAGTATTTCGTTATCAGGCAATTCGAGCTAAGGAGGATCTATGATCAGCTATCTGGAAGGCGCACTCACGGAGCTCAGCCCAACGCTTGTCGTTATGGAGCTGAACGGCGTGGGTTATGCCCTCAACATCAGTCTTTACACCTTTGAGCAGATCCAGGGCCTGGATCGCTGCAAGCTGTACACGCATCTGCACATTAAAGAGGACGCTCACACCCTGTACGGTTTCTTTGACCGGCAGGAAAGAGAGCTGTTCCAAAAGCTGATCGCCATCTCGGGCATAGGTCCCGGAACGGCGCGGATGATCCTTTCGGCCATGCCTCCGGCAGAACTCACTCAGGCCATTCTGGCCGAAGATGAAAACCGAATCAAAGCCATCAAAGGAATAGGTCCCAAGTCGGCCAAGCGCCTCATTCTTGAAATGAAGGACAAGGTTTTGGCAACGGGCTTTTCCGTTCAAAGTATTAAAGGAAATGCGCACAATACCATTCAGGATGAAGCGTTATCGGCATTGGTCATGTTGGGCTTTGGCCGCCCGGCCAGCGAAAAGGCCATCTCAAAAGCAATCGCACTTCAGCCTGAATTATCGTCCGTAGAGGCCCTGATCAAGCTGGCACTGCAAAACATGTAAAGGGGTAGGATTTTGTATTTGACCAAACTCTACGCACTATTTGGTGTAGGTGCGCTGGTCGGGGCAGTGGTGTGGGCTACTGAACTGAGAAGCACGTCTAGAGCTGACTTCCCGGAAAAATCCGGTATGCCGCTTTATGCGTGGGCCGAACCCCTGTCCCTTGAAGAGAGCGCTGAAAGCAGCGCAGATCGCAGTGCGGCAAGTAAGAGCCCGGGTACATCCGACTATGGGGTTAAGAAATTCTCCGAAGCAGCCAATCGACTGTTCAATGCTGCTCCCTTTCCTCTGGATTCAGCCGATGCCGATTCCGGGGTAGATCTGCCTTATCCCATCAGCGACACGCAGGAGGGCGACTTCTTTGAACCGGACAATAACGCTTTTGATCTGGGAAATCCCGATGCGATCCAGCAGACGGTTGTTTACGACCCGGTTACGGGGCAGTACGTGGTCCAGCAGCAGATAGGCGGGGTGGATTACCGCGACCCTTCGTACTACTCCTTTGAAGAGTTTCTGGAGGCCGAAAGCCAGCGTTCCCTGGAGGATTACTGGAGGGAAAGGTCTCAGGGAAATTCCCTGCTCAGCGGGGGTGGAACCGTGCCTCAGCTCTATGTGGGCAACGAGTTCTTTTGCCGGCTTTTCGGGGGTTGTAATGTGGACATTCGCCCTTCGGGAAACATAGATCTGACCTTTGGGGGCAGTTTTCAGAACATTGAGAATCCCATTCTGACCGAGAGACAGCGCCGGCAGGGCGGTTTCAATTTCGACATGAACATCAACATGTCGGTTCTGGGCAAGATCGGTGAGAAGCTCAAGCTCACCACCAATTTCAATACCGAGGCCACCTTCGACTTTGAAAACCAGGTCAAACTGGAGTACAAGGGTTTTGAAGATGATATTGTTCAGTCCATCGAGGCTGGTAACGTCAGTCTGCCGCTCACCTCAACCCTGATTCCGGGTACCCAGAGCCTCTTCGGATTCAAAACCAAGATGCAGTTTGGCCGCCTGAGCTGGACCAGCATCATGAGCCAGCAGCGCTCCGAAACCCAGTCCATTCAGGTTCAGGGAGGCGCCCAGCGCCGCGACTTTGAGATCTTTGCCAACAAGTACGACGCCTTTCGCCATTACTTTCTGGGGCATTACTTCCGCGACAATTACGAGCCCTGGCTGAGCACCCTGCCCTTCATCAACTCCCCGGCCTACGTCAATCGCATCGAAGTCTGGGTGACCAATACCACCGGAGCCACCATCAATACCCGCGACATCGTGGGCTTTGCCGACCTGGGCGAGGCGGATTCCATCTTCTGGAGCACCAGAAGGGGCGGTACCATCAACCCCACCGATCCGGGCGGACCGGCGGGCAACTATGCCAACAGCCTGTTTTCCCTGTTGGTGAGAACCAATGGAGCCCGTGATCTGAACAACGTCACCGCCACCCTCACTGACCCGGCCGGTCCCTTCAAGATGCAGCCGGTGCGCGACTTTGAAAAGACCCGGGGCCGCAAGTTGTTGCCCACGGAGTACACCCTAAGCCCTCAATTGGGTTACCTGAGCATCAATTCGTCCCTTCAGCCCGATGATGTTCTGGCAGTGGCTTATGAGTACACCCTCAACGGTCAAATCTACCGCGTTGGGGAGTTCACCGATGAGCTTCCACCCGATGTGGACACCAGCAACGTGATCTTCCTCAAGCTGCTCAAGCCCACCAGCAACCGCATTGATCTGCCAATGTGGGACCTGATGATGAAGAACGTCTATTCCTTCGGCGGCTTTCAGATATCCCAGGAAGGCTTCAGGCTCAACCTGGTCTATCAGGATCCGGGCGGTGGTTTCAAGCGCTACATTCCCGCGCGCAACCCCAACGTGAACGGCAAGCCGCTGATCACCTTGCTGAACCTGGACAACCTCAACAACAACAACGACCCCCAACCCGATGGGGTGTTTGACTTTATACCCGGGGTGACCATTCTGCCCGCTACCGGGCGCATCATCTTTCCGGTGCTGGAGCCTTTTGGATCATACCTGAGAAGTGTCTTTGTGCGGGAGGACGGCAGCCCCGACCCGGAGGCCAATAATTACGTATACGATCAACTATATTCCCAAACCCCCATCATCGCCGAGCAGTTTCCGCAGTTCAACCGCTTTGTCATGCAGGGCGAGTACAAATCTGCGGTGAGCTCGGACATCTATCTGGGTACCTTCAATCTGCCGAGGGGATCGGTATCGGTCACGGCCGGTGGTCAGGCCCTGCAGGAGAATGTGGATTACACCGTTGACTACAATCTGGGCCGCATCAAGATCATCAACGAATCCATTCTCAACTCAGGTCTGCCGATCAACGTCAATTTTGAGAATAACAACCTCTTTGGATTCCAGATCAAGACGCTGATGGGCAGCCGTTTTGACTACTGGATCAACGACAATTTCACCATTGGCGCAACGGTTCTGCGACTCAGCGAGCGGCCCTTCACCCAGAAAGTCAACGTCGGTGATGACCCCATTCAGAACCGGATGCTGGGTTTTGACATCAACTATTCCACGGAGGCTCCCTGGCTGACCCGCGCATTGGATAAACTTCCTCTTTACAGCACTAAAGAAACCTCCACCATCACCATCTCCGGAGAGGTGGCCAATTTCAAACCGGGTAGTTCTCCGGCCATCAACCAGGGCGGACAGGGCGTGATCTATCTGGATGATTTTGAGGGAAGTAGAGCTGCCTATGACCTGCGTTTCCCCTTCATCGCCTGGGAGATAGCCTCTACACCGGCCGGTGTGCGCGGGCCGGATGACCGGGTTCTGTTTCCCGAGGCGGAGCGTTTTGACAACCTGGAATACGGCAAGAACCGGGCTAAGATCGCCTGGTACACGATTGACCCGCTCTTCCTGACCAACAATGCAGCAACACCGGAGCACCTGAACCGGGATGACCAGAGCAGCAACTTTGTGCGCCAGGTCAGCGAACTGGAGATCTTCCCGACCCAGCAGTTTGCTCCGGGTACCCTGACCACCATGGCCACCTTTGACCTGGCCTATTACCCTTCAGAAGTGGGTCCCTACAACTTTGATGCCCTGCCCACGGGGATTTCGGCGGGTCTCACCCCGGCCGGTTTTCTGCGCAATCCGAATACGCGCTGGGGAGGCATCATGAGGGCGTTGCAGACCAATGACTTTGAAGCGGCCAACATCGAGTTCATCGAGTTTTGGGTGATGGACCCCTATCTGGATGCCCCTTCCAAGCCGGTGCCCAATTCCAGTGGTGATCTGTACCTGAACATCGGAAACGTCAGCGAAGACATCCTCAAGGATTCCCGCATGTTCTTTGAGAATGGTCTTCCGCGCGACGGAGCCACCGAGAATCTGGACGTGACCAATTGGGGACTCGTCCCCAGAACCCAGCCCATCGTCACGGCATTTGACAATGATCCGGCTACCCGCGAGAATCAGGACAAGGGTCTTGACGGTCTGAACGACGCTCAGGAGCGCGACTTTCACGCTGACTACCTCGAGACAGAACTGGTTGCCGCAGGTATAGATCCTGTGGTCATTGAACGCATTCGCCAGGATCCAGCCCACGACAATTACAACTACTACCGGGGAGCCAACTACGATGCCCAGCAGCTCGGCATCCTCGAGCGCTACAAGCGCTACAACAATCCCGAAGGCAATTCCCCTACCTCGGAGTCTACAGAGGAGCCCTACCCGACTTCAGCGACCAACCTGCCCAATTCCGAAGACCTCAACCGCGACTTTACCCTCAACGAAACCGAGGCCTATTTCTCCTATCGCATTCCCTTCAGACCGGGCATGACGGAGAACGACCCCTATGTGACCAGCGTGGTTGAGGGCAATGTTACCCTGCTCAACGGCGAAATTGCTCCTTACCGCTGGCTGCAGTTCAAGATTCCGGTTGAGGAATTTGATCAGCGAGTGGGCAATATTAATGATTTTAGATCTATACGTTTTATGCGTATGTTTATGACGGGTTTTGAAGAGCCCGTCGTAATGCGTTTTGGGCGTTTGGAATTGGTTCGAAATCAGTGGCGGCGCTACCAGTTCAGCCTGCTCAATCCCGGCGAATACATTCCCGATGACGCTTCGGGCGATACGGAGTTCAACGTGTCTTCGGTCAGCTTGCAGGAAAACTCAGAGCGCAGCCCCATTCCATACAGTCTGCCGCCGGGAGCCATTCGCGAAGCCATTGTAGCCGGCCCGGGTACCTCGGCCTTTCTGCAGAACGAGCGCGCCCTGAGCATGCAGGTTTGCGAGCTCGGTGATGGAGATGCGCGGGCCATCTTCAAGCAGCTCAATCTGGACCTTCGGCGATACAAGCGCCTGCTCATGGATGTTCACGGCGAGGCCCTGATCGGCGCTTCGGAGGCGCTCAGACCGGCCGATGGAGACTTGACGGTCTTTATGCGTATCGGTTCTGACTTTACCCAGAACTTCTACGAACTCGAAGTGCCCCTGCTCATCACGCGTCCCGATGAGATTCCCGCCGGAACCATCGATGACGATGCGGTCAAGGAGGCCATCTGGCGCACCCGATTTGACTTTCCGATGGATTCCTTTGTGATCATCAAGGTCAACAGGAATGCCGCAGGCATCTCGCCTTTTGTGCCCTATGAGGAAGAAAACATATACGGTCCCGGAGAACTGGATCGCTACAAACTCACCATCATCGGAAACCCCGACCTGGGATATGTAGAACAGGTCATGATCGGCATTCGAAATCCCAAGGAGGATTTTGGCACCGGCCGAAGTTTCTGTACTGAAGTATGGGTCAATGAATTGCGTCTCTCAGACATCAATGAACGCGGGGGTTGGGCGGCTCTCGGGAGAATGGACGTGAAGCTGGCCGATCTGGGCTCGGCAACCGTTTCGGCAAATATGCATACCATAGGGTTTGGTACCCTTGAACAGAAGATCGCTGAGCGCTACATGGACAATCTCTTTCAGTACGATGCGTCCATCAATCTGGAATTGGGCAAGTTCATGCCCACCAAGTGGGGGGTTCGCTTGCCCTTTTACGCCAGTGTGAATGAGAGTTTCTCCACACCGGAGTTTGATCCCTACACCTTTGACGTTGTCCTGGATCCCAATCTGGATGAGATCCGCACCTTGTTCGGGGCGGATTCCGCCCGCACGTACAAACGCTCGGTTCAGAGCTACCGCTCCATCAAGAGCGTGAACTTTACCAATGTTCGCATTGAGCGGGATCGCAAGGGAAAAGCGCCGATGCCTTGGAACATAGAGAATTTTGATTTTACATATGCGTATTCAGAGACCTATTTTTCCGATCCGGTCATTGAAAGTGATCTGATCAAGCTGTACAAGGGGGCTTTGTCCTACAATTTCACGGGCAAGGCAGCCTACATTTCGCCCTTTGAAAAGCTGATTTCACGAGACAAGAAGTACTTTGCTATTATCAGAGATATTAATATAAATTTAATTCCTAACTCATATAGTTTCAGAACCGAGATCAACCGGCAATTTGGAGAGACCATCCTGCGCGACATCTATGGAGACGGATTGACCATACCGACCTTCAACAAGTTCTTTACCTGGGATCGGTTCTACAATGTTCGCTGGGATCTGACCAAGAGCATCAAGATCGACTACTCCGCCACCAACTTCAGCCGAATTGATGAGCCTTTCGGCTTGATTGACACGCGTGAGAAGCGCGATTCGATGTGGCAGAATTTCTTTGATCTGGGCCGAAACGTGTCCTATCAACAAAGCATAGGGGCCAACTACACCCTACCTCTTAAAAAGATCCCCATTCTGGACTTTGCTACCGTGAGGGTCAACTATGCCGGATCTTTTAGTTGGACGGCCGGGGCACTCGGGCTGGCAGACTCGCTGGGTAACCTGATTGGCAATACGCAGACCCGTGGTTTAAATTCAGAATTCAATCTCAAGAGTTTTTATGATAAATTTAAGTTTTTAAAGAAGTACAACAGCGATGCCCGCCCCGGCGGCGGGGGAGGACGCGACGGGGGATTTGGTGCCGGCGGTTGGGGTGACGATACGGATGATTGGGATGCACCCGCCAGGGATGAGGCCAATGATGATGAGGGCGACGATAAAAAGAAAAAGGAGAAAGAGGATAAAACCAGCCCAGCGGTAGAGGCCATACTCGATGCTGTGTTCAGGGTGGTGCTCGGGGTCAAGCGGGTTACGGTCAACTACACCCAGAATTACTCTACCACGGTTCCCGGCTACATGCTCACTCCAAAGTTCATGGGTTACACACCTGGTCAGGGAGGGCCTGGCTGGGATTTCCTCGCAGGCCTTCAACCCGGCAACGATTGGTTGAATCAGGCCGCGGCGAGAGGCTGGATATCTTCTTCGCCCAGCCTCAATCAGTTGTTTATGCAGAATTACTCCGAAAATCTCTCGATCAAGGCCACCGTGGAGCCCTATAGAGATGTGCGCATTGACCTGAACGTGGACAAGACCTTTTCGCGCAATCACTCCGAGTTTTTCCGCAATACGCGCACAACAGAGAACCCACTTTTTCTCAGTCAGAACCCGGTGGATGTGGGCAGTTTTAACGTGACCTATATCGCGTGGAAGACTATGTTCAAGAATGAGTTTGACGACAATGAGGTATCCCTGCTATTTAAGGATCTGGAGGGAAACAGGGAGGAAATTTCCGCCTATCTGAGCGAGCTGAACCCCTTTAGCGAAGGTAGCTTTGCCAGTACGGTGGACACGGGAAACGTGAATTACAACGCCTATCAGCAGGGATATGGTCCCTATTCTCAGGATGTGCTGATCCCGGCATTTCTGGCGGCTTACAAGGGTTTGAATGCCGAAGATCTGCGCAATGACCGGGACAAGATCCGGTTAAACATCTTTGAGACCATGCCCATGCCCAACTGGAGGGTCACGTATAACGGTCTGAGTAAGATTCCGTTCATGAAGAAGTATTTCAGTACCTTTAATTTATCTCACGGATATACGGCTACGCTTGCGGTCAATAGCTACCGCACCGATATGAACTTCAATGGAAATTATTTCCTCTACGCCAATGTGACGGATACAATTTCTGGCAACTTCCTTACGCTCTATGACATTCCAGCAGTAGTGTTGAGCGAGCAACTCAGCCCTCTGATCGGCATCGACGCGGCTCTGGTGAACAATATCACCTTAAAATTTGACTACAAGCGCTCCCGCACCCTGAGCATGAACTTTGTTGACTATCAACTCAGTGAGAACAACTCAACGGCGTTTACCATTGGAGCGGGTTACCGCATGACGGGTTTCCAACTGCCCTTCAAATGGGGCGGAAAGACCATTCGACTCGACAATGACCTGACCTTCCGCTTTGACATGAACTGGCGCGATGACATTGTGACCAATTACCGGCTTGACCGCGATCTGGCAGAGCCCACGGGTGGTACGCGCGCCATTACGGTCAACCCCACAGTGGACTATGTGGTCAACAATCGTCTGAACGTTCAGCTCTTCTTCAACCGCACCCGCAACATACCCAAGATCTCCAACTCCTTCCCGGTAACCAATACCGACGCGGGCATCAAGGTGCGCTTTACTCTCACCGAATAGGGCATGTTGTCATCGGGCTTATTTTATCTTTGGCCCATATTGTAAAATCGCTATGAACATTCCCAAGACTCTCCAATACACCAAGGACCACGAATGGGTTCTGATCGAAGGGCAGACCGCAACGGTCGGCATCACCGAGTTTGCCCAGCGCGAACTTGGGGATATCGTCTATGTAGATGTTGACACCATTGGCGATGAGCTCAGCACCGGCGATACCTTTGGAACAGTTGAGGCCGTGAAAACTGTAGCTGATCTGTACATGCCCCTCAAGGGAACCGTTCTCGAGGTCAATCCCATTCTTCAGGATCAGCCCGAAAACGTCAACAAAGACCCTTATGGCGAGGGCTGGATGGTCAAGATTCAGCTCGCTTCCGATGCAGATCTGAGTCAATTGTTGGATGCAGAGGCCTACGGAAGCCTGGTGGCCTGAGCACTCTGATCACCACGAGCAACAGATTCGCCGCCAAAACCGGCCTCAATGCGCCTTTTACACCGATTTGCCTGGCCTTTGGCCCTGCTCTGGGCTTTAGTCATACTTCTGCTATCCGTTACACCAGGCCCCAATCTTCCCCCGGTCAATCTTTGGGAATTTGACAAATTTGCACATGTGGGGGTGTATGCCCTGCTGACTTTTTTAATCTCTGCAGCGTACAGAGCACAATTTTCCCGCCCAAAAAGCCGTTCAATAGCAGTTTCGGGTATATGGTTTGTCATCGCATTGTACGGATTGCTGATAGAGCTGGTACAGGGCAACTTTATCCCCGGACGCTACTTTGATGTTCTGGATATATTGGCTAATATTATCGGCTCAAGCTTGGGAATATTGGCCTACATCATCCTGATGCAGCGGTATTCTTCCACTTAAAAAGCGCTGTCTATGTCCGTTCCTATCTTTGTGTCCCTGATCGCGGCCATCCTGATCCTTCCCATAGTGGGTACCATTCTGTTCTTCAGAATGCGCTCAAGGGATTCGATCATGAGCAAGTACGAGGGTACTGAAGCCAGCCGTTCGGTCTTCGTGAAGACCTATACTGAGGCCAGCATCCCTTACTATCGCACGGTTTTCATGCTCACCGGCTTTGCCGTCTCTCTGGCGGTTCTGTTGATGGGCTTCAACTACATGGCGCCGGTCAAGACCAGCGGCGACTTGTTGGTCAGTACCGATATGGACGATGAGATCGAAGACATCCCGGTGACCAATCAGACCCCCCCACCCCCGCCCCCGCCCCCTCCGCCACCAGAAGTGATCGAAGTGGAAGATGACGAGGAGATTGATGATACCCCCGAGATCTTTGAGCAGGAATTTGACGAGAGACAAGTCATCGAAGAGCCGGTGTACGTAGAGCCTGAAGCCCCTAAGGTAGAGGTGGAGGAGCCCGACTTCTTCGTAGTGGTCGAAGACATGCCCGAGTATCCCGGTGGGGAAGGAGCCATGTACAAGTGGTTGGGAAAAAACATCAAATACCCCCAGGTGGCCAAGGAAAATGGCATCGAAGGCAAGGTATTCGTTCGCTTTATTGTTGATCAGAGCGGGAAGGTTCGCGATGCCAGTGTCGTTCGCGGAATTGGCGGTGGCTGCGACGAAGAAGCTCTTCGGGTGGTCAACATGATGCCGGACTGGAAGCCGGGCAAGCAGCGGGGCAAGCCGGTGCGTGTCCAGTTCACCATTCCCATCCATTTCCAGCTCAACTAAGTTGCGCAAATGGCGCAGCGCTGGAAGCCAAGGCACACTCTTGCCCTTGTCCCAGGGGCTTTTCCAGAGAAATTGCGATTCACCCGGCCCCACAGGTCGGGTGGATTTTTTTGACAAAGGGGCGTAATTTGACCCCAGACTACCCACAATGCTCAGAGATCCCTTTCATTTTCCCGCTTTCCTGTTCGTTTTGTTGTTGGCTTTAAGCCCTGTGCTGGTAGAGGCGCAGGTTCAGAAGGAGGCCCTGGCACAGGAGTACTTTAAACGGGGCGAATTTGACAAGGCCTTGAGCATCTATCAGGAACTTCGCGAGCAGCAACCGGAGTCCGCCATCATCTATCGCTATTACTACCAGAGTCAACTGGCTCTGCAGAACTACGAGGAGCTGGACAAGGAGCTTCGCAAGATCATCAAGAAGAATCCCGACCAACTCCATTACCGGGTTGATCTGGGTCACGTTTACGATCTGCAGGGCAATCCTTCGGGGGCAAAGCAGCAATTCGAAGAGGCCATCAAGGCCCTTCCGCCCAACCGGGCACAGATTGTTCAGTTGTCCAACAGTTTCAGCGCCATTGAGCAGTATGACTACGCCATACGCAGCCTGGAGAGCGGGGCAAAATTGCTGCGCGGATTGGAGCCGCCCTTCCACTATGAACTGGCCAATCTCTATTTCCGCCAGGGCGATGTTCCATCCATGATTCGCTCCCTGCTCGACGACCTTCAGAGCGATGCGCGCAACATGGGCACCGTTCAGGCCACCCTTCAGCGCAATCTGAGCGACAGCAAACACTACGAGGAACTCCAGACTCAGCTCTACACGCGCATCCAGCGCCAGCCCAACGAGGATCAATGGAATGAACTGCTCATCTGGAATTTCATTCAGAACAAGGATTTTGAAGCCGCTTTTCAGCAGGTCAGGGCTCTGGATCGCCGCCTGAGAGAGCCCGGTCAAAGGGTGCACAACTTTGCCGTCCTGGCCCAGGCCGAGCAGGAATGGGATGTCGCTGTTCAGGCCTATCAATATCTGGTGGACAAGGGGAGGGAGAATCCCTACTACTTCAGCGCGCGCAATGGGGTGATTGAATCTCGGCAGCAAAAGCTGTTGAAGGGCTATGGTTATACCGAGCAGGATCTTCAGGCACTGGCCGCGGACTATCGCCAGTTCATCCGCGAGTACAACCGCCGCGATGCCCGCAATGCCGAAGCCACCCGCAAGCTCGCTTCCATACACGCGCTCTACCTGCACCAACTCGACACGGCCATTGCTCTGATGGAAGGGCTGATGAGCACGGCCGGGCTGCGGGCGTCCGAACTCGGCGCGGCCAAGCTCGATCTGGGCGATTATTTGTTGATGAGCGGAGACATCTGGGAGTCGACCCTGCTTTATTCCCAAGTTGACAAAAGCATGAAGGACGAGCCCATGGGCGAAAGGGCGCGCTTTCTCAATGCCCGCTTATCGTATTTCAGCGGAGACTTCGACTGGGCCCAGGCTCAATTGGAAGTGCTCAAGGCGGCAACCTCCGAGCTGGTGGCCAATGACGCTTTGCATCTCTCCGTGTTTATCTCCTCCAATCTGGGACTGGATACCACAACGGAAGCCATGCGTCGCTATTCCCGGGCCGAACTGCTGGTCTACCAAAACCGCTTTGAGCAGGCCAATCTGGTCCTGGATTCCCTGAGCGAAAGATTTCCGGGCCACGCCCTGTCCGACGATGTTCTGTGGATGAAGTCGGGTATGGCCATGTCGCGCAATCAACTCGAAGAAGCGGCGACTCTGCTCGAGGAACTCTGCGCTAAACATGCCGATGGAATCCTGATTGATGACGCCCTCTACACATTGGGAAAACTCTATCAAGAGCGCCTGAACCAGCCCGAAAAAGCTATGGCTGCCTTCGAGCGACTGTTGATGGAGCATAAGGATTCGGTCTTTACCAGCGATGCTCGCAAGCAATTCAGAGCTCTGCGCGGAGATATGATCAACTGATTCATGCCCGCAATTCTCCCAACGCAACCGCACGATTCACCGGCCGTGATAAGCACCGGTCTCATAAATCTCCGGCGCAGATCGGGCATCGACAACAAACCATTCCACATGGTATGATAATTTACAACGTCACCGTCAAGATTGATCTGGCCATTCACGACGAATGGCTGGACTGGATGAAAACAGAGCATATTCCCGAAGTGATGCGCAGCGGATACTTCACGGAATACAGCTTTCTGAGACTGCTGGAGCACGATGAAAGCGATGGGATCACCTATGCCGTTCAGTATCACTGTCCAAGTCTGGAGCAGTTGTTTGCCTATGAGCGCGATGCGGCACCTGCCCTGAGGCAGAAGCACGAGGACCGCTACAAGAATCGTTTTGTTGCCTTCCGCAGCACCCTGATGAAACAGCAGTAAAATGGCGGAGACCTGAGGGCCTGCAAGGAGTGAGTTGCCAATCGTCCGCGAAAAGTGTCATCCCAACCGTCCGGCGAAAGGTCTTCCTTACATACCCATGTCCGGGGAAAAATCTCCACCGTCCTGTGAAGGCCCGCCACTTCGCTTTCTCTCAAAGTTTTGCTTGCCGAAGTTGTAACTGAAGGTCAGCCAGCCAATGCGGCTTTCCCGCTTGAAAAACCGGTCTTCAAAGAAGTTCTGATCCTCAATCACATAGCCGTAGCGCTGCTTGTCCAGGATATCGCTGACGCGTAGACTCAGCGAAGCCTTTCCCCCGGCAAAATCCTTGCGCAGAGCGGCATCCAGTTCTGGAACAGCGACAAACACGCCTTGCGGAGAGATGGAGGGGCCGCGATAGCGGAAGGAGATCTGAAGGCTGAAGTTCATGGGCAGCGTAAAACTTCCATTGGTCTTGGCCGTCCAACTGTAGTTGGTATTGGCCAGACCTTCAACCGCTGGCCCGGCTTCGAAATTGGCCCTAAAGACTGTTCCTGATGCTGTGAGTCTGAACCAGTCGGTCAAATTGAACACGGTGATCAATTCAAAACCGTAGTCGCGTTGCCAACTGAAGTTGTCGTAGATCTGGGTCGAAATGCCCATGGAATCCACCAATCGGATGCTGCGGATAACCCCATCGGTCTGCCTGAAGAACAGCGAGCCGGTGATGGCGTTGCCGTTGTCCCAACTCTTGGCGTAGTTCATCTCCACCGAATGAACATACTCGGGCTGAAGATCAGGGTTGCCGATGCGGATGTTCAGTGGGTCGGAATTGTCGATGAAGGGGTTGAGCGCCCAGCGGTTGGGGCGATTGATGCGGCGGGAGTAGTTCCACTGCAATTCCTGCCTCTTTCCCAGATCCCGACTGACATAAAGAGAGGGAAACAAACTCAGGTAATCGTTGTCAAAGACCTCGCCGGTGGTGATCAATTGCGGGTCAGTCAGCGCCTGTTCCACCCTCAATCCCGCCTGAACTCCCCACAGATCCCAGCGTTTTCTGAAACTTCCGTAGGCGGAAAGAATGTTCTCCGTGAGCCTGAACACATTGCTCACCCCTTCATCAATGAACAATTCCCCGCTGATGGTATCGTTGATCAGACTCTCGTAGTCGGTATCGCGCTTCTGTGCGATCACCTGAACTCCGGTCTCAATCCGCCAGCTTTCCACCTGACGGTCACCGACGGTGACCATATGCGGATGAATGTAATCCGTCTGTATGGTGATCAGGCGATTGGTAGCCAACTCCGTGTTGTTGCGAATGAAGGGCTCACGACTGACCACCGCGCCATCCAGGATGACATCGGTCAGAAAATTGTCTTCCCATTCAATGTCGTTGCGATAGGAGTAACGCGCATCCAGGGTCCATTGCTGTCCCGGGGTGCTGAACAAGCGGTCTATCCTGAAATCCAAATCGGTGTTCCAGCCTTCATCCAAATCGGTTTCCCGCTGGGCGTTGAGGTTGTTCAGATTGCCAGCCGGATCGGGAAATCGAAACAGGGTTTGCCCGTATCGGTCTCTGGAATCAGTGCTGAACATTCCACTGGCCGAGATGGTGGTTTTTGGATCGAGATACCAATCGATGCCGGTCTTGACCAGATGAGAATTGGAGAGCCCCAAACCGTCATAGTCCTGATCAAGAATCAGCGTCTGTTCTCCGGTATAGGTCTCCCGGTAGGTTGATCGGCGCGAAAAGGAGCTGTTGTTGCGATAGCCGTAATTTCCGTAGAGGTTAAACTGTTCTGTGCGGTAGTTGAAATTGGTCGAAGCGTTGTACTTGTCGCGGGTACCTACACCCAGTTGAACTCCACCGGAGATGCCCTGTTTGCGGTCCTTCTTCATGACAATGTTGATGATACCCGCCGTTCCATCCGGATTGAAGCGGGCCGAAGGGTTGGTGATCACCTCAATAGACTCTATGGAGCCCGCGGGGAGTTGTTCCAGTATCGCGGCCCGGTTGCTGCCGGTCAGTCCCGATGGCTTGCCATCGATGAGGATGTTCACGTTCTCGCTGCCCCGCAAACTC
Organism: Chitinophagales bacterium; assembly: GCA_041751015.1. Taxonomy (GTDB): domain Bacteria; phylum Bacteroidota; class Bacteroidia; order Chitinophagales; family BACL12; genus WGOA01. The sequence goes on from JBGSYF010000031.1 coordinate 31,229, forward strand.
ACATTGCCCTCCACACCAACGTCCAGAGAGGGAATATTGCGCATGGCGTCCAGCGCATCCCCTGATTGGGCGTTGAGGTCTTTGTCTATGTTATAGACCTTTCGATCTATTCCAATCTGCATGTATTCGCGTTCAGCCGTGATCTGTACCGCATCCAGGGTGGAGCCGGACTCAGCGAGCTTGATTTGACCGAGTTCCAGCAAGGGCCGGTCCGCTCTGACCATCACGGGCCCTATATTCCTGCCTTCATAACCCAAAAAACTCACTTCGATGCGGTGAGCCCCGGTCTTGACCTGCCTGAGGGTAAAGCGCCCTTTGGCATCGGTAATGCCGCCTCCGATAAGACTGTCGGGTTTGATGCTGTACAGGGCAACCGTGGCGTACTCCAGTGGCTGAAGCAGGAGAGAATCGTAAACCTGACCGGTAATGGTGCCTACAGCAGGACGGGAGTCATAGGGAAGGGCGGCGTTTCCCTGCCCGCCCCCCGGCTGTTGGGCCATGAGTGAGGTGTAAGAACTGCCGCAGAAAACCAGGAGAACAAGGAAAAATCGGGCGGAGGACGGAGTGATTGCGTATGTTGTCGAGGGGTAAAAAGGCATAAAGTGCACTTAACACGTCTAGAAAGGACAGTAGAGAGGCCTAAAAGTTTATGACAATTGCATAAATCAGGCCAGATACACGCGTTTGACCCGTGAAGATACACCCGTTAGAACCTCATATGGAATGGTGTTTAAACATCGGGCCAGCTCTTCCAATGAAATCTGATCTCCGTAGATCTCCACGGAGTCGCCAACCCTGAGTGCTGGAACTGCTGTGGCATCCACCATGCACATATCCATGCATACCTGTCCGATTACGGGCAGCAACTGACCCTGTGCCGCTACGCGGCCAACTCCCTTGCCCAGGCTTCGTCTGAAACCGTCGGCATAGCCTATGCTCAGCGTGGCAACCCGGGTATCCCGTTCCAGAAGGCCTGCTCTTCCATAGCCTATGCACTCCCCGGCCCGGTGCTCTGCAATCTGAACCACCGTGCTCATCAGCCGGCTCACTGCTCTCAACTGAGGGCTCAAAATCCCGCTGGGATCGTGTCCATACAGGCCTATGCCCAGCCTGACCATGTCCAGGGCGGCCTCCGGAAAACGCAACATGCCTGCAGAGTTGCTCATGTGCAACAGAGGAGCATCCCACTGGGGGTGCATCGCACACCAAAGTGCTTTCAGGCTCCCGGCCCATTCTTTGAAACGCGCAATCTGATCACGGCTGAACGCGTCATTGGCCGGGTCTTCAGAGGCCGCCAGATGACTGAACACCGAAGCCAGTCTCAGCCCTCTCAGTCTTTCGGGCTGCTCAATCAATGTTGTAACATCGTTTTCATTCAACCCCAGCCTGTGCATGCCCGTATCCAGTTTGAGGTGAATGGCCATATGCGGAAAGGCGGTTCGAACCAGATCGAGCAGTTCAAGGCTGTAGATCTCCGGCTCCAGCCTGAAGCGCTCCATAACCCGAAAACTCTCCACGGCGGCGTTGAGCACAACAATCGGCAAACTGATCCCCGCCTGGCGCAGGCTCACCCCTTCATCGGCATAAGCCACGCCCAGGTAGTCCGCCCGGCCATAGGCCAGTACCCGCGCGATCTCTGCATCCCCGCTGCCATAACCCAGCGCCTTGACCATGACCATGATTCTCACTCCCGGGCCGATATGACTGCGGTAAAGGGCGAGATTGTGGGCCAGAGCCTCCAAATCGATCTCCAGGCGGGTGCCGTGAACCTTTTCCACCAGCATATCGGCCACTTGCTCCAATTTGAAGCGGCGCGCTCCCTTGATCAGGATCAAATGCCCTTCGAGATTTAAAACAGGCAATGCGCGAATGAGGGATGCGGTGTCTTCAAAGCGCTGAACCTGTAAATCTTTGGGAAAGTTTGCCCGACTCATTTCAGGGCCCACGGCGAGCAGTCGGGAATAGGCATTGCCCAACAGCCATTGGCCGAGCCGCGCATAGCGCTCCGACTCCGGAAGCCCGCTTTGCTCAATGTCTGACAGCAGTGCGATGCGTTGCATACCCGGTGCGCCCTGTCTGGCGGCAAAGGTCAGGGCGGGCTCCAGCGAACCCAGATCGGAGCTGTAGGCATCGTTGATCAGAACCCCTCCGCCCTGGGCTTGCTGAACCTTCATGCGCAATTCGGGCTGGCTGAGCTGGGCAATTCGAGCGGGCAACTGCTCAGCTTCCATACCCAAAAACAGGGCTGCAGTGACGGCCTGCAGGAGATTCTCCGCGCAAAACGGATCGTCAAAGGGCAGTCGGCAGCTAAAGCTCTGCTCTGAGTATTCAACGCTCAGCATATCCTGGTTCAGGTGGCCCTGAACATCGGCGTTGCGGCCTTGCAAGGACCAGCTAAACAGTTTTTTATGGGGGAAACGCCGCGTCAAAGCCTTTTGGATGTCGATGTGATCAGCGCAGTAAAGTATGCTCTCGCAGTGCTCAAAGAGCTTCAGTTTCTCCTCGAGTTTTTCCTCCCTGCTGCCAAAGCCCTGGTCGTGGGGCGGGCCGATGTTGAGCATCAGACCAATGCGGGGTTGTATCATGCGCTCCAGTCTTTCCATCTCTGCGGGCAGGGAGATTCCGGCTTCAAATACGCCGAGCTCATGCCAGCTTCGCATGGCCCAAAGCGAGAGCGGAACCCCGATCTGAGAGTTGTAGCTGCGCGGATTTCGCACCACCAGTTTGTGGCTGCCCAGCAGACTGCTCAGCCATTCCTTGACGATGGTCTTGCCGTTGCTGCCCGTGATGGCCAGGACCGGATACTCAAACTGACGGCGGTGGGCGGCGGCCAGGGATTGCAGACCCCGGAGCGGATCGGGATGAATCAGGAAGATGGCCCCGGCTGGGAGCTCAGGGGCTTGAGCACACATAAAACAACGCACACCCCTGGCCCAGGCATCGCGAATGAACTGAGTTCCGTCCCTTCCGGCGCCCCGTATGGCGATGAACAAGGTCTCAGGCCCCAGCCCGGATTGACGGCTGTCGGTGCTCAGGTAGCGTATGCGCAAAGCCTGAGCTTCCGCGTCTTCCCCGGTGGAAGGGCCGGCGGCTCCTGGCTCGGTGTAAAGCCCTTGCCTGAGCCCGTGCCTGGGCTCGGTGCTGAGCCCGTGACTGGGCTCGTGACTGGGCTCGGTAACAGGCCCTGACCTGACCTGAAGCTCGGCCTCGGCCATCACGGCCAGTTCCTGCGCGCTGTATCCATTCCAGGCCTTCATGGGCCGGAAAAATAAACATTCGCTATCTTACTTGGGCTTCTCACTCAGCGGGTGGAAAGGTCCCTGTTCGATCCCCAAAACCCTGCGCGGGGGTGCATTGTTGTTCCAGCATGAGCTTGCGTCAGTTATTCGATCAGATCCGGGGCATCTTCAATCAGGAGCAAAGTGCTCAGGAGGGTTTTGTGCGCGAAAACTTAGTGCGCAGCGACAAGGAGCAACAGGACTATGCCCTTTGGTGTGAACGCCATTTGCCCGCCGCCCGGGAACTGCTGGCCCTTCAATACCTTCCCTTTGCGGGCAAGTCGTCCAGTGATGACTTCTTTCTGCTCGAAACGCCGATGACCCGGGGCATCATTCTGCGCCAACCGGAGAAGCATTTTGGCCAGGGCAAGGTCCGCTGCCTCTTCGACTGGCTCTGCGAGCAGGTTGGGCGTCAGGGCTACTACCGGCAACATGCCGATGTGCGCTCCTGGTTGCGCAGCGACGCAGTTGAACGCCTGGAACGCAGGCATTTCAAGGCCCGTTTTACCTATGACGAAGAGGAGGGAACCTCGCTGCAACTGTACGGCAACATCACCCTGGAACACCGTCTGATCGACGATCAGAGCACAGAAATTCGCCTGGTCAATCACCCCTACAGCGATCGGTCGTGGTCTGAGGCTCTTCCCTTTGAGGAGCTGATCCATGCTCTATTCAGAAAACCGGATTAAGCGGTCTCTTGAGGAGCTTATCGGCGCTCTATTCAGCAAAGCGGACTGAAGGGTCTCCTCTGGTGTTTGGTCTTTGCACCCGCATTCAGCCGTTCTGCATGCCCATGCAGAGCGCCCGAAATCGCGTAATTTTAAAGCCTTGCAAGTACTTGCCCCCATATGGAGCGGGCTGCGCCGGCTTCGCCTTAGATGGTCTGCAGAAGCTTTCATCTGGAGCGCAGCGCTGCTCTGGCTTTTCATCGCAGCCCACAGCGATGCTGTGCAGCTCTGCCCATTGCATGCCCTGGGTTGGCAGCATTGTCCGGGCTGCGGCATCGGTCACGCAATAGGTTTGGCCTTGCATATGGAATGGCAGGCGAGCTTTTCCAGTCATCCGCTGGGCATTCCCGCCGCCCTGATCCTCCTCCACCGCATCCTGCAAATCAGCCTGGTGTTTCCCGCAAAGGGCTCATCGGGCACAGTCACCCTTTCGACATGAATGCCATAGAAAAGGAAATTCTGCTCTTTCCCAATCTGGATGGAACAGAGCGCATCTACCTCCACAATATTCTGGGAGAGTTGAGCGAAGATCAGCAGATGAATGCCCTTCAGATTTACCGAGCCCGTCGCAAGGATCCGCAGATGATCTTGCTGCTCTGCCTGCTGGGCCTCATCGGGGTAGCGGGTGTACACCGCATCATCATGGGGCAGATCGGAATGGGCCTGCTCTATCTCTTTACCGCCGGCCTTTGCTACATCGGCACCATCATTGACCTGATCAACTACCGCGACCTCTGCCTGAAGCACAACCAGCAAATCGCCGCTGAAGCGGTGGCCACCATCAAGGTGATGAGCAGGTAAGGAGGGGCCTTACCTGAGTTCGGTGTACCAGAACTTCAATCCCTCAAGCAGCGGACGGACATGCCAAAGTGTTTGTTGGTGTTGAACACTGGCGCCTGAGCATCATTGCGGAAAAGAATCATGTACCAAGATCCAATGGCATTGAACTCCGTAGCGCTCCAGAAGTATCCATAGACATCTCTCTGGGTGTATTGGCCTATCGTGTTTCTGGTTCCACCGGGCCTTCCTTTGAATCCGCTGGAATTGGTCGCGCCCAGGTTTGGACACTGCCACAGTCCGGTTGTAGTGCAGGCTCCAAAAAGATCAGCGATAGTACCGGTTTCCTTTAAGGCTCCTCCTGCGCTGGCAGTTCCCCCCACATGGGTAATCAGTTGCGACAATTCCGCATCGCTGGGCACATGCCATCCAGCCGGACACAGAGAACGCGGGTCGGCTACTGCGTACCAGTTGTACAGCAAACCATAAGTATTCTTATTGGCGGCTATGTCCTCGTAAAGCGCAAAGGCTCCGCTGCCGGTGCTTTCCCAGGCGGTATTAGTCAGCCCAGTGGGTATGGGATCCCCGTTGCGGTAGCGCTCTGTTTTCAGGTTTTCAGCCATCCAGCATTGGGTACCAATGGTTATTATGGGGTATGAATTTCCATCGATGTCCAGAATCAGGGATGGGCAGGGGGGGGCTGCTTTGGTGAAAAAATCGACCGCGGATATTGGAGTGACCGCATAAGGAGGAGTGGTGCTGCACGCGGCCTGAACCTGCCAGGAATAGGTGCCAGGGCTGAGCAAGGCATCCGGTACAAAGAAGGAACTGCGCTCAAAGCCGACAATTCTTCGGCTGACCATCGCACCACCCGGCGCAGTAGCCTTGATTTGAACCCCAACGCTTCCCGGTACAATATCCCAGTTCAACACAGCTCCACTGCCCGGCGTGTAAACCGAACTCAGATTGACGGGAGGGCTTAAAGGATTGCAAATTTGGCCCAAAGTGTTTGTTGTGCTGCTCAGCATGACTATGCCAATCAGCCCCGTGATGATGTTTAGGTGTTTCATAACTTCAATCTCGTTAATTAAAAGATTATTAAATCAAATACATAAGACAAAGAGAGAAGGATAGAACGCCTATTGAAAGTAAGGAAAAAAACTATGAAAGAAAAAGCCGCGCCCCGCCCCGCGCGGCCCCGTCCGGCCCGTCCGGCCCGGCCCCATCCAGCCCCGTCCGGCCCCGTCCGGCTCTGTTCGACCCCTCCGATGCGCTCAGATCGTCAAACCGGCCTTCATCTTCTCGGCGTTTTCTGCCAGTTGCAGGGCTTCGATGATCTCGCCGATGTTTCCGGAGAGAATATCGTCTAAAGCGTAGAGCGTCAGGTTGATGCGATGATCGGTCACCCGGCCCTGGGAGAAATTATAGGTGCGGATCTTGGCGGAGCGGTCACCGGTGGAGACCAGGGTCTTGCGCTGACCAGCTACCTTGTCATGGTGCTCTTTGAGGGTCATCTCATAGAGGCGGGTGCGAAGGACCTTCAAGGCACTTTCGCGGTTCTTGATCTGGGAGCGGGAGTCCTGACATTCCACTACCAAACCACTGGGATTGTGCACCACTCTTACAGCCGATTCCGTGCGGTTGATGTGCTGACCCCCGGCGCCTGAAGCTCGGAAGACATCGATGCGCAGATCCTCCGGTCGAATGACTATGTCCACCTCATCGGCTTCGGGCAGCACGGCGACGGTGGCTGCCGAGGTATGAACCCGGCCCTGGCTCTCCGTAGCGGGTACTCGCTGCACCCTGTGTACTCCGCTTTCGTACTTCATAACCCCATAGACGTCTTCACCGCTCACATTGGCGATGATCTCCTTGAAGCCGCCCAGGGTGCCTTCGCTGGAGGAAACCACTTCCATCTTCCAGCCCCGGTTTTCAAAGTAGCGGCTGTACATGCGGAACAGATCTCCGGCAAAGAGGGAGGCCTCATCTCCACCGGTACCAGCGCGGATTTCCAGAATAGCATCGCGTCCGTCTTCGGGGTCTTTGGGAATGAGCAGGACGCGGATCAGATCTTCCAGCTCCTGCTTTCTCTGCTCCAGGGCACTGAGTTCAGCGCGGGCCATTTCGCGCAGCTCTGCATCTTTCTCGGTTTGGAGCATGTTGACGGCATCCTTCGTGTTGCCCAGGACCAGCAAGTATTCGTCTCGCGCCTCTACAATAAGATTGAGGTCTTTGTACTGCTTGTTGATCTGCTTGTAGCGATTCATGTCCCGGATCAGCTCCGGGTCATTGAGCTTTTCGCCTAGATTTCTCCAGCGATCGTGAAGGGCTTCAAGTTTGTCCAGCATGGCGCAAAGGTAGGCTCGATCAGGGCAGTGCGTAAACCGAAACCGAACCGGAGCCCAGGATGGCCAATCTTCGGCCATCCAACGACCAGTTTCGGATTTCCCGGTCGGGCATGATCAAAGAGCCCTTGCGATAGCTCCTCAGATCGTGGAAAAAGAATCCATCCCCGCTCTGCCACACCACTTGCTCCAGATAGATCTGCATCTGTCGGATGCCCGCTTCTCCAAAGTGATATTCATAAGTGCCAAAGGCGTCGAAAACCAGAATTCCGTGCTGGGGGTCGCGCAGAAAGAGCCGGTCATTGCGCTCGGACAACTGCTCGGGCTGCAATTCGAGATTCAAGACATAGTTCAGCGCCTCACTGCGCCGGATCACCTGTCCGCGCTCGTCTATCTTGATCAGTTGGAAATTGGCCTCGTCATAGATCCAGATGCGTCCATCACGGGCAAGCCCCACGGCTCTGACCTTGTTGAATCCCAGGGAGCGCAGGTTGATCTCACTGCTGATGGCCAGCGTATTGCTGAGCAGAACTATGCTGAGAAACTCCGGATAATAGACCAGCACCCGCAATGGATTGGACACATCGATATGCCCGACCTGACCAAAGCGCACTTCGCTGAATTCATAGAGCAAACGCCCGTCTTCGCTGTACCGGCGAATCTCTCCTGTTGCGCTCAGGGTATAGAGATTTCCCAGACCGTCAATAGCCAGGTCCTCAAAGTTGCCCTGCACTTTGAGCAGCAATTCCGCCTTCAGATCATTGCTGATCTCTGTATGCGCGGCGCAGAACCACGAGTTGTAGTGTTCTGTATTCTGGCCCGCCCGCAAACCGACTGACCAGTCACTCCAGAACAGAGCGATCAGCAGTACAAGCAGACTTTTCAGGTGCACAGCCGACTCACCGCTTCCGCTGCTCTTGTGCTTGAGGGTGTCTGAGTCGGAATGGAGGCTGGCCGCGTGTGCGGAGCCCTCTGCAGGGCTGTCGGAGCTTTCATCGTTTTCAGAGCCGTTCTCGCGGTAGTACTCCAATTTCAGATCCCTTCCATTATATAGAGCATAGCTGAAATGGCGAACCCAGTCTCCCAGATTGACAAAGTCGCTACCCGGCTGCAGGGCATAGAGGGTAGGGCAATGGCGATGGCCGAAGATGAAGTAGTTAAAATGCTCGCTTTTGAGTCGCTCGCGCGCGTAGATGACCTGGGGCTCTGCTTCGGCCTGAAAGGACTCATCTATACCCTCCCCGGCGACCCGACTTCTGCGCGACCAGTACAGCGCCAGGCCTATACCCAGATTGGGATGGATGCGGGCGAATGCCCATTGACAAAGCGGGTTGTTGAAGACTTTCTTGATCAGCTTATACCCGTGATCGCCCGGTCCAATGCCATCTCCGTGGCCGACCAGAAAATCTTTGCCGGCATAGGTCCAGGGCATGGGTTTTCGGTACACCGGAATGCCCAATTCCTCTTCAAAATAGCCGAACATCCACATGTCGTGATTGCCGGTATAGGCGTAAATGGGAATGCCGTTGTCGCGGAGCTCAGCGAGCTTGCCAAGTATGCGCACATAGCCTCGCGGAACGGCGTGCCGGTATTCGAACCAAAAATCAAAGAGATCCCCAACCAGGTGAATGGCCGCGGCGCGATCGGCAATGCTGTCGAGCCAGTTGACCAGTTTTTTCTCCCGCTCCAGGCTGCCCGCTCGATCGGGGACACCCAGATGAATGTCCGAAACAAAGAAGACGCTCTTGCCGGGAGGAAGGCTATTCATGGTTGAAATCCCGAGGGAGACTCAGGTTTTGTCCAGGAGGAAAACGTAAACTTCGCCGGGCCCGTGTGCTCCGAGCACCAGAGTTTTCTCAATATCGGCGGTTCGGCTGGGGCCGGTTGCCAGGTTGATCATCGAAGGCAATTGATCGCCGTAACGCTCCCGGATCAGACTCAAACCGTCTCGTATATCCGGAACCAGTTGTTGGGTATCTGCAAGAACAATCTGAATCGGGGGATAGATGGGCAGTTCTCTTCCGGAAGCCAGTTTAGAGGACAACAAGATACTGCCGGTTCGGGCAATCAGGGCTTCGCAGCGGGAGATGCCGACCTGTGCGCCGAGCAAATCCGCTCCGTCGTAAACGCCTTTCAGCCCGAGGGCCTGCAATTCCTCCAGCAGCGGAGCATCGCGGCAGGCCACTGAATTCCAGCCCTTCTCCTCAAACAACTCCCGCAACACGACGGCCATCTCTATGGCTTGTTCGGCATAGAAAAAGCGACCCCCAGCAGCGCTGAAACGCTCGGCAAACAGAATGTCCAGGGGATCGTCGGAGCCGGCGTACACATCGCTGTTCAAATCCTCTCCTGCAAAGGGAAGGGGATCCTGTCTCTGCAAGGCCACGCGAATGCGGCTCAGAATGCGCTCTTTAGCTGTAGATGCCTTACTCATGATCCGCGTTCATTGATGCCATGCCCGGGCAAAACACCCAATGAGCGTACAAAAGTAAGCTCGCTGACCCTTTTAGCCCTGATCGGCACCCGGAGCTTCGCCATCCCGCTTTCTGGAGCTTTCCGCTTCTTTCTCCTCTTCGGTGGAAGGGGAGCTTTTCTCCTGGCTTCCTCCGTTCAAATCCGGAGCGATCGCGGGGCTGTGGTGAGGGGCCCTTCCCGCCAGAGAAAGTTCCGGCGGAATAGCGAAAGGACGCGCACCGATGAGTTCCTCCAGATCGGTCTGGAAGATGATCTCGCGGTCTAAAAGCGCGATGGCCACTCTTTCCAGATCATCCTTCTTATCCAGCAACAGACGCTTGGTTCGTTGATAGGCCTGATCGATGATCTTGCGAACTTCGTGGTCAATGGTGTTGGCCGTCTCCTCAGAGTAGGGGCGTTGAAAGCGGTAGTCTCCCGATGGATCGTTGAAGGACACATTGCCAATGGTGTCGTTCATGCCGTAGATGGTCACCATGGCATAGGCCATGCGCGTGATCTTCTCCAGGTCATTCTGAGCCCCGGTGGAGATCTTGCCAAAGATGATGGACTCCGCGGCCCTTCCGCCTAAAGTCATACACATCATGTCCAGCAATTGCTCGGCCGTGTAGAGATACTGCTCCTTGGGCAGGTACTGGGCATACCCCAGCGCGGCAATTCCGCGGGGAATGATGCTGACCTTGACCAGGGGGTCGGCGTGCTCCAGGTACCATCCGCAGATGGCGTGGCCCGCTTCGTGGTAGGCGATGATTTTCTTCTCCTCGGGGCTGATGATCTTGTTCTTCTTCTCCAGACCTCCAATGACGCGGTCAATAGCGTCGTTAAAGTCTTTCATCTCAACCGCTTTCTTGTCCCAGCGGGCGGCGATGAGCGCCGCTTCGTTGCACACATTGGCGATCTCCGCACCGGCAAAACCGGGCGTCTGGGCGGCGAGTTTGTGGGCATCCACGTCAGAGGCCGTCTTGATGGGCTTGAGGTGAACTCTGAAGATCTGCTCGCGACCGGTCAGGTCGGGCTTGTCGATGGAGATCTGGCGGTCAAAGCGACCGGGTCTAAGCAGGGCCGAGTCCAGCACGTCGGGGCGGTTGGTGGCACCCAGCATGATGACGCCTTTCTCCGAGCTGAAACCGTCCATCTCCACGAGCAACTGGTTCAGGGTGTTCTCCCTTTCATCATTGCTCTGCATCATGTTCTTACCCCGGGCGCGCCCGATGGCATCGATCTCGTCGATAAAGATGATACAGGGCGCCTTTTCGCGGGCCTGCTTGAACAGGTCGCGCACGCGGCTGGCTCCTACGCCGACAAACAATTCGACAAAGTCAGAGCCCGAAATGGTGAAGAAGGGCACCTGGGCTTCTCCGGCCATAGCCTTGGCCATTAGGGTCTTACCGGTACCCGGCTCGCCGATCAACAGCACACCCTTGGGAATTTTTCCCCCGAGGGCCGTGTATTTCTTTGGATTCTTGAGGAAGTCCACGACTTCCATGACTTCCTGTTTGGCTTCGTCCAGACCGGCCACATCGGCAAAGGACACATTGACCTTGGTGTCGCGGTCGTAGAGGTTGGCTCTGGACTTGCCGATGTTGAAGATCTGCCCACTTCCGCCCATGCCTCCGCCTCCGGTGACCCGGCGCATGATGAACAGCCAGATGACTACAATGATGATGATGGGCAGGGTCCAGGCCAAAAGGGTCTTTAGCCATTCCACCTGAGTGCGCGAATCCATGGCGATGCGATCAGCGGCAGCTTTGTCGGCGTTGTAGGTGTTGATAGCGTTCTCAAAGCCCTCTACGCTGATGGGTTCAAACTGGAAATGCGGAGACTTGCGCTGGGTCAGTTCACTGAACTCCTCCAACTCCAAAGCCTCATCGGTCAAAGTGACCTCCACCATGTTGCGACTTGTGGTCTTGACCAGGGTCACCTCCTTGACATAGCCATCTTCGACCAGTTCGTTGAAGCGGGTGGGGTTGATGGGTTGATTGGTCTTGGGCATAAAGGTGTTGAACTGCAGTCCGAGGACCAGCAGGGCAGCCAAACCATACAGCCAATAGAAGTTGAACTTCTTTTTTGGCGGCTGATTCTTATCTCCATCGTTGTTTCGAATGATGCTCACAGTCTTGTTTTATCGGGTTCTTTGCTGAATATAGCGCTGAAAGGAGTGGGGAAGAAACAGTAGTGGAGTCCTTACTCCACATGGCTTTACAATGCGCGAATGGGCTAAAGAGTTCAATGTGCGGTGCTCTGAGCATCGCTCCACAGCTCTTCGAGGTTGTACAATTGTCGTTTATCCCTCAGAAAGACGTGAACGACGGTGTCCACATAGTCGATCAGCACCCATTCCAGATTCTGCATCCCTTCGCTTCGCCAGGGGTGCTCACCGGAATTGTCCTTGACGTTCTTGCTGATGTGATCGGCAATGGCTTTGACCTGGGTGCTGGATTCAGCCGTGCAGAGGATAAAGAAATCGGCGGCGGCTTCCTCGATACTTCGGAGGTCCAGGGTAATGATGTTCAGGCCTTTTTTGTCTGAAATGCTGTCAACAATCAGTTCGTTCAGCGTTTCAACAGCGTATGTTTGCTTGAGGGGTCGGGACAGGGATTTGTTCACGCGGGCTGCTTAGGCGGGATCCTGCGCCGCTTTTTGCCCTTGGTTCGCCCGGTTTTGCAGGCGTTGGAGGCAAAGAAGTCGGAGCACACTAAAGACCCCTGATTTACATTCAAATTTACGTCATTCTGTTTGGAATCGCTACCCAGAACCCATTTTACCGGACAGACCTTTTTGGAGTATCAGAGCCTGGAATCGACGAACCGCTGCGCTTTGGACTGGATAACTTCAAAAATCAGGCCGGATGCTCAGCCGGCCCTTCCACCCGAGGGAACTGTCATTCTGGCCCGCGAACAGCGCGCCGGACGCGGACAATTTGGCACCACCTGGTATGCTGAGCCCGGTGCGGGGTTGACGATGTCGCTGATTTTGTATCCGGGCTTTGTTCAGGCCGCTTCAGCCTTTCAGCTCAGTGTAGCCCTCTCTTTGGGTGTTTTGGATGCCCTCAAAGAGGAAATCCGGGAGGATTGGCAATTGAAATGGCCCAATGATGTCTATATCCGACAGCGCAAGGCCGGGGGCGTTCTCATTGAAAACGGCCTGGCGGGCAAGCATCTGAGCTATGCGGTCTTTGGTCTGGGCTTGAATGTGAACGAGCGCAGTTTTCCGGCTGAGTTGCCCAGGGCTGTCTCGCTCCGGCAACTGGACGGGCGGGAGCGGTCAATTCGCACTCTGGCGCTTAAGCTCTGCGAGCACCTGGAAGGCCGCTATGAGCAATTGAGACAGGGGGCCTGGTCGGCGCTCAAGCGCCAATACCTGCAAGTGCTTCTGGGTTATGGCGAAAGGGGGCTGTTCCTCTCCCTGGGGGAGCAGTTTGAGGGCGTTATTGCGGGTCTTGAAGACAGCGGGGAGCTCGCTCTGGAATGCCAGGGCAGATTGCGCCGATTTCGTTTTAAGGAGATTGAGCAGCTCATCGGAGAAAGAAGCCTTTGAGCGCAGCGAGCTTGTGTAAAGCTGGATCAGAACACCCCGTGGGCTATGGCCAGAATGGGCTCTGCCTTGGACATGCTGTAGTAGTGCAGGCAGGGAACCCCAAATTTGACCAGCTCCTTGCTCTGCATGATGGCCCATTCCACCCCAATCTGGGCGGCTGCTTTGTTGTCCGGGGCCTTGTCCACCGCGTCGGCCAGATCATCGGGGATGTCGATGAAAAATGCCGGGGGCAGGCTGTGGATCTGGGTCTTGGCGGTGATGGGTTTGATGCCCGGAATGATCGGCACGTTGATCCCGCATTCGCGACAGCGCCGCACAAATTCAAAATAGTGCTGGTTGTCAAAGAACATCTGGGTGACGATGTAGTCAGCCCCCTGATCCACCTTGTGCTTGAGGTAGCGCAGATCCATGTTCATGTTGGGGGCTTCATAGTGCTTCTCCGGGTAACCCGCTACCCCAATGCAGAAATCCGTAGCCGCATCGGTCGCTGTTTCCTCGTGCAGAAAACGGCCCTTGTTCATGTTGGCTACCTGCGCCACGAGTTCGGATGCGTAGTTATGGCCTCCTTCTGAAGCGTGGAAGCGCGGTTCGCTTTTGAGCCCGTCACCGCGCAGCAGCAGAAAGTTCTGGATGCCCAGATAGTGCAGCGTGAAGATGGCGTCTTCGGTCTCCTCCTTGGTAAAACCCCCGCAAACCAGGTGGGGAACGGCGTCAATCTTGTAATGCGCGGTGATGGCGGCGCAGATGCCTACGGTTCCCGGTCGCTTGCGGGTGGGAACCTTTTCCACCAACCCATCTGCTCTTTTCTTATAAAAAATTTCTTCTCTGTGGTAAGTCACATCCACAAAGGGGGGCTTGAACTCCATGAGGGGATCCATGACCTTGAAGAGATCCTGAATGGTTTTGCCCTTCATGGGCGGCAGCACTTCAAAGGAAAAAAGCGTTGAAGTGGCGCCTTCTAGGTGTTCGGTTACTTTCACGGCCGCCAAATATAAGACTTACTCCAACGTTGGCCCGGGTCTGTGGAGCCCTTATCTTTGGCCGGTTTATATCTTCTGATCCTGAACGAATTGAGCAGTAACATTAGGGACCTTATTGCCCGGCGCATCCTGGTTTTGGATGGAGCGATGGGCACCATGATTCAGCGGCACACCCTGGGCGAGGCCGATTTCAGGGGCGAACGCTTTGCCAGGCATCCGGTTGATCTGAAGGGGAACAACGATCTGCTCAGCCTCACAAAGCCGGAGATCATCCGCGACATTCACCGGGCCTATCTGGAGGCCGGTGCGGACATCGTGGAGACCAATACCTTCAGCAGCACCTCCATAGCTCAGGCCGACTACCAACTGGAAGATCTGGCCTATGAGTTGAATCTGGTCTCCGCTCAACTGGCCAGGCAAGCTGCCGATGCCGTAACTGCGCTGGATCCTTCCAGGCCGCGCTTTGTGGCCGGCGCCATAGGACCGACCAACCGGACGGCTTCTCTGTCGCCGGATGTCAACCGCCCCGCCTTTCGCGCCATCAACTTTGACCAACTGGCCGAGGCCTATGCTGTTCAAACCAAAGGGCTGCTGGACGGGGGCTGCGACCTCTTGCTGATCGAGACCATCTTCGACACCCTGAACGCCAAGGCCGCAGTCTTTGCGGTGCGCGCGGTACTGGAAGAGAGAGGGCTGGACATTCCACTGATGATCTCGGGCACCATCACCGACGCCAGCGGCCGAACCTTGAGCGGGCAGACCCCCGAGGCCTTTTACATCTCCCTGGAGCACGGCAACCCATTCAGCGTAGGATTGAACTGCGCGCTTGGGGCAAAGGACATGCGTCCGCACCTGGAGGAGATTTCGCGCATCGCCTCCTGCTTTGTCTCGGCCTATCCCAATGCGGGACTGCCCAATGCCTTTGGCGGCTATGACGAAAGCCCCGAGATGATGGGGGCGCAGATGGAGGACTTCTGCCGCAGCGGTTTTGTCAACATCATCGGAGGCTGTTGCGGCACCACCCCGGAGCATATCCGCGAGTTCGCCCGCATCGCAGCGCTTTACCCGCCGCGAGTTCCTGTGGAGTACCCGGCTTTTACCCGCCTGAGCGGCCTTGAACCCCTGATCATAACCCCCCAGACCAACTTTGTCAACATCGGGGAGCGTACCAATGTCACCGGGTCCCGGGCGTTTGCCCGTCTGATCCTCAGCGACCAGTTCGAAGAAGCGCTTTCCGTGGCCAGACATCAGGTGGAGGGCGGGGCTCAGATCATGGACGTGAACATGGATGAGGCCATGCTGGATTCGGGGGCGGCGATGACGCGTTTCCTCAATCAAATGGCCTCTGAGCCGGACATCTCCCGCCTGCCCATCATGGTGGACTCCAGCAAATGGAGCGTGATTGAGGCGGGGCTCAAGTGTTTGCAGGGAAAGGGTGTGGTCAATTCCATCAGCTTAAAAGAGGGCGAAGAGAGTTTTCTGAAGCAAGCCAGAGCGGTGAGGCGCTACGGTGCCGCCGTGGTGGTCATGGCCTTTGATGAGCAGGGCCAGGCCGATTCCGTGGAGCGACGCGTGTCCATCTGCCGGCGCTGCTATGACTTGCTGACCGAAGAGGTGGGTTTTCCGCCCCAGGACATCTTCTTTGACCCCAACATCTTCGCGGTGGCCACGGGTATAGAGGCTCATGACCGCTATGCCCTGGATTTCATCGAGGCCACCCGCCTGATCAAGGAGAGCATGCCCGGTGTCAAGGTGAGCGGCGGGGTGAGCAATGTCTCTTTTTCCTTCAGGGGAAATGACGCGGTAAGAGAAGCCATGCACACGGTTTTCCTCTACCACGCCATTCGAGCCGGTATGGACATGGGCATTGTCAACGCAGGAATGATAGAAGTATATGATGAAATTGTTCCTGAATTGTTGGAAAGGGTGGAGGACGTCATTCTGGCCCGGCGCAGCGATGCTACGGAGCGTTTGATCAGCTACGCCGAAACGATCAGTTCCAAAGGCAAGGTCAATGTGAAAGACGAAGCCTGGCGGGATGCCCCGGTGCAGGAGCGCCTTCGCCATGCGCTGATCAAGGGCATCACCGATTACATTGAACAGGACACCGAAGAGGCCCGGCAGGCCTATGAAAGTCCCTTGGAGGTGATCGAAGGTCCCCTGATGGATGGAATGGGGGTGGTAGGGGATTTGTTTGGGGCCGGGAAGATGTTTCTGCCCCAGGTGGTCAAGTCGGCCAGGGTGATGAAGAAGGCCGTGGCCTATCTGACCCCCTACATTGAGGCGGGAAAGGCGGCGGGAAGCGCCCAGGGCCGTATCCTGATGGCCACCGTCAAGGGCGATGTGCACGACATCGGCAAGAACATTGTTGGGGTGGTGCTGGGCTGCAACAACTATGAGGTGATTGATCTGGGGGTGATGGTTTCAGCGGATCGCATCCTGCAGGAGGCCCGCGCTCATGATGTGGACATGATCGGTTTGAGCGGGCTGATCACTCCTTCGCTCGATGAGATGGTTCACGTGGCCCAGGAGATGGAGCGGCAGGGCTTCAAAGTGCCTTTGCTCATCGGCGGGGCGACCACTTCGCGGCTCCACACGGCGGTGAAGATTGCTCCGGCGTACTCAGAGCCGGTGGTGCATGTGCTGGACGCCTCGCGGGCCGTGACGGTAGCGGGCAGCTTGAAGGGCAATGAAACGGAGCGCAAGCGTTTTGTTCAGGCTTTAGAGGACGATTACGATCAGTATCGCAGCCGCCACGCTGCCAGGCAGCAAAGCGATCGCTTCATTGCGCTGGCCGAGGCAAGAGCCAATGCCTGGAAAGGGGATTGGACCAACTATACCCCTCCCGTGCCCAAACAACCGGGTATACACGTGATGGAGGGGGTGGATCTGGCTGAGCTTTCGACCTATATTGACTGGACGCCTTTCTTTCAGACCTGGGAACTGGCGGGGCGCTACCCGGCCATTCTGAGCGATCAGGTGGTGGGAGAGCAGGCTCGTCAGTTGTTTGACGATGCGCGCCAGATGCTGGAGCAGATCATCAGCGAGCGATGGCTGGAGCCCAGAGCGGTTTTGGGTTTGTTTCCGGCCAACCGCAGGGGTGATGATGTGCTGGTCTGGACGGATGAGTCGCGGGTGGAAATACGATCGGTTCTGCACCATATCCGACAGCAGAACAAGAAGGCCGATGGGCAGCCCAACCGCTGTCTGGCCGATTTTCTGGCTCCGGAGGGGGTGCCTGATTGGATCGGGGCCTTTGCGGTGTGCGCCGGTCACGGTCTGGAGCCACGAGCTGCCGCCTTCGAGGCGGCACACGATGACTACAACAGCATCCTGCTCAAGGCGCTGGCCGACCGGCTGGCCGAGGCGATGGCCGAGTACCTGCACGCCAGGGTTCGCCGCGAGTTCTGGGCTTATGCGCCCGATGAGCAATTGGACAGCGAGGCTTTGATCAGGGAGAAGTACCAGGGCATCAGGCCCGCGCCGGGCTATCCGGCTTGTCCGGACCACAGCGAGAAGGCGAGTTTGTGGAGATTGCTGGATGTTGAGCGCAGGGCGGATATCTCGCTGACTGATTCCTTTGCCATGTACCCTACGGCAGCGGTGAGCGGCTGGTATTTCAGCCATCCGGAGTCCAGGTATTTCGGGACGGGCAAGATTGGCCGCGATCAGGTCGAGGATCTGGCGAGGCGCAAGGCCTGGGCCATGGAGCAGACCGAGCGCTGGTTGCGACCGGTTCTCAATTACGGCTGAATCGGTCTTTGGAGCAGCGTTTTTTGCGAGCAGCTACTGGGCGTAAAGCGCCTCAAGCATCCGATCCACGCTGGGATAGTCAAAACGAAACCCGGCGGATTCGATCTTTTTGGAACTGGCCCGGCTGCTCATCAATACTGCGTCTGCCATCTCGCCCAGCATCAGGCGCAGGCCAAATTCTGGCACAGGAGCCAGGATTGCTTTCCTGCCACTCGCTTTCAAAATGGCCTTCATCAGGTCGGCCTGTCGCACCGGCTCCGGACCCACGGCGTTGTAAACTCCCTGGCATTTGGGGTTTTCCAGCACAAAGCGAAACATCCGGGCCACATCATCTTCGTGAATGACCGGATAGTATTGCTGCCCATTGCCCAACACCCCGGCTATTCCCAGGGGAAGGGTCTTTGTCATCTCGGGCAGGGCTCCGGATTTGCGGGATAACACAATACCGATGCGCATGTAGACGAGGCGTATGCCCAAAGCGGCAATGGGCGCTGAAGAGCCTTCCCATTGCTGACTCAAGGTCGCCAGGTAATCGTAACCCGGCGGGCTGTTTTCATTCAGGAGGGTGTCGGCCTGGCTGCCGTAGTAACCCACCGCCGAGGTGGCAATGAAGCTCCTGACCTTGTGATTTCTGGTTTTGAGGGCTTCGAGCAGGAGCTCGGTGCTCCCGACCCGGCTTTCCAACAATTCCTTCTTCCTTGAATCGGTCCATCGCTTGTCGGCGATGCCGGCCCCGGCCAGGTGAATGATGGCATCTACGCCTTCCAGCGCCTCATCGGCCAGGATATTCTTTTTGGGATTCCAATAGACCATGCCCCTGCTGCGGCTTAAGATGCGCACCTCGTGTCCGTGTTCGCGCAGGAAGAGCGCAATCCGGCTGCCGATCATGCCTGTTCCTCCACTGATCAGAACGGTATGAGGAGTTGTTTCTTCAGGCATTTTAGGCGGTCTTTTCGCGTTTATGCTAAGATAACAGATTAAGAGCGGCTATGGTTTTTTGCGGGGAACCCTGTTTTCCTATATTTGTTTGCTCCGGCAGGCTCTTCATTAGGTGTTTAACTGCTTGTGCCACAAAACTTTCTGACTATGTTAAAGGACTTTTTTCAACGGGCCGGCAACGGCTGCAGCGCTGTTCCGGTCCTGTTTGTGCTGATGATCTTGTCGGGTTGTGTTCCCCCACCTGACCTCACGCGCAATGTGGTTACGTTTCACATCTCTTCTCAGCCCGACGGACTTCACCCCTTTAACAACAACTCGGGAGACCGCACCATCATCTTCAATTACTCTCAGGGAACCCTGGTCAAGCTGGATTTGGCGACTCTGAAGACCTTCCCTATGCTGGTGGAGAGCATGCCGGAGATCTCAGAGGATCAGCTCTTTTACAAGTATCGGATCAAAGAGGGCATTTACTGGGATAATGGAGAGCCGCTGACGGCCAAAGATGTGCAATTTACTTCTAAGATTCAGGTCTGCCCTCTGACGGATAACGCTGCTGTGCGGCCGATCTATGATTCGGTTATCGATGATGTTATCCTGGATCCCAACGATCCTTACACCTTTACCATGAAGGCCAAGAAGGTCTATGCGACCAATGCAGAGATCTACGTTCAGGTTTACCTTCAGCAGCAGAGCTACTGGGATCCGGATGGGGTGTTGGATCGCTACACCTTCAAGGATTTCTATCAACCAAATTTCAAAGCGACAGTTGGTCAGGATCTCGTAGACTGGATGAAGGGCTTCAACAGCTCGGACAACTCCTATAAGCCCGAGCGATTGGTCGGTCTTGGCCCCTACAAGGTCACGGCCTGGGAAACCGACAACTACATCGAGTTGACCCGCAAGGAGAACTGGTACGGACACGGGGACACCAGTCGCTACAACACCAGCCATCCGGATAAGATTGTCTTTAAGATCATCAAGGATGCTGCGGCCATCAAGATGTCCCTGAAGAACCAGAAGGTGGACGTGGGGACCAATATCGGCAACAGCGCACTGCTCAAACTCAGAGCTTTGGATTACTTCAATGAGGCCTTTGAATCGGAGTTTGTCCCCGAGTACGCCTATGCCTACATGGGTCTCAACATGCGGCCCGAAGATGTTGGCAGATTGCCTTTCTTCTCCGATCGCACGGTTAGACTGGCCATGGCTTACGCAACACCGGTGGACGAGATTATTGAGGTGCTTTTGTATGGAAACGGAGAGCGGCAAACGGCCAATACCTCTCCATTGGTGCCTTCGTACAACCATTCGCTCCGTCCCATTCCCTTTGATCTGGACACGGCAGCGATGTTGCTGGCTCAGGCTGGTTGGGTGGACACGGATGGAGACAATATCCGGGACAAGATCATCAATGGGCGCAAGGTTCAGTTCCGCTTCGACATGAACTATTTTGGCAATTCTCAATTGAGCAAGGAGACGGCACTGATGATGAAAGAGCAGTATTACAGGGTGGGCCTTGATGCCAATACCGTTCCACTGGACTTTACCATTCTCTACAAGAAAGCCTATGAACACGATTTTGATGCCATGTTCGGGGTTTGGGGTGGAAGTGGTTCGTACTCCGATCCTGTGCAGTTGTGGCACACCAGTTCCTGGGTGAACAAGGGCTCCAATTTTGTGGGCTTCGGCGATGCGACCAGCGATGCGCTCATTGAGCTTTGCAACAGCAAGGTTGATCCGGAGGAGCGCAGACCCATCGAGATGGCATTGCAAAAGAAAATATACGATGAACAGCCATATGTTTTCCTGTACAGCAGGGTGAGACCAACAGTTATTCACAGGCGCTTTGCCAATCGGCATATGTACAGCGAGAAACCCGGTTTGTTTACCAACAATCTCAAGCTGAGGCCCGAATTTGGCGGGGCCAGTCTGCAACTAACTCCGCAGCAACTTTAAGCGAAGGCCCCTATGTTCAAATACATCCTCAAGCGCATCGTCGCGTTCATACCGACCTTGCTGATCATCTCGCTATTTGCCTTTATCATCAGCATCAATGCCCCTGGTGATCCCGTAGAACGCCTGCTGCGGGCGGCTGATTCCGAAGGGGGAACCAGTGAACAAAGCGGAGCTGCAGCTCAACAGCGACAGGAATTGCGCAAGGAGCTGGGGCTGGATCGCCCGGTGTTCTACATGACTTTTGGCACCCTGGCTCAGCCGGATACTCTTTACCGCATACCCGATCAGAAGGAGCGTCAAACGTTAACCAAACTGGTCAATCGCAGCGGCAACTGGGACGCCGTGAGCCGGTACTATCTGAGCCTGCAGGCCGCCCGGAAAGCTCATATGGGCATAACGGCAGAAACGGTCTTGAAGGACTTGTATAATTTCTCTGATGATTCCCTGCTGGCGCTCGGGGCTTCCGGCCAGTGGGGCGAGTGGAAGAACGAGGTGCAGGACAAGATCAATCGCTCTAACATTTCCTATGGTTTGCTGATGGGAACCGATGACGAAAGGGTGATTCTCAATCGCTTTGATTCGCTGGAAGTGCTTTATGCCGGAGCCGGATATCTGGCAGCACCTTCCGCCGCGCTGGCTGTTGTACGGGAGGCTTACACCCAGGTGCAGCAGGGCGGAAATACCTGGAAGTCCTACATTCCTACTTTGCAGTGGCACGGGTTTTTCAATCAGTACCACCTCTGGCTGTTTGGGGATGTTCCTTTTCTGCGCAAGAATCCGGGGAACCGCACGCGTTACGGGATGATTCGCGGGGATTTCGGGAAGAGTTTTCACGATGGGCAGCCCATTCGGGATAAGATCGGAGCCAGGGTCATGTGGAGTTTGCTTCTGGCTTCACTGGGTATTTTTTTCGCATATATTATTTCTGTTCCCATTGGCATCTATTCGGCTTATCGCAGAAATGGATGGTTTGACCGGGTCTCTTCCATCATACTTTTCATCTTGTATTCCTTGCCGGTGTTCTTCGTGGGCACATGGCTGCTCTATATGTTTGCCAATCCGGACAATCTGGTGTGGTTCCCGGAGGCCGGTATCATGGATCCGGCGCGCTACCATCCCGATGAGATGGGCTTCTGGGCGAAATTCAAGCACCGGGCGCCCTTCTTTGTGCTTCCCGTCATCGCCTACACCTACGGCTCCTTTGCCTTCCTCAGCCGCATCATGCGGGTGGGCATGATTGAGGTCTTCGGTCAGGATTACATCCGCACTGCGCGCGCCAAGGGATTACCCGAAAAGAGTGTTGTTCTCAAACACGCCTTGCGCAATTCCCTCATTCCCATCATCACGGTCTTTGCCGACATCTTCCCGGTGGCCATTGGGGGCTCCATCATCATCGAGATGATCTTCTCTTATCCGGGCATGGGCGTGATGATCTATGAGGCGGTGATCAATCAGGATTATCCGGTCATCGTGACCATCTTCACCATCCTGGGATTCTTCACTATGATCGGCTATCTGGTATCCGATGTGTTGTATGGAATTGTCGATCCACGCATTTCCTATAAGTAGTATTCTTTAAAAATTTAAGACACAAAACACCTTACTCCTCATGGGTTCATTTTTGCTTCACCTGCTGATGGAAGTGCTGAAAATAGGCGCTGCCAGCGTGGTGTTGGGCTTCGCCCTTCAACCCAATTTCAGCAAATGTGGAATACCGGCCTGGAAGGCCTGGGTGCCTTATTACAACCTGTGGACCTGGAGTTTGCTGACCAAGAATGGCATCATTGCCTTTCTTTTACTCTTGTGGGCTTTCCCTATGCCGGTGTGGTGGATGGTTCTTATCTCCATTGCGGCATTTTCTTTGCTCACCCTGGATACTTACCGTTTGTACCACAACCAGTTTCCCGGGAAGTGGGTTATTGGTCTTACACCGGTCCTGGTTCTGGGCGCTGTTTACTTTTTGTTGGGATACACTTTCTTTTATATCGCCTGTGCAGCAGCAGTGCTGATGCTCGCCGCACTGATGTTTTACTGGGGTCGCTCTGGAATGAACTTTGACAAGCCAGCCTATGATGCAGAGGAATTCTCCTTTCAGAAGTACGCGATCAAGCAGTTCAAAAGGAATGTTCCTGCGATGGTTTCGGTCTATGTACTGGGTGGTCTGATCCTGATCGCTGTTTACGCGCCTTATCTGGCTAATGAACAACCGCTCTATGCCCAGTACCGCGGGCATACTTTTTTCCCGGCCTGGACTTCGGTTTTCAATCCCAATACAGTGGACACTGTTTACAACGAGGCGGGCAATCCGGAGCGTCTTCAGTTTGACATCACCAATTGGAAGGCCCTGGAGTTGAACGAGGTGGTTTGGGCGCCGGTTCCCTATTCCCCTGGAAAGTCCGATCGCTACAATCGCGATTACGTATCACCGCGCGGTGAGCAGAAATTCAAAAGACTTGATGGTGAGATTGTAGAGGCTCCCAGATTCTTTCGCCACCATCTGGGTACGGATCAGGTGGGAGCCGATGTGCTCAGCGGCCTGATTCACGGCACCCGTATCTCATTGACCATCGGTCTGATCTCTATGGGCATTGCTACCCTGATCGGTATAGTGCTCGGTGCCATGGCCGGTTACTACGGCGATTCAGGTTTGCGCACCAGTCGCATACGCTACTGGCTGGTGCTGCTCGGTATTGTTCTGCTTTTCTTCTATGGGGGCAAGCTGGGCAATTGGGCGGTGGGTGTCTTCGTCTTTCTCGGGGCTCTGGGTCTGGGTGCATGGCTCAGCCGAATGAATCTGGGCTGGTTCAGCGATGAGATTCGGGTTCCAGTGGACACCTTTGTTTCCCGGGGCATAGAGATTCTCAATTCCCTTCCGCGCCTGTTGATCATCATTACCATCACCGCTATTGTAGATCGCTCCATGACCCTGCTCATGGTCATCATCGGGGCCACTTCCTGGACGGGTATCGCCCGTTTTACCCGGGCAGAACTGTTGCGCACGCGGAGTCTCGAATTCATAGACGCCGCTCGAAGTCTGGGTTTCAACGAATTCAGGGTGATCTTTCGCCACGCCCTTCCCAATTCACTGGCCCCGGTCTTTGTGGCCATCGCCTTTGGTATAGCTTCGGCCATTCTGGTCGAAAGCGGTCTCTCCTTTCTGGGCATAGGCGTGCCCGACGATGTGGTCACCTGGGGCCAGATGCTCAGCAAGGGCCGGCAGGAATTTGAGGCGAGTTGGCTGGTCTATTGGCCGGGTTTCGCCATCTTCCTCACGGTGACGGCCTACAACCTGATCGGCGAAGCGCTGCGGGACGCTCTGGATCCCAAGCTCAAGCAGTGAGACACTTTCGCACTATTCTGCTTGTAGCAACCCGGACAGTATAGCGAAAGGGCGCACTATGCCATTGTGGGGTAATTTTACGCTATCATGCTTCTGCGCATTTCGATGGCTTTACTGCTCGGGATTCTGTCCCTACCCCTCTCCTTTGTAGAGGGCCAGGTGCTGACCGTGTCCGAGTCAGAGAAGCTCAGCTCCAATTTTCTGAATTACCGCGTTCTGGGCAAGAACACAAGTGGGGTGCTGATTTACAAGCACAAACGAGAGCGCGAGATGATCGAGATCTACGATCAGAATATGGCATTGATCAGGCGCAAGACCCTTGAAAGCTCTCTTCAACCCGTGGAGTCCGTCAATGTTCTGTTGGTTGAAGATGGAAGTGTGCTTCATTTCTATGTGCACAAAACCAAGAGGGTACACTACCTCTTCGCCCAGGCCATGGATGAGGGGCTCTTGGACAAAAATCCTCCGCAACTACTAGACTCTGTCGATCGGCGGGAGGATGGCAATTGGGATGAGTTCATGATTCGCCTGAGCGAAGACCGCAGCCAGGTGTTGGTGTTCAGACAATCCCTGAAGGGTGCACAAAGCACAGGGGTATTGATGCGGCTCTTCGACACTGAGCTCCGCGAGAGATGGCTGGATGAATTGAGCTTTGACGACATAGAAAAGGACATGGTGCTCAGCGACGCTTTCATCTCCAACGGCGGCGATGTGTGCATCGTTCAGATACGCGACCTCAGCAAACTGCGACCGGAGAGTTTCCCCCATGCCATCATTCATATGCGCCCGGCAGATTTTGGAGTCTTCCGCAAGCTGGCCATGACCGAGAGCCCTGAAGGCCGAATCCGTGAGATGGCCTTTTCCTGGGACAGCCGCAACAATCGCATCATTGGAGCCGGTTTCTTTGCCGAGAGCAATCGCTCCTTCTCTTCGGGACTATACTTCATCAGCGCTTCTGCCAGCGGAGAGTGGGTCGCCAGGCAATTCACTCCCTTTCACCCGGACTTCATCAAGAGCCTGAGCACCCGAACCAGTCGCAAGCGCGATGAAATACCAGTTTACAATATACAAGAAATTGTAGCGCGAAGTGATGGGGGGGCATTGCTGGTAGCCGAGTACATCCACGAAACTTCTGAATCCTACGAGTACACCGACTACGATCCCTACTACGGAGGGTACAGAACTTCAACGAGGTATATAAACTACCACGAATACGAAGATATCATGCTCTTGATGCTGGAGCCCGATGGCATGCTGGCCTGGGAGGAGATCATTCGCAAGAAGCAGGTCTCGCGCGAAGACCGGGGCCGCAACTCGTCCTTTGCCATGCTCAACGCGCATCGGCAATTGTTTTTTATATTCAACGAGGATATCAGTTACAACACCAATGTCCTGCAGTACAACATGGACACCCGGGGCAAGGTCAACCGCAGTTCCATGTTCAATGCCAACAGCAAAGAGCTGATGCTGGTACCCAGAAGGGCGCGTCAGATTTCGGGAAATGAAATCGTGATACCCAGCATATACAAGAACAACCTGGCCTTCGTCAAGCTCAGTTACTGAACCTTGCTTTCTTTCTTTCGATCCAGCCAGCCCCTCGCCCTGCCTGCACTGCTGCTCTATGCCCTGCTGGTTCAGGCTGTCCCATTGCTCATGTCCCTGTCTGGGGAGTATATGAGTCTGGCCCGGAGCTTCGCCGACCCTTCCCCCGCTGATTCTCTGATAGGTCAATTGCTGGGCTTTGCCCAAGTAGAAGAACCGCAGGGCAGAGCGGGCAAGACCCACCCGCTCTTGATCCTCGCCGCAGCGGGGATGATTGCCCTTCAGGCCATATTGGTCAACCGCAGTTTGAAGCATATCAAGGGCTTGAGCTCTGCGGGCTACCTGCCCGCCTTGTTCTATATCCTCTTCGCCGCTTGTCTGGGCCTGGCGTTCAACGCCACCGGACTGGGCCTTTTTGCACTGCTTTTGGCTTTTGATCGGCTCATCCGCGCCTATGGTGCAGAGCCCGGGGATTCGCTGCTTCTGCAATGCGGCTTCTGGATTGGTATCGCGGGGGCTTTTAACAGCCTGTACTTTGTGTTTTTGCCTTTCAGTCTTCTGATGGCGGCCAACATTAGGCCGCTGAACTTTCGGGAACTGGGCGTGCTTGCCGCGGGCACCTTGTCGGTTCCCCTGATGGTGTTAACGGCCTATTATGTTTTTGATCGCTGGGAGCTGTTCCTGGCCTTTGAGGGGCTGATGCTGCCCCAGTGGCCCCCATTTCAGGAGATCTATCGGGAAGAAGTGCTCCGTCTGGCTCTGCCCGTCTCCCTTGCACTGGCCGGACTGGTCACCGCGGGGCAAAGGCAGCTAAAAGCGCTGATTCAGGTCAGGAAGATCAGCACCTGGACGGCCATCTTTGCCGTATTTGCCGTGTTGGTCTGGATCCTGGGCATGCCACTGGCCGTTCCTGCAGTCTTTCCCATGGCTTACTTTACCGCCTTTATGGTCAACGTCGGACAGCGGAACAAGGCCTGGGAGTTTGTCCATCTGCTCATGCTGCTGCTGCTCATGATCGCCCAGTGGTCAGAAGCCTCTGCCCTGGTCGCGTGATTTAGCCTGAATGCCAGACTGGAGGCCCTTAACTTTGCATCTCTGCCTGGCAGCAGATCCGGGCCGATTGATGCATTGCCGCCAGCAGACTGCAGCAATTTTCCCTCAAGAACGACAGCTATGAAGTTTGGTGTAATACTCTTTCCCGGCTCCAACTGCGAGCGAGATATGGTTCATGTGCTGCGGGATGTAATGGATCGCGATGTACGGGAAATCTGGCACAAGGATCGCAAGCTCGACGGATTCAACATCGATGATTGCCTGGTTCTGCCCGGAGGTTTTTCCTATGGAGACTATCTCAGAACCGGTGCCATTGCCCGTTTTTCGCCCATCATGGAAGCGGTGACGCGCTTTGCGCATGACGGGGGAAAGGTATTGGGGGTTTGCAACGGCTTCCAGATCCTCTGTGAGGCTCATCTTCTGCCCGGCGTTTTGCTGCGCAACAGCAATCAGCAATACATCTGCCGAAACATCTACCTCAAGGCGGCCAACACAAAAAGCCTGCTCAGCCGCAAGCTTGACCCGGATCAGGTGCTG
Organism: Chitinophagales bacterium; assembly: GCA_041751015.1. Classification (GTDB taxonomy): domain Bacteria; phylum Bacteroidota; class Bacteroidia; order Chitinophagales; family BACL12; genus WGOA01. The sequence continues at coordinate 58,466 of JBGSYF010000031.1, forward strand.
AAGATACCCATCGCGCATGGCGAAGGGCGCTATTACGCCGCAGCAGAGGCTCTGGAGGAACTGGAGAGCAATGAACAGGTGTTGTTCCGCTACTGCAGCCCCGAGGGCGAACTCAGCCCGGAATTCAATTCCAATGGTTCGCTGAATCATATCGCGGGGGTGAGAAATGCCGCCGGCAATGTCATGGGCATGATGCCCCATCCGGAGCGCGCAGCAGAAGAGGTGTTGGGCAATACAGATGGCTTGTATATATTACATTCTTTGGCAGGTTTGCACAAAGCTCAATTCAGCAGCTAAAGTTGCTGTTGGCACAGGCTTAGGACCCTTTTTCACACCCCGCAATGGCCCTCTTTTAAGAGGCCAAAGCGTTGAGGGAATACGTAAATTTGAAGCAGCTAAGCGGCCCAAAGGCCGATCCCTCACCTATTGCATTCAGATTGCTGACTATGAAGAGCATTTTGTCCCGGTTCGCCCTGGCGCTGATCAGTCTTCTGGCCCTCTTCTTACCCCAACATGCTGACGCCCAAGGCCTTCTGGAGCCGGTGAGCTGGAACGCCAGCGCCAGCCCGAATGAGGACGGCAGCTTTGAACTGGTGTTCACGGCCTCAATTGAAGAGCCCTGGAAGCTCTATGACATGAATCTGCCCGAAGGTGGTCCTATTTCCACCTCTGTGCATTTTGAAGACTCCAGTGCTTTTGTCTTTGCCGGCGAGTGGAAGGGCCTGGGGCGCAAGAAAACGGAGTTCGATCCCATCTTTGAGATGGAGGTCAGCGCTTTCAGCAAGAAAGCCATCTTCCGCATTCCCGTCAATGCCGCCCCCAATACCCGAATAAAGGGGTTTATTGAATATATGACCTGCGATGATGCGCAATGCATCTTCCCGGAGCCTTTCGCTTTTCAGGTGGTGTTGAGTGGTGCGCAGGCGCCCGTGGAAAGCAATTCGGAGATGTTGGAGCCTGTGCGCTGGAGCTTTGAACGCGAAGATCTTGGAGATGGAGAGTATATGCTCCGCTTCAGAGCCTCAATTCAGGAAGGGTGGAAGCTCTACAGTCAGCATCTTCCCGAGGCCGAAGTGCGACCCATCCCCACTTCATTTCAGTTTGACGAGCAGGCCAACGCCGGTATAGAACGGCTGGGTGAAGTCTCCGAAAGCGGCGCTTCCCAGGAGGCCCCCGAACCTCTGTTTGAGAACTTGATGATCAAGTGGTTCAACAATGAGGCCGTCTTCGAGCAGAGAATCCGGGTTGCCGACCCCTCTGTTCCGGTCAACGGCGTCATCGAATTCATGACCTGTGATGTCAGCAAGTGCATCTTCCCAGACCCGGTCAATTTCTCCATAGACCTGAGCACTGGAGAGAACATCTTTCAGGGCGAAGGGGGGCCGGTTCTCAATGTGTGGGGCGATTTCGACTGGATGGACGCCTCGGCCTGCGGAGAGATCAAAGAGGATTCAACCCATTGGTGGAGCGTCTTTCTCAAAGGGCTGCTCGGAGGGCTGATCGCCCTGTTCACGCCTTGTGTGTTTCCGATGATTCCCCTGACGGTGACCTTTTTCACCAAGCGCATGGATCAGCCGCGCGTCAAGGGAATCATGGATGCCAGTTTTTACGGTCTGAGCATCCTTGCGGTGTATTTGGCCTGCACCATTCCCTTTGTGGTCTATAAACTGCCCCCTGACACGCTCAATGTCATCGCGACCCACCCCGCCCTGAACATAGCGTTCTTTGCCATATTCATTTTCTTTGCCTTTAGCTTCTTCGGTTACTACGAAATCACCCTGCCCAGTTCCTGGGGCTCCAAGACCGACAGTGTCTCCCAATCAGGGGGTATGATCGGCATCTTTTTCATGGCCCTGACCCTGGCTATTGTCTCTTTTTCCTGCACCGGACCTCTGTTGGGGGTGTTGCTGGTTCAAACCCTGAGTTCCACGGCCAGTCAGTCGGCTATCGTTGCGGGATTTGCGGGATTTGGGGTGGCCCTGGGTCTGCCATTCGCCCTGTTTGCAGCCTTTCCCGGGGCTTTGAATGCCCTGCCTAAATCAGGGGGCTGGCTCAACAGCGTCAAGGTGGTGCTCGGTTTTCTGGAACTGGCGCTCGCGCTCAAGTTTCTTTCCAATGCGGACCTGGTTTCGCACTGGGGTTTCCTCAAGCGCGACCTTTTTCTGTTGCTCTGGATCATCACCGGCCTGGCTACCGTGGCTTATCTGCTGGGCTGGATTCGCTTTCCCCACGATTCGCCCATCAAGAAACTGGGCGCGGTTCGGCTGAGCTTTGCCGCCGTGTTTGCCGCTTTTACCATCTACCTCATACCCGGTTTGTTTGGAACCAATCTGCGCATGATCTCCGGCTTTCCGCCTCCGATGTTTTACAGTTACGGTTGGTTTTATGAAACCGATACCGAGTGTCCTTTGGACCTGAGCTGCTTCAAGGATTACGATGAGGGTCTGGCCTTCGCCCAGGCCAACAATCGCCCCATACTCCTGGACTTTACGGGTTGGGCTTGCGTCAATTGCCGCAAGATGGAGGAAGGGGTTTGGGTTGATCAGCAGGTCTTCCGCCGAATCAATGAGGATTTTGTGCTCATTTCACTCTATGTGGATGATACTAAACTGCTGCCCGAAGAAGAGCGTTATGTGTCGGCTGTATCGGGAAGGACGGTTCGAACCGTGGGCAATAAATGGAGCGATCTTCAATTGTCTAACTTCAAAGGGGTTTCGCAGCCCTGGTATGTCTTGCTTTCACCCGATGGAAAAACTGTGTTGAACAATCCGGTGGGTTATACGCCCGACAAGAAAGCTTACATGCAATTTCTGGACTGCGGGCTGAACAACTTTGGCGTATTGGCAAGAAGTGAAGAACAAGCGAGCGGTTCAGCTTTAGTGGTGCGATAAGCGAGGTGTGGCATTCAGGCATGAGAGCCAGTTGCATCACTTGATGCCGAAGCAAGGGTTGAGGACATAAAAGCGAGTCGAATATTAGTATGGTAACTTTTATTATATAAATAAATTCTATGAAAAAGTTTGTCAAGCGCGCCCTCTTGTCCTTAGTGGTCTTTGTGGTCCTTTTGCTGGCCGCGGCCATCGCCATTCCCTTCCTGTTCCGGGACAAGATAGAAGCGGCTATCAAAGAGGAGGTCAACAACAACTTACTGGCCGATGTGGACTGGGGCCGATGGAGTTTCAGTCTGCTCCGGTCCTTCCCCAACATGAGCGCCAGCGTAAGCGATGTGCTGATCACTAACCGCGCTCCCTTTGAAGGGGTGGAGCTGGCTGACATTGGCCGTTTCAGTGTGACCCTGGACATCAAAAGCCTCTGGCGCGAAGAGCTGGAGATTCTGAAGGTCAAACTTGATCAGCCCAATATTCATGTGGTTGTGCTCAAGGATGGAACAGCCAACTACAACATCACCAAGCCGGCAGAGGAAAGCGCGGAGAGCAGTGCCTTTCAGATCAGTTTGCGCGAATACGCCATCAGCGATGGCAGGGGCGTCTATGAAGATCGCTCCCAGGGCATCATGGCGGAGATATTCGATCTGGACCACAGTGGCAGCGGAAACTTTACGCAGGATTTATTCACCCTGAAGACCAAAACCGGGGTGGGAAAGCTGGATGTCAAATACGGAGGCATTCAATATGTACGAAGGGCTTCGGTGGATCTGGCGGCTGATATCGCGGTTGACTTAAACACCAATACTTATACGTTTAGCGAAAATGAAGTGAGTATAAACGATCTGGTGCTGGGCTTTGAAGGTTGGCTGAGCCAGCCGGGCAGCGGCTATGACATGGACATACAGTTCAGAAGCAAGCGCAGCGATCTGGCCAATATCTTGTCCCTGATTCCCGCGGAGTTTGCCAGCGATCTGAAGGGGGTGGAGATGAGCGGTACCACCAGTTTGCAGGGATCTCTGAAGGGACTTTACAAAGACGATGCCCTGCCGGCCTTTACCTTGCTGGCTTCTGTTGACAACGGGCGTTTCAAGTATCCCTCTTTGCCCCAAAGCGCAGAGGATATCTTCCTGGATTTGAACATACAACACCCGGGAGGCGCCAACCTGGACCGCATGGTTATTGATCTGAAGAAATTAAATATGAATCTGGCCGGCAATCCGCTCAGCGCCAGATTGAAGCTCAGCAATACGGTCAGCGATCCGCTGATTGATGCTGAAGTCAAGTCCAACATGGACCTGAGCAATATCGGACAGGTCATTCCCATGGAAGAAGAGCTTCGCGGCAGACTCGATGCCGATGTGCGGCTCAAGGGCGCACTGAGTTCCATCGAACAGCAGCGCTATGAGAGCTTTGAAGCCGACGGCAATCTGAGCATCACAGACATGGTTTACGAAGGCGAATCTGTGGCCGTTCCTCTCCTGATCAATAGCCTGCTCTTTGAATTCAGCCCGCGTTTTCTCAGTCTCAACTCCTTTGACGGCAGCATGGGCAGCACCAAACTCCAGGCCAGCGGCCGACTGAACAACTATCTGGAGTGGTGGTTGAAGGACCAAATGCTTACGGGAAGTTTTGATGTGAAAGCCGATCGGGTCAACCTCAATGAGCTCATGGGTGCTTCCCCAGGCCCTTCGCCCGAAGAAGACAATGAACCAGGCGGGGAGGGCTCCGCAAGCACGATGCAGGTCATTGAGATTCCGGAGAACCTCAACATCAGTCTTACCGCCTCTGCCAATCAGGTCATCTACGACAACCTGACCCTGGACAAAGTCAGGGGAAGCCTGAAGGTACGCGAGAGCAGACTGGAGCTCAGCGAGTTGTTGTTCAATCTTTTCGGGGGAAGTGTGGCTGTCTCCGGAGCCTACGATACCAAAAACCCCAAGGCTCCCGGCATTGATCTGCGCTATGACATCCGCGATATGGATATTGTCCAGAGCGCCCAGGCCATCTCAACTCTTGATCGGCTGGCTCCAATTGCCCGCTACAGTAAGGGTAAGTTCAGCACCAATCTGAGTCTGAAGGGAGTGCTCAACGAGCAGATGGAGCCGGTGATGAGCAGTCTCACCGGACGCGGCACCCTGCGCAGCCAGCAGGTCACCGTGAGTGGATTCAAACCTTTGGATCAGCTCGCCAGCGTCTTGAGCCTTCCCGCATTGGCAAAGGCCAGTTTACAGAACCTCAACTTGACTTACAAGATCGAAAATGGGCAGATGATCACCGAGCCCTTCGACATAAAGATTGATCGGATGCAGGCTAAGGTAGGCGGAAGCATGGCCATAGAAGACCAGAGCCTTAACTACACCATGAGCAGCAAGATTCCCACCGCCATGTTTGGGGCCTCCCCAAACCAAACGGTTGGTTCGCTGCTCGGGATCAACCAACAGGGGCTGGCGGGTTTCAGCCTCCCCGATGCGCTGGATGCCACAATAGCCTTCACCGGCACCATAGACAATCCGGTCATCAAACCCGTCTTTGCCGGGGGAATGAAGGATATGCTCGAATCGGCGGTGGAGCAGGTCAAAGACCAGGTCATCGAAGAAGTTGGTGAGCGCGTGGATCAGGCCAGGGAAGATGCTGTGGCCAGAGCGCGACAGGAGCGCGACAAGCTCATTGCCGATGCGCAGAAACAAGCCGACAAGATCAAGGCCGATGCCCGAACTGAAGCGGCTAAAGTCAAAGATGCCGCTTATAAAGCCGCTGATTCCGAGTTGGAAAAGGTCAAGAATCCGCTGGCCAAAGCCGGTGCAAAACTGGTAGCGGACAAGGCCAAAGCAGAAGCCGACAAGAAGGAACAACAGGCTATCGCAGAGGCCGACAAACGGGCTGATGCGATCGTGGATACCGCCCGCAAACAGGGCGACGAGCTGGTGAAGAAGGCCGAGCAGCAGTAGGCCGGCTGCGGCCCTCGCGCTGGGCTCACCTGTATTGCGACAAATTGACAGTTGCCATTCGGATGGCACAGGATTTGACCTTTGTTCTGTGCCCTTCTGGAAGGGCAGGTCAGGCGTTTGCAGGCTGCCTCAAAGGGCTTTAGAGCCTGAGCAAGGCATTTCGCACGCATCCATTCCCACTCACTAAGGACTTAACCGACTAATCACCGCTGAATCATGGCAACTCTGGAGAAAGGCACGATATCCGTGCAAACTGAGAACATCTTCCCCATCATCAAGAAGTTCCTGTACTCGGACCACGAGATTTTTCTGCGGGAATTGGTTTCGAACGCCGTTGATGCTACCCAAAAATTGCGCAAACTGGCCGCTATTGGCGATGTCAAGGGCGAAATCGGTGACACGACCATAGAGATTCTGCTGGACAGCGATGCCAAGACCCTGACCATTCGCGACCGCGGCATTGGCATGAGCGCCGACGAGGTCAGACGCTACATCAATCAAGTGGCTTTCTCCAGCGCATCGGAGTTCCTGGACAAGTTCAAGGGTCAGGATCCCGCCAGCATAATCGGCCATTTTGGCCTCGGTTTTTACTCCTCCTTCATGGTGTCCAGCCAGGTGGAGATCATCAGCAAGAGTTACCGGGAGGATCCCGCTGTGCGCTGGACCTGCGACGGCAGTCCTGAGTTTACCCTGGAAGAAGCGGAGCGCACCGAGCGGGGCACGGACATCATCCTGCACATCACCGATGAAGAGAACGCCGAGTTTCTCCAGGAGTCCCGAATTCGGGAGTTGCTCAACAAGTACGCCAAGTTCATGCCGGTGCCCATTCAGTTCGGCACTCGCACAGAGAAGAGCGGAGAAGGCGATGACGCCGTTGAGACCGAAGTTCCGGACATCATCAACAACACTTCCCCGGCCTGGACCAGCGCTCCCGCTGAGCTCAAAGACGAGGATTACCAGAGCTTCTATCGCGAATTGTATCCTTATGCCGAGCCGCCCCTGTTCTGGATTCACCTCAACGTGGACTACCCGTTCAATCTGACGGGAATTCTGTACTTCCCGAGAATCAAAAAGGGTTTGGAGGTGCAGAAGAACAAGATTCAACTCTACAGCAATCAGGTCTTTGTCACCGACGAAGTGGGTGATATCGTGCCCGAGTGGCTGACCTTACTCCACGGTGTGATTGATTCTCCGGACATTCCCCTGAACGTCTCGCGCAGCTATCTGCAGAGTGATGCCAATGTCAAGAAGATAGCGGGCTACATCACGCGCAAGGTAGCCGAGCGCCTGGAAGAGCTCTTTAAGAAGGACCGCGCTGACTTTGAAGCCAAGTGGGAAAACTTCTCGGTCATTGTGAAGTACGGCATGCTCACCGATGAGAAGTTTGAGGAAAGGGCCCGCAAATTCTGCCTGTTGCGCAATCTCGACAGCAAGTATTTCACCATTGAAGAGTACCGCGAACACATTGCGGAGCGCCAGACCGACAAGAATGAAAAGGTGGTCATGCTCTACGCGAACGACAAAGAAGCCCAGGATCCCTATATCCAGGCGGCGCGGCGCAAGGGCTATGATGTGCTTGAAGTGGACAATGTCATCGACAACCACTTCCTGAGTTTTGCCGAAAACAAAGTTGAGAAGATCACCTTTGTACGCGTTGATTCCGACACGGCAGATCGCATCATTGACAAGGACGAGAAAATCGAATCAGTTCTTAGCGAAAAGGAACAAGAGCGCTTGCGCGAGCTCTTCGTCGAAGTGATCGGAGATGACAAGGTCTTTGTACAGTTGCAGCCCATGGGACCTGAAGATTCCGCAGTAACGGTGATCAAGCCCGAGATGATGCGGCGTATGCGGGATATGGCGGCCTTCAATGGCATGGCCTTCCTAGCCGAACAGCCGGAGCATTTCAATGTGGTGGTCAACAGCAATCACGCGGTTGCCGCTAAACTGTTGCGTTCGAAATCGGAGAACCGCAGCCGCATGGCCCGTCAGTTGTTCGATCTGGCATTGCTGGCTCAGGGCATGCTCAAAGGCAGCCGTCTTACGGAATTTGTGGAGCGCAGTGTTGATCTCATGGCACCAAAGGGAGAGCCGGCAGAAGCCAGCAGTAACCCCGCTTGAGTAGTACTTTAACCTACGCCTCTTTCTCGGGCTGCTCCGGTGAATCGTCTTCTTTGAGCGGTACTTCGTCACTGGCCAGATGAACCGTAGTGGTGGGAAAGGCGAAACTGCCGCCATTGCCTTCCACAATCTCTATGATGCCAAGCGAAATCTCTTCGCGCACCCGGAGGTATGCGCTCCACTGTATCTCTTTGATGAAGTAGATCACCTGAATATCCAGGGAGCTGGATCCAAAAGCAAAGAATGTGACAATGCCATCCTCATTGGTCTTGGGGTGATCATCGATCAATTGCTGAATCTCGCTGACGATTTTTTTGATCACGGGAATGGGTGTGCCGTAAAGGACTCCAACAGTGTACTGAACTCTCCGGGAGGTGCGTTCCGTGAGGTTGTTCAGCGCGTTCTCCATGATCTTGCGGTTAGGCAAGGTTACATATGTTTTTTCTAAAGTTCGAAGGCGGGTTGAGCGGAATCCAACCTTTTCCACTGAACCAACAATGCCGTTAGTCTCCACCAGATCGCCCATGATGAAGGGCTTCTCCGTGAAGATGGTCAGTGAGCCGAACAGGTTGGTAAGGCTGTCTTGAGCGGCAAGGGCAATGGCCAGACCGGCTATACCTGCGCCAGCCAGCAAACTGGTGATGTTCAGGTCGAAGACATTGCCCAAAATGATGAACAAGAAGGCGATATAGACCACTATGCGCAACACATCGCGCACAAACAACACAAACTGGTCATCCTGAGTGGTTTCAGTCAAAGCCGCCCTGGCTGCAAGAACATCGGTTACAAAAGTGACTATTCTCAGCGCCAGCCAGGCAATCGTGAGAGTCATCAGCAATTGCAGCACGATCTGAAGCAATCGCTGTGTATGTATTCCGTAGAAACTGAAATCCAGCTTTTCCGGATAATCCATAAACTGCAGAGTGATTCCAAGAGCGATCAGAATGATAAGGTATTCCAGTGGTTTGAGCAGAAGCTGAGAAAAGTGCTCTCCCTTACTGGGAGCAAAACGCCTGAAGAACTGATAGAGAATCTTGCCGATGATTTTTCCTATGAAAGGATTGAAAAGCAGGACGGCCACAACCACAAGTACCAGGATGCCCCATTGCAACAAGCTGTTATCCAGGAAAATTTGATTTATAAAATCATTCATAATGTAAAAACCTATTGATTCAGGGCAAAAATACAGGAATCGCTGATGCAGGAGGGCCTGGGTTGCTGAAAAGAGGATACGCTGCTCTGGCATCGAGTGAAGATGTTGTTAAGTTGCCCGGACACCTCTGCCCCTTAGAGCATACAACCCAACCCGCGGCTGTGGATTCCGCTGCACTGCCCGGACCTAACTTCGGGGCCATGTTCGACCACATACTCAAACCTGTTGATCCGGAACGCGTGACCGGTGATTCCCGCTCATTTCCAGGAACCTGGGGACATGAAACCGCCTTTCCCCAGGGGGATTTGGAGGAAATTGAAGTGCAACTGGCTCTGGTGGGCGTTCCCGGAACCCGCGACCAGGCCGGGCGGGACGTGTCTGACGGGGGAACAGACCGCATTCGCCGCACGTTATACGGCCTGGCTGCGGGTCACGACGGACAGCGCGTTGCCGATCTGGGCGATATCATCCCGGGCCGCACACCCCGCGATACCCGCGCTGCCCTGCGCGAGGTGGTTGGAGTCTTGTTGGATCGCGGAGTAGTGCCGGTGGTCTTTGGCGGCGGGCAGGAATTGACCCTGCCCATCTACGAAGCCTACGAGGCCAGGAGCCGTTCTGTCAACCTGGTCTCTGTCGATGCCTTCATCGACCTGATTGACCGCGATGAGGTCAATGCGCGCACCTGGATGTGGCATGTCCTGGACCGGGAACCCTCCTGGCTGTTCAACTTCACCCAAATTGGCTATCAGAGCCATTTCATCTCCCCGGATATGATCCACAGCATGGATCGTCTGCACTTTGATCATATACGTTTAGGTGAGTTGAGAGCTAACATGCGTATGGTGGAGCCGGCGGTTCGCGATGCCGATATCCTGAGTTTTGATTTGCTGGCCCTGCGCTCGGCAGATTTTTCCGCCAATGGTCTGAGTGGTCCCAACGGATTGTTTGGCGAAGAGGCTTGTCAGATAGCCCGCTATTCCGGACTAAGCGACAAATTGAGCTGCTTTGGTCTTTTCGGGTATGAACCTGATTTGGATCGAAGGGGACTGGGAGCCGCCCTGGCCGCGCAGATGATCTGGTACTTTGTGGATGGTTTCTACAATCGCAAGAACGATCTGCCCAATGTTCAGTCCAGCGACTATACCCGCTACAGAGTGGCTATGGACAGCGCTGGTTACGAGCTCACCTTTCTAAAAAGCGATCGCTCGGGACGCTGGTGGATGGAAGTGCCCTTCAAGCCGGATGACAAGCACGAGCGTCATGCGCTCCTGCCTTGTACCTACGAAGACTATGAACTGGCCACTAAGCAGGAGGTACCCGACCGATGGCTCAAAGCGCTGAACCGCCTGAATGTGTAGCGGAAACTAAACCAAGGCATCCATCACCCTTTCCACCCCGATCCCGCGCGAACCTTTCAGCAGCAGCACATAGTTGTTCACGCGCTGTTCCCGCAGCCAGCCCGAGGCTCCCGCAGCATCGGCAAAGTGTTGGGCTCCATCGGGAAGCCGCACGGCCCCGAAATCCGGACCGATAAACACCAGCAGATCAAGCCCGAGCGAAGCGGCCAGATCGGCGATCTGCTGATGCGCTTCTCTACTGAACTCACCCAGCTCCCGCATATCCCCGAGCACAGCACCTCTGCGCAGCGTGGAACCCGAGGCCGCCCGCCGATCAGCTCCTGATGCCTGGGCACCCGGCTCAGGTGCACCCGGCGCCTGAGCTGCGCGAACCGAGCCGGTATCCGAATCAGCCCGCGGAACATCCCGCATCTGAGCCAGGCTTTCCAGGGCCACCCGCATGCTGGACGGATTGGCATTATAGGCGTCCAGGTACAGCCAGTTGCTGCCCATGGCCCGCCACTCGGAGCGCTGATTGGCCGGGCGATACTCCTGCAACGCAGCCTTGATTTCTTCGGGGGGAACTCCGTACCATGCCCCAACGCAGGCCGCTGCCGCCAGATTGGGAACATTGTAGGCGCCCACCAATTGGGAGTGAACCTCAAGACTTGCCCGTTCAAAGGGGGGGGTGAAGCTCAGTTCTGCAGCGGCAAAGACTCCGCTGCTGAGCGCTCGCACGCGAAGAGCGACACCAGGGCCAGAACCATAGCTTAACTTATGTTGCGCTCCAAGGGCCAGTTCCATGAGATCAGCGGAATCGCTCCAGCAGAAAATCTGACCCCCGCGCTGGCGCAAGAAGTCAAAGAGCTCTCCCTTGCCCTTTTTGACCCCCGCCCGCCCGCCGAAGCCCTCCAGATGAGCATCGCCGATATTGGTGATCAAACCCGCATCCGGCTCGGCGATAGCGCAAAGCCCGGCAATCTCCCCCTGGGCATTGGCTCCCATCTCCACTACGGCAAAGTTGCTTTCCGGGGGCATGGACAGCAGAGTCATGGGAACCCCGATATGGTTGTTGAGATTGCCACGGGTAAAGCCCACCTCGAAGCGGCGTGAAAGCACAGCCGCCAGCAATTCTTTGGTGGTGGTCTTGCCGTTGGAACCAGTCAGCGCAAAGACAGGAAAATTCCATTGACGGCGGTGGTGGCGAGCCAGATCTTGTAGAGTGCGCAAGCCGTCCTCCACCCTGATCACCCTTGGATTTTCGGCAAGCGCGGCAAGCGCAGCTCGCCCGGGCTGAGCAGCCTGCCGCGCATCCTCAACGCCCCCCCCAAGGGAGTGGATGTCTTCATCCACAATCACGGCTGAAGCACCGGCATCGAGCGCCTGGGCTGCAAACAAATTGCCGTTGAAGCGGGGCCCTTTGAGGGCGATGTAGAGGTCGCCGGGCTGAAGCGTTCGGGTGTCGGTACACACGGCTCGCGCATTCCGGTATAGGGAATAGATCTGCTGGATATCCACGGGCTCAAAGAAACAGCGCGGCCGCCTTTCCCCAAAAAAACAAAGCCACCCCGAAGGGTGGCCCTGAAAGCTTAACAGTGGTTATGCCCGCAAGCCCGGATTTACTTGACCCGGCTCTTCTTGCGCGCCTTTTGATTGGCTTTTTGAGCCTTGCTTGACTCCTTGAACTGGTTGCCACCGGGAGTCTCATTGCTCACATCACCGCCCATGCGGATCATGGCACAGCGGAAACCAATGGTTGCCGTGCTCAGGTTTTCATCGAGGTAGCGACGGGCACCGGGAGAGAGCCAGAAGGCTTCATCAGCCCAGGAACCGCCTTTGTAAACGCGTGCCTGATCGTTGATCAGCGTGTTCTTGCCATAGCTGTATTCGGCCATAGACACAGAGTCACCGTCCACATAATTGCGAACATCGCCTCTCTTGTAGTTGCGGCGATCCACCACTTCGGCATCTTCAACCGGACGGTAGCGAATGCGACCCAGACTGTCTTTTTCCGCTACATTGCCCTCTTCATCCAGCACACGGGTCTGGAACTTGTTACCCCGGTAAGGGTTGAGGTCTTCCATGTCCATGTAGGTCATGGGGCGGTAAACGTCCTGAACCCATTCGTTCACGTTGCCGGCCATGTTGAACAGACCGAAATCGTTGGGCATGTAGCTCACTACCGGAGCAGTGACTATAGCGTTGTCGTTCAACCTTCCGGCCACACCGGCATAGTCTCCGCGACCGCGCTTGAAGTTGGCCACCATCTGACCCTGCTGCCAGCGCTGGCGTGGATCGGGGTAGCGCATCGTGGTTCCGTTCCAGGGGTAGATCCTCCGGTCGGTAATCATCTCGTTCTCCTCAATCTGATTGCCCCTCAGGCCAAGGGCGGCGTACTCCCATTCAGCCTCCGTAGGCAGTCGGTAGTCGGGCATAATGATTCCGTCTTCCATGCGAATCTTGCGGCCCGCTTTGGGATCGGCAGCATCGGGGCTGTAGTCTTTCTTGCCTTTGAGCAGGCCCGTCTGATACTGACCCAGCAAATAGGCTTCGGTATTGAAGTTGTCATCGCCATAGGCGTTGACGTTGAGCTCGATGTACTTGCCTTCGGCCAACAGACCTTCGTTTACACGGTCAGTGCGCCAGCGGCAGAATTCATTGGCCTGGCTCCAGGTCACCCCTACAACAGGGTAGTTGTTATACGAAGGGTGGCGGAAATAAAACTCCACGTAGGGATCGTTGTAGGCCAATTCCTCGCGCCAGACCAGCGTATCGGGAAGGGCATCCCAAACCACCTGGGGGAACTCGGATCTGAACACTCGGTCGAGCCAGTAGAGGTACTCGCGGTAGTGCGTGTTGGAGATCTCCGTTTCGTCAATGTAAAACGAAGACACCGTTACCCGGCGCGGAACGTTGTTGTACTCGTAGGTAACATCCTGTTCGGTCACCCCCATCATGAAAGTACCCCCTTCGATCAGCACCAGATTGGGACCGGTCGCCTGACCGGCGTAATCCGTCTTCTCAAAGCCGCCCCATTTGGCGTCGTTGTACTTCCAATTGGTGATTTCCGAACGGTCTTTGCCGCAGGAGGATAGGAGCAGCAGGCTGACCGCAAGGGTGCTCAGGAAATGAATGCTCTTGTTCATATGCAGGGCGCAGGTTTATACTGCCAGGGATTCCGAAAAACTTTTGCGGCCAAAACGGGCAAGTCAGATGCCGGAGTTCAGGCCGAACGCAAATGTAAACAATCTGTTATATACGGACCCCGAAGAGAGCCCATCATTTCCCATTTACGTTTAGGATTCATGTTTTGTTGTGTCCATGCCGCTCAAAATGCGCAAAGGCCTGTTTTTAGGCCTTTTTTACGGGGGAAGGGCCTGACCTGCAGGCCCCATCTGCGCAAATTACCAGCCACTTCCAGGCAATACCATCCAATTGATCAGAAAACCGGACAGCTCAGCATATCGCCCATGCGGCGGGAACGCGTCTTGTCATTCTCACTGGTCAGCCTGAGTCGAAGGGCCACTTCATGCGCCCCACCACCCTGCCCGGCTGCCGGCCCGGTGCTGATGTCGTAGCTGTAAGCCATCTCAAAGCCGCTTTTGCGCAATCCCGCCTCGACGATGAAGGCATCCGCCGCGCTGCTCACCGGGGTAAAAGCATAGCGCAAAGCCGCGCCTCCGAAGATCACCCCTTTAGCCAGTCGCATGCCCGCCCTGGCCTGAATGAACGGTCCCTGGTTGATGCCGATCAGGTAGGGGGAGAAGGTCATGGGATCCCTTGGATTGCGCCCGAAGGGAAGGGTTGCCCCCGCCTGCACGGAAAAAGCCAGCGGAATGATGTCTTCGCGATTGTCGTAGAAAGCTGTGTTGGGCCGGGTGAGGTGTTTGACGGAAAAACCGGCGTAGGTCTTACTCGTGTAGATCATCACCCCGACATTGGCGTCCAGCCAATTGACATTGTTGGCTCCCGGGGGCACTTCCCCACTGGGATTCAGGTTGCCGCTCACATCGTTGAACCCAAAAACCGGATTGATCTGGTCAAAGAAGCGCAAGTCGTCCCAGCGCAGACCCCGCTGCGCCCAGCTCAGTTCAACGCCGCTGCGGATGGCCGCCTTTTGGCCCAGAGGAATGGCAAAGACATAGAACCCGTGAATGCTGTGGGTGTTGAACACACCGGAGCCCTGCCGGTCTCCCAGCAGCATCACACCAAAACTGCTGCTCAGATCGGGAAAGTACTGCTCCCAGGCCAGGGCATAAGTGACATAGGTCTGCGGAAAATCAGGCCACTGATCTCTGAAGATGGCTGTGAGCTGACCGTACTCTGAGTTGCCGGCCAGAGCAGGATTGAGGTGCATGGGCAGGCTGGGATACTGGCTAAAAGCAGGGTCCTGAGCCCGGAGAGAAAACTGTAGAAACAAGCCCATGCAAAACGCTGTATAGCCCTTCCACATAGGGCCAGATGATATACAACCCGAGCACTTAGGTTGAACCTGAACCCGCAGCCAGGCGGTCAGACCCTGAGCCGTCAGCCAGGCCGCAACGAACTTTGCAGCCCGCCTGATGGTTGAAAGAATGATCTTTATAAGGTTCATTTGCCGTGAACTAGCGACAATTTTGCAGCTCAAGCTGCGTTTTCTGAAGCGTTGAAGAATAGCTTGTACGTCAGAACGCAGCCAATGGGTCTTGTGGTGCAAAAGCGAGCTTGCTTTGAACAGTCAAGCCTTCCTGTCCGCATGCGAAACTCTTCAAAATAGCCCGCATTGACATCCCTTTACGCGTATTCCCAGTTGCGAAGCACACTCTCCAGGGCTATGCTGTCTCCGGCTCTGGATCAGTCTGCGCGCGGTCAATCGGCCAGAGTTGATGGCAATTGGCGCACTCAAGTGGGTCAAAACGATGCTTTCCGCACAGTAATCCGGTCATTTTCCCGTCAGTTTCTGCTGCTGCTTGTTGTGTTGAGTGCCTTTTTACCGCCCTTGCAGGCGCAAAGCGGGCGCATGGGAAACAGCATCCGTCCCATGAGCTCCATGGACTGGATCGAGATCGAATGGAAGGATCAGCCCGCGGTGGTGCCGATTGGATCCGACAAGAACGCCCTTCGACCCGATTTCAAAGGCGCATTTCGCGAGAAAGCTCAGGGTTTGCCCGTCTTTCGACAAAGTGTAGCCTTGAGCAGACAGGGCAACTGGACCCTGAGCCTTGCTGACATAGTCTATGAAGCCCTGCCCGATGCCTCTTCTTACGAAGGAGTGACCTGGCCACTGGAGCCTGAGTTGCGCTCATGGGTCATGAGCAGCGCGCGCCAGCCCATTGGCGTTTATCATTTCACGCCCATTCGCCGCAACCCCAGCACCGGTGTGGTAGAGCGCATTGTACGCTTTCGGGTGGAACAGCGCCTGCAACCCGAAACGGCGGCAGCAAGTTCTTCAGGGGCCCAGTATCGCGCATCCAGTTCCAGCGTTCTGGCTACCGGCCGCTGGTACAAGATCTCCGTGAAACGCGATGGCATCTTCCGCATTGACCGCAACTTCCTGGAATCCCTGGGCGTGAACGTCGCGGCCATGGATCCCCAGCGGCTCGCCATCTTCGGCAATGGAGGAGGAATGGTTCCCGAAGACAACGACGACTTTCGCCACGATGATCTGGTGGAGAACCCCACCGTCCTGGTGGGTGCAGAAGACGGCTCTTTTGACAGCGGGGACTACCTGCTCTTCTACGGACAGGGCCCCGATCGCCTGGACTACGACGGCCTGCGTTTCCGCCAAAAGAAGAATCTCTACGCCGACCAGACCTATTATTTTTTGACCACGGATCAGGGCACGGGCATGAGAGTGGCCGAACAGCCCGAATCAACAGCTCCCCTTGGACCAACGGTTGCGGCCTTTGACGAAGTTCAGTTCATCGATGAGGACAAGGAGAATCTGCTGCAGTCCGGTCGGCAGTGGTTTGGCGATTTCTTTGATGTGTTTACCCCCCTGCGCAGCTATACTTTTCCCTTCCCCGACCGGGTGACGGGCGAAGCGGTTTGGGTGGAAGCTCTGGTGGCGGCGAGATCCGCCGTGGCTTCCTCCAATTTTGAGTTGTCCGTCAATGGCTCGGTATTGTTCAACATGGACCTGAGCAGCATAACCATTGGCTTTGACCGCTTGTACGCCACTTCGCGAACCAGCTCCGGTGAGTGGACGGGTGGGGGCGACAACATCAATGTGCAGTTGCGTTACAATTCCGATGCCACGGCCAGGGGCTGGCTGGATTACATCGTGGTCAATGCCCGCAGACAGTTGCGCATGCCGCTCAGCGGGGGAATGAGTTTTCGCGATTCCCGCAGTCTCTCTGCGGGACAGAGTGCGGAGTTCAGATTGGCCAATGCCAACGGGGTCAGCGTTTGGGATGTCAGCGATCCCACCGCCGCTGTGAGGCAGCAGGGCAATCTCATCGGCTCCGAGTTTCGGTTCAGGGCAGACGCCTCTTCGATCCGAGAATTCTACGCCTTCAGGGACAGCGATATCCTGCCCGCAAGCCTGATCGATTCCGAGGGTTTGCTGGCCAATCAGAATCTGCACAACCCGGCCCGGGGCTTCCCCGATCTGGTAGTGGTTACCCACCCTCTCTTCCTCGATCAGGCCAGACGGCTGGCGGGTTTTCACCGCAACAACAGCGGTTTGGATACCCTGGTGGCCATCACCGATCAGATCTACAACGAGTTCGGAAATGGGGTTGCGGATCCTTCCGCCATTCGCGATTTTATACGCATGTTCTACACGCGCGCGGGTTCAGAGAGCGAATTGCCGCGCTATCTGTTGCTCTTCGGTGACGGCTCTTATGACTACAAGAACCTGGACTTTGACGCCTCAGTCAACCAGAACTTCGTCCCCACTTTTCAAAGCGAGAACTCCACGCATCCGGTCATCACCTTCACTTCGGATGATTTCTTCGGCTTTTTAGATCCGGGCGAAGGGGGCAGCGTCATCACCAGTGATACGATGGGTATAGACCTGGGCATTGGCCGCCTTCCGGTTAAAACCAGCGCGGAAGCCAGGGCTGTAGTGGACAAAATTCTGCATTACGCCTCTACCGCCAGCCTGGGAAGCTGGCGCAATATGGTCTGCTTTGTCGCGGACGACGAGGACGGAGACCTGCATCGCCGCGATGCCGATCGCATTGCGCAGGACGAACTGGCCAGTGTTTACCCGGTGTACAACATTGACAAGATCTACCTGGATGCCTATCAGCAGGTTTCAGCAGCCGGAGGAGAGCGCTATCCCGATGCGAACGAAGCTATCAACAACCGCATGTTCTCCGGAACCCTGATCATGAACTACACCGGGCACGGCAGCGAGCAGAGCTGGGCTAAGGAAAGGGTGTTGACCGAAAGCGACATCAGTACCTGGACCAACATGGACAAGCTGACGCTGTTCGTCACGGCTACCTGCTCTTTTAGTCGCTACGACAATCCCGCCAATACTTCAGCGGGGGAACAGACCCTGCTCCAGCCCAATGGAGGTGCCATCGCCCTGATCACTACCGTTCGACTGGTGTTCAGCAATGCCAACTTTCAGACCAATCGCGAGGTCTTTCGAACCATCTTTGAGCGAATGCCCGATGGCTCCAGACCAGCACTGGGCGATGTGGTCAGACAGACCAAGCTCGGTCTGGCGGGAGGCTCCTCACTCAGCGATGGGGCCAACAACCGCAAATTCACCCTTCTCGGCGATCCGGCGCTTCAATTGGCCTATCCGGAGTTTCAGGTCCTGACCACCTCGGTCAACGGCTTGCCCGCCGGCGCAGAGGTAACGGACACCCTGAGAGGATTGGCCAAGGTGCAGGTCAGCGGAGAACTCCGGGATCAGGCCGGAAACCTGCTCAACGCCTACAATGGCCGGGTCTATCCCACGATCTACGACAAGGCCAGCACCCTGGAAACCCTGAGCAATGACGGGCCCAGCATCAGCCCGGTCAGAACCTTCTTATTGCAGAAAAACATCATTTACAGGGGAAGGGCCAGCGTGAACAATGGCCGCTTTTCCTTTGAATTCATCGTGCCCAAGGACATCTCCTACACCTTTGGAAAGGGCAAGATCAGCTATTACGCCGAAGATGGGCAGCAGGACGCCCATGGTTACGACCAGTCCATTGTGATTGGTGGAACGGCTGACAGCATTACGCCTGACAGCGATGGGCCTCAGGTTAAGGTCTTTATGAATGAAGAAAGTTTTGCCTTTGGTGGAACCACGGATGAGAATCCCATCCTGCTGGTCAAGCTCGAGGATGAAAGCGGCATTAATACGGTTGGAAATGGCATAGGCAGGGACATCACGGCCGTGTTGGATGAAAACTCCCAGTCCACCCTGGTGCTCAACGAGTTTTATGAGTCCGATCTGGACTCCTATCAAAGCGGAAGTTTGCGCTACAGGCTACAAAATCTGGAACCCGGAAGGCATAATATCCGTGTAAAGGCCTGGGATGTACACAACAACTCCGGTGAAGGCTACACGGAGTTCCTGGTAGCAGAGTCGGCAGAACTTGCTCTGCGTCAGGTACTTAACTATCCAAATCCCTTCACGACCCGCACGGAATTCATGTTTGAACACAACCGGCCCGGAGATCTGATGCAAGTCATGGTCGAGATCTTTACGGTCAGCGGGCGCAGGGTCAAAACCCTGGTTCAGGATGTGGTCACCGATGGGTACCGCGTTGACGGCATTGAGTGGAATGGATTAGATGATTTCGGAGATACTATTGGGCGGGGTGTGTACGTTTACAAGGTCTCTGTTCGCAGCCTATCCGATGCAACAGCTCGCGCTGTAGCATTTGAAAAGCTGGTTTTGCTCCGTTAATATGGGTAGTTTTGCGCTCCGGCAAACATTGCTCCTCCAGTAAACATCGTGCTCTCTGGTATGAAACATGCTCAGTTACTCGCTTTGGTGGTGGTCGTCAGTCTTTCATCTTTTCCGCTCCGCGCCCAGGTGGGCAGTTCGGGCCAGTTAGACGGCAGAATCAACACCATCAATACGGCTGTTCCCTTTCTGCGCATAGCGCCCAATGCCCGTTCCGGTGGAATGGGGGATATGGGGGTAGCCATCTCTCCGGACGCCAACGCCATATTCTGGAATTCCTCCAAACTGGCCTTTGTCGAGAACGATATGGGTTTCTCGTTGACCTATACCCCCTGGCTCAAGCAATTGGTCAATGATATCTATCTGGCCTACCTGAGCGGATACAAGCGCATTGACGATCTGCAAACCCTGGGTTTCTCGATGCGCTATTTCTCCCTCGGTAATATCGTCTTCACCGATATAACCGGAACGGTAACGGGTCAGGGCAGACCTAATGAATTTGCCATTGACGGGGCTTACGCCCGTAAGTTGAGCGACAACATTGGCGCAGGAGTGAATCTGCGCTACATCTTTTCCAACCTGGCCAGTGGTCAGACCGTCAACGGCATCGACATCCGTCCGGGACAGGCCTTTGCCGCCGACCTGAACTTCTACGGTCAGCACGATGTGGAGATCAACGATCTGGAAACGGTCCTGGCCTGGGGAGTCAACGCCTCCAACATCGGCACCAAAGTCTCCTACACCGCCAATGCGGAGAACCGCGACTTCCTGCCGACCAATCTGGGTACCGGAGTTGCCTGGACCATCAATCTGGACGATTTCAACAGCATCATGATCGGCACAGACATCAATAAACTTCTGGTACCTACTCCGGATACGACCGATACGGATCCCCGCAACGGCATTTTTGACTACAAGGAGCAGAGCATCGTTTCGGGCATCCTCACCTCTTTTTCCGACGCGCCTGGCGGCTTCGGCGAGGAGATGCGCGAGTTGATGTACAGCGTGGGCATTGAATATTGGTACGACAAGCAGTTCGCTGTGCGCGCCGGTTACTTCAATGAACACAGCACCAAAGGCAACCGCAAGTTCTTCACGGTCGGCCTCGGTCTCCGCTACAACGTCTTCGGTTTGGATTTCAGCTATCTGGTTCCAACTTCTAACCAGCGCAACCCCTTGGACAATACGCTGCGCTTTTCCCTCAGCTTTGACTTCAACAATGTCAAGGGCAAGAACAAGGTGGTGGATTCCTGATGGCATCCCTCAGCAGCTTATACATAAGATTTAGAAAAATGCGCTTCAGGGCGCATTTTTTTTGGGCTAAACTGCGCTGTCACGTATGGCGGATCGGCTTGTTCCTTTCCCACAACATCGCCAATGCAGCAGGACTTTAGGTCACAAAAGCGAGCCTGAAGTCCATCAAATGGGCCTTCCTCCCTGATTTCGAAAGGCAGAGGCACTTCACAGATCAAGCTAAATAATAATTCTTGTTGTTGCGTAATTAACTGACAGTCAATAGTTCATCTCGCTTTTCAGTTCGGCGGCATTATGTGGACCCAACACTTCTCCTTACCTTGAGAGAGCAAAGGATGGGAGGGATTGTTTTGACACGCAAATCCCCATGATGAAAAAGCTGAGTCTGACACTCCTGTTTGCCTCGCTCTTTCTTGTTACACCGCTTTTAAGCGCAAAGGCCGTACTGACTTCTTCGGGAAACGAACCTGTTTCCGACCGCATAGGCGGCGGTAAAACGGATTCTTCGGCAACGGTGGCCTACAGCGAAGTGTCTTCCCTGAGAAATGCTAGGCAACTTAGCCAGCAGCAGACCGAGCGGGAAAATCGCATTGAAGAAGGCCTGAAGGAAAATACCATACATTATGGCATGGGCGTGTGGCAAAGTGGCTTTGCCGGCCTCGCTCTGCCCTCTTCCTACCACAGCTCCAGGGATCAGGGTTTGGTCATCCAGGGCATAGAACAGTTTCCCGACAACCGGATCCTGGTCTTTGACAGCCAGGGTCAGCGGGTATACAGCCAGCGCGGCTATTCCAACGGATGGAAAGGCACCGATCGCCAGGGCAAGCCCCTTCCCTCAGGCACCTACTTTATCATTGTTGAAGTGGACGGTCTGGGCGACGATCTGCAGGCCTACCTGAGCATCAACCGCTGAACAGATCTGGGGTACATTCCCGATCTGCCCTGAAGTGCGCAGCGGCTTGTGCACTATTCGGGGCTCAGTTCAGGGGCATGCCCTTCTTCCAGGCAAGTATAAAAGGGTTGCTCTGCGATTCCCGCTGCACGGTAGTTTCCTCCATATGACCGGGCAGAAGACGGGTCGAAGGGGGCAGGCTCAACAACTCCCGCTCTATGCTCTTCATCAGCGTTTCGGTGTCTCCCCCGGGGAGGTCAGTTCTGCCGATGCTGCCTTCAAAGAGGGTATCACCACAGAGCACATAGCCTTCATCGGCATGGTAAAAGGCCACAGAGGCCGGTGAGTGTCCCGGTGTGAAGAGGATAGAGAGCTTGACCTGACCAAACTCGATTAAGGAGCCAGGCTCCAGGAAGACGGAGATGGACGGAGAGGGCTCATAGGCCACCCCATAGGCTTTGGAGATGAGGACCGCAGAGTCCAGGACAAGCTGCTCATCGCGGTGTGCTTCGAGCTTCAGATTCCAAGTTTCAGACACAAAGCGATTGCCAAAGACGTGGTCAATATGGCAATGGGTGTTCAGCAGATGAACCGGTTTGAGCTTGTGCTGTTCAATGTAATCCTTGAGAATTTTGCGTTCAGCGGCATCGGAGCAACCCGGATCTATGATGGCGCATAGACCCGAAGCATCGGCTACGACGTAGGTGTTTTCGGCAAAGGGGCTGAACGTAAAGCGGGCAATGGATGAACTCATACAGCGTTTGATACGGGATAGATGCGCCGGAAATGCGCGATTGCACCCGCAATTTACGCATAGCGGCACAGCCGGGTAGAAAATGCCCTCCACACATAGAACTGCATTCGGTCATACTGCGTTCAAAGCTTGAGCTCTGCGCCCGATTCAAGGCCGGAATACCAGCCACAACGCGTAACTTTTCATTCCTTTGGGAGTACCTTTCTTTACATTGGTCTTTTCCTTGATGCATGCATAGCCCTGAGCGCCCCTTCCACCTGAAATCAGGCCGGCAGATTCTGCTGGCTGCGCTGCTCATGCTGTGGCTCTTGCCCCTTTCGGGGCAGGGTACCCAGGAGATCTTTGGCCAGAACCGCGTTCAGTACAAGGACTTTGACTGGCAGAGCTACGAGACCACTCATTTCATTACCTATTTCAATGCCGGTGGGCAGCAATTGGGCCGTTTTACTTCGCAGATGGCGGAGACCGATTTGCGCCAGATTGAGCAGATGCTCGATTTCAGGATCAATCGTCAGATAGCCATTGTGGTGTACAACACCATCAGCGATCTGAACCAGACCAATATCGGCGCCAGTGCAGGAGCCAGTTACAATACCGGTGGCACAACAGCCATCATCGGCAACAAGATGTTTGTGTATTTCACGGGCTCGCACGCTGACATGCGCCGGCAGATCCGGGAGGGCATAGCCCGCATCCTGGTGGAGAACATGATCTTCGGGGGAAATCTGCAGGAAATCGTGCAGAATGCCGTTCTGCTCAACCTGCCGGAGTGGTTCACCGAGGGATTGGTGGCCTATATCGGACAGGATTGGACGGCTGACCTGGACGATCTGCTCCACGATGGAATGGTCAGCGGACGTTTTGACAAATTCAACAAGCTCACCGGCAGCGATGCGCGCTTTGCCGGTCATTCCCTTTGGTACTTTGTTGCCGAGCGATACGGAGCGGGCAATATTCCCAATCTGCTCTATCTCACGCGGGTCAACCGAAGCATGGAGAACGGTTTTCTGTTCGTACTGGGAACCACCATTCCACAAGTAGTAGAGGAATGGCGCGAGTACTACATGCGCAAGTACCAGCAGGAAGAGAATGGGCGGGAGATGCCCGACGAGGCCAATCGGGTAGATAAGAAGTTTCGCAAACGCCTGAGTTACCACAGCCTTGCCCTTCACCCCAATGGCAGTCATCTGGCCTATGTGACGGATGACGACGGGCGCTATACCGTGCGCCTTCAGGAGCTGGAACTGCCCTCTGGAAGAGTTCGCCCGGGCAAGCAGACAGAGGATAAAGATCTCAATGTGGGAAAGGCCTCCAGGATCATGCGAGGGGGTTTCAGAACCAAGACGCTGGCCACGGACCTTTCCTATCCCCTTTTGGCCTGGGATACCCGGGGCAACCGCCTGGCTATCGCCTATGAGAAGCGCTCTGCCATCAAGCTGGTGCTCTACGATCTGGAAACCGGAAAGAAAGAGCAATCGGACATCGCTCGTTTTCAGCGCATCCACAGCATGAGCTTCACCAATGATCCGCGCAAGCTGGTCATCTCGGGAATCAGCAGGGGTCAGTCCGATCTCTACTACTACTACGTCCACAACGCCAGGGTTCAGCAGATCACCAATGACTACTACGATGATCTGGACCCGGCCTGGGTGAACATCAACGGTCGGGAAGGCATCGTCTTTGCCTCCAATCGCCTTAGCGATACCCTGCAAACCCTGAGGGAAGACTCCATACTGCCCGTGGGCAGTTTAGACCTTTGGTTTTACGACGAAAAGAACACCAGGGGCAAGAATCTGCTCAAACTCACCAATACACCTGAAACTGATGAGTTGATGCCAGCGCAACTGGACGACGGGCATTTCGGCTTCCTGAGCGATGACCTGGGCATTCGCAACCGCTATGCCGGCTACATAGACAGCGTATACGACTACACCTCAACCACCGTCTTCTTTGTCGACTCGGTGGCCTTTGAGCCGGTTTATGATCTGGAGCCGTTCCGCCTGGCCGGTTTGATCGATTCGGTTTGGAGAAAACCGGTGTACAAGGACACCGCCATCGTTTTTCCGGTGTCCAATTTTGCCCGCAATCTGAGGGAGCAGAGCCCCATTTCGCGAAAGGGCTTTTCGGCTGACTTGTTTATGATCGGTGGAAGGCCGGAATTCTTCCTCAACCGACTGCCTGAAGACCTGCAGGCCGCCCATCCCCCGGAGCTGCCGACAACGGCTTACAAAGAAGGGCTCAAAGCCAGAAGCGAAAATCAGGAGCCCGATCCCAAGCCGGATCAGGAACCCGGTTACTGGTTCCAAAGCGAGTTTGAGGAGGTTCCCCTGACCCAGGTGGTCAAGACCAATGCCATACCCCAGGCCCGGGCCATCAGTGATCAGGCCAATTCCAACCTCATATACCGGGGGGAGACCTTCAAGCGGGGTAATATCCGACCCTACCGCTTGCAGTTCGCCACCGAAGCGGTGACCACTCAGTTGGACAACAGCCTGTTCATCAATCGCTACCAAAACTTTTCGGCTGGTGGAGGTCAGTTCAACCAGCCCAATCTGAGCGGCCTGTTTACCGTCTCTATTGCCGACCTTTTTGAAGACCACCGCTTTATCGGGGGCTTCAGATTGCCAACTTCATTCAATGGCTCGGAGTACTTTCTGATTTACCAGGACAATACCAAGCGCCTGGACAAGCAGTGGATGTATTACTACGGGGCCAATCGCCGGGCCTTTGATGTGCGCCCTGTTTGGAACGATCCACTCAATGCCCGCATCAAGACCAACATTGCCCAGTTCAGCCTGACCTGGCCATTTGATGTCAGCCGAAGCGTGAGAGCGCATTTCACCTACCGCAACGACAAGATCAATTTCCTCTCTGCCGATGAGTTCGGGCTCAATCTTCCCAACCAAAAGGACGATTGGGTTTCTACCAAGGTGGAATACGTGTTCGACAACACCATCATGCTGGGAACCAACCTGCCCCTGGGTATGCGCTGGAAAGTCTGGGGGGAGATGCACAAAGGCTTTGAGGTGAACGTGACGGACAGGGTCAATCTGAGTTTTGCAGAGGGTTTCCTGGGGGTGGGGGGCTTTGATGCCCGGCACTACCTGAGGGTGCACCGCAATATCATCTGGGCAAACCGACTGGCCGGGGCCGGGTCATTCGGCGCCAGCAAGCTGATCTACTATCTGGGGGGTGTAGATTCCTGGATAGGGGCCCGCTTCAACAACTCTACGGTGATCGATCCTTCTGTCAATTACGCTTTTCAAACCCTGGCGACCAACATGCGCGGGTTCGATCAGAACGCCCGCAACGGAAGCAGTTATATGGTCTATAACTCTGAACTGCGAGTCCCGGTTTTCAGCTATCTGATCAACAAGCCCATTCGCTCGGAGCTAATTCGCAACTTTCAGGTACTTGGATTCTTTGATGCCGGTTCGGCCTGGAAAGGCGCTCTGCCTTTTGATGACGAGGATCGCTTCAACACCGTTGTAATCAACAATGGCCCGGTCACCACCACGGTGAACTATTTCCAGAACCCGGTTGTCTTCGGTTATGGTTTCGGCGCGCGGACGGTGATCTTTGGGTATTTCCTCCGCTTTGATATGGCATGGGGCCTGGATACCGGGGAGGTCCTTGATCCGACGTACTACTTTAGCCTCAGCCTTGACTTTTGAGCTCGCGAACCTTCTGAGCGAACAACAGCCCTTCCACCCGTTTAAAAATTTCTGCGGTTGCGCCTCAGACCTCATGCTTATTTACTGGGCGCTAACCTGATTTACGGGGCCAACTATCGCATTGCCAAGATCGCTCTGGACGGATGGATTCCACCCTTTGCCTTCATCGTGTTGCGGGTGGTTGCAGCGCTCCTGCTCTTTGCGCTGTTTCACAGACTGTTCATCCGAGAAAAGGTGGCCCGGGCAGACATGCCCTTGCTGGCCCTGTGCGGTTTGTTTGGTGTGGCCATCAATCAAATGTGTTTCTTCAAGGGCCTGAGTATGACTTCGGAGATTCACGCTTCCCTGATCATGATTACCACACCTTTGCTGGTGTTGTTGATCGCGGTCTTGGCCGGAAGGGAGAGGCTCAGAGTGCGAAAGGCTCTCGGCATAGTGCTCGGTGCACTGGGACTGATCTGGCTCATCGCTGAGGGGGCGGCATCGGCCAGCAGAGCGGCTACCCTGAGCGGAGACCTTCTGGTGCTGGTCAACGCCTCGTCCTATGGGGTTTACCTGGTGCTGGTTAAGCCGCTGATGCAGCGTTATCACCCGCTGACGGTGGTCAAATGGGTTTTCTTCTTCGGGCTCTTTGCCGTGGTCCCTGTCGGGGCCGCTCAACTGCCCCAGATTGCCTGGTTGGAATTGCCTTTGATCGTCTGGGGCTCGATTGCTTTTGTGTTGATCGGCACTACCTTTTTGGCCTATCTGTTCAACACCCTGGCTTTGAAAGAGGTCAACGCCTCAGTGGTCAGCATCTACATCTATACCCAGCCCCTGATTGCCTCGATCATCGCTGTGGCTGTCGGGGCGGATAGCCTGCACTGGACCATGCTGGGCAGCGCCCTGTTGATCGGCAGTGGGGTCTGGCTGGTCAGTCAGCCTCCAAGGCGCAGGGCAGATGCAGAACAACTGCAAACTCCTGGCCCGCAAGGGGCTCAAAAACCCTAATTTCACGCCCATGTTGAGATCCATGACCGGTTACGGACGCGATGTGTTCGAGTGGGGGCATCACACGGTTAGCGTGGAGATTCGCTCGCTGAACAACAAGTTTCTGGATCTGACCCTGCGCCTGCCGCAGGAGTTTCGCTACCGCGATATGGATTTGCGCCGCCAATTGCAGAGCCGGGTCATCCGGGGCAAGGTGGATCTGAGCATCTCGGTGGAATCAGCCGAGGGCCAGGAACGGGAGTCGCTCAACATTGCCGCCATCACCGCTTACTACACCGAACTCGGTGCGCTGAGCCGGAATCTGCACGCAGCGCCGGCTGATTTGCTGTCTATGGTTATGCAATTGCCCAATGTGACCATTCCCGCGCAGCCACTGGATGCTGAAGCTCTTTGGGGCGAAGTGGAAAGGAGCCTGGAGCGGGCATTGCTGCACTTCGAAAGCTTTAGGGAACAGGAGGGAGCCAATCTCGCCGCTGACCTGAACACCCGGCTCCAAGCCATCAAGGCCCTTCGAACCGAGATAGCCGCATTGAGCCCGGAGCGCCTGATCAAAACCCGGCAGCGTCTGGAGCAGCAGTTGGCCGATAGTTTGGGTCCTTCACGGGTGGACGAGAACCGTTTTGAGCAGGAATTAGTTTACTATCTGGAGAAGCTCGACCTGAATGAAGAGCTCGTTCGCCTTGACAGCCATCTGAACTACTTCCGCGAAAGCCTGGACAAAGGCGACGCAGAATGCGGCAAGATGCTGGGTTTTATCGCTCAGGAACTCGGTAGGGAGATCAATACATTGGGCTCCAAGGCCAACGATGCCACCATACAGCAATTGGTGGTGCGTATGAAAGACGAACTCGAAAAAATCAAGGAGCAGGCGCTCAACGTGCTGTAACATGGGCATAGACAAAGAGGAAGCATCCCCGGCAGAGTCCCCTGAAGGTGCCGAGCCACAAGGGCGCCTGATCATCGTCACAGCGCCCTCCGGCGCGGGAAAGACCACGATAGTGCGCTATCTGATCGGGCGTTTCAAGGATCTGGCGTTTTCGGTTTCCGCCACCACGCGCATGCAGCGCGAGCACGAGCGCGACGGCCGCGACTATCATTTCATGAGCAAGGAGGATTTCGAGCAGCGCCGCCTCAACGGAGAATTCATCGAGTGCGAGGAAGTCTATCCGGGCACCTGGTACGGAACCCTTCGCAGCGAGGTCGAAAGGCTGTGGAGCGACGGTCAGCAGGTCATCTTTGATGTGGACGTTCGGGGGGCCAAGAGCTTGCAGAGCGCTTTTCCGCGACATTCCCTGAGCGTCTTCATCGCTCCACCTTCCATGGAATCTCTGGAGCGAAGATTGAGGAACCGCAATACGGAGAGCGAGGAGTCCCTGCGCATGCGCATAGACAGGGCTCGGGAGGAGCTGCGATTCAGCGAAGATTTTGACTACTGTCTGGTCAACGATGACCTTGAAAGTGCATGCCGGACGGCTTCTGACCTGGTGGAGCGCTTTTTGCACAAACCGGGGGTTGAAAAGGATGCCTGAATAAAAGTCTGGCTACGGGGCTTTTTCCTATTTTTCCGGCATGGAATCGCTTACTACCCATGGTGTCCGCATTGTCGTCAGCCATTTTTATCAGGAAAACATCTCCGACCCGCTGAACGGGGAGTTCGTCTTTGCCTACCGCATCCGCATTGAGAACGGCTCGGGTGATTCCATCAAACTGATTTCCCGCCACTGGACTATCCTGGAATCCACCGGCATTATTCGCAGGGTTGAGGGCGAAGGGGTTCGGGGCCTTCAGCCCTGGCTCCCCGCAGGTCATGTGCACGAGTACGCCTCCTGGTGTAGGCTACAGACCGAGATGGGCCGCATGCACGGCTATTACATCATGCACCGCGAAAGCGATTCAGAGCGCTTCAGGGTGCAGGTGCCGCCCTTTCAGATGATCGCGCCCATGAAGTGCAATTGAGAGGGGAGTGCTGCAACCTGATTTTATAGGGCTTTGCCCATGATGTTTTGAAGGCTCCTTGCGACTTCAGGGCCCCGAAAAAGCGTAGTGTTTATATTCGAAGCGCATTTTGCCCCAACCTTGCCCTTAGCGGAAATCTCAGAAGCACAGCCATTATGTACAGCACGCCCGTCCTCAGCCAGAACCTCCCCACATTGAGCGACCCTGAGTTTGTGCCAGGGAAACAGTACGGTGCAGCAGACCGCTTCTTTCTGAGTCTGATCAGAGATGAACGCGATCTGCCCTTTGTCTGGCTCACGTTGAAGATCACTGCATTGATGATGTCCCTGGGGGTGCTGATGTTCGTCCCCGGCCTTCCCGTTTGGCTTTTTGCCAGCATTGCTGTGGCCTATACGCTGATGAACAATTTCGTCTTCAAAGGACCCTTTGGCCTGATGCTGCACTGCACGAGCCACCGTAAGTGGTTTAAAAAAGAATACGAAATTTTCAATTATTACTTGCCCTTTATCGTCAGCCCTTTCTTTGGACAGACCCCGGAGACCTATGCCTCACACCATGTGGGCATGCATCACGCCGAAAACAATCTGCCCGAAGACGAGAGCAGCACCATGCACTACCAGCGCGACAGTTTCCGGGAATGGCTGCGCTATTTCGGGGATTTTCTCTTTATGGGTTTGTACAAGACCATAGGATACTTCCGTCGCAAGCAACGCCCAACCCTGGTCACCAAGATGCTCCGGGGTGAACTTTTGTTCTATGCGCTCTGTGTCGCCTTGTGTTTTGTGAGCTGGCAGGCTACGCTCTTTGTGTTCATTCTGCCCTTCTTCATCAGTCGATTCATCATGATGCTGGGCAACTGGACCCAGCACGCCTTCATCGATCATTCAGATCCGGGCAATCACTACAAGAACAGCATCACCTGCATCAACCACAAGTACAACCACAAATGCTGGAATGACGGCTACCACATCAGCCATCATATCCGGCCCACCATGCACTGGACCGATCACCCCAGACACCTCAGGGAGAACGCGGAGGAATACGCGCGCAACAAGGCCCTGATCTTCAACGGATTGGACTTCCTGCAGATCTTTGTTCTGCTGATGAACAAGCGCTACGAAGTGTTGGCTGAGCACCTGGTCAATCTCGGAGCCTGGGCTTCAAAAGAGGAAATGATTGAGACGATGAAGGAACGCACGCGTCGCTTTTCTGCGGAGGAAGTGAGCTCCTTTGCGTAAGTACAGGTTCCAGTTCGCGAGTTTCTCCCTCTTGATTCCTGGCCGACTGACCAGTCACTCTACTGATATGGGAGCTCTCCAGGTATTCGCAGCTCAAAACTTTTGGAATGGTAAAGTAGAAAGTGCTCCCCTGTCCGGGTGTTGAATTCAATCCGATCGAGCCCCCGTGCCGCTCTACAATCTTGCGGCAACTAGCCAGCCCAACTCCTGTACCGGCAAATTCTTCCTGGCTGTGCAGGCGCTTAAAGGGTTCAAAGATCTTTTCGCACTGATCAGGGGCAATACCAATGCCATTGTCGCGGATATAGAATCTAAAGACATGCTCCTGTTCTTCGACCCAGATGTCCACCCTGACCTGATCCCGGCGGTTGAATTTGATGGCGTTGGCAATGAGGTTGTAGAAGACCATGCCCAACATCACCGGCTCGCAGGGCAATTCGGTGGGCAGGGTGCGCAGTTCAACCACTGCATGGCGTTCGCTGATCAGGGCGCTCAGATCGGCGATGCGCTCCGAGACGATTTCGTTTAGATTGGATGGGCGGCAGTCAAACTTTTCCTGGCCCAGACGGCTGTAGCTCAGCAGAGCCTGGATCATGCTGCGCAAACGGCCCACTCCGCTAAGGGCAAAGTCAATGTAATCCTGACCATTCTGGTCAAGACGATCGGTATGAGTGCGACGGAGCAACTGCAGGAAACTCCCAATAGCCCGCAGCGGTTCCTGTAAATCGTGGGACGCTGCGGAGGCGAAAGACTCCAGATCGTTGTTGGAGCGCTGTAGCTCGCGATTGCTCAATTGCAGTGCCCGTGTCCGCTCTTCCACCTCAGCCTGAAGAACAAGGTTGTGGTTTTTGATGATGCTTTCGGCTTCTTTGATGCGGCTAATGTCGGTTCCATAGCCCACGACAAATTTTACCTTGCCATCGACAAAGACGGGTGAAAGACGGCGCAGCAAGACCTCAGTTTTTCCTTCCTTTTCATAGCGGTCTTCCCAATACATGGAATGCCCGCTATGCAGCACCCGCCTAAACAGTTCATGGCGTTTGCGTGCCATGCTCTCAGAGAGCCCGTTCCTCTCGGCGTAGTCAAAATCAGTGCGACCGATCAGCCAGCGACGGGTGTTTTGATTTTTGACCGCTGTCGGGTTTAGAAACAGATAGCGGTGCTCGGTGTCAAATACGGCGATGTCCGCGGGAAGTCCATTGAGAATCTCTTCATAGAAACTGCGCTGCCGCCCGAGTTCTTCCAACGTCATTTCAAGTTTCAATTTCTGCGCCCGCAGTGAATCGAGCAGGTCGAGAATGCGTTGTTCATCTTTTTTACGGACGCTCAAATCAACCCACATCCCAAACATCATGTCGGCCTGAATGCTGGCCATGGTGATCTCTACCGGAAACTCCCGGCCTTTTATGTCGCGGTGCGTCCATTCAAAAGTCCAACTGCCATTCGTGCGAATGATGTCGTCCAATTCAGCCGCGGCCACTTTTGACACCCTTCCATCGGGTTGCGCTTCCGGGGAAAACTCCGAGGGCATTCGCCCCAACACTTGGGCTTTGTTGTCCGCTCCCAGAATCTCCAGACCCGCCCTATTGCAGTCCTGGATTCCACCATCGGCATAGAGTATGAGTGGAAAGGGGGCTTTTTCAAAGAGCGTGTGGTATTGCTTTTGCGTACGCGCCAGCGCTACTTGATTGCGCCGCATTTCACCGATGTACAGGTTGAGACAAGCTACCTGGAGACTGAGGGCTAAAAAGATTCCGATGGTGTTTATCAGATGAGTATCCTGCACCGGATAGATCGGATCGACCATCTGATACAGAACATAACTCAGACTGAGCGCAGCAAAGTAGACGAACACATAGACCAGACGAAATTTGGGCTGCCGGAAGATGAACATCGTCAGGGTGATGCAGGGCAGCGTCAACATGGCAATAAGGGCAAAGGTTCCCGTCAGCGTAACGGTGAGCACCATGTAGACCGGGAACACAGCGGCGAAGAGGTGTTTGACTAATCTGTAATGCTGATAGCGTATAAGCAGCAATTCTCCGCTCGTAATTAAAGCGGCCATCAGGCAAAGCAAGGTGACCGCTAAATCACCCATCAACATAAAGAACAGCCCACATATGATCGAAAGGCCGAGGGAGCCAATCAAGAAAAGGTAGATCAATTTTATTCTGGAGCGCAGATCCGGCTCCAATCCGCGATACCCACCACCTAAATTTTCAAAACGCGCATATAATCGGGCTAGCATAGATCCAGGCATATAAGGAGTTAGGGCATAAATTGCCCGAGAACATAAGTTCTATTACGGAAGAGAAGAGGCTAAGTTACGGACGAAAGCCCTCTGAGGCACCCCTGTGTCAGTAGGATTTGGGCTTCCATTTTGAAGCTTCCAACAAGGCTCTTGCATCAGTCATGGCAAACAACTCGTCCAGGCTGGTATTGGGGTAGCGCTCCAGATAAGCCCTGGCCATCTGCCAGCCCAACCAGACCCCAACTCTGGAGGGTGACTCCAGGCTCATGCCCTTGGTATGTGGCCCTTCGCCCACTAAACGGGCAATGTCCGAGCTTTTGGTGCTGAAGAGAAGCTCTTCGGCTACCATCAAAGTCCAGGCCTCGCCCTGATTCTGCCTGACCCACTGCAATTGTTGATGAGTGAAGCCGATCTTGACCGAATCCGGCACATCGGGCATGACCCGATCCAGGTAGCAGAGCAACTTGCCCTCGTAGAGCATGTGCTGCAGAACGGTGTTTTCCGGCAATTCCGCTGCCCAGCGGGTGCGGCCGATCGCATCCATCACACGCACGGGAATGTATTCCGGGCTGAGCCGGTGAAAGAGGAAGCGGGGCAGGTTTTCCGATGGAAAATTCCGGTAGCCGCTAAAGTCGCGGCCCAGAAACATGGTCAGGGCCAGTGCCGCAAAATCGGGACTCAGATCTACGGGCTGACCAAAGACCCCAGAATAGGTGTAAAGGGGTGGGAGCGTGTCCTGCGGAAAGTAGTAGCGGTGGTAGCGGTAGGCCAGGTCGAGCACCTCGAAGGCCCCGGACAAATCGCTCAGCCTTTCGTCCAGCGTATCAGCCAGTTCGCGCATCATCTCCGGAGCGACGAAGGTCTGGTAGATCCAGCCCGCTTGATCCTGATCAGGGCCGAGTTGGCGCTCCTCAAACTGCAGGATCCAGTCGCGGTAGAAAACGCTGAAATTGTCGTGTTCAGCGTAGGCTTTTTCCCAGGTGCTCCGAAACTCTTCTTCAGTCTGAGCTTTAAGCCATTGATCTGCCCGCACAACGGTCAGCTCGGAGGGTATATGCCCAATATTGGGGGCCGGCAGCCGGGGATCAGCGGGTTCGGTCTTGCATCCCGCAAGCCATAACAACAGCAGCAGCCAGGACAAGGCTCTGCGCCGGGAAGGCTGGTTGAACCACCGAATCGGAGCTGCCGGCCCTTTCGACCCGTTAAAAAAATGGTTCAGCATATTTTGATATAGTTTTGCCGACATAAGTTGTTGCAAAATTGCGCGCTTTATTCCGCCCGTTCAGCCGCGCTTTCCACCGGCCAGTAGTGGGCAAGGTTTTGAAAGCACCTATTGAGCAAAACACTAAAACTCGTGATCCTATGAAAGCACTACATATTTTGCCCAGTGTTCTGTTCCGATCGGTTCGAAAGTCGGTCTGTTTTGCAGCGGTTTTGGTGCTGGGACTTAGTCTGGCGCATCCCGCAAAGGCGCAAAACTCCGTGCGTTTTGGTCTGGCGGCTAATCCTATGCTGGCCTGGCATAAGGTGGACAATCCAAACATGAGCAACGAAGGCGTGCGGGCCGGATTTCAGTATGGCTTGCTGGTGGACTTTTTCTTTGACGAAGAGGGCCGCTACGCCTTCACTACCGGCGCCATCATTTCGATGATGGGTACCAAATACAGCGACGACCGCAACCCACTGCTGCAGATTAACGATGTAAACCGCCTTCAGTATTTCGAAGTGCCTCTGTCGGTTAAACTGATCGCGACGGAGTTGAACTACTACAAGTTCTTCGGCCAGATCGGCATGGTACCGGGTGTCAACATCCGCGCCAGGGGAGATCGCACCTACAATCCTTCGGGGGTTTTGCCAACGGAAGTCAACCGCAAGATCAATGAAGTGATCCTGGTCAACATCGGATTGGATGTGGGCGCCGGAGTGCAGTATGAACTGGCAGAGCATCTCCACGTTCAGGGCGGATTGTTCTACCGCAATGGATTTGTCAACATTTACAACGATGGCGATCAGGAGAAGATTACGCTCAACACCATAGGCCTAAATTTGTCGGTGTACTTCTGATTGGGCCTGCTCTATGAAGATTGCACTCGCACAACTCAACTACCATATCGGCAATTTCGAGGGCAATTTTCAAAAGATGGCCGCTCGGGTAGCTGAGGCCAAAGAGCGGGGAGCCGATCTGGTCATGTTTTCCGAGTTGGCGGTATGCGGCTATCCGCCCCGCGACTTTCTGGAGTTCAGCGATTTTGTCCGCCGCTGTGATGAGGTGATCGGGCAGATGGCGGTGCTGGCGGATGGCATAGCTATTCTCGTCGGCTGCCCCAGTGTAAATCCACGAATAGAGGGCAAGGATCTGTTCAATTCGGCCTTTCTGCTGGTGGATGGAAAGGTGCAGGACGTGGTGCACAAGGCGCTACTGCCCACCTATGACGTCTTTGATGAGTACCGCTACTTTGAACCCAACCACGAGTTCAGGGTGCTGGAGTTCCGCGGTTTACGCCTGGCGGTGACCATCTGCGAAGACCTGTGGAATGTGGGCAATGAGAATCCGCTCTACCCGGATTGCCCCATGGATGAGCTGATTCGCCAGAAGCCGGATGTTATTCTGAATCTGAGTGCATCGCCTTTCCACTTTGGACAAGCGGATGAACGCCTGGCCATCTTGCGCCACAATGCTGAGCTCTATAAGCTGCCCATTGTTTACGTCAATCATGTGGGGGCGCAAACCGAACTGATCTTTGACGGGGGAAGTCTTGCGCTCTGCGCGGATGGACGGGTTTACCGCGAGTTGCCTTTCTTTGAAGAAGCTTTAGACCTGGTTGATCTGGAAGAGTTGAATCGCTATTCAGATGCGCCGCTCTCCGAAGCGCCCTCTCTGGAGCGGGATCGGGAGAAGTACCACTTTATTCACAAAGCTCTGGTGTTGGGCATCAGGGATTATTTCCACAAACTCGGATTCAAGCGCGCAATTCTGGGGCTTTCCGGAGGGGTGGATTCGGCGCTGACCCTGGTGCTGGCCGCCGAAGCCCTCGGCCCGGAGAATGTCCGCGCGGTGCTGATGCCCTCTCCTTATAGTTCTGATCACAGCATCAACGATTCCCTTGAGCTCTGTGAAAATATGGGCGTGTCAAGGGATATCCTGCCCATCTCCGGTCTGCTTGAGCAGTTTTTGGAGGAACTGGAGCCGTACTTTGACGGAAAGCCTTTCGACCTGACCGAGGAGAATCTTCAGGCCCGGATCCGAGGGGTTTGTCTGATGGCGCTGAGCAACAAGCATGGCTATATCTTGCTGAACACCTCCAACAAGAGCGAAGCGGCCGTGGGGTACGGTACTCTTTACGGGGACATGTGCGGGGGCCTGTCGGTCATTGGCGATTTATATAAAACAGAAGTATATAAATTATGTAAGTATATAAATGCGTTGGAGCCCCTCATACCCCTCCATATCCTGACCAAGCCCCCTTCGGCAGAGCTTCGCCACAACCAAAAGGACAGCGATTCCCTTCCGGAGTACCCCGAATTGGACGCCGTTTTGTACCAGTACATTGAGAAGCGAAAGGGCCCAAGAGAGATCATAGCTATGGGCATGGAGGAGGAATTAGTTAGAAAAACGCTCAGGCTGGTCAACATCAACGAATACAAGCGGCACCAGACACCGCCTGTGTTGCGCGTGTCGAGCAAGGCTTTTGGCGTTGGGCGCCGCATGCCTATAGTTGGCTGGTATCTGCATTAGGGCGGCGCGGCTGTGCTCTGAGCAGCTCGCCGGGATGCAGTCTTTTCTCTTGCCGGAATTATATCAACTTTGTCGCCGTCCGTGCAACCATAGCGGACTGAGTTGCTATGCGTCATCTATTCGGATTGCTCTGTTTACTGACCCTGGCCAATTTTGCGGCGCGGGCTCAGGCATCGCTGGAGATCACCTTGCTCATGGAGGACAGCGGGGAAGCGGTTCCCTTTCAGCCCCTGCGCCTGATCAACAATGCTATAGGTTTTGAGACGGAGCGCATCAGCAATGTGCAGGGCCGGGTACGTTTTGAAGGATTGAGTACGGCCGGGAGTTATCGTCTTGAACTGCCTTCAGATTTGCTTGATCTGAGCGAGAGCATCAGCGGTATTGAGTTGATCTCCGGGCGAACGAGCAGCTTGCAGGTGCTGCTCATTGAACAGATCAAAGCGCTCGGTCCGGTGTTGATCAGCGCTTATGAGCGTCAGGACATCAACGCGAGCAATGCCCAGGTTGCCAGCGAACTGAGCATTCGGGAGATTCACATGCTGCCGGTTGAAGGCAGGGACATCAGCCGCAGCCTTTACCGGTTGCCCAATATCTCCCAGGCCACCGGTTTCTATCCCGAGGCGCCCAATGTCGCGGTCAATGGAGCCAATTCGCTGTACACCAATTACCTCATTGACGGCCTGGACAACAATGAGAACTTCCTGGGCGGACAGCGATTTGCCATTCCCCTGGGTTTTACGCGCAATGTCACGGCGCTGACCAACAATTTCAGCGCGGAGTACGGACTGACCAACAACGGCATCATCAACATCACCACCCAGTCGGGGACCAATGAGTATCAGGGCGAAGTGTTCTACGTCACCCGCCCCGGGGCGCTGATCGATGCCGCTTCGCCCTATGCCCAGCGCGATCTGAGCGGCAATCAGGTCAAGGATGGCTTCATGCGCCATCAACTGGGATTTTCAGTCGGAGGGGCCATCAAAAAGGACAAGAGCTTTTTCTTTCTCAATGCCGAGCACAGCGCGGATGTCAAGGACAATCTGCTCAGCGTTCCCCAGTTGAACATCAACGAGAGCATTCGGGGCAACAACCGCTTCAGCTATTTCAGCGCCCGTTTTGATCAGCACTGGAGTGCCCGCTGGCGCTCATCGCTGCGCATCAACAGCGGCCTCACCGGGATAGAGCGCCAGGGCGGCGGCCTGGAAGGCGGGGTGATCTTTCCCAGCGCAGCCAATACCCAGACGCGGGATGCCCTTAATGTAGCCTGGAAGAACATATACATTGGTGATGCATTTACATACGAGGCCA
The DNA here is from genome assembly GCA_041751015.1 of Chitinophagales bacterium. Lineage (GTDB taxonomy): Bacteria > Bacteroidota > Bacteroidia > Chitinophagales > BACL12 > WGOA01. Next base: position 95,805 of record JBGSYF010000031.1, read on the forward strand.
ATTACCAATTCGGAGCATTCCGCTGGAATTACGCCAATCCCTCCAATAACGAACTGCCCCAGGTGACGGCTCTGGATCCACTGGAGCAGGTGGTTGCCGTGGTCGGCCATCCGGGTTTTGTCTTCGACGAGCGAGAGAACACCCATGTGCTCCAGCAGAAGTTCAACTGGCAGAGGAGCCGCCATTCCATCAAGACCGGTGCCCAATTGCGCTGGTCTGACTTTGCGCTCTCCGGCGGTGGCAATCCCAATGGCAACTATCTGGTCAAGCTGAACGCGGAGCAGTTGAATACTGTAGGTGGAATGGGTACAGGATTACTTCCCACTGACCTGCCTTCCGATGTTGAAGTGCTCAATTACTCGGTGGAACTGAGGCCTGCAGCCTTCGGACAGCAACAGATCATCGGCAGTCTGTACCTCGAAGATCAGTTCATTGCCAGCCCCCGCCTGACCCTGAACGCGGGAATTCGCTATGATGTGGATAATTTGAGCCAGGGTGCTTCGCAGCAGATGGACCTCAACAACATCGCGCCCAGGCTCAGCGCGAACTATCAGCTCAACGAGCGATCCTCAGTGCGCGTGGGCTATGGGATTTACTACAACAAGATTGTCTATGCCATCTACAGCGATGCCCTGCAGTTCTCCAGTACCGGAGATGATTTCCTTCGGCAGTTGCAGGCGCTGATCGATCTGGGTTTGCTCGACCAGGACACGGATTTGGAGGGGGCCACGCACGAGGGCAACCTCTCGGCCAATGTGCCTGGCGTTCCTTATCTGCAAGGGCCGGATGCGGCACAATTGCAGGAACAGCGGGACCGCGTCTTCAGCAACGAGTTGCGCATTCTCAATCCGGAGGGCTATCAAAATCCTTTTTCTCACCAGTATATGCTGGGCTATCAGGTCAAGCCCACTGCGGCAACGCTTTTTTACGTGGACCTGATGCACAACCGATCTTATGCTTTGTTTCGCCTGCGCGATCTGAATGCGCCTGCGCCCTATCCTATAGATCCCGATAATGTGGTGGTGCGAAACCAGGCCGAAGCCGATGCCAGCCGACCTGTTCCCATTTACTCGGATGAGAGCGGATTCTACACCTTGATCGGCGGTGATACGCTCCGGGGTGTTTCGCGAAATGTTGTGGTCACCGAGAGTTCGGGGCGCTCTAATTACTACGCGGCCAATTTCACCTGGCAGAAGATGCGCGGGGAGGACAAGTACGCCTTTCGCCTGATGTACACCTTGTCGCTGTTGGAGAACAACACCGAGGACATCAATTTCCGGGCCATGGATGCCAATGATTTTGAGGCCGAATGGGGCCCTTCCATCAACGACCGTACCCACTTGATCAATGGCATTGTCAACTGGTTTCCCTTTAGAAACATGACCCTGACCATGGCGGCTCTGCTGCAAAGCGGGCAGCCCATCAACCGGGTTCCCGATGCCAGTGTTTACGGAACAACGGACCTGAACGGAGACGGGCGCTCTTTCGGTGATGCCTATGTAGGCAACAATGATCGCTCGCCGGGCGAGTCGCGCAACAGCGACCGGCTGCCCTGGTCCAATACCTTTGATCTGAGCGCCTACTATCTCATTCCCTTCGGGGGAAAGGAGGAGCGGGGCAGCACAGCCGGGCAGCGCCTTGAAGTCGGAGCTACGGTCTTCAACGTGTTCAACGCGGTCAACTTGAGCGGTTACAGCAACAACGCCACGCAGAGCAATCAGATTCAAACCGGTCCCGCTTCATCGGGCTTGCTCGTAAGGCGAAATGCCGCGCCACCGAGGCAGTTTCAGTTTTCGGTCAGGTGGTTGTTTTGATATGACATTTGTAAAATAAATATGTTATAAAATTGTATGCGTAGCGTATTGACTGGGCGACTGTCTGGATTGTATATTAAAATGTGCTGCGCGAGCAGGGCTCTTGTGTTGTTGATGCTTGTTTTGGCTTTGGGTTCTTGCGGAAATCATTCTACTCCTTCAACTGAGCTCCCCGAATCCTGGAGCTGGCAAGACATCGAGCAGGCCGCCGCAGGTACTCAGCTAAGTATGATGATGTGGCAGGGTGATCCGCTAGTCAATCGCTACATGGTGGAGTATGTAAAGCCCGCCTTAAAACAATGTTGTAACATTGATTTGCAGTTGCTCAGCGGACAGGGACATCAGATTGTCAGCACTTTGATGGCAGAGCGCGAAGCCGGATTGCGCAACAGTCAGTTGGATGTGGTCTGGATTAATGGGGAAACCTTTTTTCAGTTGCGACAGATCGATGCGCTCTATGGCCCCTTCACTTCGCGCCTGCCCAACAGCCGCTACATCAACTGGGAAGACCCCTTCATCTCCCGCGACTTTGGACAACCTTTAGATGGTTACGAATGCCCCTGGGGCAATGTACAGATGACGTTGATCTACAACAGCAGTCGCGTGCAGCAAACCCCGCATAGTCTGGTGCAATGGGAGCAGTGGTGGGCCGCAAATCCGGGTCTGTTTACCTTAGGTCACGACTTTACCGGAATGACCTTGCTCAAGGCCTGGCTGATGGAACTGGCCGGTGGCCCGCAAGAGCTCAGCGGGCCTTTCGACCCGAAAAAGTATGAGAAGTATAGCGCAGAGCTCTGGGCGCTGATCAACCGGAACAAGGCCAATTTCTGGAACGGGGGAAGGACTTTTCCCAGTTCTGTTGCTCAGATGCACCAATTGTTTGCGCAAGGCGAGTTGCTCTTCACGATGAGCAACAACGATGCGGAAGTGGACAACAAGATCGCCGAGGGGTTCTTTCCCGATGACAGCCGGGCCTATGTGCCCCGAAGCGGGACCATTCAGAACAGCCATTATCTGGGCATTGCCAGGGGCTCGGTAAACAAGGCGGCCGCAATGGTGCTGATCAACTGGCTGATTTCGCCGGAGGCTCAATTTCAGAAATATCAGCCCGCTGTTTGGGGTGACGGAACCATTTTGAGTCTGGATTTACTGGAGCCGGAATGGCAGGAGCGCTTTGAGACTGCGCCCGGGCGGGTGTATGCGCCGGCGCGCAAAACAATACAGCCTTTCGCATTGCAAGAACCTGACGCGGAGTATATGATCAGGCTTTTTGCCGATTTTAGGGCGCATGTTATCGCGAACTGAGCGACTGGCTCGCTGGATTTATCTGCTGCTGACCCTGGTGCCGTTGCTGGCGGCCTGGCTGTACTCGCTGGCCTATAGCCTGGGACTTCGCGGCGTGCTGAGCAGCGGATTTACCCTGGAGCACTGGGTGCGTTTGCTCGGCCTTTCCGGCCAGGCAGGGGAGGCCTGGTCAACGCTGTTCTACAGCCTCTGGCTCAGCGCGGCCAGTATTGGGCTGATCATTGCGCTAGCCCTTCCCCTCTCTGCCCTGCTGTACTTCCGCCCCCGGACTCAGGGCTTAGGCCTCTGGCTCTATCTTCCTATGACCCTTCCCCCTGTGGTGGCCGCATTCGTCTTCTACGAACTGCTCAGCCCGTCCGGCCTGCTCAGCCGACTGGCCTTTGCCGCAGGGCTCAGCCAGGGCATCGGTTCCTTTCCCCGCCTGGTCAATGATCCCGCTTCGCTGGGCATCATCATCACCCAAGTCTTCTTGCTGTTTCCGTTTTTCAGCCTGGTCTTTGCCCAACAGGCCAGTCAGGAAAACATGGCTGCCCTGCAAAGACTCTCGCAAAGTTTGGGCGCCTCGAAAGGGCGATTCTTCCGCAGCATCTACGCGCCATTGATCCTGCGGCGGAAGATGCCTCTGCTCTTGCTTTACGGGGTGTTGCTGCTAGGTACTTATGAGATTCCGCTCCTGCTCGGACAGAACTCTCCCCGCGTGCTGAGTGTGTACATCGTCGAGCAGCTCAGCCGTTTCGACCTCCAGACCATTCCCCTTGGGCACGCCATGGCCGCGCTTTACACGGTCTTAGTGCTCGCTCTGCTGCTCTATCTACTCAGCCGCCCATCCGGCAAAATCTCCGAGTCATGAGTGTGAAGCATCGCTCAAAATCGGATCCCGCCACTGTGGGCATGACCGGGCACCTGCTCTCCCGCGCGGGACTATGGGTGCTCAAGATCCTGTTAGTGTTGCCCTTGTGCAGCCTGATCTATCTCTCGCTGCAGAGTTCATGGCGATTTCCCGCGCTGCTTCAGGCTCCGGATTGGCGGCATTGGAGCCAGACTCTTGGCGGTCAGAATGCCCTGCTCGACAGTCTTTTGCTCTCTTTTGGTCTTTCGGCGAGCGTGGCTGCATTGGCCGGTTTGAGCGGATTCGGCGCTTCGGCCCTGGTCAGCGGCAGCAGCTCCCGACGCTGGTTGTCGGCCAGTTACTTTCCCTATCTGATCGCTCCGGTCATCTTTGCGGCCATGCTGCAGTACTACTTTGTGCGCGCGGGTCTGAGCGGCTCCCTGCGCGGGGTTGTATTGGCGCAATTGCTCTTTGTTTTTCCCTATGCCGTTTTGTTCTACAGCGGTTTCTGGACGCCTCGGGTGCGAAAACTAATGGCCCAGGCCCGCACGCTTGGGGCTGGAAGGGCTGCGGTACTCCGCCGCATACTTTGGCCGATGAGCCGACCCTGGATCGCGATGGGGCTTTATCAGTGTTTCTTATTGTCCTGGTTTGAGTATGGTCTGACCCGTCTCATTGGAGTGGGCAAGGTGCCAACCCTGACCATTCAAACCCTGTACTATGTACAAGAGGGCAATCCCCATTTGGCCGCGGTAGCTTCGCTGTTGATGGTCTTGCCTACCACTGCGCTCCTGTTGCTCAACCGGCAGGTACTGTTTCGACGCCTTGATGCGGCTGATTTGAAGGCCTGAATGAGCACGGTCAGCGGCTAATCTCCAGCTAATCTCCGGCTAATCGCTGCGATGCCCTTCGAACTGATAAAATAGTAAAAAATTGATAGAAGTTTTAAATATTTGTAAGGCTTTTGATGCACACCATGTGCTCAGGGGCTTGCATTTTAAACTTGAAACGGGTCGAAGTATGGCTGTTCTGGGCCCATCGGGCTGCGGAAAGACCACTTTGCTGCAAATTCTGGCGGGACTTTTGCCGGCCGATCAGGGGCAGATGCGGATAGAGGGAAGGGATGTGCTCAGCCTGCCCGCCCGGCAGCGCGGAGTGCTCTATCTGAGCCAGGAAGCCCTGCTTTTTCCGCACATGAATGTGGAGGAAAACATTGCCTTCGGTTTGAGCATACGGGGCGTTTCTGCGGCTGAGCAGAAGCGCGAAGTGGGGTTGATGCTGGAGCAACTGGGCCTGAGTGGTTTTGGGCATAGAAGTCCAGAATCGCTTTCCGGGGGTCAGCGACAGCGGGTTGCTTTCGGCCGGGCCATGATCGTCAAACCGGGTATCTTGCTGCTGGACGAGCCTTTTGGCAGTCTGGATGTGCAAACCCGCGCGGAGATGCAGGAGCTCTATCGCCGCTTGAGTGCGGAGCGGCAGAGCACCACTTTGTTTGTCACCCACGATATTCGCGAAGCCCTGATCATGGGCGATGAACTGTCAGTGATGAAGGATGGCGTTTTGCAGGTCTTCGAAAGCCGGAAAGCTTTCTTGCGCAGCCCGGACAATGCCGCCAAGCGTGAACTGAATTTCTGGCAGGGTGTTTTTTCGGGCGAAGGGTCCCGGAGCGTGTAAAAGCTGAGTCGGGAAAAATCAATATGAAAAAAAAATGCAAAGGGACTTTAATCATATCGAATCTATATATTGGGTATTTACTCAGGTCTGCAACGACCACTGCGATCACTGTTACAATCTCAGCGGGCCCCAGGGCGAGCGCATCAGTCTCGAAGATTGCATGGCCATCATAGAGAACCTTCCCGATCGGGTTGACCGGCTCATCCTGAGCGGAGGGGAACCCCTGGCCGAACGGGCTAAACTCTACGCCATACTGGACGCGCTTCAGGAGCGCTACAAGGGTCGCACCCAGATCATGTTACAGACCAACGGAGATTTGCTCACAGCCGAGATCCTGGACACCCTGATCGAAAAGGGGGTCAGCCGTTTTGACATCGCCAGCATAGACCGATATCACAAGGCCGCGGGAGGCAGGCTACAGGAGCTCAGCGCTCTGTTCAGCTCTCGCGCGGTCAACGGCAGTGAAGCCGAACCCCTGGTCAGAAAGGACAATTACCTGCATCAGTTTCCGCTGAGCTGGGGCCATTGGGGGGCAACAGAGGACATGTGGCTGGGCGGGAACTGGGCGCGCGGACGGGCCATGGAAAAGGGCATCTGGAAGCGCGACCCCAAACACAATTTCTGTGCTATCCTCTCGGGCGCCATCGGATTTCTGAGTGGAGGCGACGACATTCCACAAGAAATTTCTATACAATTATGGCGCATAAATCCCTGCTGCCCGGGAACGCGGGATCCGTTGGGAGATGCACGCACCCAGAAAGTCAGCAATGTGCTCGCCTCCGTGGCCGACAATCCCGTGATGCTAATGCTCGATCTGGGCAATCCCTTCAACATGGGGGAATCGCTGGGCATCAGCGCGGATTACGCCGCTCAGCGCTGCGGGGAATTGGGCAATGTCTGCCTGTGGTGCGATGAGTTCTTTGAGCGCCATTACGATCTTCAGAAGCTCGAGCCCAGAACTGAAGGAAATGCCTGAACAGCAAGCATGATCTGCGCGGCAAATCCGTTTCAACTGCACGGCTTGAGCGGCCCCGTAAAGCGCCTTACTCTTCCAGTCTGATTTCCTCGTTATTGGCGTTGGTGAAGCGGTACTCCGTGAACTGGAAACCCGCGTTCTGGTAAACCCGAATCCATTTCTTCCAGCGTCTCCACCAGGTGAATTGTCTGGATTTCCAGAGCCCGCGCTTCAGGAAGGCTTCAATGAAGGGGTGGGTGTGCAGATGAATGCGGTCATGCCCCTTGAGCGAAAGGATATACTCCAGGCGATTTTCGATATCGTCGATCAGCAACAGGGTGCTTTCCACCTTACCGGTGCCGTTGCAGGAAGGACATTTCTCATTGGTGATGATGTTGACCTCCGGTCTGACCCGCTGACGCGTGATCTGCATCAGGCCAAACTTTGACAGGGGAAGGATGGCGTGCTTCGCGCGGTCTTCCCTCATAGCATCCTTCATCGCCTCATACACCTGGCGCTTGCTCTCCGCGCTCTTCATATCGATGAAATCGATGATGATGATGCCGCCCAGATCGCGAAGACGCATCTGCCGGGCCACTTCACTGGCCGTTTCCAGATTGACCGCCAGCGCATTCTCTTCCTGATCGGCCCGGCGGGCAATCTTGGGCCCGGAATTGATGTCGATGACGTGCAGGGCTTCGGTGTGCTGAATGACCAGGTATGCCCCGCTGCGCAGGCTCACCGTTTCGCCAAAGGAACCCTTGATCTGCTTGGTGATGCCCAGGGCGTCGAAGATGGGCTTCTTGCTCTGGAAGTACTGAACCTTTTTCTCTGAGCCGGGCGAAAGCTGTTGCAGGAATTCCCGCATCTCCTGTGTGATCACCAGATCGTTGGTGATGATCTTCTTGAAGGGTTTGCTGAGCAGATCCCGGGTGAGGGTGTTGATCTTGCGCGTTTCGGTAAATACGATCTGCGGGGCATTGGAGCTGGTGAGATTGGCGGTTATGCTCTCCCACTGCGCAACGATCTGCTGTACGTCTTCGTGCAGTTCTGCAACAGCTTTTCCCTCTGCGGCGGTGCGCGCGATGACGCCCCAATTCTTAGGGACGATGCTCTCCAGCAGTTTCTGCAGGCGCTTGCGCTCCGTTGCCGAGGTGATTCGACGCGATACCCCAACTGAGCCGTTGAAGGGGGTCATGACGATGTAGCGCCCCGGCAGCGCGATCTCTGCGCTGATCCTGGGTCCCTTACTGGAGATGGGCTCTTTGAGCACCTGAACCAGGATGTGCTGGCCTCTGGAGATCACCGCGCTGATCTTGCCGGTCTTGATGATTTCCGGCTCCATCTGCACGTCGTGGGGATGGTGACTGCGCAGGCTGCCCTTCACCGCGCGCTGGGTGAACTGAAACAAGGTCCGGAATTTCGGCCCCAGGTCGGTATAATGCAGAAAGGCGTCTTTCTCGTGACCAACGTCCACAAAAGCGGCATTGAGTCCGGGATTGATCTTGCGCACAAGTCCGAGATAGATGTCTCCGACGTTGAACTGGCTGTCTTCCTGAGCAGAGTGGTATTCGACGAGTCTCCCGTCTTCGACCAGGGCAATTTCCATACCGCCCTTGGTGGCGCTGACGATGAGCTCCCGTTCTAAAGTATCCGGTTTTTTGGCCGTTTCCCGGGCTTTACCCGGACTTTCGGCTGATGGTTCAGTCATTGGATGTCATCCACTGAACAGCGTGGCACCGGTACTGATTAACGGATCTTCTTTTTGTGGCGATTCTTGCGCAGTCTCTTTTTGCGCTTATGCGTGGCAATCTTGTGCCGTTTTCTTTTCTTACCGCAAGGCATGAGCCAATGTTTTAAGTGTTCTAATCAATAAAGTCTTCTCAACACGAATAGCGCCCATTCCAGCCCCAAAAGGAGCCGGAAGCGCGGCTATCGCTGTAGTTGTTCCAGTTGAAGGAGCAATCCTCCAATCTCGGTTCTGGTGGCGCTGTCGGGGAAAAGCTCAATACCCTTTCGCAATACATCTTTAGCCGCCCCGATATTGCCGCTGTTGGTCAGCGTCTGCGCCAAAACGATTCGAGCGGGCAAATTTAACGAATCCCGGCTTAATACGGCCTCAAATCGCTCAATTGCTTTGTCTTGTTGGCCCGACATGAGGGCAAATCGTCCGAGTCGAAGCTGAGCATCGCTGTTCAGAGGGTCGGCTTCCGCCACTTCGCGGAGCAGGACCACCCCTTGCATGATGTTGCCCTGATACTCGGTATAACAATCGGCCAGCCTTATTTTTCGCTGAAAATCAACGGTATTTAAAGCTAACGTTTTTTCATAGCAATAAATTGCTCTAAAAACGTAGTCCACGCGCTCCGCGTCCTCGGTAGCCCCCGGAATCAGTTCAAAGAAGCGATCTCCGGCCATTCCCCAGCGTTCCGCATCGTCGGGATTCATCTCTGCGGCGAGACGACTGCGCTCGGCCCCCACGGCCTCAAAACCGACTCTTTCCCAGCGGGAGGCCAGCTCAATCCAAGCCTGCTCCGCCTCTTCGCCCTTGAGTCTCTGTGCCGACTTTTCCAACAAACGAAGGCTATCTGCCTGTTTTTCAGGCAAAACTGCATAAGCAGAATCTATCATTTGATCGTATCGGGTCAGGGCCGGTGGCTTGCGCCCGGGAAGGAAGTACAGCAGAAGGATTGCCCCAATACTGAAAAGCAGAACTAAAACAGAGCGCTTACTCACGATAGGTCTTCATCATCGTCATCATCGTCGTCGTCAAACTCGTAGGACCCGATGGCCAGTTCGGATTTGTCGGAACTCTTGACCTGCTCAACGAATACTTTGGCCGGCTTAAATGCCGGAATATTGTGCTCTGGAATCTCTATCGCAACGTTTTTCTTAATGTTGCGGCCTATTTTCTTAGCCCGTTTCTTCACGATAAAACTGCCGAATCCCCTGACGTACACATTTTCTCCATCCTTCAAAGAGTCTTTGACCTCTTTGAAGAAAGCTTCCAGAGCCACCAGAACATCCACCTTGGCAATACCGGTCTTTTCCGATATTTTGGCGATTAAGTCCGCTTTTCTCATATCTTATCTAAATTAGTGCGTTGATACCTTGATGGCCGTGGCTTTACAAAAGCCATTCCGTCAAAAATGATAATTTTCCAGCAAACCAAAAAGAAAATTTTGCAAATCCGCAAAGGCTTATGTGACTATGAATGAAGTCTTTACCCGCACTTTACAGACTTGGGGAAGACAAAATCGGCGCTCGCTTCCCTGGGTTGGAGAGAAGGATCCCTACCGAATATGGCTGTCTGAAGTCATTTTGCAGCAAACCCGGGTGGAGCAGGGACTGCCCTATTACCAGCGCTTTTTGGCGCGCTTCCCGGACGTTCACAGCCTGGCGAGGGCATCTGATGATGAGGTGTTTAAGGTGTGGGAAGGGCTTGGGTACTACTCCCGCTGCCGCAACCTGCTCCGGACGGCCAGAGAGGTGGCCGGGCCTTTGAAGGGCGTCTTTCCCACTGATTATGAGGGACTTAGAGCGCTTGCGGGCATAGGAGAGTACACCGCGGCAGCCATTGCATCCTTCGCTTATGCGCTGCCCCATGCCGTGTTGGACGGCAATGTCTTCCGGGTGCTGGCCCGCTACTATGGCATCGCAGAGCTGCCGGGCAGTACTTCGGGTCGAAAGGCCTTCCGGCTCCGGGCCGACACCGTTTTGGACCTCGAAGATCCGGGGGGCTGGAACCAGAGCATCATGGATTTCGGCTCACAGATTTGCAAGCCCCGGCAGCCCCTCTGCGCTTCGTGTCCCCTGGAGGCTACCTGTGTTGCATTTAGCCGGGGAATGGTCGCTGAGCTTCCCCTGAAAAAGGCAAAAGCAGTGCGAAAAAGGCGTTTTTTCCACTACTTGCTCCTGGAACAGGATGGCGCATTTGCGGTGAGGCGGCGGGAAGAAGGCGATATCTGGGCGGGACTTTACGAGTTTCCGCTCATCGAAAAAGAGGATCGCTTTGAATCGGGGGAATTGCTGGCCGAACCCGGGCAAATGTCCTGGTTTAAGCCCGAATCCTGGCGCGTAAAATCGGTCTCCGAGTGGTTTGGTCAAACCTTGAGCCATCAGCAAATTGAAGCCTGTTTTATCCACCTTGAAGCACTTGCGGAGCCGGTCCAAAAAAAATCTGCGGATGGTGGAAAACTCTTGAAAGACCAGCAGTGGCAAGCCGCGGGACCGGATTTAATTCGTAAATTACCCTTTCCAAAAATCATTGCACGCTACCTGAATGAACAGGGCTGATACTTTTGAAGCATTGTTCAACAGCAAAATCTTAGCATTATGAGCAGAGGCATTAACAAAGTGATCCTGCTGGGCAATCTCGGCAAAGATCCCGAGGTGGTTTACCTGGAAAGCAGCAAAGTTCCCGTGGCTAAATTCTCCCTGGCTACCGGTGAGAGTTATATGGGCAAGGACGGTCAGCGCGTTGATCAGACTGAATGGCACAATATCGTTTTGTGGCGCGGTTTGGCCGAAGTGGCCGAGAAGTACCTCAAAAAGGGCAGCCGGATCTATCTGGAAGGAAAGATTCGCTCCCGCTCCTATGAAGACAAAGATGGCCAGAAGCGCTACATCACGGAGATTGTGGGCGATAACATGATCATGCTCGATGGTCGGGGCGATTCAGAGGGTCAGGGTGGCTATGCATCCAGAGCGGAGGGGTCCTCTTCGGAGGGCGTGGCCGCGGGTCAAAAGGCTTCCTTTGCGTCTTCGGAAGTTACCGACAGCGCTTCCCTGGAGGATGATTTGCCATTTTGAGTATCTCACTGAGGCTTTTCCTCGTATTTTAGCTTGAGAAATTCGGGATTTGACCGGGTTGATCCCCGCGGGCACTTCAGAGCAGGACTCTTGCAGATCGGTTCAGACCGTTTGGTAGAACATTGTTTCGGGCCGAACCCGGGTTCTATTTGCGGTGGAGCTAGTTTTGCAGATTGTTTTGAAGCGCTTGTGGGGCTCAGGCTCCGGTTGATCTCTTTTGTCTAACTAAACTATCCGAGCTTGGACACCTGCCCGGAAGACCCTTACCCGGGGCTCCCACTTCTCTTAGCACAGCTCAGCACGGCCTGGTCAAGCGGCCTGTCGATTTCGGTAATTGTTCTGTTGCTCATCGGCTCTGCGGCTATTTCCGGCTCGGAAGTCGCTTACTTTTCGCTGACCCGTTCCAAGCTCAAGGAGTTGGAGGAGGAGTATGGCGCGCACATCCTGGGCAGGGTGAGAAATCTGCTCGAGCAGCCTTCCTATCTGCTCTCCACCATCCTTATCGTCAACAATTTCATCAATGTTGGCATTGTTGTGGTCAGTTGGTTTCTCCTGAATGGCTTGATGAGCCAGTCACCGGATTGGTTGGTCTTTATGGTCAACGTCATCGGGGTGACCTTCATCCTGGTTTTGTTTGGCGAAGTGGTTCCCAAGGTGTACTCCAGCCAGAACAGCATACGCATTGCCGCAGCCATGGCGGGTCCCTTGTTGTTCAGCAGGCGATTGCTCACGCCTTTCAGCGCGGTTTTGGTGCGTTCCACACGCTTTATGGAGAGCAGACTCAGCCGGGTGCAGAAGGATTCCCTTAGCCTTGAGCAGTATGAAAATGCGATAGACATAGCGGTTGATGAGCACACCAGCGAGCAGGATGTGCGGATTTTGAAAGGCATCCTGAAGTTTGGCAAGATCACCGTCAAGCAGATCATGACTTCCTATGTTGACATGACCATGATCGAAGAGGGAATGAGCTTCCACCAATTGCTTCAAGTGGTGCGGGAGAGCGGCTATTCTCGCATTCCCGTCTTTCGCGAGGATAAGGACAACATCATCGGCATTTTCTACGGAAAGGATTTGCTGGCCTACATGGACGAGCCCGATGATTTCCAATGGCATTCCCGCATTAGAGAGGCCTATTATGTGCCGGAAACCAAGATGATTGACGATTTGCTGGAGGAATTTCAGGATAAGCGCATTCACATGGCCATCGTTGTGGATGAGTACGGAGGTACTTCGGGTCTGGTGACCCTGGAGGACATCATGGAAGAGGTGATCGGGGAGATCGAAGATGAGTTTGACGAACAGGCCATTGAGCACCGAAAGCTGGATGATCACAGTTTTGTTTTCGAAGGCAAGGTCTTGTTGGGCGATGTCTGTAAGGTGCTGCATTTGCGCGCGGACATCTTTGATCCGGTGCGCGGCGATTCGGATACTCTGGCCGGTTTGATGTTGGAGTTGGCGGGAAACATCCCCGAGGCACAACAGGAATTGGGATACGACCGTTTTCGATTCACTGTTCTGGGTGTGGCCCGCAATCGAGTGGAAAAAGTCAAGGTCAGCATCATACCTCAGATCGAAGCTCATGCCGAAACACTTAGCTAGAGTTCTTTGGCCGCCTATAGCCATCTGCCTGCTGGCCCTGGCAGTATTCAGCTTACAGGCCTGCGAGCCCGCGGCGGTTCCCCGCCCCAAAGCCTATCCCCGCGTGCATTTCCCCGAGCGTTCGGGCATGCAGCAGTTTGGATCCGAGCAATGTCCCTTTCGATTTGAACTGCCCGATTACTACCAGATTGAGCGCAAGGACGAATTCTTTGGGGAGAGCACCGAGCATCCGTGTTGGGGCTATAACCTGAACATTCCCGCCTTGAATGGCACCGTTTTTTTGACCTACAAAGCCCTGGGCCCCGATCAGCGACTGGACAAGCTCAGTGAGGAAGCTTATAGACTGACCTTCAAACACGCGCGCAAGGCCGACTACATCGAGCCGATAGAAATTGCCACAGAGCACGGAGCCTACGGACTGCTCTACGCCGTTGGGGGTGATGCGGCCTCTCCGCTGCAATTCTTTGTCACCGATACCGTGCAGCATTTCCTGCGCGGAACCCTGAATTTTCGCTCCCGCCCCAACGCCGATTCCCTGGCACCGGTCATTCGCTTTGTCAGTCAGGATCTGCGAGAGATCCTGGGCAGTTTGGAATGGGAGGATTGAGCGGGGAATACTGCACTGGCTTTCGCTCCAAAACTCACAAGCGCTCTATAACGGCCATCAACTCGTCTTTTCGACTTCTGGAAACGGGAATACTGCTGCCGTTCTCCATGATCAGGTAACCACCTGTTCCTTTTACATATTTTTTTACTTTGGCTATATTGATGAGGTGCCGGTTGTGAACCCTAAAGAATTTGTACGGGCTGAGCATGACTTCCACCGACTTCAAAGTCTGGGTGACCAAAAGCTGATGGCCATCAGAAAAGTGAAAGAGTGAATAGTTGTTGTCTGAATCACAATGCACGATATGGTTGACCTGCTCAAAGATCAAGCCTTCCAGGATAGGCAGAGCGATGGTTCCCAGAACGGGTTTTTGCAGGTTGTTGATCAGGATGTCGAGTTGCTGTTCGCGGTAGTCGCTTTTCAGTGAAAGCCCGACTTTCTGAACCGCCTCCAGCAGTTCCTGGTCGGCCACGGGCTTTAAGAGGTAATCAATGGCACTGACCCTAAAAGCCCTTAGGGCGAAGTGATCATAAGCCGTGGTGAAGATCACGGCGAATTTCACCGGCCTGAGTCGTTCAAGCATCTGAAATCCGTTCATGCCCGGCATCTCGATGTCGAGAAAGATCAGATCCGGGCTAGCCTCCAGGATTTTCTCCAGGCCCTCCTTTCCGGATGCGCATACAGCTACCACTTCAATGGAAGGGCAACAGCGGTTCAACTGATCCAGCATGGCTTCCCGGGCCGATCGCTCATCATCAATGATTATGGCTCTCATGTTGCGTGTATCAAATCACTGTTTAGAGGTAAACGCAGTTTCACTGTGGTGCCTGATGGATCACCGCTTGCATTGACCAGATCAAAGTACTCCACACTGGCTTTCATTTTTTTGAGGACAGGGCTCATCTCCAGACGGTCTTTGGTGATGGAGGAACCAAGGCTTTGGCCGCCTAAATCTTCGCGCATTGCCGCGGAAGCCTTTCGCCCTATACCATCATCTTCAATCGTGCAGATCAATTCATCATTTTCCACGCTAAGGGTGATCTCGAGTTTCCCCTTGCCTTCTTTGGGCATCAATCCGTGCCAAATTGCATTCTCTGCAAAGGGTTGCAGAATGAGAGGGGGCAGAAAGGTTGTGTTGTCCAACAACATTTGATCTACTTTTATAGAATATTCAAACCTTCCTTCCAGTCTCAGGGATTCAAGCTCCAGGTACAGACGCAGCGCATCCAGTTCATCCTGAAGTTCAATGCTGTTCTTTCTGGAGTTTTGTAAAATCATGCGGATCAACTTGGAAAACTTGGTCAGATAGTCCGCAGCCTCATATTTATCATGTTTTAAAATATAATGTCTTATTGAATTTAAACTGTTGAACAGGAAATGTGGATTCATCTGGGAGCGAAGGGCAGCAGTCTCCAGCTCCAGCAAGCGTTTCTTCCATTCTTCTTTTCGCCTTATCGCCTGCATGCGCAAGCTTATGCCCAAAGCAAGTAAGCCTATCAGCAGAAGAGCCAGCCCAATCCGGAAAGACCACCACATCCAAAAAGGCGGAACAATGATGATGGGAAGCGAAAGGCTCGTTTCCCCAAAGGCATCGCCAATGCCGGCCATCTGGACTTCGAAGCTGTACTTTCCGGGTTTGACCCGGGTGTACCAGGCCACCCGTTCCTCGCCCGGTGTAATCCAATTGGGATCGTAACCGGTCAAGCGATATCGGAAACGCAAGTCCTCGGGCCGCGACAACTCAAGCCCGGCAAATCGAAGGGAAAAGTAGTTTTCCTTCCAACTCAGCTTCAGTCCTGCTTTCGAGTCAACAGGATCCTCCCATCGCTTGCCCATAACTTCCACATGGCTTAGCTCCAGCGCAATGGCTGCGGCGCGTTCGGGAAGCGCGTCAATATGCCAGTGAAAAAAGCCCTTTCCAGCACCGAGAAAGACGCGGTCGTTTTGGTCAATGAAAAGCGGACTGTCCCCAATTTCGCCCCCATAGATCCCGTCTCTTTCGTCAATGATGCGGAATTGTTCGGTGGAAGGGTTCATCAGCACCACCCCATTTTCCGTGGTCATCCAGATCTGCTGACGAGAGTCAAAGCGCATGCGCAAAACCCGGTTGTCGGGCAGGCCTTCTTCCGTGCCCCAGTGCGTCCATTCCCCCTGCTTATATCTGTGCAATCCCGCACCTGCGCTGCTGATCCACATGGATCCATCCTGGCCAGCCAACATTGCAAAGGCGCCGGACTGGGCATAGTAACCCGGCAGCGGTACTCTGTGCAACACAGCATCCGGATCAACATAAGCCGGACCTTTCATCGTGGGAATCCAGACATTGCCCTCCGCATCTTCGGCCATCTGACGCCAGCACATATCGCTGGGCAGGCTCGAAGGATCCTGGGCATCATGTCGGAAATGACGAACCTGCCCGCTTCCTTCCTCTAAACAAAACACCCCGGCAGATTTGCTGCCCAGCCAGATTCTGCCCCGGGAATCCTGCAAAAAGGAGCGGAACTCGTGTTGCTGAAGATGAACGGGCAGGTTCAGGACCTGGGCGAAGGGCAGCAGTTCATCGCCCTGCCGGATGAAAGTCCCCGACTTGGAAAGGACCCACACCCGCCCTTGTTGATCCTTGTGCAACTCCACTATTTCGAAGCGCCCTTCGCTGCTTTTCAAAAAGGTTTCAGCGGGCAATATGACTTTCGCGTGGTTGAAATCTCCACGATTGTATATTTGAAGACCGTCTAGAGAAAAAGTGCCTATAAGAAACTCGTCCCTGTAAGTATCCTCCAGAAAAGCTGAGACCCAACCCCAGTCGCGGGATGCCAGAAGCGGAACATCGCGATAACTAATCCAATCCGTTCTTGGATCGATCTTGCTGATTCCCCCTCTTTGCCAGGCCGTCCATAAAATATGTTGTCGGTCAAAGTGCAGAAAGCGGGGAGAGGATAGTCTGCCCAAACCCGGTTGTGATACAGAGCGCCATAGGCCCTTCTCGCTGAGATGTAAGATGCCCGTTGTTCCCGATGCGGCAACCAAGCCCAGCTCGGGTATTCGTTGAACATCCGTGACTTCCAGACCATATCCTGAGGGGAGAGATATTGAAGGGTCTAATGGATCCTGCGCCCATATGTCCTCCACAGGGTCGTAGCGGTAGATTCCCTTTGTCCAGGTGCCGAGGTGCAAGTTGCCCCGAGCATCCAGCGCGGCGGAGGCAAAGCTCGCTTTGGGTTCAGGGCCTTGCCACATATAAGATTCATTCTCATAGTTGAAAAGGCATAGCCCGTGATTGGTTGCGAGCCAATAGGCGTTCTCTTCGCGCTGATCGATCAAAATTTCTCGTATAGCTAAATCAGGAGCACCACTTATTGTCCAGTCTGGTTTTGGCGGTTGGAAGAAGCGGGGTTCTTCGAGCGGGTGTGGGTAGTACAGCAGCCTTTCGACCATACCACAGATAATGGTGCCGCGAATAGTATCAGCGAACAGTGCAGTGACCTGCCCGTATTCGAGCCCATGAAAATTGCCGCTTTGCTGATCAAAGCGGAGGAGTCCTGACCAGGTTCCTATCCAGAGTTGTCCCAAATGATCTTCTGCGATATGCGAGATGTGGCTGCCATAACTGAAATCCTTCAACCTTGCTGGTGTCAGCATGGATTCCATCCTTAGCCCGTCAAAACGGTAAAGGCCATTGGTGCTGCCTACCCAAAGGTATCCGAGCCGATCCCGGTGCAGAGCTGTTGCGGTGAGATCCTCGTCTGGTATGGCGGAAATTCGCCTTGGTGTTGGCCATGCTTCCTCAACAGACCATAGCCGGTCTGGCTGGGCCAAACCGGCTATAGTGCTGAAAACAAATGCAACTATTATAGGCCAGCGAAACATGCGAGTAAGTTAGTGGAACTTCGCAAAATCGGGAGACGAAGCACGTTCCAGGTCAATTGCCTCGATTTTCAGGCCACTCTTTGTTGCATTGGTAAGGAGGTGGAGATCCTGCATGCTTATTGGTCCAGCACAACGAGTCGCTCGCTGTACATATGACCATTTTGTTCTAGTTGTACTACGTAAATGCCCGCCGGAACACCTCCCAGTGGTATGCTGTGTTGCAGGACATTGCCGCTTGCTGTCTGGCTGTTTTCCATCCAATGTCTGCGCCCGGTCAGATCGAAAAGACTGACCTGGTAGGGGCTTTCTTCAGCACCCGTGAGTTCAAGCAGTGTTGAACTCGTGGCAGGGTTGGGGTATAGGCTCAGTTGTGATACCTGGCCAATAGAAGCCAATGGGTCGTTGATCTCACCCTGCGGCTCTGTGTAGGCCGGATTTGGTTCGCGGTAGTATGCCACAGCGCAGTCTGAAATTTGAGCGGTGAAATTCGATCCTGCTAACGCGGTGAATCCGGTTTTCAGATCTACATACTTTCCCGCCCGGAAAAACGTGTTGTAGCTGGAGGGATTGACGGTTGTCGTGCAGAAACCGCCCGCTGTAACACTCTCAATTCCTATATAAGCCGATCCAAAAAGTGAAGTGGTAATGTCAGCACAGATCTGCCTCCAATAGAGAGGATGTAGCGGCCCTACTCCAACAGCGCGCCAGGCTTCTGCGGTGGCTAATGCTTCCTCCGAACACGAACCATACAGATCGTTGGCAGCTCTGATGGCACCTTCCCGCGCATCGAGGTACTGGGAATGCACCGTCATGTACACCGTCATGTTGCGGTAGGCGATAGCACGAGCCTTTTCAATGCCAATGCCTTGTACTTCGTAGTCGGTACCATTGTTGTTCGATCCGGAACCACCTTGGCTGAGCAGATAAAACCAATGGTTCATTACACCTGAATTGGTGTGTACCCCACCATTGTCGAATGCACCGAAATACCAATAGAAGCCCAAATAGGTATCCGGATGATTGTGCACGTTTGGATCGGAGATATCTCTGATGGCAGGCCCTCTGTCTTCGCCCATGGCCCAGGTGCCGTAGTCATAGCTGCCGTCCATCCATTGTTCTACCGCAACTCCAAAGATGTCGGCAAAGGATTCATTCAGGGCGCCTGATTCGTAGGAGTACTCCAAATCAGAGGAATAACTGATAACACCATGCGTTACTTCATGGGCTACGATGTCCAGAGTATTCCAGTCATCTGTGGAGAGGGCATCGCTATCCCCGGGACCGAATACGAAATTACCCCCGCAATAGCAGGCATTGTTGCGGGTGCCACCAATGATGACGTTGTTGTGGAATTCTGAGAGGTCAAGACCTGTACCCATGCCAGCCTGGCCAGTATGTCCTCTTCTGTTGTGAACACCATAGAAGTAATTCAAGGTGGCTTTGCCGGCCCATTGCGTAGAGATTCCGACTTGTTTTACGGTCGAAATTGTACCGCCATCATTCCAATTGTTGTCGTCGTCAAAGTATTCAGAAGCAGTAAAAGTCAAATTCCTGTTTTTGGTGTGTACTATTCCAGTGGCTGATACATTGCACTCATCCCTCAGGAAGTAACCAGCGAACAGAGAAGCCGAGGTATTGATGAAGCGAAAGCCATGCCATGTGGTGTTTCCATTACCGACGAAGCAAGAATGTGATAGGGGCACAGACTTTATGACCTCTCCGGTCATGGCATCGATGAACAGACGCATATCTTCAACGCCTCCCGGTACATAGAGATCAAATCTCCATGCCAGTTGGTATCCGCGCGGATCGCGATTGGCTTGTACAGGATGTACCCACACCAGGTCTCCGTGAGGAAAGGCATCTCGCATTTCCTGGCCTGCGTCATAAACATAGTTGATGTTGTCTTGCTCTTCAGCGCTTTTCTGTTTCACAATCTGCCAGCGGTAGACCGGAGCTCCGTGGGCCTTCATCGCGGCTGCAAGAGCTTGCCCTTCAGAGAGTGATGGCACGGCTTGATTATTCAGGTTCCGAATGATGGTTCCATTTGCGGAGTAAACCCTTTGTACCTCATTGGTATGGACCCGATACTGAGCGCCATAGACTTCATAGCCCTTGTGATACTGCTGGAACAGGTAGTGTTTATGCTCTATTACATCATCTTCGGTTCTCACCAAATGCATTGCATCATTGGTTCCCAGCCCAAAGGCTATGGCGTGATCGACGAATAGCGTGTGTGGTTGCAAAGTAGCCTCTGGTAAAAAGTCCACCCAATCCGGCTGAGTGCCTTGTTGTGCAATTCGCAACATATTCTCATTCCAGAAGATGTATTCATCGGATTGATGGGTTGCGTTATGCACAGCTTGAGTGGAATGTTGTGCAGCTAGGGTAGTGTTTGTGAACAGAAATACAATAACATACAGTATGTTATGTGTTATACTGATCAACGGTTTGTTTCGGGGGAAGTTTTGCGTACTCATGGCATCGTTTGTTAGGTTGAAAATAGGTTCCCTATTCAATGCTATCGAGTAGCTGATTCTTCCAGAAGGGCGCGCATCGCCGCGAGTTCTTCTTCCTGCTGCAGCACATAGAGCGTCAGCTCTTCCACCTTTTGCAGAAGTTTTACTTGTACATCCCCAACACTGAATCCCTCTTCACATACCTGCTCCGCAGAAGGCATTCCCGGAAGGTGACCGTAAGTATTGACGTGTTTCTTTACGTCCTGAAGACTCGGCAGTTCATAGTCTTCTTCAAACACGAAGTCAGGCCAAAGGGTGTTGTTTTGTACGCGCAATTCCTCACACATGATCTTGCCGTCTACCGATAGGAGGTATCCGGCTGCGCCTTGAGTAGACCCGATCCGCAACTCATGCATGTACGATTTGCCTAAAAAGTAACCTCCCCAGTTATCAGCTCCGATTCCGCCTGCTGATCCATAGACCCCAATTCGTGTACCTGCAGAGCCTTCGGCCGTTGCGTAAATGCCATAGGCGGTACCGGTATAGGTGCTGGCAAGTGCTTCTGAACGTATACCCATATAGCCTCCTGTGAATCTTGAGCCAATGCCCCATCCGGGCGCAGTAATGGAATAGCCCCTTATTGCGGGAATATCTGATGTGCCTGAGTATCCGACGACACCGTTAACAGCAGACATGAGACTAGTAGAAGGAGTGACCACATCGAGCTTCGCTGTTGGGGATATCGTTCCGATGCCGACATTGTGGTCAAGATTGGTCGTCACTACTTCGGTGGCGGATACCGACCATCCAGTTGCGCCGGCGCTGGTCAGTGACCGCCATACACCACCGGTGTTGCCCTGAAAGTCCGTCCCATTCCATCGGATAGTGCCGGCTGTTGAAGTGCTGGTGTTTCCCAATTGAATGGCTCCACTTGCGAAGAGATCGCCGGTATTGGCTTTAACACCGAAGACACGATTGGCTGAACCATTGCGGAATTCGTATTCCAGATTGCTGCTGTTGAAAAAGAGCCCGTAGTTCTCATTGGACTCCGCGCGAAAAGCATATCTGTTGTTGCCAACCAGGTAGTCCGATGTGCCAATGAATTTCAGGTCTCCCGTCGGAGTAAACTCCCCATAGTTGGCCACGGCCCCAAAGCGGCTTGCACCGCGAACTTCCAGACGCACAGCGGGAGTAGTAGTTCCAATACCAAGTTTGCTGGAGAAGTAACCCGTACCGTTGTTGGGGTTGAGCCAGAACTGAGCTAATCCGGCGGCATCTCTAAACTCATATCGGTTGTCTGTGCTGTTGAAGAAGAGCCCCAGTTGAGGTGCTCCGGTGAAGTAGAAAGCATAGGAATTTGGCGGGACCGTTACCGGTCCTGGTGTTTGCGAAAAGACAGAGAGACTGAACAAGCAAGCTGAAAAAAGACTGAGAATTTGTAGAGTTTTCATAAAGCATGATGTTTGGTTGAAGCAAAAGTGGCAGCTAGCTTCCATACCGTATAGTATGATTGAGAGTTCGGTTGCATTGACCGTGCTGATGGTCGCTGTGAAGGGGTGAATGGTTTTTTAGGGGCGCTATATAATTCAGGTATTGGAGATGACATTTGGCTTAAGAGAAGTAGTAATCGTTGTGTTTACTGGAATGTAAAGGCTTGAAAACATGGTTGTTATGTGACTTTTATCGCAGATCTCTACATGGGACCAGCCTCAATTTTGCTGGGTGATTAATCAAAAGATAAAGGGGAAGAATTAAGATTTTAAAAGAATCAGAGGCAATACTCTATTAATCCGATAGAGTTACCTAACTTTGACTAAGCAAGTTTGAGTCGAAATGGGAACAACATGATTTTTGTGCGACATTCACATGGAGGCATGGGCATTATTGAGGGTATCACCAGCAAATGCCTGGGTATGCGGTACTCTCATTTAGTGCTGGGGGGATGGGTTCTGCTGTTGGCAGTTGCGAGCAGCCCCCTTTCCGCTCAATTCTTAACGGATACACTGCCCATGCATAAAAATGAAGTCATCCCATCCAGAAATAGCTATTATGTTGAAGCGGGTTCCTATAGCACCAGGCGGGAAGCAGATCCCCCGAACTATACCAGGGATTTAAGCAAAACAGGAATTCCCGCCTTCGCCAAAGTGGATTGGCTTACGGCTGGTTTAGATTACCGGGTGCGCTTTGAATATCGGAACAATGATATACGCAGACCGGAAAGCTTCAGCAGCGATTTCCCTTTTCTGTTGAGAGGCAGGGCATACTTGGGTGTAAAGGAAATCTTCGATCCGCTGAGGATGGTGGTTGAGTTTGAAGACGCAACTCGCGTAAACGGAAACTATCCCCTGGACAACCGGGATGTCAATCGCTTTGAGATGATTCAAGGTTATGCTGAGTTGTTTTCTGACCGCTTGTTGAATGACGACAAACTGGGGAACAAACGCCCTGTTTACATCCGGGGAGGGCGAATGGCCTTTGAGTTTGCAGACCGGAGGCTGATTGGCTTGAATCAGTGGCGAAACACCACCAACAACTTTGTGGGCTTGCGGGCCACTGTCGGACAAGACAAGAACGACTGGCAAGTAGACGTTCTGGCGCTTAAACCGATTGAGCGAATCATTGATCAGTTTGATGAGGCGGAACGCGACCGCTATTTCTGGGCCCTTATTGGTCACCATCGACAGTTTTCGCGGATTGTTACCATAGAGCCTTACTATCTAGCGTTAAGACAGGAGCCCAGTAAGTTAAACAATGGGCGATACCGACAAATCCATTCCCCCGGATTGCGACTTTATGGATATGTGAGCAACACAGGCTTAAACTACGATGTAAGTGGAACCTATCAGTTTGGAAAGGAGGGTGATCAGATCCATAGCGCTTATGCCATCACGGCAGAACTGGGCTACACGGTTACGCGGAGTTCATGGAAGCCCAGAGTAAGCCTGTTCTATGGCTATGTCAGCGGAGATAAAGACCCGGATGATGAGTTAAACAACCGGTTCGAAAGGTTTTTCGGCTTCGGGCGCCCCTGGTCATCTGACGACTACATCATTCCGGAGAACATTGTAACGCCTAAACTGCGGGTAGAATTTGAGCCCGTTAAAGGTGTAAAGGTCGATGGAGGCTATAGTTTTTACTGGCTGGCTAGCGAAACCGATCGCTTTAACAACTTGCTGGCAGGTGATTCATTCAACAGAGACCCGAGCGGGAACAGCGGCACTTTTCTCGGTCATGGTCTGGATTCGCGAGTTCGATTTAAACCCGTCAAATTTATTGATGCTAATTTAGGATATACATACTATACCATTGGAGAATATGTGCACAACCGCCAGCTCGCTGCCAACGGAGAGTCTGCAGATTACTCCAACTTTATTTATATAGAATTATCATTTAATGTATTTGATGTATTCAGCCCGCCTGGAAACTGACAGAGTGAGGCATGGGACCGGTACCAGGCTTTGCTCAACGACTCCTCGCTGGAACTCCAGCAGACACCTTTGTCATCAATTCTGAATACAGCGAACTGATAAACCGTGTTCTTTTTGCAGGTAGTCGCGGTCTGCAAAGCCGCTGTTGTAGAACAAAGCCCGATACCAACCTTGTGCCCCAAAGAATTGCCCCGAACTCCACATATAGGCCTTATAACCTTTGAAGGCGTAATTGCCGCCATCTTCGCGGTACCCCCCGGGAAGAGCTGAAAAGCCGCTGCTGTTGCTAGCGTCGTGGTTGGGAGCGTGCCAGTAGCCTGTTGCTGAACTCAAGGTTCCCGTAGCTTTCAACTTTCCTCCAGCTTCGAGACGACCACCCAGAAAGTTCCTCATATCCGTCCACTCTGAATCCTTGCCTGCACGCCAGCCTGCCGGGCATAGACCACGGTCGTCAACCGCCGCGTACCAGTTGTAAAGCAATCCGTAGATGGCCTTGTTGGAAGCTACATTGTTGTAAACGGCAAAGGCCCCCAGGGAATCGAGGTAGGTCTGAGACCAAGCTATATCGCTTAAGCCCGTTGGAATAGGATCCCCATTGCGGTAGTGTTCAACCTTCAGGTTTTCTTTCATCCAACACTGGTCATTGATCTCAACGGTGTTGTAAACATTGCCATCTATATCCGTCACAGTGGCCGGACAGGTAGTGGCACTGCCCACCGTAAAACTATTGGGCATAGAAATCGGCGTTGTATTATACGGCGGTATATTGCTGCATGCAGCTTGTACATACCAGGTATAAACACCCAAGCTCAGGACCCCTTCAGGAACGTGAAACTGGTCCAGCTCAAAGCCCCCGGTACGCTTAACCAGCACTGACCCGGATGGCAAATCCACCCGCAACTGCATGCCCATGCTGCCCGGTACGGCATCCCATTCCAACAAGGCCCCCGATCCCGGGGTATAGGTGGATGTCAACCCCGTTGGAGCAAGAGTGGGATCACAGACCTGAGCGTTCAAGCCGAGCATCATTGTGCTGGCTAAACCAAGGCAGAGTAATACTTTATGCATAAAAATTTTTTAACTAAAAGACCAGGCCAGTTCAAATCTCAATGTAGTAATATTTTTTGGCCTTACATTAGACAATTTTCATACAGATTTATGCACTGTAAAAATATTTATTAGAATATGTAGCATTCATAATCTATCCAGGCCTCACCCGGAACACTCCCCCCATTCCCCCAAAAATCGTATCTTCACTCTCGGACTTTAGGGGTGTCTGCTGCGGTGGACTGAGAGTATACCCTTATGACCTGATCCGGTTGATGCCGGCGTAGGGAAAAGTCGTATGCTCCAATTGCCATTGCCTGTTCGCCCCTTTTTATAGTCTGGTTGCCGGGTATTCCGTTAACTGAACGTTGATTTTATTTGTATTTTTCCGATATGGAGTTGCTGGTGAACGGCAAAGCTTATGCCTCTGAATGCCTGACGCTGGAACAGTTGCTTCGCGAGATGCAACTGCATGAGCGCAATGGCGTCGCGGTTGCTGTCAATGAGCAGGTTGTTCCCCGCAAACAGTGGAAAGAGCAGGTGTTGAAGTCGGCCGATCGGGTCATGGTGATCCAGGCTACGGCTGGCGGTTGAGCTTGGGTAGCCCCGACTTTTGACCAAAGCACCGGTCCCCTTCCCCTGAAAAGAAAAGAACATTGATTTATATGAATTATGGCAAGGAGAACTGAAAAACTGCCCACAGAGCACAGCATTACCCGCGAGCCCTTCCCGGCTTCGCGCAAGATCTACGTCGAAGGGTCGCGCGGCGACGTACAGGTGGCGATGCGCGAAATTTCGCTGAGCGACACGCAGATACACAACAGCGAGCGCACTGAACCCAATCCGCCCGTGGTGGTCTACGACACGAGCGGTCCCTACACTGACCCGGAAGCGGAGATCGACGTGCTCAAGGGCCTGCCCCGGCTGCGGGAGCCTTGGATCGCCGGGCGCGGAGACACCGAGCAACTCGGCGAGATCAGCTCGGCGTACGGGCGCGAGCGGCTGTACAATCCGGAGCTGAATCACCTGCGTTTTCAGCATTTCCGTCAGCCATTAAGGGCGAAGGGCGGCGCAAACGTCACGCAACTGCACTATGCGCGCAAGGGCATCATCACCCCGGAGATGGAGTACATCGCCATCCGGGAGAACCAATGCCTGGACCGGGCGCAGGACCCCGGAAAGCAGCATCCGGGTCAGAATTTCGGAGCCAACACGCCCAAAGGGCTAATCACAGCGGAGTTTGTGCGCAGCGAAGTGGCGGCGGGCAGAGCCATCATTCCGTCAAATATTAACCATCCGGAGGCCGAACCTATGATCATTGGGCGTAACTTCTTGGTCAAGATCAACGCCAACATCGGCAACTCTGCGGTCAGCTCGAGCATAGAAGAAGAGGTCGAAAAGGCCGTCTGGGCTTGTCGTTGGGGCGCCGATACCATCATGGACCTTTCCACCGGAAAAAACATACACGAGACGCGGGAGTGGATCATCCGCAACAGCCCTGTGCCCATCGGCACCGTGCCCATCTACCAGGCGCTCGAGAAGGTGAACGGCAAGGCCGAAGACCTGACCTGGGCCATCTATCGCGATACGCTCATCGAGCAGGCCGAGCAGGGGGTGGACTACTTCACCATCCACGCGGGGGTGCTGCTGCGCTACATCCCGCTGACCGCCGATCGCGTGACCGGAATCGTGAGCCGTGGCGGCTCCATTCTGGCCAAGTGGTGCCTGGCCCACCACAAAGAGAATTTCCTCTACACCCATTTTGAGGAAATCTGCGAGATCATGAAGGCCTACGATGTCTCCTTCAGCCTCGGCGACGGTCTGCGCCCCGGCTCACTCGCTGATGCCAACGATCGCGCGCAGTTCGCAGAGCTGGAAACCCTGGGTGAGCTGACCAAAATCGCTTGGAAACACGATGTTCAAACCATGATCGAAGGGCCGGGTCACGTGCCCATGCAACTCATCAAGGAGAACATGGACAAGCAGCTCGAGACCTGCGGGGAGGCGCCGTTCTACACCCTCGGGCCGCTGACCACCGACATCGCGCCGGGTTATGACCACATCACCTCCGGAATTGGAGCGGCCATGATCGGCTGGTTTGGCACGGCCATGCTGTGTTATGTCACGCCCAAAGAGCACCTCGGACTGCCCAATAAGAAGGACGTCAAAGACGGGGTGATCACCTATAAGATCGCGGCCCACGCCGCCGATTTAGCCAAAGGACATCCCGGAGCTTATCTTCGCGACAACGCCTTGAGCAAAGCGCGTTTCGAGTTTCGCTGGCAGGATCAATTCAATCTTTCCCTCGATCCCGAGACCGCCAGGGAGTTTCACGATGAAACCCTTCCGGCTGACGGAGCCAAAGTGGCGCATTTCTGCTCCATGTGCGGACCGCATTTCTGCTCCATGAAGATCACCCAGGATGTTCGCGAATACGCCAATGCTCAGGGATTGAAAGAGGAGCAGGCCCTGGAGGAAGGGATGCGGGAAAAGGCCAAAGAATTTGTGGAAAAGGGAACCGAAATCTATTTGTGATGAATATAGCAGTGATAGCCCCATTGGGCCATGTGCCCGGAGAGCACGAAAACGTCATCCGTCTTTTAGACGCCGGACTGTCGTATTACCATTTGCGCAAGCCCGGACTGAACGTCTCCGACATGTACGAATGGATTCAGAAAATCCCCGTGGACTACCGAAAGAAAATCACCCTTCACGGACCGCTGACCAGTGCAATGGAATTGGGGGTAGGCGGGGTGCACTTTCGCGAGTCTGACCGCGCTGGAATCAGTGCAGAAGATGTAGACAGCCTCATTGACCGGGCAGAGCTCGAAGGACTGCGCGTCAGCGCATCGGTTCATTCGCCGCAAGCCGCCCTGGAAATCTCCGAAAAACTGTACTATGTCTTCCTCTCCCAGGCCTTTGATTCGCCCTCAAAGCCCGATCTCAAGGGAAGCATTGTCCAATGGAATATTCCGGAGGAAAGGCCTTGCAAGGTCTACGCCCTGGGCGGGGTCAACGCCTCCAACATCGAAAAGGTTGCTGCTTTAGGGCTTGACGGAGTAGCCGTTTTGGGAAGTATCTGGCACGGTGAATCCGACCCGCTGAGCAACTTTAAGCGCCTACAGGAAGCATGCCGTCAGATCGCCCAACCCTCCTGATCCTCTCCGGTTTTGATCCCGCCGGAGCAGCGGGCATGATGGCGGATGTTCGCAGTGCCGAGCGATGCGGAGTTCACAGCATGGGTCTGGTCACGGCCCTGACGGTACAGTCCTCGCGCCGCTTTGAAGGCCTGAGCTGGACCCATCCGGATGAACTGATGCATCAGTTCGAAAGGCTCCTGGATGAAAACCCACCCGATGCGCTCAAGATTGGCCTGATCCCCGGTCTGGAGTTTTTGTCGCGCTACCTGGACAAGTTAGAGCAGCATTTCCCCGGGATACCCATTGTTTGGGACCCTGTACTCGCCCCCAGTGCAGGCGGTGATTTTCACCCGGACAACCTTCGAGGTTTTGAACGATTGCTGCACCGAATTGACCTGTTCACGCCCAACCGGCCCGAGATGAGAAGGCTATGTCCGAATGAGCAGGAAGAGGAAAGTGCCCTCAGACTGAGCCGTGATTTCGGCTGTGCCGTTCTGCTCAAAGGGGGCCATGACCGTCAACACCCCGGTCGCGATCTGCTCTTTAAGCCCGCAGAGAACAGCCCCCATATCCTGAATCCCGGCAGCCCGGGTCTGCCGCCCAAGCGCGGTTCCGGCTGCGTGCTTTCCACGGCCATAGCGTCCAATCTGGCCAGCGGTCACACCTTGCTTTCCGCCTGTACTCAGGCCAAGAACTTCACCGAAGACTATCTGGGCAGCTCAGCCACGCTGATCGGCACCTTTAGTTGAAACAATGTCAGCCAACGTGGAACAGAACCCCTTCCCCCAACAACCGCCTCTGGTCAGCCGCCTGCACTACATCACGCAGGAGCTGGAGCGCAAGTCTCATCTCGATTTGATGGAAGAAGCCCTCCAATCGGGCTGCGACTGGGTTCAGCTCCGGGTCAAGGGCCGGCCCGAGAACGAAGTGATGGACATGGCCGTGCAGGCAAAGGCACTTTGTCAGCCATACGGCGCCCGCCTGATCATCAACGACTTTCCCCATGTTGCCCTTGCGGTTGATGCCGATGGAGTGCACCTGGGCCGTGAAGACATGGAGCCCGCCCGTGCCCGGGATCTGTTGGGAGAGGGATTTCTCGTCGGAGGAACGGCCAATACGCTGGCCGATATCGAGCGTCTTTATCAGCAGGGCGTTGACTACATCGGACTGGGCCCTTTTCGCTACACCGAAACCAAGGCCCGCCTGGAACCCGTTCTGGGCCTGGAGGGCTATCGCCGCATCATGATTCAATGCAAGCTCAAAGGCCTGGACCATATTCCCATTCTGGCCATCGGGGGCATTCTGCTCAACGATGTTCGCGATCTTCTGCATGCAGGAGTGCATGGTGTGGCCATGTCCAGCCTAATCAGCCGCAGTCCCCGCAAGAACAAGCTGATTACCGAAATCCAGCAATTGATGAATGAATTCCCCAAAATCTATCGCTATGGAACCGCTCAGGATCGCCGGAAGGGAATTTGAATCCCGCCTCTTTACCGGAACGGGCAAGTTCTCTTCCTATCAGGTCATGGAAGATGCCTTGCTGGCCTCGGGCACTGAGCTGGTCACGGTAGCGCTGCGCCGGGTAGATCTGCAGGCCGTTCAGGCTGGAAAGGCCGACGACATGATGGCCCATCTCCGGCATAAATCCTTTAATCTACTGCCCAACACATCGGGGGTTCGCAATGCCAAAGAAGCGATCTACGCTGCACAACTGGCCCGCGAAGCCCTGGATACGCCCTGGCTCAAACTCGAGATTCACCCCGATCCGCGCTACCTGATGCCCGACGCGGTGGAGACCCTGCAAGCGGCCAGAGAGCTGGTTCGGGAAGGCTTCATCGTCTTGCCCTATGTGCATGCGGATCCTGTTTTGTGCAGGCAATTGGAGGATGTGGGTTGCGCAGCGGTCATGCCCCTCGGCTCGCCGATAGGCAGCAATCAGGGCTTACAGACCCGGGTGTTTTTGGAGATCATCATCGCTCAATCGGGTGTGCCCGTCATCGTTGACGCCGGTATTGGACGGCCCTCCGATGCGGCGCTGGCTCTGGAAATGGGCGCAGATGCGGTGCTGGTCAATACCGCCATCGCCATTGCTCCCGACCCGGTGATGATGGCCGATGCCTTCCGGCTTGCGGTTATTGCAGGTCGAATGGCCTATGAGTCAGGCCTGCCTGAGCAGCGCCTTCAGGCGCAGGCTTCCAGTCCTATGACCGCCTTCTTGGATGCGGTTCCCTGATGTTGAGGAACACCGCAAATCTTATGCTTTATGCCCACTGAATCACACCCCGCTGCCGCCCCTTCAAATTTTGAACGACTGTTCAGTCAGTACGACTGGAATGCCGTTCAGCGCAGCGTGTATGCCAAGACTTCGCAGGATGTAGAGCGCGCACTCGAGCGCAGGCAGCGCGATTTAGACGACTTTGCCGCGCTGATCTCTCCCGCTGCAGCACCCTATCTGGAGCGCATGGCCCGCCTTTCGCACGAAAGCACACTTCAACGCTTTGGCCGGGTCATTCAGTTGTACGCTCCGCTCTACTTAAGCAATGAATGTCAAAATATATGTACTTATTGCGGCTTCAGCATGGACAACAAGCTGGAGCGAAAGACCCTGAAAGCCGGTGAAATTTTGCGCGAAGTGGAGGTGCTCAAGACCATGGGCTATGAGCATGTGCTCATCGTAACCGGAGAGGCCAACCAGACAGTGGGCATGGACTACTTCCGCGAGGCCTTCTCGCTGTTGCGCCCGCATTTCAGCCAGTTGAGTCTCGAAGTTCAGCCGCTCTCGGAGCAAGACTACCGCGAGCTCAGCCAATTAGGTCTGCACAGCGTGCTGGTCTACCAGGAAAGCTATAGAAGAGAAACGTATAAATTACATCACCCTAAAGGGCGCAAGTCCAATTTTGAGTACCGCCTGCAAACTCCGGAGCGACTGGGTCAGGCCGGAGTGCACAAGATCGGTTTGGGTGTACTGATTGGACTGGAAGATTGGCGCAGCGACAGCTTTTTCTGCGCGCTTCATCTCCATTATCTGAGCCGAAAGTTCTGGCGCACTCGCTTCAGTCTGTCTTTTCCCAGGCTGAGACCCCATGCCGGAGGTCTTCAACCGGTTTCGGTGATGAGCGACCGTGAACTCGTGCAGTTGATTTGCGCATACCGTCTGTTAGATCCCGATCTGGAACTGTCGATTTCCACTCGCGAGAGCGAGCATTTTCGCAACCACGTCATTCCCCTTGGGGTGACCACCTTCAGCGCGGGCTCCCGCACCAATCCCGGCGGTTATGCCTGCGAACCAGAATCGTTAGAGCAATTTGAGATCAGCGACGAACGCAGTCCCGCAGAGGTAGCCGAAGTGATTCGCCGCGCGGGCTATGAGCCGGTTTGGAAGGACTGGGATCGCGGGCTTCAAGGATTCCCTTCGGCCGAAAGCATGCCATCAATGGCCCGCTGAACATCCTCTCCGTCCCAGCGCGCAGCTCCGGTATGGCGGGCCAGCATCTCTCCTTGAGGTGAAATGAGCCAGGTGATCGGAATGCTGCGAGACTTAAACAACTCCGGAGCCTGCCCGACGGGCCGGTAAACGGGCATGGTATAACCTTTGGCATCCAGCCATTTCTTCAGCGTTTCGGGCTCTTCATTGCTCACCAGCGCCAGTGAAATACGATCTCCATATTGCTCGTGCAGATTTTGGAGGAAGGGCATTTCGGCGATGCAGGGTCCACACCAGGTAGCCCATCGGTTGAGCAGCAGAGGTTTGCCGGCAAACTCCGACAAGGCGACAAACTCGCCGTCCAGGCTGCGCAGATCCCAGTTCCAGTCCTCTGCGGCCATGGTGTTTATAGGACTTTCTTCAATGCGGGGTTGCCCGGCAATGAAGCCCAGCAAGCGCCCCTGCATCCAGTTGAATCCCCCTCCAAAGTAAAACAGGGCCAAGCCGGCGACAAAAGCGCCGTTGATTAGCCAGGATCGTTTGACGGTCATGAGTCTTATGGATAAGTCGCCGCGAAAGGGATGGGCCAAAGTGCGCGGCTCCGGTTATTTTTGGCGGACTGCTGTTTTTGACAACAGCCCGAAGTTTGAAAGCCTGCCGCCGATTGTATGATCTGCTGCGGGCGTATAATGCTCCCGCAAAGTTCGCCCTGATTTTCTGCTCCGGCAGGAGATCCATTTTTGCAAATTAGTTTTTTGGACAAACTCAGCACATCCCTGGTCTATTTGAAAGGAGTGGGACCGGCCAAGGCCGAGTTGCTGGCGGCCGAATTGGGCCTGCACCGCTACGTCGATCTGCTCTTCCACATGCCTTTCCGCTATGTGGACCGAACGCAGATCATCCGCATCAGCGAGATCAGCGCCGAGATGCCCGCCGTGCAGTTGCGGGGCGTGCTCAAGGGCTTCTCGGTGACCGGTCCGCCCCGCTCGCGCCGCATGGTCGCTCAATTGCAGGACGACAGCGGCTCCATTCAACTGGTCTGGTTCAAGGGCGTCTCCTACATGGAGCGCTACCTGAAACGCGAAGCGGTCTATACGGTCTTTGGCAAGCCTCAGCCCTTCAAGGGGCGCTTTTCGCTGCCCCATCCCGAGATGGAACTGGGCGAAGGGGCTTTCGCCGATGCCTTGCGTATGCAAGCGGTTTACCCTTCCACCGAAAAACTAAAGGCCCGCGGTTTGGACAGCCGTGGCCTGGAAAGGCTCATTCAACAGTTGCTCAGCGAACTGAGTCCTCTGGATCTGGGCGAAGTGCTGCCGGGAGATATACGGCAACAGTTCAGGCTCATCGGCCGCGAGCGGGCCCTGCGCGATATACACTGTCCGCCGGACGAACACGCCTTGCAGGCGGCCCGCCGACGTTTGAAATTTGAGGAATTTTTATTCATACAACTCGGTTTGTTGTTGACTAAATCCGCCAACGACCGCTGCAACATGGGTTATGTCTTTGAGCGCATCGACGGAGTTTTTGATAAATTTTTTCATGATAAATTAAATTTTGATCTAACCGGGGCTCAGAAAAGAGTGCTCCGCGAGATCCGCCGCGACACCCGCAGCGGGGTGCAGATGAACCGCCTTCTCCAGGGCGATGTGGGCAGCGGTAAGACCATAGTGGCGCTGATGGCTATGCTCATGGCGCTGGACAACGACTACCAGGCAGCGCTGATGGCGCCCACGGAGATCCTGGCTCAGCAGCACATGCATTCCATCACAGAACTGGTAGAAGGGCTGGGCATCACGCCGGCCCTGCTGACGGGTTCGGTCAAGGGCAAGGCCCGCAAGGACGTGTTGAGCGCGCTCAAGGAGGGCTATGTTCATATGCTGATCGGCACCCATGCCCTGATTGAGGACAAGGTTGTCTTCGACAATCTGGGCTTGGTGGTCATCGATGAGCAGCACCGTTTTGGTGTGGCACAGCGGGCCAGGCTCTGGGCCAAGAATACCACCCCTCCCCACGTGCTGGTGATGACGGCCACCCCCATACCGCGCACCCTGGCTATGACCCTGTACGGTGACCTCGATACTTCGGTGATCGATGAGCTACCTCCGGGGCGAAAACCCATTCAAACCGTGCACAGAAAGGACTCACAGCGCCTGGCGGTCTTCGGTTTTCTGCGCAAGGAACTCGAAGCGGGCCGTCAGGTCTATGTCGTCTATCCCCTTATTGAGGAGAGCGAAACGATGGACTACAAGGATTTAATGGACGGCTATGAGAGCGTTCTGAGAGCCTTTCCCGAGTACAGGGTGAGCATAGTGCACGGCCGTCAAAAGCCCGCTGACAAGGACTTTGAGATGCGGCAATTCGTCGGCGGAAAGACCAGGATCATGGTGGCGACCACCGTGATTGAGGTGGGGGTAAACGTCCCTAATGCTTCGGTGATGGTCATTGAGAGCGCAGAGCGATTCGGTCTGGCGCAATTGCATCAGTTGCGAGGGAGGGTAGGACGCGGCGCCGATCAGTCCTACTGCATCTTGATGACTGCCGAAAAACTCAGCAATGATGCCAGGGTCAGAGTAAAGACCATGTGCGAGAGCACGGATGGATTCTATATCTCCGAAGTGGACATGAGGTTGCGCGGACCCGGGGATCTGGCCGGAACCCGGCAAAGTGGTCTTGAAGATCTCAAGATCGCCGATTTAGTGCACGACCGGGACATCCTGGAAGAGGCCCGTAAAGCTGCTATGGATTTGGTGGAAAGGGATCCGGAACTTCGCCAGCCCTCTCATGCGGCATTGGCCAATCACTTGGTGAGACAAAAGCGCCTAAAAGGAGACTGGAGCCGAATCAGTTGATGGTGGAAGGGCTTGTGAGCCCGATCAACAGGACTACTTGGTCAAAGTCTTGGTTCCTGCTACTTCGGCTGCTTCTTTCCGCAGTCTTGGTTCCTGCTATCTCGGCTGCTTCTTTCCGCCGTACAAACCGGTCTTGCCTTTGGGCGCCTTGCTCTTTGCCTTAGGCGCACCGTTCATTTCAGCAGAAAGTCCATCATAGGCCGGACAGGCGGATCGCTGACAGGCGGGCATGCTGAACAGGGAGGCAATCGAGAGAATCAATATCAAGCGTTTCATCGTGAATAAAGATACGTCTTGAAGCCTTGCAGGTTGCGAATTTGCGCCGATTCACGACGTAAAAGCCCTTAGAATAAAGGGCTTTCGCAGTTTGTGCAAGCTGAAGTCCCCGTTATTCAAGGCTTTTTAGGCAGATTAGCTCCGATAATTTTCAACCGTCGCCGAAATTAGCTATATTCTTAAATGCATCATAATCAGTCATTTATACATTAAAATGACTAAAAGTGTGCATAAGTGCTGGTTTTTGGGCCATTTTTAAAGCAGGGCATCAATATCAACACGCTGAAAGCCTTTAGTTTCGGGCTTTAGAGCATCACTAGCGCTCGATTCACGAACCAAAACTTGCAATCATGAACAAAGGAGATCTGATCGAACAGATGGCAGGCGACGCCGGCATCACCAAGACTCAGGCAACCGAAGCCCTCAACGGTATGTTGACCGCTATCCGCAAAACCCTCAAGAAAGGAGACAAAGTAACCCTGGTTGGATTTGGAACCTTCTCCATCACCAAGCGCGCTGCCCGCACGGGTCGCAACCCACAGACCGGAGAGGCCATCAAGATCAAGGCTAAGAAATTGGTCAAATTCAAAGCCGGCAAGGAGTTGGCTGAGTTCGTCTGATCCTGTTTCTCATAGTTTTTTTAGAGGTCGCCCATCGGGCGGCCTTTTTTGATTATGAAGGCTCATTGAACTCTGGCGAAAGGTATACTTCTCCATGTTTTGGTTCCTGCGCTCATTCCGACCCATGTGAATTGAAAATTATTTTTTACTTTGACCGCAATCGCCGGATCAGTGATATGAAACACAACCTCAATAATTTGCTCAAGAGCCGCTATTGATCCCGGGCAGGGTGCCATGAGGAGAAAACAAGTCCGAATTCTATGAAAACACAGGACAACGAGTTACTCGTATATTATGATCGCAATTCCAGCAAAGCCAAGAAAGTGCTGGCCTATGCCAGAACCATCACCCGGCATGTCAATGAGGTAGAATATCTCAAGACCCCACTGACCTCAACGATGTGGCGGCAATTGCTGGAGATGCTGGACATGCGACCTAAAGACCTGCTCAATAGAGCCCATCCCTTCTATCAGGAGAACATCCGGGGAAAGGATCTCGATGATGAAGGCTGGCTGAATGTCTTGATCCGAAATCCCGAATTGATCAAGGCGCCTATAGTGGTCAAAGGCAGGCGGGCCATCCTCTGCAACAACCCAACCGATATGCTGGGCATCTGAGTTTCCGGCCCGCTGTTATGGAATAGGCTCAAAGTACACATCGTAGATGCCTTCCAGCTCGGCGTAACGCCTGGCGAGCTGCTCATTGTCAAAGGACATCAGCGTGTCAAAGTAGGCGGTGACTGAAGCCTCACCGGGCAGGGCGATGTTGATGGCGCTGTGCATATCCCCAACCTCCTCGGGGCAGATATTGATCAGATAACAGCGAACCGGCATGTCGCCCAGAGCCAGGCTGCGTATAATCAGACATTGTGCCCGGATTTCTTTAGATGCTTCAGGCAAAGTGGATCTGAGGTGTTCCACGCTCGGTTGTTCCGTGATCTCTTCAGCCGACTGATTAGTCAGTCGGTCGGACTGATCACCCGAAGAAGTGCAGGAAGTCGTGAACAACAATCCCAGTACAACAGGCAGGTATCCACTGCAAAACTTGAACATAGGAAGACTAATCTTTTCTCTGCTTGAACGACCAGGTAAACTGAAAGCGGCTGACCTCTGTTCCGTCCGCCATTCGACCTACGGTTTCAACCCTGACCTGCTGCCCTTCGCCACTCACAATGGCCCGATCAACGGCATCAAAGAGTCTTTGCCCTTCGGTACAGGTAAAGGTCACGAGGCCGGTGGCTTTCTTGCCATAAGTGGCCTCCATGCCCACAATCAACATGGCTACCCCCGGCTTGCAACCCGATGTGGCCAGAATGGCCAGGGCACCGGTACTCAGCTCCGCCGCCATAGCCTGAGTGGCAAAATATATAGACTTAAAGGGGTTTTGTGAAAGCCAGCGGTAGGGCATGGTAGCCTGGCATTCGCGCTCATTGAGACTCTTTATGCGCATTCCTGCAATCCAGGCAATGGGAAGTTTTGCGAACAAATAGGCCTGAAACTTGAAGGAATTGTTCATGAGCGCCATGGCGCGCTGAACAGCCTGATCTCTTTCGGGGGAGCGTTTTGGGGCGGATAGCGTGCTATCCATTTGCGCGCTGAGCGCCTGAGCTGATGCCATAGGTTAAAGATAGTTAGTGATGAGCTTTTCTTTAACAGTAATAAGCTTTGAAATTCAAAGGCTTTGAGTAACTTTAGCTGACGTATGTTGTCTAAATCCTATCCAATGCTGTTTTCGATGCAGGAAAATCCCGGCATCCTTGAGGATCTGCAGACTGATGTTGAGGTCATTGATGAAACCGGAGTGCGTCTGGTTGTGCACAATGACGACTTCAATACATTTGACTGGGTAATCGAGTCCCTGGTAAAGATTTGCAGTCACACTATGGAGCAGGCTGAGCAAAGTGCTTATATCATCCACTACCACGGCAAATACGCCGTACGGCAGGGTGTTGCCCGCGATCTGAACCCAATGCGACGAGGATTGATCGACCGGGGCATCAACGCCACTTTGGAGTGAGCGCATGACACTGCGCCCCTTTTTGGCCATTTTGACATGCACCTCACCCGGCTGAGCAGCCGTCTGCATTTTCCTTCTCCATCTCAGGCGAGGGAAGATGGCCTACTCGCCTACGGCGGAGATCTGAGTCCCGAGCGCCTCCTTCTCGCTTATCGCCATGGAATTTTTCCTTGGTACAGCCCTGGAGAACCCATAATGTGGTGGTCTCCTGATCCGCGTTGTGTGCTGTACGTCAATGAGTTACACATCTCTAGAAGCATGCAGAAACTGCTTCGCCAGGGACGTTTTGAGTTCAGCTTGAACGCGGCATTCAGCCGGGTCATTTGGGCTTGTGCCCAAACTCCGCGCAAGGAACATTCGGGTACCTGGATTGACGAGCATATGATTCAGGCCTATGAGCAATTGCATCAACTTGGCTATGCCCACAGTGCCGAAGTTTGGCAGGACGGGCAACTTGCCGGTGGTATTTATGGGGTCAGCCTGCAGAGTATGTTCTATGGGGAGTCCATGTTCAGCCTGAGGCCCAACGCCTCAAAGGCAGCACTGTTCGCGCTTATGCAGCATTTAGGTCGAATGGGTTTCCAATTAATGGACGTGCAATTGAGCAATTCCCACCTGCTCAGCCTCGGAGCCAGGGAGATTCCCCGGCAGCAATTCCTCCTTGAACTCCAGCTAGCCCTGACCCGTCCGGCCCCACAGGACTGCTGGCCTGAGCCCGGAAACCCGCAATTCCTGCGCGGCATCTGAATTTGGGTTATCTTTGCCGGGCCGGAAGTTTCCTACAGCGCAGAATTGCCCTTTGCAGTGAACCCTATCCGGAACCATTTATTCATTCCGGTCTGCTTATTCTTCCTTCCCTGAAGTACGCCCACAGTGGCCGCTCCCGATGAGCGGATGATGCATCGCTGCCGGTTTTCAACTCAACCTTACTTGCAATTTACTGACTTCCAATTGGATGACCGGCTCATGTCCGGCATTCGCAAGGCCTCTTATGTAGAGCCGACCCCCATCCAGAAACAAGCTATTCCCGCCGTCATGGCCGGTCGCGACCTGATCGCCACCGCCCAAACCGGAACGGGTAAGACAGCAGCCTTTGTGCTGCCCATGTTGCAGCAGATTCTCGATGCCCAGCAGAAGAATCCTTCAGCAACCCGCCAAACCAGGGCCCTGATCCTTACACCGACCCGGGAACTGGCCCTCCAGATCCTCGAAACGGTGGAGATTCTGGCCTCCGGCACCAAGCTCAGCGGTGCGGCCATCTTTGGTGGCGTAGGCGCTCAGCCCCAGATCCAGGCCCTTCGCCGGGGCACGGAGATCATTGTAGCCTGCCCGGGCCGACTGCTCGACCTGCACGGCCAGGGCCATGTCAATTTCTCCGGCATGATGATGTTTGTCCTCGACGAGGCCGATCGCATGTTCGATATGGGATTCCTGCCCGATGTGAAGCGCATCATTCGCATGCTGCCTCAGAAGCGGCAGAACATGTTGTTCTCCGCCACCTTTCCCCGCGAGATCGAAGATCTGGCCCGCCAGATGCTGGTTCAACCAGAGAGGGTAGAAGTGGGCATCAGCAAGCCAGCCCATACGGTCAGCCATGCGCTCTACCCCGTCGAGCCCCATCTGAAAACCGAGCTTCTGCTGGCCATGCTCGAGAAAACCGATACCAACTCCGTGTTGGTCTTCACACGAACCAAACACCGCGCCAAGCGCCTGGCCCAGAAGCTGGAGCGAGCCGGGTACAAGGTGACTTCGCTGCACGGCAACCGCTCTCAAAACCAGCGCCAGGAAGCGCTCGGCGGCTTCAAGGATGGGCAGTACCAGATCATGGTCGCCACGGACATTGTAGCCAGAGGCATTGACGTAAGCAGCATCTCCCACGTGGTCAACTACGACATGCCCGACACCGCGGATGCCTACATCCACCGCATTGGTCGCACCGGACGCGCTGAGCGCACCGGCGATGCCTATACCCTGGTGAGCGCGGAAGACAATCTGATGATTCGCACCCTGGAGAAGATCATGGGCTCGGGTCTGCAGCGCCTCTACATCGACAATTTCGACTACAAAGCACCGGCTCCTCCCAAGGATCCGGAGCAGAGAGGAGGTTCCGGTCAATCGCGCGGCGGGCGTTCTCAGACGGGTCGAAAGCCGGCAGCAGCCAAACCCGGCTTCGCGGCTAAAACCACGCGCATGGCCCCCGAGAAGGACTTCGCCTCAGAGATCGCCTCGAGGTCCAATCGCCCCCGATCGGGCAAGCGCCCCGCTACGTCCCAAAGCGGCCGTTCCAGCCGCCCGACGAACCGGAACTTCGGCTGAGCCGACCCGATTTGAGCGGAGCCGAACTACCTTTCGACCCATAAACAACACTCACAAGCATGAGTTTGCTACCGGATGCCGAAGGAGATTTTTCCACAGAGAACTGGGCTTCGTCCGCTGTCCTGAGCAGTGTAGCCATTAGGGTGTATCGCCTGGAGGCCATGGTTGGCTTTTACCAGGAGGCTTTCGGTATTGCCTTTAGCGAGAAGCGCGTGGGCGACATCACGACCTACTTTGGCATGCTCGGCGATATCATGTTCAAGCTCTATCCCTTGCAGGAAGATCAGGAGATGGACGAATGGCCCACTCACCAACTGGGGTTTTTCGTCGCAGATCTGGATGCGGTGCTGGAGTTGTCCCTCAAGTATGGGGGAAGCATACTCAACGAGCCGGTTACCCGCCTCAACCAGGTACACGCCGCTATCCGCGACCCGGACGGCAATTCTCTGGAGCTGTACAGCACCCTGGACGGGGAAACTGAGCGTCAGGCTTAAGCAAAAGATTTGACTTTTCGGGTCGAAGGGCTTTTGTTTGTTGCTCAATGTGGGTAAATGAAAGACTGAACCTGCGGCAATCCACTTAACTTTAGTTTGCGCTAAAGCAAAAGCATACCCGTTATGGAAAAAACCCTGCAACCTATCCTTGAAGCCGAGCGACAGCTCGGGGCGCGGTTCCCGGCATCTTATGCCGCAGCCATGAAGCGACACAATGGAGGAGAGATCGCTACAGAGATGGATCTGTGGGAGCTCTATCCTCTTCCAGGCCCGGCCGGCTCGGCGAGAGCCCATCAGGAAAGCGGCGATGTGGTCGAGGAAACCCTGGAACGCCGAAGCTGGCCCGGATTTCCGGAAGGCGCCGTTGCGCTGGCCGACAATGGGCTAGGCGATCAATTGATCATGCTTCAAAACGGGGCTCAATTCGGCCCGGAATGCTTTTTCTGGAATCACGAAAGCGCCGAACTCGAGCAAATGGCGGCCGATTTCTCCGAGTTAGAGCACATTGAAGGGGAGCAGGCATAATTTTTTTCCCGGCCTATTGCCTTTTGTTGTGTTTGACCTTATGTTTACTGCGCAATGAAAACGCAGAGCAATCTTCGCACGTACTGGTGGCGTTCTTCCGAAGTCAATTTCCGGGGAACGGAGTAGTCGCGCGTGGATAGTACTCAGGCAAAGCGGCTCGCCGGACCTCCGGCGGGCCGCTTTGTTTATGGGCCAATCTGTTCCTTTGCAAACATCACAAGGATAAACCATAACATAAGTTATTTTATGTTTTCTGAAGAAATTGTTCCGCGCCCATCAGAGGCCGGCAAGGTGCTCGCAGAAGCGGGGCCGAAGGCAGAGACCGGGGCAAAGGCAGGTATGGTCGCAGAGGCGGGGCCAACTACCGGGGCAACTGCCAACCCAGCCTCCGGGGCAGCAGCCAACCCAGGCAACAGCGGCACATCGCGGTTGAGCCGCCTGCGCGTTCCGCTGAACACGCATTACCGCAATCTGCCCTCTGACACTCTGACCCCGGTAGCGCTCTACCTGCAATTGCGCGATCGCTATCCTGGCGCTGTATTGCTGGAGTGCACTGACTTCCACGCCCGCGACAACAGCTTCTCCTTCATCGCTCTGGATCCGATTGCCTCTTTTAAAGTAGAACAGGGCTTGCTTCAGATCCAAACCCCTTTCGAACAGTGTGAAGAAGCCGCCGGTTGGGCCCGGCCCCTTGCGGAGCAGCTCGGCGACTTTTGCCGGGCCTTTGATGTTCAGGCCCCAGAGAAGGTCAGGCGCTTTTCGGGATTTTTCGGGCACACGGCCTTTGAAGCCGTGCAGCACTTTGAAAACATAGCGCTCAACGATTCCAAGTCCCTGGCTGAACTGCCCGATCTGCACTACCGATTCTTTCGATTTGTTGTTGCCTTTGACCATTTCCGCGATACGCTCACGCTGCTCGAGCACGTACCCGCTGGGGAGCTCTCGCGTATGGATGAACTCGAGAATCAGCTTCGCAGGCCGGTTTATGCGGAGTTCCCCTTCGCCCTGCACGGTTCAGAGGAAGCCAACATGCCTGACGAGGACTTTCTGGAGATGATCGAAAAGGCCAAGGCCCATTGCCGGCGTGGCGATGTCTTTCAACTGGTGCTCTCCCGCCGCTTCAA
Source organism: Chitinophagales bacterium (assembly GCA_041751015.1). Taxonomy (GTDB): domain Bacteria; phylum Bacteroidota; class Bacteroidia; order Chitinophagales; family BACL12; genus WGOA01. Next base: position 136,985 of record JBGSYF010000031.1, read on the forward strand.
ACAGGCTTACCGCGGTGATGAATTTGCCGTATATAGAAAACTGAGATCCGTTAACCCTTCGCCCTACCTCTTCTTCTTTGACTTTGGCGACTACCGCCTCTTTGGCTCCAGCCCCGAAGCCCAGTTGGTCATCAAGGATTCTCTGGCGCAGATTCATCCTATTGCCGGAACCTACCGCCGCTCCGGCGATGATCTGGCCGATGCCGAAGCGGCCCGCCAACTGGCCGAAGATCCCAAGGAGAACGCCGAACACGTCATGCTGGTCGATCTGGCGCGCAATGATCTGAGCCGGCACGGACATTCCGTGAAAGTGGCGGCTTACAAGGAATTGCAGTACTTCAGCCATGTCATCCATCTGGTCAGTCGGGTCGAAGCGCGGCTGCAAGCCGACACCAACACCCTGCAAGTCTTTGGAGACACCTTTCCCGCGGGAACCCTCAGCGGTGCGCCCAAGTACCGGGCACTGGAGCTGATCGATGAGTACGAACCCCATGCGCGGGGCTTTTACGGCGGAGCCATCGGCATCATCGGACTGGACGGCTCCCTGAATCACGCAATCACCATACGCAGCTTTTTGGCCCGCGATGGATTTCTGCACTATCAGGCCGGAGCGGGCGTGGTGGTCAACTCTGATCCCGAAGCCGAGCTCGCCGAAGTGCACCACAAACTCGGGGCCTTGCGCAAGGCCCTGGAACTGGCCGCAAACCCATCAATCCAAGCACAAGTAGCGCCATGAGCCGAATATTGATCATCGACAATTACGACAGTTTCACCTACAATCTGGTGGCCCTGCTTCGAGAAATTCCCGGTACGGAGCTTGTGGTGCGCAGAAACGATGCCTGCAGTCCGGATGACCTTCAACAGGCCCAGGCCATCGTGCTCAGTCCCGGTCCGGGCATACCCTCAGAGGCCGGTGATCTGATGAGCATACTGGAACAGTGCGCGGGGCGCGTTCCGATTCTCGGCGTTTGTCTGGGCCTGCAGGCCATTGCCGAGCACTATGGCGCCCGCCTGATCAATCTTTCCAGGGTTTACCACGGCGTAGCCACGCCCATGCAAATTGTGAACCGGGAAGAGCCTCTTTTCCAGGGTGTAGATGAAATCTTTATGGCGGGCCGCTACCACAGTTGGGCCGTTGATCCGGGCAGTCTTCCGGATGAGCTACAGGTGAGTGCGCTGGATGAAAACGGGCAAATCATGGCGCTGAGACACCGTCATTTTGCGGTTGCCGGGCTGCAGTTTCACCCCGAGTCGGTGCTCACACCCCAGGGCCCTCTTATGTTGCAAAACTTTGTCGCTCAAGTTCGAAAACTGGCTCTGGCCGCCTGAACCCTTCTCTATGAAAACTCTGCTCAGCGATCTGTTCAGCCACCGCCGCCTCAACCGCCAACAGGCCGGCGAAGTGCTCAAAGCCATTGCCGATGGCGAGTGCAACGATGCCCAGATGGCCGCATTTATGACGGTGTATCTGATGCGCCCCATAGCCTTGCAGGAATTGCAGGGCTTTCGCGACGCCCTGCTCGACTACTGCCTGCCCATTGATCTGGGCCGGGATGATGCCATTGATTTGTGTGGAACGGGGGGGGATGGCAAACACAGCTTCAACATCTCCACCCTGGCGGCCTTTGTGGTTGCCGGGGCGGGCTATCCGGTTGCCAAGCACGGCAACTATGGCGTCTCTTCGGTTTGCGGGTCTTCCAATGTGCTTGAAGCGCTGGGTTACCGCTTCAGCAATGATCAGAGTCAGCTCCGCAAAGAGCTCACGGAGGCGGGCATTTGCTTTCTGCACGCGCCGCTTTTCCACCCGGCCCTGGGCCGCGTTGCTCCGGTGCGCCGCCAGTTGGGGCTCAAGACCTTCTTCAACATGTTGGGGCCCCTGGTCAATCCTGCCCGGCCCCGCCACCAATTGGTCGGGGTGTTCAGCCTTGAGCTGGCCCGGCTCTATCACTACCTGCTGGAGGAGAGCCATTCGTCCTTTTGCATCGTGCACAGTCTGGACGGATATGATGAGCTCTCTCTGACCGGCAGCGCGCGCATCATTCGGCCTCAGGGCCCGCAGATGCTGGAGCCTGCCGAGCTCGGACTGCCTCTATTGAAGCCCGAAGACCTGAGCGCCGAGGAGGGCATAAATCAGGCGCTGCAAATCTTTCGCGAGGTGTTGCTTGCCCAGGGTCCGGAGCACCGGCATCAGGTGGTGCTGGCCAATGCCGCTTTGGCCATCGGTTGTTATCACCCCGGGCGTGCCTTTCAGGAGAACTACGCAGAGGCCAGGTCTTCTCTATACGGGGGAAAGGCGCAATCGGCACTCAACAAGTTGCTGAGCTTGTCGGCGGGTCAGGATCAGTGCTCCAGCGCGCCGATTCAACTTTCCTCAAGCCAAAATCAATGAACAGGCTGCAGCAAATCATAGATCACAAGCAGGCCGAAGTAGCCATGCGGCGATGTGCCCGGCCGGAAGCGCTGTTGATGGAGGCTCTGACAGAGACCAGAAAACGCGATGAAGCTTTAGGCTCCGCGAGTCCATTTGCCGAGCGCTCCCTGCACAGGGCCTTGCTCCGCGCTGAATTCCCGCTGATCGCCGAGTTTAAAAGGCGCTCTCCCTCAGCGGGAGCCATTGCCCCTAAAGCATTTGAACCCGTTGAGGTCGCGCAGGGCTATGTACGCTCGGGGGCTGCGGCCATATCCGTGCTGACCGATGAGCGGTTCTTTGAGGGGCATCTCAAAGATTTGGAACATATACGTTCTGCAGTAAGTCTTCCTTTGCTGCGTAAAGATTTTATCATTGATACGTATCAATTGCCCGAAGCCCTGTTGAACGGGGCTGATGCGGTGCTGCTCATCGCCGAATGCCTGGACGATCAAACTCTGCTCAAGCTCTACGACCGGTCCCTGGAGCTGGGTTTGGAAGTCTTGCTCGAAGTGCACCATCCCGATCAGTTGAAGCGGCTTCCCTCGGACGCCGCAATGGTGGGCATCAACCACCGCGATCTGAGCGATTTCAGCGTGGACATTCGCCGGGGACCGGAGCGTTTGCCCGCCCTGCGCCGCGCCTGCCCCAATGCACTGGCCATTGCGGAAAGTGGGCTGGAGTCGGCTGACGATGCAGCCATGCTGCTGAACGCCGGGTTTGATGCCCTGCTGGTGGGTTCCCTGTTCATGCGCAGCGCAGACCCCGCCCTCGCCTGCGCCGATTTTTTTTCCCGACTAAAACTGCTCCAGACGTGATCATCAAGGTCTGCGGTATGCGCGATCCAGGGAACATGGCGGAGCTCAGCCGCCTTTCCCCCGTAACCTGGATGGGCATGATCTTTCACCCGGGCTCCAGGCGGGCAATCCCGCACAGCGCTGAATTCATTCATCGTTTGCGTGAAAGTGCTGACTCGCTCACTAGACTCGAAAGGGTTGGGGTCTTCGTAAACCAGCCCCGCGATCTTGTGCTCCGGACGGCGGAGCACTACGCATTGGATCGCCTTCAATTGCACGGGGAGGAAAGCCCGGAATACTGCGCTCGTCTGAGCGGAACGCTGCCCCTGATCAAGGCCTTTAGAGTGGGCTCTGACTGGGATGCCGATGTTTGCCGCAACTACGAAGGGCTGTGTTCCCATTTCCTCTTTGACGCCGATGGACCGCTGCCCGGTGGCAATGGTCGGGTCTTTGACTGGTCCGTTCTAAAGCGCTATACCGGCCCTACTCCATTCTTGCTCGCGGGCGGTCTCGGACCCCACAGCGCTGCTGCCTTAAAAGCCTGGTCGCACCCCGCCTGGGCGGGCATAGATTTGAATTCGGGTTTTGAACTCAGTCCGGGTTTTAAAGACATCGGCCTCCTTGAAAATTTTTTAAAAGAATTATAATGAATTATCAGGTTAGTGAACAGGGCTATTACGGTGAGTTTGGAGGGGCCTATGTGCCCGAGATGCTGAGGGCCAATGTCGAAGAGCTGCGTTCCTCGTATCGGAGCATCAGCGATCACCCCGTCTTTCAGGCTCGTTTTCGCGCCCTTCTTCGCGACTATGCCGGTCGTCCTACTCCTCTTTACGAAAGCCCTCGCATGAGTGAGCGCAGTGCCTTTCGCGTCTTTCTCAAGCGCGAAGATCTCTGCCATACCGGAGCGCACAAGATCAACAATACCATAGGTCAGATTCTGTTGGCCGAGCACATGGGCAAGCGTCGCATCATCGCTGAAACCGGTGCGGGTCAGCACGGGGTGGCTACCGCTACCGTCTGTGCTCTGATGGGCATGGACTGTGTGGTGTATATGGGAGAAACCGATATAAAGCGCCAGGCGCCCAATGTCGCGCGGATGCGCATGCTGGGCGCAACGGTGGTGCCGGCCGTCAGTGGCAACGGCACTTTGAAGGATGCCACCAATGAGGCCATCCGCGATTGGATTGAGCATCCCAATGACACCTACTACCTCATCGGGTCGGTGGTGGGGCCTCACCCTTATCCCGATATGGTGGCCCGCTTTCAGGCGATCATCTCGGAGGAGATACGCCATCAGCTCGAAGAGCAAAGCGGTTCGCCCCTGCCGGCTGCGGTGGTGGCCTGCGTGGGAGGGGGAAGCAACGCTGCGGGTTCCTTCTACCACTACCTGAACGAGCCCGATGTGCAGTTGATCGCGGTGGAAGCCGCGGGGCAGGGTATAGACAGCGGTCATACGGCGGCCACCACTTTCATCGGGCGAAATGGAGTGCTGCACGGGAGCCTGACTCTCCTGATGCAGAATGCCGATGGACAAATCACGGAGCCCTGGTCGGTTTCCGCCGGTCTGGACTACCCGGGAATTGGGCCCATGCACGCCCATCTGATCAAGAGCGGGCGTGCCAGAGCGCTGGCCATCAGCGATGAGCAGGCCCTTGAAGCGGCACTCTTGCTGGCCAGAACGGAGGGCATCATTCCCGCTTTGGAAAGTGCCCATGCTCTGGCCGTCTTACCCATGCTGAAACTCAAAGCGGGTGCCGTGGTGGTCATCAACCTCAGCGGCCGCGGAGACAAGGACATGGATACCTACAGCGCCTGGTTGTCCAGCGGAGAGATTCCATCACCTTGAAAGGAGTTGACCTCAAAAAGAATTGCTCTGCTCCAGATTCTACAAGATAACATAAAGTATTGTATGTTAATATGAATGCTACACAAAGTTCATCATCCACTCCCGCGCGGGTTAGCACTAAGCGCCTCGAGCCATTGTTTGCCCAAAAGAAGGAACCTCTTTTGAGCATCTACATCTGCGCGGGCTATCCCCGTGTTGATCTCACCGCTCCCTTGATTGAAGCCATCGCCGCCGCGGGTGCTGATCTGATTGAAGTGGGTATGCCCTACTCCGACCCATTGGCGGATGGTCCGGTCATACAGCGCGCCGGGGCTCAGGCTTTAGCACAGGGTATGAGCCTGGAGCAGCTCTTTGCCGATGTCAGGAGCCTGAAGGGAAGGATCGACGTACCCCTGATCTGGATGGGGTACTTCAACCCCCTGCTCCAATTCGGTCCTGAGCGATTTCTGGATGCCTGTGTAGACAGCGGATTCGAGGGGCTGATCATCCCCGACCTTCCACCAGAAGTATATAGCAGACAATATCAGAAAGCCTTCGAAGCGCGGGATCTGAGCATCATCTTCCTGGTTACCCCTCAAACTCCCGAGTCCCGGATTCGACGGATTGATGAGCTGAGCAATGGGTTTGTATATCTGGTGGCTTCGGCCTCCATCACCGGGCGGCAGAGCGGCATTGGAAAGCAGGAGGATAACTATCTGCGCAGAGTAGCCGACATGAATCTTCGCAACCCCCTTCTGGTGGGCTTTGGCATCCACGACCGAGAGAGTTTTGAAGCGGCCAGCCGCCATACCCGGGGCGCCATCATCGGGTCGGCCTTTTTGAAGCATATCGGTGCAGCGGAAGACCCTGTACAGGCGGCGGCGAACTTTGTGCGCTCTATCCGCTGAATCTATTCGTTGAGAATGAAGCGTGTTCTGACGATGACATACTAACCCGCGTTTCGCATTTAAAAGCATCGATGTAAGCGCGAACTTTGCGCTCTGTTTTCAAGCAGCAGAGGTCAGCGGTCAAGAAGATTCCCATGCAATCAGTCACGACGTCCTTCCCCAAAGAGAGGATACAGGTGGTTCTTTTGGAAGACATACACCCTGCGGCAGTCAGGGCTTTCAGGAAGGCCGGTTACCACAACATTCGCAAGCTCAAGCGCTCGGCCACTGGTGCGGAGTTGGAGTCCATCATGCGCGAGGCGCATATTCTGGGAATACGCTCCAAGACTTCGCTGGGCGCCGAGGTGCTTCAACATGCCGATAAGTTGCTGGCCATTGGATGCTTCTGCATTGGGACCAATCAGGTAGATCTGGAGAAGGCTACCGATCTGGGCATTGCCGTGTTCAATTCGCCCTATTCCAATACGCGATCGGTTGCTGAGCTGGTGTTGGCGGAGGCCATCATGCTGCTGCGCCGCATTCCCGAGCGAAGTCAGGCCGCTCATGAGGGGCGCTGGCTCAAGGATGCCAAAGGCTCCTATGAGGGAAGGGGTAAGACCATAGGCATTGTGGGCTATGGGCATATCGGGTCCCAGGTTTCCGTTCTGGCCGAATCGCTGGGCTTCAGGGTCCTGTTTTACGATGTTGCACCAACCCTGCCCCTGGGCAATGCCCGCCCGGTAAGAACGCTGCCCGAGCTCCTGCGCGAAGCCGATGTGCTGACCTTGCACGTTCCCGGAGACAAGGGTACAGAGAACCTGATCAATGCCCGCAACATCAAAATGATGAAGAAGGGCGCGGTTTTACTCAACCTCGCGCGCGGTGGGGTTGTGGACACCGCCGCGCTGCGGGAGGCCCTGCTCAGCGGGCATCTCGGGGGTGCTTCGGTGGATGTTCACCCGGTAGAACCCAAGGCCAATGATGATCGCTTCAGCAGTCCTCTGCAGGGCCTGCCCAATGTGATTCTGACCCCTCATATCGGGGGAAGCACTCAGGAGGCACAGCAGCAAATCGGGCTCGATGTGGCCAATAAGCTTCTCACATTTTTGGAAACGGGCAGCAGCATCAATTCGCATTCTGTACCCGAACTGAGTTTGCCGGTGCATCAGAACAGTCACAGAATCCTTCATATTCACTGGAATACCCCGGGTGTGTTGTCGGCCATCAACGCCAGCCTCTCCAAGGCCAACATCAATATTGTCGGGCAATTCCTGAGCACGAACGCCAGGATAGGCTATGTAGTTCTGGATGTCGATCAGCGGAGCTCCAAAAAGGCTTTGGAGCATCTGAAGGAAGTGCCCCATACCATTCGCAGCAGGGTCTTGTATTGACCAGGGGCGCAAAAGTAAAGCGACAGGATTTGCCTTGTCACAAAGAGCGCGCAACTGTTAGCTAGCCCGCAAGCTCTAACCCTAGCTTCGTATGAGCAAACAATCTCAATTATGAAGCCGATTTATTGGTTTGTCTGCATGGTCATTATCCTGTTCAACTTCACCTTGCAAATACTGGCTTTCCGGTAGTGCAATAGAGCCCTTGTGCTGTAAAGTGTGGGCTTGAAGCCCGGCCAAATGCAGCAGCACGAGGGGTTTAGGGCAGTTTCTCCGAGGAGGCCCCGAGGCAAGGGGCAACTGCAATAATGACTGGAGGCCTGATGGGTTTTTATCCCACGGGCAGGCAAACAAGGGTGGGATGATGGTAACGAGTGCGTTGGACGATTTCACCTGAAAGGAGCTGCCCGGGAGGTCGGCTCCTTTTTTTTTGCCCTTGCGTAGCCTGTTGAGCCCCCTTGAAGCCAGGGGGCCTAAAGACACAAAAGCGGGTGAAAAGTTCTTGATTCAGAGCTCAGCGGACTACCGTAAAGCGGGCAATGCGGCTGTCTCGATCAGAGCGAAGGGCGGCGAAATAAACCCCTGAAGCGTAATCAGCCAATACAAAGCTGCGCGAATGGGCTCCTGCGCTGTATTGCTCGCTGCCCAATGTTTCGACAAGCCGACCGTTGATGTCATAGACAGCGATCTGCAAGGATTCGGGCTGAAGCAGGCTGAAGGAGAGGTTGAGCAGATTGCTGGTCAGGCTGGGCTGAACGCTCAGTTCGCTCAGGCTGGATAGGACGGGAATTCCGCTGGGTGTCTCCTCCCGGTAAAGCGCTGCCTGATGCACTTCTTTGGTGGTCAATCCCTGAACAAAGGCCACGACGCGCAATCTTTCGGGGTTGATGACGCTTTGATCAATGTTGTAGGTGTATTCAAAAGTGCTTTGCTCTCCGGAAATCTGTTGACCCAGGAGGGCTCCGTTTGACCCGCCCAGCATATAGCGCATCACCCAATAGAAATCGCGCTCATTGTTGTATCCGGGCGGAGAGGGGTAATTCACCTCGTCCTCAATGATGACCACATAGGCCCTCAGGTGCAGATCCGAAGACTCCTGAAAATCGCGCAAGGCGGTAAAGTCCACCTTGACCGACAATTCATCGCCGCTTTCACTCAACTGCTGATCAATGGCGATGTCCCACCAGGCCGGCTCGGACAATTCGCTGTTGATGGTGGCCTGACTGATGCTGCCGGGTGTCCCGTAATAGGTGCCGTTAATCCAGGCTTGTGGAAAGGAGAAGGTTCCGTAAAAACTGGTGATTCTGGAGTCCACCTGTGTTGGGTTGAAGGACCACATGGGATCCAGATACCCACCTCCGCCTCTCTGGTACTTGATGATGGCCACATGATCTAAATTGTTCTCCAGCAAGCTTTTGAACGCGGGATTTTGTGCGGCACAGGGGTTGCAGGAAGCACTGGTTACCTGTTCCACCAAGGCGATTCTGGCTGCCGGTTGGGCCTTGAGCGAGCTGGCGGCAAAGACCAGAACAAGGACTAAAAACAGGGTGTGTATCGCGGGTCGGGAGTCTTTCATAATCTGCAAATAACAACATCCAGATTTACTTGGTTCCTGGGAATGCCATTAATTGCAACATTTATCCGATTTTCAGGCCCGTATGGCCAGCAAGCGCCCCGCTCGTGAGATGTCTGAAGCCGAACTTCAGGCAGCCGTTGAACAGAACAAGTGGATATACGACCACTGGTTCGACCCGGATTACGCCTACTCCGTTCAGAAGAACCTGGGGGAGGAGTTGGATCGATACTACTTCCGGATGCGATGGATCGGCTTTGAGGAGATGCCCAAACGCAATCACCCGGAGCACCCCCTGATTTACTTCGGAAACCACAGCGGCATGACCTTCCCCTGGGATGCCATCATGCTCTCTTCGGGCATGCTCAAGCGCGTTGGGTTCCGATTCAACGACTTTTGGAGACCTCTGGTAGCCCCTCAGCTCAACAAGATCAGGCTGATGAATGCCTTTCTGATCAACGACTTCTGGAGGCGTTGTGGGGGCATCGATGCCACAACCCTGAATTTTGAGACCATGATGAACTATCAGGGCTCAAACCTGCTCATCTATCCGGAGGGCATCGGAGGCATCAGCAAGGGATTCAACCGCCGTTATAAGTTGCAGCGCTTCGCCACCAGTTTTGTGCGCATGAGCCTGAAGTACAAGACAGACATCATTCCCATCTGCACGGTAAACGGCGAGTACATCAATCCCTATTCCTACAGTTACGAATGGGTCAACCGCATTTCCTCCAAGCTGGGCATTCCTTTCTTCCCCATCACCTGGCTGCTGCTTTTTCTGCCCATCTTCCCCTGGTTGTTCTACTTCGCCTTTCCGGCCCGCCTGACCTTTGTGCGGGGTACCCGCATGAGTCCCTGGAAATGGGTGAATAAGCCCTTCTCAGAACTGACCCGCGACGACATTGAGGAAATCACCGAGCGGGTGCGCCGGCAGTTTCAGGACGATCTGGACAAAGCTGTTGAAGAGTACGGAAAACACCCATATGATGGATGGAAATTGTTGCAGTTGAATCTCAAGAATTGGAACAAGCTCGCCTTCTTTCACTCGCCCGGCTGGCCATTGCTCTTTGCCGAACACGAGCGACTCTACCGCAAACACGGCAAGAATGCATTCAAACTCCGAACAGGTCCTTTTGCCCTGCTACGAGCCCTGCTCATGAATCCACCTACCTGGGCCTTCTTCATTCCCATACTCGGCTGGATTCCGATTTTGTTCCGGGGTTATCAGAAAAATGAATCCTCATGAAAGGTGACCACATCGGCATAACATATTTTATGTTATGCCTGGCGCTTTTTGCGTTTGCTGTGCTCTTTCTGTCCCGATGCAAACAGTATTCAGGTGGAGAGGCGGCTCAGCCCATCACCCCTTCGCGGATTGAACGGATTGAGAATTTTGCTTCGGCCTATGTGCAACCCAGGAATCTGGACATCTATCTTCCCGCGGGCTATGACAGCACTCGGGCCTATGCGGTACTCTACATGCACGACGGACAAAACCTTTTCCACCCGGAGATAGCCTATGGGGGCAGGGAGTGGGGCCTGGATGAAGCGCTGGACAGCCTGGGTTATGATTTGATTGTGGTGGGCATATGGAACAGCAGCGCCCGCTATATGGAGTACATGCCCGCTCAGCCTTATGATTTGGTACCCGCTGCGCACGAGCAGGCCAGAGTTCTGGACAGCGCGCGTTTTTACCATGGAGAGATTCAGTCTGATGTCTATTTGAGCTTCATTGTTGAAGAGCTCAAGCCCTGGATCGACCAACACTATTCCAGCAAACCGGGTCCGGAGCACACGTATATTGCGGGCTCCAGCATGGGGGGACTGATCTCCTGTTACGCCCTGGGAGAGTATCCGCAGGTCTTTGGTGCTGCGGCTTGTCTGAGCACCCATCTGCCGGCTTTGGACGGAGTGTTCAATGAGTACCTGGGAAGCGGCAAACCAGCGCCATTGCCGGGTTTGCGTCTGTGGATGGACCACGGGACGCTGAACCTTGACTCTACCTATGCGCCGTTTCAACAGCGCGCAGATGACTTGCTGCAGCGAATGGGTTGGGGAGCGGACGCCAATTTCGTCAGCAGGGTTTACCGGAGAGCCGATCACAACGAGAGCTCCTGGCGGGCCCGATTGCCAGAGGTGCTGGCTTTCCTGATCCGCGGGACCATACCCGCAGAACAGCAGAGCTAAGCCGTCCTTAAAACAACATCAGCGCTCGATCAGGTAGAGCCGCGTGCCGAAAGCTTCCATGGGAATAACCTGACCGGGTGCCAGGCTGAGCTGCTCTCCGCTTCGAAGATCGCGGAGCGAAGCGGCTTTGGCGGGCGCGGCCTCATCAGCACTGCCCAAAAGGGCCTGCAGGAATTTGAAGGAAACATATTGTTCCTTGTCGCTGCCATTGACCACGCTGAGTACATCTCCGCTTTCGTGGAAACGGGCATAGGCGTAATACCCGCCATCCCAATCCGGTCGTACATGGCGCAACTCACCGCGGCGAAGCGCCGGATAGTCCTGCCGGAGGCTGAGCAGTTCGCGCATAAAGCTGAAGAGCTCCTGCTCGGAGCCGCTGCGCCCTTCCGCCATAAACGCGGAGCGCTCATCACCCGGAAACCCCCCTGGAAAATCCTGGCGAAGATCGACATGACTTTCCCCACCGATGATGCCGATCTCCTCCCCGTACAGCAACTGGGGAATACCACGGGTAGTCAATAATATGTGCAAGGCCACTTTGTATCGCGCGGCATCTCCTCCGGCCAGAAAGATGGGTCGGGGGGTGTCGTGATTGCCAAGCAGGCTGAGCAATTGATCGGGCTGAGCAAACAGGTAATCCTCACTCAGGCGCTGATAGATCGCCATCAGCGTCTCCTGACCTTTGAGATAGCGCTCCATAGCCATCATGAAGCCAAAGTCAATGACACTGGGCAGATTGGCGTCAAAGCTTCTGGGCACCTTGCTGTCTTTCTGAAACAGGGCTGTGTAGGCCGTGGGACCCCAGGACTCCCCGGTGATGTTCAGCGTTGGGTACTCACGCAGAACGGCGTTCACCCAACGCACCGAGTAATCGGGGTCGGCATAGGGATAGGTATCCTCGCGTATGCCGTCCAGACCGCTGAATTCTATCCACCAAAGGGTTTGTTGGATGAGGTATCGCTCGACGTGCCGGTCGCGCTGGTTGAGGTCGGGCATCCCATCCACAAACCAAAAGGTGTAGAGTTTCTCAAGGGCACCGGGGGCGGCATAGGGATCATGGACGGCCTGCAGATTGTGCGCATCGGTGTCGTGCTCTTCAAGCGAGCCGTTGAACCAACTTGCCGTTGGCGGATTGAGCACCCATTCGTGAGCGACACCGCAGTGGTTGTTGACGTGGTCAAAGATGACTTTTAAACCGAGGGAATGGGCGGCTTCAACAAATTCGGCGTAGAGTTCATTGCTTCCAAAACGGGGATCAATGCGGTAGTAGTCCGTTGCGGCATAGCCGTGGTAGCTGCCCCGGCCCGCATTCTCCAGCACCGGGGTGAGCCAGATGGTGGTGATGCCCAGATCGGCCAGATAGTCCAGATGATCGATGATGCCCTGCAGATCACCGCCGTGCCAGGCCCCGGGTCGGGCTCGGTCGTACTCCAGAAAGAGTTTGGCCTCATCCGGTTGATTGTTGCTCCTGTCTCCATCGGCAAAGCGATCGGGCATGATGAGGTAAACCACATCATCTGCGCTAAAACCCTGATGCCGTCCGCTTCTGTCGGCCCTTTCCAGGATGGGAAAGCTGAAAGATGTCTCGGTTCTAAGGGTTTGCACAACGAGACGGTAATCCGCTGGCGCACATTCCGGCCCGATGTGGAGATCGACAAAGAGATGGCGGTGGGTAGCTCCCGGATGAGTGCGCAATACCCTTGGGCCTTCGGGAAGGACCTTGATGTTCACTCCGCTGAGCCCTTCGCCATAGAGCAGCAATTGCACGGTGTCATGCTCCATTCCCGTCCACCAGTTGGGCGGATCTATGCGCTCAATGCGGGGCTCCTGAGCGTGGAGTCCCTGACTCGACATTCCCCACAGCAAAATGGCAAGTAGAAGTTTTTTTCTTATAAAAAACATGGTAATGTTTTTGGGCGAATCAGGCTAGCGGATTACCGTGAAGCGCTCTACATGGATCAATTTGCTGGATGTGGCATCCTGGGTATCGGGCTGGGCCTGAATATGCAGGAAGTACATTCCGGCCGAGAGCGGAGAGGTGTTCATGCTGAACAGATTCTGACCCTGCCGGGCCGGACCACTCCAGATCTCCCGCATCAGCCGACCCTGATGATCCAGCAGGAGAATTTGCAGATCGCGGTTGCGGTCAAGGTCAAAGACGAGATTGACTTCTGAGCTGCCCGGGTTGGGCCAGGTGCGGAAGTTGTTCAGCGCTTGGGAAGGGTTTTGAGGGGCAACCTCATCCTGACCCACACTGACCACCTCCGTCGCTCTCAACTTGCCGATCCAGGTGGCATTGCAATTGCAGTCCACGCCAAAGGGTGGAAGATTGGGCCTGACCTTGCCAATATTGCCCGATGCCCAGACAGAGCCCGGCTGATTGTAGATTCTCTGTACGCCGGTGTAGTCCCCCCATCGCTCGTATACTCCCGCCGCGACATTGACAAAGGTCTCGCCCTCCTTGATGGTGACGATGTCAGAGTAGGCGAAATAATTGCTGTACACCGCCCCGAAGCTGGCAAAGCGGGTCCTGGAACTGTAGTCAAAGACGATGATGGATTGAATCTCTGAGGGGTCCGTTCCCGTGAAGGCGATGTTGGGGTAGCCCAGATCCAGAGAGTCCGATGAGCGATCTCCAAGGATTTGTGCCTCTATCTGCGGACTGCCGGACAGCGGGTGGATCATGCCGTGATAGATGCCGGTCAGACCGGTAGCCGGATCCAGAGTACTGGACACAAACTGAATGCGATCCCCCTCATAGAAAGCACCGAGAATTCGACCGTCATTGGTGTCGAAGGTGTGGTTGTTGGGCTGTCTGGCCACGGGCGGAAAACCATAGACTTTATCGGCGCGAAGGAAGTTGACCGACATCTCAACATCGGGTGCATCCCAGCGATCGCTGATGTGCACCAGGAAGATCGTGTCATTGCTCTCGGCGAAATTTCGGTTGCTCAGCAGCCACAGATCTGGGCCGTAGATGCTGCTGCCGCCTTGGACAGGCCTGAGGTTGCGAAGGGGTTTTCCGCCAAAGTCAATACCCTGCCAGAAGCCCCCGCGCAGTGAATCTCCGGCATAACCATCCATCTTGTCCATTTGCCAAACCAGGGTTTGGCTGAATCCGGTCTGCCAGGGCTCACCGGCTCTGAGCAGATTGATGGTGATGAACAGCTCCCCTTGCGTCAGCGCGGCCATGGGGTAGTCGGTCCAGGTGTTATTGTCCAGTGGGTTGCCGGGCAACTGGTAGAAATTCCAGGGGTCCAGAGGGTTGTTGCTCGAACTGAAAGCGAGCATGATATAGGTCGAAGCGGGCGCGAAGCCCGCGAGAAAGACCAGCACAAAGCGGTCTTCCAGAGGATCGTAGAAGACTTTCGGATCGAATTTTCCCGCGCTGATGCCCAGGGTATCGGCAAAGGCATTCAGGCTGCTGTTGAAATGCAATGTCCCCAGGGTGTCAAACATATAGATGGTGGAATTGATCACCGATATCACCCAGCCATCGTTGGATACGGCTATATGGTTGTCGTTGGGGATAGAGAAGTTGTAGGCATTGCCCTCAAAGTCTTGAACCAGCTCAGGTGGAGGCAAGGAGCCGTGTCGTTCAAAGCGGTCTATTCCGTCTGGAACAAAGCGCGCAGCCCGCTCGGCTTTGCGCTCTAGTAACATAGCCCGGTAAGTCTGCGAGCCCGGCACCGGCGCTTCCAGTGAGCTGAGCACTGGAACAAAATCGGGCCGACTCGGATCGGGTTTTACCGAAGTCGCGGGCAGCGCATAAATGGGGCTTCTAAAGGCCTGAGCTGATGCGCTGTTGAGCACGCCCATTAAAATCAGCAAAAATAATATATTATTTTTCATAACATAAAATATTTTTGTATTAAATTAATTGTGGTGCAAATTGGGCCTGATGAAGAAAGTCTTATCCAAACTTCTCCTTTTGCAATTTCTCCAGATCGTACATCTCATCTCTTAACCGCGCAGCTTCCAGAAAGTCCATGTCTTTGGCGGCCTTGATCATGGATTTTTTGGTGTTTTCCAGAGTTCGCTCCAGTTGTTTGCGGTCCATCTGCTGAACAACCGGATCGGCGACGGCGCTGAAGGATACGGGTTCAACGTAGGCTTTGCTCTTGCCCTTGCGGATCTCGAGCACCGCGCTCTGCTGGTAGATCTCCTCCCGGCTCTTGCTCACCGATGCCGGGGTGATGCCGTGCAATTCGTTGTAGGCAATCTGCTTGGCCCGCCTCCGCTCGGTTTCCTCAATCGTGCGGCGCATGGATTCGGTGGTTTTATCGGCGTACATGATCACCAGACCGTTGACGTTTCGAGCCGCCCTTCCAGCCGTCTGGGTCAGGGAGCGCTCGTTGCGCAGGAAGCCTTCCTTGTCCGCATCCAGAATGGCCACCAGCGATACCTCCGGCAAGTCCAAACCTTCGCGCAGCAGGTTGACCCCGACCAGCACATCAAATTCACCGAGCCTCAGATCGCGCAGGATCTCCACGCGCTCCAGAGTATCGACTTCGGAGTGAATATAGCGAACCTTGATCTCTACCTTGCCGAAATAGCGGGCCAATTCTTCGGCCATGCGCTTGGTCAGCGTAGTGACCAGCACCCTTTCGCCCCGTTTAATCCGAATCTCGATCTCCTCCATCAGATCGTCGATCTGATTCCTGGAGGGCCTCACCTCAATCGGCGGATCCAGCAAACCTGTGGGCCTGACCACTTGTTCGGCAAAAGCGCCCATGGTCAGCTCCAGCTCATAGTCACCGGGGGTGGCGCTGACGTAGATGGCCTGCCCGACCAATTCCTGAAACTCCTGGAAATTCAGCGGGCGGTTGTCCATGGCCGAAGGCAGACGGAAGCCGAAATCCACCAGATTGCGCTTGCGCGCGCGGTCCCCGCCGTACATGCCCGCTACCTGGGGAATGGTGGCATGACTCTCGTCCACCACCAGCAGGAAATCATCGGGGAAGTAGTCCAGCAGACAGAAAGGCCGGTCGCCGGGATTGCGCCGGTCAAGGAAGCGGGAGTAGTTCTCAATGCCCGAGCAATAGCCCAGTTCGCGAATCATTTCGAGATCAAAATTGACCCGCTCTTCCAGGCGCTTGGCTTCAATCAGCTTGCCGCTTTGCTGGTAGTAAGTTACCTGTTCCCTGAGTTCATCCTGAATTTCGTGCAGGATAGACACGAGCTGATCTTTGGGCGAGACGTAGATGTTGGCCGGAAAGATCGCGATGTCGCTGAGCTTCTCTATGCGCCGACCGCTCTCCGGCTCAATGCTCTCCAGCTCCTCCACCTCATCGCCGAAGAAGCTGATGCGCACCGCGTAGTCGGCATAGGCCAGAAAGACGTCCACCGTATCGCCGCGCACGCGGAAGGTTCCGCGGTTGAAGTCCTTTTCCGTCCGGGAATACAGGCCGTCCACCAGGGCGTAGAGCAGGGTGTTGCGGCTGATCTTGTCGCCCCGGCTCAGTCGAATGATGCTGTTTTTGTACTCCGCCGGGTTGCCCATACCGTAGATGCAGCTCACCGAGGCCACCACGATGATGTCGCGGCGTCCGCTGAGCAGGGAGCTGGTGCTGGCCAGGCGAAGTTTTTCCACCTCGTCGTTGATGCTCAGGTCCTTTTCGATGTAGAGATCCGAAGAGGGGAGATAGGCTTCGGGCTGGTAGTAGTCGTAGTAAGAGACAAAGTAGTTGACCGAGTTTTCGGGGAAAAACTGCTTGAACTCGCCGTAGAGCTGCGCCACCAGGGTTTTGTTGTGGGTCAGCACCAGGGTCGGTCGCTGCACCTGCTGGATGACGTTGGCCATCGTAAAGGTCTTGCCGGAGCCGGTCACTCCGAGCAGAACCTGATGCGGTTCTCCGCGGTTCAGCCCTTCCACCAGTTCTTTGATGGCCTGGGGCTGGTCACCGGTGGGTTCAAATCGCGAACTGAGCTGAAAATCCATAGTTTCGGTAAGAAGTAGGGCGAAGAAAGGGCTTTTTCACCCCGCTGGGCTGCCCGTAGGAGGCCTTTCCCTCCAGCCTTAAAAATAAGGGGAATGGCGAATGCGGGCACCCCGCTGCCTGAAGCCGTTCGGGATGTGTTATTTTTGCCGGATAACTGAATGGAAACTATGCGTTTACGTGAGATTACCGCAATCACCGGCCTGACCGGATTGTTCAAGATGGACGTGCAGCGGAGCAATGGGATGATTGTTACTTCGCTTTCCGAAGGTTGGACACGCTTTGTGCCTACGCGCACCCATGGCTTTACTCCTCTGGAAAACATCGCCATCTACACCACAGAGGACACCATTCCCCTGAATGAAGTGCTGGTCAAGATGCGCGAATCGCTCAAGAAGTTGCCATTGCCGGAGGCCTCTGCCAGTCAGGATGCCTACCGCGAGTACATGGAAAAGCTCGTTCCGGATTACGACCGCGAAAAGGTGTACATCAGCGACATGAAGAAGCTCGTGCGCTGGTATGAGATTCTGGACAAGCACGGCGTCATTGAAGCGGAGATCGCTGCGCTCAAGGAAGAAGCCGAGGAGGAAAAGAAGGCCGAAGGAAAGCCGGAGGAGGGTGCAGCGGCAGAGAAGACCCCCGCCAAAGCCGCTGTGAAGACGGCCGCAGGAACCAAGACAGCCGCGGCCAAGGCCGGAGGTGCCAAAGCGGGCACTAGCCGCAGCGCCGGTGCCAAAGGAGGTTCCGTTCCCAAGGCACCAGCGGTCAGCCGAAGCGGCAAGAGCCGCAACAAGACCGACTAAGCCGCAAATCCGGTTCAGCGCTCCTCTATGCAAGAAAGCACACTAGCCCGGCCATTAGCGAGAAAATTCCTTCCCCCGGACTTCAAAGTCGGGGAGTGGTCCGGGCTGGCACCCTTTTATCGCGAACTGAGTTTGCGCAGCATAGCATCGCTGGACGAATTGGAGCGCTGGCTGACAGACCGCAGTGAACTGGAAGCCGTCTTGCAGGAAGAGGCGCGTTGGCGATTTGTCAACAGCACCCGCGACACTACGGATCCGGCTTATCGCAAGGCCTTCAAGGAGTTCGTGACGGACATCAAACCCCATGTTTCCCGGCACGAGCAGGAACTGGACCGCAAGTTTCTGGATAGTCCTTACAGTGCGCAGCTCGATGCTTCCCGATTCATGCCCTACTATCGCCGCCTCAAGTCCAGAGCCGAGCTGTTCAGGGACGAAAACGTGGATTTGCAGGCCCGGCACGAATTGTTGCAGCGGCGCTATGAAGAGCTCAGCAGCAGGATGACGGTGGAGTTGAACGGCAAAGAGCTGACCTTGAGTCAGGCAGGTGTATTGCTCAATGATGAGGATCGCAGCATCCGGGAAGCCATCTATCTGCGCATGGCCAACCGCCGACTAGAGGACAAATTGGTGATGGATGATCTGTTTGCTGAACTCGTTGAGCTCAGGCAGCAGATTGCACACAATGCGGGCTTTGACAATTTTCGCGACTTCCAATTTGCCAACCTGGGCCGTTTTGACTACCTGCCCGAGGCCTGTCTGGAGTTTCACGAGTCCATTCGCGAGGAGGTGATGCCCATTGTGCGCTACCTGGATTTGCGGAAAGCCACCATGCTGGATCTGGACACGCTCAGACCCTGGGATCTCAAGGTGGGCTCCACGGGTCGCAGTCCCGGGCAGCCCTTCAGCGACCACGCCGACTTGCTCAGCAAGGGTCTGGAGGTTTTCTACCGCATCGATCCGTTTTTTGGGGAATGCCTCAGCACCATGAAAGGCCGCGATTCGCTGGATCTGGAGTCGCGCATAGGCAAGGCGCCCGGGGCCTACAACTGCCCCATGCCCGAAAGCGGGGTACCCTTTATCTTCATGAACGCATCCGGTTCCACCCGCGATGTGAAGACCATCATGCACGAAGGCGGGCATGCCGTTCACGCATTTCTGGCCCATTCCCTCCCCATTACCGGGTTGAAGCAAACACCATCGGAGATCAGCGAGCTGGCTTCGATGAGCATGGAGTTTTTCAGCTATGACCACTGGGATGTTTTCTATCCCGATCCGCAGCGCCTCCGCCTGGCGCGAATAGAGCACCTCGAAAGGGTGATCAACCTCTTCCCCTGGGTGGCCTGCATCGACGGCTTTCAGCATTGGGTCTATACCCATGAGGGCCACAGCATTGCCGAAAGAGAGCACTACTGGTTGGATCTGCAAGAGCAGTTCTCTTCGCCCGAGATTGACTGGAGCGGATTGGAACACTATCGCGCCGCCGTTTGGCAAACTCAGTTGCACTTGTTCAAGGTGCCTTTCTATTATGTGGAATACGCTATGGCCCAGCTCGGGGCTATTGCTCTTTGGCGCAACTATCAGCAGGACAAGGAGAGCACGCTGAAGGCATTCAAGGAAGCCCTCTCTCTCGGCTATACGCGCAGCATCAGCGAAACCTATGAGGCGGCGGGGATTCGCTTTGATTTCAGCAGGCCCTATGTGCGGGAGCTGATCGGCTACCTCAAGGAAGAGTTGGAAACCCTGTTCAGAGGAGTCTGAACTTTGGTCTGAGATCATGTAGCGATTGAAGCCAGGGCTGGGGCTCACTCAGCTCAGCGAGCCAGGCTCAGCAGGCTGTTGCGAATGCGCCATAGGCTGAGCAGCATGACCAGAGCAGCAAAGAGCAGCGCGGCTACCCAGACCCCCCACCACACACCGGGCTCAATGACCAGGCCCTGTTCGCCCAGTTTTTGGCCCAGAAAACCGACCAGCGCAGTGAGGGAAAGCATGCTCAATAGGCAGATGCCCAACATGACCGGTATAAAAGTTCCGGCAACTGCGCGGATCAGAGAGGGCAGGGTATAGCCCAACTGAATCAACAGATCGATCTCCTGGCGAGCCCGGCTTATGGTCAATTCAAAAGCCATCAGGAAGATCACCGTGGCCAACGCGAAGAACAGCAGACCCAGAAAGGCCATCAGCCCAAGCAGGGCCTGCAAGGCCCCGGCCGCAGTGCTCTTCAGGGCATCCTGGCTGGTCTGGTAGTCCTTGTTGTTCAGGAAGCTCTTCAACTCAGCAGATCCCGGATCAGCTACCTGCGCGATGACGCGGGAGAACTCGGTGCGCTCTCCGCTGCCGTACTCGCGGTTGGCCCAGTCCAGAAAATCTCCGGGAACCAGCACCGACAGAATGCGATCGCTAAAGCCCACTACCTTGATGGGCATGGAGCGTTTTTTGCCATTGCCGATCAGCATGATCTCCAGGGGGTATTGCTGGATGAACTCGCGGGTGAAACGCGGGTAATTCATGCTCGGCGCAAGGACCGCGTTGTACAGATTGATGAACTCCGAAGAGATGATGACCGGAATGCGATCGTCTCCGGGCTCCCACAACCAACCATTTGGTATGGTATCCAGGAAGTTGTCCGATACAGCCTCCATGGGAAGCATCACCTGCATGTCCTCGAACTGCTCCATGGTCATGGCCACCACGAAGGAGTTGGCCCGAAAGGGAGCCACTTCTATAATGAACGGTTGTTCAGCAAGCTCGTCCAGTTCGGCCTGATTGAAATTGGGGCTTGCCTTGCCCATCACCTGAGCACTGCCTATCCTTTTGTTGAACACCAGGTAGCGGGACATCTCCCCCGACTTCAGGTCAGCGCGAAGGTCGCTGTAGACGCGATTGTACAATTGGACCGACAGCAGCAAAAAGGTCAGCCCGAGCAGAAAGCCCAATCCGGCAAAGACAAAGGCCTGTCGGTCCTGACCCCTCCAGATGATATGGCGCAAGAGACGATTCACAGGTTGATGGAGCTGTTGGTGCTGAATCCGTAATCAAATCCGAGGCCGGCCAAAAGCAGAGCTGCGCCCTGCTCTTCCACTCTTTCCAGAATCAGGGTTCGGGCTATGGCAATGTTGGCTTCGTCCAGGTGGCTGAACGGTTCATCGAGCAATAGCCAGCTAAAGGGCTGACACATGGCCCGCAGGATCGCGATGCGCTGGCGCTCTCCCTGAGACAGGGTATGCACCGGCCGGTATAGCTTGTCGGCCATACCCAGGCGGGCGGCCATGTCGCGTATGTTCTGTTCATTGACGACCGGTTGTAGCAGCGCCTTGAGTTGAATGTTCTCCATTCCGCTGGCCTTGGCAAAAAGCCGCAGATCCTGAAAGACCACCGAAAAGCCGCTCTGCCTCAGCGCCGCCCAATCGTTGAGCCCCATCTGACGGGTGTCCCGGTCGTTGACGGAGTAGGAACCGCTGAACTCCCTGCGCAAGCCGTACAACACATGGATGAGGGTGGTCTTGCCGCTTCCGGAAGGCGCATTGACCAACACCCTGCTGCCGGGCTCAAGCACCAGATCTTCGCCCCACACATGGGAATTGCGGACATTGCTGTCCGGGATGTTCGGCGGAAGGACTTTGTTGAGGCGAATTTTCAAAACCCTGAGGTTAAACTTGAGGGTCAGAGAAAACTGGTCATCATCTGCACCGCCGGAATGATCTGGAACAGCACATCAGCCGTCGTGTTCAGGCCGTACTTCTCCAGATCGCTCGTCCGGATTTCAAGACGAACCGTGGTGCAACCCTCCCCATCCTGCAGAGCGTAAATCACCAGACTCTTCAATTCGGTGATGGCCATGGGCAGAGGAAGCACGGCGGCCAGCTCCCTGGCCCCAACATAAGCCCGCAATGGACTGGAGGAAAAGGCATCGCGCAGTTCAGCCGGAGGCTGGAGGGCAGAAGAAGGCGGGCTCAACAAAGTCGCGGGGTCGTCTGTGCTGGAGGCCGTCATCCAGTCTCTGTTGTGGGTGTATCGGGCCTTGATGCCCATGATATCAAGCACCCCCGGACTCTTGTAAATCTTTTCTCTCTTGAGCGCTGACTCTAAAATCGCTATGTCCTTACCGGCTCTGCGCTTCATGATCAATGAAATGCGGGGATAGAAATCGGGCAATTTAATCTGGTGGAAGGCGAGCATCACTTCGGTCCCGGATTCGCTCATCGCTCCCAGCAGATTGTCGTTCATCCAGCTCAATTCACTGGCATTGTCCGGCAGAACTACACTCATCCAGGCCGGAGTGCCCGAAGGCAATCGGTTCCAGTTGTTGCTGGCCGGAGCCGAGGCGAACCAGTTGTCCATGGCCACCTGCTGGGCGGGATCCAGCCCTTCGATGTCCATTTCAAGCGCCATGCGGCCCTTTTCGTTGATCAGTCTGATCCCGGTGCCGGCACCGCTGTGACCCCTGGACAGATCGCCAATGACCGGAAGCGGCACATTCATCTGTTTGGAAGAAGTCCAGAATCGCAGATCGCCCTCCCGGCTTCTGAAGCGGTGCAACAGGCTCTCTTCACTCAGGGGCTGCTCAGGCGCTTGAAACAACAATGCGCTCAAACTGCCTGGATCCGGATTGCCTTCAACCGCCCGAACCACGTGATCGTCCCAGGCTACCGTCAGGTCCTTGCCCTGGGAATAGCTGAGCTTGTCCAGCGAAGTGACCGGGCCCATTCCCATGTTCAGCAGATGGGCGGCCAGGCTGTCTTTATGGCCGAGCCCGGCGCTCATGTACCACAGTGAATCCAGCCCCGACCTGTACATCAGAACCGGTCGCGAGTCGTCCAGACCCGCGCCGCTGAACAGCGCCAGGGCCTGCTCAAGACTGTTTTGTTCGTCGGGCAAGAGGGCCTTGAAGGTTTCATTGCGCAGCAGCGAGGGCAGATCGGCCTTGGTGTTCAGCGCGTGCAGATCGGCTTCCAGAAAGGCCGCAATGCCGTCGGGCACATAGTCCAGGGGCTCGGTGATGACCTGGATTTCTTCCGCGCCCGCATCCGATGCCTTCTGCTTACATGCCTGGAAAGCTGTCGCGACCAGAAGAAACATCAGAAGAGCTGGGACAGACTTGCGCAGCCCCTTCGACCCGAAAGAGAAAGATGGCCTCATGCCTTGAAATGGATGCATGCGACAAAAATACCCGAAATCCTCACCCTTGCCGCTTTGGGCCAGTGGGCTTAAGATGTAAGGTGGAAAAGTCGGGCTCAGCCCTCCAGGATCTGTGCGGCTGAATTGGTGGTGTCCACCTTGTCGATGATGCGCTCGATCTTGCCCTTCTCGTCGATCAAAAAGGTGGTTCTCATCACGCCTTCATACTCCCGGCCCATGAATTTCTTCTTACCCCAAACCCCATAAGCCAGCGAGATGGCGTGGTCGGTATCGGGCAACAGAGTGAAGGGCAGCTCGTACTTATCGATGAATTTGCGGTGTTTGGCCGCTGAATCCGGGCTGACCCCAACGACTTCATAGCCTTGAGCCTGAAGCGTTTCGTGCTGGTCGCGGAAGGAACAGGCCTCCTTGGTGCACCCAGGCGTATCGTCCTTTGGGTAGAAGTACAGCACCACTTTCCTGCCCCGCAGTTTCTTGAGGGAAAAAGCTTGTTCGTGCTGATCTATGCTTTCTATGGCCGGCGCGGTGGCGCCTTCTTTGAGCGTGCTCACGGTTTGTCTTTATCGGGTGAAGGAAATCCTGAGCTCGGTCTGGTTGCCTCGCTCATCTCTCACCTGCAAAACAAGCTCATGCCGTCCAGGTTCAAGCCAATCTTCAATATGGTGGTAGAGCAGACTTTCCTTGGCCTCGTATTCAAAGAGTACCCAGCGCCCGTCAATCTCAGCGCGGAAATGCTTGATTGACGAGAGATTGTCCCGCACCCGGAAACGCAATTGCCGCAGCCCGCCCAGGGCCTGCCCGTTCTTGATGTTCAAGGAGCTTACGGTCGGCGCTACGCTGTCTATGGCCACATAGAAATCGCCGAGCCTATCGGTCTTTGTGGACACAAATCCGCTCTCCCAAACTCCGCCCAGAGGGCGTTTATAGCCGTTTTGATCTTCGTGAACGATCAGGGCTTTCTGCCGGTGCCGCTCCGGAACCCAGTCGGCTGACAGGCGAATCTTAGCCTCCCGGTGTATGGGCGTGAACACATCGGCTACAGACCAGCGGGGCCTTTGGGCTGAACCGTTTTTGAGTCCGGCTTCAAAGGGCATGTCTTCGTAGAGACAGGCTCCATCCATCTCAAAGTGCAGGCCGTCCTGTTGAATGCTCAGAGGCTCATCCCACATCTGAAGATGGAGGGCTGCAGCGGCCGGAGGAAGGCCCAGGCTGTCTCTCTTAACCCGAAAAGCTATGCTGCTTTTGTTGCCGGCGAAGTCGTAGAGGTTAATGTCCACCTGACTCGTGCCTTCGCGGAGCAGGGGTATCAAACCGCGGTTTTGCTCTATCGGGTAGATGCTCAGCGCGTTGCCGGGGAGGCGAAAGAGGCGGTGAATCTTGCGCCCGTTTTCCAGATTCACCCGGTAGTCTGTATGAGCGTTGAGGTAGCGGCGATCGTGAAAGGAAATCGAATCGAGCTTGAAGCTGAAGTGCGGTTCACCGTCCAGCAGCAATTCGGCCCGGTAAACACCGTTGCGGTTTTCGCGGGCGTTCTGGCGATCCCAGGCGTAAACACCCAGGCCCAGCGAAGTTCCCGGCGCGCTGACCTGAGCGCCCGTAGGCTGCCAGCGGCCAGCGATCTTCTGCAGCGGATATACCTTGGGCTTGAAGCCGGGCATCCCTTCCCAATACGAGTAAACATAGAGATGGCTCACTTCGGGCGGGCGGGTATCGCTGATGTCAAAGCCAAACAGCATCGGGTTCAGCGCCGTGTCCCCCTTTCGAATTTCAAAATGCAGGTGCGGCCCGGCGGAGGCGCCGGTATTGCCGCTGATAGCCACCACCTGGCCCCTTACAACCGGCAGTTCATTTTTGGCGGGTTTGATGTCCAGCTCAAACTGCTCCTGCTGATATTGGGTGCGCTTGACCCATTGCGCTATGCCCTCTCCAAAGCCCTCCAAATGCCCGTAAACTGTGGTCAGACCATTGGGATGGGTGATGTAGAGTGCCTTGCCATAGCCACTGCCGCCCACTACGATGCGGCTGACATAGCCGTCGGCGCAGGCGTAAACGGGCTGGCCTATCGCCTGGTCGGTGGCGATGTCCAGACCGGCGTGGAAGTGGTTGTTGCGCAGCTCGCCGAAATTGCCCGTGAGTTTCAGGGGAATGTTCAGCGGGGGGCGAAAGTCCTGGGCACTCAACAGCATTCCGCTCAGCAATGCCGGCAGAAGGAGGGTAATTCGCAGGAGGATGGGAAAGCGCGCGATCAGAAGTTGGGTCGAATTCTTGAGCCGTCGGGTTCGTAGAACTTGGAGATGAAAGACACGGCCTCTGCGGGGTCATCCGTCAGGTGAATCAGATCCAAATCGGCGGCATTGACATTGTTTTCCTGCTCCAGCATGGTCTTGCGGATCCAGTCCAGCAGACCGGACCAGTAGTCCACACCCACCATAACGATGGGAACCCGGTCAATCTTGTGGGTTTGGATCAGCGTCAGGGACTCAAACATCTCGTCCATGGTGCCAAAGCCGCCGGGCATGAAGACAAAGCCCTGCGCGTACTTGACAAACATGACCTTGCGCACAAAGAAGTAGTTGAAATTGAAGATCTTGTCAAAATCGACAAAGGCATTAACGCCCTGTTCGAAAGGCAGATCAATGTTGAGCCCGACGGACTTGCCCTCTTCGAGTTGAGCGCCTTTGTTGGCGGCTTCCATGATGCCGGGACCCCCTCCGGTGATGATGCCAAAGCCTTCAGCCACCAGTTTGCGGGCGATGTCTACGGTCAGTTCGTAGTAGGGATGGCCGGGCTTGGTTCGGGCTGAACCGTAGATGGAGATGCAGGGTCCGATCTTGTCCAGGCGCTCAAAGCCGTCCACGAATTCGGCCATGATCTTGAACATGCGCCAGGAGGATTCAGCCCGGATTTCCATCCAGCTTTTGTTCTTGCGCAGATCTTTTTTGCGGAAGCGTTCTTCAATCGAAGGATCCATAAGCGTAAACTTAATGATTATAGAGGAGGGTGAGGAGTTGCCCTTGTTGGTTTGGAGATGAGCCAGAGCCCTGCTGCGGTGAGCAGTCCGTTGTATATCAGTATTTCAAAACCGATTTGATAGCCGTTCAGCGCGTTTGAAACTCCGTCTTTCCAGGCCGTGATGCTATCCGGACTCATTCCCAAAAGCGGGCCGACAATGTTTTGACCCGCCACAAACAGGCAGATCAGCACCGACGTCACACAGACCACCGGGGTCAGCCGATCCCGCACCGCGCGCTTGCTGAAAAGGCCAAAACCGTAGAGTCCCAAAAGCGGGCCATAGGTAAACCCGGCTGCCTGAAAAATGTTCCCCAGAACATCCCCGCTGGACCAGGTGTAGAAGGCGTAACAGAGAAACAGGATCAAAAGGGAAAAGGCCCCGTGTATGATGTAACGGGTTTTTCGAATATGGGTTTCACGCTCGGCGGCGGCCTGCAGATGCTCCTGGCTCAATTGTTCCTGATGCCTGAGCTCCGGGGCCACATCCAGGCCCAGAATATCCACGCAAAAAGAGGTCGTGAGCGCGGTGATGGCTGAATCCGCACTCGAAAACGCAGCGGCAATCAATCCAATCACAAAAACCACGCCGAAAAGCAGGGGGAAATGCTTCAGAGCCAGCATCGGGTAGAGGAAGTCGGTCTTCGAGGGCAGTGCAATACCCTCCTGGGCGATGAAGAGGTAAAGCAGCGCCCCCAGCGTGACGAAGAGCACATTGACCAGCACCAAAATGATGCTGAACACGGCCATGTTCTTTTGCGCATCGCGGATATTGGGGCAGGAATTGTTCTTCTGCATCATGTCCTGATCCAAACCGGTCATCACTGTGGCAATGGCCGCCCCGGCCAGAAATTGCTTGCCAAAGAAGGTGTCTGAAGCCGGATCGCTGAAGATGAACTGCCCCAGCCCTGCGGAGCTGATGGCCGGATAGATATCGCCCAGACCCAGGCCCAGAGACTGGCTGACGTAGTAAAGGGTGAAGATTACAGCACCCAGCATGAAGGAGGTCTGCAAGGTATCGGTATAGACGATGGTGCGTATGCCTCCCTGATAGGTGTAAATCCAGATCAGGGTCAGAGTCAGCGCTATGGTCAGCCAATAGGGCACGCCCATGTCGTCGAGCATGAACCACTGAAAGACCACGGTGACCAGAAAAATCCTGAAAGTAGAACCCAGGGTTCTGGACAACAGAAAAAACCAGGCACCGGTGCGATAGCTCGCCGGTCCAAAGCGCTCGTCGAGATAGCTGTAGATGGAGGTGAGCCGCATGCGGTAGTAGAGCGGCATGAGCACCGTGGCAATCAGCGCATAGCCCAGCAGATAGCCCAGCACCAGTTGCATATAGCTGAACTGCTGATTGGGGCTCTGCAGATTGCCCACCACCCCAGGCACGGAGATAAAGGTCACCCCTGAAAGGGAAGCCCCGATCATGCCAAAGGCCACCAGCGGCCAGGGAGAGCGATGCCCTCCGATGAAATAATCGCTGTTGTTGGTATTGCGCCCGGTGATCCTGGCTACGAGGAGCAGCAGGAGAAAATAGCCCAGAACCAGGCTTCCGATCAATGCAGGCGTCATCCGGTTGGAGGGGGTATCAGAACGTCGGACAACGGACGTTCTTGCCGCCTCGGGGTGCGCGGATCAGGTTGCGGGCAACAGTAACCCCAAGCACCATGAACCAGTCCTTGCTGTTGGGGTTGCCCCGCTGTACGGTATCGTCCCAATTCAGGGGATCGGTATTCAACAACTCACCGGTCCGGTTGGAGAGGTTCCAGGCCAGGATGCCGTTTTCGGCAATCAGAATCTCCTGGGCCACATAGGTGGTGCTGACGTCATCCAGGTAGTCGGTAAAGGTCTTGGTCACTTTGAATTCGATGCCCAGAGTCCAGTGCTCGGCAACGGCATAGCGCACTCCAGCACCGGCGGGTATGCCGACCTGGGTCAGTTTGTAAGGGTCGCGTTCGGGATAAGCCAAAGTGCCCTGACCTTCTGTGCCCAGGGGCTGAAGATCTACCCACTGACCCTGGTAATAGGCCCGGGGATTGAAATTGAACACGCTCACACCGGCAAAGACATAGGGACTAAAGCGCTCCTTGAGGCGCTTGGCGTTGAAACCCAGGATATTCCACTCAAACAACAGCGAACCCTCGTAGATGTCTGAGGTAAAGCTCAGATTGCGAAGGCGGGCATAGCTGCGCGAGCTGTTGAAGTCATCGGCGGAAATGCGGCCGTAACCTCCCTGGCCCTTGATGCCAAAAAATGGATTGAAATTGTATTTGACAAAGCCGTAGATGGCCGGGTGCGTTTCGTCCATGCGGAAAGCCACTTCAGACAAATCACCGGTATAAGTCATGGCTCCGCCTAAGATGCCGATTTCAGCGTATTGCGCCTGACCCAGCACGGGAATCAGGGCAAACAACAAGGGCAGAAGATGCTTCTTCAAGGGTAGGAATATTTTGTGCCGTTCAGCTTAAAAAGGAGAACACTCAACCAATCTGCATCAGCGAATAACGGAATTGTGGCCGGATTATTGGCTGTTTTCCGTTCCGGATTAGCCTTCCGCAGGTCTGCCTGGGCCATAAGCAAGGCTGAACATTCGCTGAACAAGGCATAAAAATAGCGGAAATCAACTTTTCCCGGTGCATTTGTACCGCCCGGATAAGATTATACGCTTTGCCTATACGGTGAGTCATCGCTGATGTTTCCGCCTGCCGGAGAAAAGCGCAACGTTTAGAGGCATTTGCGCCCACGAAAGGCCTCCCGCCGGCACAACATCGCCCGGAATCGCGCTATGAGCCAGTTCGCAGACCCCCTGAGCGCCCGTGCTTTCGTAAATTTGAGGCGCCTCAGAAGCTTTTGACGCGCTTTGGAAGGGGGTCTGACCTTCGATTTGAAACCTAATTTTCCCTGCAATTATGAATCTCCCCTCCCGGCTGATGGACGAAGCGGTAGAGGCCTTTGCCTCCCTGCCGGGCATAGGGCGCAAAACCGCCCTTCGCCTTGTCTTGCATCTGCTGCGCCGTGATGAGAAGGAAGTGGAGCGCTTTGGAGAGGCCATCACCCGCATGCGCCGCGATGTTCAATTCTGCCGGACCTGTCGCAATGTTTCGGACACGGAGATCTGTTCGGTCTGCGCCAACCCCACCCGCAACAACGGTCTGGTCTGTGTGGTGGAGAACATCCGCGATCTGCTGGCCATTGAACAAACCGGGCAGTACCACGGCCGCTACCACGTGCTGGGCGGGGTGATCTCGCCCATTGACGGGATCGGTCCGGAGCAATTGGAGATCGAAGGGCTGCTGGAACGCGCCCGGACAGCGGAGTTCAAAGAGGCCATCATGGCCCTTCCGCCCACTATTGAAGGCGATACCACCATTTTCTACCTCTCCCGCCGACTGCAGCCCTTCAACATCAGCATCTCCACCATTGCCCGCGGCGTTTCCTTCGGCGGTGATCTCGAATACGTCGATGAGCTGACCCTGGCCCGTTCCATCGTCACGAGAAGACCCTATTCTCAAAGCGAAGGCGAGCCGGGCAAAAACGGGCAGAACGAACAGAGCAGCAGCCTCCCTTCGCCCAAATTTCCCAATTCCTCAACTCCGGGCTGAGCGCCGGAATCCGATTCTATGCCCCGGCTTTCGGTCATCATTGTCAACTACAACGTCCGGCATTTTCTCGAGCAGGCCGTCACAGCGGTGCTCCGGGCGGCAGAGCGCGTAGAGACCGAGATCATCGTGGTGGACAACGCCTCCTCCGACGACTCCTGCTCAATGATGCGCCGCCGCTTCCCCCAGGTGCAGCTCATCGAAAACAAGAACAACACCGGCTTTTCGGCCGCTAACAACCAGGGCATGGCGCTGGCCCGCGGGGAGTACTTTCTGCTGCTCAACCCCGATACCGTCATAGCCGAAGACACCCTGGAGCAGACCATCGCGTTTATGGATGCGCATCCCCGCGCAGGGGGTTTGGGTGTGAAGATGCTTGACGGGCGGGGCAACTTTCTGCCCGAATCCAAGCGGGCCTTTCCCTCCCCTGGCGTGGCTTTTTGGAAGGCTTTCGGATTCTCCGCACTCTTTCCGCGCAGCCGGATCTTCGGGCGCTACCACCTCGGTTATCTGGACCCCGATCAGACCCACGAAGTGGAGGTGCTGGCCGGGGCATTCATGCTGCTCCGCCGCTCGGTGATCGAGCAGATCGGAGGCCTGGACGAGACCTTTTTCATGTATGGAGAAGACATCGATCTGTCCTATCGCATTGTTCAGGCGGGCTATGCCAACTACTATTTCCCCCACAGCCCCATCATCCACTACAAGGGAGAGAGCACCAAAAAAGGCTCCCTGAACTACGTGCGGATGTTCTATTCGGCCATGAAGATCTTTGCCCGCAAGCACTTCAGCGGCAGCTCGGCCCGGCTCTACATCGCGCTGATTGACTTTGCCATCAGCCTGCGGGCGGTCATGGCTGTGCTGCGCCGCATCTTCGGCAGTCTGGCCGCCCCCCTGCTCGACGCTACCCTGATCTTCGCCGGCATGCTGGCCCTGAAGAATTTCTGGGAGCAGAACATCAAATGGCTCGAAGGGGTGCACTACCCGGACACCTATCTGTACGTCAATGTGCCGCTCTACATCGCTATCTGGCTCAGTGCCATCTGGCTCAGCGGGGGTTATGACCGCGACGCGAGGAGTTCGCGCATCGTGCGCGGTCTGTTCTTCGGCACCCTGGTCATCGCGGCCATCTACGGATTTCTGGAAGAGGGTTTGCGTTTCAGCCGGGGCATGATTCTGAGCGGAGCCATCTGGGCGGCCGCGGTGAGCATAGGCTGGAGACTGCTGGCCCATTTCTTTCGCTCGGGGAATTTTCGCCTGGGCGAAAGCGGGCCCAAACGCGTGCTGATCGCGGGTCGAAAGGAGGAGGCGCATCGCGTCCTGTCGCTGTTGGAGCGCTTTGAGGTGCATGTCGATCTGGCCGGATTTGTGCGCTTAGCCGATGAGCCCTTTGAGGACGAACGTCTGCTTGGCGACATGGATCAACTCGCCGACATCGCCGAAGTCTTTTCCATCGATGAGGTGATCTTCTGCGGCCGCGATCTAAAGGCTTCGGTCATCATCGCTTACATGACCCGCCTGGGTCCGGAACTGGAGTACAAGATCGTCGCCGCCGATTCGCTGAGCATAGTCGGCAGCAATTCCAAAGACACCGCCGGCGATCTCTACAGCATTGACATTGTTTGGGCCATAGACGAACCGCGTCAGCGCCGGGCCAAGCGCATCTTCGACATTGGGGTGGCCGCAGCCGTATTGCTGAGTTGGCCCGCACTGGCATTCCTGCTCAGAAAACCCTTCGGAATAATGAGTAATATATTTTATGTGTTAAAGGGTTCCCGCTCCTGGGTGGGCTATTGCGCGGTGGACGCCGAGCCGAAAAAGACCGCGCAAATCAGACCCCTGGAGAAAAGCCGGGCTGAGCCGGCTATGGCCAGCGCCAGTGTTGGGGGCTCAGAGAGTTCGCATCTTTCATTTTCGCGCGAAGAGAGGCCGGGCGAAGAGCGGCCGGGCGAAGAGCGGCCTGGCGAAGAGAGGCCTGGCGAAGAGCGGCCTGGCGAAAAGCGGCGCTCCCCGGAGCCGCCCTCAGAGCCCATTGCCGGTCTCGCATCCCTGCAATTGCCCGCCCTCAAACCAGCCGTACTTTGTCCCGGCGATGTGCGGGAGCAGGCCAGCCTGGAGCCCAAAACCAAAGCCCGGCTCAACCGCCTATATGCCCGCGACTACAGCACCTCCAAAGACTGGGACATCCTTCGAAAGGCCTGGAGGAAACTCGGCAACACTGCCACTTTGTTGCTGCCGTTGCTGGGTCTGATGATGGCAGTGACGATCACACCTGCGCAGGCGCAAAGCCGGGACGGAGTCTCTTCGCGGAACGGCTACTGGATGCCCAATCGGGATACCGTAAGAATTTTTATGGTCTTTGCCGAAGTAATCGGCGATCCCGATGACCGCGAAGGCGGAGAGCCAGAAAGCCTCTGGCCCAGAGGAAGGATGCCGAAAAACGCCGATGAGTACCTGGACTTTGCCGCTCAACCAGGGCGTGAATTCAACAGCCGCATGACCCGTTTCTTTCAGCAGGCTTCCTTTGGCGAATACATCCTGCTGGGCGACTACTACCCCAAACTCGCCCGTATTCCCTGGTCAGAACTCAAGGGCAACGGAGATGAAAACATCCGACTCTGGTTGGAAAACGAGCCGGGAGAAGATCTCAGAACAGCAGGCGGGCTCTCTCTCAACAGGGACTTTGACCGCTGGACTATTCCGGCGGGCTTCGGACGCCATAAGCTCAAGGAGCCCGATGGCTATGGCGACTTCCTGCTCATACTCTGGCGGGTCAACTCCAAAGTGACCAAGTCGGACAACAGCGGCAGCGTCAATGTGGGCGCCTGGAGAAAGCCCGTCAAGGGTTTACAGGGCTTCATGGACATCTCGCGATTTGTTACGCGGCACTCGGCAGGGGGGGGGATTCTTCAGCACGAGTACAGCCACAGTTTGTACGGTGGAAACAATTTTCACACGGGGGGGCGTGGAGCGGGCAACTCCTCCTTCATGCACCCCATGGGCGGTTTTTCCAACCTGAGCAGTTTCGGTTCCAATTCCGGAACCTGGAATGCCTGGGACCGGCACCGCATGGGATGGAAGAATCCATCCAAACAGTTTTACATCTCGGCCACCTGCGTGTCCAGCGGCCGGGAAGTTGATCTGGATTTGCAGTACCGCCAGACCCTGGACTGTCCGGGAATGGAATTCTATCTGGACGATTTTATCGATTCGGGCGATGCCCTTCGCATTGAATTGCCCTATGTTCAACAACACAGCCCGGATGCCCGCAGGCAATACCTCTGGCTGGAGAACCACCAGATCAGACCGGGCAATCAGGACCACAGCCCCCGCATGAGCCGCGGCATCTACGCCTTTGTGCAAGTGGGCAAGGACGACACCAGCAGTTTTGACGGCCCCGGTCTCTACACAGCCCCGCTGCATCCGCTTGGTCATTACGACTTGCTGCTCGATCCGGTGCAGGAATCGGTGGGCATACGGCAGCAGCGCGCCAACCCCTTCACCGGTCTGCACCTCTCCATGATTCCGGCCTGGAATACCATTGAGCCCAATGTGCAGGTCAACAGCCGGGGCGATACCACAGGGGTCTTTCCCCTGAGCATCTTCAGGGAGGAGACGATTTACCCCAAATCGGTCAGCATGGGCATAGGGCAAATGGGGCCGGAGCAATTTGTGTATGAAACCCATCCGGCGCTGGGCACCGTTCACGACGCCTTTCGACCCGGAAGCATCATAGCCCTGGGCCACAATCCCGCGCCCATGCCCCTCTACACCTGGGAGAGCAAAGGGACTTCCAGAAGCCCTCCCTATGATGCGCCGCGGCCCAATGACAACCGCATCATCAGCCTGAACGGTATCCGCATAGAGATCCTCGAACAGCTCAATGACGGGCGCATGCGCATAGGCCTGGGCTGGAATGCAGAGGAGTTGCAGGGTTCTCAGCGCTGGTGCGGCAATCTGATCAGCAGCGAAGATGTGCGGCTGGGTTCGGGAAGTACGCTCATGCTGGACCTCGGTCTGAGCCCGCAGAAACCAGTGGCTCCAATGCGTCATCGGGGCGAATGGGTTTTCAGCGATACCACGGTCATGCGCTTTGTCGAAGGGGCCTCGCTCTACGCCGGGCCGGGTAGCCGCATAACCCTGCGCGCGGGCTCCCGCATGTACATCGGACCGGGCTCTACCCTGGAACTGGCTCCTTCTGCCCGCCTGATATTGGAAGAAGGAAGCACCCTGGATCTGGCCCCGGGCAGCATCTTTGTGCTGGGTGAAAAGAGCCGCCTTGATCTCAAGGGCTCAACACTGAGCGACAGGGGTTCAGAGCTCAAGCGCAGCGAAGGGGTGAAGATCAGTGCCAGGTCCAGCCAGATGCCGGACTGGTGCAAGCCCTGATACCCGGAAGTCGCAAACGCATCAATAGGCTGGTACTGGCCACTGCACCTATCCCGTGCGCTCCAGCGCCACATGCTCCGGGCAATCCAGGCGCAGCTCGCTGTCGTGCAGGCCCTGCTGGAGCAGGGTGCAAAAATGTTGGTGACCCTTGACCGAAGTGCGATAATGAGCACAGGAAAAACACATGCGCTGCACGCTGATGATGCCGCTCTGATGCAAGTGCCGGATCAGCATGGCCAGTCCTTTGAACATGATCTCCTTCTCTGAAGCGCTCATTCGGTTCAAGGGCCTTTTTATGCCCTGACTGAAGTCGGAGAGTTTGGCGCTGATGCTGTTGCCCGAGTCGCTGAGTTGAAGGCTGAATCGCCTTTTGTCGTTGAGATCCTGAACCTTGTGGATCAGTTGTTTTTCCTCGAGCGAACGGATGGTATCGCTCATGCTGGCCTTGCTCACATTGAACTCTTTGGCCAGATAGCTGGTATTGGCGTATTCCCGATCGTGAAAGCGCATGAAGATCAGGACCTGCACCTGAATCGGGCTCAGGGATGCCGCAGTGCTTTCATCCCAGAGCAGGACCCTGAACGCGTGACCTATCCGTTCCAGAGCGGAGAGAATCTTGCTGTCCAGATTGCGGTATTGTTCGCTCGGATCAAAGGGCGATGCTTTCACAGGCTCTGAATTTTGAACAGCATAAGTCTGGCTATGTTGGCGGCGCGTATCTTGGCATCTTCGGCAATCGGCCCCTCGAAAAGCTCATCGAGCGTTTGCCTGAAGAGCAGGAGCCATTCTGAGAACTGTTCATCGGTCATGGCGGTCTGTTTGCTCAGTTCCAGATGCTTGATCATCGGGTTGCCCTGGTAGCTGTGTTCGTCCAGCAGCAGGCTGGCCCAGAACGAATACATCCTGGGCAAATGTTTATCCCAGTCAATCTGCGCCACCTCATCGAAGATAAAGCCGATGACCTGGCTTTGGCGCACCTTTTCATAGAAGCTGTTGACCAGCAATTCAATGTCGGCCCGCTCCCGGATGTCCTGCTTTGGCAATACCTGTTTGATGGTGATTTGGTTGAGTTGAGATGCAGTTTATACGGGGGAAGGGCGGCGCAAACTTGCCCCACAAAATTAGGAGTCCTAATTAAGCGGGGCAAATTTTTTAAGCGCAGTTTTTGAAGTTTTAGCCTTTCACATCAGCCATCGATGCGCCAAAGTTGATGTGCAACACGCTGCCATGAGGAGTGAGCAGGGCGGGAACCGATTTCACTCCCGCTTTCTCGGCTTCGGCAATGCGTTGCCTGCTCTCGCCCAGGTGCACGACTTCAACTTGTTGTGCGCCAATCAGGTCGACAAGTTCGCGTTCTGCGTTCAGGCAAACCGGACATCCGGCGTGGTAGAAGATGGACTTGCTCATAAAAAAAGTTCATTTGGAGTTAGAGAATCTCAACCAGCAAAAAGCTGTGCAGTTGCTGGTCGGGGACAAAGTTAGTTAGGAATCCTAACTAATCAAATCTCCGATTAGAATTTTGTTTAAAATATATTATCTTAAGTTCTAGATTTGCCCTCTCCTAACCCACGGTGGCACTCCGGGCGATCTCGGTGTACATCTGCTCATACAGCGGCAGCACATTTTCGATCTTGAATTTGAGCGCCTGCTCATAGGCGGAGGCGCGGAAGCGCTCAAGCATCTCGGGATCGCGCAGGAGTTTGAGGGCAAAGTCGGCCATCATGTCCACCGCGCCAACCGGAGCCATGAAACCCGTCTTGCCGTGGATGTTGATCTCGGGCTGGCCCCCCGTGTCGGTGCTGATCACGGGAACCTGGCAGGCCATAGCCTCCAGAGCCGCCAGTCCAAAGCTCTCGCTTTCGGAGGGCATGAAAAACAGGTCAGACACAGCCAGCAATTCCTCTATGGCCTCTTGCTTGCCCAGAAAAGTGATGGAATCGCAAGTGCCCAATTCGCGGCAGAGGCGCTCCGCTCCCTGGCGTTCCGGTCCGTCGCCGATCAACAGCAATTTGGAGGGAATTTCTTTTCGGATGCGGTCAAAGGTCAGAATCACATCGTTGACCCGCTTGACCTTGCGGAAGTTGGAGGTGTGAATCAGCACCTTTTCGCCATTAGGAGCAATGGCTTTGCGGAAGTGCTCTTTGTTGAGCTTCTTGAATCGGCTGAAATCAATGAAGTTGGGAATCACCCGGATGTCGCGGTCCACGTGAAAGTGGGCATAGGTCTCCTGCTTGAGCCATTCGGAAACCGCCGTGACCCCATCGCTCTGATTGATGGAAAAGCTCACTACGGGTTCAAAACTCTCATCCCTTCCCACCAGGGTAATGTCTGTTCCGTGAAGGGTGGTGACCACCGGCAGGGAATGGCCCTGAGTGGCCAGGATCTGCTTGGCCATGTAGGCGGCCGCGGCGTGTGGAATGGCGTAGTGCACATGCAACAAATCCAATCCTTCAAAGCGGGCAACGTCCACGATCTTGCCGGCCAGAGCGGTTTCGTAGGGCGGGTACTCAAAGAGCGGGTAGTTGCTACTGGCCACCTCGTGATAGAACAGGTTTTCGTGGAAGGAATCGAGGCGAAAGGGCTGGCGATAGGTGATGAAATGCACCTTATGGCCGCGGTCGGCCAGCGCCTTACCCAACTCTGTGGCCACAACTCCGCTCCCTCCGTAGGTGGGATAGCAAACAATGCCGATTTTCATATGCAGGGGATAGGACGCTTAAGCGGGAAAAAGTGACAAGCCATTTTGACCCGCAAGTCAAACGCGCCTGGAAGATGAACAGTTCATTTGAGCCCCTCAAAATACGGCAATCAGGCCTTAAAACCCCGTTTGGGGCGATGGCGGCGCGCAGGCGAGGCAAGGGAGGCCCCGCGCAGGCGGGCCAGGTCCGCATTCAGGTAGTGCCGGCGGCGGCCCCCAGACCCAGGCCTCAAGGCCGGGGCTTGTCCAGGCTTTGGCTCAGGTTCCAGCTCCCTTCCCGAATGGCCATATAGACCTCATCCTGGATGCGGGTGCGAATGTTCTCGGAGATCAGCAACTTGTTCTCCTGAGTCGGGTAGACGCGATTGGACAGGAACACATAGACCAGCTCATCACGGGGATCAGCCCAGACCACGGTGCCCGTAAAACCGCTGTGCCCAAATGTAGCTGGAGAGCACCAGGAACTCGTGGGTCCGCTGACTTTGCGATCGGTCTCCGGGCGGTCAAAGCCCAGGGCGCGGCGGCTGTCAGTGCCCGCTTTGGCCGTGAACAGGGCGATGGTTTCGGGCTGGAGGAATTGGTAGCCTCCATAGCTGCCCCCGTTGAGCAACATCTGAAAGATGACCGCCAGCTCTTCAGCGGTGCTGAACAAGCCCGCATGACCGGCCACCCCGCCCATCATGGCCGCACCCATGTCGTGCACATAACCATGCACCAATTGGTTGCGGAAATACACATCTCGCTCGGTGGGCACCAAACGCTCCAATGGCAACCATCGCCGGGGATTGAACCCGGTATTCTCCAGGCCCATTGGGCGGTAGAATTCCTCGTGCACATAAGCGTCCAGGGGTCTGAAACTCAGCTCTTCCACCAGACGGGCCAACAGATAGAAACCCAGATCAGAGTACTTGTACTGGGACTTGCTCAGCAGGGGAGCATGGGCAATCCGGCGCCAGATGCTGTCCTGCCAGCCGCGGTGCATCCAGACATTTTCGGCAATCTCCACATCAAACCCGGCTTCCTGACGGGTTCGGTAGTAAGCCGGGTCAAGGCCCTTTTCTTTGGTGAGGGTAAAGCGGTAGAAAGGTATCCAGGCCTGAAGTCTGGCGCTGTGGGTGAGAATGTCCCTGATCTTTACCGGGCCAACCACCGTGTTTTTGAACTCCGGCATGTACTCCCCAATGCTGGCGTCCAGGCTGAGCCGGCCTTCCTCATACAACTTCATCACGGCAATGGTGGTAGCCGCCACTTTGGTGATAGAGGCCAGGTCATAGACGTCTTCCAGCTTGACCTTTTCCTGGCCGGGATAACTGTGAAGGCCATAGGCCCGGTTGAAGATGATCTCTCCCCGGTGGGCCACTAAAACGCGGCAGCCCGGAGCGGCTCCCATATCCAAAGCTTGCTGCACAATGCTGTCTATCCGGTCGGCGTAGAAACGGGGGAAGGGCTCCTCATCTTTGGGCAGGTTCCTGAGCCTTGTTGCCGTCAGATCCACCCCGGCTCCGGCGGACCAAAGGCCACCGGCGCTCACCGGCAGGCGACCAGTGATGCTCAACTGTCCGAACAGGGCCCGCGCGGCGGCCCGCTGCCCTTCGACCTGTTCATCATAGGCAATCAGAATCACCGAGCCATCGGGCAGCAATTCGGCGGCGTAGGGAGACCCAAAGACAGTGACAATGACCCGCGACTTGAGCAGGAGGGCTTTGAGAAAATCCGTCTGGGCCGAGCTGAGCCCGTATCTCTCTTTGGCGCTTCGATTCATGCCGTGCAGGGCAACGGCTACGATACCGTGCTGCCCGGCCTTGTTCAGCACTTCCTGATAGCGGGAGGGACCGGCCTGGGGGCTGATAACAAAGCTTTCCCATTCGCCGAAGCGCAGGAGTTCGCGCTGAAAAGCCGAAGGACTGTTGCGGCCCAGATCAACCAGGGCCAGATCGGGTTTGAGACCGGTTTTGAAGGGCAGCAAATCACCCGGATTGTTCAGTAAAGTCAGGCGTTGTTCGGCAATCTCGCGCAGAACCTCCAGGGCCTGTGAATGGTTGAGCGCCTCGTGCAGATCGGCGGTGGGAAGGCTGCGGTAGCGGTTCAAACCAGCCCATTCCTTGGCTTGCAGAATGCGCAGCACCCGGCGATCCAATTCATCCGGATCAATCACTCCCTGTTCAAGGGCTTCCAACAAGGCCCGGCTGGCAGCCGGAACATTCTCTGGAAAGAGCAAGATGTCATTCCCGGCCAGAAAGGCCTCCACTTCGAGTTTTCCGGGCTGGAAATGGGCACTGACCCCCTTCATATTGAGCGCATCGGTGATGGCCAGACCCTGAAAACCCAGACTATCCCGAAGGATGGCGCCGCTGATGGCCTGTGAAACAGAAGCCGCCCGGTTTTTGCGATCATCCAGGGAGGGAATGTGCAAATGAGCGGTCATCACGCTGGCCAAACCCTGACTCATAAGCACTTTGAAGGGGTAGAGCTCCACCGAATCCAAACGCGACCAGGAGTGGCGGATGACCGGTAAGGCGTGGTGAGAATCGGTATCGGTGTCGCCGTGGCCGGGAAAATGCTTGCCGCAGGCCAGCACACCATTGTCCTGCAGGCCTTCCATGTAAGCCAATCCCTTGAGGGCAACATTGATGCGGTCTTCCCCAAAGGAGCGATCCCCGATCACCGGATTCAGCGGGTTGTTGTTGATGTCTATGACGGGCGAAAAGCTGATGTGCACGCCCAGAGCCTTGAGCTGCCTGGCGGCTTCCGCGCCAAAGCGATAGACGCTTGATTCATCGTCAATAGCGCCCATGCCCAACTGGCGGGGATAGCGCACTGTGCTGTCCAGGCGCATGGATGGGCCCCATTCTGCGTCCATTCCCACCAGAAGGGGAATCTTGCTGATGGCCTGCAGGCGATTGTTGCGATTCAGTTGCCTCACAGGGCCGCCCTGAAACCAGATCAGACCGCCGATATACTGCTCGCGGATCAGACTGGCCAGAAAATCTTCGTGGTTTTTGTCTTTGTTGGAATAAGCCGCCACCATGAACAACTGCCCGATCTTTTCCTCCCGGCTCAGGGTACCCAAAACCGAGTCTGCCCAGGAGCCGCTGAGTTCCCAAAACGGTCTTGAACTCTGCTCCTTGCGATTCTTCAAGCGGTCAACTGACCAATAGGGGTTGAGCCGCTTGCCCATACCGGGATCGTTTTGCAGCCCGGCCATTTGCCCGAGTTGCCATGCAGTTTCTGCACGGCCCAGGTGCATTCCGATTTCCGGAACGCGGAGTGGGGAGGCGCTGAGGAGCATCAAGCCGCTCAGCAGGAGCATCTTGGAAAAGGACAGCAATTTGATCAACACAGGAGTTCCATTCCCTGATAACGGGGATGCAAGGGCTAAATTGGCGGAATTGCGGGGATTCTCCTCTTGCGAAAGGCTGTTGGATGTGACGGGAGTATGGCGCATTATCCTCATATCAGGCGGGTTACGTCCAGCAAAAGGGGCAGTGGTGCTGCCCAATGGCGTAACTTTGAGCGACGAACAAGCGCCCAAAAAACCCGCCGAACCGCATTCTATGTTCAGACCACCAAAACCGCGCCAATTTCAGTACCACTTCATCTACTCCAATCCGGAGGAGAAGGAGCTGGAAAAGCGGGTGCGTTTTGTTCGCGCAGAGGCGAGGCGGGAGCAGGAGGCTGAAGAGTCCGGTCAGGCGGTGGATGTCTTCGGACCCCTGAGTGGAATGCACAGCCGCCGCCATCACCAGGTGGTTGCCAACAGGCGTCTTGTTATCATTGTGGCCGTTTTGCTGGCCATCTGCGCGCTGATTCTCTTCGCTTAAAACAGCTCTGATCGTTCGGGGCATTTCCTGGCTTAACTCTGTCGCTCTCCCTCATGCCATCACGCATTCAACGCCTTTCCGAAGCCATAGCCAACCAGATCGCCGCGGGCGAGGTGGTGCAGCGCCCGGCATCGGTGGTCAAGGAATTGATGGAGAACGCACTGGATGCGGGCGCCACGCAGATACGCGTGATCGTGCGCGATGCCGGAAAGAGCCTTATCCAGGTGCTGGACAACGGCTGCGGAATGGGCGAGGAAGACGCCAGGATGTGTTTTGAGCGCCACGCAACATCCAAGATCTCGCGGATAGAAGACCTGTTCAACATCCGCACCATGGGGTTTAGAGGGGAGGCGCTGGCCGCTATCTCTTCGGTGGCCAAAGTCGAGCTCAAAACCCGGCGCAGTGAAGATGAGACGGGTCGAAGGGTGGTGGTAGATGCCTCAAGACTTGTTGAAGACGAAGAGTGTCAGACAGCACAAGGCAGCTCCATTTCGGTTCAGCATTTGTTTTACAATGTGCCTGCCCGCCGAAACTTCCTGCGCAGCGCTACCGCCGAACTTCGCCGCATCACTGAGGAGTTCCAGCGCTTTGCCCTGGCCAATCCGGACCTGCAACTGACCCTGGAGAACAACGGGGTAGAGGTGTACAATCTCAGGCCCTCCAACGCCCGGCAACGCGTCGTGGCCGTGCTGGGAAAATCGGTCAACGAGAGACTGGTTCCGGTTTCGGAACAGACTCCCTTGCTGACCATAGAGGGCTTTGTCGGCAAGCCGGAATCGGCTCGAAAGATGCGCGGAGAGCAGTATTTCTACCTCAATGGGCGTTTCTTTCGCAGCCCTCATTTGCAGCACGCCGTCTTTTCGAACTACGAGAAACTCATACCGGAAAAGCATTTTCCGCTCTTTGTGCTCTTTCTGGAAACCGATCCGGGCACTGTGGATGTCAACGTACACCCAACCAAGGAGGAGTTGCGATTTGAGGATGAGAAGATGATCTATGCGGTGATTCAGGCGGCCGTTCGACATGCGCTAAGCCGATACAGCGCAACCCCGTCGCTGGATTTTGATGTGGATCCGGATATGGCGCATCTGGAGGCTTTTCAGCGACCGGGGGCTACTTCTTTTGCGCCGATGAAGCGAAGCGCTTCGGGGGCCAGGCCCTGGGAGGCGCTCTTTGAGATCGCTGCCAGGGAGCGGGCCGGCAATGCCGAAAGTGAGCGGGTGCTCAGGCCCCAGGGCGGTTTTCGGCAAGAGGATGCGCTGGGTACAGATGGACTTTCCGGCTCAGAGACGGAAGGCGGACCGGAGTTCCGCGACCTTTCGAACCCCATGCTGACCCTGGCCAGTGCCATGGAGCAGGCCGGTGTTGAGCAAGGCTGGGAGGGGGAAAGCCCTGCGCCCTTTCAATTGCACGGGCGCTATGTGATGAGCGCGATCAAAAACGGGCTGATTGTATTGGATCAGCGGGCGGCGCACGAGCGCATTCTCTTTGAGAAGTACCTCGGGCTTTTAAAAGAGGGTCGGGGGGGAACTCAGCGGCAGCTCTTTCCGCAAACGCTGGAGCTCAGCGCCGCGGATGCCGTGCTGATGCGGGAATTGCTTCCCGAAGTCAGGCTGCTTGGGTTTGATCTGGAGCCCTTTGGCGGAGAGGCCTTTGTGGTTCACGGATACCCGGCTGAGTGCGAGGAGATGTATGAGCGACCGGCTCTGGATGAACTCATGGAAGCCTTCAGGCGTTTTGGAGAACTGCGTGAGCTGTCTGCGCGGGAGCGCGTAGCCCGGGGAATGGCCAGAACCTATTCGATAAAATCGGGCCGCAAACTCAGCACAAAAGAGATGCGCGAATTGATTGACTCACTCTTTGCCTGCGAGCTGCCCCAATCAACACCAGACGGGCATCCGACTTTTTACACCCTCAGTCTTGACGAGATAGCTTCGCGCTTCAAGAAACGCCAGGGTTGAACTTTTTCATGAAACCTATTGAATCCACAAGCTGATTATGATGCGCCTGGCTCCCGTTGTTAAAAATCTGCTGATCATCAATGGATTGATGTTTCTGGCCCTGTTGGTTTCACAAGGGCAAGGCCTGAGTCTGAATGAGAAACTGGGTTTGTACTACCCGCGCTCCTCTGCTTTCATGCCGGTGCAGATCGTGACCCATATGTTCATGCACGGAGGAATGCTGCACATTTTTATGAATATGTTTGCGCTCTATATATTTGGGAATGCACTGGAGGCGCATTGGGGCCCCAGGCGTTTTCTGACCTATTACCTGGTTTGTGGTCTTGGAGCGGCGGTCCTGCACATGGCGGTGATTCACCTGCAGATCAGCTTGTTGATTCCACAGATTGGAGCGGCTGAAGCGGCTACAGTCTTTGAGGAGGGGCGCAGCCTTTTGGCCAGCGGTCGCAATTATGCCGATGCGCAATTGGGGCAGTTGAACCGGCTCAGCAATGTGCCCACCGTGGGGGCTTCAGGGGCAGTTTTCGGGCTACTGCTGGGATTCGGCATGCTTTTTCCCAATGTTCCGCTGATGCTGATTTTCTTTCCGGTACCCATCAAGGCGAAGTATTTTGTGATGGGTTATGCGGCTATTGAGCTTTTCAGTGGGGTCACGCGGATTCAGGGCGATAACATTGCTCATTTTGCGCACCTCGGAGGGATGCTTTTTGGCTATCTTTTGATCCGGTTATGGCGGCAAAATCCCCGTACCCCCTGGTCTTGACTGGCTTATGAGTGTGTTTAGCTCCATTTGGACCGAAGTTCAGCAGCAATACCGCTATGGCAACATGGTGGTTCGGCTGATTCTGCTCAATGTTGCGGTTTTTCTGGGCCTGCACCTGGTTGACTTGCTGCTGCGCATTGGCAATGGCCGCTTCCCGCTCGACTGGCTGGCCATGCCCATGCGGGCTGAAGAGCTGCTGTACCGGTTCTGGACTCCGATCACTTACATGTTCCTGCACTGGGATTTCTGGCATTTGCTCTGGAACATGCTTTTCCTCTATTGGTTCGGGCGCATCCTGCAGGATCTGCTGGGCAATCGCCGCATCCTTCCCATCTACATCTACGGAGGTCTGGCCGGGGCAGTGGTGGCTTTCGCCA
The DNA here is from genome assembly GCA_041751015.1 of Chitinophagales bacterium. Taxonomy (GTDB): domain Bacteria; phylum Bacteroidota; class Bacteroidia; order Chitinophagales; family BACL12; genus WGOA01. Next base: position 180,547 of record JBGSYF010000031.1, read on the forward strand.
TGCTCAACATCATGCCGAATCAGAATGTGGCCATCCTGCTGGGCGCTTCGGCGGGCGTGAGTGCAGTGCTCATGGCTGCGGCTACCATCGCTCCGGATTATGTGATCATGCTTTTTGTGTGGCCGGTGCGCATCAAGTACATCGCCATGGTCAGAATCGTGCTGGATTTGCTGATGGTCAAGGCTTTTGTCAATGTCGGCGGGGGAATGGCCCATTTGGGCGGGGTGGCGATGGGTTATGTCTTTGTGCGCCTGCTCCAGCAGGGTACGGATTTGTCCAGCGGTTTCAACCGCGCAGTAGATGGCCTGATGCAATGGAGTTCCAGGATTCAGAATTTGTGGTGGACGCTAAAACGGCGACCCGGACCACGAGTGGCCCACCGCCGTCCTGCCGAGGCAGGTCCGGCAGACGCCAACAGGGCTATGCGCCGAAGTCGAAAGGTTCGCAGCCGCATTACGGTTGAGGAAGGGGTTCCGGACAAACAGGAAAGGGTGGATCAAATCCTCGATAAGATTGGGAAGTCTGGTTATGACAGCCTGAGCAAGGACGAAAAGGAGTTCCTTTTCAAATTCAGTAAAGAGGGCTGAGCGGATGATGCGCTGGATAGGTTGGATCCTGAATCTGGTTGTTATGGCGGCACTTGTGCTGGCCTATCTGGCGCCCTACCTGGATCCCAGAGTCTTCTGGCCGGCTGCTCTGGCCGGTCTGATCTTTCCGGTTCTCATTGGAATGCAACTCGCCTTCCTGCTGCTGTGGCTCGTGGCGCGCAGATGGATTTTTGTGCTGCTGGTATCTCTGTCCTTGTTGCCCGCCCTTCGCGAAGTACCGCATTACGTACGCTGGCCCTTGAGCCATGCAGCGGAGCGATCAGCCCTTTCCAACAAGGAGACAGCCGATTCGACGGCTCCTGCCGCCTTTCGCGTGATTTCCTGGAATGTGCGGGTGTTTAACAAAAACTCTCCGAAGGGGCGTTTTGAAGGCCGGGATTCACTGCTGGCTTTATTGTCCCGTCAACAGCCCGATGTCCTGTGTCTTCAGGAGTTCTTTAGCGTTCCAGGTTCGGCGGAGCAGGATCACCAGCGCCTCATACGCGAGCAAACCGGTTTGACGCATTTCCACATGTGGGAAGCTCTGCGCGACCGCAATGGTCGGCAGTGGGGGATGGCTATCTTTTCGCGATTTCCTATTCTGGAAAGTGGTGAGATCGATTTTCCGGAGAGCGGTATACTGAACGGATGTCAATTCGTTGATCTGGAAAGTCCTTCAGGTCGCATACGCGTGTTCAACACTCATTTACAGAGCATTCACTTGTCCACGGAGTCCTACGGCCTTGATGTGGCGGTCTCGGAGATGCGGGAGGCCGGCACCCGCCGGATTGCCTTGCTCAAATTTCGAGATGCCTATCAGAAGCGTGCGGATCAATCCACCCGACTGAATGAGGCCATCAGCGCCAGTCCCTGGCCCGTGCTGGTCTGTGGCGACTTCAATGATCCACCCCAGAGTTTTGCATACCATATGATATCTTATGGCTTGCATGATGCCTTCGCGGCGGCGGGTCGTGGGTTGGCGCGGAGCCACGCCACCCTTCCCGCTGTGCGCATAGACTATGTACTGGCTGACCCTTCGTTTAGGGTATTGAATTACTCCGTCATTCGCAGCTCCATCACCGACCATTTCCCCCTGATTGTTGAATTGGAGCATTAGCCCATTGAAATCACGCGACCATCAAATACAGCAAAGGGACTAAGCTGAGCTACTTTTACACCATGAAACGAGACCCTGGTTTTTTCTCCTATATCGGGAATGTCATAGTTGCGTTGATCCTGACGCTGTGCGCTGTGGCTTGTGAACAAACCCGGGAGCATACGCCAGAGGCTTTGCCTGAGCGTCCCGAAACCGTTGAATCTCCGGTGCCACCCTTTTCAGAAGATTCAGCCTATTCATATATAGAAAGACAGGTTTCATTTGGGCCGCGGGTACCGGGAACGGAAGCACACAAGGCCTGTGGTGACTGGATAGTTCTGAAGTTTGGCCAATGGGCTGATGAGGTCACAGAACAAACGGCCACCGTTGTGGCCTGGGATGGAACGGTACTGCCCATGCGAAACATCATTGCCCAATTCAACCCACAGGCCAGGCGCCGTATCCTGCTCTGCGCACATTGGGATACCCGGCCAGTTGCGGATGAAGACAGTGTGCGCAGGGATGAGCCCATACCCGGTGCCAATGACGGTGGAAGTGGAGTAGGGGTGCTACTCGAACTGGCCAGGCAGATGAGTGAGCATAAGTTAAACTATGGTGTTGATGTAGTTTTGTTTGATGTGGAGGATTACGGAAACTCCGCAATTGAAGACAGCTATTGCCTGGGAAGCCAGTATTGGGCTAAAAACCCGCATGTAGCCAACTATCATGCAGAGTTTGGGATCTTGCTGGATATGGTCGGCGCTGAGGGAGCCTATTTTTATCGCGAAGGAATCTCCATGCATTTCGCACCGGAGGTGGTTGCCCGTGTTTGGGAGGCCGCAGCAAAGGCCGGTCACCGTTCCTACTTCGTGTTCAACCGCGAACCCTTTCCCATGTTGACCGATGACCACCTCTATGTAAACCGCTATACGGGCATTCCAACTATAGATATCATTCAATACGACCGCGACAACCCGCGCGGCTTTGGAAGTTTCTGGCATACCCATCAGGACGATATGGACATCATCAGCCTAAACACCCTCAGGGCTGTTGGTGAGACGCTGAGCGTGCTGCTATGGGCCGATTTGAATGCAGGGATGCAGCCTGCGCCATAGAACGGCAATCAATAGTTCACCCGGCGTTCCGGTGCCGATTTTCGCCGCTTTGTGGCTGGCTATTGCTGCATTAGTCGTGGTTAAGCGATTTAGCTCAAAGTTTTCTAATGATGCTCAAATTCGTTCTTTTTTCATTATCTTGTGAAAATTACATCTTCACAACACACATTTAATTACCCATGAAGGCGTCAACACACACACACACACACACAGTTATACATGTAACAATTTGTTGGCTGTTAGGGGCCTGAAGTTTTTGATGATCATCATGGTGACGTTCAGCAAATTTTCTTTTGGGCAATGTGTGGCAGATGCGGGCTTTTCGCCAACGGTGACGACGCCATCAGGGTCAGTTTCGACTTCAAGCTCTTATGGTGCAGGATGGACATCAGAATTGGTGCACATCCAGAATACCTTAGAAATCAACAACAATTTCACGATACTCACTTGTACGGTTCGGGTGGATGCCGGAGTGGAAATCGTGGTGAAGGAAGATTTTACATTGACCATTCAGACCAGTGTGATCAGCAACTGTGACAACAGCATGTGGGAGAACATTCGTGTTGAGCCTGGGGGCGCAGTGCGAGTAAGAATTAACAGTCTGGTGGAGAATGCTGAAATGGGTATTTTGTCAGAGAATGCTCCTGGTAATCCCGGCAACTATGAAGTTCGTGGCAGCCGGCTGATGAACAATTATGTGGGTATTGAAGTACAATCGTTTGCTGACGCAGGTGGTCATCCGGGCACCATTGAGAACTCAGAGATTGGGGCTCCCAGTTTGATTGATCCATATTTGGGCGAAATCGGATTTTGCGGTTTGCGGGCCACAGGTATTGTTCATGGAATCACGGTAGGTCGTACTTCTAGCTCATATGGAGCTGGTGGGAGCTTTAATTACATCCATGACCTGGAGTTTGGTTTAATCTTTAACAATTGTCTTGCTTTTGTACAGAATAACTGGATTGAGAATATCCGGACCTTTAATCCATCCTCTACGTTGATCAAGGGGGTAGGTATTGCAGCTACAGGTACCGGCTCGGGGTTCCCCAAGCTGCTACATGTCGGCTTTCCTGATATGGGAGTCACCGGAATCAACAACCGCATAGAAGACTGTGAGAAGGGCGTTTTAGCCTACAACATCACTGCCGCCATCGTTGACAACAATGAAATCATTGGTTCGGGTGGCAGTAATCCTACCATGAACATAGGAGTTTGGTTTCAGGAAGTCGGTAATTCCAGCGAGATTACCAACAACACCATTGAAGAATTTGACAGCATTGGCATTTATGTAAGAAGTTTTGTAGGTGGCATACTCATTGAAGACAATGCACTGGACAACCCTACCATAGTAACCAACGCTACCTGCCGCATAGCTGGCATTGAAGTGAGAATGGGCATCAACGACAATGTTGATATTCTTTCTAACACCATTGATAATGTTCAGTTTGGCATAGCCATCATTAGCTCGCAAACATCGGCAGTAGGCAATACCATAAATCATCGTTTACCGGCAGGCTGTGGTGGAAACTTTTCCATCGGTATTCTGGCGGAGAATGCTCCAAATCTTACCTTGCTGGATAACAGCATCAATAGCAACTGCCCTTCTTGCAGCAACTCTAACATCCGGGCAATCGATATCACAGAAAGCGCACAATTTTTAGTGGATGGCAACACCATGGAAGAAAGTGGTGTTGGTGCTGCCGCCCATGGAGATTGTCAGGGAGGTAATTTTACGTGTAATCAAATGTTCGATTGTGATTATGGCTTTGCGTTGGTGGGAATGGAAGACGGAGGGCTGGATATTGGTCCTATTGCAGAAATTCAAAGCCTACTTAATGCTTCGGGGAATTACTGGAATCCTGCAATGACATCAAACAGAACAGTTGCTGTGACTAATACAGCCGGTGACCCGACTTATGGAACACCCATTCCACCCGCAACTTTTCCGCCTATCATTGACTGGCGTTATTCCAGTTTTAGTCCCTTTTTTGATATGGCGCCGATAGCGACGTATAATTTACAAATTGCACCATTTGGAGGATCATCAAGTCGAAGAGTTGAGCCCCAAGCACCAGCGAGTTCAGCTATACCTTGCGGATTGATTCCGCTATTGGGCGAAGTGCGTAATGCTGACTCACCTTCATCAAAAGCGCGCAATAATTTGTTTTCTCCTTTTGCTTTTATTTTTGATGAACCAAGTGTTGCAGGATGTGATTTTTTTGAGGAGAAGGAATACCTCTATAGGTTTTTCGCGGACAATCCCACTTGGTTAACTTTAGGTGTGGCTCGGGATGCCTTTTATGAGGATGCAATCAATGCCTTGTCCTTAGGGAACTACGATGAGTGGTATAGGTTCTTTGACTTCTTGCATATCTCAGAAGTGGATTCGGCAAAGCAAACATTAAGTGATCTTACTCCAAATTGCTATCGTGAACAGTTGCGTAAGGATGTGTATACCATGTTTTTATATCGTCAGATTGACAGCTTAAACTTAGAAAGTGTGCTGTCAGGTAGCCAACCTTTTTCAAATGGTGATTTAGCAATCTTAAACAGCATTGCTGATGGAAAGCCAAACACTGATGGTGATGCTGTTTACATTGCCAGAGCAATTGTAGGCCGTAATTCTTTAGTATCTATAGATTTTGAAGAAAGTCCCCGCTTAGCAGCACAAGAATTATCTTCCAACCATCCGTTCGTATTGTTTCCAAATCCAGTTGAGAATGAAGTATGTGTGCTTGCTCGCCATCAAACTATCTTGGAGGAGTACAGTTTCCGAGTTAGCGATATAAATGGAGTTCGATATAGCATGGGTTCAATGTCAGATTCAGGTCTACTTTGTCTCGACGTGTCAATGTTGGTAAATGGAATATATATATTGGAAATTATTTCCAATAGTGGTGAGCAACACTCCATGAAGTTTTCCAAGAATTAAAGAAGTGATGAGGAAGTTAGGATTTATATCTGATAAGCTTACCTTAATTGGCTTGCTATTCATGAGCTTACCACTTTGTATTTGTGCTCAATCAAAACAGAATAACTGGGTTTTGGACGGTGGCATTTGGTTGGACTTTAACTCAGGTGCTCCTGTGGTTCAAGAGCCGTTGGAGTTTTCCACCATAGAATCTGCTGCAGTTATCTCGGATTCTATAGGTAAACTAATGTTCTACTCGAATGGTATTGAAGTTTACAATCGCAATGGCGAAGTTTTTTCGTCCATTGAGATTGACCTCGACGACACTATTTTTTTTAAGTCGTTCACTCAAGGCGCACTAATACTTCCGGAAATTGGTTATGAGAATCTATTGAGAGTTATCGGAATTGGAACTTATTCTATTGTGGATATGACTATGAACGGTGAATTGGGAGGAATGAAAGAATCTCCTTCTTGGAGAAATTTTAACTCTGATATTCTCGGTTTTGGGGAAAAAAATACTGCAGTTAGACATGCCAATGGAAGAGATTGGTGGATTTTACAAATGAGACACAATTTTAATATGGAGACTTACGATTATGATAGTTCAATGGTGGTTTATTTGTATGACTCTAATGGCATCAATGTGTATGCACAGTATTTCATAAATACAAGGACCGAAGGAGCTAAAAGTCAATATGGTGAAATTTCCTTTTCAAGGGATGGTAGTTTATTAGCAATGGCATTCATGGGAAGTATAACTGTTTACAATTTTGATCGGTGTTCAGGTCAGATCGGTCCAGAAATAGCATACATTGATACTTTGGATAAGATATATAGTTGTGCGTTTTCTCCATCTGGTAAATTTTTGTATTTTAATCAATCTACCGGTTTTGGTAATGGTGAAAACGTTCTATATCAATGGAACTTGGAATTGAATCAATTCGGAGAACATGATTTAACCAAGGTTTATCACATGCAGGGACAAGCCAATTATGCAAATGGTCAACTTGAGATGGGACCCGATTTTAAAATTTATATGAGTACTCCTTGTAGGTCACTGGACTGCGGTTTGGTTTCCCCATTCAACACACATTTATCTGTTATAAATCATCCGGACCTAGGAGGTTTGGCATGTGACTTTGATACTTTGACTGTCTACTTGGGAGGACTTACAACAAATTTCGGTCTCCCCAACATGGTCAACTACGCCCTCGGCGCCCTGGAAGGCAGTGAATGCGATACTTTGGGCGGCGGCAGTACCGCCGTTCCAGAATCCGCCACCCTTCCCCCGTCATGGCAAATCACCCCCACTGTGAGCAATGGGTTTTATTCGTTCAACGGACCTGAGAAGGCAATGCTGTTGGTTTATGATGTCTGGGGAAGAACTGTTTGGCAAGGCACGGCAGCGGGCTTGCGCATAGACCTTTCTGCTCAGCCAACCGGATTATACCTGGTTCGGGCTCAATGGGAGGAGAAGCAGCAAACGTTTCGGGTTATGAAGCAGTAAAGGCAGCTTTTTAGTACCCCGCTAACCTCTCTAACGCCTCGTTAAGCCGCTGCACGGGCAGGAACTGCTGCTCAAGCGCCAGGGAGAATGGCACCGGCGTGTCCAGTGACGCGACGCGCATGACCGGGGCGTCCAGGTGCTCGAAGCAATGCTCGCCGATCCAGGCGGCCAGCTCGCCGCCGAAGCCGCCTGTGAGGGTGTCTTCGTGCAGGATCAGCACTTTGCCGGTTTTCTTAACTGTAGTTCGAATGGCCTCGTAGTCCAGGGGCAGGAGCGTGCGCAGATCAAGCACTTCGATGCTGAGGTCGGGATGGGCAGTCTGCGCTTCGCGGGCCCAGACCACGCCCATACCATAAGTTATGATACTGATGTCCTCGCCCTCGCGGTCAAGGCGGGCTTTGCCGATGGGGGTGGTGTAGTAGCCTTCGGGCACCATACCGCTGAGCGAGCGATACAGGGCTTTGTGTTCAAAATAGAGTACCGGGTTGGAGTCGGCGATGGCGGCGCAGAGCAAACCTTTGGCGTCTTCGGCGGTGGCGGGGTACACTACTTTCAGGCCGGGTGTGTGGGTAAACCATGCTTCGTTGCTCTGGCTGTGGAAGGGCCCTGCGCCGACCCCGGCGCCGGTGGGCATGCGCACTACTACGTCGGCGTTCTGGGCCCAGCGGTAGTGCACTTTGGCCAGGCTGTTGACGATCTGGTTGAAGCCGCAGGTTACGAAGTCGGCGAATTGCATTTCCACCACCGATTTCCAGCCGCGGATGCTCAGGCCCATGCCCGCGCCGACAATAGCCGATTCGCAGATCGGCGTGTTGCGGACGCGCGCTTTGCCGAACTCTTCCACGAAGCCCTGCGTGATCTTGAACACGCCGCCGTACTCGGCAATGTCCTGGCCCATGATGACCAGATTGTCGTGACGGCGCATGCTTTCGCGCAGGCCGTCGGAGATGGCATCCACCATGCGCAGTTCGCGGCTCGGACCGCTGCCGCTGGGAGCCACGTCCGGCGCAGAATCCGCATGGTAGATGTCGCGGAGTTCAGCGGCCACGGAGAGCACGGGTTCTGGGGCGTTAAAAGCCGCTTCCAAACCGGCGTCCAGTTCGGCCTTAATCCGGCTGCGCAGGGCTTTGGCGAATTCGTCGGTCAGGATGCCCTGCTCGCGCAACCAGGTTTCGTAGTTTGTGACCGGGTCGCGAAGCGCCCAGGCTTCAATCAGCGAAGGCGGTACATACTTTACCCCGGAGGCTTCTTCATGCCCGCGCATTCTGAAGGTCAGGCATTCCACCAGCACGGGTCGCGGGTTGTGGCGGATGCTGTCCGCGTAGCCGTCCAGCGTGGCGTAAACCTCCAGGATGTTGTTGCCGTCGATGGTGCAGGCTTCCATACCATAACCTATGCCACGGTCGGCCAGGGTCTTGCAGCGGTACTGCTCCTGCGTAGGGGTGGACAAGCCGTAACCGTTGTTTTCAATGACGAAAATGACGGGCAGGTTCCACACCGCCGCCACGTTGAGGGCTTCGTGAAAGTCGCCCTCGGACGTGCCCCCTTCGCCCGTAAAGACGATGGTGACGCGCTGCTTTTTCTCCAGCAAATCGGCCAGCGCGATGCCGTCAGCCAGCGCCAGTTGCGGCCCCAGGTGGCTGATCATGCCGATGATGCGCTGCTCGGGAATGCCAAAGTGGAACGAGCGCTCGCGGCCTTTGCTATAGCCCAGAGGCTTGCCCTGAAACTGCGCGAACAGGCGGTCCAGCGGCACATTGCGCGTGGTGAAAATGCCCAGGTTCCGGTGCATCGGAAAAATGTACTCTTCGTCGTGCAGCACCGATGCGGCCGCCACCGAGATAGCCTCCTGCCCGATGCCGCTGAACCATTTCGAAATTTTGCCCTGCCGGAGCAGGTTCAGCATCTTTTCCTCAATCATGCGCGGCTTGAGCAGGCGCTCATAGAGCTGAAGCAGCACTTTATCAATGTAAGCCCGGCGCAGAAAGACTATGGGTTCAGTTGTGGGCAAGGTGGCCACGGGTCAGTTGTTTTGGCGAATGATAGGCAGGGCCTATAGTCAGGCCGCTTAAAGGTGCAAAAATACGGCAAGGGCCTCGCCATTTAGGCTATTCCGCTTTATGGCGAATGGGGGCATTGTGTTGCTCCGGCGCAGCGGTTCACCTGTTGCGCTCCTTCCATTGCTGAGCGAAGCTTCGCGAAGCCAATTCCGGTAGAAAGCGCCTTTTGCCCCAGCTTTTGCCAAAGAAAGTGCTGAGCACTAGATTTTTCGGACCGGCGCTGAGCGCATCCATCCGGTTGCGGGACAACATAGCCGTTTTCCACACCTTCCAGCCCAGCCCTTCAGCCGTATCGCCCATCCCCTCTTCCACCGCATCGCGGCGGTTGATCAGCAAGAGATTGTGAAGGTCTATTCGCACCGGACAGACTTCAGTGCAGTTTCCGCAGAGCGAAGAAGCGTGGCTCAGGTGCCGAAACTCCTTCATACCGCTCAGATGGGGGGTGATGACCGAACCAATAGGGCCCGAATAGGTGGTTTCATACGCGTGACCACCGATGTTTTTGTAAACCGGGCAGGCGTTCAGACAGGCACCACAGCGAATGCAGTAGAGAGCCTGGCGCTGCTCCTTCTCAGCCAGGAGTTTGCTGCGCCCGTTGTCCAGCAGGATCACGTACATGTGCTCGGGGCCGTCGCATTCGCCTTCCTGTCTGGGTCCGGTGAGGATGCTGTTGTACACCGTCACCCATTGCCCGGTGCCATAGGTGGCCAGAAGGGGCCAGAAATGCCCCAGATCTTCCATGGTTGGAATGACTTTCTCTATGCCCACCAAACTGATTTGCACCTTGGGAAAACTCATGGTCAGGCGGGCATTGCCCTCGTTCTCGGTGATGGCCACAGCGCCGATATCGGCCACGAGAAAGTTTCCGCCCGTCACCCCGATATCTGCGGAGGTGTACTTGTCGCGCAAGAGCCGCCGCGCCACCTGGGTGAGCTCCTCAGCGCTCAAATCCAGCGATGTGCCCAGCTTGGCGTGAAAGAGCTCGGCCACGTCCTGCTTGCTCTTGTGCATGGCCGGTGTGACGATATGGTAGGGCTTCTCGCCGTCCATCTGCTGAATCCATTCGCCCAGATCGGTTTCATCCACCTTCAGCCCTTGTCCTTCGAGGTAGTGGTTGAGCTCTACTTCTTCGGTGGCCATGCTCTTGGACTTGACCACTGTGGAGGCGCCGTGTTCAGCGGCAATTCGACCAAAGGCATCCAAAGCGTCCTGGGCACTTTCAGCCCAGATCACCTGACCGCCGCGGGCTGTAAAGGCCTCTTCGAACTGCAACAGCAGTTTATCCAGATCGTGGATGGCCTTCCATTTGATGCGCTTGGCTATGCGCCGGGCGCTTTCCAGGTCCTGATACTGCAATTTGCCTTTGAGAACCGTCTCGTCGTATTTGCCGATGTTGAAGCGCAGCTTTCGCTTGTGCTCGCGATCAAAGGCTTTTTTTTCGGCTTTTTCGAGGAAACTGCTGGGTATGCCCATAAGGTTTAAGACTGGCCGGTAAATGTAAGGCTATCAGGACATAAGCGCGGACTTATCCCCATTCAGGGCTGTGTGGACGGTTTTTTAGTTTTGAGCCGATTGCCCATCTTTGCCCCATTGTTTTAACTTACAACAACAACCAATGATCAAGAAAGTATTACATACTGTACTGGCGCTCTCCGTTGTAGCGATCATGCTGCCGGGCTGCGGTGTCGGTCTGTACGGGTCACTCTACACGGACGTAACGCTACCCAATGGCGCAACAGCCAATACCGCAGGCTCCAAAGTGGGCACCGGCGAAGCGGTAGGTATTTTGGGCCTGATTGCCACCGGTGATGCCGGCATCAACAGCGCTGCCAAGAAGGGTGGTATCAGCAAGATTTCCCACGTGGACGCGCATATCTACTCCATCCTGGGTCTGTTCACCAAGTACACGGTTTACGTTTACGGTGAGTAACTCAGGTGCCCAATGCATCAGAGGAAATACCCCAAAAACTCTTTTGGGGTATTTCTTTTTTGCGCTGATCCTGTTGGGAAGCGCTCTGGAATTGTGCGCTCAGAAGCCGGAGAAAATGTTCATTCGCCGCTCTCATGAAGAGGGCACCATGTATTTTATCCGGCCCCAGAAGATGGGCATCAGCCCCAAAGCCAAAGGAGAGGCTGATTTTACCCTGGATCGCCGCGATACGGTGGCAAAAAGCCATTTTACCATCACCTGGACGATGCTTTCGCGGGAGCCCCTGCGCAATCTGGACAGCGCTGTCTTGCTCATCTCAGATCAACGGGTGGCCCGTAGCGCGCAATGGGAGCGGTACTATGTCGATCCCAAGGGCAAGAACTGGACCAATCGCTACGCTTTGCGCTTTGAGCCTTCTGAAGGCCTGCGCTGGATGCTGGCAGAAGAGCCAATAGGCTGGGTGATTTATTCCGGGGGAAAGGCCTGGCGGTTCAGCCCGGGCAGCAAAGAGCAATTCATCATTCGCACCCTGGCCCAGGTCATGGCCATTGAAACCGACCTGGACGAACAGCCTTAAAGCCGGGCTGAGTTGACATCCCCCTTCGACCCGTAAAAAGCTTTAGCTCTTTACACTGGGCCTGCCGAAGAGCATCTTCAACTTGTTGCGATAGCCGGCGGCATTGCGCATATCCCGCCATATGTCCATCCACTCGTGAAAAACCAGGTAAACCGGGTTGAAAGAATTGACCGGCTGGGTGATGCCATACACGGGCTGCTCATCTTCTTCCTGGAAGGTGCCAAACATGCGGTCCCAGATGATGAAGGTTGAGCCGTAGTTCTTGTCGATGTAGCGCTCGTTGATGGCGTGGTGCACCCGGTGGTGCGAAGGGGTGGTGAAGATGTACTCAATAGGGCGAGGCAGCTTCTTGATGAACTCCGTGTGGATCCAAAACTGATACAGGGTCTCAATCTGGGTGCAGATAAAGAAGATGATGGGATCAAAACCCACCATGACGGCGGGCAGGAAGAAGATCAGTTTGATGTGCTGGGTCCAGGAAAGGCGGAAGGACACCGAGAAATTATACTGCTCGGAGCTGTGGTGGGTAACGTGGGTGGCCCACCAGAAGCGCTGCTCGTGGGCAATGCGGTGCGCCCAGTAACGCGAAAAATCGATAGCGACCAAACAGGTCAGCCAGGTTACGATAGACCAGGGCTCTCCATAGCCGGGCAGCCAGCCCTTCCAGGGCAGCATATTGTAGAGAATCAGCAGAGTGGAATAGAGGGCCACCTTGACCAGTGCGGTTACGCCCAGATTGCCCAGTCCAATACCCAGGGAAGCAAAGAAGTCCTTTCCCGTGTAGCGCTGTTTGTGGTGAATCTCTCCGAGTACCACTTCGAGGATGACGAAGAAAAGCATGATGGGTATCGCGTAATGGATAACCGGTGGAATCTGAGAGAAGAGTTCCGTCACCGTCAGTTTTTCAGCAGCGAGTAGAAGCACAGATCAGGATTTAGGGTTCAGAAAGGCAGCGTAAAGATATAGTGAACATTCGTTCTGAAACAAAACCACGCAACCCATTTATACTTAGGGATTTACGCAATTTTCATCAGCCTTTTAGGCAAGCGTTTAGTTCTCGCCCTGATCCACATCTACGGCAGGTCGGTTCTCTGCATTGGCCACCCTCCACAAAGTGTGGAAGATCAGCCGTCCTCTCTCCTGCATCACCTCAAAATTGATCTTTTCAATGGTGTCGGACGGTTTGTGGTAATCGGGGTGATTGCCGTTGAAATAGAAGATGACCGGGATCTGGTTTTTGGCAAAGTTGTAGTGATCCGATCGGTAGTAATAACGGTTGGGATCGGTGGTATTGTTGTAGCGGTAATCTATGCGCATGTTTTGCTGAGCGGCGGCGGCTTCCTCACCCATGGCGTGCAATTCTGTGCTTAGAAAATCAGAACCAATCGTATAGATGTAAAACGGATTCTTTTCGTGGATCGCTTCTATACGGCCAACCATGTCTATGTTTAAGTTAGTGACCGTCTGTTCCAGAGGGAAGACGGGATGGTCGGTGTAGTACTCTGAGCCCAACAGCCCATTTTCCTCTCCGGAAAAGGCCAGAAACAGGATGCTTCTGCGCGGTCCATACCACTCTTTTGCCGCCTGGCTCATGGCTTCGGCGATGTTGATCACGGTGACGGTGCCCGAGCCATCGTCATCTGCGCCGTTGTAGATCTCTTCGCCCTTCTTGCCCAGGTGATCGTAGTGGGCTGAAACCACAATGTATTCATCGGACTTGTCGCTGCCGGGCAATAGAGCCATGACATTATTAGAGGTATGTAGTTTTCGCTCTTTCTCCAGATTTATCCGCAGATCAGCGCGTATGGTCTGGGAAGCGGGCTTGAATTGTTCATTTATCTGCTGGCGATTCTTCTCAAAGACTTTCCGCTTTTTGCCGAAAAGTTCTTCAGCCATCTCTGTGCTCAGGTATAAACTGTTGCACATAGTAATGACGCGCTCTGCTCCCAACAATTGCATACGAGGCTCCTTGATGTATTGCACAAAGGACTCCTGATTTAACTGTTCGCTCACCCTGGGACTGACGATCAACACGGCCCTGGCGCCGAGATCAGTGGCGTGTTGGGTCTTCTTTCGCCAGTCCACACTCCAGGAACTGCGCGTTTCATCGCCGCTCAACCAGTAGTTCTCCTCATCTTTCTGGGGCTCTCCGGTAAGCATCAACAACACCTTGCCTTTTACGTCTATGCCGGCATAATCATCATAGGATTCTTCGCTGATGCCATACCCGACAAAAACGAATTCATCGGTTTCAAGGCTGAGCGGGTTATTGCTGTTGGGCCAGCCGTAGAAATCTTTCAGGAACTCAAAGCGCTCCTTGCCGGCCTGCACATAAACCTCTCCCCAAAGATCCTGGCTGAGCTCAAAGGGTTGCAGATAGGAACCGTTGTCACCTGGTCCGATGAGTCCCATAGCCTGAAACTGCTCACTGAGGTAGGCAGCGGCCTTGCGCTCCCCCTCCGTGCCGGTGCCGCGCCCTTCCATCTCATCAGAGGCGATGATGCTGAGGTGCTCCCTGAGGCGCTCGGCGCTCACCATTTCGGCATAGCGGCTAATGGCATCTTCGGGCTGCTGGTCAGGTGTGGGGATCTCAAATCCACCGTACTGAACATCCGTACTCTCTGATTGCGCCGGTGATGTGAAATAGCTCTGGGCCTGCGCCAGCGGCAAGGCAAATAAGAAAAGCAGAACTGCTAAAAGCCGCTTAAAAGTATTGAGGGAAAGGCTTGGGGAACTGTTCATGAACCGGTTGTACTGTTTGAGGTGGTGGAAGGGCGTCAACGAAAGCCAGGAGCGATCTTGCGAACCCGATTTTCGTGTCTTCCCCCTTCGAAATCGCTGCTGAAAAAGGCCCTGGCGATCTCCAGAGCTTCCTGCTGGCTGATGAAGCGGGCGGGAAGACAGAGAACATTGGCATCGTTGTGCTGCCTGGCCAAACTGGCCAGCTCGGGCTTCCAGCAAATCGCAGCGCGGATTCCGGCGTGCTTGTTGGCGGTAATGGCCACTCCGTTTGCGCTTCCGCAGATCAGAATGCCCCAGGTATTGTCCTGCTCTTCAATCACCCTGGCCACGGGATGCACAAAATCGGGGTAGTCCACCGAGGCGGGGGAATGGGTGCCGAAATCCTGCACCATATGGCCGGCTGAACGCGCCCATTCGATCAGGGGATCCTTGAGGATGAAGCCGGCGTGATCGCAGCCAATGGCAATGGATGAAATGGTCATAAGCTTCACAAAATTACCTGAACTCTGGCCAAGTCTGAACTTCAGGTCAGCTCAGCTATGCGCTATTTGCCTCCTTGGAGGGCATCTTCGGCTTTGGCCGCCCTATTTTCAATGCGAACGGTGATCCAGATGCCCACTTCGTACAGAAACATGACCGGAATGGCGATCAGCATCTGGCTCAGGGCATCCGGCGGGGTAATGATGGCCGAAAGAGCCAGAATGATCAGTATAGCGTGCCGGCGATAAGTGCGCAGAAAGCTGGCCGAGATCACACCCAGGCTGGCCAGAAAGTAGATGATCACCGGCAGCTCAAACATGATGCCCGCCGCCAGCACAATCATGGTAATGAAGCCGATATAGTCGCTCAACTGGATGTAGTCGCTGACCTGATCGCTGATGGAATAGGGCACCAGAAAGTTGATGGAAAAGGGGACAATGATGAAGTAGCCGAAACTGATGCCCATGGCAAACAACAGGCTGCACCAGCCGACCAGTCCCCGGGTGGTGCTGATCTCCTTATCGTAGAGCCCAGGCCTTATAAATTTCCAAAACTCATATAAAACAAAAGGAAATGCACAGCACAAACCCAGAATCAGCGAGACCTGGATATGCGCCATGAATTCGCCCATCATTGAGAAATTGGCGATGGTAAACTCCGGTGGAACGATGCAAAGCCTTTCGCCCAGATTCATTTGAAGAGAAGCCGAGCAGAGAGCGCGATAGGAGAGAAAGTCAGGGTGCTTGGGAGCGAAGATCAGGTAGTCAAAGACCAGCCTTTTGGCGGCAAAAGCCGCAACCGCAAACACCCCAATAGCCAGCATGGAGCGAACCAGGTGCCAGCGCAGCTCTTCGAGGTGCTCCACAAAGGACATCTCCCTCTCCGCTGATTTGCCCTTGGGATCGCTGTCTCGCAGTTCGGGAATGCCGCTTTGGCGAAAGGGAATGGGGTCCATAGGAGCGCAAAAATACGTTCAGGGCCCGGGCTCAGCGCCTTTTGTTGAGCATGCCCATCAAACCGCGGGTCAATTCGCGAAGCACGGTCTGGGTGGCCCGGCTGCCGGCGATTTCCTCTATCGTGGATTTGCTCCTGCCCCGCTGACGGGAGGTCCGCTGGCTTGTGTTGCCCTGATGCGCTGTTTTGGGAGCATTTTTTTGCTCCGCCGCTCTGCGGGCCTCCTCTTCGGCCAGCTCATTGGCCCGCTCAATCTTGGCCTGAAGAATCTCATAGGCGCTTTCGCGGTCTATGCTGCTGTTGTATTTAGCCGCCAGGCGGGAACGCCCCACCAGAGCCTGAATCTCTTCCGGGCTCAGGATGTCCATGCGGGAAGAAGGGGCGGTGAGCATGGTGTGGGCAAGCGGAGTGGGAATGCCCTTTTCGTTCAACACCGTCACCAGGGCCTCGCCTATGCCCAGCTCGGTGAGCACGGTAGCCGTATCGTAAAAAGCGCTGATGGGGTAGTTCTGGGCCGTCAGCTTGATGGCCTGCCTGTCTTTAGGCGTAAAGGCCCGCAGGGCGTGCTGGATCTTCATACCCAACTGGCTCAGCACAGCATCGGGCACATCAGTTGGCAACTGGGTGGCAAAGAAGATGCCCACTCCCTTGGAGCGAATCAGTTTGATGATGCTCTCAATCTGGCTGAGCAGGGCTTTGGAGGCCTCTTTGAAGATCAGGTGAGCCTCGTCGATGAAGATCACCAGTTTGGGATCGGCTTTGTCGCCCACTTCGGGAAAAGTGCTGTAGATCTCACTCAGCAGACTGAGCATAAAAGTGCTGAACAGCTTGGGCCGGTCCTGTATATCGGTCAGGCGTATGGTGTGGATCACGCCCATGCCCCGCTCATCGCAGCGCAGTAAATCCTCCACTTCAAAGGATTTTTCGCCAAAGAAGAGCTCGGCTTTCTGCTCCTCGAGCTCCACAATGCGGCGCAGGATGGCCGAGCTGGAAGCCGGGGCAATAGCGCCGTATTCACCCGCGATTTCGGCCTTGCCTTCATAGGTGAGGTACTGCAGGGCTTTTCTGAAATCCTTGAGGTCCAGCAGGGGCAGGTGCTTGTCGTCACAGTACTTGAAGACCAGACTGATCACGCCCGACTGGGTTTCGTTCACGTCCAGAATACGGCTGAACAACACCGGCCCAAACTCGGAGACGGTGGCCCTCAGGCGCGCTCCGGGTTCGTCCGAGAGCGAAAGCAATTCCACCGGATAGGCGAGCGCTTTCCAGGGCGCTCCAATCTTTTCGTGCCGCTCGTGCAGCTTGGGATTGTCCGCGGCCGCTGCGGCCAGTCCGCTCAGGTCGCCCTTGATGTCCATGAGCAGGACGGGAACCCCGTTTTCGCTCAGGCGCTCGGCGATGTTTTGCAGGGTCTTGGTCTTGCCGGTACCGGTTGCCCCGGCAATGAGGCCGTGCCGGTTAAAGGTTCGAAGGGGGGCGCGAACATGAGCCCCGGAGACCACTTCGCCGTCCAGTTTGGCGCATCCGAGCAGGATACACTGGTCTTTGAACTGGTAGCCCTGGAGGATATGCTCGCGGAATTCGTCTGATTTGGCCATGTTTTTTTTGGTCAGGAGTCTTGCGCGGCCCGCGGCGGGCAGCAGAATAGGCAAATTTCGCCAAAGCCGAGTTAAATGCCGCTGTTGGTTCGAAATGGGGCTTAATTATCCACAAAATGCGGGATTTATGCGGGCAGATGCGCCCCTGAGCGGAATCTGCTGGATTTTTGAGCGCAATGGCCAAAATCAAGACCGCCTTTTTCTGCCAGTCCTGCGGGTCGGAGTCGCCCAAGTGGGTGGGGCGTTGCTCTTCCTGTGGGGAGTGGAACACCTATGTTGAAGAGACCATCGAGAAGACCGAGCCTCAGGCCTCCGGCTGGGAGGCCTCCTGGTCTGATGCGGACCAGCAGAGTTCATTTGGAGCGGCCATCGCGGAGGGAAGCGAAAAAACGGCCACCCGCACGGCGGCTAAACCCCTGCGGCTCAGCGAGATCAAAAGCGGGGAACAGCAGCGCTTTCCCAGTGAAGATCCGGAGCTGGACCGGGTACTTGGCGGAGGCTTAGTGCCCGGCTCCCTGGTCTTGTTGGGGGGCGAACCGGGCATAGGCAAGTCCACCTTGCTTTTGCAATTTGCCCTGAGAGTCCGGGGTCTGCGGGTGCTCTATGTGTCGGGTGAGGAAAGCGCCGTGCAGGTCAGGCTCAGGGCAGACCGGATTGAGTCCAATCCGGGGGATCTGCTGATCCTAACCGAGACCTCCCTGAGCAGGATCTTCAAACGCGTGCGCGAGTGCAAGCCCAATCTGCTCATCGTCGATTCCATCCAAACCCTGTTCCTGGAGGCCCTGGATGCACCGGCGGGAAGTGTGACGCAGATTCGCACCTGCGCGGCGGAGTTGATGCGTTTTGCCAAGCAGACTGATACCCCCGTGTTGTTGATCGGGCACATCAACAAGGAAGGGGCTATAGCCGGGCCCAAGGTGCTGGAGCATATGGTGGATACGGTGTTGCAGTTCGAAGGAGATCGCAATCATATGTTCCGGGTTTTGCGCACGGTGAAGAACCGCTTCGGCTCAACCGCCGAAATCGGGATCTACGAGATGCGGGAGAGCGGGCTAAGGGCGGTTTCCAACCCATCCGAATTGCTGATCGGGCAGCGCGATGAGCCCCTGAGCGGCATAGCCATCGCCTCGACCATCGAGGGGCTTCGGCCCATGCTCATTGAGACTCAGGCTCTGGTAAGCCCTGCTGTTTACGGCACACCCCAGCGCAGCGCAACGGGTTTCGATCTGCGGCGGCTGAGCATGTTGCTGGCCGTTCTGGAGAAGCGCTGCGGCTTTCCTCTGGGCAATCGCGATGTGTTCCTCAACATCGCGGGTGGGATCAGGGTGGAAGATCCGGCGATTGATCTGGCGGTGGTTTCGGCCCTGCTCAGCTCTATGGAGGATCTGCCCCTGCCCTTGCAGACTTGTTTTTGCGGGGAAGTCGGGCTCTCCGGCGAGGTCAGGGCCGTGAGCCGCATTGAGCAGCGCATCGCCGAGGCGGCCCGACTGGGTTATCAGCGCATGTTCTTATCTCGCTACAACCTCAAGGGCCTGGACGCTTCAGCCTACTCCCTGAAACTGGAGCCGGTCGCCAAAGTAGAGGAGGTTTACGCGCGATTGTTGGCCTGAACTTGCCCCGGCAATGAGCCAGGTGTTTTAGTCATGTGCAGAGCTTTGAGTTAGGGGTGTTCTGCAGGGGAAAAGAGCGGTTTATAGCTTCAAACGGATTGTTGCATCTTAATTTTTAAGATATGAATAATTTAGATTTGAAATTCCTGCAGCGCTTTGCCGGCGATTGTGTGCACGGTCTTTTACATATGTTCTATCCGCAGGTTTGTGGGGCCTGTGGAGCGGTGCTGGATGCGGCCGAGCCGCTGTTTTGCCTGACCTGTGAGGCAGAGCTTCCCGAAACCGACTACCACCGCATTGCCCAGGACTTCAATCCGGCGGCGAGGCGTTTCTGGGGTCGGGTAGAGGTTCAGGCGGTTTGGGCCTGCTGGCAGATGAAGGGGGCAGGACCGGTTCGCGATTTGCTGCACCGGCTCAAATACCGCAGCCGGCCGGATCTGGCCAGGGCCTGCGGGGCGTACTACGCAGAGCTGCTGAAAGGGGATGATGCCCTGCAACACCTGGATGGCTTCAGTTTTGTGCCTATGGACAGGGGCAAGGAGGGGGCCAGGGGCTACAATGCCGCCCGCGAGATCGCCAGGGGATTGTCGGAGTGCTCGGGTCTGCCCTTGTTTGAGGGGCTGCTCAGCAGGTTGCCGGGAGGGCGCACCCAGACCTTTAAAGACCGCTTTGAGCGATGGGAAAGCGTTCGAAAACTCTATGGGCCGGGGCCGGAACTCAGCAAGGCCACACAGCATCAAAGCGGGCTACACCTGGCCCTGGTCGATGATGTGATGACCACAGGGGCAACTCTGGAGATCTGCGCCAATATCTTGACCGAAGCGGGTATGAAGGTCAGTTTGCTGGCATTGGCCGCCGCGGATTGAGCGCGGGTGGCGCTTGCTGCATAGATGCTTGAGACAATAGGCCTAACTTCGCTGCGTTTTAGTCCGTTGGGCTGTCTCCTGAGTCTTGCTTTGTCCCGGTTTTGGCCCGGCTTTTGTCTGGTCAAAGCCCGCTGTTCTGCGGCCTTTGCCGTGACATCAGCGCCAAAAAGCCCAGCCCCGGAAATTGTCTTCGGATTTGAGCGATTGAATAGTAGTCCATTATGCCCCAGAGCCTTCCTTCCGCATTCAAAGTGCAGGGTCTTTGCCTGAAGGCTAAGTGCTCGGCCATGAGCACCGGCTTTGCCTTGTTGTTTGTGGTGGTGTTGCTCAGCGGGGGCTGCCGCAAGGAGGTTATAACGACAGACCCAAACTCCAAGCTGGCATTCTCCCGGGATACGGTGCAGTTCGACACGGTCTTCTCCACGATTGGGTCGGCAACGCGGGAGTTCCTGATCTTCAATTCCAGCAACCGCGCTATAAGGATCAGTCGAATTGAGTTGTCGGGAGGCGCGAGTTCGCTGTTCCGGATCAATGTCGATGGCATTCCAGGAGATGTTCATGAGGATGTGGAGATCAGGGGAGGGGACAGCATATATGTTTTTGTGGAAGTCACCGTGGACCCCAACAGCGATTTGTTGCCCTATGTGGTCGAGGATTCCATCATCCTGCTGACTAACGGCAACAGACAGAGTGTCTTGCTGGTGGCCTGGGGGCAGAACGCCAATTTCTATTCCGGGCAGCGCATCTGCGATGAGGTTTGGCTAGACAATCTGCCTTATGTCATATACAACTATATTCAAGTTGATAGCGGCTGCACCCTCACCATACGCGAGGGTTGCCGGGTTCACTTTCACGCGCGTTCCGGAATTCTGGTAGACGGCAGTCTGATTGTCGAAGGGCGGCCCGATTCAGTCGTGACCTTTCTGCAGGACCGTCTGGAGCCCTTCTTTCGCGAGCTTCCTGGTCAGTGGGACGGCATTTACTTTCTTCGGGGCAGCACCAACAATCTGCTCAGGCATGCCGTAATCAAGAACAGCCGCGAAGGGCTGCTCTGCGGGTTCAGCAAGAGCTCCAATCTGGGCGATTTCAATGCGGGAAACATGCCGGAAGTGAGACTGGAAAACGTCATCATACAGGACATACAGGGCAATGGAATTCTATCGCTGCGCTCGAACATTCGAGCGGACAATACGCTGATCTACAATTGCGGTGCCTCCAATGCAGCGCTACTCCTCGGAGGGCGCTATGATTTCAGGCACAGCACCCTGGCCAATTTTGGCTCCATCACCATCAGCCATCAAACACCCATTCTGGCCCTGAGCAATTTCTTCAATTTTGGGCAGGATGAGGGCGGGGCTGACATCATTCTTGAAGGAGATTTGGAGGATGCCTTCTTCCGCAATGTCATCGTGGAGGGCAACATCATCCGCGATCAGGAGATACTGATCGCCAATCGGGAAGGCGGAGCTGAATTCAATCACCTGTTCAGCCACAGCCTGCTGCGCACCCGCCTTTCCTCCGATACCCTGAACAGCTTCAATTGCATCTTCAACGAAAGCCCCTTGTTCGTGGATCGCAGTGAGCGCAATTACCGATTGAGCGAAGGATCGCCCGCCATCGATGCGGGTCTGGATATCTTCCTGAGTCCCGACCTGGACGGCAACCCCCGCCCCTTCCCCGGAACTGCCCCGGATATCGGGGCATATGAGTCGGGATATGAATGAGTTTTTATGCCCATTCGAATTAAAGTATTCCACAAGCGAGGCCGCTGTCTAGAACTTCCCTTTTTTCCGTGTTAAATTCCCATCCGATGTGAGAGCACTGGCCGGAATTTTCTACTCCTTTCCCATTCAGTTGGCCTTGGTGCATGTCAAAAAGCACCATTTTCTCCTCTTGATTTGGGTTTTCCTTACGCTGTTGGTGACCAGTACTACTGGAAGCCACTATGGCATCAATTATCTCTACCTCGATCCTGAATACCTGGATCGGGTGGACTTTCTGAGTTTTTTCATTGTGGGAATGGCCCTGGGAGCCTTCTTTGTCAGTTGGAACATTACGGCATATATCCTGCACGCCCATCGCTTTCCTTTTCTGGCTACTCTGTACAGACCTTTTGGGGTATTCATGCTCAACAACAGCGTCATCCCCCTGCTGTTTTTGGGCATATACATCTATAACCTGGTGGCTTTCCAGCGCGATGATGAGTTCGCTTCCACTCAAATGGTGCTCTCCAATGTGCTGGGCCTGATCAGTGGCATAGTGGTACTGGTCTTTTTGGCCGGATCCTATTTTTTTCAGACCAATAAGGATATCTGGCAGATTTTGGGATTGAGACGAGAGCAGGAAAGCATCGATGTTCAAATGCTACCCAAGGTCGAAAAGCCGCTCTCTGATCTGCTGATCTGGAGGGTGGACACCTACATGAATCTGAGTCTGAGACCGCGCCTGGTCAGGCCGGTAGGACACTACGACATCACCCTTTTGCTCAAGGTCTACCGACAGCACCACGGGAATGCGGTTTTTGTGGAAGTGACCGGGCTGGCCATTTTGCTGGGCCTGGGACTGCTGATCGACTATGAGTTTTTCCGGGTGCCGGCAGGGGCCAGCGTGCTCATTTTGTTTGGCCTGCTCGTAGCGCTCACCGGAGCCTTCAGCTACTGGATCCGCGGCTGGAGAGCGGCGATGTATGTGGCGCTGATTCTGGCCTTGAACGCCCTGATGCAGCACGACCTTTTCAACTATAAAAATTACGCATATGGTCTGGACTATGAAGGCCCCCGCGCAGCCTACACCCGGGATCATCTCGACAGCCTGATCCACCCATCCATACGCGCCCAGGATCGGGCCTACTGGCAAGGTATGCTCGACAACTGGGCGGCCAAACACCAAAACAATCGCGGTAAAAAACCGGTGATGGTGTTGATCAATGCCAGTGGGGGAGGCCTGCGCGCGGGACTCTTTGCCACCCGGGTTTTGCAACAGGCCGACAGCATCTGTGCGGGCAAGCTGATGGATCACACCTTTCTGATCAGCGGAGCTTCCGGGGGTATGCTGGGTTCGGCCTACTACCGCCAGGTGGCCTGGCTCTCAGAGCGCGACACTTCCGTCAACAAGTTCAGCCGGCAGCACCTCGATGCGATGGCAGCCGATATGCTCAATCCGGTGTTCTTCACCGTGGTGGTCAACGATCTGTTCTTCCCCTGGCAACATTTCACTGTAGCCGGAAGGGAGTACAGAAAGGACAGGGCTTATGTCTTTGAGCAAACGCTCAACAAACACACCGGAGGCATCATGGACTATCCCCTGGCCTGGTACCGCGAACCGGAGCGCAAACAAGAGATGCCCGCACTGATCATCAGCCCCACTCTGGTCAATGACGGGCGGAAATGCTATATCAGCCCGCAGCCGGTCTCCTGGCTCTGCACCCCGGCCAACCTGCACCGCAGTCTTCTCCAGCCCCAGATTGACGGCATAGACTTCAGGGCTTTTTACAGGGAGCAGGGAGCCGATTCGCTGTTGATGACCTCCGCCCTGCGCATGAATGCCACTTTCCCCTATATTTTACCCAATGTGGCCCTTCCCTCCAAACCCCTGACTGAGGCCATGGATGCGGGTCTGCGCGACAACTTTGGCCTCGAAACCAGCACGCGATTCATTCACCAGTTCAGCGACTGGCTGAAGGAGAACACTTCGGGCGTGTTACTGCTGGAGATCCGGGGGCACGAACAATTTGAGAAGATCGCCGACTATCGGGGACAGTCCTTCCTTCAAAAACTGTTCAGCCCGGTGGGAAACATCATCTCCAATTGGAGTGAAGTGCAGGACTACAGCCATGATTACCTGATCGATTACGCCAGCGATAAACTGGACGGCAAGCTCCAGGTTTTGGTGTTTGAATACACTCCGGGCGAAGGGGCGCAGAAGGCTTCCGTGAGCTTGCACCTGACCCGCAGAGAGCGCAGCGATATCATCAAAGCCACCGGCAGTTCGCAGAACCGCACTGAATACCAGCGCCTCCAAGCGCTGGGCATAGGCCGCTGAGGCATCCTCTCAAGCCTTTCGATCCAGCACGGCGATGTTTTCGATATGCCAGGTGCGGGGAAACATGTCCACGGGTTGTAAGTCACGCAATTGATAGCCTTCGAGCAACTGCTCCAGGTCGCGGGCCTGAGACACCGGATTGCAGGACACATAGACGATTCTGCGGGCCCCGGACTCCAGAATACGGCGATTGATCTTTTCGCTCATGCCCGCCCGCGGAGGATCGGTGATGATCACATCCGGACGGCCCTGCTCCTGCATAAACTCTTCGGTGAGCAGTTTAACCATATCGCCGGCGAAAAAACGGCAGTTGTCGATGCCATTTTCCGTGGCATTGATCCGGGCATCGGCCACGGCTTCCTCCACCCATTCGATCCCGATCACTTCGCGACAATCGGCGGCGAGATAGAGGGCAATGCTGCCCAGGCCGGTGTACAAATCGTAAACCAGGTCCGTGGGCCGCAACTCCGCCGCTTGTCTGACCGCGGCCACCAGCACTTCCGCCTGCGCGGGATTGGTCTGAAAAAATGACTTGGGACCGATGCGGTAGCGGATGTTTCCCAGGCTCTCCTCTAAAAAGTTCTGGCCCCAGAAATGGATAACATCCACATCGTTCATGCCACTGTTGCTTTTTGTGTTCAGGGCGTAGAAGATGCATTTTACGGCTGGAAAGGCCTCCCGAACAGCTTCGAGCAGAGCGGCTATATCCGGGCCAAATTGGCTGATCACAAGAATGATCATAAACTCTCCACGCCGGTTGTTGCGAATGATCAGGTTGCGGAGCACCCCGGTTTTTTTGGTCAGGTCATAGAAGTTCAGCTCCAGTCTTCGGGCTTGCCCGCGCACGAAGAGGCGCAGACTGTCGGAGGGTTCCGGTTGCAGGTAACAGGTTTGGATGTCCAGCACTTTGTCAAAGTACTTGGGAACGTGATAGCCCAGAATATTGTCCTGCGCATCTGCCCCGCTGTCGATCTCCTCCCGGCTCAACCATCGGCGGTTGCTGAACGTGTACTCGAGTTTGTTGCGGTAATGCGTCTGTGGATGGGCGCCTATGGCGGGCTTGACATCCGCTCCCGGCATGCGGGCCAGACGCTGCAGAGCATCGGCTACCAACTGGGTTTTAAACTCCAGTTCCACATCATAGGGTATGTTCTGCCAACGACACCCGCCGCAGGTTCCAAAATGCTGACAGTAGGGCTCGATGCGCTTGGGGCTGTATTGTTCAAAGCGCAGGGGAAATCCCATGGCATAGTTTTTCTTGTCTTTGTAGAGCTGAACGTCGGCAATGTCTCCCGGTATAGTGCGCTCCACGAAGACAACCTTACCTTCGCTGTATCCCATCCCCAATCCCTTGTCGGCCACTTTTACGATCTCCAAACAGTGCAAAACCTTGATCTGCTTCATATTGACTATACCTTATTTTCGCAATAATTTACCCGACATGCGCTCTGGCGGTCATTTCGCCGCCCAAGTTAGAGCGCTGATTTCTGGTTCCAACCCCATCGCTTGAGTATTTCGCTACTGCGCATCAAAAGCCTGAATCCCATCTTGCAGGTCATTGTCCTGCTGAGCTGGGCATTCGTAGCCGGCAATGCGATCAGCGAAGCCTATGAGGGACCCTTTATTCTGTTGTCCTGGGTCAATAATCTGCTCATTGCGTTGTTCTTCGTTTCTGCGCTGATGCTCGCGCAGGTTCGCGCCGACTTGAGGCGGAGCACGGACCCGGAGATTCTCCTGCGTAAAATACTGGTTGGCGGCCTGTTCACCCTGACCCTGGTTTTGCTTTCTCAGCTATTCCCCCAGGGAAACAAAGGTCCGATCGTCTATTTTACCAGCGAGATCTACCCCCTTCTGGCCAGTTTGCCCCTCATCGTTTATCTGAGCTGGACTTTTGCACGGCTGCGCTTTTTGATTGATGAGCGCACCGCTTCGACCCGTCAGATGCTCAAAGTGTTTTTGGGCATGCTGCTGCTCAGCGCAGTGGCCGCGTTCTGGCCCCTGCCCCCGGTTCTGCTCTACATATTTTACGGCCTGGCTCTGATTCCCGCTTTTTCGCTCTTGATGCGGGTGCGCTGGATAGCGGGCCTTCAACCAGGCAGCCGGATTTTTGTGATGGCCTACCTGTTCTTGATCACCTGGGTGCACCTGGGCTTGCTTCTCTGGTTCATCGTACAGGACTCTCAAGGCATCTTTCACGGGCAGGCGATTCAGAACCCCTTCCCGCTGATGCTCATGATGTTCAATGGGCTCTATGCGCTGATGGCCTTACTGGCCGTGCTCTTCAACTGGCCCATGTCAGCCATCATGGAGCGCAGAAACAGCGATATCGACGGGTTTCAGACCCTGCACGAGCAGATCAGCCATCGGGGCTCCGCCGAAGACATTCAGGAATTGTTGCTCGATCTGTGCTATCGGAACTCCGGTGCGAAAGCCGCCTGGTTCACGCGGCCGGTAGAGGGTGGCAATCAGGTTCAATACCTGAAACGGGGCGAAGTGGCTCTGGGCCAGATCAGTCGTTGGGAAAGCGGTCTGAAACTTCAGCAGGACCCGGAGATCATCGATCGGGATGGGCATATCTACGTCAGCGATGCCGCGCGTCACGATGCCTTCAAGGAACTGGCATTTGAGTACCGAACCGCATTGAGTTTTCCTATGTCGGTCAACGGACAGCACGAGGGAAATCTGGTCTTGTTGCAGAGGGTGGAAGATGCCTTTGACGACTACGCCATCCGCATGCTGGGCACCTATGTCAATCAGGCCAGACTGGCGCTCGAGAAAAATCGCCTGGTGGCACAGGCGGTTGAGAACGAGCGGATGAAAAACGAATTTGAGATCGCCACACGGGTTCAGGAGAACCTCCTTCCCAAGCACATTCCACAACCCTCCTGGTTGCAGATCTCCGCGGCCTATCAACCTGCTCAGGAAGTCGGGGGAGACTGCTACGATTTCTTTGAAAAGGGCGAGGATTTGTACATGGTTCAGGGCGATGTGACGGGCAAGGGCATGGGTGCGGCCTTCAACGTAGCCGAGCTCAAGGGCATCTTCCACTCCAATCTGGACTATTTGGATCAACCCGATGAGTTCCTGCTAAGGGTCAATCGGGCTGTGACTGCCTGTTTTGACCGGGATATCTTTTTGACCCTGGTCTATCTGGGCTTTAGACCATTGCAGAACCAGTTTGTATACGCCCGGGCCGGGCATTGCCCTGTGTTGTTCTATTCCGCCTCGAAAGGAGAGGCTACTTACCTCGATGATAAAGGGATGGGACTGGGAATCGTTCGCGATGACAGCTACCGGAAATACATTCAGGTCAATAACCACCGTTTTGACACCAATGATATCATCGTGCTGTTCAGCGATGGCATCATGGAGGCGGTCAACCCGGAGAGCGGTGAGGAGTATGGTCAGGAGCGCATCAGACAGGTGGTTGCCCGTCACGCTTTCTTCACGGCCGATGAGATCAAGGAAAAGATTTTGGAAGACGTAAAGGTTTATCTGGACGGTGAACGCGCCGGGGATGACATTACTTTGCTGGTGATCAAGTTTCAATAGTGTCCAATGAACACTCTATAAAAAGATGCGGAGCTTACTTTCAACATGTAACAAAAAGGCGAAACATTCGCTATAAGTTAGTGACATGAACACCACCAACAAACCTTCCGGATTACATCTCAACAGCGAACCCATAGCCGGCGGTGTGATTCTGCACATTAAGGGCGATTTGGATGCCAGCTCATCGCTGGACTTTGACATCCGGCTCAAGGAGATGATTGCCGAAGGGCACAGAAACTTCATCTTCGACGGTGAAGAGCTGGCCTATATTGCCTCAGCAGGACTGGGGGTTTTCATCAGCAACAAAGACGATGTCTATGACCAGGGTGGTCAGTTTGTCTTTTGCGGGCTGAAAGAGAGCGTGCTCAACGTCTTCACCCTGCTCGGCCTGACCGACTTGTTCAGCTTTGTGGAAACCCGCGAGGAAGCGCTGCAAACGATTTCATGATCGCAAACTATTCAGTGGTCTGTCGCCGCGAAGAGCTCAAATCGGTCCGCGACCGCTTTGGCGCTGAGCTACACGCTCACGGTATATCGGGTCTGCTCCGCGACCAGATCGTTCTGGCCGTGGACGAAGCCTGCGCCAATGCGATCATACACGGCAACGACTGTGACGAGAATCGCGTTATCCGGCTGGAAGCCGAGTTACGCGAAGGCATATTGACCGTGCGCATCTTCGATATAGGCCAGTTCGAGTTCGATCCCAGGCTGCTGGAGCGCGATATGGACTTTTTCATCCGAAACAAGATGAAGGGCGGTCTGGGCTTGAAACTCATACACGCCATCATGGATGAAGTGCGCTTTGATATCCTCGACGGAGTCTGCGTCTGCACTATGATCAAGGCCGTGCCCGCACAAGTCGTCTGAACCCAGCCGCCTTCTGACTTTTCTGGGAGTTGTTTTTATTGATAATCAGGCATTTAGGCTTTTTACTCGCAGAAATTTCCGAGTGGTTGAAGGCTCTGGGATGAGTTCATCCCTCAAATAATTCTTACCTTTGCCGCGCTCCGGAGCAAGCCTCTGGAGCGCGTTTTTTGTACACAAATCGTTAACCGATAAGTATTTCGATAGATGAAAAAGGATTTTTTGGCGCTGGCCTGGACCGTCTTGTGCGCCGTGTGTGCTCCGGTTCTGATGGCATCCGGTCAACAGGATCAGAGCGGAGGCACTGATCAGGAAGAAGTTCTTTTCAGCGTTGGAAATGAGCCGGTTTCGCGCTCGGAGTTTGACTATGTCTACCGCAAGAACAACCCGAGCAAGCAAAACGACTACAGCCGCAGCTCTCTGGAAGAGTATCTGGATTTGTACATCAACTTCAAACTCAAGGTCCGCGAAGCCCGCGCATTGCGCATCGATACCCTGCCGACGGTGCAGTCGGAGTTGGATCGCTACCGCAAGCAACTGGTCAAGTCCTATTTTGATCGCGCGGTGACCGATGGTATGACTGCTTCGGCCTACGACCGCATGATGATGGAGATCGATGCTCACCACATCATGATCAGTGTGCAGCCCGGCGCAGAGCCCGAGGATACGCTGGCGGCCTACAATCGCATTCGTCAAATTCGGGATCGCCTGCTCAAAGGGGAGGACTTTGGAGCCCTGGCCGCTATGGTCAGCGAAGACCCCTCTGCCGTGGAAAACAAAGGCAATATCGGCTATGTAACCGGTTTGCAGATTCCCGACGCCAGTTTTGAGGACGCGTTGTTCAACACACCCAAAGGTCAGATCTCTCAGCCGGTGCGAAGCCGTTATGGCTACCACCTCGTCAAGCCGGGAGAGCGCCGCAGCAATCGCGGCACGGTATCGGTGGCCCATTTGCTCGTCAAAGTTCCCAAGGACGCCGATGAAGAGACCCGCAGTGCAGCGCTGAAGCGGGCCACGGAATTGCGCGAGCAGATCCGCGGAGGCATTCCCTTTGACAGTCTGGTGATGAAGAATTCGGACGACAAAGGCACCGCAGCACAGGGCGGTCGTCTGGAGCCATTCAGCACGGGAAAGATGGTGCCCGCTTTTGAAGAAGCCGCCTTCGCCCTAAAAAATCCGGGCGATGTTTCCGAGCCGGTGGAGACCAGTTACGGGTATCACCTCATCCGGCTCATCGAGCACAACCCCCTCCCCGGTTATGAGGAGATGAAGGGAGAGATCATGCGCCGCATTCAACGCGCAGGTCGCTATGATGAGGCCAGAAACCAGTTTATCCGCCAGGCGCAGAGCGAGTTTGGCATGAAGGAAAATCCCTCAGCTCTGGCGCAATTCATCGCCAATACCGATTCCTCCATTCTCATCAACACCTGGAGGGCACGCAAGGCCACCCGTCTGCAGGACACCTTGTTTATGCTGGGCAACACGCCCTTCATGATCGAGGATTTTGCCGCCCATGTGGAGCGCAGCCAGCGCGCATACCGCGATGAGGACATCGCAGCCAAGGTCAATCGTCTCTATGATCAGTATGTTGAGGACATTTCGGTGGAATATGCGCTGGGCCGCCGCGACGAACCCTTTCGCCGCCTGCTCCAGGAATACCGCGATGGCATCTTGTTGTTTGAATTGACCGAAGAAAAAGTCTGGCAGCAGGCCATGCGCGACAGCACTGGTCTGATGGCCTTCTACGAGCAAAACAAGCAGCGCTATCTCTGGGATGAGCGGGTGGAAGCGGTGATCTACACGATTGAAGACGCCAAGACGGCTAAGAAAGTGCGCAAGTCCCTGCAGGGAGGTGCAACGGATGAGGAGATTTTGTCTAAGTACAATACCGAAGATCAGGACCCCGTTGTTCGCACAGAGTTCTCCAATTACCTGAAAGGGCAGAGTGCTTTTGTGGATGCTGCGGGATCAGAGATCGGTCTGGCAGAGAATCAGTCCAATGAAAGCGGCCATGTCGTCATCGTTCAGGTGCTTGAATTGCTTCCCAAAATGCCCAAATCACTGGACGAGGCCAAAGGCTATGTCATCTCCGACTATCAGGAGCACTTGGAGAAGAGCTGGGTAGCAGAGCTCCGCGCCAAGTATCCCGTTCAGGTTAACTCGGAGGTGCTTGAGTCCATGATCCGCTGATCTTGACCAGATATTGTTCAACCTTCGCCTTGCTGTTGGCCGGAATGCTGGCTTGCTCTTCCTGCAGCCCTTCGACCCGTCAAAACGGGGAGACAGCGCTGGCCAGGGTGCACGATCGCTATCTCTACCCCTCTGAACTCAGAAGTATAGTGCCTGAGGGCACTTCGAAGGAAGACAGCGCGAGGCTTTGTCAGGACTTTATCGACAATTGGATCAAGCATCAGTTGCTCTTGCAGGTTGCTTCCCTCAATTTGAGCGGAAAGCTGCCCGAGATTGATCAACAGGCCAGGGAATACCGAGAAAGTCTGCTGATTGAGGCTTATCTGCGCGACTGGACCCAGCAGAATCTGGACACGGCGCTTAGCCTGGAGGAGATCGAGGTCTTTTACAGCGAGAACCGGGAACAATTCCTCCTGCAGGACGCTGTTTACCGGGTGGATTTTGTGATTGGCGAAGTCGGCAAGATCAAGCCCGATTCCGTGCGATTCTGGTTTCGCAACCTCAGCCGGCATCAGAGTGCGCTGGATGCCTTCTGCAGCCGTTCCTGTATAGATTATTCCGTCGATGTCGCCCGTTGGTACAGTATGGACGATCTGAGGCGTAATTTTCAGCTTTCCGACTTTCCACAGGACAAACTGGAGGCCCGGGAATGGATAGAGATTCAGGACCGGGATCGCCTGTTGATGTTTCAAATGCGCGAGCAGCGCAGGAAAGGAGAGTACGCACCGATGGAGTACAGCCGCACCGACATCTACAAGCGCATACTGAACCGCCGTCAGCGCGACCTGATCAAATCGACCTACCGCGACTTGTACATCGAGGGCAGCAAGCGCAACCAATTTGAAATTTTCGAGCCGTGAGATACCTCCTGTTGAGTTTGTGTTTTCTTGTGGGCAGTGCCGGACTTCAGGCGCAGTACCCGCAATTGCTCGACAAGGTGGTCGCTCAGGTGGGCAATCAGATTGTGTTGAAGAGCGATATTGAATTTCAGTATCTTCAATATGCTCAGGAAGGTGCCCCCGGGGCCGACTTGCGCTGTGAGCTGCTCGATCAGATGGTGGCTCAGAAATTATTGGTCTTGCAGGCAGCCGAAGACTCCGTGGTGATCTCTGATGAAGAAGTTGACATGGAGCTCAATCAGCGCTTCAATTACTTCATTGGTTTGCTGGGCAGCGAGGAGAAGCTGGAGGAGTTTTACGGAAAGTCCATTGTTCAGCTCAAGACCGAGTTCCGTCAGGACATTGCCGATCAGTTGCTCGCCCGGCGCATGCAGGGCATGGTGACCGGGGACGTGCGCATCAGTCCGGCAGAAGTGCGCAGTTTCTTTAAGGCGATTCCCCAGGACAGTCTGCCCTTCTTTGAAGCTGAGGTTCAGTTGTCGCATATCGTACTCATCCCCGAACCCAACGCCGACCAGCGCGACTTTGCGCGCGAGCGCGCCGAAGAGTTGCTGGAGCGAATCAAGTCAGGAGAAAAACTGAGTTTTCTGGCCGGGGTGTATTCGGATGATCCCGGCTCCAGAGAGCAGGACGGAGACCTGGGCTGTATGGGCCGCGGGAGCCTGGTGCCCACCTTTGAGGCGGCGGCATTCAAGTTGAAGAATGGCGAAATCTCTGATGTGGTAGAGACCGAGTTTGGTTTTCACATCATCGAGATGAAGGAGCGAAGGGGGGAGCAGGCCTGTTTGCGACATATCCTGATTCAACCCAAGGTGACCAGCTCCAGCCTCGCGGCAACGTCCAGCCGAATGGATTCCATACGCACGGCCATCGTCAAGGGAAGCATCAGTTTTGGCGCAGCGGTTACCCGCTTTTCTCACGATCAGCAGAGCAACAAAAGCAATGGCGAGATGGTCAATCCCAACGATGGCAGCACGGTCTTTCGGGTCACCGAGCTGGATCGGGATACCTATTTTGCTATTGAAAAACTCAGCGCCGGCGAACTGAGCCCGGCCCTTCCCTTCTATACCCCGGATGGAAAGCAGGCCTTTCGGATCATCCTGTTGCGCTCAGAAAGCGAACCCCACCAGGCCAACCTGGATCAGGATTACTCCAAGATTCAGGCCGTAGCCTTGCAGAGCAAGCGGGCCCGGCTTATGGATGAATGGCTGGTCAAGCGCCTGGGCAAGACGTATCTTCGCATCGATCCTTCCTTTGCCAATTGTCCTCAGTCGGATCGCTGGCTGAGCGCGGCGTCGGGCGGAGTGGGGCGCTGAAGAAGGGCCGTTTTTCAACCCCATTTCCACCTATAGTTTAAGACCATCTATGATTACTGCTCAAAACAACGAAGTTCAGGCTGTTGATGCGCTGGCGCGATCATTTGAAGAACTCCGCGCCGAGATCGGAAAGGTCATTGTCGGTCAGGACAATGTGGTACGGTATGTTCTCTTGTCCATCTTCTGCGACGGTCACAGCCTGTTGGTCGGGGTACCCGGTCTGGCAAAAACCCTGCTGATTCAGACCATTTCCGACGCTCTTCACCTGAGTTTCAAACGCATTCAGTTCACGCCTGACCTGATGCCTTCGGACATCATCGGCTCGGAATTGCTGGACGAGCAGCGGCATTTCAAGTTCATCCCCGGACCGCTCTTTGCCAATATTGTGCTGGCTGACGAGATCAACCGCACACCGCCCAAGACCCAGGCCGCCCTTCTGGAGGCCATGCAGGAGCGGGGTGTCACGGCCGCCGGACACCGCCACAGCCTGCCATTGCCCTTCTTTGTGCTGGCCACCCAGAACCCCATCGAGCAGGAGGGCACCTATCCGCTGCCCGAAGCCCAGTTGGACCGTTTCATGTTCAACATCAGGCTGGACTATCCTTCCTATGAAGAGGAAGTGGCTGTGGTAAAGGCCACCACCGGTTCTCAGACCGCCTCGGTGGACAAAGTGCTCAGCGCTGATCAGATTCGCGCCTACCAGCAGTTGATTCGCCGCATCCCCATCGCTGACAATGTGCTGGAGTACGCTGTGAATCTCGCTTCGCGCACCCGCCCGGGAACCAAACGCGCTCCTGAAGTGGTCAACAACTACCTCTCCTGGGGAGCGGGCCCCCGGGCCTCGCAATTTCTGGTCCTGGGCGCCAAAGCTCACGCCGCAACAAAGGGGAAGTATTCGCCCGATATCGAAGATGTGCAAGCGGTTGCCGAGCCCATCCTGCGCCATCGCATCGTTCGCAACTACAAGGCTGAAGCTGAAGGCATCAGCATTGAGAGCCTGGTAGAGCAGTTGTTGTAGGTGGAATGGGCCCGGTGTCAATCGCAAGTCCGCGTTGCATTCAGGATTCCTGAACAAAACCCGAAGAAGTTGCCCGGTAAGCACCTGGAGTGATCAGTCTTTTAATCACACTCCGCTCAATGAGCTTGACGATCTTGGAGCCTTCACCCGGGAGTTTGCCATGACCTCCGCCGTGCATGATGAGCCAGGCGGGCATGTATGGACTCAGTTCCTGATAGACCGCCCTTCCCCCTTTGGCATAGCGGGCATAAGCACCTGGGGCCATGAATAGTGGACCGTAATCCGCAACATTAGTGGAGTCGGCATCCCCGTGAATGCACAGGAAGGGCACCGTCGCGTTATGTGTGAGCTCCTGTGAAACACTGCCCGATACGCAAACCGACCCCAGGATGCGGTTGTTGGCCACCGCTGTGGCCGGTGCAAAAGGTCCGTTCATCAAGGCGAGATGCCCGCCGAAGGATGTTCCGTAGAGCAATAAACTGTCCGTGGTGAGGGAGGCGATAAAGCTCAACCCGAGTGCGCAGTCCTGCGCAGCCCAGACAACCGCTGTATCAAAGCGGTCAAAGTCCGCTTCGGTTGAGGCATAGGGGTTGCGGGGAAGGCAAGAGTCATAGGATCCGGCATGCCAGCCACGCCGGTATTCAAGGGACCAGACATCATACCCCATCTTGACAAATGCGGATATTTCAGCGGCATGGTTGCCCGCATGACCCACGTCCGCTCCGCCTCCATGCAGGTAAACGACATCGATGGGCTTGGGTGATGCATGGGTGCTTCGATAGAAGACCACATAGCGCTCCTGGGTCCAGCCAAAGGTGTTGGTGTCAGGAGCCGCGTAGATTTCAATGGACTCAGCCTGGAGCATGACGTCGGTGAGATAGAGCAGATTGGCCAAAGCTGAATCAAAGAGATATTCCTGGCAGAGAAGTGTGCTGTCCGAGCGAAGTTCGGGCAGCATGTCCTTCCAGGTTTCGGTTTCCTTTTTGCAAGATGCCAGGCTTATGGCAAGGAGCAATGCTGAGAAAAAAACAGCTTTAATCTTGAACATACAGTACAACATGGTATTGAATTTGCAGCAAGGATAGCGCTGCTTCTCAGTGGTACATAGTTTTTTAGTTTAATGTTTGAAACGGAATAACGGCGAATTAACAGGTACACAAATAGCTGTTTGCCGGGACGTCAGGTTTCAGTGCGATAAAAAATATATGAAAAAATAAAGTTAATAGTGGTGTTGATGATGCAATAGAAAAGGGCTCTTCAGCTTATGCCGAAGAGCCCTTTTTGAGTAGCGTGTAGCGGTTAACCCTTAGTGCGAAACCATCATCTGCTTGCTATCTATAGAGCGCCCCTGAATGAAAAGACTGTAGTGATAGAGCCCAGCCGCTAGGCCACTCGCATCCAGCTTCACTTGCCCAAAACCGCTTTCCTGCAGATCAAAGGAAGCCCTTTGGCGGCCCTGCTGATCGGTTACGATGATGTAGGCCGGGCCACTGCTCTGCGGCAGATAGTATGAAATCAATGTACTTCCGTCGAAGGGGTTGGGGATGTTCTGGCCGAGTTTGGCCAGGTCGGTGATGTTGCCGTTTGTCGGTTGCTGAGTGTTGTCCCCATGGCTTAGGCAGCACTGCTGCAGATTGCCGTCAAAGGCGTCGAGTCGGTTAAGGATGGCGCTGAGCTGTTCTTCCAAGCGGGCATTTCGAACGGCAAGTTCGTTGATCTGCGCCTGTTGATCCTGAATCAGCGATTCCATCTCTGAAAGGTCAGCAGCATTTGCTTGTTCAACTTTGGCATTCAATTCCTGCATGCCCTTGACCAGGACGGGGATGATGTCGCTGTAATAGACTCCCAGGCGGGCGGCTTCTACCTTGCGCACGCCGTTTTCTTCATCTTCTTCGTAGTCCCAATCGCGCACCACCTCTGGAAGCACCTGCTGGAGTTCCTGTGCAATCAAACCAAGTTTTGTGCCGTCGTGTTGGTTGTTGATCCATTCGAACTGCACCGGTCTGAGCTGGAGAATTTGTTCCAGACCATAAGACAAATCTTGTATATTAGTTTTGTCACGAGCATCGGAGGTGTTGATGGTGCCGTTGGTGGCGAAGAGGGTGTTGTAGCGACTAGTGGAAGAGCCGAGAAATTGCTGCCCATCATCTCCCGGGGACAATCTAACTGATGACATAGTAAAGTAATCGGTGGTAGTGCTTAAGTCGTCTTCACTTCGGCTAAATCTGAGTACGCCACTAACATTGGCTACGCGCCAGTCGAAGCCTGAGCCGGCTCGGAGTAAATCAAGTCTGGCATCAGAACTATTGGTGCTTGTTACGCGAATGGTTCGAACACCTGAGCCGCTGACTTCCAGGTTGGTGGAAGGGGTTGAGGTGCCGAAGCCCGTGTTGCCGTTTTTCAGGATTACCAGAGCGTCGGAGCGGCTAAAACTGGAACCCGAGTTTCCAACAACCAGCAGGCGGTCGTTGCTGTTAAAAAAGGTGGCGGAAGCTGGTGTGTACAAGGTGTTGTAACTTCCCAGAGCTATTTCAGCGAATGAGGGGGCCGTGGTGTGATGCCCGATGGCGGTGGAGAGAATACCCGAGGCCGTGGTGCCAGACCCTATGGCGGTGGAAGTGTTGCCCGAGGCCGTGGTGCCAGACCCCATGGCGGTGGAATTTACGCCCGAGGCCGTGGTGCTAAACCCCATGGCGGTGGAAGCTGTGCCCGAGGCGGTGGCGCTACTACCCATGGCGGTGGAATTGGAGTTCGAGGCCGTGGTGTTAGACCCCATGGCGGTGGAGGCAAAGCCCGAGGCCGTGGCATTAGACCCCATGGCGGTGGATCGTTCGCCCGAGGCCTGCGTAGTTAATCCGGCAGCAAATGACCACGGACCTATATTGGCATCATCCCATCTACCGGCAATTGATTGCTCTCCTACCCTGAATGCCGCTTTGCCGGGGTACCACATCATGCGTATCCCATTGCCTTCTGCGGGGATGCTGCCTGAGCCTAAGGTTCCTGTGCTCAGAAGCCCTCCATCGCCCGCTATGACTACTGGACTTGATGCGGTAATGATCGTGTTTCCGCCGTCGTAGCCGGCTTGAAGGGAGGAGGGTCCTGCGGGGCCCGTAGCACCGGCCGGTCCGATAGGGCCTTGGGGACCTTCCGGACCGGCCGGCCCAATTGGGCCTTGGAGACCTTCCGGACCGGTTAAACCGATCGGACCCTGGGGTCCCTCAGGCCCCGGGATGCCCGCTGCGCTAAGCGAAGTCCAGTTTCCCCCGACAAATCCCTGCAGATCTGTGCCGTCCCAGCGTATGGTTCCCGGAGTACTGATGCCGGTGTTGCCGACAGTAAAGCCGCCGCTGATGAGCATGTCACCGGAGTTTGCACCTACTTGCCAGACCGGCGTGGCGGCGCTGTTTCGGAACTCATAGCGCAGATTGCTCGCATTGAAAAACAAGCCGTAGTTCTGGTTGGTCTGGGCGCGAAAGGCGTATCGGTTGTTGCCCACCAGAAAGTCGGCATTGCCTATAAAAGACATGTCTCCATCAACCGCGAATTGCGCGTAGTTGCCCGCATCTGGCGCACCCATGCGCACATAGGCCCCGCCGGCGGGGTTGATGGTCATGACATTGGAGCCGTCATTCTTCTTGAATTGATACTCATTGACCGAAGCGGCGAAGAACAGGCCAATGTTGGTGGCCGAAGAGCCATTGCACCACTGAAAGGCATATTGGTCGCCCGGACCGACGATAAGTGGCGGATTTGCAGCGCATTGAGCATTAAGTTGCTGATGCATGCAAAGCAGCGTAGCGCACATCAGTAGGGTTGTGTAGACCTTCATAGTGGGATTGTTTGGTTTAAAATTTAAAAGAACATCAGAGAAAACCAAGACAATTTTTTAATTAAAACATCAATGATATAAAATGTATCATATGTGGTTATAAGGACGTGAATATCGTACAATACCATAAAGTGTGGTATTTTAAAAAAAACCCGCCTGGTGAGAACTTCAGGCGGGTTTAAAAGGTAAGTTTGATCTTTTAGTGAGCAATCATCATCTGCTTGCTGTCTATGCTTCTTCCTTCAATGATGAGGCTGTAATGATAGAGTCCGGAGGGCAGTTGATTGCCGTCCAAACGAACTTGTCCGAAGCCGCTTTCCTGAAGGTCAAAGGAGGCCCTTTGACGGCCCTGCTGATCGGTTACGATGATGTAAGCCGGGCCACTGCTCTGCGGAAGATAGTAAGAGATTATCGTACTTCCGTCGAAGGGGTTGGGGATGTTCTGGCCGAGTTTGGCGTGATCGGTCAAGTCATTAGTGGGTGGCTGAGTGTTTTCTCCATGACCAAAACAGCACTGCTGAAGGTCGCTGTCAAAGGAGTTGAGGCGCGAGAGGATGGAGTTGAGCTGTGCGCGGATGGCGGAGTTTTCGGCTTGTAAATCAGCGATCTGTTGATCCTTAGCCATATTAGACTCTACAATGAGCGCTTGTTGCTCTTGCATACCTTTCACCAACACAGGAATGATGTCGCTGTAATAGACCCCGAGACGGGCCGCTTCCACCTTTCGTATCCCGTTTTCTTCATCTTCTTCAAAGTCCCAGTCGCGCACGACTTCGGGCAGTACTTGCTGGAGTTCCTGGGCAATCAGGCCAAGTTTGGTGCCGTCGTGCTGATTGTTGATCCATTCGAACTGCACCGGTCTGAGCTGCAAAATTTGCTCCAATCCATAATACAAATCACGTATATTAGTTTTCTCGCGCGCATCGGATGTGTTGATGGTGCCGGTGGTAGCGAAGACTGTGGTAAAGCGAGCGCCAGAAGCTCCAAGAGCCAATGCATTGTCAATAGCCGGGCTAAACCGCAAAGAGGACATATTGAAGTAATCTGTTGCTGATATCAGGTCATCGCTGCTTCGACTGAAGGTCAGGAAACCACCTGCATTGGCAATCCTCCAATCAAGGAATCCTGTTCCAACACGGAGCAGGTCGATGCGTGTTTCTCCACTCCCTGAGTTCGCAATGCGTACAGTGGGGTTTGTGGCTCCTCTGACTTCCAAATTGGTGGCGGGTGATGTTGTACCGATGCCAACATTTCCCGTTCTGCCGATAGCAGCAGTAGTATTCGCTGTTCCGCTCCAGGTGGGGTCAGCTTCTCCGCTGAAGGATACAGCATTGAGCGTGCGCCTTCCGAGGTTTCCGTTGGCATCAGAAACAATGGCCGTGCTTTGTGTGCTGGTAGCCAAATCCTGCAGACGAACCGGACCTACGGTATGAAGTCGGGCACTCGGTGCAGAAACCCCTAAGCCGGTATTGCCATTTTGCAACACCACCAATGCATCAGTTCTTGATGTACAAGTTGGTCCTAAGGTCACGTTACCATTTCCAACTACAAACAGGCGATCAGTTGGCGTGAAGGTTGGTGTGTAGTCTGTATTGCACTGACCGATAGCCAATTCATGTTGACCTCGTGCAAAGGTGTTGATACCCATGGTTGTTGAAATCAGTCCACTTGCCCGGGTATTGAACCCCATTGCGCCGGAGTAGTTTCCAGAAGCAATGTTTGAGCCTCCGATAGCCGAAGAGGCATAACCAGAAGCTGTATTGAACTCTCCAATAACAAACGATCTTGGTTCTGAAGCGGTGTTTGAACTTCCAAAAGCTGCTGATGCTGATCCGGAGGCTGTGTTGGAGATTCCAAAAGCAGCAGAATTCAATCCGGAGGCCGTATTCTGGTTTCCAAAAGCTGCAGATGAAGTCCCGGAGGCTGTAGTTAGGTTTCCAAAAGCTGCAGATGAAGTCCCGGAGGCTACGCTATTTATACCCGTAGCAAATGAATTTATTCCTATCTTAATGTCATCCCAGTTATCTGTAAACTGAATTTGTCCGACCCTAAACGCCGCTTTACCCGGATACCACATCATTCGCACTCCAGAGCCTTCGGCTGGAATAGTTCCAGCACCCACTGTACCCGTGCTTATAAAGCCCGCTGTTCCTTCTATGAGCACCGGAGCGGTTGCAGTGACAAGAGTAGCGCCGCCGTCATAAGCAGCTTGCAGGGAAGAAGGCCCCGGAGGACCTTCAGGTCCTGCTGGTCCGGTAGCTCCTATGGGTCCTTGCGGTCCTTCGGGCCCAGTAGGCCCA
The DNA here is from genome assembly GCA_041751015.1 of Chitinophagales bacterium. Classification (GTDB taxonomy): domain Bacteria; phylum Bacteroidota; class Bacteroidia; order Chitinophagales; family BACL12; genus WGOA01. Next base: position 220,595 of record JBGSYF010000031.1, read on the forward strand.
GCCGGGCCGAGGTCGCCCTGGGGTCCTTCAGGACCTACGGGTCCTGGATCACCCTGAATGCCCTGCGGTCCTTCAGGTCCTTGCGGTCCCGGCACTCCCGCTGCGCTAAGCGATGTCCAGTTTCCGCTGACAAAGCCCTCCAGATCACTGCCGGTCCAGCGGATGGTGCCGGGGGTAGAAGTGGCGGTGTTACCGACAGTAAAGCCGCCGCTGATGAGCATATCACCGGAGTTTGCACCTACTTGCCAGACCGGCGTGGCGGCGCTGTTTCGGAACTCATAGCGCAGATTGGCCGCATTGAAAAACAAGCCGTAGTTCTGGTTGGTCTGGGCGCGAAAGGCGTATCGGTTGTTGCCCACCAGGAAGTCGGCATTGCCCACAAAGGACATGTCTCCATCAACAGCAAATTGTGCGTAGTTGCCCGCATCCGGCGCACCCATGCGCACATAAGCCCCGCCAGCGGGGTTGATGGTCATGACATTGGAGCCGTCATTTTTCTTGAATTGATACTCATTGACCGAAGCGGCGAAGAACAGGCCTATGTTGGTGGCCGAAGAGCCATTGCACCACTGAAAGGCATATTGGTCGCCCGGACCGACGATAAGTGGCGGATTTGCAGCGCATTGAGCATTAAGTTGCTGATGCATGCAAAGCAGCATAGCACAAATCAATAGGGAACAGGAGACCTTCATTGTGGAATTGTTTGGTCTAAAATTTAAAAGAACATCAGAGAAAACCAAGACATTTTTTCATTAAATCAATTGTGATTTGGAGGGTGTCATAAAGAATAGGTCAATCCGTGGAAAATCGAAGATACAATAAAATATGGTATGCAAAGAATGCATTGAGATCTGAATATGAATTACACATATAATTATGTTTAGTATTTGTGTTCATCCTGAGCCTCTGTTAGCCTGCAGAGTACTGGTCGCGAAAGACCCTTAGCGGTTTCTTCCCACCTTGACCGCAGAAGTTTCCAGAACAGCAAAACCGCGCTCGAGATCTTCCATCAGATCGTCGGGGTGTTCAAGTCCAATCGAGAGCCTTATTAGATTTCCGCTGATACCAAGTCGTTCCCTCACTTCGGGATCCAGGCCGGAATGGGTCATGCTAGCGGGGTGTTCCACAAGGGATTCTGTGCCTCCCAGGCTGACAGCCAGCTTGATGAGTTTGAGGGCATTCAGGAATCGAAAGGCTTCTTGTTCCGTGCCGTGAATGTAGAAGGAAATCATGGCTCCGGGGCCTTCGCATTGATTGGTATAGATGTCAAAGGCCTCTCCGTGTTCTTCGCTGAGAAAGCCCAGATAGCGAACGGATTTTACGCCTTCATGAGAGAGCAGAAAGTCGGCGATTTTAGCAGCCGTGCTGGCCTGTCTTTCCATGCGCACAGAAAGGGTTTCCATGCTGCGGAGCAGGAGCCAGCTCACCCAGGGGCCTGCTGCCGTTCCCAGATACACGCGCAATTGCCTGATTGGGGCCAGATCTGCGCAACTGCCGCTTACCGCGCCGGCGATCAGATCACTGTGACCGCCGATGTATTTGGTGGCTGAGTAGATGACCAGATCTGCGCCGTGTTTGAGCGGTTGTTGCCAGATGGGACCGAGGAAGGTGTTGTCAATGGCCAGCAGGACTTTTTTATCCGGGCTGGAAAAGCGTCGGGCTATGGATTTGCAGCGTCTAAGATCAATCAGTTCGTTGGTGGGATTGGCCGGAGTTTCGACAAAGATCATCTTAACCCGCTCCTGTAGGCCCAGTCTTCTCAGCCGGAGCAGGATGGCCGTTTCGGGTTCCTGTGCGGAGAACTCTACCGCCTGAATCCCCATGGATTGTATAAAACTGCGAATGAGGTGATCGGTGCCGCCGTAGAGGGGACCGCTGAACAGAATGGCATCACCGGGGCGCAGGTAGGCGAGCAGGGTGGTGCTGATGGCGCTCATGCCGCTGTGGAAGATGGCGCAGTCCTCTGCAGCATCCCAAACTTTCAAGCGCTCCTCGGCAAGAGTCAGTCCGGGGTGTCCAAGCCTGGCATAAACCGGACCTGCTTCGGCATCCGGGTCGCCGTGGGCGGCGGCAAAACGCGCCTTACCGCTTTCGGCATCGGGGAAGACGAAGGTTGAGCTGGCAAACAAGGGCGCTTTGACAGCTCCGCCAAAGGATTGGGGGTCATAGCCCAAAGACATCATCAGACTTTCAGGGTGCATGTGTTGATGCACATCGGCTCCATCTGTGTGATTCAACTTAAGCTTCCTGGAAAGGTCTGGTTTGGAGGATTCAGGTGCCATGGCGGAGAGATTTGTCTGCAGAGGATGCAGCTTTAATGTCTTTTAAAGTTCCGTAATTCTCAGATTATTTCTTTTAAATCTCTTTATTGCCAAATATTTAACGGTTTACAAGTACTTTAGCAGCATAATTTTTGGTGTTAATTACCCCGGATCAACCATGTCAGAAGATTCTCCTGAGTACCTATTGGACAATACCTCCACATTAGATGCAGAAGAGGCTCCGCTGCACAGTCTGGATGCCACTGATCTGCGGATTTTGCGACTGTTGCAGCGCCAGGCCAAGGTGACCAACAAGGAGATAGCCGCGGAGCTGGGCCTGACCCCAAGTCCGGTCTTTGAACGGGTACGCCGATTGGAGCGCAACGGGTACATTCAGCGCTACGTGGCCCTTGTAGATCGCCAGAAGATGGGCCTTAGCCTGCTGGCCTTCTGCAACGTCTCCATCAAGGAGCACGCCAGACCCTATATCCTGCAGTTTGAACGCGAGATCCTAACCCTACCTGAAGTCGTAGAGTGCTTTCATACGGCTGGCGGCTTTGACTATCTGATGAAGATCATCGTGCCCGACATGAAGGCCTATCAGCGCTTCATTGTCCAGAAACTTGCGGCTTTGGAGAACATTGGCCGGGTGCAGAGCTCCTTTGTCATGGAGGAGATCAAGCACAACACCGAGCTGCCCCTCTAAGTCCTTTGAAGTCCATCGGGTCTGATGGGTAAAGACAGCCGCCCTTCCCCCGAAAACGGAATTTTTACACCCACGAGCGGGTTATCTTTGTGTTAACCAATACCCCGCCCTGTGTCCGACGCCATCAAGCACGAATGCGGCATCGCCATGCTGCGTTTGCTCAAGCCACTTTCCCACTACCGGGAGCGCTACGGAAGCGCTTATTACGGCCTGAACAAGCTCTATCTGTTGATGCACAAACAGCACAACCGGGGCCAGGACGGGGCGGGTATAGCCACCATCAAGCTCGACTCCAAGCCCGGTCTAAAGTACATTGACCGGATAAGAAGCATTGATCAGCAGCCCATCAAGGACATCTTTGATCGGGTGTTCAGTCGGATTGAAGAGAGCGGGGGCGAAAAGCCCAAAAGACAGGAAGATGTCGAATGGCTGCACAGCAATGTCAAGTACGCCGGAGAGTTGCTGATGGGGCATCTGCGCTACGGAACCCATGGCAAGAATTCCATCAACGCCTGTCACCCGTATATCCGTTCCAATAATTGGAAATCGCGCAATCTGGTGGTGGCCGGTAACTTCAACCTGACCAATAACGACGAGCTGTTTCGCCAACTGGTGGCCCTGGGGCAGCATCCGATTCGCAACGCTGACACGGTAACCGTGCTCGAGAAGATCGGCCACTTCCTGGACCTGGAAAATCAGCGCCTCTTTGACCAGTACAGAGCCTACCACGAGAACCGCGAGATCAGTTCCCTGATCGCTTCGGAGCTGGACCTCAAGCAGGTGCTCGCCCGCGCGGCCAAGGACTTTGACGGAGGCTATGTGATCTCGGGCATGATCGGAAGCGGGCACGCCTTTCTACTCAGGGATCCCGCCGGTATCCGGCCCGCATACTGGTATGCCGATGAGGAGATCATCGCAGCCGCATCCGAGCGACCCGCTCTGCAGAATGCCTTCAACCTGAGATTGGATCAGGTCAGGGAATTGAAGCCTGGACACGCACTGGTCATCAGGCCCAATGGACAGTTTGAAGAGGCCTATATCCGCAAACCGGAGCCGCGCCGCTCCTGCAGCTTTGAGCGAATCTATTTTTCGCGCGGCAGCGATGCGGACATCTACAAGGAGCGAATCCGGCTCGGTCAATTGCTGACGCCCGCTGTATTGGAATCCATTGATCACGATATTGAGAATACGATTTTTAGCTATATTCCAAACACTGCAGAGGTCGCTTTTCTGGGCATCATCAAGGGTTTGGAAGATCATCTCAATGTCCAAAAGCGGGACGCAATCCTGGCTCTGGGTTCCAACCTGGATCCGACAGCGCTGGACTCCATACTCAAGCGCCGGGCCAGGGTGGAGAAGATTGCCATCAAGGATGCCAAGCTGCGAACCTTCATCAGCCAGGACAACGGGCGCAACGATCTGGTCAGCCATGTGTACGACACCACTTACGGGCAGGTGCGCCAGGGAATCGACAACCTGGTGCTCATCGACGACAGCATTGTCCGGGGAACCACGCTGAAGGAGAGCATCCTGCGCATCCTCGACCGGCTGGGACCCAAACGCATAGTCATCGCCAGTTCGGCACCGCAGATCCGCTACCCGGATTGCTACGGCATAGACATGTCCAAACTCGGCGATTTTGTGGCCTTCAAAGCGGCTATTGCTCTGATGCAGGAGCGCAACATGGAGGAGGAATGGCTGGCTCTGGCTGAGCAGGTGCGCGCGGAACTCAACAAAGCACTTGAGGAACAGGAAAATATCGTAACCCGCATCTACGAGCCCTTTAGTGATCAGGAGATTTCGGATAAGATTGCCGAGATTGTCAGACCCCCGGACTTGCAGGCTGAAGTTCGGATCATCTATCAATCGGTCGAAGATTTGCACCGGGCCATTCCGGATCACCTGGGCGACTGGTACTTCACCGGCCGCTATCCAACACCGGGCGGAGTGCGCGTAGCCAATCGCGCCCTGCTCAATTTCCTGGAGGGAAAAAACATTCGCGCATATGCCTGATACGCATGCATCAACGCCGACTGGAACCATCGTCCAGCGCGACGAGGTGGTCATCAAGTTCGCAGGGGATTCCGGCGATGGTATGCAGCTCACCGGCGGGCAGTTTACCAATACGGCGGCTTTGGTTGGAAATGACATTGCCACCTTTCCCGACTTTCCAGCCGAAATACGCGCACCGGTTGGAACCCTGGCCGGTGTCAGCGGTTTCCAGATCAACTTCGCCAGCCGTCCGGTTTTCACCCCGGGCGATACCTGCGATGTGCTGGTAGCGATGAACGCTGCCGCACTGAAAGCCAACCTTCCCTCCCTGGTGCCCGGAGGCGAGCTGATCCTTAACTCCGATGGCTTTGACGCCAAGAACCTGCGACTGGCCGCGTATACCAGCAATCCTCTCGAAGACGGCAGCCTGGAAGGCTATACCCGCCACGTCATCGACGTGACCAAGATGACCCGGGAGGCGCTGAAGGACTCCCCGCTCGGCACCAAGGAAAAGGACCGCTCCAAGAACATGTTTGTGCTCGGTTTCCTCTACTGGATGTACAACCGGCCCCTGCAGAGCACCCTGGATTTCCTGGACAAGAAGTTCAAAAAGCAGCCGGACATCTACGAAGCAAACGCCGCGGTGCTCCGCGCGGGCTATCACTACGGAGACACTACCGAGACCTTCACCACCCGCTATAAAGTCCAGCCGGCGCACATGCCTGCGGGCAAGTACCGCAGCATCACCGGCAATGAGGCCACAGGTCTGGGCCTGGTAGCGGCTTCGGTTCGCTCGGGTTTGCCCCTCTTTCTGGGCAGCTATCCCATCACTCCGGCCTCTGATGTGCTGCATTATCTTGCGGGTCAGAAGGCCTTTGGGGTCAAGACTTTTCAGGCCGAAGACGAGATTGCGGCCATCTGCTCGGCTATTGGGGCTGCGTTTGGAGGAAGCCTCGGCGTGACCACTACGTCAGGGCCGGGCATGGCGTTAAAAGCCGAAGCCATGGGTCTGGCGGTTATGCTGGAATTGCCCCTGGTCATCTGCAACATTCAGCGCGCAGGCCCTTCCACCGGATTGCCGACCAAGACGGAACAAAGCGATCTGATGCAGGCCATCTACGGGCGAAATGGCGAGTGCCCTGTGGTGGTGCTGGCCGCCCATTCGCCCTCCGACGCCTTTGAGACGGTCTATGAAGCCTGCCGCATTGCCGTGGAGCACATGACGCCGGTGATCTTTCTGTCTGACGGTTACATCGCCAACGGGGCCGAGCCCTGGCGCTATCCGCAGAGCGCTGATCTGCCGCCCATCAAGCCTGTTTTTGCGGGCGAAGGGGACCTGGATCCCGAGCGGGGTTTTCTGCCTTACCGCCGCGATGAGCGCCTGGTTAGGAAATGGGCTGTACCCGGCGTGGCCGGTTTGGAACACCGCATCGGCGGCCTGGAGAAGCAGCACGAAACGGGCAATGTGAGTTATGATCCGGACAACCATGAGTTCATGGTCAAGCTGCGCGAAGAGAAGATTGAGCGCATAGCCCAGTTCATTCCCGAACTGGAAGTTGATCTGGGACCCGAGAGCGGTGATCTGCTCTTTCTGGGCTGGGGCTCAACGTATGGAACCTGCCGGGCGGCTGTGCGCGATCTGAACAACATCGGTTATAAAGTATCTCACGCTCATCTGCGCTACATCCGACCCCTGCCCCGCAATCTGGGAGCCTTGCTGGAACGCTTTGACAAGGTGGTGGTGCCAGAGATCAACAACGGACAACTAGTGCGCATACTCCGCGACCACTTCCGCCGCGAATTCATTCCCTTCAACCGCATTCAGGGCCTGCCCTTGCGCAAGCGCGAACTGGTAGCCTTGGCGGAGATGGAACTTAACCCGAAAAATGGATCCGGACGAACCGGACAATGAGCAATATGGCCGATACAGCAACGCTTAGCGCCAAGAGTTTTGCCACCGATCAGGACATCCGCTGGTGTCCCGGTTGCGGCGATTACTCCATCCTCAAGCAGGTTCAAACCGTGCTGCCCGAGCTGGGCATTCCGCGGGAGCAATTCGCCATCATCTCCGGCATTGGCTGCTCCAGCCGCTTTCCATACTATATGAATACCTATGGAATGCATTCTATTCACGGAAGGGCGCCTGCTATTGTGTCGGGCCTCCGTTCCACCCGACCAGACTTAAGTGTATGGATGATCACCGGCGATGGCGATGGTTTGTCGATCGGTGGAAATCACTTCATCCACCTCCTGCGCCGCAATGTGAATTGCAATGTGCTGCTGTTCAATAACCAAATCTATGGTCTGACCAAGGGGCAATATTCGCCGACTTCTGAATTGGGCAAGGTGGCCAAATCCACCCCGATGGGCTCCATTGATCATCCGTTCAACCCCGGTGCGCTGGCGCTGGGCGCCGATGCGTCCTTTGTGGCCCGGAGCATGGATCGCGACCCCAAGCACCTCCAGGCCATGTTGCGCCGGGCCCATCAGCACCACGGAACCAGTTTGCTCGAAATCTACCAGAACTGCAACATCTTCAACGACGGAGCATTTGAGATGATGACCGAGAAGTCGAGCAAGGGGAGCAGTACCTTGTTTCTGGAGCACGGTCAACCCCTGGTCTTTGGGGCCAATCGGGAGCTCGGTATTCACCTGGATGGCTTTACCCCTAAGATCTTTGAACTTCAGAGCGAAGGGGGCCTGGAAGATTGCTGGATTCACGATGAAAGGGACATGGTCAAGGCCATGATCCTCAGCCGGATGTTTGACCACCCGGCAAGCCCGGGTGCCATGCCCAGGCCATTTGGGGTACTTTATGCTGTGGAACGCCCGGTCTATGAGGACATGATGCAGGAACAACTGGACCGCGCCGGAGCCCAGGGCCCAAAACCGGACCTGGACGCGCTTTTGGCCGGTCCGGAGACCTGGGAGATTGCGGCGGATCAGGCTTTTTAAGAGCCGGAAAGGCCTTTGAATGACCGCCTTTTCACGGATTTATGGCAAGGCAGAAGGGTAAAATGGGAGTTTTTTGTTTTTCAGCCTGAGCTGAAAAGTGTATTTTAACCCATTAAACCCTTCCACCTCATGAAGCGCCTCTTGATATTGTGGCTCTGCACGCTGCCCTTTTGCGCCATGGCCCAGCCCTGCACCATCAGCAATTCTCTGGGTTGCGATTGCCTCGATGGCTCCAACGAATGTGATCTCTTACCCGACATCGGCATCAGTACGGACTTGTTGATGGATGCTTCGGCCAATCCCGAGATCAGCGGAGAACTCGGTGTTTCCATCTCCACACCCAACACGGGTCACGGGCCACTTCGCATTGTGGCCACTGATTTCTTTGTCTGCGGAGAGGACACGATCAACAGTCCTGGGGGTTTTCCGGGTCTATGCCCGGACGGTACCGAGCCCAGGCAGTTGATCAAGCAGCTCATCTACCACAAGAACCCCGATGGAACCATGTCGCAATGGGATCGCTGGGCGGGTTCGATGACTTATCACGCTTCCCACGGCCATATGCACGTGGACGATTGGGGGGTTTACAGTCTTCGCACGCCGACCTCTGATCCCGATCCGCTGAGCTGGCCCATAGTAGCTGAAGGAGCCAAACTGGGTTTTTGTCTGATGGATTACGGCTCCTGCAACTACTACTACGGCCACTGTCGGGATGCCAGTGGGGCCATCATGACCACCGATGCGCCCAACTACGGCCTCGGAGGGGGCGGATATTCCTGCGGCATGACCAATCAGGGCATCTCCGCCGGTTGGACGGACATCTATTACCACTATCTGGACGGAATGCAAATTCCCATTCCCTCCACAGTTTGCAATGGCGATTACATGCTGGTGGTACAAGTTGACCCCAACAACTATTTCCTGGAGGAGAACGATGACAACAATGTGGCAGCCGTGCCGATCACGCTCACGCAGCAAACGGGCTTCAGCAGCTTCAACATTGCGCTGAGCGAGGGCAGTACCACCATTTGCCCCGGTGAAAGCGTCACCCTGAGTGTGCCATTCAGCGCGGAGTCATATTCCTGGTCGAATGGAATGAGCGGCTCGAGCATCAGCGTTTCTGAGCCCGGAACCTATACGGTTACCGTGAGCACAGGAGTGTGTGGAGAGGTAACTTCTGACGAACTGGTCCTTGAGCTGGCCGCGGTGGATGCACCTTCCGCCACGGGTGATACTGTTTGCAACAGCGGGGTGATGACCCTGCAGGCTTTTGGAGAGGGCCTTCCTGTTCATTGGTACGATGCGCCCGAAGGAGGCACCCTGCTCGATACGGGAGAGTTCTTTGTAACTCCTGAACTGAGCGAAAGCACCAGCTATTGGGCCGCGGTAGAGAAGCCCTTCCCCGGTCAGATCAGTCAGACCGGGCAAGCCTGGCATACCGGTGCAAGCTTTTACAGCGGTTCGACCTTCAATGGCGCCCTGATCTTTGATGTGCAGCGCGAAGTATGGCTGCGCAGCGTCAAGGTCTATACCGATCAGGCCGCTGTGCGCACCATCGAGTGGAGGTCTTCCGATGGAACCGTTTTGGGCAGTCAAACCCTGAACATTCCTTCGGGTGAAAGCCGTGTGGAGCTCGATTTTTTGCTGCTTCCCGGGCTTGACTACCAATTGGGCACACAGACGGCACAGAACATAGCTGCCCTGGGTACGGAGAGTCCCCGCTTGCGCCGATCCAGTTCGGGGGTGAGCATGCCCTATTCAGCGTCGGGTATCCTGCAGATCAAGGACACCAATTTCGGGTCCTCCCTGTACTACTATTTCTACGACTGGGAGATTGCCGAGCCCGATCTGCTCTGCGAAAGCCCGAGACAGGAAGTGCTGGCCCGAGTGGAGATCTGCACGGGTTTGCCACAGAGCGCTGCTCCGCTTTCCTTCAGTATGAACCCCAATCCCGCCGTTCAGGAGAGCGTGATTCGCGCTGAGTTTGAGCGCCCCGGTGCATTGCAGTTCAGGTTGATGGATATGACCGGCCGTGTGTTGCAGACGCAGCAGGAGCTGATGAGCGGTTCGGTTTGGCAATATGTTGTGCCCACTTCAACTTTGCCCTCCGGTATGTATTGGGTGGAATTGACTTGCGGTGATCAGCAGGTTCGCGAAGCCCTTCAGGTGCTGCAACCATGAGATGTGAAATGTATTTTTCTGGTTGCTACAGGTAAACCATTCAGATATGAATTTTCTTAGACGTACCATTTGGAATGGTATGCTGAGCTTGTTTGTTGTTGCGCTTTGTTGTTCCGGCACGGGTGCTCTCCAGGCTCAGACGGATCTGTGGGAGCTTTTCAATACAGAGAATTCCCCATTGCCCGATAATGCGGTGCTCGCCATCTGCGAGGACGAATTGGGCAGGATATGGGTCGGCACTCAGAGCGGGTTGGCTGTGCTCGATGGGGAGAGCTGGACGATGTATACCACGGGAAACTCTGAGCTGCCGGACAATGATGTGCGCGCATTGGCTGCTGAGCCGGGCGCCGGGGCGGTGTGGATAGGGACCTTTCTGGGTGGTCTGGCCCGTTTTGACGGTGCAGAATGGGAGTTGTGGAACAGCGCCAATTCGCCATTGCCCGACAACTTTGTTCGCGAACTCTACGCGGAAAGCGCGGAGCGAATCTGGATCGGGACTACTGCGGGTTTGCTGCTCAAGGAGGGGGAGGATTGGACGATTTGGAATACTTCGAACTCGGATTTGCCCGGCAACAACATTCCCGCGATTCATCTGGATCCCGACGGCACTCCCTGGATCGGCACGATCAATTCCGGCATTGCCAGATACAATGGCAAGGGCTGGGAGAACTGGACCATTGCCAATTCTGCCCTGGTGGACAATACCATATTGGATATTGCCCGGGATGAAGAGGCCAATCTCTGGCTGGCGACCCCTGCAGGGGGCCTGATCATTATGACGGCTGCAGCCAGTTTTCTGACCTTTAATACGCTGAACTCCGCCATTCCCGACAATGAAATAGCCCGCATTGCGGTGGATGATCAGGACAGGGGAGTTCTGGGCATGACCTCCGCCGGTGTGGTCCGTTTCGATGGGGACGAATGGGAGCACTGGAACAGTGCCAACAGCAATCTGCCCGATGATCGCATTCGTTCTATGATGCTCAGTTCAGAGCAAACACTCTGGGTCGGGATGCTGGAAGGGGGATTGGCTCGCTTTGTGGGCGAGGATAGCGTTGTTGGCTTGCCTGTAGCTGGTTCCGGACTTCGGGAGTTTGTGCTTTTTCCCAATGTGCTGCGAGCGGGGGAGCGCATTCATTGGTCTTATCGTTCCGGTGCACATGCTCAGGGGTTGGCATCGTTAGTTGGTATTTCGGATATGAATGGACGGTATGTCTTGCGCGAAAATTGCGCAGATGGTAATGCTTTGCGTATACCGCAATCATTGCCGGCGGGCTGGTACATGCTGGAGTTCCGGCAGGGCGATGCGCTGGAGCGCAGGCGCTTTTTGTTGTATTGAGAAGCATGGAGAACAGCGATGTGCACAGCGCCCCGATGCAGGGCCAGGAAATGGCCGCTCTATGGCTTCAAAAACTCAAACAGGGCGAGGATGACAGCCAGTCTGTGCAAGCTCTGGCCCGATTGAATCTGGACGATCTCGCCAATGAATTGAACAGCGATTCCCGCAAACTCGCATTCTGGATCAATGTTTACAACGCCTGGGCCTATAGTTTTCTGAGCAAGCGCCCATTCAGCCTGCGCTCTTTCCAGCAGCGCTCTTTGTGCATTGGGGGAAGGCAGCTCAGCCTCAACGACATTGAGCACGGCTTGCTCCGGCGTTCGAGGCTCTGGTGGAGTCCATGGTTTGGGCGGAAGATCTGGCCCTCTGCCTTTGAACGGCGCAACCGCGTGGATCGCCTGGATCCGCGCATTCACTTTGCGCTCAATTGCGCCGCTGCTTCCTGTCCGCCCATTCGCTTCTATGTCGCCGCGACAATGGATCAACAGTTGGATCTGGCCGCTGCGGCCTATCTGGAACAAACTCTTGTTTGGGAACCGGTTTCGCAAACCCTGACTCTACCCGGGATTATGCGCATGTTTCGCAGCGATTTCGGGGGGCTCAAGGGTATGATCCGCTTTCAGAACCGCTACACCAGGTTTCAGGATCCGGAGTTTCCGCCCCGCATCGTGTTTTCGGCCTTTGATCGCAGCAAGCGGGTGGGGGAGTTTGTTTGAGGGCTGTGCCGCAGCCCTGGCTTTCTTTGTTTCTTTGCGGCTATGGAAAACGCCCTTTTGTTGTTTGTCCGCAATCCCGAGAAGGGCAAGGTCAAGACCCGGTTGGCCCGGGATCTGGGCGATGATCAGGCGCTGGAGATCTATCTGCGCCTCATGGCTCATACCCGCCAATGCGCTCTGGGTGTAGAGGCGGATCGTTTTCTGTTTTACAGCGATTTTGTGGATCGGGGTGATGATTTCAGTAACGATAATTTTCGAAAATATGTACAATGCGCAGGTGATCTGGGTGTGCGGATGGATTATGCGTTTTCCCTGCCTTTCAAGATTGGGGGCTACCGAAAGGTGGTCATCATAGGCTCGGATTGTCCGGGTCTGAGTCCTGAATTGATCAGTCAGGCCTTTGAGGCGCTGGATGAGCATGATGTGGTGCTCGGTCCTTCGCTGGACGGGGGTTACTATCTCTTGGGTATGAAGCGCTGGCAGCGCAATCTCTTTGAGGGAAAGGCCTGGAGTACGGACAGTGTGTTGTCCGACACTCGCAAACAGATTGAGCAAAGTGGCGGGCGTCTGGCCCTTCTGACTGAGCTCCGCGATGTGGATACGGCCGCCGATTGGGAAGCGGAGGGCCGTCCCTGATTACCTCGAAAAGGTTGGAAGAAGAGCGTGCGCCTTTCCCCCGAAATGAGCTTAACTTTTACCCATGACTATTCCCCCCAACAAAGAGATTATCCGGGGTTTGACGGTTGTGGTGCTCTTCGCCACGGGATTGCTGATTGGCCTCTGGCTACTCAGTAAAGTTTATATTTTATTGATCTATTTCGCGGTGGCGGTGATGCTTTCGCTGATCGGCCGGCCCATTGTAGACTTCATCGCTCAACGCCGTGTTGGCAAATTTGGGATTCCACGCTGGCTTGGAGCTTTGCTGGTCATCGGCCTTTTCTACTCTGTACTGGGTGGGCTGTTGGCCGGGCTGATTCCCATGGTTGCTCAGCAGGTCAAGACGCTGACGAGCCTGGATCCCGAACAGATTGTCTCATCGCTGGACGAGCCGATTATGCACTTTGAGCGCAGGCTTGTGGAGTTTGGAATGACGGAAGGTGCTGTGCGCGAAGGTGTTCAGAATTTGTACAACAATCTGCTGGCGCTGGTTTCGATCAGTGGAATCTTTGCCGGCCTGGTCAACATTCTGAGAAGTGTTGGTGTGGCCTTCTTTGCCATAACCTTTTCGACCTTTTTTTTGCTCAAGGAAAAGGGACTTTTTTCCCGGGCCATCATCGCTGCGACTCCGGATGAGCAACTGGTTCAGGTCAAGGAGGTCATGCGCAGCAGCAAGAAGTTGTTGAGACGCTATCTGGTTGGCTTGCTGGGCCAATGGCTGGTGTTTACCCTGGTGGTGACCCTGGGACTGAGCATTGTGGGGGTGCGCTATGCCTTGTTGATTGCGCTGGTTGGGGCAACCATGAACATCATTCCCTATGCCGGGCCTCTTTTGGGCGGAGCATTTGGGGTCATCATTGCCCTGACCACCTATGGAGATTACGGCAGCATGACCTTTCTTCTGCCTCTGGTGATCAAGGTGGTGGTGGTGTTCTGGATCGCTCAGATCATCGACAACAATGTCGTTGGGCCCACCATCTTTGCCAATGTGGTACACGCTCACCCGCTGGAGATCTTCATGGTAGTTCTTTCGGCCGGATTGATGGGGGGACTGCCCTTTATGATCATGGCCATACCGGGTTATACGGTTTTGCGAATCATCGCCCGCGAGTTTTTCTGGGAGTTCAAGGTGGTTCAGGCTTTGACCAGCCGCCTTGGGAGGGCTAACGATGACGATTAGTAATCGCTATGGCAATTCCCGAAGACAGGCGCAATAGAGAGGAGGCGGAAAGCCCGGGTTTTCGCGAGAGCCTCAAAGCGCTGCGCACGGTACCCAGATTCTTTAGACTGATCTGGCAGACGCATCGGGGCATGGCCGCAGGGAACATCCTGCTTCGCCTGCTGGAATCCACCATGCCGGTGCTCCAGCTCTATGTTGGAAAACTGATCATTGACGAAGTCATCGGCTTGCTGGGGATGGCGCCTGAAGAGCGGCAGACCGTCATGCTCTGGACTTATGTGGGGCTGGAATTTGCGCTGGTCATGTTCTCGGCACTGATGAACCGGGCCATTGCCCTGCTCGATGCCCTGCTGGGCGACCTTTTCGCCAACAGCACTTCCATCCTGCTTATAGAACAGGCGGCCCGGCTGGATCTGCCCCAGTTTGAAGACGCGGCTTTTTACGACAAAATGGAAAGGGCGCGGCAACAAACCCTGGGCCGCACGGTTTTGATGACCCAGTTGTTGCAACAGGCTCAGGACGCAGTCAGCATCGTCTTTCTCGGGGCCGGTTTGCTGGTCTTCAACGGCTGGCTTCTGCTGATTTTGGTATTGGCGGTGCTGCCGGTTTTCTTCAACGAGACCTACTTCAATCAGCGCAGTTATTCGCTGACCAGGAGCTGGACTCCACAGCGTCGCGAGCTCGACTATCTGCGCTTAGTCGGGGCCAGCGATCAGACGGCTAAAGAAGTCAAGGTCTTTGGCCTGGCCGCCTTTTTGCGCGACCGCTTCAGCGATCTGGCCGACCGCTATTATAAGGTCAACCGAAGCCTTTCGCTCCGAAAAGCGGGCTGGGGGAGCCTCTTCAACACCCTTGGGGATGCCGGATACTACGTGGCCTATGTGGTGATTCTAATGCAGACGATAGAGGGGCGCATCACCGTGGGAGAGTTGACCTTTCTGGCCGGGAGTTTTTCGCGCACGCGCAGTCTGCTGCAAGCCATGTTGCAGCGCTTTTCCGGTATCGCTCAGAGGGCCTTGTACCTGCAGGATCTGTTCGATTTTCTGGAGATGAAGCCCCTGATCAAAGAGGCGCCCCAGCCCTTGCCCCTGCCCGCTGTTCTGCGCAAGGGATTTCGATTTGAGAATGTCGGGTTCAAGTATCCCGGAAGCGATCAATGGGTTTTGCGCGGGCTGAGTTTTGAATTGCCGGCGGGTCAGAAATTGGCTCTGGTGGGCGAAAATGGCGCGGGAAAAACCACCCTGGTCAAGCTCATGGCCAGGCTTTATGATCCGGTGGAAGGGCGCATCCTGCTCGAAGATGAAGACTTGCGCCACTACGAGCTTCAGGGTTTGCGCGACATGATCGGAGTGATCTTCCAGGACTTTGTGCGCTTCAGTCTGCCCGCTTCAGAGAACATCGCCGTGGGGCGCATCGATGACCGCGAAGACCAGCCGAGAATTGAGAAAGCGGCGGCCCGTAGCTTAGCGGACACGGTGATTGGTCGTCTGCCCAGGGGCTATGCCACTATGTTGGGACGCCGATTTGAGGGCGGGGTGGATCTGAGCGGGGGCGAATGGCAGAAAATCGCATTGGGCCGGGCCTATATGCGCGATGCGCAGCTGCTCATCCTGGACGAGCCGACGGCGGCTCTGGATGCCCGGGCAGAGTACGAGGTCTTCGAGCGCTTTGCAGAGCTCACTCAGGGAAAGACTGCGGTGTTGATCTCGCACCGCTTCAGCACGGTGCGAATGGCCGACCGGATACTGGTTTTGCGCCATGGTCGCCTGGAGGAAATCGGAAGCCATGAGGAGCTGATTCTCGCCGGGGGATTGTACGCAGAGTTGTTCGGATTGCAGGCGCAAGGCTACCAGTAGAGCTTGATGCTTGCGGCCTTCCGGATTGGCGGATTGCTCAGGCTCCTGCTGGTTTTTGATCCAGTACTTGTTGGCGTCTTGAGGCGGTTTCCTCAGCTTGTTCAGCCACCTCTTCCCATTGTTGCATCTCGGTGGTCAGCTCGTTTTTGCAGGTTTCGTAGCGGCTGTACACCTCCTGCCCGGCCTTTTGGAAGAACTCCGGGTCGCGCAACTGCAGCTCTATCGCTGCGATCTCCGTCTCCAGCTCGGCGATGCGCTTTTCGTGCTTTTCAATGTTCCGGCGAAGGGCTTTTTCCTCTTTTTCCAGCTCTTTTTTGGCGTTGAACCACTCCTGGGAGCTCATGGAATCGGCTGGGGCTGCTGCGGCGGGGCTGCTCTGGCTTGCCTGGGCTTTTTCCTGTGGCTTTTCCGGGGCCTTTTCCGCTTGCTGGCTGAGTTTGGGTTTTTCGTTTTCGCGGTTCGAAGGGCTGATCAGGCTCTGTTCAAAGGCCCGCATATCTTCGACCTTTTTGCTCTGGAGATATTCGTATATGTCTCCGATGAATTCGCGAATTTGACCATTGCCGAATTCGTACACCCGGTCGGTGAGTCCGCGGAGAAAATCGCGGTCGTGACTGACGACCAGAAGGGTGCCATCGTATTGTTGCAGGGCTTCTTTGAGCACGCCTTTGGAGCGCAGATCCAGGTGGTTGGTGGGTTCGTCCAGCACCAGAAGATTGATGGGATCCAGAAGCAATTTGGCCAGCGCGAGACGACTTTTTTCGCCTCCAGAAAGGACTTTGACCTTCTTGTCCACTTCCTCCCCGCTGAAGAGGAAGCAACCCAGCAAATTGCGCACCTTGGTGCGCATCTCGCCGGTTGCCACATCGTCTATGGTGGCAAAGACGGTCATCTCTCCGTTGAGCTTGTCGGCCTGATCCTGGGCGTAGTAACCCATTTGCACATTAGCGCCCAGTTCCAGCTTGCCTTTGCTCAGTCCGGTGACCCCGGCGATCATCTTGGACAGGGTGCTTTTGCCCTCTCCGTTCTTGCCGACAAAGGCGATTTTCTCGCCGCGCTCCACCACCAGATTGATGTTGCGCAGGACTTCTTTATCGTCGTAAGATTTATATAAATTTTCTGTAGTCACGACGGCTTTGCCGGAGCGGGGGGCGGGGGGGAAGCGAAAGCGGATGGCGCTGTTGTCATCGTCATCCAGTTCAATGCGCTCCACTTTGTCGAGTTTCTTGATCAGGCTCTGGGCAAACTTGGCCTTGCTGGCCTTGGCCCTGAATTTCCCGATCATGCGCTCGGTTTGTTCGATCTGACGATCCTGATTTTTCTTGGCAGCGACCTGGGTGGCGTTGCGCTCGGCACGCAACTCGAGGTAACGCGAATAGGGCGCTTTGTAATCGTGCACCTTTCCACCCGAAATCTCTATGGTGCGCTCGGTGACATTGTCCAGAAAAGCGCGGTCGTGGGACACGACGATCAGGGCGCCGGGGTGTTCTTTGAGAAAACTTTCCACCCATTGAATGGATTCAATGTCGAGGTGGTTGGTGGGCTCATCGAGCAGGATGAGGCTGGGTTTGCGCAAAAGAATCTTGGCCAGTTCAATGCGCATTTGCCAGCCTCCGCTGAATTCTTCGGTTTTGCGGGTGAAATCGCCGCGCGAAAAGCCCAGGCCGATCAGCACGCGCTCCACATCGGCTTCGGCGGAGGAGGCGCCGAGCCAGCTCAGGCGTTCGGATGCGTTGTTCAGCCCTTCCACCAGATTCATGTACTCCTCGCTCTCGTAGTCGGTGCGGGTTTCCAACTGGTGCTGAATCTCGTCCAGATGCCTTTCCAACTCGCGGATCTCATCAAATGCGGTAGAGGTTTCCTCAAAGACGGTCTTGCCCTTCATTCCCCCAATGTCCTGGGGCAAATAGCCGATGGAGTATTCTGCCGGTGTGCTGATCTGCCCCTCTTCGGGCTTGCCAAGGCCGGCCAGAAAGCGCAGGAGGGTGGATTTGCCGGCCCCGTTTTTACCGGCCAGACCTATCCTGTCCCGGTCCTTTACGGTGAAGGAGATGTCCTGGTAGAGATAACGGCCACCAAACTGAACCGTGAGATTTTGAACGAGTAGCATACTTTTCCGGGGGCCTGAAGGAACTAACCAGGCAGTGATATGCCCGCTTTCAGGGCTGCAAAAATCGGGTTTTAGCGCGTTATTCATCCATTTTAAACACATTTCCTTACCTTTATTAGTCCTTTTGAGGCTTAAATGGCCCTTTACTCCACCTCTGACTATGAAATATTTTGCCATCATTTTTTTCTTTCTGAGCAGCCTTGGGGGGCTCAATGCGCAGTGTCTGGGCACCTGGGACACCTCATCTGCTCCCGGATACGGGGGTGTTGGAACGTTTTATGAAGCCGGCGAAACGATTGAAATCTGTTTGAGGGTGAATACCTGGAGTTCAGCTTCCGCCAATTGGTTCCACGGTTTTGAGATCATCCTGGGCCCGGGCTGGGATCCGGCCACTCTGGCGGCAACGAGTTTTGCTCCGAGTTGTGATGGAAATGGGGTTTGGGGTCTCTATCCCAGCATTACCAGTTCAGCTACCGGTGCCACCTTTGGACCGGGCATTTACTACGATTCTCCCTCCGGAGCTGGAGGCTTGCCCATAGATGGTGATCCGGGGAATAATTATGGAGATTTTAACTCCTGCTCAGCTCCGCACTGGGTGCAGTTTTGTTTTGAGGTGACGACGCTGGACTTTTCCGCCTGCATAGAAGGAGCTGATCTGAGCATAATTCTCAATACACTTGGCGATGGGGAGGCGGGCTCCTGGAGCAGCTTTAATTGCAATCTGGATCCCGATATCGTATTCAGCGGTCCGGAGCTGACTTGCTGCGATCCGCCTCTGATCGATTTTACCGATCCGCTTTGTGCCGGGGATGCCACCGGGCAGATCACCGCTACCGGCAACACCTTTGGACCCTACCTCTTCAATTGGAGCACCGGTTTTTCTGAAACCACTCCGGATGTGTCCAGCATCAGCGGATTGGCTGCCGGTACTTATACCCTGGTGATGACCGATGGCGATGCCTGCACCTCCACAACGGAGATTGTGCTGACCGATCCACCGGTCATAGAATTCAGTCTCGATTCTCTGGTTCATGTTGCCTGCCCGGATGGTAGCAATGGCCTGATTGCCGTCACCGCTACCGGGGGAACCGGGCTGGGAACCTTTAGCTACAGTTTAGATGGGGGTGCTTATGAACCTATTGGGTTTTTCATGAACCTTTCAGTGGGTACTTATACCATTACAGCAAGAGATGCGAACGGTTGTGAAGCAGATTACGAGGTGGTTGTGATTGAAGAAAATGTGCTCACTCCGCTGGTGCTCAATGTGATCAACAATCTGTGTTTTGCCGATTCTGCCGGTGTTGTCCAAGGCGGGGCAACAGGTGGCTATCCCCCTTATCTCTATTCGCTCGATGGCGAAAGCTGGCAGGAAGATGATGCCATTGGTGGTCTTTTGGCCGGTGATTATACCCTGTTCGTTCAGGATATGGATGGCTGTATAGTCAGCATTCCATTCAGCGTGACCGAACCGGAACAACTCACGCTGGATGCCGGTACCTACCTGCCCATTCCTTCGGGAACGGGAGTAGTGCTTGAACCGGAGACCAATGCCGATCCTGTAGCTTCCTGGACCTGGTCGCCGACCAATGATCTTTCCTGCGTCAATTGCCCCAATCCAGAAGCCAGCCCACCTTTTGAACAGTGGTACACGCTTACTGTGGTAGACGCCAATGGTTGTGTAGTGATTGACTCCACACTGATTGAGGTCATACGCGATTTTGCAATTCCCAACGCCTTTAGCCCCAATGGAGACGGCATCAATGATGTCTTTGTGATCCGTACGCCCTATCTGGTGGAGTTCGCCCTTCGAATCTTCAACCGCTGGGGAGAAGAAGTCTTTGCTTCGAATGATATCATGGTCGCCTGGGACGGCACTTTCCAGGGAAAGCCTCAAGAGGTCGGCACTTACATTTATTTCCTGGATGCGGTCAATGATGAAGGAGAGCGAGTGCGGCGCAGCGGCTCGGTAATTTTGGTGCGTTAAGGCAGCTTTTCCACAGCTTGGTGTATTCAAAACACCAATTGGCAGCCTGATATTTTTAGGCTACTTTCGCCAATTGCTTTGTATGCGTAACCAACGCAGGGCCAAACAGATACTATGAGCCAGCATTTCCCGATTGCGAGAACTTGCCGCACGCTTTTCAGCTTCCTTCTCCTGTTCTCCAGTGCCGCTGTTTTGGCTCAGGATTCCACAGCGGTTTACGAGAAGCTACCCGAGGCCAGAAAAGATCAGCAAGCTGCATTTGAAGCGGGAATTTCCAATTTCCCGGCCAGGCCACGAAACATGTGGGAAATCGGTATCAGCGGGGGCATTGTACAGGTTAGCGGTGATGTTCGCTCCAACTGGACAGGCTACGGAAAGGACCACGGCCCTGCACTGGGCTATGGAATTCACCTTCGCAAGGCTCTTGGCTACGCGTTGTCTTTGCGCGGAGAGTACTTCCAGGGCACGGCCTATGGGCAGAACTGGCAGCCGAGCTCGGGAATTGACCGCAATCCCGCTCTCAATGGGCGAAACAACCCCTCAATCAATTACGCAGACAGCCCGGGGGTCGTTTTCCACAACTACAAAACCAAGATCAACGATTTTTCGGTCGAAGGGATTCTCACCCTGAACAACATCAAGTATCACCGCGACAGAAACCGGGTTGGTTTAAATGCCATCTTTGGCATCGGTGTGGCCACTTATCAAACCATGATTGACCAGTTGGACGCCAACGGCAACATGTATGACTACGGGCCGGCGCGGGCACTTGGTGGTGGTGATTTTGAAGATCGCCCTGAGATCCTGGACGCTTTGGCGGAGATCTACGACGGTGTTTATGAGACTCCGGCGGAAGGGCATACGGATAAACCCGCGCTTTTTGAGCGAACCTATAAACCTGTTGTTACCGGAGGTTTTGGTATTCATATACTGCTGACCTCAAAGCTCAGCATGGCCCTTGAGCACAAGGTCAAGTTCACCAACGATGATCTGGTAGACGGACAGCGCTGGGAAGAGACCAATACCCTGACCCGGGATTTCGATACCTATCACTACACTTCGCTGCACCTCAACTACCATCTGGGCAGGAAAAGCCGTCACGACATTCCCTCCTGGTGGATCAACCCCCTGACCTTCAACTACAATCAGGCAGCGGATTTCCCCTATGATCTTGGCGATGACGACGGAGATGGAGTACCCAATTA
Organism: Chitinophagales bacterium; assembly: GCA_041751015.1. Taxonomy (GTDB): domain Bacteria; phylum Bacteroidota; class Bacteroidia; order Chitinophagales; family BACL12; genus WGOA01. The sequence continues at coordinate 241,737 of JBGSYF010000031.1, forward strand.
CCTGGATCAGGAGCCGGATACGCGTCCGGACTGCCCGGTGGACACCCGCGGTGTAACCCTGGACTCCGACAAGGACGGCTGTCCGGATTGCGATGACCCGGAACCCTTTTCCTCCCCCGAGCGACCCATTGTCAACTGTGTCAATGTAGGCCCCGTTGGGGAGATTGATGAGCCGGCCGTCAGAAGAATTGTTCAGGAAATGCTGGGAGATCCGAGCATTTCAGCCGGAGGATCAGACTGGTATCTGCCCATGATCCACTTTGATCTGGATCAGGATAATCTCAAGACTGAATTTTTTCCCGAACTCAAGCACGTTGCGGACGTAATGCGCCTCTACCCCAAACTGAAGGTTGAGGTGGTGGGTTTCACCGATGTGCGCTACACAGAAGAGTACAACTTAGACCTGTCTCGCAGGCGCGCAGTCAATGCCATCAATCATTTGGTGGATCGCTACGGCATAGATGCCAACCGATTTATATTGAGGTATGTGGGCAAACAAGAAAATCTGGTACCCAATGCAACCCGGGAATCTGACCACTATATGAACCGCCGGGTAGAGTTCCGCGCAGTCATAGGTGGATAGTATTCCGGACACTATAAATCACTAAATCTGCAACGGACGTGAAATTCAATTTGTACGTTGCATGAGAGTTACTATTTTTGGCGACATATGAACAAGATCGTTCATGTGCCCTTCCCTAAATCCGAGAACAACAGCAAATCCATGAGCAAGAGACATTATTTACTATTGGCCGCCCTCATCCTGTCCGCCAGCGCCCTGTTCGCGCAAGGTCAGGTTATCAATGAGGAATTGATTCCCGAAAGCCGGATGGAACAGCATGAGCAGTTCATGGCCAACGAAACTGCCTATCCGGCAAAACCGAGAAATATGTGGGCCCTCGGCCTCAATGTCGGTATGCTGAATATAGCTGGCGACGTGAAGAGCCGCCCCATTGGAGGAGTTGGAGGGGTCAACCTCGGCTATGGCGTGAACATCCGCAAGGCCCTGGGTTACTCCACCTCTTTGCGTTTGGGCTATAACGGTGGTACGGCTTATGGCCAGAACTGGGAACGCCAGTCCGTTGGACGCAACCCTGCTTTGTTGGCCATCGGTTATGAAAACCCGAACATCAACAACCTTGGAGATCCTTATGTCGCCTTTGTACATAACTATCAGACCAAGCTTCACAACATCAACCTCGATGCTGTCTTCAACCTGAACAACGTCAAGTTCCACAAGGGCAACAACGTCATGACCATCTTCGTCGCAGGTGGTGGCGGATTGCTGATGTACAGGAATTACTATGATGCATTGGATGCCGGTGGTAATCCCTATGATTTCAACAGCATTGTGGAGAATGTTAGCTTTTCAGATCGCAAAGATCAGCGCGATGCCATTGAAGCCATCATGGATGGAGATTTCGAAACCCGCGCCGAGTACAACAACAATTCATGGACGCTGGGTGACAGCGCTGATCCTCTGGTGGCACGCATTCAGGCCAGCCTTGGTCTGGGCATGCAATTCCGGCTTGGAAAGCGCGTATCGCTTGACCTGGAGCACCGGGTTACCCTTCCCTTTGACGATTTGCTCGACGGTCAGCGCTGGGAGTTTGGCGGCCGCACCTTTACCCCTAATAACGATGTGTTGCACTATACCAGTATTGGTGTGAGCATTCACCTGGGCGGTAAGGCTTCTGAGCCAAGCTGGTTTGTCAACCCTATGGATTACGTGTATTCCTCCATCGCCGACCTGAAGGAGAAAGATCTGGTGGATACCGATGGTGACGGTGTAGTGGATTGGCTCGATGAAGAGCCCGATACCCCGGAAGGATTCCCCGTGGATACCCGCGGTCGTTCTCTTGACAGCGATAAGGACGGCTGCCCCGATGGCGAAGATCCCGAGCCCTTCTCCAACCCCAATTACCCCATTGTTGACTGCGTCAACGTGATGCCGAACTACCTCTCTGCAGAGGAAATTGAGCAACTCATCGACAACAAAGTCGCTCCGATGGTGGCCGGTGCAGGTGCCAACTGGTTCCTACCTAACATCGCCTTTGACCTGAACAGCGCGGTGATCAAAGCTGATGCTTACACCGGTTTGGCTTACGTGGCTGAGGTCATGAACAAGTATCCCGATCTGAAAGTCGAGGTCATCGGCCATACCGATACCCGCGCTTCAGAGCAGTACAATACTGACCTGAGCCGCCGTCGCGCTGAATCAGCCATTACTGTGCTGAAAGATCGTTACGGCATCGCTGAAGGCCGCTTCATCATGAAGTACGAAGGCAAAGGCTCACCGCTGTTCAAAGACGCCCGCAACGAAGCTCAGCACAAGGTTAACCGCCGTGTTGAATTCAAGCCGGTGGCTGGAAAGTGATTTGATCTGTTATTTGGATTTTTACATAGGGAGAAGCAGGGGTCCACATCGGGCCCCTGCTTTTTTCTTATAAAAGCCCATGGGTATTCAGTCAGATAGCCTTTCGTTCCGGACTTCCCACAGCAGAACACCCCAAACTAGAATGTATTCAAAGGCGACGATGGCATGGGGCTGCTGGAAGCCATCTGCTGTGTAGGCCAGATAACTCAAGGGTATGAGCGCAGCCCAGAGCACGCCAAAGCGCCAGGGCACAAAGCAGGACCAGGCCAACAAGGGCAGGATGTACCAGGGATGAACGGTGGTGGCGCTCAACTGGTGTATAGCAGCTATCCAGAAGGCAGAGGCCAGATAGTGATTCCAGTTTCGGGGTCTTTTCCACCATAAATAGGCGCAGATCGCTCCAAGGCCAAGCAACCCGAGCAGGGGACCGATCAGATCAATGCGGTTGTAGCCCCAGTACTGAATGCCCGCCCATCGCAGCGCAGAGTATAGGCCCCCATTGAACTCAAAGGTCCTGAAGTACAGATCAAGGCTCTGGCTCAGATTGCCCGCCACCGTTGCAGAGACAAAGGGCGAAAAGGCCAGCAGCAACACACCGGCACTGAACATACCCAGGGTTAGCGCGCGTTTCCAACCGAAGAGAAATGGCCAGGTCAGCGCCAGGAGCAAGGGATGAAGTTTGACGGCAACCGCGGCCATCAGACTCAGTCCGATGAGGAGAAAGTGAGTCCTTCGACGCAGGGCAGTCCCGGAGAGCTTAGCGGAGGGAGCGTTTGCCAGCTCATGATACCATCGCAAGGCCAGGGCGCTGCAGAGCACAAAGAAGACGTCCAGGACCTCCAGATGAATGTTTCCCGAACCTTCTGCCAGGGCCAGCGGCGCCAGGGCGTAGAGGAGCGCGCGCGACTTCTGAGTGGCAGGCAGCAGAAAGAGCATCAACCCGATGCTGAATGCTTCAGCCAGCCAGAGCAGCAGCCGCAGGCTGAGCAACATCGCAGCGCTGTCCTGACCCGCACCGGTCCAGGCGGCAATGCGAAAGATCAACTGAGCCAGGGGGGGGTATACCGTGTAGTAATCCGGGGAATTCATGGCCCCGAGCAATTCGGGGTGATGATCCGGCAGGGCAGAGGGCAAGGTTTCGAAAGGGTTGAGACCCTGCAGCCACAGCGTGCCGTCCCAGAGATAACGCGCCCAATCGTCGCTCAACAACGGCGGAACAGCCAGCCATAATAATCGACAAAGCAGCGCCAGAGCCATCAGCAGGGCGAGTTCACGGGTTTTCCAGGACGCGAACAAGGCCCAGACCCAGCCTGCAGTTCCCAGTCCAAAGCCCAGCATCAGGAGCGTGTGCTCTGTCCGATCTCCCGCGCAGAGTAACACGAGGGTTCCACCGAGCACGAGCAGAGCAGAAAGGCCCTTCCAATCTTGAAGAAAACGATGCAGGGATGAAGGCAATGCAGCCGCAGAGATGGCGCTGTTCAGGAGCCCCGGCTCTTCGCCAAAGAGCGGGCCGAACCAGAACCAGCGATTCATGGTTCAGGGAGCTTTGGAGCTGGGCACCACCAGGGCATGACGGACCGAGAAGAAGAAGATGAGCAGAAAGCCAAAGGCCGCCATGAGGTGGAAGGGCAGCAGGCCGTAATCTTCATAGTACAGACCAATTCCCGCACCGGCCAGAAAATAGCAACCCATCAGGGCCTCCAGCCAGGTCAACCAGCCAATGCGGCCGGAGGTATACCTCTTGTTTTGCCAGCGATCATTGCCCTGAATGATCGCAAACTTGGGCGTGCGAATGAAGGCTGACTGATGGCCGGTCCAGCCCCGGAACACCGCCAGGGCATTGTGCAGGGAGAGCCCCATGGTCACCGCCAGAAAGATGGGCATGCGCAAGGCAAACTCCCTCCAGGCCGTATCCCGGTCGGTGCTGCGATAAACTGCAGAGACGTAATACGCATAGGCAATCCCAAAGGAGCCCAGCAAAAAAACTGAGGCGTACTTGAAATAGTCGATCAGAATGACTTCATGCTTGACCCATAGCAGGGGAATACTCAAGACAGCCGTCAAAAAAACCCAGAAATAATTGCTGCTGTTGAAAAGATGCGAAACGGCGTGAAACTTCACACGGAGGGGAAGATCAGCCCGAAGCACCTGCCGCAACAATTTGCGCGCCGTCTCCGCTCCGCCCTTGTTCCAGCGGTATTGCTGGGACTTAACCGCACTCATCTCCGTAGGCAATTCCGCCGGAGAAAGCACCCCTTCGAGGTAGCAAAACTCCCAGCCCTTGAGCTGGGCGCGGTAGCTCAGATCCATGTCTTCGGTCAGGGTATCGGCCTTCCAGCCCCCGGCATCTTCGATGCAGGTCTTTCGCCAAACCCCCGCCGTGCCGTTGAAGTTGATGAAGTAACCGGAAGCGTGCCGCCCGAGTTGTTCCACCGAGAAATGCATATCCAGCGCGAAGGCCTGCATTCGGGTGAGCAGTGAATAGTTTCTGTTCAGGTGTGACCATCTGGTTTGAACCACACCGATTTGCTCGTTATTGAACCAGGGAATGGTCTTCTGCAGGAAGCAGGGAAGGGGGGTGAAATCCGCATCAAAGATGGCGATGAACTCCCCTCGGGCCAGACTGAGCCCGTATTGCAGAGCCCCGGCTTTGAACCCGCGCCGATCTGGCCGGCAAATGTGTTGAACATCATACCCTTTCGCCTGGAGCTCAGCCACCTTTCGCGCAGCCACATCCCGGGATTCATCTGTGGAATCATCCAGGACTTGAATCTCCAGCCGATCCTTGGGCCAGTCCAGCGCAGCGATGCTGTCCAACAGGCGCTCGGTGACGTAAAACTCGTTGTAGAGCGGCAGTTGAACCGTGACCACAGGAAGCTGCGCGGGCATATCCGGGGTCTGTTGTGGCGAAACCTTGTTGCGGCGGTGCCATCGGGTGTAGCGCAGGGCAAGATGCAATTGCACCATGCAATACAGGAAGATGAACCCCAGCGCAACCGAATAAAGGATGATGATCAGCAATCCGCCCACCATAAGATTAATAATATTTAAAAATGGTGGTTATGATTTTGTAACCCGCTCCGATGGTCCCTCTCAGCGTCCCGCTGACCTTGCTCTGCCCAATTCGGTTTCGGTACGAAACCGGGACTTCAAGGCATACCAGTCCCTGCTTAACCGCTTTAATCTGCATCTCCACGGTCCAGCCATAATTGCGATCCACCATACCCAGTTGAACAAGCGCAGTATAGCGAATGGCTCTGAATGGACCCAAATCCGTGAAGCGAACGCCAAACAACAACCTGATCAGATGGGTAGAGAGCCAGTTGCCGAAAAGCTGCTGTGGTGTCATGGAGCCCCTCATGCGTTTGCCGAGCGTTCTTGAGCCCAAAACCAGATCGGCCTTCCCCGCTTTGATGGGCTCCAGCAATTTAGGCATTTCATCAGGATAGTCGCTGTAGTCTCCGTCCAGAAAAACCAGGATCTCCGGTTGATCGTCCGGCGATTTGGCCGCCAGATAAGCCATTCCCTTCAGACAGGCATTGCCATAGCCTTTGGCATCTTCCCGCAGCACGGTAGCCCCGGCTCCGCGGGCAACCTGAGCGGTATTGTCGCTGGATCCATTGTCTACCACCACCACCTCCCTAACCAGCCCGCTTGGGATATCCCTAAGGACTTTCCCGATAGAAAGCTCTTCGTTGAAAGCGGGAATGATCAGGTCTGTCTTGGTCAAGTTGCTCATTGCTTAGCAGCCCGCAAAGGTAAGCCAGGCATAGACAGCGCTGTCAGGGGAGAACCTGTACCCCATCCTTCTTAATCCTCAGGGCCTGTATAGCCGTGCGGTCAATATCCGGTCCGTTTTCCAGATTCAGCACTCCGCGGGGGCAGACCGAGGAGCAGACCCCACAGCCCACGCAGGAGGCCCGCACAATGTTCTGACCCCTTTGCGCATACCACCTCACATCAATGCCCTGCTCGCAATAGGTGCTGCAATTGCCACAGGAGATGCACTGACCCCCATTGGTGGTGATTCTGAACCGGGATTTGAAGCGCTGAACCAGGCCCAGATAGGCCGCTAAAGGGCAGCCAAAGCGGCACCATACCCTGTTACCCATCAGCGGATAGAACCCCGTTCCCACCACGCCGGCAAAGACCGCGCCGATCGCAAAGCCATACCACTGCTTGATCATAGGGGTTTTGATGCCCAAAAAAGTCTCCGAATTGCTCAGGTAGGAGCCAATAACAGTGATGGTCATGAATATGGCGAAAAGCAGCACACCGTGAACCAGATAGCGCTCTATGCGCCAGGCTTTCAGGCTCTTGTCACTCAAATGCCGAAAGGGGTCACCGGCCGTTTCAGCCAACCCGCCACAGCCGCAAACCCAGGAGCAATACCAGCGTTTTCCATAGAAATACGTCAGCAGCGGAACCCCCAACACGATCAGCGCAATGCCCAGCACAAACATGGCTTTGCCAAACCAAGGCAGGGCTGGAGGATACAACATGGCATTCATTTTTTCCGCATAGAAAAAATCGTATTCCAATGGCCAGATGTTCTTCAGATCCCGGGACGGCAACTGCAAGCGATGCAGGATATTGCTCAACAGAAAGGCGAAGCCAACCTGAAAGAAAGTTACGGAAGCCGTTCGAACCAGGTGATAAGGACTATGGCGGTACTTGATGGCGAAGCGAACGGCCATGGTAACTACGGCAAAGGTGTAGAGCCAACCGTACAGGAACCACTGGCTGGAAGGACCGCCGTTGATCCAATAGCTGAGCGGGTCGGCCATCAGGGTCCATTCAGCCACCCATGCGGGAAACCAGTATAGAGCTATATAAAATACAATCAACAGCGTACCCAAGAGTATGCCCGCCAGCCCGCGACTGTTAAGTCCATTAAATTGAATATGATTGTTTTTAATGCCAGGTTCATGCCGGAATTCGGGCAGAATGACCATCATGCCCCCCAACAGGGCCAGACCGAAGATGATCAGGAAAGTTCGGCCGGGATGGGTCCTAGCCGGCCCCTGACTGGCTTGGCGAGTGATGGCCAAAGCCGCATAGGGACTGAGTTCCAGCCCGCTGATGCCCCGGTTGATGTCGGTCGCTTTAAGGGCCAATTGAGTTTTGAGTTCTTCTTCGCTCAGACTCTTGCCGTCGTACCAGCCCAGCCACTGGCTGATTTTTTTGGCCTTTTCCTGATGGCCTTCCTGCTCAAAACGCGCAATCTCCCCTTTCAGGTCGAAGGGCTGCCCATCGTTGCGCGAGGCCATTCCCTCCACATCCTGTTCGCTGAGCCCATAGCGAATGCGGGCATCTACGGCAACCACTTTAGAGACCCGCCGCAATTCGCTCAAAAAGGCCCACTTTCCCCGGATGGGCTGATCGACAAAGTCCGCTTCGCTCTCGCGGATCAGATCACTGCGCTCTCCAAAGAGACTTTGCAGATCGGCATCGTTCAGGCGATAGGTGCCACCAACGCTCAAAAAGATGGCGTAGCCGAGGGCAGAGAGAAAGATCAGCATCCCGATCCGCTTGACCAGAAGCGGCCAAATCCTATTCGTTGATCTGCTCATACGGATTTCAGCAATTGAAGAACTCCACGAAGTCCGCGTTTATTTCTGGGTTGCAGGCGGCTGCCCGTCTGTTGATTGTACAGCTCCAGGATATCGCGCTCATAGGCTTTGGAAAACTCCGGATCAAAGTTGGCGGCAGCGAGATTCTCAAGAACATATTCTATGGTACGTTCTTCTCGCAGAAAACGATCAAATATTAAATGTCGGTAGCGTATGCCCAGACTGTTGATGCCCACAAAGCGCTTATCGCCCTTGCGGTAGAGCAGATGCACCGCCTTGAGTTCTGAGGGGTGCTCCCAGTACAAAGACGACAGATCTTCCCCAATCTGCGCCGGCATATCCCCGTAGGTTTGCCATTCCAGATCCAGGAATTTAGCGGAGTTGAACCAGGGGCCGGGTCTGTACTCGCTCGCGTTTCCGCAAAGGGTATCCGCCAGCGTCTGCCCGTGATCGCGGCCGGAGTACCAAACCTGCTCAACGGGCCTGCGCCCAGGCAAGGCCTCGCGAAACTCCGCGCAGTCCCCAATGGCATAGACCTCTTCGACATTGGTTCTGAAAAAGCGATCAATCAGGACCCCCCGCTGACACTCGATACCGGAATCTTTGAGAAAGGCAATGTTTGGAGAGACCCCGGCCGTCAGTCCCACCAATTGCGCCTCTATGCGCTCCCCGGAGTCGGTCAGTACCGCACAAGCCCTTCCATCGGGTCCGGCGATGATTTCCTTCATGGTCGTCTCCAGCCTCAGATCAATGCCGTGCGAAAGAATATGCCGGGTCACCATGGCGGACTCGCCTGGGGGCAGCGCATTGTCCCAGTAGCTCTTCTCCCTGACCAATATGGTGACCGGAATGTTCCGACTCATGAGCATCTCGGCCAACTCTATGCCGATCAGCCCTCCTCCCGCAATGACCGCCCGATTGATGCCCAAAGCACTGCTTCTTTCCAACTCTTCGAGATCCTGTATACTGTATAGCCCCTGCACTCCGGGAAGGTCCTGACCCGGCCAGTCAAACTTGTTGCTGACCGAACCTGTGGCAATCACCAACTGATCATAGTTAAAACTTCTGCCGTCTTTAGCATGCAAAACCCGCCTCTCCGTATCCACCTGCTCTATCCAGGCCCGCTCCAGATCAATGCGGTTTTTGGCCCAGAAAAAATCTTCATAGGGCTTTGTATGCTCATATTTCATATGCCCCATATAGATGTACATCAGGGCAGTGCGCGAAAAGAAGTGATCGCTTTCACCCGATATCACGGTGATCTGGTAATCGCTTTGTTTGCGGATGTAGCGCGCGCAGGTGATTCCGCTGATGCCGTTTCCGAGTATGACGATGTGCATGTCGCGCAATTATAACAAAATGCTGATCGGCTGGAGGCTGGGCCGAGAATGTTCAGCATTCCACTCCCGGCACATAGCAGCAAACCAACAAATACTTTCAGAAAGTTCAATCCCGCCTAAAATTAGTCTGAACCGGGTCGAAAGGCGATGTGCAATGCCAGAGCCCCTGCTGTTGACTAATTTTGAGCGCCCCGCAAAGCATCACCTCATTGGGCCTTGTGATCTTCTATTCCACTCAAGCCATATTAGCGCTCGCAGCCCTCAGCATCCCCATGCTGATGAGCGTCTATCTGTTTTTCATCCGGGAACAGCGGCGCAGCGCTGTCGGGCTGCTGCTCTTCGGCGCCTTGTTAGTGCGCCTGTTGATGGCCGCCATTGATCCCTTTCTGCACGACTGGGACGAGCGATTCCACGCCCTGGTGGCCAAAAACATGATGGATCAGCCCCTCAAGCCCATGCTCAGGCTGATTCCCCTTCTTCCTTTTAATCTCGAAGATTGGTGCTGTAATCATGTTTGGTTGCACAAACAGCCCCTCTTCCTCTGGCAAATGGCCCTTTCCATGAAGATTCTGGGTGCAGGCGAGATGAGCATGCGCATTCCGTCCGTTTTGATGGGCGTGATCACGGTCTGGATGGTTTACGACATAGCCAGATACTGGATCGGTGATACGCGGGTGGCCTATCTGGCGGCATCGTGTTGCGCTTTTTCCTATTATCAACTTGAACTGACTTCGGGCCGCCTGATGCTGGATCAGAACGACATGGCCTTTGGCTTCTACGTCACTGCAAGCATCTGGGCCTTTATTCGCTATATAAACTCCGGGGGAAAGTGGACCTGGGCCCTGCTGGCGGGTGCCTTTGTCGCGGCGGCAGTGCTCTGTAAATGGCTGACCGGCATCCTGGTCTTTGGCGGCTGGGGATTGTTTTTACTGCTCCACAGTCAATGGCGCGGGGATTGGCGGCACTGGACGCATCTCCTGCTCGCGGCGCTGTTCAGTGTTGTGCTCTTCCTGCCCTGGCAGTTGTACATACAACAAGCCTTTCCCCTTGAAAGCAGCATCATCTATCAGCACAATACCCGACACATCTTTGAAGTCGTAGAAGGGCATCACGGAAGCATCTGGTTTCATCTCGCTCAATGGCCGATCATGTACGGCTGGCTCAGTATGCTGTTGTTCTTTCCCGGCTTGTATGCCCTGTACAAGACCCGCCCGGGCTCTGCAGCCCTTTCCATCAGTTTAATGGTCATGGTGCTGGTGATTACGGGATTTTTCTCCCTGCTGGTCAAGACCAAGATGCCCTCTTTCACCTATCCGGTTCATGCTCTGATGTGGATCATTGCGGGGCTGGGTGCGCATCAGGTGCTCCATTTTCTGGTCGAAAGGTTTTCGATCAATGCCCGGTATGCTTACGCAGTAATGAGTGTGCTGCTGGCCATCGCTGCCCTTCAGCCCTGGGAGATTGCCGGGTATCGCAGCGAGAACAATGAATACAGAGCGCGTAAAATACATAACACTTATTTGTATAAAAATATTTTAGATATAGTGCCCGATGCGACAGACCTACAAGGGCGGGTCGTCCTCAACCTCAAGGACTTTGGCGATACTGAATTGATGTTCTACCAGGGCATCAACGCCTACAATTGGTACCCCGAAGAGCACAGACTGGACAGTTTAAAGAGTATGGGGCATCGTTTTGCCGCCTTTGAAAGCCACAACAAACAGCAATTACCCGACTATATCTTGTCGGATACCAGCATCCTGATCATTGCCCGCTCTCTGAGATAGATCCTGGCCCTCAGGCCGGGAGGTCAGTTTGCGCTAACTTTGACGGCTGATCATGGGAAGAAAACTCACGCGGCTCAATCATTTGTTGCACACCCGTTGCCCGCGTTGCTATTCGGCTCCGATGTTCTTCCACAACCCTTATCGTTTGGCGGGAATGGGCAAGATGCCCAAACATTGTCTGCATTGCTCTGCGGACTTTGAGCCCGAGCCCGGCTTCTATTTTGGAGCCCTGTACATTAGCTATGCCCTGGCTGCACCCTATTGTTTGTTGTTGTTTGTTCTGCTCAACTTCGGGCTGGGCGTCCCTTTTATGACCGCACTATTCATGGTGGCCATCTTTCAAGTGCTGATCAGCCCGTATTTGTTTCATGTTTCGCGGGCAGTCTGGCTCTATTTCCACCTGAAGAGCAATCCTAAATTCTTCGCTGAGGCCGCCAAGACCAAAGCTGCGGGAACATCTTCACGCTAATTTGCCCACTTTTCACAGGCCTGGTCAAGGTTTTCTACCCTGAATGTTGGACTTCAAACGGCATCAGGTAGGGTAAAAAGGCTCAATTGCTATAGCTACCTTTGCCTTTTTGGCTCAATCACCTCTTTAGATTTGAAGGGAATCATACTCGCTGGTGGCTCCGGCACCCGTCTTCACCCCATCACGCTTGCATTGAGTAAGCAATTGATGCCGGTATACAACAAGCCGATGATCTACTATCCCCTTTCGACCCTGATGTGGGCGGGAATTCGGGATATACTCATCATCAGCACCCCGCACGATCTGCCCAATTTCAGGCATTTGCTCGGCGATGGCAGTCGTCTTGGATGCTCCTTTTCCTATGCTGAACAGGCGATTCCCAATGGCCTGGCCCAGGCCTTTGTTATTGGGGATTCCTTCATCGGAAAGGACAAGGTGGCCCTGATTCTCGGGGATAATATTTTCTATGGTACCGGTTTGGCCGAATTGCTCTACGCCAACCGCGATCCCGATGGGGGCATTATATACGCCTACCACGTATCCGATCCGGAACGCTACGGAGTGGTGGAATTCGACCAGCAGAACCGCGTCATCTCTATAGAGGAAAAACCGACCCGGCCCAAGAGCAACTTTGCCGTGCCCGGTCTTTACTTTTACGACAATGAGGTGATTGCCATAGCCAAAGCGCTCAAGCCCAGCCCGCGGGGTGAATACGAAATCACCGATGTTAACAAGGAGTACCTGCGCCGCAACAAACTCAGCGTGTCAATCCTGGACCGGGGAACAGCCTGGCTGGACACCGGTACCTTTGAATCCCTGAATCAGGCTTCTCAATACGTTGAGGTGATTGAGAAGCGGCAGGGGCTCAACATCGGCTGTATTGAAGAAGTGGCCTGGATGCGGGGCTTCATCGATGATCAGCAGCTTGAATCGCTCGCTGCTCCGCTGCTCAAAAGCGGGTATGGGCACTATCTCCTCAATCTGATCAAGAACAACTGAACAATACTCAGCCATGCGTAAAATTTTGGTAACCGGAGGAGCGGGATTTGTCGGCAGCGCCCTTGCAGAGCGCCTGTTGGAGGATCCGGAAAACTATGTTGTGGTGGTGGACAACCTGTTGACCGGCACTAAAGACCGTTTGCCCAGTGCAGACAGTACTCGTTTTAAGTTCATCAAATGCGATGTCAATGTGCTCAGTGAGATCCTGCCGGTGATGGTCTCCTTCTCTTTTGACTACGTCTTTCACTACGCAGCAGTGGTGGGGGTGCAGCGCACCCTGGACAATCCGGTGATGGTGCTTCAGGACATTCAGGGCATCAAGAACATCCTCGAACTCTGCAAGAGCACCGGGGTCAGACGGGTCTTTTACTCCTCTTCCTCTGAAGTTTACGGGGAGCCAGTCGAGTTTCCGCAAAATGAGCATACCACTCCGCTCAATTCCAAGCTTCCCTATGCCGTGGTCAAGAATGTAGGGGAATCCTTCTGCCGCTCCTACAAACAGGAATATGACCTGGACTATACCATCTTCCGCTTCTTCAATACCTATGGACCGAAGCAGAGCTCGGACTTTGTGATGAGCCGCTTTATCCTCCGCGCATTGAACAATGACCCGATTCCGGTTTACGGAGACGGGTCCCAAACCAGAACTTTTTGTTACATCGACGACAACATCGAAGCCTGTATAGGCACGCTCTATGAAGATCTGGCCGTAAATGAGGTGGTCAATATAGGCAATGATAACGAAATCAGTATTTTACATCTTGCAGAAACAATTATTGAAGTTACGGGTTCTCATTCAGAGATTGTACACCGCCCAGCCCTTGAAGAGGGTGATATGAAGCGAAGGAAACCCGACATCGACAAGATGCGTATGTTGTTAAACAGAGACCTGATGGATCTGAAATCCGGGATCGCTCAGGTAGTCTCCAGTCCGCGATTTCGAAAGAGAATGGCCTCTGACGCCATTGCCTGAGTTTAATCTTACTTATGGCTCAAAAGGTATTAGTGAGCGGCGGAACCGGTTACATCGGTTCGCATACCGTGATTGATTTACTGGCCAATGGCTATGAGGTCATCTCCATAGACAATTATTCGCGCTCTACTCCGGACGCACTGAAGCGCATTGAGGTGGTAAGCGGGCAGCGCATCAACAACTACCCGGTTGACCTGACCGATTTGCAGGCAACCCGCGAGGTCTTTGAACGCCATCAGGACCTGAGCGGCGTCATCCATTTTGCCGCTTTCAAATCGGTTCCCGAATCGGTGGCCTTTCCTTTGTTGTATTACCGCAACAACATCAACAGCCTGACGAATATTCTGGAGTGTTGTGCCGAATTCGGAGTCAGGGATTTCGTATTCTCTTCTTCCTGTTCGGTCTATGGCAATGCAGTGCAGATGCCGGTGACCGAACAGACTCCCCTTCCGGCACCGGAATCTCCTTATGCCAGCACTAAGCAAATCGGTGAAAACATCATCGGGGATATGGCGCGTTCCAGGCCGGATGACCGCTTCATTCTGTTGCGCTACTTCAACCCCGGAGGCGCTCATGAAAGCGGTTTGATCGGCGAGGTGCCTCTGGGTCAACCCCTGAACCTGATTCCCAACATCACGCGTTTTGGCGCCGGATTGCAGGACAAGCTGACGGTCTTTGGCACGGATTACGATACCCGTGATGGCTCCTGCGTGCGCGACTACATCCATGTTATGGATATTGCCCACGGGCACACCCTCGCCTTGCGCTACCTGGCCGAAAACCGCAATGCCTCCAACTGCGAAGTATTCAACCTCGGCTCCGGCAGTGGCGTAACCGTATTAGAAGCTATCCACGCCTTTGAGCGCGCCTCTGGTCTCAATCTGAACGTAACTTATGGTCCCCGCCGAGCCGGCGACGTTGTCTCCATCTACGCCGACAACAGCAAGGCTCGCGACCAGCTCGGCTGGCAAGCCACCCGCGACATCAACACGATGATGGAAAGCGCCTGGCAATGGGAAAAAAGGCTTGCGGGGAGTGTATCCGGTGTCGGTCACTGAATGGTCAAAATTTATGCGAATTTTTTGGTTTTCTGGATTTTTTGGTTAAATTTGATTATTACGGGTTGAAAAACATTTTGTGATATGAAAGCCACTAATTTACGCATTTTAGTTTCACAAATGTTTAATATTGTGTGTGTGTGTGTGTGTGTGTCCTGTAATGCTCAAGGCGCAGAATGATGTGAACCTGTACAAGGATTTTACGGGGGATTCGGCAAGCCTGTTTTCGGATGTGGGCGCTAACTGCAGAGCGGCAAATGATGGGGAGTATCAATGGTATTGGGATGAAAGGCCCGCATCAATA